>NZ_JBTKXX010000001.1:0-1630899 GCF_054862725.1 Thiomicrolovo sp. ZZH C-3
TCTTCAACTCGAAGACCCGGCTGATCGGCTTCTTTCGATGCCTCTCATCGTTTGTGGACGGGAATTATAGGGGATTCTCAAAGCAATGTCAAGAGGTTTTCGGAAGGAATTGCAAAAAATGTCGAATTTCTTTTTTTCGGCCCTTTTTCACCCCTTTTTTGTTACAAAATTATACACCGAAGCCCTCCCTGCCACTATAAACCGATATTTTCACGCCAAACGCCCTGATTTTATTTACTATCTGTTTGACATGAACCTTGTATAGTTCAGAAATCAAACTCCAATATATAGAGGTATAGACTATGGGACTTTATGATAGAGAATATGCACGCGGCAGGGCAGCGGACCACTACGCAGCCAACCGCAGTGATACACAGGTCGTTTCCTTTGTAAAAGAGACCTACAAACTGTTTGCGGCTTCTCTGATGGCTGCGGCAGTCGGCTCCTATGTCGGGATTCCGATCGCCGGGACCCTTCAGGCCATGCACTGGCCGCTCTTTTTCCTGGTCATCGGCCTGCTGATCGGCCTGCATTTTGCCAAGCACAAGCAGGGGCTCAACCTGATCCTGCTTTTTGCCTTCACGTTTGCAACCGGTATGATGATCGCACCGCTGCTTTCCGTTATCCTCAGTATGTCCGGCGGTGCGACGATCGTCGGTAACGCTTTTGCCATGACTTCCGTCATCTTCGGGGCCATGAGCTTTTACGCCATCCGTACGACGAAAGACTTCACCTCTTTCAGCAAGCCGCTCTTTATTGCCCTGCTGGTGATCATCGGCTTCTCCATCGTCAACATCTTCCTCGGAAGCCCGATGATGGCCGTCATCATCTCCGCCGCAGCGGTTTTCCTGTTCAGCATCTTCGTCGTTTACGACACGCAGGCGATCGTACGCGGAATGTATGAAACACCGATCGAGGGGGCTGTCGCCCTTTACCTCGACTTCTTCAATATCTTCGTCAACCTGCTCCAGCTCCTGGGCATCTTCGGTGGCAGCGAAGACTGACGCCCTTTCACCCGATCTCTTTCGGGTGATCGACGCCAACCTCAACCGTCTCAAAGAGGGCATCCGCGTTATCGAGGATATCGCCCGCTATCTCCAAAACGACAAAACAACCGCTTCCAGCCTCAAAGCCCTTCGCCACCGCAGCCGTATCGATGATCTGCAAAACCTGCTCTCTTCCCGGGACAGCGTCAATGATGTACTGCGTCCGACGATCAAGAGCGAACTGAACCGCTCCTCGATAGAGAGCATCCTCATCGCCAACTACAAACGGGCACAGGAGTCGTCACGGGTATTGGAGGAGATGTATAAGATCGTCGACCCTGCCCTCTCGGAAACGTTCAAGCAGATCCGCTACGAACTCTATACATTGGAAAAAGAGCACCTGCTCAGCTCTGAATAAAGAGCACCTCGAACTCCAGCCGGTCCAGAGGATAATTCTCCATCAGCTGTTTCGTCTCTTTATAGGTCAGCACGTTCCGGTTCCCGCTGACCCCGCTTCGCTTGATATAACGGAACATGTCACGGGTATTGTCAAAGGCAAGGGAGTAGCGGACCACTTCGCACGAGGCATTGAAAAAGCGTTTTGCCAGCCGCTCCACTTCGCCGGCGCTCCTCAGCAGCGGCGGCAGCCCTGCCGTTTTAAAAAGGGTCCCGAACGTTCCGGCCGTGAAGATCGCCAGGGAGACCGGCGCATTCAGTGAACGGATCAGCGCGAAGGTGTGTGCAAGGTCCGGCGACCACTGCAGGGCGGACGCGGAAAAGATACGGTCGAAATGCGTTGCCTTCAACGCGGTGTAGAGCTTGGGATCGTCGAAGTCTCCCTGCAGGCAGGTGATCCGTTCCCCCTGGGGGTGCAGGGCCAGCATCCCCGGCGCGAAATCGATGCCGACAAGCTGCTGATAGGGCCACCCTATCTGTTCCGCGACAGCACCGCGCCCGCAGCCGATATCGAGCAGATGCTGCGGTGCATCCTTCACCCCTCCGACCAGTCTTTGCGCCACTTTCTTCTGAATAACGTTATAGCTGCCGTAATGGTCGGCATAGCGGGAGAACTCGTTCTGAACGTTCATCGGCGGTTGATCACCAGGGAGATGACGAAGATCAGCAGGACACACATGACAATGGTAGCCCCGCTGGGGAGTGCAAAAGCATAAGAGAGCAGCATACCGGCCGCCACGGAAAAGAGTGCAAACAGTACGGAGAGCCCCACCGTCACGGAGAAGCCCTGGCGGAACCGCAGGGCGGCGACCGTCGGGATGACCATCAGGGCACCGATCAGCAGGGTCCCGACGATACGGATGGAGAGCGCGATGATGACGGCAACGATACTCACCAGCATAAAGTTCAGCAGGGTCACCGGAATGCCGCCCGTTTTGGCGACCTCCTCATCGAAAGCGATAAAGTAGAGCTCTTTATAGAAGTAGCCCAGCAGCGCCAGGGCCGGGATACCGACGACAAAGATCGTCCAGACCTCCTCCCTGGAGACGGAGAGGATGGAGCCGAAGAGGTAGCTGAACAGCGAGCTGTTGAATGCACCCGCGAGTGAAACGATGATGACGGCCAGCGCAAGCGAGCCCGAAAGGAAAATGGCCAGGACGGCATCGGAGTAGAGGTGAAAGAAGCTGCGCAGGTACTCGATGGTCCATGCACTGAGCAGTGCCGCAGCCACCGCCATCCAGACCGGGTTGGTCTCGGTCAGGATCCCGACGGCGACCCCAACCAGCGCCGAGTGTGCCAGGGTCTCTGTCAGCAGCGCGTAGCGGCGAAGGACGACAAAGGCCCCGCTGAAGGAGGCAAGCAGTGCGATCATGATCCCGGCGAGAAACGCATTGACCATAAACTGGTATTGGAACAGTTCCAGCATCCTCTCTCCTCGTCAGTGCCGGTGATGCGCACTGAGCAGGTGCGCATCGATGCCGTAAAGTTCACTCATGCCTTCGCAGCTGAGCAGTGTTTTCGGATCGTTGCAGGTTGAGAGCCGCTGGTTGACCGTAAAGACCCGCGCAATGTCGTCTGCAATGACACCGATGTCGTGGGTCACAAAAAGGATCGTCAGACGCTCTTCGCGGTTGAGCTGGCGCAACAGGGCGTAAAAGCGCTGCTGCGAAGGCTGGTCCACCCCGGTATTTGGTTCGTCGAGGATCAGCACTTTCGGCTCCGAGGCCAGTGCACGGGCGATCATGACCCGCTGACGCTGCCCGCCGGAGAGTTCGCCGACAAGTTTCTGCCGCAAACCCGTCACTTCCATCCGTTCCATGGCCCGCTCGACGATACGCCGGTCGTTCTCATGCCACCGTTTGTCCCACCCGAGCCCGGAAATGCGCCCCATACGGACGATCTCTTCGACGGTACCGGGGAAAAGGCGGTCCGTCTGCGTCACCTGCTGGGGGACGTACCCCACCTGCGCCCAGTGGCGGAACTGCTTTTGCGGCTCGCCAAAAAGGCGGATCGTTCCCTCGGAGGGTTTTTGAAGCCCCAGCAGCAGCCGTACCAGCGTCGTCTTGCCGCCGCCGTTGGGACCGATTACCGCGCAGTACTCCCCCTGCAGGACCTTCAGCGACACGTCCATAAGGATCGTCTGACCGCCGGCACTGTAGTGAAGATGTTCGACCTCGAAGACGGCCGGTTCAAAGGTCATCGGCACTCCAATGCGTCATACAGCTTCAGCAGATTGGCGTTCATGAGGCGGAAATAGTCTGCGCCGATCTCATCGGCGGTGATATTGGCCAGCGGCTGAAGCACATCCACCCGCACGCCCGTCTCTGTTGCCAAAGATGCCACCAGTTTATCGCTGACGAACGATTCGTAAAAAAGCGTTTTAATACCGTGCTCGCGTACTATATCGGTCAGTTGCGCCATCGTTTTCGCATCGGGCATCGTATCCGGAGAGAGGCCCATTACGGCGGCAATATGGAAGCCGTAGCGTTCGGCAAGGTAGCCGAAGGCGTTGTGGCTGACGACGATCGTATCGAGCCGGCAGTCACCCAACCGTTTGCGGTAAAGTGCGTCTAGGGTCTCGAGCCGTTTGATATAAGCCGCGCCGCGTTCCCGGAATGTCCCGGCATCCACAGCCGGAAACGCCGAAGTGAACAGTTGTTCTAATGCTGTCACAAGGGCGATCATATTGTCGATATCGAGCCAGTAGTGCGGGTCGGCGCCGTGATGATCGTCGTCGTGCTCCTCCCCGTGATCGTGGTGCGCGTGTCCCCCTGCATGCAAGCGGACGTGCCGGCTCATGTCCGTGGCGTTTCCGAACGATTCAAAGGGCTCCGTCCATGGTTCAAGGCCGGCCCCGCTGTAGAGAAACAGCCGGCTTTTCTGGACGCGGATCATATCCTGCGGCGTCGGTTCGAAGGTGTGTACGTCCCGTCCGAACGGAATCAGCATGGCCACCTCGGCATCCTTCCCCAGGAGGTGACGGGCAATGTCGTAAAGCGCAAACGTCGTCACAATAACATCCGCCTTACCGGTCTGTACCTTTTTCTCCGGCACGATGACCACGAGGGCCAGCACCAAAACCATCAACAGTGCCAGTAAAACAATGATTGCTTTTTTCAAAATCTCTCCACGGCTTTCTTCCCCGAATTATAGCGAAGCTTCCCGTGCCCATTATGGAATAGGGTTTTTTTCGCTATAATTCGCCACTTTAAAGCGAATGATTAAGGATAACAATGACTTCTTTCTTGCTGATCGTACAGGTCGTGCTGGTGATTCTGCTGACCATCGTCGTCTTGCTGCAGAAAAGTTCCAGCATCGGTCTGGGAGCCTACAGCGGTTCCAATGAATCCGTTTTCGGTGCCAAAGGGCCCGGCAGCTTCCTGGCGAAAACGACCTTCGTCTTCGGATTCCTTTTCGTAGCCAATACGATTGCCCTGGGTTACTTCTACGCGCAGGCCGCCAACAAGTCCGTCGTTGACGAGATCGTCACACCGGTCACGGCGGCCGCTCCGAGCGCAGCAGAAAGCGCCGTTGCACCTGCGGCACCTGCTGCCGAAGCCAACACTTCCAACTAACCCGCCATGCGCAGCCTCCTACTGACTGCGCTGCTGCCGCTGGTACTCTTTGCGGACGCGCACATCTTCGTCTTCCACCGTTTCGGCGATGCGCAGCATGCCGCGACCAACACCTCCGTTCAGACACTGCGCGCCGAATTCGACTATCTCAAAGCGCACGGCTACAAAGTCATCCCCCTCTCCCGCCTAGCCAAGGCCCTCAAAACGCACGAACCCATCGACGACAAATGGGTCGTGCTCACCATCGATGACAGCTACAAAAGCTTCTATGAGAACGGGCTGCCGGTTTTCAAAGAGTACGGCTACCCCTTTACACTCTTTGTCTATGTCGCGGCGGCGGACAAGCACTACGGTGACTTCATGAGCTGGGATCAGATCCGCGATACGGCGCAGTACGGCGAACTCGGGCTGCACGGCTACGGACACCGCCATGAGTGCCACCTCGTCCCCTACATGCTCAAAGACGACACCGACCGGGGGCTGCGCTCTTTTGCCAAGGAGCTCCGCCGCGTACCGCGCTACTACGCCTACCCCTACGGCGAATACAATCCCGAGGTCAAGGCGGGCATCGCCGACTACGGCTTTGAACTGATCCTCAACCAGAACAGCGGCGCGGTCAACGCGAACAGCGACCCGCACGACCTTGACCGGACCGCGCTGACCGGTGAAAACCTGATAGCGCAAAAACTGAAAATCGAACGCCTGGACACCGAGTGGATCGCCCCGCTGCGCTGGCCTGAAGATGGCAGATTAAAAGAAATACACGCTAAAATTGCACCGACATACCGTACAGCCGAATACTTTATCAGCGGCGGGGAGTGGGTACGCGTTCCCATCGAAAACGGTGAGATCCGCGTGAAAACCGATGTGAAGCTCGCTTTGCCGCGCAGCCGGGTCTTTCTCCGGGTCGGCCGGAAACAAGAGAGTATCATCTTAGTAAAGGAGTAAGAATGCTTGACGAAATTTATCAAGAGTGCGAAATGGACATGGAAGGTGCGATCGAGCACATGCAAAGCCAGTTCAAAACGATCCGGACAGGGAAAGTAACGACACAGGTGCTCGACGGCATCAAGGTCGACTACTACGGGGCGGCGACTCCCCTCTCCCAGGTCGCGACGGTCCTGGCCACGGATGCGACGACGATCACCGTCTCCCCGTGGGAAAAACCGCTGCTGGGCGACATTGAAACCGCCATCGCCAAAGCCAATATCGGCGTCAACCCGAACAACGACGGTGAACAGATCAAGCTCTTCTTCCCGCCGATGACCGTCGAACAGCGCCAGGAGAGCGTCAAAAAGCTCAAGAAAATGGGCGAAGACGCGAAAGTCGCCGTCCGTAACGACCGCCGAAAATCCAACGACGCGGTTAAAAAGCTTGAGAAAGATAAAGAGATCACCGAGGACGACTCCAAACGTGCCCAGGACAATATCCAGAAGATCACAGACAAGATGGTGGCAAAGATCGACGAGATCATCAAGCAAAAAGAACAAGCCATCCTGACGGTGTAAGCGTATGGACATCAAACAGATCTACCTCGATGCCGACGCGATGCTTGAGGGCCACTTCAAGCTCAGCTCCGGCAACCACTCCCAGTTCTACCTCCAGTCCGCCAAAGTACTCGAGGACCCGAAAACGGCCATGAAACTGGCCACAGCCCTGGCCGACCAGATCAAAGCCAGCGGTGTGAAGATCGATACCGTCTGCTCCCCGGCGATCGGCGGGCTTATTGCCGGCTTCGCCCTGGCCCAGGCCCTGGATGCCCGCTACATCTTCACCGAACGCGTCGGCGGCGAAATGACGCTGCGCCGCGGTTTTGACGTCAAAGAGGGGGAAACCATCCTCATCTGTGAAGACATCATTACCACGGGCGGCTCCGCGATGGAAGCCGCCGCTGCCGTCGAAGGGCTCGGGGCGAAGGTCGTGGCTTTCGCCGCCCTGGCCAACCGCGGTTTCTGCCGCCGCGAGCACAGCAGCATCGAGGCAAAGCCCAGCTGCAAACTCCCCGGCGACCTCCCCTTCTTCGCCCTGGCGGACTTCGATTTCGAGATGTACGCCCCCGAAGAGTGCCCGATGTGCAAGGCCGGCAGCGAAGCGATCAAACCCGGCTCCCGCGGGAACTGATTCTCCCTCTTTTCGCCCGGAAATTTCTTTTTCCGCGGCCTCTGAAAAAAGCTTGATTTAAGCCCTTTTCTGCTCCTATATAGAAAAATATATAATAAATAATTATTATACTTCACGCTGTGAATAACCTGTGTATTTTTTCATCGATCTACCGTGGGGTATTTTGAGAACAAGGGCCAACGATGTGTTCAAAAAAGCGACTGGAATACACCCTTTAACCGGATGATTCCGGCACGGAACTGCTTACTTATTATCACCGTATCGTTTCTGTCTTGATTTATGAAGGAGAGTGTTCGCGGAGAAATAGTTGCGTCACAACGGTTGTGACGAAGTTTTCATCGGCACATCGCGTCATACAAGCGGTGTTGTTACTGTTGATTAGAAGCCTTCGGCGGTCCTTCGGACATCGCCCGTGGTTTGTCCTCGCTATGCTGCGGAATTCTGCTGTGCTGCATCGTTCGGGCAAGCGTGACGTTAGTCACCCTTGCTTAAAAGGTTTATTTTTTTGATTTGAAGCCTTCGGCGGTGCTTCGCACAACGCCTGCGGTTTCGTTCGCCGAAACGACAAGCAGTTGGCTCCATCGATTGAAAGCCTTCGGCGGTCCTTCGGACATCGCCTATGGTTTCGCACCTAAAAACGCCAAGCAGTTGGCGTTTTCTTTACGGTGCTCACATCACAAAGATGGTCGGGGTGATGAGAGGGTACTTTTTCATTTTGCGATAGATATGCTTGCGGACGACCTGACGAAGATCGTTCTCCATCGCTTTGGGGTTTTCGATGATCCCCGGCTTGAGATTGGTCAGGAAGTGTTCCAGGACATCTTCCATCTCCTGGGCAAACGCTTTGTCCTGCTTGTCCGGCACCAGACCGAAACTGCTGACCTTCGGCTTGGAGATCAGGTGCGAATCCGCTTTGCTGACCTGGGCGACGATCATGACCATCCCCTCCGTTGCCATCTTCTGGCGGTCGATGACGATGTCGTCTTCGATCAGGTTGTTGCTCTGGTTGTCGATGTAGGTCTTGCCTGATTTGACGGTTTTGACCTTGCGCATATACTTCGGCGTCACTTCGACACACTCGCCGTCGCTCATCAGATGGATGTTGCGCTCGGGGACCCCGCAGGCGATTCCCGTCTCTCTGTGGCGCATAACGTGGTTGTATTCGCCGTGGATCGGCAGGAAGAATTTCGGCTGCACCAGACGCAGCATCAGCTTCTGCTCTTCCGCCCCGCCGTGACCGGAGACGTGCAGATCGCGATCGCGGGCAACGGTCGCGCCGGCACGCTCGAGGTGGTTAAGCATCTGCGAAATGGAGCCCTCGTTGCCCGGGATCGCCCGGGAAGAGAGGATGATCAGGTCGCCCGGCTTGATCTTGATGTGGCGATGCTCGCCGATGGCCGTTCTGAACAGTGCCGAGTTCGGCTCTCCCTGCGAACCCGTGGTGATGATGAGGACGTCCTTGTCGTTCATCCGGCTGACGTCATCCGCATCGACGAAGATGTTTTTGGGCAGCTTGATGTATTCGTACTGCATCGCCACTTCGAGGTTGCGCTCCATGGAACGGCCGATGACGCAGACCTTGCGCCCGTATTTGATCCCCGCCTGGATCGCCTGGAAGACGCGGTGTATGTTCGAGCTGAACGTCGAGAGGATAATGCGCCCTTTCGTTTTCGAGAAGACGCGGTCCAGCGCCGGGGCGACCGTCAGTTCGCTCGGCGTGATCTCTTTGTTGTACGAGTTCGTCGAATCCGACAGGAGTGCCAGGACGCCCTGACTGCCATAGTGCGCCAGACGGTGCAGGTCTGCCGGGAATCCGTCAACAGGCGTATGGTCGATCTTGAAGTCACCCGTATGGATGACCGTTCCCGCCTCTGTCGTCACCGCGATAGAAGAGGAGTCGATGATGGAGTGCGTCATGTGCATCCACTCGACCTGGAAATCGTTCCCGATCTGGTACACGACGCGCTTCTCGATCGGGCGGAAGTAGCGGCGGAACTCTTTGAGATGGTGTTCGTCGAACTTGTTGCCGATCATCGCCAGCGGAAGCGCCGTACCGTACAGCGGGAACTGCATCTCTTTGTAGAGGTAAGGGACCGCACCGATATGGTCTTCGTGGGCGTGGGTAATGATGACACCGACGATCTTATCCTTGATCTCGCGGACATAGGTAAAGTCCGGTACCAGGATATCGACGCCGTGCATCTCTTCGTCCGGGAAACTCATCCCGACGTCGATCAGGATCGCTTCGTTATCCGTCTCCATGACCATCATGTTTCCGCCGATCTCGCCGAGACCGCCCAGCGGGGTGATACGGACCTTCGCCTTCACCTCCGCATCAATCTTCGTATACGGACTGACACGGACGCGCTGCGACGCCTCGTTCTGGCGCGCATTCTCCAGCAGGCTCTGCTCCGTCGGTGCCGGGGCGTTGCGGCGGCGGTTGCGGTTGCCGCCGGAACGTCCGCCACCACTTTTCGCGCGACTTTCGCCACGGTTTTCCCCGCGGTTTTCGCCACGGTTCTCCCCGCGATTGCCGCCGCGGCTACCGCGGTTGCGGTTCTGGCTCTGGCCTTCGCCCTCTTTTTTCGCTTCACCCTCTTTGGGTTTTTGGCGGCTGCGGCTGCGGCTGCGGTTGGAAGAGCGGCGGCGCTGAGAGCCGTCGCGGTTCTGCGCCGGCTTGTTCTCGCTGTTTTTCTTCGCTTCTGCGACAGGGGCTTGTGTTTCTTCTGACATCCTAACTCCTTGCAGTACGCCCCTCGGGCGTCACTGTTAATGTAATTGTGTATAGAGTTGGTGATAGTCTGCTGTCGAGATCTGGTGAGGACGAACGGTAGAGGGGTAACCGCGAGAGGATAGTGCGGCCAGGACCTCTTCTTTTCCGTAGCGTGCGGAGAGATTCTTGAGCAACGTCTTGCGCGGCTGGGCAAATGCGGATTTGAGCATCTGTTCAAACGCGTCTGACGCCCGATTCGCCGTTTTTTTCATGAGCAGGACGGCGGAATCGACTTTGGGCGGCGGGGTGAACGCTTCGGGCGGGACATGGACGAGGATACTGACCTCTGCCACGCTCTGGGCTATCACACTGAGTGCACCAAAGTTCTTCTCTCCAGGTGAAGCGGAGAACTTCTCCGCCACTTCACGCTGAACCATAACAAGCAGAAATTCGCACTTCGGATCGGCGAGGGCTTTGAGGATAATGTTCGTCGCGATGTAGTATGGCAGGTTCGCCACCAACTCGTACGGAACATCAAGCAGCTCACTCTTCCAGTGCTCGAGGACGTCGCCGCAGTGCAGCGTCAGTCGACCGGTAGTGATCTCATCCGTGAAAACTTCATTCAGGTGCTTGCATAGATCGGTATCGACCTCAAAAGCATCGACGCTTTTGACATCAACTAAAAACTTAGTTAAATCACCTAAGCCAGGCCCGATCTCCGCGACGTTTCTGTCGCTTCCGGGCATCGCTTCGATGATCTTGCGCAAAAC
The DNA here is from genome assembly GCF_054862725.1 of Thiomicrolovo sp. ZZH C-3. Classification (NCBI taxonomy): domain Bacteria; kingdom Pseudomonadati; phylum Campylobacterota; class Epsilonproteobacteria; order Campylobacterales; family Sulfurimonadaceae; genus Thiomicrolovo; species Thiomicrolovo sp. ZZH C-3. The sequence goes on from NZ_JBTKXX010000001.1 coordinate 10,622, forward strand.
GCTCTGATCTTTCAGAAAATTCTGGCCGAACTGTTTTTTGGCCACAATCTTTGTGTTATTCATGGCACATTATACATCAATTTTCATTAACTTTGCATGCCCGAGGGGGGCAAAGGCTACATCAGCCCCCTCAGCATCAGGTACCAGTACATCGGTTTGAGCATGTATACGTCGAAATACCACCACATTACGCGCGGTTTTTCCGGCGCCAGGAACGGGATCGTCGGCGCAAAGCCCTCGTAGTTGAACTCGGCCATGATGATTTCGCCGTACTCGGTTTTGAGCGGGCAGACCGTGTAGCCGTCGAACTTCTCTTTCGGCGTTTTGCCCTGCATCACCGCAAGAAGGTTGTCCTGCAGCACCGGGCCGTGGTGGCGTGCCGATCCGCCGGTTTTCCCCATTGGGATCCCGCAGACGTCCCCGATACCGAAAACGTTCGGGAAACGGGGGTGCTGCAGGGTGTATTTATCCACCTCGAGCCAGCCGTCGCCTCCCGCCAGTGGGGAGTTGACCACGGCATCCGGCGGGCTCATCGGCGGCACGATATGGATAAAGTCGTACGGCATCTCGATCCGGTCGGATTTGCTCACGGTTTCATAGGTATCAAAGTCTTCGTCATATACCTCTTCATCATAGGCGTGGATATAGGTCGCGACCTTGCCCTCTACATCGATCGATTCGAGGTGGTGACTGAAGTAGTTGGTGATGCTGTCATAGCGCTTCTGCGCCTCACTAAGCGCCTCGTCGATCGGCTTCAGGAAGAAGAGGCTCGGGAACGATGTCGTAAAGGCGTATTCGGCGGAGAGCCCCTCTTTCTTCAGGTAATCGGCGCTGAGGTAGAGGATCTTCTGCGGGGCGCCGCCGCATTTGATCGGCGTGTTGGGCTGGGTATAGATGACCTTCGGTTTCCCGTTCTTCGCCGCCGCTTTGAGATCGTTGAACCACTCCCAGGTGATCTCCCCACCCTTCGCGGTCCCCGCTTCGGGGTTGTTCAGGTAGACGCTGGAGATACCGTGCGTGCCGATGTCGGCCTCGGTGAGCCCTTTGATGGCGTCGTAGTGGCAGACGATACCCGTCGCGACGACCAGGTAGTCGTAAGCGACCTCTTCGCCTGCACGGGTCGTCACCCGGTTGTTGTCCGGGTCAAAGCTGGCCACTTCATCTTTGATCCATGTCACGTCATCAGGGATGAAGTCGCTGTTGGGCTTGACGACATCCTCATGGGTATAGAGCCCCGCAGCCATGAAGATCTGTCCCGGCTGGTAGAGGTGGACCTCGTTGGGCGCGATAATCGTGATATCGGGATTCGAAATCGCGCGATGCAGCCGCGCCAGGGCCATGATGGCACCGGAGCCGCCGCCGACGATAACGATCTTCCCCTTCACATCGACCGCTTCCGCGGAGACCGCCGGTGCCGTCGAGGCGAGCACGGACGCCGCGACCGGGGAGATCCCCATCAGCTTGAGCGCATCACGCCGGCTCATTCCCGCCGGTGTCGGCAGTTCATGTTCATTCCGCTGTTCCAGCAACTCTTCGCGTTCCATAGTAGCTCCTTCTGTTTTGTCTATTGTATGACATTTTCGTCTATTTGACGACATAATTACTGTTTTACCAAACTGGTTTCCCATCCGTCATATTGCCCCTCGAAGGCTTCCGCCCAAGCAATAATCTGCAGTGTTACCGCATCAATATCGTAGTAAAACGGTGCATCCATGCGGTAAAACTGGACACCGAACGGCGGGCTGACCTGCTGCGGCGGAGCGTCAGCCTGCACTTTGAAGCCCTCGGCACTGATACGCTCGACAAAGCGTTCACGCCCCTCATGTTTCGCAAAAAAGGCCCGGTGTTCGATCGCCCGGCGGATGCGGAGATTGTCCCCGGCGGCTTTGAGCCGGTCGCAGGTGTGGTGATTCTGGATCAGCTGCCACTCCCGGTCCGTGGGAAAGAGCAGTTTGCGGTACACCTCCCACTCCGTATCGAGCCGGGAGCCGTATTCGTAGGTGTAGTCCGTAAAAGCCCCCATCGTGGCGGCAATGACGTCGGGCCATTCAAAATCGTATTTGAGGTAATAGATGCAGTGGACCTCGCCCCCCGAGACGATACGCCCGACATATTTGCCGACGCGGTAACGCAGCGCCTCCATCTCCAGCCGGTCCTCGATCTCTTTGACCGTGTCCGCTTCGCTATCGGCGACGAACCCTTCGGCCGTCGGCCCGTTCAAACGGAGCTTGAGAAAACCCACGTGCCCCAACGTCTCGTTGGGAAGCGTATCTGCTACTTCGGCATTGAATGCCACGGTCGCAGGGTTTCCATCCACCGGTTTCATATAGTTTTCCCAGATTTCCTGCATGGTCTACTCCATTTCCAAACTCATCAGATACATCTCTTCGCCGTCGACAACGTCGACCTCCAGGCTCTCGCACGCGGGGCAGCGGTACCAGACCTTCTCCAGCTCGCTTCGGCTCCCGCACTGTCGGCAGGTCAGGGTGACGGGCTGGATGTTCATCACGAAATCCGCCCCGTCGCAGACGGTCTGCTCCTTGAATGTGTTGAAGGCGATCTCGAGGAGGTGCGGTTCCACGCCGCTCATCACGCCGATCTTGACGACCACCTTGGTCACCCGTTCCGCTTCGTTCTCGGCGGCATGTTTCTCCACCTGTTCCAATAAAGCCTGTACAACGGAATATTCATGCATGGAAACCTCCATGCAAAATATTTATACTGTCCTCGGCTACGCCTACTCCATTTGTGCTCACTCCATTGCGCAGTTCCGCTTTGCTGCACCGCTTTGCTTCATCATGCATGGCACTCTCCTAACAGATCCTCGGCAGCAGTTCGCCCTTGGGCAGGTCGAGGAAACGGCGGCTGCCGAACGCGGAGTGCAGAACCACTTTGCCCGGGTACTGCGCCGTCGCCCGGCCGATCACCGCCGCGTCACGGCAGAACCCGAACCGCTGCAGTGCGCTCACGGCAAAGGCCGCGTGCATCGGCGCGACGGCGGCAACGAAGGCCCCCTCGTTGGCCAGGTCCGTCGCCTCGAACCCGAACATTTCGCAGATCCCCTGCACCTCATCGCTGACTTTGATCGCAGCCTCTTCGATCTCCAGGCAGACATTGCTGTTCTCCGCCCACTCGTTCAGCACGGCGGCCAGACCGCCCCGGGTCGCGTCACGCAGGGCGCTGACGGAGATGTTTTCCGCCAGCAGCGCCTCGACGGCGGGCCAGAGCGTTTCGCAGTCGCTGCCGAGATCGGCACTGACCTCCAGTCCTTCACGGGCCATCAGAACCGTCGCCCCGTGGCGCCCGATATCACGCGACGCGATGATGACGTCGCCTTCCTGAATCGCCTGTGAAGAGATCCCTTCACGCATGACCTCGCCGATTCCCGCCGTATTGATGAAGAGCTTGTCGACGCTCCCCCGCGGTACGACCTTGGTATCCCCGCAGACGATCTTCGCCCCGGACTTCGCCAGCTCCTCGGCCATACTTTCGACGATGCGTTCCAGCTCCTCGAAAGCGAAGCCCTCTTCGATCATAAAGGCCGAACTGAGGTAGAGCGGCTTCGCCCCCATCATAGCCAGGTCATTGACCGTGCCGGCGACCGCCAGCTTCCCGATGTCTCCCCCCTCGAAAAAGAGCGGGCTGACCGTAAAGCTGTCGGTCGTGAAGGCGATCTTCCCCTCGGTCTCCAGCACCGCCGCATCCTCGGCCTTGATCAGGATGTCGTTTTTGAAATGGCGGTAGAAAAGGTCGTGGATAAGCTTGTTCGTCTCCTCCCCGCCCCCGCCGTGGCTGAGTTGTACCTGTTTCATCCGAGCACCCCCGCATAGCGATAGTAGGCGTTGCACGCCCCCTCAGAGCTGACCATACAGCTGCCCAACGGGCTGTTCGGGGTACAGGCCGTCCCGAAGACTTTGCACTCCATCGGCTTGGCGAGCCCCTTGAGGATCGTACCGCAGATACAGAGCTTGTGGTCGTCGATGGGTTCCGTCGGCAGCACCTCCGCGAACACTTTTTCCGCATCGAGATAGGCAAATTCTTCCCGAAGTTCCAGGGCGCTGTCGGGGATGTCCCCGATCCCGCGCCAGCGGAAATGGCTGCGCGGCTGCAGGTATGTGTCGATGAGCTGCTGAGCCTTGACGTTGCCTTCCATCGTCACCGAACGGGAGTATTCGATCTCCAGTTCGGCGCGTCCCTCCGCCTGCTGCCGTACCGCCATCAAGATCCCCTGCATCACGTCGACGGGCTCGAAACCGCAGACGACGACGGGGGTGCCGTATTTCACCGGCAGCGGGGCGTAGATCTTCGCCCCGGTGATGACACTGACGTGCGAAGGCCCGATAAAGGCGTTGATCTTCGCCTGACCGTCACTCATGATCGCGTCGATCGCCGGCGGGACGAGCACATGGTTGATATGAAAATAGAGGTTCTCGACCTTCTGGGCGATCGCCGCATGCAGCAGCGCCGCCGTCATCGGCGTCGTCGTCTCGAACCCGATCGCAAAAAAGACCACCCGCTTGTCGGGGTTCTCTTTCGCTATTTTGAGGGCGTCCATCGGCGTATAGAGCGGGCGGATATCCCGCCCCGCGGCCCGTTCGGCGGCCAGGGAACTCTGTGAACCCGGCACGCGGATCATATCGCCCAGTGTCACCAGGATCGTATCCTCCATCCGCGCAAGGGCGATGGCGTGATCGATCCGCTCTTTGGGCATGATACAGACCGGGCAGCCGGGGCCGTGAATAAAGTCGATATTGTCCGGCAGCAGCTGGGGCAGCCCGTACTTCATGATCGTATGCGTATGCCCCCCGCACACCTCCATGATCCGCAGCGGTTCATGCAGCGCTTTCGCGCCCTCCCCGATCTGGGCGGCCAGCATCCGGATCGTCGCGGGGTCCCTGAAGCCGTCGTAAAGGTCCTTGAGTTTCAGCTCGCTCATGGTGCACCCCTGTTCTCGCAGTTGTCATCCTCCAAGACGACACGCGAGCGCTCCTCTTCGTCCAACTTCGCCAGGATCTCGTTATAGACCTTTAGCGATTCGAGCGCGTCCTCCTCGTCGATCTTGTTCATCACGAAACCGATATGGATAAGGACATAGTCGTCGACGTTGACGCTGCCCTCTTCCATCAGGTCCAGCCCCGCTTCGCGCTTGACACCCATCGTATCGACCACGGCGCTGTTTTTCTCACGGTCGACGGAAACAACCTTTGAAGGAATAGAGAGACACATATCAGCTCCTCATCCTGCGTTTGAATTCGATCCACTCGATAACACGCTGCACGGACGCTTCGTCTTTGGTGCTGACCTCCAGGATATCGACCCCCGGTTTGATCTTGCGCGCCTCCGCTTTTTCGTGTTCGATGTCGTAGTCGAAATAGGGGAGCAGGTCGGTTTTCGTGATCAGCACCAGGTCCGCCTGGCGGAACATGACGGGGTACTTTTCGATCTTGTCGCTCCCCTCGGGGACGGAGACAAGCACGATGTTCAGGTGCGAACCGACGTCATAGCTGGCCGGGCAGACGAGGTTGCCGACATTTTCGATGAAACAGATATCCAGGTCGTTCAGCGGCATATCGTGCAGCCCTTCGTGTACCATAAAGGCATCGAGGTGGCAGGCGCTTCCTGTCTGGATCTGGTAGGCGGGGATGCCCTTGGCTTTGATGCGCTCCGCGTCGCGGCTTGTCTCCAGGTCCCCCTCGATGACGCCGAAACGGAAGGGGGCGCGCTCCGCCATCTGCTCCAGCAGCGTCGTCTTCCCGCTGCCCGGACTGCTCATCAGATTGATCGCCAGTACCCCGTGACCGTCGAAGTGGGCACGGTTATGGCCCGCTTCGTGGTCGTTCTTGTCCAAGATCTTTGTAATGACATCGATCGTCTTCTTGTCATTGAGCTGCGGATTATGGTGCAGCGTCTCGTGCGCCGCCTGATGGGCATGCGAATGCCCGTGGTGGTCATGGTCATGATCGTGGTCGTGATCATGATGATGGTGTCCGTGTGAATGCTCCGTCACACTGCAGCCGCAATCTTTACACATGTCTTCTCCTTCTCAACCCGTATAAACCCGGGGTCTTTCTTAATATCTGGTATTCTCTCATAAAGAAACAAACGCCGCTTCTCATCAGAGGATGATAGCGACGCCATTGCCCAAAAAGACTGGGGATATCTGCAGGTTCCGCCGATCTATCACCTGACGGACCGGTGCAGTTATCCTACCGACTTCATTGCGTTATTCTTTCTGCAAATGAATAAGTATTCAGTTTTATATTAATTATAGTCTGGTTATGTAAAATTAAACTAAAAAAACGTCACTCTTATACACCTTTGGAACCGGGAAAGGAAAAGGATGTCTTCGCTGCAACACTGCCCCTACTGTCAAGGAAGCATCTACCGCCTCGGGGACGGCCGCTACAAGTGCGGGCGCTGCCGCAAAAAGGTGAGTCCGGGGCGCGTCGAAAAGATACGTACACTCATCGCCGGCTTCTCACGGGATGAAAATGCCAGCGTCTCCGCCGAAGCGCAGGGGCTCTCCTACGTCTCCGTGCACCGCTATTTCGGACAGTTCAGGCAGCTCTGCGCCCGTATCTGCGAAGATGAGTATGAGGCCAGGCGGCACCTCTCGTGCGAATACGAGGAGTATTTCTACCTTGAACGGGCCAAGCGCCGGCGCAAAAACGCCGTGTTCGATGCCCACAACTTCCTCACTTTCGATTACGAGGGGCATCTCTATACCATCGTCATGCCCTCCCTGCAGCAGTTCCGCAACCAGTTCATCGAGGACGACCTCGAATCCGTCTACGCGGAGGAGTTCGCCCGCTTCCGGCGCCAGAGCCGCCTCATCAAGATCTCATCACGGCATAACAACATCGTCCGCTTCTGGGAGTACTTCGAGGCGAACATCCTCCGCTACCGGGGGGTGTCGGGCGAAAGCTTCCCCCTCTATCTCAAAGAGATGGAGTTCAAGTTCAACCACCCCGTCTCCGAACGGGAGCAGCTGCTGATTGACTACTATTTCAAGGAACTCGAATGATTCAAGCGACCACGGCCGTCCTGGGGGTCGGCAACATTCTCGAAAATGACGACGGTATCGCCGTCTACGCCGCCGCCTACCTCGATGCCAACTACCGCTTTGAGCCCCCGGTTCGCATTATCAACGGCGGGGTCGAAGGGATCAACCTCCTCGATGTCTTTATCGAACATGAGCGCGTGCTGATCCTCGATGCGATCGACATCGAAGATGATGCGGGCAGTATCTACCATATCCCGGCATCCGAACTCACCGGTTACGGTCTGGGAAACGGGGGTGCGCACGAAGTGGGGGTGATCCAGTGCCTTGATATGCTGGAACTGATGGGCAGGCCGCAGCCCGAATCGAGCGTACTGGGGATCGTGCCCGAACGCGTGGAAGTGCGCATCGGGCTCTCCCCCTCCCTGACCGCCGCGTTTGAAGGCTATGTCGGGAACGCCTTGAAGATTTTGCAAAACGCGGGGATCGCGGCCCACCGGCGTGACCCGGGAAGCTCGCTTGCGGAGGTTATCGAGGCTTTCCAGGCCTCCGACGTCTCTTAAAAACCCCGGCCCAGGGCGACGCTTGGGGAGGCGAAGGTCTCCAGGATCGTCTCCATCGTCATGCCGCCTTCCGTGCGCTTCGTGCAGACGACGCCGGCGTGGGCCAAACGCGCCGTTATCGTGTCGATGTAGCGCTCCCAGGCGGCACGCAGCGGCGCGGAAAGCCCGACTTCGACGGAGATGATGTCCTCGGGCACGATGCTGACGACGGAGGTTTCGGCCATGTTGCCCGTCAGCGAACAGATCTGCAGCATCTCCGCTATTTCCACCTCGTTCGCCGTTTTTTTGATGAGCGACCCCTCCAAGAAGGTATCGCAGTCGCGCACGGTCACCGTACCGGCGGGCACATCCTCGTCCGAGGCCGTATTGACGATGAGCACCTCGTCATACTCCTGCAGCAGCGGCATCAGGCCGAATCCGAGCGTCCCGCCGTCGACGATATCGACACCCGGTTCAAAGGTGTAGTTCTCTTTGAGGTATTTGGCCGCATAGAGCCCGATCCCCTCATCTTTGAAAAATGCGTTTCCCGATCCGATCAGCGCGATGCGGTTCATCCCTTCCCTCCTTGGTGCAATGCATAGTAAAGCTGTCCCAGGGCGACGCCCCCGTCATTGATGGGCGTATCGCGCTGGACATAATAGCGGATTCCTCTATGCTCAAAGGCCGCGCAGGCCATGGCCGTCAACGTCCTGTTCTGAAAGACGCCGCCGCTGAGCACCACCGGCAGGCCCGGATGACGCTCCGCGATCGTCACAATGAGCTCCGTAAGCGCCGCGTGGAACCCGGCCGCCGCGCCATCGGGCGCCTCCAGCATCCGGCGCAGCAGCGGTTCCCAGTCGATCACCCCCGCTTCGACGGCGAAGGCGAACTCCCCGGGCTGCGCCGTTTCGGCCGCCGCCTCCAGCAGCAGCCCGCTCTCTCCTTCATAGCCCAGCGTCTGCGCCGTGTCCGTCAGCGAAGCCACCGCGTCAAAGAGCCGCCCGACGGAACTGCTCAAAGGCGCATTCAACCCGCGCTGCCACATGGTATGAAGCGTCCTGATCTCCGCGGGCGTGAAACTGTCGACCGTCGGATGGGCCATCGCAAGGACGTCATCGAGGCTATAACACTCGAATAACAGCGATAACGCGACCCGCCGCGGTTCCCTCACAGCCTGCTCCCCGCCGAGCAGCCGGAAGGGGCGGAGATGGTAGGCCCGCTCATAGGACTGCGGATCGGCCAGGAGCACCTCGCCGCCCCAGAGTGTCCCGTACCCCAGGGGACCTTCTCCGGCTTCGCCGTTCACCTGGTCGCTCCCGTAGCCGGTACCGTCGAAACAAAACGCCAGCACCTGTTCCTCCAGATTGTACTCGGCCATGCAGGCCAGCGCGTGGGCATAGTGGTGCTGCACCCGCAGAAGCACCGTGCCGGGGTGCGCAGCGTGGAACGCTTCCGCCCACTTGGTCGTTTCATACCCCGGATGCAGGTCGCAGACAACGATATCGGGTTCGAAAGCGTAAAAACGTTTGAAGGTTTCGAGGGTGCGCTCGAAATACTCAAAGGCGTCGACGGAAACGAGATCGCCGATGTGCGGCGAAAGCACGATGTTTTTGTCGAACCCCAGCGCGATGGTACTCTTCTGGTTGGCCCCGACGGCGAGGATCCTGCCCGGCGCTTCAAAAGGAAGCGGCAGACTCCTTGGAGCGTAGCCCCGCGCCATCCGCAGCATCAGCGTGCGGGAACCGGCCACGGTCACGACACTGTCGTCGCAGGCGTTGACGATCTCCCTGTCAACGTCCAGCACCGCGTCGACGACGCTGCCCAGCTTCTCCCGCAGCCGCGCCGCATCGGTGAGAATAGGCTCCTCGCTGATATTGGCGCTGGTCGCGACAACGGGACGCTGCAAGGAATCCATCAGGAGCAGGTGCAGCGGCGTATAGGGCAAGAAGACACCGATGCGGTTGATGCCCGGGGCGATCGGCTCCCCGAAAGCAAGGCCCTCCTTTTTCCGTACGACGACGATCGGGCGCGTGTTGGAGAGGATGAGCCGCTCCTCCGCTTCGTTCAGTTCCGCAGCCTCACGGATCATCTCCAGGGAGGGGAACATCACCGCCAGCGGTTTGCTCGGACGCCGTTTCCGCTCGCGCAGGCGCGCCACGGCGGCACCGTCCGTCGCATCGCACATCAGGTGAAAGCCCCCCAGCCCTTTGACCGCGACGATCCGGCCCTCAGCCAGCAGCGCCGCAGCCTTCTCAATGCTCTCGTTTTCCATCCCGATCGGCGCACCCGCGGGATCGGTCAGTACCAGGTGCGGACCGCACTCATAACAGCTGATCGGCTGGGCGTGATAACGCCTGTTAGCCGGGTCGTTATACTCCTGCGCGCACTGCGGACAAATGGAAAAAGGGGCCATCGAGGTCTGCGGGCGGTCATAGGGAAGTGCATCGATAATGCTGTAGCGCGGGCCGCAGTCGGTGCAGTTGATCAGCGGGTAGCGGTAGCGGCGGTTGGCGGGATCAAAGAGCTCGGCGGCGCAGGCATCGCACACGGCCATGTCCGGCGAGACCATCGTCTTCGCCGCCGTGCTCTCGGATCCCCGGATCGCAAAAGCCGTTTCCCCGAGAGGGGCCAGGGTCTCGCGGTGGAGCTCATCGATCCGCGCCAACGGCGGCGGGGAGGCCGTCAATGCCGCCTCGAACGCCTCCAGCGAATCCGGGGAACCTTCCGCCTCGATCTCAACGCCGTCACCGTCGTTGAGCACATGGCCCCCCACGCCTTCGCGGACGGCGAGCTGGTAGACGAAGGGGCGGAAACCGACCCCCTGGACGATACCGCGGATCCGGAACCGGAGGCGTTTAGAGGTAGACGCAGCCGACAACGGCATTCTCCCTGCCAATCGGATAGTTGACATTCATCAGCGGGGGCGAGGCCTTCAGATTGCGCTGCATACGGCTGAAAAGCGACTGCTGGGCAAAATGTGCGCCGCACAGAATGAAGTGCTCCGCTTTCGTTTTGCCTTTGATCTGCTGCATCAGGTCGTTGAAGTAATCGCCGAAGGATTCGAAGATGGAGTAAGCGATCATCTCCTTCTCCACCCCGGCCAGGCGGTAACTGACCAGGCTGGCCAGGAAGGCCGCGTGGTCGAAGCGGTTGTCCTTGACGTGCGTATCGACCTGCACCCCGCCCTTCCCGTAAAAGCCCAGCGCCGCCTTGCTGACCCCGGCGAAGTTCTCCTCCTCCAGTTCCAACACGGCGGCGGCCGCTTCAAAGAGGCTCGTCGTGCTGCGCTCTTGCAGCGCGTCGACCCGCGCATAGGCGCCGGGCAGCGCCTTTTGGAAGTTCTGCACCAGCCGGTCGGAACCTTCGCGCAGGGAGGCGATCTTCTCCAGCAATCCCCCGGGCGCGAAGGCGATGGGCGGTACCAGCCGGATCACTTTGCGCCCGTCGTAGTAAAGGAAGGAGGGTTCGTCGTCAAAATGCGCACCGACGCACTTCTGCCCGAAGAGGCCGTGTTCGGCGACGACCGACATGAACGACGCCTCGTCCTGCGCCGCGGGGCGCTGGTGCGTATGCCACTGCTCCTCCGACTCCCCTTCCAGCACGACGGCGTTCTCCACCGTCACACTGCCGAAATGCTCCGGCCGGTCGAACACGACACGCTCCCCTTCGGGCACCCCGACCAGGCCGTGTGCCATCCCGAGGGTCTGCGACGCCGGCATCATGCGCGACGGGAAACTCACCCGTTCGCCGGCGGCGACGAAACGCACATCCTTGTTGATAAAGAGGCGCTGGTCGCTCTGGGAGGAGAGCTCCAGGTCGTACTCCATCCGCAGGTCCGCTTCGCTCTTGGCCTCCGCCTCCTCGTAGAAGACATACGCCATCCCCAGGCGCTTCAGCTCCGTCGCCAGCAGGATCGTAAAGCCGTCGTCGGGGTATTTCACATCGGCGGTGCGGCCGATAACCGCCTGCAGTTCCGGACCCTTGACCGACACATGCAGCACGGGGCGTTCAATACCCAGCAGCGCATGGAACTCTTCCCCGATCAGGGAAAGGTGGTCGGTGATCTTCTCCGCGTCGATCATCAGAACGACGGCGTTGCGGAGTCCCTCCGGGCTCTTGTGAAAACGGCGGTAGCCCATCGTCGTTTTGACCAGCAGCGACTTGGCGTCGGCAACGGCCTTGGCCGCGACCTCGAACATCGTTCTGAAACTGCCGGCGTCATTGGCGTAGCGCTCGCGCCCGCCGCTCTCCAGCCGCACCGGCACGCCGCAGGCGTGGCAGCTGTTGAGGTGGTCCCTCTCCCGGCGGCCGTGCGTCTCCTGCTCCGTTTCACACGCCGCGCAGGGGCGTAGGTAGGAGAGGGCACTGTTGGCGCGTTCAAAGGGGTAGGCTTCGAAAAAGGCGTACTGCCCCCCGCACTGCGCGCAGTGGGTAAAGGGATAGTAGTAGCGGCGTGACGAAGGGTCGAAGAGCTCCTTTTGGCATGCGGGACAGAGTCCGAGGCCCAGTGGGGCTGCGTCGACCAGTTCCGGGAGCGCATCCGGCTCCCCCTCCGCCTCATAATGCCGGCTGCCGCTGAGGTGCCAGGAGGCGGGCAGCCTTTCGGCGATCGTGCCGATACACGCCTCCAGTTGCGGGTGGTCCGAAGCAAATGCACAGGAGAGCGTCCCTTTGGACTGGACAAGCTTGGCCGGTACGCCGAATTCGCGGGCGATCCCGGCGATACAGTTGCGCAGGTAGAATTGGGACGAGCTGCTCTGCAGTTCCATTACGAAGGCCATAGTCGGGTCCTTTGAACGGTTATCATGCGCCCTTGGCGGGATGAAACCTTGTTATCTTAGCATAGTTTGGGAGGTTGAAAACGTCCCGGGGTCCCCGGAACGCGAGGGAAAACCCGCGGTTCAGGATTCCTGTTCTTTGGCGAACTTGCTGCCGCCGAAGACAATGGCGATGTCACCCTCTTTCCAGAAGATCGTCCGCCATACCTGGTAGTAGATATGGAAAGCGACCCAGGTGACGATGAGCCACATCGTCTCGTGGTGCGAAACACGCACATCCATCAATGTCCCGCCCGTCACCGGGATGGTCCAGTCGGTGGCAAGGTGCAGCAGCGCCGGCCACCACGCCCCGATGGAGCTCTGCCCGGATTCAAGACCGTGGACATAGAGCTGCAGCCCGGTAAAGAGCATCCATACCAGCAGCAGGTGGAAGATCGTGAAATAGACGGTATTGAAACTGTCACTGTGCGTCGAATCGAACTTCTTGCGCCGGTTGAGCGTGACAAGGTTCAAAAGGACCTCCCCGAACTCAACGACGTTTCTGCCGGTGGGGATCAGCTTCTTGTACGGCTTCTCGAAACGGCTGAAAAAATAGAGATAGGCGACAATGATGGAGGTGACGTCAAAGATGATCGCCACGATAAAGTGCCCCCACCGGTTCCATGCCATCACATATTTGTCCACCGCACCGTCGGCGATCAGCGTCTGGTAATACGGCGCCCCGATATAGAGCCCGGTGATCACGGCAGCCACCATCGAAATCGCGTTGACCCAGTGGATGATGCGCATCGCGCCCGTCATCCGCTTAACCTGTTTACGTCCGGATTTCATGGGATCTCCTTAGATGCTGCACTGGCTGTCGAGCTTGTACACACCCAACGATTTGCCCTTGGTATCGACCACATGCACCGCACAGGCGATACAGGGGTCGAAACTGTGAATGGTCCGGATGATCTCGAGCGGCTGTTCCGGATCGGCCACTTTCGTACCGATCAGGCTCGCCTCATAGGCACCCATCCGTCCTTTATAGTCCCGCGGACCAGCATTCCAGGTGGAGGGAACGACGGCCTGGTAGTTGGCCACTTTCCCGTCCTCGACGCGGACCCAGTGTCCCAGGGAGCCGCGCGGCGCTTCGGCCAGGCCCATCCCCTTGGTCTTGACGCTCACCTGGTCGAAGTCGAACTCCGTCCAGGTGCGCAGGTCGCCGGCCGCCGCGTTGGCGGCGAGTTCGTCGACCCACTCCATCATGACATCCGCCATCAGTTCGGTCTCGATGGCCCGGCCCGCCGTACGGCCGACCGTACTGAACAGGACCGACACCGGCAGATTGCCGCGCTTGAGGAAATTGGTGACGTACTTCGTGATACGCTCATCCTTGCTCGCCACCCCGACGACCATCCGCGCCAGCGGACCGACTTCGACACGGGTGTCGTTATAGATCGGCGTTTTGATCCAGCTGTACTTCTCACCGGTCTTCAGGTAGGCGATGCCGTCGTCGCGCTTGTCGAGGCCCGTATATTTCGGGATCGTCTGCCCGTCGTACGGGTGCAGCGGTTCGCTCCCTTCGTACCAGGAGTGCGTCACGTCCTCGGCGATCTTCTCATGGTCAACCGCCTCGACCTTGCTCAGGTCGCCGCCGTAGACAATGCCGCTCGGGAAGAGGGTTTTCGCGTTGTAGAACCCGGTATCGTCGAGACGGAAGTCGCCGTAGCTCATGTAGTTGAGCAGCCCGCCGCCGGTCCCGCCGACGCCTTTGCCGCCGATGAGTTCCGTAAACGTCGCTTTGGAGTCCGTCGCCTCGTCGGCGTACATGGTTCCCGCCATGTAAACGTCAGGCAGGTAAGCCTGCTTCACGAACTTCGTTCCGTCGCTGAGCAGCTGCTTGAACAGTGCGATGCGCGCCGGGTTCTGGATATCCTGGACACAGGTGACTCCGCCGACGACGATGGACTGCGGGTGCGGGTTTTTCCCGCCGAAGATCGCCTGCATCTTCGCCAGGTCGCGCTGAATGTCCAGCGCCTGGAGGTAGTGTGCCACACCGATCAGATTCTGCTCCGGCGTCAGCTTGTAGTGCTTGTTGCCCCAGTACCCGTTACCGAAGATCCCCAGACGTCCCTGTTTGACGAACTTCGCGACACGCTCCTGGATCGCTTTGAACTCGCTCTCCCCATCTGTGTAAGGGGAAACGCCGGCGACACCGGCCCATTTACGCGCCTCTTCCGCCGTTTTGGCCGGATCGGCCGAGAGGGCGGAGACGACATCGACGAAGTCCAGCGCGTGCAGGTGGTAGAAGTGCACGAGGTGGTCATGCACGTAAAGCGCCCCCTGGATCAGGTTGCGCACGATCCGTGCGTTCTTCGGGATCGTAATGTCAAAAGCATCTTCGACGGCCTCGATGGAGCGCTGGTAATGCGTCCCGGTACAGACGCCGCAGATACGCATGGCCAGCAGACCGCAGTCCCGCGGGTCACGCCCCTGAAGGATCGTTTCGATCCCCCGGAACATCGTCGAGGAGCTGTACGCATCCACGATGGTGTTGTTCTCGTCGATCACCGCCTCGATACGCAGGTGTCCTTCGATCCGCGTAATCGGGTCGACTACAATATGTCTCTTGCTCATTATCCTTCTCCTCCCTCTTCTCTCTTACCGGCTACCGCACTGGCGACCGCATGGATACCGATACCGATACCCGCCGCCGTCAGGAGCCCGAGACCGAACTCGTCCACGGTCTTTTCGACACCGCCGGTCGGTGCCTTGATATTCGCATTGGCCATCGGGCGTTCATAGGCGTATTTGTCCCAGAAGTCCGGTTCGGAACAGCCGATACAGCCGCGGCCGACACCGATCGGCCAGTTGACCCCCTCGTTGTAGCGGACAATCGAACAGTTGTTGAAGGTCATCGGCCCTTTACAACCCATCTTGTAGAGACAGAAGTTGTTCTTCGCACCCTCATCGCCCCACTCTTCGACGTACTCGCCGGCATCGAAGTGCGCACGGCGTTCGCAGTTGTCATGGATACGGTACCCGAACGCGAATTTCGGACGCAGCAGGGAATCCAGCTCCGGCACCTGCCCGGTAAGGGCGTAGTGCAGGACGACACCGACCATATTTGCCGGGTTCGCCGGGCAGGCCGGGATATTGATCACCGGTTTGCCTTTGACGACATCCATTACCCCGACGGCGCCCGTCGGGTTCGGTGCCGCAGCGGGGATACCGCCGAAGGTGGCACAGGCGCCGACGGCGACGACGGCGGCGGCATTTTCCGCGACACGGTTGAGGTGATCGAGGAAGGTCTCACCGGAAGCACCGATGGTACACCAGTCTCTCCCCGCACCGACCGGGATGGAGCCCTCGACAAAGAGAAGGTAGTTCCCTTTGAAGTGCTCCATCGCGTCTTCAAGCTGTTTTTCCGCCTGGTGTCCCGACGGCGCCATCAGCGACTCGTGGAATTCGAGCGAAATGATGTCGAGCACGATCTCATCGATCTTAGGCCCGTCGCTGCGCAGCAGCGCTTCGGAGTTACCCGCACAGTCTTGCAGCTCGAGCCAGACGACCGGCAGACGGTTCATCAGTTCGGCGGCTTCCGCGACGAGCGGGGTGAACATCGGCGGGAGCATCAGCATCGCCGTCACCGCACTGACCCACTTCATGAAGTCACGGCGGTCCTGCCCCTCGTCGGTAAGCAGTGCATCGAAGTCGAGCCGGTTCACCGCCGGCTGTTCCCGGAGCGCGTCCAAACGCGCCCGACACGTATCGAACAGCTGCTGATAATAGAGATCCCCTCTGTTCGTATCTACCCTGGCACTTTTCGAGGTGAAGAGCTTCCGCACCCCATCAATTCGTTCCGCCATCATTTCCTCCTCATAAGTGAATGATCATTCACCATTCTATGTGTCAATAACTTAAACTTATCTAAAGTTGGGCTATAGCGCCCTTCCTGCCGAATTTCCTATATATTTTCCGGACTAGCTTCACGCGTCAAAAATCCCTTGAAAAGCCCTGCAGTAGAGCTTTCCCGCCGGATCAGGCGACGTTCGCTTCTTCCGGCCCCGCTCTCTGTAAAACCTCCGGATAGCCCGGCAGAAGCGCCTGCAGCGCCACGACACTGCCGAAAACAATGATGGCCGGACCTTCTGTCGCCTCGGCAGATTCGGCAAGGCCGCCGAGGGTCGTCACGCGTGTCTGCTGGTTCGGACGCGTCGCATTGGAGACGATCGCCGCCGGCAATGCCGGATCAAGACCGTGCGCCAAGGCGGCATCGCGTATGGCCCCCGCCAGCGACAGGCCCATCAGCACCACGGTAGTGTGGCCGGGGAGGCCGAGCAGACCGATCCACGACAACTCCGTCCTTCCCCCCTCCACATGGGCCGAGACCACCGAAAAGCCGGAGGCGTGCCCCCGGGCGGTCACGGGAATGCCCGCCCCCGCCGGCCCCGCGACTGCCGATGATATGCCCGGCACTACGCTGACACGGAACCCTTTTTCGGCCAGATAAAGGACCTCTTCCGCCCCGCGGCCGAAAATGTAGGGATCGCCGCCTTTCAACCGTGCAACGCTGTAGCCCCGCTCCGCATAGTACAGGAGCAGGCGGTTGATCTCCTCCTGCGAACGGCTGTGGCGCCCTTTGCGTTTCCCGACACAGCGCTTAATGCTCTTGTCCGGGATCAGCGCCAGGATCTCCTCGCTGACCAAATGGTCGTACAAAATGACATCCGCCTCCATCAGAATACGGTAGGCCTTGAGTGTCAACAGTTCCGCATCCCCGGGACCGCACCCGACCAGGAAGACTTCTGCGAGCAGGCGACCGGCCGCTTGGCGCGTCGCGGCGGCGTTGATCACCCCCGCGGCACGTTCACCGGCTTTCTCCCGTACGAGCTGTTCAAGCTGTGACGGCAGGATGCGCCGTATCTTGTCCCGGACGCACTGTGTCAGCGTCGGGCTCGCCCCGTCGCTCGAGACAGCGATCTTGAGCGGCCCGTAGTACAGCAGGGAGGCGAAGTAGAAGTCGCACAGCGGCGGGACATCGACGACATTGAGTAAAAAGCCCTGCGCCGCTTTCAGCTCGACCAGCAGCTCCGTCACCGCATCGTCGCCGGTCGCGTCGATCACCACGCTGACCCCTTCCAGGTCACTGCGCGTCAGCCTCTTCTGTACGACCGTGTGCAGTGTCAGCTTGTTGAACCCTGCATGGACCGCAGGGGCGATGACCGTTGCGCCGATGCCGTTGGCCTCGAGCACCTCCGCTTTGTGCAGCCCCACCTCCCCGGCACCGACCAGGAGCACCTGGCCCGCTTTGGGTTTAAGTAACACCGGCAGTGAAACCGTTCTCATGGTTTTCTCCTAAACTCCGAATCGTATTCCGGATCGCGTCAAGCAGGTAGTCGATGTCGCCGACCTCCTGTGAATAGTGAATGCTGATGCGCACCCAGCCCGGGCGCGTCTCCAGCTCCGCGTCATCGGCCAGCCCGAGCAGATCGTGCCCGTAAGGGCCCGCGCACGAACAGCCCGCCCGGGTCTGGACCCCCCACTTTTCCGAGAGCCCGGCGCACAGGGCATACGGATCGATCCCCTCTATATTAAAAGAGACGATCCCCAGGTTCTCTTTTTCAAGGTCCCCGTACACCGTACAGCCCGGGACGGCGGTCAGCCCGGCAAGCAGGTACTCCGTCAACTGTTTTTTGCGGTTCTTGATCCAGGCGAGCCCCAGTTCGTTGCGCAGCTGGTAAGCAAGTGCAGCCCGGATGAGCTGCAGGATCCCCGGCGTCCCCGCATCCTCGCGGCGCTCCTTCTCGTTGATGAAGCGGTGCTCGCTGCGGTTCACGTAGGTCACGGTACCCCCGCCGGCGAACGTCGGCGCGACCGCCTCGTCGATGAACGACTTCCGGATGACCAGCAGCCCGCACGATCCCGGTCCCCCGAGCAGCTTGTGCGGCGAGAGGAACATGGCATCGTAGAGTTTGCCGGGCACGTTCATGTACGGCGACGATGCCGCCGCGTCAAAACAGACCATCGCGCCGTATTTTCGCAGCAGACGCGAGATGCGCTGATAGGGGGTGATGATCCCCGTCACGTTCGACGCGATGCAGAACGCCCCGATCACCTCCCGGTGGTGGTTGGCTTGCAGCAGCATCTCCATGTACTCCAGGTCGATCTCCCCGTCGGCATTGAACCCGATGCGCACGGTGTCGCAGATCCCTTCGCGGTAGCTGATCTCGTTCGAGTGGTGCTCGTAGGGGCCGACGATGACCAGCGGCCGCTTCTGGGGCCGGACCCGCACGATGCAGCGCTTTCGCGTCGCGGGCGGGATGTAGACCCCCAGGATCTCCTGCAGGCGCTTGATCGCCGACGTCGCGCCGCAGCCGCAGGGCAGGACGGCAAAAGCGTCGTCCAGCCCCAGCAGCGTTTTGAGCTGCTCCCGGGCCCCGTTATAGTAGTGTTCCGTCACCGCCGCCATCGACGCCTCTTTCGAGTGGGTGTTCGCATAGGTCTCGAGGACTTCCCGCAGGCGTGATTCGATGGGCTCGAACGCCAGCCCCGACGCGGTGTAGTCAAAATAGTGTCTCTTGTGGCGGCCGATCGTCTGCTCTGCGACGAAGGTCTTGCGGTTCCCCCGTTTAAGCAACGGCCGAAATAGCGCTTGTGTCATAAGCCTGCTCCCGTAAAAATGCTCCGAATGTTTCATACCCGCTGTCCAGATACTGCAGCAGCAGGCACTCTATGATCCCGGCCGCCTCTTCGGGCGCCACCTTGATGCCGCTCTTTTCGCCGAACGCACTGCGCTCCCCCTCCAGGTGGCCGCCGAAGATCAGCTCGAAACCGCTGATCCGCCGCTCCCCGCGCTTGAGCACCGTCCCGACGAACCCGATGTCGACGATGTGCGGATGCGCACAGGCATTCGGACAGCCGTTGACGCTGATCGAGACGGGCTCGGTGAAGTCGGGGAACCGTGCATTCAGGTAGTCGACGATCTCCCGCGCCAGCTCCTTCGTTTCGCTGATGGCGAACTTGCAGAAGTTCAACCCCGTACACGCCAGCGTCCGCGCTTTGAAAGGGGTGGGGTTGGGCGACAGCCCGGCCTGCTCCAGCTCCCCGGCCATGGCACCGACCCGGCTCTCGGGGACGTCGAGCACGACGAGGTTCTGCGTCGTCGTGAACTTGGCCCTTTCGGCACGGTGGCGCTGCATCGCCTTGGCCAGCCGCAGCAGCCCGCCCCCGCCGATGCGCCCCGACGTCACGGCACAGCCGATGTAGCTTCTCCCCTCGACGCTGCTCGCATGGGCACCGAAATGGCCCCGCAGGGCATAGGGCGTGTAGGCCCGGGCCTGCGGCGGCAGCAGCTCGAAGCCCAGCAGTGCATGAAGCTGTGCGACGAAGGCGTCAAGCCCCCAGGCGTCGACAAGGTGCCCCAGGCGGGCCTTGGAACGGTTTTCGCGGTTCCCCCCGTCGCGGTACAGGGTCGCCACCGCTTCGGCGATGGGGACGACCTGTTCCGCCGTCGCATAACCGATATGCGAGGCGATGCGCCGGTTCTTCGCCAGCCCGCCCCCGACGCTGACGTCGAAGAGCACGCGGCCCGACGGGTGGTCGACCGCCGTAAAGCTCAGGTCCTGTATCTCGTGGGAGATACAGTGGTTGCGGCAGCCGCTGATGCCGATCTTGAATTTGCGCGGCAGGTTCGAAAAATCACGGTTGTCCCGGAACAGCGCGTTGACCGCCCTGACCAGCGGGCGCACGTCTGCAACCGCCCCGTGGTCGATGCCGTCCACCGGGCAGCTCACGACGTTGCGCGGGCAGTCGCCCGCGGCCATCTTCGTACTGAGGCCGACATGATCGAGCAGGGCGAATATCACCGGCAGATGCCGCACCTCGATCCAGTGGAACTGCAGATCCTGACGCGTCGTGATGTCGGCGGTGCTCCGCGCATAGGTGTTTGAGATGTACCCGAGCGTTTTGAGCTGATCGGTCGTCACCTCCCCCGCCTCGAGCTTGACCCGCAGCATAAAATAGAGCGTCGGATCCGCCTCGTCCTGGAGGTTCCTGTTCTGGGTATAGAGCCCGTACCATTTAAACCGGTCGATATCGTCGGGATGCGGGTCGCTGCCGCTTCGGGCATACTCCGCGATCGCGCCGATGACGTCCAGGCCGTCCTTCTCGCGCTTGATGCGCTCCACGCGCTGCGCTTTCGTTTCGGATGCCATGCATCACCTCCTATGCAATCGCTTTGGCTTCCCAGTGCGGGAAGTGTCTGCGTATCAGGGCGTTGAGTTCCGCCTCGAACGATGCGGCCGCCGTTTCCGGCAGCACCTGCTCCTCCACCGCCGCGACGATCATGCCGGCGGCCGACGTGTTGTTACTGACGCGGTCGATCAAAATAAAGCTGCCCGTAGAACGGTTCGCTTCGTACGGATCGAACGCGATCGGGGCCCCCAGGGCAAGCCGCACCCGGGCGATCCCGTTGAGCCCGAGGGCGGACGCTTCATGCTCCGTGAGGGTATTGACATCGTACTGGTGGTCGATCGCCTCCACCCGTGCCGCCACCGTTGTCGCCGCGCGCTTGAGCGTGTAGGTCCTGCCGATCTCGAGCGGCGTCTCGTCCATCCAGACCAGCTCCGCAATGAGCTTCCCGGCAAGCGCGATCTCGGCGTCGCCGCCGACGAGGATGTCGCCGCGGCTGATGTCGATCTCGTCTTCAAGGGTCAGCGTCACGGCGTTGTCCGCCTCCGCGACCGCCAGTTCGCCGTCATAGGTGACGATCGAACGTACCCGCGACCGTTTCCCCGACGGCACCACTTTCACTGCGTCGCCCTTGCGGATCGATCCGGAGGCCACGGTCCCGGCAAAGCCGCGGAAGTCGGCGTTCGGCCGGTTAACGTACTGCACCGGAAAACGGAAAGGTGCCCCGTCGACCTGCGTGTCCAGTTCGGCCGTCTCGAGCAGTTCGAGCAGCGTCGCGCCCTCGTACCACGGCATGCGTGCCGAACGTTCCACGACGTTGTCCCCCTCCAGCGCCGAGAGCGGGATCACCGACACCTCGGCGATGTCCAGGCCCGCCGCGAAGGCCATATACTCCTGCCGGATCGCTTCGAAGCGCCCCTCGGAGCAATCGACGAGGTCCATCTTGTTCACCGCGACGATCACCCGGGTGATCCCCAGCAGCCGTACAATGAATGAATGGCGCCGTGTCTGCGTCTGGATACCGTAACGGGCGTCGATCAGGATGATCGCCAGGTCGGCGGTCGACGCGCCCGTCGCCATGTTCCGCGTGTACTGCTCGTGCCCCGGGGTGTCGGCGATGATGAACTTGCGCTTGTCGGTGGCAAAGTAGCGGTAGGCGACGTCGATGGTGATCCCCTGCTCGCGTTCGCTTTGCAGACCGTCGACGAGCAGGGCCAGGTCGACCCGCTCGCCCGTCGTTCCGGACTTGCGGCTCTCCTTCGTGATCGCCGCGAGCTGGTCTTCGAAGATCATCTTCGTATCGTGCAGCAGCCGGCCGATGAGGGTACTTTTCCCGTCGTCCACGCTGCCGCAGGTGATGAACCGGAGCAGCTCCTTGTTTTCATGTTCATGCAGGTAGCGCTCGATGTCAGAGGCTATCAGTCTCTCTTGTGCTTCCATTAGAAATATCCTTCCATTTTCTTCTTCTCCATGGAACCGGACTGATCGCTGTCGATCACCCGCCCCTGGCGTTCGCTGGTCTTCGCCAGCAGCATCTCCTGAATGATCTCCGGCAGCGTCGTCGCCGTCGAAGCGACCGCGCCGGTCAGCGGGTAACAGCCGAGCGTCCGGAACCGCACGCTTTCCAGGCGGGGTGCTTCCCCCTCCTGCAGCGGCATCCGGTCGTCGTCGACCATGATTTTCACGCCGTCGCGCTCCACGACGGGGCGCTCCTTCGCAAAATAGAGCGGGACGATCGGGATCTGTTCCAGGTAGATGTACTGCCAGATATCCAGCTCCGTCCAGTTCGACAGCGGGAAGACCCGGATACTCTCGCCCCGGCGGATACTGCCGTTGTAGACATTCCACAGCTCGGGGCGCTGGTTCTTCGGGTCCCAGCGGTGGTTCGCATCGCGGAAAGAGTAGATCCGCTCCTTCGCGCGGCTCTTCTCCTCGTCGCGGCGCGCGCCGCCGAAGACGGCATCAAACCCGTATCTGTCGAGCGCCTGCTTCAGCCCTTCGGTCTTCATCACGTCCGTATGTACCGCGCTGCCGTGGGTGAAGGGGCCGATACCGCGGGCGACGCCCTCTTCATTGACGTGGACCAGCAGCTCCAGCCCCAGCGCGTCGATCCGGCTGTCACGGAACGCGATCATCTCCCTGAACTTCCAGGTCGTATCCACATGCAGCAGCGGGAAAGGCAGCTTGGCCGGGTAAAACGCCTTGAGCGCCAGGTGCAGCATCACCGAAGAGTCCTTCCCGATGCTGTAGAGCATGGCCGGGTTGTCGAACTCGGCCGCGACTTCGCGCATGATGTGGATCGCCTCCGCCTCCAGTTTCCTCAGATGGGTGCGACGTTGTCTGTCAATCATTGTTTACTCCTTTCGGTGCAGTCCGCACTCTTTGTGTTCGGGCGATTCCCACCACCAGCGCCCCGAGCGGATATCGTCGCCCGGGACGACGGCCCGGGTGCACGGCGCACAGCCTATACTCGGATACCCGTGGTCGTGCAGCCGGTTATAGGGCACGCCATTGGCCTGGAGATGCTCCCACACCTCCGCCTCGCTCCACTCGATGAGCGGGTTGAGTTTCAGCAGGCCGTTGGCCTCGTCATGCTCGACCAGGCGCATCGTCTCGCGGGTCGGCGACTGTTCCCGCCGCAGCCCCGTGATCCAGACCTCCATACCCTGAAGCGCGCGTCTCAGCGGCGCGATCTTCCGGGCCTGGCAGCAGCGCTTACGGTTTTCGATGCTGTCGTAAAAGCCGTTGATCCCCTGCGTTTTGTAGAGCGCCTCCACATCGGAAGGGTTGGGGAAATAGACGTCGATGTTCATCCCGTACTTTTGGTTCGTTCTGTCCATCACGTCGTAGGTCTCATACGGCAGCCGGCCCGTGTCGATCGTAAAAACCCCGATCTGCTCCCGGTGCGGCTGCAGCAGATGCGTCAGCACCTGGTCCTCCGCGCCGAAACTCGAGGCCAGCGCGATCCGTCCGCCGTACTGCTGCGCGAAATACGCCAGCACCTCATCGGCGCTGCTTCCGGCCAGACGGCGGTTCAATGTTTCAATGTGCTTGTGCATGCCATCTCCTAAATCTGATAATCATCGCCGGTCGGCCGGTGCAGACCGATGCCGACCCTCGTCCAGGCCCGCTCATGCAGGTAGTACAGGACCATTTTCGTGAAGACCTCGATCGAACCGATCGAGGCGGCCATTGCCAGGCTGCCCGTAATCAGGTACGAGATCACCATCGTGTCCAGGGTGCCGACCGCGCGCCAGGAGAGGGTCTTCACCGCACTCCGATAGGCTTTTTCTTGCATAATGTCACCACGCTTTTCGTGGGGCCGTCGTATATCGGCCCTTCTGTTGTTATCGCCGCTACTCGGCTTCCGCGATGTCGTACAGCGGCGTCGACAGGTACCGCTCACCGGTATCGCACAGCATCGTCACGATCATCTTCCCGCGGTTCTCCCGCCGGGCCGCCACCCTGCGGGCAGCAAGCACGTTCGCGCCCGACGAAATGCCGACAAGCAGCCCTTCGTCACGCGCCAGCTTCCGCGACGAGGCCATGGCCTCGTCGTTACCGACGGTCAACACCTCGCCGTAGGCCCAGGGGTCGAGCACCTTGGGCACGAAACCCGCCCCGATCCCCTGGATTTTGTGCGCTCCGGGCTGGCCTCCGGAGAGGACTGCCGAGTCCTCGGGCTCCACCGCGATGATCTCGATGTTCGGGTTGTACGCCTTCAGGATCGACCCCACCCCGGTGATCGTGCCCCCGGTGCCGACGGCGGCGACGAAGATATCGATCTTCCCGGCCGTATCCCGCCAGATCTCCTCCGCCGTCGTCACCATATGCGCGACCGGATTGGCCGGGTTCTCAAACTGCTGCAGCATCACCCCGTTCTCGATCGTGGCCGCAAGCGTGTTGGCCCGTGCCACCGCGCCGGCCATGCCGGCAGCGGGGTCGGTCAGTTCGAGTTCGGCTCCGAGCGCCAGGAGCAGTTTCCGGCGCTCGATACTCATGGAGCTCGGCATGGTGAGGATCAGCTTCAGTCCCAGCCCCGCCGCGATCGATGCGAGCGCGATCCCCGTATTGCCGCTGGTCGGTTCGATGATCACACTCTGTTTATTCAAAAGGCCGCTCTCCAACGCCCGTGTGATCATGTTCTTCCCGATCCTGTCCTTGACCGACCCGGAAGGGTTCATGAATTCACACTTGCCCAGCAGTGTCGTGTCCGTTTCGTCCGAAGCGTTGTTCAGCTTCACCAGCGGCGTATTGCCGATCAGTTCCGTTACATTCGTTGCGTAATGCATGCCGTCTCCTTGAAATACGGTTATTGCGCTACCTGCGCACCCGTTGTGGCTACAGCGCCACGACCTCGATCTCATGCCGTTTCAGCCAGCGGTAGAGCGCACACCCCATACAGCTGTCATCCACCGCTTCGGCCGCCGCCCAGATCGCGAACCCGCCGGCAAACAGCCCGGCAATGTTCGTATATCCCGCCAGGTCCGTCCCGAGTGCTCCCAGTGTCACACCGAACTTGATCTGGTCGGCGAAGCGTTTTTCCGCCGCGTCACCCCTGCGCTCCTCAAAACGTATGATGCGCGTTGCGGCACGCGCACTCAGCGCCAGCGGACTGATCCATGGCGTCGCATTCAGCAGCACGAAATAATCCAGTGCCAGCAGGAGAAGCCACACAGTGCTGCCCGTATGCAGATAGGCCGTCGCCGCCAGTGCGACGATGGCTGCCCGCAGCCGGGTCTGGTTGGTGTCGCTGCCGTATCCGGACATTGCATTCACTTTCATTCCAAGCTCCTTTCTGCAGCAGAAAGTAAAATTCCGCTGCCTGTTTTTTTTGGTCTTTCCCTTCCAAGCGGATGCAAGTGAAGTCATCCGAACCGGAAAGCCTTTTGGAATGAAAAAACTATAAATGAATATTCATTCAGTGTCAAGCGTTTTTATTTTTGAATACTTTCAGTTCGGAAGAGAGTAGCGGGCAAAGCCCTGAAAACAGGCTCTTTGAGGGCAAATATTTTTCTTTAATTTATACATTAGTATTCTACTATGGTTACTTATGTATTAGAATGGAAAATGCGTGAAAAAGGGAGTAGTATATTTAATTTTTATAATATACATAGGAGTAGTTTATCTTGGTTTGCCGCCCGGGGATCAGTGCGTCGTACACACCGAACAGACGTCAAAACTGCGGAAGATGAACGTGGCTTCGGCAATATCCGCGGCGCCGACCATCGCCTTCTGTGCCGGGGCGGGATCGGCCATCACGGAACTGCCGAGGTTCCACTGTGTCGGCGTGATGATCTTGTATTCGGCGATGACCCCCTTCTCCAGGCGGACACGGTGGATCAGCGGCCCGCGGGGCGCCTCGACGATCCCCTCCCCTGCGGCGCTGATCCGTTCAAGGGGCACCGGTGGCATATAGGAGGGGTCGGAGAGTTCCAGTTCCGACAGGAGGGTTTTGGCCCGCTGCAACAGCACGGCCGTCTCGTATGCCCTGGCCATCACCCGAGTGTAGACACTGTCCTTGTAGCGGCGGTGCATATTTTTGATCAGGGCAGTATCGGCCGAGATCATCCGCGCGAGCGGCCCGACTTCATAAAAATGTTTCCCGTAGCGGACGTTGCGGGCATAGCTCTTCTCATCCCGGCACACCGCCGGTTCCGTCGACACCTGGGAGGGATCGGCCTTCATCGGACGGGTGTGCTTCAGCCGCGCGGGCATCGTGAACCCGTGCTCCCCCAGCACGACAAACCGGTCGTATGCCATCCCCTTTTTGTGCATCCCCGCATCGATCAATCCCCGCTCAATACGCCCAAGATCACTCTGCAGCGGGTTGAACTCCCGGCAGGAGGCGAAAGTCAGCAGGGTATCAAGGTCGATTCCCGCCGTCTCTTTCTCAAAAAATGCGATCAGCTCGTCCAGCAGCCCGGCCGCCTGGATGCGCTCCAGGTGGGTCGGGTCGCAGGTAACACCGCCGGGGATCATGTAGGAGCTGTGGGGCCACTGCCCGGCGAAGAGTGCCAGGATCTTTGTCGCCTGGGCCGCGGCATAGGCCCCTTTGAGCGGGGTGGGGGCCAGGCCCTCTATGCCCAGCTTCCCCAGTTCGGGCATGATGACGAGGTAGAGCCATTTGAAATGGTTCTGGATCATCTCGAGGACCAGCGTCAGCTCCCGGATGTGCTGCGCCTTTTGCGTCAGCGCGACGGGGTAGCCCGCCTGGGCGTACGCCGCCTCGATCGCCCGTACGGTCGCCATCAGGTGCGCATGCCCGCAGATGCCGCAGACCCGCGGCGTAATCACCAGGGCATCCGTCGCCTTCCGCCCCTCGAGCATGCGCTCCATCCCCCTGAAATGCGGGAAAGCGATCTCCGCCCAGGTGATCTTCTCTCCCCGGGTATCAAAATAGAGGGTTGCCTCCCCCTCGATATGCTCAATCAGTGCCCTAGTCATCATCGATAAGCCGCTCCTCCAGCCGTTTGATCTTGAAACTTTTGGCGATGCCCGTCATCGTCAGGTAGGCCCGCTTGGAAACCCCGACCGGCACCTCTTCGGGAATCGACATGTTCGTCTTCGTTTCAAAGAGGTTGCGGCGCGGGAAGTCGGGCTCGGTACAGCCGAAACAGGGTGTACCGACGCGCATTTTCGAGCTGACGCCGTTCCAGAGGGTCCGGTTGCACGAGGCGTGGGTCAGCGGCCCGCGGCAGCCGTGTTCATAGAAGAGGCACCCCTCTTTCCGTCCAAGCTGCTCCACATCCACTTTCCACTCGAAATACTCGTTGCGCAGACACCCGTCGTGTGCCATGTGGCTGTAGAGTGCCGTCGGCCGCCCCAGGGCATCGACGGAAACGGGACGCCCCTCCACAATGCTCATCAGGGTATACCCGAGCCATTCGGGGTGTACGGGGCAGCCCGAGAGGTTGATCACCTTGCCGGCCTTCCCGAGCAGGGGGCCGTCGGGATGCTCCCCGGCATAGGCCAGCCCGCTGTTGCGCTCCGGCGCCGATGCTTTGAAAATGCCGCCGAAGCTGGCGCAGCTGCCTGCCGCAATGACGTGACCGGCCTCCTCCCCGTAATACGCCATCAGCCGCTCCAGCGTGACGCCGGCGCGTTCCATCATGGGGTCGAAGGCGCCTTCGAAAACCAGCACGTCGCATCCGCGTCTGCAGCGCGCGATCTCCTCGAGGCTCTGGGTGCAGGGGAGCAGCGGATGGTAGAGGAGCTCGAAACGCTCAAGCAGCTGCGGCAGGTAGGGAAGGTTTAAAAAGGAGTGGGTGTTGCCGTTGCAGGTGACGCCCTGAAGCCAGATCAGCTTCGGTTTAAACAGTCTTGAGCGCACGGTAGATATTCTCCGCGATGGAGGCCTCGTAGTGGCTCAGCGGCTCGGGAAGGATCTTCTCGCCGAAGAGAAAGACCATCCCTCCTAGATAGCCCATAAAGAGGCCGAAGGCGCTGAAGAAGTCCTGGTCTCGGAGTTCGCCCCCGGCGACGCCGTCATCGAAGAAGATCATCATCTCCGTAATAAAAGGCGACACGCAGACCATCCCTTCGCACGACTCCCCGAACACCTCCCGGTTGGAGAGGTATATCCGCAGAAAATACTCGATCATCTCCGGACGTTCGGTCGCCATCGTAAAATAGAAGGTCACGATCGCGCTGATCTTCTCCTTGGCGCTGCCCGGACCTTCGTTGATCTCGCGGATGTGCTTGCCGAGGTATTCGGAAATATAGAGGATCAGCTCCTTGGCAAGGATATCCTTCGAGCTGAAGTAGTTGTAAAAATTCCCCACGCTCATGCCGACCTTCGCCGCGATATCGGGAATGGTCGTCACATAGAAGCCCTTCTCCGCGAACAGCTTCAGTGCCGTTGAAATGATGTTCTCTTTACGTTCTGCTTTGCTCACTCGCGCCACGTCACCCTCTTTGAAAATATTAATTGCTCCTATAATGGTAGCACAAACAGCGAATAGCCATTCACATTAAGATGCAATACCCTATAATTTTATACCTTTTATGAAAGCGGACCCATGGATTATTTCGCCAAACGTATCATCCCCTGCCTCGACGTCAAGGACGGCCGCGTCGTCAAAGGGGTCAACTTCGTCGGACTCAAAGATGCGGGCGACCCGGTGGAAATCGCCAAACGCTACAACGAAGAGGGTGCGGACGAGCTCACCTTCCTCGACATTACCGCGTCGCACGAAGAGCGGGATACGATCGTCCATATCGTCGAGCAGGTCGCCAAGGAGGTCTTCATCCCCCTGACCGTCGGCGGGGGCATCCGAAAGCTTGACGACATCTACAAACTGCTCAACGTCGGCTGCGACAAGGTGAGCGTCAACTCCGCGGCGGTCAAACGCCCCGACCTCATCAACGAGGGGGCCAAACGGTTCGGCTCGCAGTGCATCGTCGTCGCCATCGACGTGAAAAAGACGGGGGACCGCTACCACGTCTACCTCAACGGCGGCCGGATCGATACGGGCGTCGACGCTGTTGAATGGGCCAAAGAAGCCGTCGACCGCGGCGCGGGGGAGATCCTGCTCACCTCCATGGATACCGACGGCACCAAAGCGGGCTTCGACATCCCCATCACCGAGCAGATCAGCTCCCTGGTCAACGTTCCCGTCATCGCCAGCGGCGGCGCGGGGACGATGGGCCATATCAAAGATGCCTTCGAACACGGTGCGGATGCGGCGCTGGCGGCCAGCATCTTCCACTTCAAAGAGATCGATATCATGGAGCTCAAGCACTATCTCCAGGATAACGGTATCCCGGTCCGGCTGTAAGCGCTTGTTCGCACGCGTTTGCACCTTCGGCATCATCGGCGCCTTCACGATGACCAACACGCCTTCTGATTAACGACCTCAATCAGTATTCCCGCAGCATCCGTCTGTCCTGTTTATGATGTTTGCATACCGGTCGCACCGACTGACGAATTGACGTCCCAAACGATCATATCGCCCCAGAACATCACCATTCACTTCCCGGCAAAAAACACTTCCTCTCCTCAGACCTCAATAGTATTTCATCACATACTTTCTCTAAATTATTTTTATCAGTTTTTTTCCACATTTTCTCCGTTTTAGTTTTTTATGTGTTTAGCCGTTGTATAGTGTCTTCAGGTGGATGCAATAGAAGGAAAAAATCATGAAGATGGATGCGCTTTTCGGAGCCAAAATTTCAACCGTGCAATCGCAAAGCGGCGTGATGCCCCATATCATCATTCCGCGCCGTGATCTGCCGCTTCATGAACGCGATGACCTTCTCTCCGCTCTGCCGATCCAGAAAGGGCATCTGGTGATTGCCGATTCCCAGTTGTCATTTTTGATCGCTCTGCTCTCGCACCCCCAGAAACGGGCGATCCAGACCAATCCGAACATCAAGTTCGTCGGTGAAGTCAGTATCGACATCAAGACGTTGACTTTATTAATGAAAGACGGAATGCGGATTCTGTCAAATCCCAATATAAAAAAGGATGGACAATGAGTGTAGGACAAGAACTACTGGACGTGCCACTCGATAAGATGGTCGCCAGCCTGGCAATGGGCGTGGCGGAGGCACAAAGAGCATTAGACGAGAATTCGCTGATAACGACTCTGGAGTTGGCTGACTCCGACAACAACATCAGTTACATCCCGCAGATCAACGTCGAAACTACTGACAGCGGTGTCAATGTCACAACCGTTGAGGCAAACGACATACCGTTGATCGCCTTTATCCGGCCGACGTGGTATCAATTCTCTGAAACGACTATTGAAGTCTCCATGGACATCAAGACCAAATCGGAAACATCAACCAAGGTCAAAGTCGGGGCCAAGGCCAAATTCGGATGGGGTCCTTTCTCCGCAAGCATCAATGTGGACGTCGAGCACAACCGCAAATTCGGCAAAGAGGTACACGGTACCAGCCGTATGGTTGTGAAAATGGTCCCCGTTCCGCCTCCACCGCTGTTGCTGCCTGAAATCAATCAGATCGACAGCCGAACACCGCCGCCGTCATCGTAAGCTGTCGGCGCGGCAATATACGGTACGGGCGAAGTGCGGCACCTACCGCACATTCACCCGGAACTTTTTAACATCAAACAGATGACTTCTTGCCACATGCTCTGACACTGGGCATGCGGCAAGAAGTCAGAATGCAAAGGAGCAAAGATGGGAAGCGTAACGGAAATCTCTGCAGAGCTGTCAGAGTTTGTTCAGAAAATGGGTGAATCGGTGGCGGAGGCAAAACGGCAAATCGACCAGGCATCGCTCGAAGCACTCGAAGCACTGGCTGCTACAGAAGTGACAATCCCGATCGTCACAAAGAGCTTCGATGGGGATCAGATTGTTTATCAAACAGACCGGGTCACGGTCTCTCCCCTGTCACTGGGGATGGTCCCGACCTTTTACGAGTTCCAAAAAACCGATATAGAGGTGGCGATGGACTTCGAAATCGCCGAGGACACCACGCAAAACAGCCGCGGTATCTTTTCCAAAATTGCCAAGATCGGCGTCAACACGAAACGGATACGTCAGGAGCGCAAAATCAAGACCGACATCAAAGGGTACAGCTCTCTCAAAATCGAGATGGTACCTGTTCCCCCGCCGAACCGGATCCCCGAACTGATCGTTGATGATACACTGCTCCCTCAACCGGAAACACCCCGCATAAGTGAAGACAACAATGGATAAACGTCGCTACTATAAAGCCCCTTCACTCTTTAAAGGGGTGGGCCGCGTTTTGAAAGAGTCATTTGAACAGCAGGCCCGCCTTAACGAAGCAGGCTTGATGATCAAAACCTTGACGATGCAAAGCCAACTGATGCCTACCGAAAGGCTTGAAGGAGCGAATTTTCCGCAGAAACAGGATCTTTTCCTCTCCGGAAATGGTAAACCCTCTTACATGCGGATCCGCATCACGGTTGATGCGGTCACTAAAGAGTAAAAAGGATAACAGATGCCTACAACCCCCGATCGTGCCCGTCTGATGAAAATCGAAGCTGCCAACAAGAAACTGACAGAGGAGAATAAAAAGCTCGCCAAGGATCTTGAAACGCATAAGGCTGCCACCACCCGTCTGTCGCAAACAGAGAAGAGCCTGCAATCGAAGGTGCAGACACTGCAGACACAAAACAGCGCACTTTCCGCAGAGCTCAAGCAGAGCCTTAAAGAGAACACAACGAAAACGCTGCTCAGAAAGAACCCGCTTGTACAGGAGATGATCAACCTGGAAAAGGGACGGCTGGAAACGGAAATCTCCAAAAAGAACGATGAAATCAGCGCACTCAACGTCAAACTTGATGCCCTGTTGAAAGTCACTAAAATCAAACCGCTTCAAAAAGGGGAGTTCAACCGCTTCCTCTCTACCTCTATCCAGGAGCTGCAGACGGAACTGGCGGCAGGATCAGGAGAGTATGAGTTTGTCGTCCGTGACCTGGAGATTGAAGCAAACGTCATGGTGGAACTCCGAGGAAACCAGCCGGTTTACGTTCTGCCGACCACTGAACAGCTCAATGAGGTCGACCCCCGAATGATGAACCGTCTCAAATACGCCCTTTCCGTCGTCCCCAAAGAGTAGCGGTTCTTCCGTGGCTTAAGGGGTACCGGGGCCGAAACCCCAATAGAACATTATGTCTTCAAACACCTATCTCCACTTTTAATCAAGAAACATACGCCACCCTACCCCTTTCTACACCCGGATCCACTTTAATCTATAATGGGCAAGGAGCACTGGTATAATTGCGTGTTTTTAACCCGGTAGATTCGTCTTACGTAGTTACAGCTGCATCATCCGGGTATACAAGGGGAGTGACCAGTGATCATCTGTGCCGGTAATAACGAGACCTTCGACTTCGCGACCCCGATGGGCGTCGGGCTGATCGAGACCACCATGAACATCACCCGCCTCTGCCTCTTCGACAAGCCGGAGTTCCTCCTGTTTGTCGGCACCGCCGGCAGCTACGGGGAGCAAAAGATCTTCGATATTGTCGAATCGAAAACGGCGTCGAATATCGAGCTCGCCTTTTTGCAGAACAAAGCCTATACCCCCATCGACAATGTCGTTTCGACCAATACCGAGGGCACCAAGGAGATCATCGTCAACTCCAGCAACTACATTACGACGGACGCCGAACTCGCCAGAGGCTTTCTGCGCTTAGGCGTCGGCATCGAGAACATGGAGTTCTTCGCCGTCCTGCGCGTGGCCCAGGAGTTCGGCATCCCCGCGGGCGGTGTCTTCTGCGTCACCAACTACTGCAACGCCGACGCCCACGCCGATTTTGTCGCGAACCATGACAGGGCCAAGGAGTTGCTGAGCGAGCATGTCCAGCGACGCATCAAGGAGTTGACGGCATGAACACACCGAAACCGACGATCATGGACCTCACCAAGGAGGAGCTTGCCCAGGCCGTCAAGCCCGCCTTCCGCGCCAAGCAGATCTACGGCTGGATCTATCACAGCTTCGTCGACAGCTTTGATGAGATGGCCAATATCCCCAAAAGCCTGCGCGAAGAGTTGAACGAGCGCTATATTCTCAACCCGCTCACGATCCTGCGCAAAGAGGAGGCGGCCGACGGCACCATCAAGTACCTCTTCGAACTCCCCGACGGCAAAACGGTCGAAACCGTCTGGCTGAAGATGAAAGAGACGCTGTACAACGAAGACGGCTCCGTCGCCCAGGAAGCCAAACATACCGTCTGCGTCTCCACCCAGGTCGGCTGCAAGGTCGGCTGCAGCTTCTGCCTGACGGCCAAGGGGGGCTTTACCCGCGACCTCACCCCCGGCGAGATCGTCGCCCAGGTGCTTTCCGTCAAAAAAGACAACGACCACGCCGCAAACCGCCGGGTCAACATCGTCTATATGGGGATGGGCGAGCCGCTGGACAACCTCGATAACCTCGCCAAGGCGATCCGGATCCTCAAGGACGAGGACGGTCTCTCCATCTCGGGCAAGCGCCAGACGGTCTCCACGAGCGGCATCAGCACCCGCATCGACAAGCTGGGGCAGATGGACCTCGGGGTGCACATCGCCATCAGCCTCCACGCCGTCGACGACGAGCTGCGCACGGAGCTCATCCCGATGAACAAGGCGTACAACATCGCCTCCATCATGGATGCCGTACGCCGGTTCCCTATCGATACCCGCAAGCGGGTCATGTTCGAATACCTTGTCATCAAGGGCAAAAACGACGACATCGCCTCGGCCAAAAAGCTCATCAAGCTGCTGCACGGCATCAAGGCGAAGGTCAACCTGATCTATTTCAACCCCTACCCCGGCAGCGACTACCAGCGGCCCGAGCGGGAGGACATGGTGAAGTTCCAGCAGTACCTGATCGACCACGGGCAGCTCTGCACCATCCGTGATTCGAAAGGGATCGACATCAGCGCCGCCTGCGGGCAGCTTAAAGAGAAAACAAACGAAGAGAAGGTGAAAGCATGACAGGTTTGGATATTGTACAGATCGTTTTTTTGATCGGCGTCGTCCTCGTCGGACTCGGCGGGATCGTCTGGGTCGTCAAGAACGAGAAAAAGTAACGCGGCTTCTTTAGTGGGCGAGCTCCTCGACGCTGCCCCCCTCCAGTGAAAAACGGCGTGAGACTTCGCGCTCACTCCCGTCCTCTTCAATCATCGTGACCGTCACCGTCCATACGCCCTGCGCCCGTCCGCGGAGGTAGCGGTAGTCGTAGACCGAACCGTTGCGGGCCGGCAGTGCGATGGTATGTTCCCGGTCATCCTGGGGAAAGGTGTCCGAGTGCCAATAGAAGACGACCTCGCGCTCCCAATCTTTACGGGGTGTTACAAATGTACACTGAATCTTTTCGACACCGTTATCGAGCACGTTGCAGTGGACCGAATCCTCCCGTGCCGAAAGTGTCAAAACCGACCCGATAACCGTCACAAGGCCTATACTGACGATTTTATGCATATTTAACACCCTCATTTGTTTTTTTTTGCTCAGCAATTATAGCCTATCTCGGAAAAAGAGAGGATGCATCTGTCAAAATGCCTAGCGAAAAAAAATTTAAAAAACCCTAGATTTTTTCCTCCCTTTTTGTTACTATTGCACTTACAATACATGAAGCAGTATAAGAAATCATGAAATTCATCGATTTTCATCTTTCTTGACAGACTGTATGATGACGGTTCCCCCCAACATGTTTTACCGTCTGTGGCTGTATTGTAGAATTCCCGCCGGAAAGTAGTACTATGAAAGCCATTGGATATCTCGTTCTTATCAACAATGCTTACCCAGATACTATTGCATTCAACAAAAGAGTAGCGATGGAAGCTGCCAACCGTTTTAATCCGAATGCCGTTAACTATATCGAGCGTACCTATACGGAACGCCGTTCAGCCTCTGAACTGGCGAAAATGCTCGCCTTCGACAACAACGAGTCACGTGAAGAGATCCTTGCCCGGGTCCGCCGCGAACTCAACGAGTACTGGGAAGGGAAAAGACTGAGCAGCTGATGCTCGTCCCCCTTGCACATCCCCCTTTTTTCCACGCCGAACCCTTTTAAATAAGCCCCTTTTCGAGTCCCTTTTTCACACGGTGTTCAAAGCTGTGAATAACTTGAAACAACATCACATTTTTACATTTGTTTTTCTTATAATATTTTCGCCTTTCTCTTTTGCGTGTAACAGCACTGTAGCGAAAATGTAATGGCCGTGTAATTTCGGAAACCTATACTGCTTTCCATAAAAATCCGGCAACTTCGCTGCAGCGCATCCGTGCAGCGTCCGTGCCGTTACGGAGCATCCCATGCTGAACATCGAAGGCACTCTTCATCAAGAATACCCGCGTTTCTTCCAGTACCCTACCGCGGTGCGGAAGCCGGCCCTCTCTTTTTTGAAGCTGCTGCTTCAGGAAGAGAAGATCAACCATTTTCTCAACGACCACCGCAAAACGAAAAACCTGGCGTTCATCGACGCGGCGCTGGAGCATCTGAATATTTCCTACAAAACGGATCACCACCAGATCCAGAACATTCCGGCCATCGGAAAGGTCATTATCGTGGCCAACCACCCCATGGGCGCCATGGATGCCTTTACGCTGATCAAAATGGTCAGCAGCATCCGCCACGACAAGAAGGTGAAGATCATCGCGAACAAAGTCCTTGCGGCCTTTGAGCAGATCAGTGACCTCCTGATCGCCGTCGACACCTTTAACGGCCGCCTGACCAAGGAGAGCATGAAGAAGGTCGACGAAGCACTTCGCAACGAAGAGGCCGTCATCTTTTTCCCCGCGGGGGAAGTCTCCCGCGCCTACCTCAACGGCATCGCAGACAGCAAGTGGAAGAGCGGCTTCATGAAATTTGCCAAGCGGACGCAGAGCCCCATCCTTCCCATCCATATCAAGGCGCGCAACTCCGCCCTCTTCTACGGTGCCTCCTGGCTCTACCGTCCGCTGGCGACGATGCTGCTCGCCAAGGAGATGTTCTCCGCCCGCAACAGCGTCGTTGAATTCACCGTCGGCGAGATGATCGGCATCGATACCATCAACGATATGCCGCTGAGCTACAAGCGTCACGCGAAGATGATGCGCAAACACCTCTACAGGGTCGCCAAGGGGCGTAAACCGCTCTACCCTACCCAGCAGTGCATTGCCCATCCCGAACCGCGCCACCTGATCAAAGAGGAGCTCAAGCGCGCCCAGCACATCGGTTCAACCTCGGACAACAAGCAGATCTACCTCGCCGACTACGAAGAGGCGCCGACCCTGCTCAACGAGGTCGGACGCCTGCGGGAATACAGCTTCCGAAAAGTCGGTGAAGGGAGCGGCCGCAAACGCGACCTCGACCGCTACGACGAATACTACCGTCACCTCATTCTGTGGGATGATGACGCCCTGGAACTCGTCGGGGCCTACCGTATTGCCGACTGTGAATGGATCCTCTCCTGGGGCAGCAAGGATGCCCTCTACCTCAACGAGCTCTGCAGCCTCGGCGAAGCGTTCGAGCCCTACCTGGAGAATGCCATCGAACTCGGGCGCAGTTTCATCCAGCCCAAATACTGGGGCAGCCGTGCCCTGGATTATCTCTGGCAGGGCATCGGCGCCTACCTGAAACACCACCCTCACATCCGGTATATGATCGGGCCGGTCAGCATCAGCGGCAGCTACCCTTCCGCCGCCAAAGAGGCCCTGGTCCACTTCTACGGGCACTATTTCGGCAGCAAGGAAGCCCTGGTGACCGCACGGACACCCTATCGCCTCTCTGCCCTCGCCCTGGAGGATGAAAATGCGCGCTTCTGCGGTGACGACTATGCCGAGGACTTCCGCCGCCTCAAAGAGTATCTACGGGCCTTCAACGTCACCGTACCGACGCTCTACAAGCAGTATGCGGAGCTCTGCGAAGCGGGGGGGACCACCTTTATGGATTTCGGGATCGACGCGGAATTCAACAACTGTATCGACAGCTATATCCTGGTCGACGTTGCAAAGATCAAAGAGAGCAAGCGCAAGCGCTATATCGATACCGAGTGAATGTTTCACGTGAAACATTCACTCACTGCATCGCGTCAAAAGCCTCGGCGATAAAATCCGTTTTGGACACGAGGTCGTAATTCACCCCTTCAAATGTAAATGCCAGACGGTTGGCATGTAACAATAATCGCTTCGCCCCACTCTTCTCGATACGCTCTTCCGCACTGATACCTTTATCCAGGAAACGGACGACATCCTTTTCATCCTGTCCGTAGATGGGGTCCCCGACGATCGGATGTTTCACGTGAAACAAATGGACCCGGATCTGGTGCTGTCTGCCTGTCAGCGGTTTCGCTTCGACAAGGGTCATATCCTGTTCGGGGAAATAGCGCAGAACGCTGATATCGGTCCGTGACGGCTTCCCCTCCACGTGTACCTTGACGATCATGCGCACCAGGGCCGAGTCGTCGGGCTGGCGGATCAACGGGGCATCGATGACGATATCCTCCTCCATCCTGCCGTGTACCAGCGCCAGGTAGCGTTTGTCCATCTCCCGGTTTTCAAACATCAGTTTGAGGGTACGTTCGCTCTCTTTATCCTTCGCCGACAATAACAGGCCGCTCGTCTCCTGGTCGATGCGGTGCGTGATGTTAGCGTGCGGACCGTACCGGTGCCGAATCTCATCGACCATACTGTAGGGAGTATGGCGGTTTTGCGGATGCACAAGCACACCGCTCGGTTTGTCAAACAGGGCAAACGATTTCGTTTGAAAGAGAGGATCGAGTCCGCGGGAGACCGGCTCGAACATAACACACTGAAACAAACCCTCGACGTCACCGCCGGGGTCCCGCATCAGCTCGCCGTCGATGAATATGCGCCCCTTGGCAATATAGCGCTGAGCATCCCGCTGGGTAAAGCCGAGTTCCCGGATTAAAAAGAGGAAAGCCTTCATACGTTTTGGGGCGACGAAATCTTTGAGAACGAATGGCAAAATTAAACCCTTTATTAGAGACGCTTGGCTATTATCTACTTTATATAAAAGCGGCATTTTAACACAGGAACGATGTGTCTTTTCCGTCGG
Organism: Thiomicrolovo sp. ZZH C-3; assembly: GCF_054862725.1. Taxonomy (NCBI): domain Bacteria; kingdom Pseudomonadati; phylum Campylobacterota; class Epsilonproteobacteria; order Campylobacterales; family Sulfurimonadaceae; genus Thiomicrolovo; species Thiomicrolovo sp. ZZH C-3. The sequence continues at coordinate 48,595 of NZ_JBTKXX010000001.1, forward strand.
TTCCGGCTGGTAAATCCGCACAGATGAGGAGCGAGAATGGTTGAACGCTATGCCAGAGAAGAGATGGCATCCAAATGGACGATGCAGGCAAAATATCAGGCCTGGCTCGATGTCGAGAAGGCGGTAGTCAAAGCCTGGAACAGACTGGGCCTTATTCCCGATGAGGATGCAAATAAAATTGTAGAGAACGCCGGTTTCAGTGTTGAGCGCATCGATGAGATCGAAAAGGTGACACGTCACGACCTGATCGCCTTTACCACCTCCGTTTCGGAAACGCTCGGGGATGAAAGCCGCTGGTTCCACTACGGCATGACCTCCTCCGATACGATTGACACGGCGGTCGCGCTGCAGATGAAAGACTCCCTTGCCCTGATCATCGACGATGTCAAAATGGTCATGGCGTCCATCAAGAAACGCGCCGAAGAGCACAAAATGACCCTGATGGTCGGACGCTCCCACGGTATCCACGGCGAACCGATCACCTTCGGACTCGTCCTGGCCGTCTGGTACGACGAGATGCACCGCCACCTCAAAAACCTGGAAGAGACAATGGAGGTCATCTCCGTCGGCCAGGTCTCCGGTGCGATGGGTAACTTTGCCCACGCCCCGCTGGAACTCGAAGAGTACACCTGTGAAGAGCTCGGCCTCCAGCCGGCCCCTGCTTCCAACCAGGTGATCCAGCGCGACCGTTACGCCCGCCTGGCAACCTCCCTCGCCCTGATGGCGAGCAGCATCGAGAAATTCGCTGTACAGGTCCGCCACTGGCAGCGCACGGAGGTCTACGAAGTGGAAGAGTTCTTCGCCAAGGGTCAGAAAGGCTCCTCGGCCATGCCGCACAAGCGTAACCCTATTCTCACCGAGAACATCACCGGTCTGGCACGCATGATCCGCGCCTACGCCATCCCGGCGATGGAGAACGTCTCACTGTGGCACGAGCGCGACATCTCCCACAGCTCGACTGAACGCTTCTGGCTGCCGGACTCTTTCATCACCTCCGACTTCATGCTGCACCGTATGAATAACGTCATCGCTAACATGGTCGTCTACCCGGAGAACATGATGAAGAACCTGAACCTCACGGGCGGCCTCGTCTTCTCCCAGCGCGTCCTGCTCGAACTCCCCAAACAGGGTGTGAGCCGTGAAGATGCCTACCGCATCGTCCAGCGCAACGCCATGAAAGTATGGGAAGGTCTGCAGCAGGGCAAACCGGCACTGAACGAGAAAGGCGAGAGCCTCTATCTGCAGTACCTGCTCGGTGACGAAGAGCTCCGAGCAAGTCTGAGCGAAGAGCAGATCCGCGAATGTTTTAACTACGATTACTATACGAAAAACGTGGATAAAATTTTTGCACGGGTCTTTAGCAAATAACAATCTAATTCGAATATAATTTCCTTATCTTCCTGGCTCTTTATTGCAAGAGGGTCGATAAGGAATCCATATAAAACAGTGTAGGAAGAGCCTTCCCCTCTTTTCTAGCATTTGCATACAAAACATGAACTTTCTGTAAAGGCAAATAATGATCACGATCCTCAAACGAAACGGACGCAGAGAACCGCTTGATATCACGAAAATCCAGAAGTACACTTCCGCAGCGGTCAACGGGCTCACAAACGTGAGCCAGAGCGAACTCGAAGTCGACGCACAGATCCAGTTCCGTGACGGCACCACGTCACGGGAGATTCAGGAGACCCTGATCAAAACCGCTGTCGACAAGATCGATATCGACGCACCAAACTGGACGTTTGTCGCCGCCCGCCTGTTTCTGTTTGACCTTTACCACCGCGTCAACGGTTTTACCGGTTACTGCAAACTGGAAAAGTATTTTGAAAAAGGGGAAAAAGAGGGGCGCATCCTGCTGGGACTGCGTGCCAAGTATGACCTCGACGACCTCGATGCCTACATCGATCCCGAGCGTGACCTGCAGTTCACCTACCTCGGTATCCGTACCCTCTACGACCGCTACCTGATCAAGGACCGCAAGGGCGACCCGATCGAGCTGCCGCAGCACATGTTCATGGCCGTCTCCATGTTCCTCGCACAGAACGAGGAGAATCCGCAGGAGTGGGCGAAGAAGTTCTATGACATGATCTCCAAGTTCGAGGTTATGATGGCGACCCCTACCCTCTCTAACGCGCGTACGACTCGCCACCAGCTCAGCTCCTGTTATATCGGCTCCACGCCCGATAACATCGAGGGGATCTTCGACAGCTACAAAGAGATGGCCCTGCTCTCCAAGTTCGGCGGCGGGATCGGCTGGGACTGGACGCAGGTCCGCTCCATGGGGTCGTATATCGACGGCCACAAGAACGCTGCCGGCGGTACCGTTCCGTTTCTAAAGATCACCAACGACATCGCCATCGCCGTCGACCAGCTCGGCACCCGCAAAGGGGCCATCGCCGTCTACCTCGAACCGTGGCACATGGACATCATCGACTTCCTCGACCTGAAGAAAAACTCCGGCGAGGAGCGCCGCCGCGCCCACGACCTCTTCCCGGCACTCTGGATCAACAACCTCTTTATGAAACGCGTACAGGAGGACGGCATCTGGACGACCTTCGATCCCCTCGAATGCAAAGCGCTCTCCGAACTCCACGGCGAGGCGTTTGAAAAACGTTATCTTGAACTCGAGCAGGACGAAAGCATCCTCAAAGAGCGCCACAAGGCCAAGGACCTCTGGAAACGTATCCTCACAAGCTATTTCGAAACCGGAAGCCCCTTCCTCTGTTTCAAGGACAATGCTAACAAGGCTAACCCGAACGATCACTACGGGGTCATCCGCAGCTCGAACCTCTGTACGGAGATCTTCCAGAACACCCAGCCGAACCACTACCTGATCAAACTCAAGTTTGAAAACGGTGAGTGCCTCACCTACGAGGAGGAGGAGCTCGTCAAGGTCGACAGCGGCATCGAGAAACCGGCCAAGAAAGTCACGGCCCTCGACAGCATCGGCGGACAGCAGATCTACATTGTCGAGAAAGAGAAGGTCGACGGTGCGACGGCTGTTTGTAACCTCGCCTCCGTCAATCTCTCCCGCGTCAACACCAAAGAGGATATCGACCGTATCGTCCCGATCGCCGTACGCGCCCTCGATAACGTTATCGACCTCAACTTCTACCCGCTGGAGAAGGTCAAACGCACAAATGCGCGCAGCCGATCCATCGGTCTGGGTGTGATGGGTGAAGCGCAGATGCTCGCCGAAGCGGGGATCAGCTGGGGCAGCCAGGAGCACTTCGACAAGATCGACGAAGTGATGGAAGCCGTGAGCTATAACGCCATCAAGGCGTCATCAAACCTTTCCGTTGAAAAGGGAAGCTATCCCGAGTTCGCAGGCTCCAAATGGAGCCGCGGTATCCTGCCGATGGACCACGCCAACGCCGAGGTCCTTAACCTCGTCGACCGCGGCGGGCTGTTTGCCTCCGCCTACGACTGGGAGAACCTCCGCGAAACGGTCAAGACGCAGGGAATGCGCAACGGTTACCTGATGGCAATCGCCCCGACCTCTTCCATCTCCATCCTCACCGGTACGACGCAGACGATCGAGCCGGTCTACAAACGCAAATGGTACGAAGAGAACCTCTCCGGCCTCATCCCGGTCTGTGCGCCGAACCTGAGCCCGGAGACATGGTCGTTCTATACGCCGGCGTATGACCTCGACCAGACGATTCTCGTCAAAGCGGCGGCGATCCGCCAGAAGTGGATCGACCAGGGGCAGAGCCTCAATATCTTTATCACCCTCGACAAAGCGAGCGGGAAGTACCTCAACGAGATCTACATGCTCGCATGGCGCCTGGGGATCAAATCGACCTACTACCTGCGCTCACAGTCTCCGGAAGCGACGAATGACGTCGAGGACCGCTCGATGGAATGCGTGGGCTGCCAATGAAGCCACTCTCGACGGCTTCGGCCGCTTTGCAGCTGCTGGAGCGCATTGTGAACGGCGAAGGGGCGATGCTGCGCTCCCTCGCCCTGAACGGCCCCACAACGGCCACCCTCACCCTCTCCGTCCAGGACAAACACCGCGGTTATGACTGGATCGATATCAGCTTTGAAATCAGCGGGATGAACGATGCGAGACTGGTAGACGACAAACAGCTTGGGTTTATCGATACGGATGAAGGTATCACGGTGGTGTTTGAAGATGGTTTGTGGGGATTGGCCGTTGGCCGTTATGGGGGTCTGGAAGCGCTCAAAAGCGCTCCCCTCTATGTTATCGGCACCTCTTGCAAATATGAAGAGGCGCCCTTCAGCGGGTGATCAGGAGATCACCTTCTCTTGACGACGGCGCCCTTCCCGGCTCCGTTTGACCTCACAGCCTTTCAGCCTGCTGGTCATTTCCTTGGCCTCACGTTCAGTGATAGCATGAGCTTTGAGTGCATCCTTGATGACGTTCGCGGTCAGATAGACATGCGTCATTTTCATCTCTCCTCTCTTTGCAGTACGTTGACATGTCAATGAGGGTTATCGAGTGTCCCTGTCTGGTTCACAACACGGCACATCTCCGGCGGTAAAACAAACAGTTTCATACCATTTGAGACGTCAAAACAGTGTCGAATTGTGGGAGCAATTTTTAGGCCGAACCTTAATCATATAACGGGTTAGGTAATAGAAAGATAATGAGAAACGATTAGTTATTGTGCGGATTCACTCCAAGCCTGTTTCAAGCCGCACCAAAAGGCCGCTGCAGCAGGTTTCGATCATCGCATAGACTTTTTCAAAGCCTTCAAATCCCGGAAAGAAATAGGGATCCGGCACATCTTCGCCGCCGTAACCGAAGTCACCCAGTTTGTAAACGTTATCCATGCCCATCCGCTTGAGATCGGCAACGTTCTTTGCATCAAGGCCGACGATAACGTCAAAAAATTCAGCGTCGTCGGGATGCACCTGGCGGGCGCGGTAAGCCGCGATATCCAGGCCATGGCCCTTCGCCACCCTGACCGAATGGTCGCAGGGCGGCTCGCCGATATGCCATGAACCCGTACCGGCGGAATCGACCCTGAGATCGACTCCCTTCACTGCGGCTTTTTCGCGGAGGATCGCTTCGGCCAGCGGCGAACGGCAGATGTTGCCGAGACAGACGAAGAGGACCGAACGCACCGTTAGCCGTTCGTATAGAGGTAACGTTTGATCTTCTTCGTCGGCGTTTTAACGAAGGGCTCGCGCTGCTCGATGACCCGTGCAATGCGGGAGAACTTCGAAACGCTCTCGTTTGTCTCTGTTTTAATGCGCTCGAGCAGCTTATCGATCTCGAGATGCTGCTCCGTTTCGGAGAGCTTCGTGATGTCCATGTGTTCGTCGAGCAGTTCGTAATTGAGGTGGATACGCGCCACGAGCTGCTTTTCTACCTCATAGACAAGGGCATCCTCTACCAGCTCGTCCTCCATGATCTTCGCCTCGAGCTGCTCGGGGTAGATGTTTTCGCCGCTAGGGCCGAGAATGACGTTTTTCGAACGTCCGCTGAGGAAAAGATAGCCGTCTGCATCGATGTAGCCCAGGTCCTCCGTATTGAACCAGCCGTCTTCGTGCAGCACCTCTGACGTCTTGACCGGGTCCTTGTAATAACCGAGCATCACGTTCGGTCCCTTGGCCCAGACCGTCCCGACCCCCTTCTCATCCGGGTCGGCGATGCGCAGTTCGACCGAAGAGATGGCAGGTCCGATGGCCCCGACTTTCGTTTTGAATGGCGCGCCGGCCGCCAGCAGCGGCGCCGTCTCCGTCAGGCCGTAGCCGATGGCATACGGGAAGCCCGCATCGTCCAGGAAGTGCTCTACCATCGGCGAAAGCGGTGCCCCGCCTATGCCGAAGATGCGCAGTTCGCCGCCGAAAGTCTGCAGAAGCTTTTTCCCGGCGATCTTGTGCAGCGCCCTCCGGATGAACGGTACGGTGTAGAGTGCCCGCATCAGAGCGTTCTTATGGAAGTTCGGCAAGATGCGGTTCTTGAAGATCTTCTCGATCACCAGCGGAACGGAGAGGATCACCGTCGGTTTGACCTTGGCCATCGCGTCGATGAGGATCTTCGGCGTCGGGACTTTGGAGAGGTAGTAGACGCTCGCACCGTTGGTGATGGGAAGCAGGAAGCCGACGGAACACTCGTAGGTATGCGCCAGCGGCAATATCGAGAGGAAACGGTCCTCCGCAACCACTTCGACCACGCACTGTGCCACCAGCGCCTCGAACGTCAGCGCGCGGTGCGTCAGCATGACCCCTTTACTGCTACCCGTTGTGCCCGATGTATAGATAATGGCCGCCAGATCGTCCTCAGAGGGCCTGAAAAGCGCGTCGGCGTGTTTAGAGCCCTTTACCCCCTCTTTAACCTTCTGAAGGATCGTAGGGCTCCGTTTGGCAAAGGTGGGATCATCGCTGAGGTCCTCGGTCAGCACCAGCATGGAGAGCGAAGAGAGAATCCCCTCGTCGAGCGCCTCACGCTTCTTGACGGAGACAAAGACCGCCTTGCTCTGCGAATGGGTGATGATGTGACGCACTTCGTTGTCGTGGAAATCAGGCAAGATCGGAACGATCACCGCCCCCATCGTCGTGACGGCGAAATAAACGACCCCCCAGTTCGGCATGTTTTCACTGCAGAGCGCGACACGGTCGCCGATACCGATGCCCGCGTCGGACAGGCGCGTCTTCAGCGCCGCTACCGCTTCCCCGAACTCGGCATAGCTCAGCGCCATGCTCTCATCGACGTTACGCAGGACGGGGCGCGGCCCGTATGCTGCTACGGAACGCTCCAGCAGCGCGCTGAGCGTCAGTTCCGGCAGTGTGATCTTGAAACGGGGGTCGCTGTTGTGGCGGAAACGCACGCGGATGACGTCCGCAAGCCCCTGGTGCCCTTTCCCCTCGTCCAGTTCGACGCTGCAGGCCTCAAGCGCCTCGCAGTCGAACCAGGGGCGTTTGAGCTTTTCGAAGCTTTTGAGGTCATAGAGCAGCTCGGGTGCCTTCGGACCGCCGGAGTCGCGTTCGATCTGAGACGTCGCGAAGAACTCGCCGGCGAAGACGCCGTCATCTTTCACGGCGGCGAGCGCTTTGACGAAGACCGCCGTGCGCAGCGGTTCTTCGAGGTGCAGGTACGAGCAGAGCACCGCGTCGTAGCGCTCCTGCGGCTCCCAGTGTTCCAGGTCCATGTGCGAGACTTCGACGCTTACCCCCCTGCTCTTCGCCATCTCCTGCAGTTTCTCCAGCCCGACTTCGGAGGCGTCGATGGCGTGGGCTTCAAAGCCCTGCTCTGCCGCGTAACAGGCATTCCTGCCCTCCCCTTCGCCGAGGAAAAGGATCTGCGCGCCCTGCGGAAGTGCATCCATCACCTCTTTGAGGTAGGCATTGGGCCGGGTGCCGTAAAGGTACCCGGCCCGTGAAAATTTCTCATTCCATACTTTGCCGATCTTCATTTCTGAACCCCGTCAAGCACCGGTACAAATGAACACACTTCAAGCTCCTCTTCAATAAGCTGATCGCCTATTTTAACATAGCGGACGATGACCTGACCCCCGTCACGCGTCATCGGGGCCACCAGCACGCCGCGGGGGGCCAGCTGGTCGATGATCGCCTGGGGGATATGCTCCGCGGAAGCGGAAAAGAGGATGCGGTCAAAGGGGGCGTAGGCACTCCAGCCCAGCTGCCCGTCATCGGTCCGGGTGTGGATGTTCGTGATCCCCTCCTCCCGGAAACGTTTTTTTGCCTCGCGCATCAGGGGCTCGATCCGTTCGATCGTAAAGACCCCGCGGAAAAGATGCGACAGCACCGCCGCCTGGTACCCGCTGCCGCAGCCTATTTCCAAAACCCTGTCGGCGTCGTTGCACTGTAGGTACTCGGTCATCTTGGCCACGGTGAGCGGGGAACTGATCCACTGCGCCGCCCCGATGGGCAGGGCGTCGAGCTTGAAGGCGTGCTGCTTGAAGCCGTTGGGAACGTACACTTCACGGTTCGTCGACGCAATGGCACTGAAAACAGTGTCGCTGATCCCGAAGCGCTCACGTATCGCCTCGGCCAGTTTTTTGTTTCGCATCACTGCAATGGCATTCATCATCGTATTCCCGTATCAAGATAGCGGCGCATCTTTTTCACTTCACCCGGCTCATAGGGCTGCACCAGCAGGGCGTCGGCGCCGTTGCGCACGCATTCGCCGAAGGGGGTGACAATACCGCTCTGGCCCGTCGTATCGTCGTTGGCGGTGTCGCTTTGCAGCACATAGCACTCGTTGGCGACGGCCAGCGCCTGTCCGAGGATGTCGTAGTGCGCCGCCCGCAGCCGTCCCCACTGCGCCGGGACGCAGATGATCTCCGCGCCGCGAAGCTGCTCCCACAGGGCCGTGAAACGCAGCTCGAAGCAGATCAGAATGCCGATGCGGACACCCTCCACCTCGAACGGCACGATCGCCGCGGCATCGCCGGCAGTGAACCACTGCTCCTCCTCCCCGATGGTAAAGAGTTTCGCCTTGGCCTGCTCATGCAGCAGTGCACCGTCGTGGTAGACCCGGGCAACGTTGAAGACCCCCGCCTCTTTCCGGACGATCATCGTCAGAATAAGCGTCCGTCCCCGGCTCGCATTTTCGAGCTGCGGTCCGGCAACCAGCGCAAAGTCCGCCGCCGCATCGAAGGTGTCATAGTCGAAATTGGTCAGACAGACTTCCGGTGCCAGGACGATGGCGTTTTCGGGCGTTTCGGCGATCAGGGAGAGTAGAACGGCAAGGTTTTCATCGTAGGGGCGTCCCTGCGTCCCGAAAGTCAGGGTGCAGAGCGGACGCGGCTTAGAAGTCGTCAAAGCTGAGGCTGCCTTTGGAGTAGTTGGTGACGTTGCCCTCGAAGAAGTTCGTTTTCTGGTCATTGAACTTGGAGAAGTCGTCCACCCACTTGATGGGGTGTGAAACGTTGTAAAGCTTCTCGAAACCGACCTTGGTCAGGCGCTCGTCGGCGAGATACTGGATGTACTGCTCGACAATGGCGTCGGTAAGGCCGAGGATCTGCCCCTGGGTGATGTATTTGCCCCACGCCGTCTCCAGTTCAACCGCCTGCTTGAACATCTCGTAAACCTCCTCTTTCAGGTCCGCCGTAAAGAGGTCCGGGCGCTCGCGCTTGAGGGTGTTGATCAGGTTCTGGAACAGCACCAGGTGGGTCACTTCGTCGCGCTGGATAAAGCGGATCATCTGCGCCGATCCCAGCATCTTTCCCGAACGCGCCAGGGTATAGATGTAGGTAAAGCCGCTGTAGAAGTAGATCCCCTCCAGGATCTGGTTCGCAAAACAGGCCAGGACAAAGTTGCGTTCGGACGGGTCCTGCGCCAGACGCTGGTAGATCGCGGCAATCGCATCGTTTTTCGACTTGAGCATCATGTCGCGGCGCCACAGTTCGTAGATCTCCGCGCTGTTTTTCGAAATGGAGTCGACCATGACCGCATAGCTCTGCGAATGGAGCGCCTCTTCGAAAGATTGGCGCACGAGGATCAGGTTGACTTCCGGGGCGGTGACGTAGGGGTTGACGTTGTCGATCAGGTTGTTCGTCTGCAGGGAGTCCATGAAGATCAGCTGCGAGAGCGCCTTGTCATAGGCCGTCTTCTCCGCATCGGTCAGATTCTTGTAATCGATGGCGTCACGGGTCATATCGACCTCTTTGGGGAACCAGGTGTTGTTGAGCATCATCTCCCAGAGATTGTACGCCCACTGGTACTTGATATTGTTGAGCTCGAAAATACCCGTGGGATTGCCCCCGAAAATACGGCGGTCATTGACGTGTTCGTGTGAATCCGGATTATAGATCTGTTTGCGCTGCATGCTGCTGATTCCTCGTCATTGTTAAGTGAATGATTATGGCGAAAGTGAGGTTTGAAATGCTTTAAAACGCTGGATATTTTCGGGAAAAAATCGGGGGTGCCCGGAAGCGTGACGCCCGGGCGGAAATGTTGGAAAAAACGGTTATTTTTTGCTGCGGTCGTTGCGCTTGCGCTCGTTTTCCGTCAGGTAGCGCTTACGGATACGGACATTCTCCGGCGTGACTTCAAGCAGTTCGTCGTCTTCGATCCACTCCAGCGCTTTTTCAAGGTTCATATCGCGCGGCGGAACGAGTTTGATCGCCTCATCCGCACCGCTAGAGCGGACGTTGGACTGCGCCTTGCCCTTGATCGGGTTGACGGTGAGGTCGTTGCTGCGCGCATGTTCGCCGATGATCATCCCTTCGTAGACCTTGTCCTGCGGTTCGATGAACAGGACACCGCGGTCTTGCAGGTTGAACAGCGAGTAGGCCATCGCCGCGCCGCCCTCCATGGAGATAAGCGCGCCGTACTGGCGGCTTTCAACCGTACCGGAGTACGGGCGGAACTCGAGGAAAGAGTGGTTCATGACCCCCTCCCCTTTCGTATCGGTGAGGAACATACCGCGGAAACCGATCAGGCCGCGTGCGGGGATCTCGAACTCGATACGCGTATACCCCTCGCCCATCGGCACCATCGACTTCATCTCCGCCTTGCGTTTGCCGAGGCGCTCGATGATCGTACCGGAGAAGTCATCCGGCGTGTCGATGACGAGGTGCTCGAACGGCTCGCACTTGACACCCTCGATCTCTTTGACGATGACCTCCGGACGGCCGATACCGAACTCGTACCCTTCGCGGCGCATGTTCTCCGCCAGGACGGTGATCTGCAGCTCGCCGCGGCCGGAAACTTTGAACTTCCCTTCGCCGATCGTCTCCAGGCGCATGGCGACGTTCGTCTGCATCTCCGCTTCGAGGCGGTCTTTGATCTTGTTGGAAGTGACATGTTTGCCCTCGGTCCCTGCCAGCGGCGAGTCGTTGACGGAGAAGACGACGGAGAGGGTCGGTTCTTCAATGTGCATCGGGTCCAGCGGCATCGGGTTCGCCGGGTCGACGACGGAGTCGCCGACATCGACGGTCTCGAAACCGGCAAAGGCGATGATATCGCCCGCTTCCGCCTGCTCGATCTCCATACGGTTGAGGCCGTGGAATCCGATCAGCTTGCTCAGACGCCCTTTGACCATCTCGCCGTCGGCTTTTGCGAGCATGACGCTGTCACCCTTTTTGATCGTACCGTTGAAGATACGCGCAATACCGATCTTACCGACGTAGTTGTCGTAGTCGAGGGTAAAGACCTGCGCCTGGGCCGGGTTGCCCGCGTCGCCGTCCGGCTCCGGGATCTCGTTGACGATCGCTTCGAAGAGACACTCGAAGTTGCCGTCCTCGTCGCCCATGTCCATCTTCGCGATGCCGTCGCGCGCTGCGGCGTAGACGATCGGGAACTCCAGCTGCTCTTCGCTGGCGTCCATCGCGACGAAGAGGTCGAAGACCTCGTCGACGACACGGTCAGGCTCTGCTGCCGGCTTGTCGATCTTGTTGATGACGACGATGGGCTTCTTGCCCAGGGCGATCATCTTCTTGACGACGAATTTCGTCTGCGGCATGACCCCTTCGTAGGCATCGACGAGCAGCAAGACACCGTCGACCATCTTCAGAACACGCTCAACCTCGCCGCCGAAGTCGGCGTGGCCCGGGGTGTCGATGATGTTGATCTTGTGGTCTTTGTAGCGGATCGCCGTGTTTTTGGAGAGGATCGTGATCCCGCGCTCTTTTTCGAGGGCATTGGAGTCCATCGCACGTTCGTCCACCTGCTCGTGGGACGTGAATGTGCCCGACTGGCCCAAAAGCCCGTCGACCAGCGTTGTTTTACCGTGGTCGACGTGCGCGATGACGGCAATGTTTCTGATTTTTTGCAAGGGGGTTCCTTCATGAGGCGACTGCGCCCGTTAAAATTTTTCGCGATTATACCCAAAAAGGAGTTAGAAAGGGGTGTGGTCGTTCAGATACGGCCGTAGAGTTCGTTGTAGAGCTTCATCGCGAAACGGTCGCTCATCGACGCGATATAGTCGGCAACGACCCGGTGTCGGGCACGGGAGTCGGTCTGCGCGAAAAAATACTCCGGCATCATTTTCGGCTCCGCCGTCAATGCCGCATAGAGCCCTTTGATCGCCTGTTTGCCCGCGAACATATGGCGCAGGATCTTTTTGTGCTGGTACAGATCGCGGTAGAGCAGCTTTTTGAGTTTCTTGATCTCCGTCTCCAGGACCGGTTCGAAGCCGATCGGCAGCGGTTCGGAAGAGGGGAGGCGCTCCGGTGACGCCGCCGCCACCCGCGGCTGCGAATAGGCCAGCATCGAATAGACGAGGTGGTTGATGAAGTGGGAACTGAAACGGTAGCGGAACATCTCGTCGTCGCGCTCGTCGATCCCCTCGTCGTAGACCTTCTGCAGGATTTCAGCGATCAGGGGGCTGCCGCGGAGGGTGTCAAAGGAGATCAGCCCCGAATGGACCCCGTCGTCGATGTCGTGGCTCATATAGGCGATCTCGTCGGCGCGGTCGACGATCATCGCCTCGACGGAAGGGTGCATCGTGAGGTCGAAGGCGGTGTCGACCCACCCGGGCAGAAAGGCCTTTTTGTAGGGGTAGGAGTGCTTCAATATCCCCTCGAGGGTCGCATAGGTAAGGTTGAGACCGTCGAAGGTCTTGTAGCGCTTCTCCAGCGCCGTGACGACCCGGAAGCTCTGAAAGTTGTGCTCGAACCCGTTGGCATGACCGTCGTTCTTGAGGCACTCATCGAGGGTATCCCCGCCGACATGGCCGAAAGGGGTATGGCCCAGGTCATGGGCGAGGGCGATCGCTTCGGCGAGCGGTTCGCGCAGGCCGAGCTCCGCCGCGATCGAACGGGCGATCTGGCTCACTTCAAGCGAGTGGGTGAGGCGGGTGCGGAAAAAATCCCCCTCCTGGTTCAGGAAAACCTGGGTCTTGTACTCGAGCTTGCGGAAACTGCCCGAATGGATGATGCGGTCGCGGTCACGGGCATAGGAGGAGCGGAAATCGTCGTCTATACCGTGAAAGCGCGCGTCAGGTCTCATTCGGTGATCTTGTATCCCCGCTCTTCGAGGCACTTGATGCACTCGGGTTCGACATCCCGCGGGAAGGCCGCCCTGGCTGCCGCTTCATCCTCGGCCGGTCCGTAGAAACGGCACTCCTGCATGTCACGGTTGACCTGCTCCTGCGAGTAGCCCGCCGGACACATCATCCCGCCGACGCGGACACTCTTCGTCGAACAGCCCGCCAGGCCGATCAGCAGCGCCAGCGCCGCAATGGCAATACGCATCATATCTCCCTCTTGTAATCTTCAAATTCAAGTTTCCAGACCTTGATCCCGCAGAAGTGGTCCCCCTCGGGGCAGGTCGGTCTGATTTTCATGGCAAAACGCGTCGCGCAGGGGGGCAGCAGCTCCTCGGCACCGGGTACGCCCATGGCCCGAAGCTGCCTGACCTGGTCGTAGACAATGTCGAAGATCTCCTCCTGGGCGTTGTAGCAGAGCCGCATCTGCGCCTTGTGGTGGAAAGAGGTGAACTCGTCCCGCTCCACCAGCTCGATCTCGTGGGCATTGGAGAGCGCGTAGGCCGCCTCCCCGAACCCGAGCACGTCGCGCTGCGCCTCGAAAAAATCGTAGCTCCGGGCAATGGCGCGTTCGTAGATGGCCAGCGCCTCGGGGTTTTTCGCGATGATCGGCGGGGTATAGTGCTGCCGCGCGTAGATCGACTCCAGGGCAGGGCGCACCGCCGGGGAGCGGCGGTGGCGCTGGTTCTGCGCGTCGGCTGAGAGCGAGAGGCGGGTATAGGTGGAAAAACCGCCCAGCACGCCGCTGTCGGGGAGCATCTGCGAGAAGCGCAGGACGTCCGCGTAGTTCTCGTTGACGTCAAAGGCCGCGTCGCCGACGACATCGTATACCTTGACGGCTTCACCCGCAACGCCGACTTTCACTTTGTGCGCGGCCATATCAAAGGCGGGGAAGACCGGGGATGCTGCCTTGGCATGTTCCACCAGCGGGGCCAGCGACGCATCCATCTTGACCAGCGCTTCCGCGATGATCGCGGCAAACTCCTCCGCCTCGCCGCGGCACTCGGGCATCGCTTTGGCCACGGCGATGTAGCGCAGCAGGGTGATGATGTTGACGGTATGGTAAAGATAGGCACTCATCCCGCCGGGCAGGACGTACCGGGCCATCTCCTGCGCCTTTTTGCGGCTGTCTTTCCTTCGGAACTTCGGCACGACCGCCTCAACGTCGGGGAGCAGCACTTCGATGAGCTGCTCGTAATCGTCAAAACAGTGCTGGTAGTACATTTCCCATGCGCTGCGTTCTCCCGCCGCGGGGTAGACGAAATTTTCGATCTTCATCTTGGCGTAGCGCTGGGAGACCTGTTCGGAGTTGTAGTAGGGGTGCGCGTGCAGCAGCCGCCAGATCAGGTGGCGGCTCATGCCCGAGATCAGCATCGTGACATGCGTGTGCATCAGCGTCGTGTGGTGCCCGCCCTTGAAGATCCCCTGCAGCAGGTCATCCTTTCGGGACCAGGAGGCGCTGGCGTCGGGGGTGACGATGCCGTTGGGGAAATAACAGGTCCGCGCGGCGGACACCGCTACGTTCGAGGGGGTATCGACTTCGAGGAATTCAACCTGCATCCTGACGCTCCGCAAATGACAAATTGGGGTATTGTACCATCGGTACTTGAAAGCAACGGCGGCGGGTGGAAAATGCCGCACCCCTTTCAGCTTGGCCGCTTATCTGCCGCGTTCCCCGAAAAAACTGACGGCAATGTAAATAATGCCGAAAATCACCGGCGCGACGATCAGCCAGGTGATGGGATCCTCGTACAACACGGCGTAATCCTTGATCCACTCCATCATCTTGTCTCCTTTTTCGCGAGTCTGACCCGCTGGGCATGGGTAATGGCCACCGCGATGGCATCCGTAATGTCGAGCGGTTTGATCTCCCGGGTGATGCCCAGCAGCCTTTTGACCATGAACGCGACCTGCTCTTTGGCCGCCTTGGCTTTGCCCGTCAGCGCTTTTTTCACCTGCAGCGGGGTATATTCGTCAAACTGTCCGAACTCTTGTAACAATTTTAACGTAATCGCGCCGCGGAACTGCGCCAACTTTATCACCGTCTGCGGATTGTGCGCATAAAAGATATCTTCCATCGCCACTTCGTCGATCTGGTGCGCCCTGAAAAGCTGTTCCAGCGCTTCAACCATCTGGGGGATCTGCAGCTGCAGCGCTTCGGGTTTCATTTTGATCAGGCCCGCCTCGATCAGACGCATCTTTGCACCGTCAAGTTCCAGCAGTGCGTAGCCGCAGTTGCGCGTCCCCGGGTCGATTCCAAGAATTACCACCTGTTTTTCCCCCTGTGAAAAAAGTTATTCACCTGTGAATGTTTTTTGAAATGCCCCGTGTTTACGCCGCTTCAAAGCATTGTGCCTCAAATTGTCTGCTATAATTCACATCGTTATTCACATTGTGGAAATTATAGCGAACGGGAGCTGCGATGACGATCGGCGATACGATTCTGGAGATGCTTAAAGAGGAGATCAGCGAGGTCGAATACAACCGCTACGTCAAGCAGATGAGCTTTCTTTCCAAAGCGTCGCGCAGCGACCTCGCCGTCTTCGAAGTGCCCAACCCCCTCGTCGCCAGCTGGATCAAGAACCGCTACGCCGCCAAGATCGCCCACCTCTTCGAGATCAAGACCGGGAGCACGCGGGAGGTCAATATCCGCGTCAAAAAGGCCAAAGGCGCCGCCGGAAAAAGCAGCACGGCCGCCACGGTTGCCCCGGCCGAGGGGCCCAAGCACTCCATGCTCAACCCCGCCTACACCTTTGAGAACTTCGTCGCCGGCAGTTCCAACCAGTTCGCCTACGCCGCGGCCAAAAGCGTCAGCGAACGGCCGGGGCAGGTCTACAACCCCCTCTTTATCTACGGGGGGGTAGGACTGGGCAAGACCCACCTGATGCAGGCCATCGGCAACGTCATGCTCCTGCAGGGCAAAACCGTCGTCTACACCTCGGTCGAACAGTTCGTCAACGACTTTACCCGCCACCTGCGCAACCAGACGATGGACCGCTTCAAAGAGAAGTACCGCCAGTGCGACCTGCTGCTGATCGACGACGTCCAGTTCCTCAGCAACAAGATCCAGACCCAGGAGGAGTTTTTTCACACCTTCGAAACCCTGCGCAGCGAAGGCAAACAGATCGTCCTCACCTCCGACAAACCCCCCAAGCGGATCGCCGGCCTGGAAGCGCGGCTGCAGAGCCGCTTCGAATGGGGCCTTGTGGCCGACATCCAGCCGCCGGAGCTGGAGACGAAGATCGCCATCATCAAGAAAAAGTGCGAGATCAACCGCGTCATTCTCGGCGACGACGTCGTCAACTACATCGCCACCGTCATCGACAACAACACCCGGGAGATCGAGGGGATCCTCTCCAAGCTGCACGCCTACTCCCAGCTGATGCACCAGGAGATCACCCTCGATTTCGCCAAGAACGCCCTGCGCGAACAGCTCCAGGAGAAGAGCGACAACATCTCCATCGACGGGATCATGAAAACCATCGCCAAAGAGCTCAACGTCAAACCGAGCGAGATCCGCTCCAAAAGCCGCAGCCGCAACATCGTCGCCGCCCGCCGCGTCGCCATCTACCTCGCCCGTGAACTCACCCCGATGTCGATGCCCCAGATCGCCCAGTATTTCGGGATGAAAGACCACAGTACCGTCAGCCATACGATGAAAAAGATCCACCAGCTTCTCGAAGAGGATGAGAACTTCAAGGTCAAGATCAACGAGCTGCACAATAAAATCACCGCCATGCCGCCGGAAACTATCTAAAAAAGCAGCCTGAATCTATATTTTCTTTGCAAATAAAAAAAGATATAATGTGCCAAGTGAACAAATGTGAAGAAGGTATTCCCCTTTATTCACATGGGAAAAGCCCCAAAAGTAGGGGTGTATTCTGCTTTTTCACAAAAAAACGGCAGACTACTATCTTCTACTAAAAATTTAAATATATAACAGGAGCTTCGATGCAGTTCGAGATCGCCAAATCCGTGTTGGAAAATATCCTGATCCACACACAGCCGTTTCTGGAGAAAAAAGATCTCTCCCAGATCACATCACACCTCTACTTCGAAGCGACTGCATCGAACACCCTGACCGTCAAAGCCACCGACTATGAGATCGGCCTCGTCATCGAAGCCGGCAACATCAACGTCATCGAACCCGGTATGGCCACTGCCAACGGCAAGAAACTCCTCGACATCGTCCGCATCCTCAGTGACGGCAATGTCAACCTCAATACCAAAGACGGCATGCTCGACATTACCCAGGGTCACTCCGATTTCCAGCTCCCAATGTACAATGCCCAGGAGTTCCCTCCCTTTGCCTCTATTGAGAACAAACCCGGTGTCGAGATCGATTCGGGTCTGCTGATCAACTCCCTGAAAAAGATCACCCCTGCCGCCGATACGAACAATCCGAAGTTTGAACTCAACGGTGCGCTCATCGATATCAAAACGGACCAGATCAACTTTGTCGCCACCGATACCCGCCGCCTGGCCATCATCGCCATTCCGCAGTCAAACGGCAGCGAACTCTCCCTGATCATCCCGAAAAAAGCGATTATCGAGATCCAGAAGCTCTTTACGAGCAATATCGACATCTACTACGATGCCACCCACCTGCTGATCAAATCAGACCAGTACACTTTCTTTACAAAACTGATCAACGGGAAGTTCCCCGACTACAACCGCATCATCCCTGCATCGACACGCTACAACCTCACCCTGCCCAAAAGCGATATCGTCAATGCCATCAAACAGATCACGACGATCTCGAATGATATGAAGCTGACACTTGAGAGCGGCCGTATCCTCTTCGAGAGCCTCAGTGACGAAAACAATAAGGCCACGACAGAGATCAACGTCGAGACCGGGATCGATTCCCCTTTTGTCTTTGCCGTCAACAGCCGCTATATCCTCGACTTCCTCGGCCAGATCGATCAGATGCAGTTCACCCTCGGACTCAACGAACCCAACATGCCTTTCATGCTCCAGGAGGAGGAGTTCAAAACGATCGTGATGCCGATCGTTATCTGATTCACCCCCCCTCTTTTTTACGCAGGCCACGCCTGCTCTTTTCCCTCTGAGCCCATAAAATAAATTTATTAGCCCTTTTTAGATAAAATTAAACCCATTTAGCGTACTGGAGCGATCATGGAACAAAATTACGGCGCAGGCAATATTAAAGTCCTCAAAGGACTCGAGGCCGTACGTAAACGTCCGGGGATGTATATCGGTGATACGGGCCATCGCGGTCTGCACCATCTCGTCTACGAAGTCATCGACAACTCCATCGATGAGGCGATGGCGGGCTACTGTGACACGATCAACGTCACGCTCACCAAAGCGGGCACGGCGATCATCAGCGATAACGGGCGCGGTATCCCGACCGATATGCACCCGACCGAGAATATCTCCGCCGCGACCGTCGTGCTTACCGTCCTGCACGCCGGGGGGAAATTCGACAAAGACACCTACAAAGTCTCCGGCGGTCTGCACGGGGTCGGGGTCTCCGTCGTCAACGCCCTCAGTAGCTCCCTGCACATGACGATCCACCGCGACGGCAAAATCCATGAGCAGGATTTCAAGCAGGGGATTCCCCAAGAAGCGCTTGCGGTCACCGGCAATACACGCAAACACGGGACGACGATCGAGTTTGCCCCGGA
Organism: Thiomicrolovo sp. ZZH C-3; assembly: GCF_054862725.1. Lineage (NCBI taxonomy): Bacteria > Pseudomonadati > Campylobacterota > Epsilonproteobacteria > Campylobacterales > Sulfurimonadaceae > Thiomicrolovo > Thiomicrolovo sp. ZZH C-3. Next base: position 67,174 of record NZ_JBTKXX010000001.1, read on the forward strand.
TCCCTCCATCTTTACCGAAACGGTCATTTTCGAGTACGACTACCTCGCCAAGCGTTTCAAAGAGCTCGCCTACCTCAACCCGAAGATCAAGATCATCTTCAAAGACGAGCGCGACGGCAAAAACGAGACCTACCACTTCGAAGGCGGGATCACCCAGTTCGTGACCGACCTCAACAAAAAAGAGCAGGTGGCTGCGCCGTTCGAGTACAGCGCCAAGATCGAGGATATCGAGGTCGATATCGCGCTGATGTACAACGAAACCTACGACGAGAAGGTCTACAGCTTCGTCAACAACATCCGTACCCCCAACGGCGGGACGCACGAAGCCGGTTTCCGCGCGGCGCTGACCCGCGCCATCTCCGTCTACAACTCCCAAAACGGCAATGCCAAGGAGAAAGACGTCAAGATCAGCGGCGACGACGTCAAAGAGGGGCTAATCGCCATTGTCTCCGCCCGGGTGCCAGAACCGCAGTTCGAAGGGCAGACCAAGGGCAAGCTGGGTAACACCTACGTCCGTCCGCTCGTACAGAAGATCTCCTATGAGCAGCTGGCGAAGTATTTCGAAGAGAACCCCATCGAAGCCAAGGCGATCGTGCAGAAAGCGCTGCTTGCCGCCAAGGGACGCGAAGCGGCGAAAAAAGCGCGTGACCTGACCCGCCGCAAAGACTCCATGAGCGTCGGTACCCTGCCGGGGAAACTCGCCGACTGCCAGAGCAAAGACGCGACGATCAGCGAACTCTACCTGGTCGAGGGCGACTCCGCGGGCGGTTCGGCCAAGCAGGGGCGCGACCGCGTCTTTCAGGCGATCCTGCCGCTCAAGGGTAAGATCCTCAATGTCGAGAAAGCACGCCTGGACAAGATCCTCAAGTCCGACGAGATCACGAACATGATCACGGCCCTGGGCTGCGGGATCGGCGAAGAGTTCGACGAAGAGAAGCTGCGCTACCACAAGATCATTATCATGACCGATGCCGACGTCGACGGTTCGCACATCCAGACCCTGCTGCTCACCTTCTTCTTCCGCTACTTCCCGACCATCGTCGAGAACGGATACCTCTACCTGGCGCAGCCGCCGCTCTACCGCTACAAGAAGGGCAAGAAAGAGATCTACTTCAAAAACGACCGCGTCATGAACGATTTCCTGATCGAAAACGGCGTAGAGTCCCTTGAAATCGAGGGAATCGGGCACAACGACCTCGTCTCCTATTTCAAGATGGTCGACCACTACAACGGCAGCCTCGAATCGCTGGAGCGCCGCTACTCCCTGGTCAGCCTGATCCGCCACTTTATCGAGAACCCGGACATCATCGGGCTGGACTCGGAGAAGATGTACGCCGAGGTGGAACGGTTCCTCGCCGAACGCGGCAACAACATCCTCTCCAAACTGGTCAGCGAAGAGGAGATCCATCTCTTCGTCCAGACCGACGAGGGGATGGAAGAGCTCCGCATCAACGACGAGCTCTTCAGCGCACCGCACTTCAACGAGGCGCAGTTTGTTTTCGACAAGATGAAAGAGTGGGGCATCGACATCGGCGGCGACCCGCTCGAGATCCTCGAAGAGATCAAAGAGTATGCGCGCAAGGGTTCGTATATCCAGCGCTATAAAGGGCTGGGTGAAATGAACCCCGAACAGCTGTGGGAAACGACGATGACACCGGAAAACCGCGTGCTGCTTCGCGTTACCATCGAAGATGCGGAAGCGGCGAGCGAAGCCTTCAACCTCTTTATGGGGGATGAAGTCGAACCGCGCCGTAACTACATCGAGACCCACGCCAAGGACGTCAAACACCTTGACGTGTAAACAATGAGTCTACTCTATCCCGAAGCCAAGGAGCGCGAAAACCGCTTCAAACTTGCCCTGCGAATGGGGCTCCCTGTTTTTGCGTTGGCGGTCATCACCACAGCATCGGTGATGCTGCGCTATTTCAATACGATCCCCAACACCTTTATCATCGTCGCTTTCAGCATGCTGGGTATTATGGTCTACTACCTCTTCTACCTGATCTACCAGGGCTTTAACGAGCGGATCACGGACCCGATCACCCATGCTTTCACCCGGGAGTATTTCATCGCGCTGATGCAAAAAGAGCTGAAAAAGAGGAATTACACCTTTTTTCTGCTCAGTGTCGTCAACCTCGATGACATCAACCAGCGCTACGGTTTTGCGAACGGCGATAAAGTCCTCTACAGTGTGGCCAACAGGCTTGCCGCCTATCTGGACGAGCACAACATGCACCGTGTGCCGATCGCCCACTTCAAAGGGGGGGACTTCATCATCGCGCTGGAAGGGACGCAGGAGGATTTCAGTTCGATGATGGAGCTGCTCTGCGTGAAATTCCAGCACTACAGCCTTGAAGAGATCGAGGTCGATATCCTGGGATCCATGACGGATACGAACCATTCGCGCTCCATTGAAAAACTGGTCGACTGGCTCTATGAACTGCAGGGCGAGAATGCCAAGATGCTCAAAGCCGATGCGGAAGAGGTCGACCCCGATACGGTGGAGCACCTGGTACTCGAAGCGGTCAATGCGCGTGCATTCTCCTACGCCTACCAGGCCGTGTATGAAGAGGGAAAACCCCTGCTGTTCGAGCAGGCCGTCAAACTGGTTACGGGGGAGGGGAAACTCGTCCACCAGAAGCGCTTTATGCCGGTGATCAACCGCCTGGGGCTGCTGCGCCGTTTTGACGAGATCCAGACCGAGGCGGCGCTGGCGGAAGTCGCGTCGCTCGTACCGGGACAGATGATCGCCGTCACTGTCTCCCCCTCCTCACTGCGCAACCCGCTCTTCCTGGAGCATATTATGATGCTGCTTTCCAACAATGACACGCTCCGCGACCGACTGGTGTTCGTGATCAGTGAAAGCAACTTCTACCACCAGACGCAGCAGTTCAATACGCGGCTTCAGGCCTTCCGGCGGGCGGGGATCTCCATCGCACTGGACCGCCTGGGCGGCGTACACGCTTCGATGCGTTATCTGCAGGATCTTGACGTGGATTTTGTCCGTTACGAGAGTACGCTTGGCAAAGGGATCACGGAACCGCGGGTTCAGGCGCTGCTGGCGGGGCTGCAGCAGACGGTGAAAACGCTGGGGTACCGCAGCTGGATCCGGATGATCGAAGACGAAACCGCCTATGATGCCGCCAAGGCAGTGGGGATCGATTTAATCCAGGGGAACTACCTCAGCCCCATTGATACTATCAAGGAGTAAAACATGAAATACGGTGAAGAGATTATCGCCAACTTCGACGTGGAGAAGGATCTGGAGATCTGGCCCAACGAGCACAAACGCGACTACATTATCAAGATGACCCTGCCGGAGTTCAGCTGTCTCTGCCCGCGCAGCGGCTACCCGGACTATGCGACGATCTACCTGGAGTATACGCCCGATGAGTGGGTCGTCGAGCTCAAGGCGATCAAACTCTACATCAACTCCTTCCGGGAGCGCCACATCTCCCATGAGAACAGCGCGAACGAGATCTATGAGGTTCTCGAGCGTAAACTCAAACCCAAATGGATGAAAATCACGGCGGACTACAACCCCCGCGGGAATGTTCACACGGTCATCGAGATCGACAGCAGCCGAATAACAAAATAAATCATATAAAATATATTAATATTATCAGGCCGCTGCATTTAACGATTCTGTGCTAAAATTCTGCCCTAGATTCCATGAGGAGACGGGGAAGAAAATGCAAGAGACATTGGCGGATTATTTTCAGTCGCAGATGGAGCGGCAACTGGCCAAACGCAGCGGTGACGGTGCCGAGGCGATCATGATGGACATGCGGGACGACGGCATCGATTTTTACGCCGTGCTCAAACAGGACAACCCGCTCTGCTTCTTCTGCCGGGGCATCCGGTACTTCAAATCACCCGACGGCACCTTTACGATGCAGGCGGCGGACGGCACGGGGCTGCCGATCGATGAGGCCGAATACCGCAGCCGTCTTGATTATGCGCTCTCGTGCATCGGTGCCAGCTCCGAAACCGGCGTCGGCGTGCTCGTCAAGAAACATATCAAGACCCTCTGATGCGTACGTTGACACTGATGCGGCATGCGAAGTCCTCCTGGGACGATCCGGCCCTCGGTGATCACGAACGCCCCCTTAATGCCCGCGGCAGGAAAGCGGCCAAAACCATGGCGCAGCGCCTTCACGCCGAACCCTATACCCCCGATCTCGTCCTTGTCTCTTCCGCGCTGCGTACCCGGCAGACGGCGGAGGCATTGCAAAAGGCGTATGACGGGGCGTTAGCGGTCCAAACGGAACCGTTACTGTACGAGGCCACGTCCGAAACCTACGCCGAGGTGATCCGCAAGGTCGATGACGCCGTCGACGCACTGATGATCATCGGGCACAACCCGACCCTGGAGTGGATAGCCGAAACCCTGGGCGGAAAAGCCGTTCACATGCCGACCGCGGCCTATATCCGATTCGAGATCCCCTGCAGATGGTCGGCGTTTGAATTCGAACGTTATAAAACCCTCGCCTACGATTACCCCAAATCCGACAGATAATCCTTCAGCCACGCCTTCGCACTTTCCTCATCCGAGAACGCGCCCTCAAGCTGGGCGTTGTAGGCCGCATCCAGGATCGTTTTGAAAAGTGGGGAGGGGGATAGACCGGCGGCGATAAGCGCTTCTCCGTTCAGCAGGGCGGCCCTGGGCGCATTCAGCACGCCCAGTCTCTCCGCTTTGTGCCGCAGCCAGGCCACGGCGTCGCTCGTCTCGGCGGCGGGGTGGTGTCCACGATAGCAGGCTTCGGCCACGGCGGCGATCGTATCGATGCGGACGTCCCGTGCCAGGCGCATCACCTCCGCGTCCGATGCCGCTTCGGCGTAGAGCCGCTCGGGTTCGCCGTGATACTTTACATAATCAAGCACGTTCAAAACCAGCCGTTTGTCATCGGTGAGTGCGGTGAGAAAGGCGTTTGGATCTTCCATGCCGATGCAGAGCGGGGCGAACATCAGGGCCAGGGGATCGCTCTGCACGCGGCGGCGGATGTCCGCCATCGTATCGAGCGCCCGCAGTACGACATCCCAAAGATCGGTCCCTACCAGTGCCGCAAGTTCGGGAAAGAACGGGGTGATTAGAAGAAGATGCATCGTCCGCAGGCCGACGGAGGGGGTGTCGGATTTGAGCAGCAGCTTTTTGAACTCTTCGAAGATGCGCTCTTTGGGCAATTCGGCAAGTACCCCCTGCGCCATCATCGTGTGCGCCAGGTGCACCAGATGCGGGTCCGGGATGAGACGGAAACGGGCGGAGAACTGTACGGCGCGCAGCAGCCGCAGCGGGTCTTCAACGAAGGTGCTCTCATTGACGCAGCGCAGGGTCTGCGCCTCCAGGTCTTTTTCGCCGCCGTAGGGATCGAGGAGGAGTTTTTCGAGGGGATCGTAACCGATGGCGTTCACGGTGAAATCACGCCGTTTGGCCGCCGTTTTAAAATCAAACGTTTCAAACGTCGTGACCGCAAACCCCGTATGGCCGGGCCCGGTTTTCGTCTCGACCCGGGGGAGGGAGAGGTCGAGGTCATAACCGTTCAGCGTGAGCTTCAGGACACCGAAGGATTTGCCGACGCTGTTGACACTGCCGAAGGGCTTCAGCAGCGGAATAAGGGCCTCCAGGGAGGCCGCACCGAAACACTCGATGTCGATATCTTTGCTGGGCATCCCCAGCAGGGCATCACGTACATAGCCGCCGACCAGTACGGGCCGTACCCCCTGCGCGGCAAGGGCGTCGATAAGCGGGGCGAGGGTATCGGGAACGGCGGGTATCGGCTTCATACCGTTATTGTAGCGAAGGCTTTTGCTATAATTGCGGAAACAAAAGGGGAGACCCCCTGTAAAGAGGATACGATGGGTAGAGCGTTCGAATACCGCCGCGCGGCGAAAGAGAAGCGCTGGGGCAACATGTCCCGGATTTTTCCGAAACTGGCCAAAACGATCACGATGGCGGCCAAAGCGGGGGGACCGGACCCCGATATGAACCCGCAGCTGCGTCTGGCGATCCAGACGGCCAAAGCGCAGAACATGCCCAAGGACAACATCGAAGCGGCGATCAAACGTGCCAGCGGGAAAGACGCCGCCGATATCGCCGAGGTCAATTTTGAAGGCAAGGGGCCGCACGGCGCGCTGATCTTCGTCGAGTGCGCGACGGACAACAACAACCGTACCGTCGCCAATGTGCGCAGCTATTTCAACAAAAGCGGCGGCGAACTGCTCAAAACCGGCTCGCTCGAGTTTATGTTCGACCGCAAAGCGGTCTTCGAATTTGAAAAAACGGACGCGATGGACCTGGAGGAGATGGAGCTCGAGCTGATCGATGCCGGCCTTGAAGAGCTGGACGAAAACGAGGGCACCGTCTACGTCAACGGCGACTATACCAGTTTCGGTTCGCTCCAGGAAGCCCTGGAGGGGATGGGGATCGAAGTGAAGAAGGCCTCACTGCAGCGCCTTCCGAACAACCCGCAAAGCTTCACCGAGGAGCAGATGGAAGAGGTCGAGAAGCTCATCGACAAACTCGAAGAGGACGATGACGTCCAGGCCGTTTATACGAACATCGAATAACCTCCCGGCGGGGCCCCAGCTGCCTCCCCGCTGACCACCTACTGCCTTTTTTGTAATCATTCTGCTACTGCACCACGATATGATTTTGGTTATCATAGCTCCAAGAATGCCATCTCCGGCCTACAGACCGGGGACGTGTTTTGACGCAACGTCCGGAAGGACTCGGAAGGATTGCGATGAAAAAACATACCAAGATTCTGGCGACGGTCGGTCCGGCGTGCGAGGATGTCGATACCCTGGAACGGATGATCCTTGCGGGGGTCAATGTTTTCCGTCTCAACTTCAGCCACGGGACCCATGCCTACCACGAAGCCAATCTCAAACGCATTTACGAAGCGGCGGGCCGCTGCGGGCTGATCGTCGGGGTACTGCAGGATATCAGCGGACCGAAGGTGCGTATCGGCACTATCGACGGCATCGTGGAGCTCTCCCCCGGCGACAGGATCGAGTTTACGCCCGAAGAGGTTGAAGGTGTTTTTACCGAACCGGGCTGCCTCCGCCTCAGCCTCAACCACCCGGAACTGCTGGCCAAGGTCAAAGCGGGCGAGGCGATCTACCTGGCGGACGGCTCTCTGCGCACCATTGTCGTTTCGACGGGTGACAGCGTCGTCTGCGAAGTGCAGAACAGCGGGAAACTCAGCTCCCGCAAGGGGGTCAACTTCCCGCATACCCCCCTGGGGCTGGAGGTCCTGACGCCGAAGGACCGGGAAGATATCGCCTGGGGGGTCAGGAACGGGGTCGATTTCATGGCGATCTCCTTCGTGCAGACGGCGAAGGACATGGAGGACGTGCGGGACGAGGTGGAGCGCCACGGCGGCAAGACCCAGCTGATCGCAAAGATCGAGAAGTTCGACGCTGTCGAAAACATCGACGCGATCCTCGAAGCCAGCGACGGGCTGATGGTGGCGCGGGGCGACCTGGGCATCGAGGTCCCTTTCTACAGGGTACCGACGCTGCAGAAGATGCTGATCCGCAAAGCCAACGAAAAAAGCAAACCCGTCATCACCGCGACGCAGATGCTTCTCTCCATGACCCATGCCGAACGGGCAACGCGGGCGGAGATCAGCGACGTCGCCAACGCCGTGCTCGACGGCACCGACTGCGTGATGCTCTCCGAGGAGAGTGCCGTCGGCGCCTACCCGATCAAAGCGGTGGAAACGATGACGGAGACGATCCGCGAGACGGAGAAGATCTACCCCTACCACAAGTTCGCGCAGTTCGAATGCTTTGACGAGATGGACGTCATCGACGAATCGGCGGTCCTGCTGTCGCAGAAGATCGATGCCAAAGCCATTATCGCACTGACCGCCTCGGGACAGTCGGCGAAAAAACTGGCCCGCTACCGCCCCGAGAACCCTATTTTGGCCGTCATGCACAGCGACCGCGTTGCGCGGATACTCACCCTGGTATGGGGGGTGGTCCCGGCGTTCCTGACCCGGACGACGAGCGTGGACAAGATGCTCATCGAAGTGGTGCAGAGCGGCCTGGCGCGGCAGGTGCTGAGCCGCCATGCCATGTACATTGTGACCGCGGGCGACCCCATCGGCGTACCCGGTACGACGAACGCCATCCGCATTTTGCGGGAGAACGAGATGGAGTATTTCGCTTCGGCGGCGCTTAAAAAGCGCTCCAAAAAGATGCCGGAAGGTTCCGCAACCCTCTTTTAATAAAGGACGACAGTTATGAGTGAAACCGCCAATGTTTGTGATATTGTTATTTTCGGAGGGCATGGGGACCTCTCTTTGCGCAAGCTTATTCCCGCCCTTTACCACCTCTGCGGGGACGGCTACGTCGCACCGACGAGCCGTATTATCGCTACGAGCCGCCACGACGTGTCGCGGGAGGAGCATCTCGCCCTGGTCAAGGAGAAACTGAAGCTTTTCGTGAAAGAGGAGTGTTTCGAAGAGGCGCGCTGGGAAAGCTTTTCACAGCAGCTGGAGGTCGTCACCGTCGACCTCGGGGTGGAGGAGAGCTATGCCGCCCTCGCCACGATGCTCGGCGAATACCCCGACCGCGACCGCGTCAACTACCTCTCGACGGCCCCCACCTTCTTCGGGCCGATCTGCAAGGCCCTCAACCACTGGGAGCTGATCACGCCTGAGAGCCGCGTTGTGCTGGAGAAGCCGATCGGACGGGACCTGGCCTCGTCGCAGGAGATCAACGACGAGGTCGCGCTCTATTTCGAAGAGCAGGCGATCTTCCGGATCGACCACTACCTCGGCAAGGATACGGTCCAGAACATCCTTGCCCTGCGCTTTTCGAACATGCTGTTCATGCCGCTGTGGAACGGCCAGGATATCGACCATATCCAGATTACGGCGGCCGAGAGCGTCGGTCTGGAAGGGCGCCACAGCTACTACGAGGATTACGGCGCTTTCCGGGACATGATCCAGAACCACCTGATGCAGCTGCTCTGCCTCGTGGCGATGGAGCCGCCCTGTTCGCTTGAAGCCGACAGCATCCGCGACGAGAAGGTGAAGGTGCTGCGATCGCTCCGCCCCTTCGCCTCCGGAGACGTGAGCGAGAAAACGGTCCGGGGCCGTTACACGGCGGGGGTGATCAACGCCGAGAAGGTTCCCGGCTACCTCGAAGAGGGTGTTGCCCCCGAATCGACCACCGAGACCTTCGCCGCGGTGCGCGTCGACGTGGACAACTGGCGCTGGCAGGGGGTGCCCTTTTACCTGCGCACCGGCAAGCGGATGAGCAAGCGTTATACGGAGATCGTCGTGCAGTTCAAGGAGGTGCCGTACCAGATCTTCGCGAACAAGGGGCGCTGTATCTCCCCCAACCGGCTGGTGATCATGCTGCAGCCCGAAGAGAGCATCAAGCTCAAGATCATGACGAAGATCCCGGGCCTCTCCGAGCAGATGCACCTGCGGGAGATGGCGCTCGATCTGAACATCCCCGAAAACGCCCCGCGCACCCCCGAGGCGTACGAACGCCTGCTGCTCGACGTCATCCGCAACAACGCGACGCTCTTTATGCGGCGCGATGAGGTCGAAGCGGCGTGGAAATGGGCGGATCCGATTCTCGAAGAGTGGGAAGGGGGCGCAGTCGGCCTCAAGAGCTATGCCGCCGGGACCGACGGACCGACGGCGGCCATCGCGATGATCGAGCGTGACGGCAGGAGCTGGTATGAAGAGCACTGAGAACGTTTTTCACATCTACGATTCGCTCCCGACGCTGCACAAGACCCTCGCCTACAAGGTGGCACGGGACCTCGACGCGGCCATCGCCGCCAAGGGGAGCGCGTCGCTGCTGCTCTCGGGCGGGAATACGCCCCGTCCCTTCCTGGTACAGCTTGCCGCCGAAAGTGTCGACTGGAGCAAGGTGACGGTGGGGCTCGTGGACGAGCGCTGGGTCGACCCGGAATCGGGGGCCAGCAACGAGAACCTGGTCCGCAGTGAACTGCTTGCCAACGGGGCGGAGGCGGCGATCTTCGCCGGCATGTTCCGCCCGGACGAGACGGCCGCGGAGGCGGTTGCCGAGGTTTCGGCCGCTTACAAGGCGTTTTTCCCCTTTGACGTCGTGGTGCTCGGGATGGGAAGCGACGGCCATACCGCCTCGCTCTTTCCCGGCCGGCCCGAGCTGCAGCCGCTGCTGAGCGACCCCGTGCTCTGCGGGGCGGCCGAGGCCCCGGTGGATCCGAAAGAACGGATGTCGCTTTCGCTGCATGCCATCGCCTCCGCCGCGCACTGTTACCTGCACATCGAGGGCGGGGCGAAACTGGCCGTCTACGAAGCGGCCCTCGACGGCGATGATGTGGCTATAATGCCTGTTCGCGCCGTGCTGAACCACCCTGACATCGCACTGGAAGTCTTTTACGCATAGGAGGAGATCATGCATCCTGTTATTCTTGAAGTGACCGAGCGGATCCGTAAGCGATCCCTCCCGACCCGCGAGCGCTACCTGCAGCGGATCGACGCCGCACACCACGCACACCGGGCAAACCGTGAAGTCCTGGGGTGCAGCAACCTGGCTCACGCCATGGCGGCGGAGTCCGAGGATGAAAAGCGCAAGCTGGCGGGGACGGTGACACCCCACATCGGGATCGTCACCGCCTACAACGATATGCTCTCCGCGCACCAGCCTTTCGCAACCTACCCCCCGCTGATCAAGCGGGCCCTGATGGATGTCGGCGCGACGGCACAGGTGGCCGGCGGGGTCCCGGCGATGTGTGACGGGGTGACCCAGTCGCAGCCGGGAATGGAGCTTTCGCTCTTCAGCCGCGACACCATCGCGATGGCGACGGGCATCGCCCTGTCGCACAACGTCTTCGACGGTGCACTTTACCTCGGTGTCTGCGACAAGATCGTGCCGGGGCTGCTCATCGGGGCATTGACCTTCGGGCACCTGCCCGCCGTTTTCGTCCCCGCGGGACCGATGCCCTCGGGGATCAGCAACGCCGAAAAGGCGCTCGTGCGCCAGGAGTACGCCCAGGGAAAGGTCGGAAAAGACGCCCTGCTGCGCACCGAGGCCGCTTCGTACCACAGCAGCGGGACCTGTACCTTTTACGGCACGGCTAACTCCAACCAGATGCTGATGGAGATCATGGGGCTGCACATCCCCGGCAGCGCCTTTGTCAACACCAATACCCCGCTGCGTGAAGCGCTGACGGCGGCGGCGGCGCAGCGGGCGGCGGCATTGACCCAGCTTGGGGATAATTATCTGCCCGTGGGGCGGATGATCGACGAGCGCAGTTTCGTCAACGCCGTCATCGGCCTGATGGCGACGGGGGGGTCGACGAACCACACCCTCCACCTCATTGCCATGGCGAAGGCGGCGGGAATCGTGCTCACTTGGGACGATTTCGACGCGCTCTCCGCCGTGACGCCTCTGCTTTGCAAGATGTACCCCAACGGTCAGGCGGACGTCAACCATTTCCGCGATGCGGGCGGCATGGGGCTCGTCATCCGTGAACTCCTCGATGCGGGGCTGCTGCATGAGGAGGTGCAGACCGTGATGGGGCCGGGGCTGCGCCGCTACACGGAAGCGCCGCTGCTCGACGCGGGGGAGCTGGCCTTTGTGCCCGCACCGGAGGCGTCGCGCAACCCCGACGTCGTTTCGACGGTGGAGGAGCCCTTCTCCCATGAAGGGGGACTGGCACTGCTGGAGGGGAATCTCGGCCGCAGCGTCATCAAGATCTCCGCGCTCAAACCGGAATTGATGCATATTGAGGGGGAAGCGCGGGTCTTCGACTCCCAGGAGGCGCTGCAGAGCGCCTTTAAAGCGGGGGAGCTCGAACGCGACTTCATTGCCGTCGTCCGTTTCCAGGGGCCCGGGGCCAACGGCATGCCGGAGCTGCACGGCCTGATGCCGCCGCTGGGGGTGCTGCAGGACAAGGGGTATAAGGTCGCCATCGTCACCGACGGCCGGATGTCGGGGGCGTCGGGCAAGGTGCCCTCTGCCATCCATATGACCCCTGAAGCGGCCCACGGCGGTCTGCTGGCCAAAGTGCGCGACGGGGACCGTATGGTGCTCGATGTGCACGAGAAGAAGCTGGAGCTGCTGGTCGACGCGGCGGAACTGGCTGCGAGGGAGCCCGCGTCGCCGTCGCTTCTGCACAACCGCCACGGCATGGGGCGGGAGCTCTTCGCCCTGATGCGCCAAAACGTCGGCAGCGCGGAAGAGGGGGCGACGATCTTCGACGCCGTCGGAGAGGAGCGGGCATGACAGCAGCAGAACTTTTTACCATCTCGCCGGTCGTACCGGTGGTCGTACTCGAAAAAGTGGAAGATGCCGTCCCGCTGGCCGAAGCGCTGCTCGAAGGCGGTGTCGGTATTATGGAAGTCACCCTGCGCAGCGACGCGGCGCTGGCCTCCATCGAAGCGATTGCCAAAGCGGTGCCGCAGATGCATGTCGGTGCGGGGACCGTTATCGATGCCAGCGGACTGTTACGGGTCCGCGAGGCGGGCGGCCGGTTTTCGTTCAGTCCCGGCATCAGCCCGGCATTGCTGGAAACGAGCGCGGCGGAGGGGATCGCTTTTATCCCCGGCGTCGCGACGGCGAGCGAGGTGATGATGGCGATCAACGCCGGCATCACGGGCTGCAAACTCTTCCCCGCCACCGCCGTCGGGGGTATCGAACTGCTTAAGGGTTTCGCCGGGCCTTTCCCGCAGATGCGTTTCTGCCCCACGGGCGGCGTCAGCCTCTCCAATATGAACGACTTTCTCGCCCTGCCGAACGTCGCGTGCGTCGGCGGCAGCTGGATCGTCCCCAAAGCGGCCGTGGGGGCAGGGGAGTTCGGAAAGATCACGGCGCTGTGCAAAACGGCCCTTAGTGCAGTCTCCGAAGCGGGGTGTTGAAGCGGGGAATAAAAAAGTGCGGGTCGTGTCTCTGCTCCATTGTATTTCTTGCATCACCCGCAAAGCGACGGGAAAAAGTCAGTATTAGTAATATCTATACGTTATCCTTTCTTTGTTTATTAGATTAACAAATATTAACCTTCGAAAGCCATCCTGTTTTTCCTCCCCGGTGTATCTAACAGTAACAATATTGAAATTGTGAATAGGAGTGATGAAATTTAGCGCAGTTTTTATGGGGCTAAAACATGAATATTTGTAATAATTATGTGACAAGGCTGAAACGCTGCCGCGTCGGTGGCGCAGTAGACTTACGCATTTTATCATTAAGGAATTATCAGATGTTCATCACGTCAAAAGAGGTTGAAACCGTCATTGGAAAAGAGCTGTCGGACCGCCTGTGCGAATGGCTGCGCACGAGTTCGCCGATCAGCTGCATTGTCGAGCAGGATTCGGAAGACACCATACGGTTCAACGTAGACGAGGCTATGGATTTTTCCAAGATCAAGATGCACAGTGATGCGCTCAAGCGCGAGTTTTTTCCCCATATCGCCAAGCTGAAACAGTACATGGTCAGTACGCCGGCGCGCCCGGACCTCTCCGCGTAACCCTTTCCTTCCATCCGCCCCCGCTAGGGTATGATTTCATTTATGAATGAACGAAGCGGCAGGGTGGTCTCCCTGATTATCGGTCCCGAAGCAAAAACAGCGCTTGAAAGCGTCTCCTCCGTTACCGCCGTCGCGGGCAGGGGGCTTGTCGGCGACCGCTACTATTTCGGCCGCGGCAGCTTCAACGCGCCCCAGTTCGACCCGAGTGTGCGGGAGGTGACGCTGATCGCCGCCGAAGCGATCGCCGAGTGCAACCGGCGGCTCGGTACCACCCTTCTGCCTGCCGATTTTAGGCGTAACATCGTCACGGAGGGGATCGACCTCACCGCACTCAAAGGCAGACGGTTCCGTATCGGGGAGGTGACGCTGCGGTGGGTGCGGAGCGCACCGCCGTGCCGTTATCTTTCACGGCTGCTTGGCGAGGAGATGATGGCGGGTCTCAAGGGCATAGGCGGTATCCGTGCCGTGATTGAAATAGGCGGGACGATCAACGAAGGAGATATGGTTCATGTCCTACCGTGAAAAACTGCGTGCTTTCCCCGACGGGGCGCATGAAGTGCTCTATGGGGGGAAGCGCTGGCTTATGCGCAAAGAGACGCACCTGCAGGGCAGGCTCATCAAACTCTACGCCGAGGCGCTCGGGGGCAGCGACTTCGTAAGCCTGAACTACTATGAAACGGCCTCGGCCCCGTTGCTCAAACCCTGCGAGATGCCCGCGGAGAAGGTGATCGCCTTTATCGAGAACGCCACGTTGCCGTAAGCGCGCTGCCGGGAGGCTTTTTGCGGCGGGGATTAGAAGGCGTAGGTCACCTGTATGCTGACGCTCGACTGGCTGTGTTTCGAGCCGATTTCGTAAGGGCCTGAGATATTGGCGGAGGTGAACCGTTCCTCCGTTTCCGGCGCATAGGCGAAGGCGACATCGCACGCGAGCGTCTCATTGAAGTGATAGGTCCCCCCCACAGTGAAGTGCTGTTCCACCGTGGCCGGGAAGCCGAGCAGGTTGAACATGTTCAGTGCCGCGCCGCCGTTGCTCATCCAGTCAAGCTCTTTGATCGGGCTCTTCGCGTAGTTGTATCCTGCTCTGAGCTGCCCCAGTTCGGAGGTGAACTGATACCCGATCATAAAGACGTCCTGATCTTTCCAGCCGAAATCTTTGTACCCTTTGGCGTCGCTCCAGGCGATGCGCTTATAGTCGAACGCCGCGGTATGGCCGCCGACGGTGTAGGAGAGGCCCGCACCGTATTCGGCCGGCTGCTCCAGCTCGGAAGAGATGCCGGTAACGCCCGCGGAGGCGAACGGCGCCGTGGCATTCGTCAGCTGGTCTTTGTAATCCATGGTGATGGCGGATTTGTAGACGAGGCCCAGCTTGGCACCCTGCACGCCGGCTTCGCCGAGGTCGTATGACGCCCCCAGGGTGTAGCCCAGCGCGATATCCTGGGCGATCCCCGACCCGACGGTGCTCCCGTTGTTATAGTTGATATCCAACGCCCCGTACTGGACGATCGCCGTCACACCGACGCTCACTCCGTGGGAGGTATATGCCAGCGGGACCCCGAACTGCATCAGCTGCAGGTTCGTGACCATCTGCATCGTTGTCCCGGAGGTGTCTTCGCGGTAGTCGGTTCCCATACCCCCGGTCCCCCACATCCCGACGCCGAGGTAGACGTTGTCATTGATCTTGGCCGCGATCGATACTTCCGGAATGACATTAAAGTCGGCATCGCTCTGCCGGTAACCGGCCCCGCCGTCATATTTGACATCCGGCATGAAGATGGTGCCGCCAAAAGAGATCTCCGTAGCCGGGACTTCGGTAATCATCGCGGGGTTGGCCAGCGCCGATTCCGCCCCGTGGCCGAGCCCGATGCCGATACCGCCCATGCCGCGTGCTTTGGCCCCGAGACCGATCAGATGGTCGCCGTTGGTCGCCCATGTGGAAGTTGCCCCGAGGGCCGCGACGGCTGCCAGTGCCAAACGAAATGATGTTTTCATATGTTCTCCTGAAAAAGGTTATAAAAAATTCAAAAAAAGCGCAGGCCTGCCCGTGACACTTTTTTATTGCATAATAGTCTATTGGTGGAGTAAAATGAATGGGTAATTATGTGAATAATTTGCATATTTCTATAAAAAATGGAATTTCCGGGGAGAAAGTGGGTTTAATTGAAATGGGGTTTAAAAAATATAATTTTTGAAAAAAACAAGGTTTTTTACAGACATGTTTCTGCGTTGTTACATGGGTGAGACCAAATCGTTGGCGCAGGGGATGGATGCCGGCCGTTTCTCTGGACGGTCGCCGGTCAGGCCTCCAGCAGGGTTTTGGCCAGCCGCATCGCGGCGATGACGGCACCCTCGAGGTAGCCACCCTCCTCATGGGAGGTCTCCGTCCCGCAGAAGCGTACGCGTTCCGAGGCGGCCGCTTCCATCCCGTAACGGGGGTGGGCGTCGAGGGGCTCGCGGTCGGCAGGGATGGAGGTATAGGGGTCGCTGCGCCAGTTGTGATAGCGGAAAACCTCATACCCGCGTGCCTCGTCCCCGAAAAGACGGGCGAGCTGTTCGATGACACGTTCGGGCTGGGCATCGTCGGCGGAACGGGTATGGTAAAAGCCGAAAAGCGCCCCCTTGTTCTGGCTTGAAGCGTCATGGACTTCGGAGAGGGGGCCGCGGTGGCTGGTGGCAAATCCGCTGAGCCCCCGCGCACGCCAGAAGGGTTCGGCATAGGTGACGATACACTTGGAAGCGAAGCCCATCCAGGTCGGGATGGCGAGCATCTTTTCACGCACCGGCGCTGCCAGCGGGGGTTCGAAGGCAATGGTATCGGCACAGAGGCGCGGGGGGAGGGTGACGATGCAGTGTGCGGCGTGCAGTGATTCTTTTTCGGTGTGGACGGTGACGCCATCGTTGTCCGAGACGATCGTGTGTACGGGGCTCTCCAGCCTGATGTCGACGTTTGTGAGGCGCCCGGCCAGGGAGGAGGTCAGCTTGCCTGCACCCCCTTCGATCCTGTAGGAGGGGGCGTTTTGCCCGGTGCGGAAATACTGTACGCCCTCGGGGGCGTCATAGGCGAAGGCGCCCTGATCATAGTGGCGGAAGAGGGTAAGCCCCAGGGCATCGATGAGGTGCCGTATGTGGTGCTGGTGGGGCCAGACCCAGGTCGGCCCGAGGTCGAAACGCTCCCCCGCCTCCTCGACGGTGAGGATCCTGCCGCCGATGCGCGGCCGCGCTTCGAGCAGGGTGACGCGGTAGCGTCCCTGCAGCAGATAGGCCAGCAGCAGACCGTTCAGGCCCGCCCCTACGATAATGATTTCCGGTTTCATAGCGACAGTATATTCCCTTTCGGTTCAACCCAAACGTGTAAATGATTTCTGCTTCGAAAGCTTTATGTTGGCATCATTTTTGCGTCGCATGTGTGCACAAAGCGTTCCGTATCGCCCTTTCCGTTAAGCAAAATTTCGCCGCCGCGGAGGGCGTTCGGCGTGCCAAAAAAGGGTTTCGGCGCCGGCGGGGTATTTCAAACGGTGACACATCAACCTTACGGATTCCCGATTCGGGAAAAGGGTTTCTTGCCTTTAAGTCGCGTCCCTCTATACTTGTGGGAACCAAAAACGGGGGTTATACGCCCCGAAACAACAAGGAACCGATGATGCAGATGGTCGATATGAGTTCACCGGAGTTCCTCGCCGAACTCGAGAAAACGAAAAAATTTACCGATAAAGTCAACGCCCAGTTCGGATGGGTCTACAACCCTAATCATGACGTCAACGAGGGGGTCCTGATGGGGCTGGCCCGTCACAAGATGCTCTACGGGAAGCGCTTCTGTCCCTGTTTCATGGTTCTCGAAGACGAGAACGGCAAACACAAAAGCGCCGACGACCGCATCTGCCCCTGCAAACCCGCCATTGAGCATGAAGTCCCCGAAGAGGGCAAATGCCACTGCGGTATCTTCTGTAGTCCCGAATACGCCTCCACCCACGATATGTAAGGTCTCATCCGCGCTCTGCGGATGACACTGCTGCCGCTTTTTTCACGTTGCCGCCGCGATTTGGCTATGATGTGAAAAAGTTTTGCCATGCCCGATCACACTACCGATAAATATTCCGTCCTTAAAGACCGTTTCGGCCATAACGCTTTCCGCCCGCTGCAGGAGGAGGCCGTCGATGCCATCCTCGCCGGCCGCGACCTGTTGATGATCCTGCCGACCGGCGGCGGAAAATCGCTCTCTTACCAGCTGCCCGCCCTGCTGATGGAGGGGACGACCGTCGTCATCTCCCCGCTGCTCGCCCTCATGCATGACCAGGTCCAGAGCCTGAAAGCCCAGGGGATGCGCGCGGAGATGCTCTCCTCGATGCAGACGGCGGAGGAGAGCGGCGAGATCGTACGGCGGCTTTACGCCGGGGAGATCGACTTCCTCTACCTCTCCCCCGAACGCCTCAACACGGAGGGGATGCGCAACATCCTTTCCTCGATAAGGCTCAATTACTTCGTTATCGACGAGGCGCACTGTATCAGCGAGTGGGGGCACGAGTTCCGCGCCGATTACCGCGCCCTTTCCATGCTGCGGGACTACTTCCCCGGGATCGCCATCGCCGCATTTACCGCGACGGCGACGGCGCACGTGCGCGATGACATCCTGCGCCAGCTGCGCCTGAACGACCCCAAACTCCTGCAGGGGCAGATCTACCGCGACAATCTCCAGATCACCGTCCGGCACCGCATCAAGGACGGGTACGATCAGCTCCGCGATTTCCTCGACGACCACAAAGAGGAGAGCGGGATCGTCTACGCGTTTTCACGCAAGAGCGTCGAGGCCGTCGCGCACTTTCTCCGGCAGAAAGGGTATGCCGCCGCCGCGTACCACGCCGGGATGCCGACAGAGCAGCGCAACGCCGTCTTTCACGATTTTGTTCATGACCGGGTCCGGATCATCGTCGCGACGATCGCGTTTGGGATGGGCATTGACAAGAGCAATATCCGTTACGTTTTTCACATGAGCCTCCCCAAGACCGTTGAGAACTACTACCAGGAGATCGGCCGGGCGGGGCGTGACGGCGACCATGCCGACGTCGTCATGCTCTTCGGGGCCCAGGACCTGATCCAGCAGAAGCGGTTCGTCGAGATGAACGAGGACGAGCAGTACAAGGCGCACCTGATGCAGAAGCTCGGCGCCGTGCACCGCTACGCCTCGGCCGAGACCTGCCGCCACCAGCAGCTCGCCGAGTATTTCGGTGACCGCATCGCCCCCTGCGGAACGCACTGCGACAACTGCCTGGAGCCCGAGTACGACAGGCGCGATATCACGACCGAGGCGCAGATGCTCCTCTCCTGCGTTTACCGCACGGGGCAGCGGTTCGGCAAAAGCTACCTCGTCGACGTCCTGCGCGGCTCGCGGGAGCAGAAGGTGCTCGCCAACGGCCATGACGAGCTCTCCGTCTACGGGGTCGGCGAGGCCCTGAACAAAAAGCAGTGGCTCGTGCTGATCGACCGGATGCTCGAGATAGGCGCCGTGGACCTCAACGCGCACCACGGCCTCTTTTTGACCCGGGAGGGTCTGGCCGTGCTCAAAGGCGAGGTGCCGGTCCTCATCCGTGCCGACCGTCTCAACGTCCGGGCCAAGACCGTCAACAAGGCGGCGCCGGAAAGTTTCGACTACGATACGGAGCTGTTCGAGGCGCTGCGGGCGCTGCGGTTCGAGATCGCCCAGGAACACGGGGTGCCGCCCTATGTCGTCTTCGGGGACAAGACCCTCAAGGAGATGGCGGCTATGCGGCCGCAGACGAAGGCGCAGATGCTCGAAGTGGGCGGCGTCGGCGAGGTGAAATTCGAGCGCTACGGGGCGCAGTTTCTGCTGTTGCTGCAGAGCTGATTTTGCATTTTTTACGATTTTCTGCTACTTTAGAGCCTTTGAGCCATTCAAACAGTGTGCTAACATGAACAAAAACGCTATAGAAAGAGGACAATGAAACGTATCGTACTCAAAGTCGGGACCGCCGTACTGACTGAAAACAACAATATCGCGAAGGAGCGGATGCTCAACCTCGTCTCCTTTATCGCCGAGTTGAAAAAAACGTATGATGTCGTTCTGGTCAGTTCGGGCGCCGTGGCGGCGGGTTACTCCGCCCTCAAACTCGACAAGCGCAAGCAGATCGGCAAGAAGGCGCTGGCCGCGGCGGGCCAGCCCATTTTGATGACCAGCTATAAAAAGAAGTTCGATATCTACGACATCGACACGGCCCAGATCCTTCTGACCGAGGATGATTTCGACTCCCGCAAACGCACGCGGATGTTCCAGGAGATCATCGACGCCCACCTTCAAAACGACATCCTGCCCATTGTCAACGAGAACGACATCACCTCGACGCCCGACCAGCTTTTCGGAGATAATGACCAGCTCTCCGCCAACGTCGCCTTTGCGATCGGGGCGGAACAGCTGATCATTCTCAGCGATATCGAGGGGTATTACGACATGAACCCCAAAGAAAACGCGGATGCGCAGCTGCGCAAAAAGGTCACGCTGCTCACCCCCGGCGAGCTGCTCGACGACGCATCGCCCAACAGCTTTTTTGCGACGGGCGGTATCGTGACCAAACTGAAAGCCGCCGATTTCGTGATGCAGCGCGGCATCGACATGTTTTTGTGTAACGGCTTCGACCTCACCGCCGCGCGCAACTACCTGCTCGACGGCGAACAGACCTCGGGCACCCTTTTTACGACGGAGTAACTTTTTCTCCCCCCGGCGGCGGTGTCAGCAGCACCCCGCACTCTGCATCCCCGAACTGCAGCGATTCCCTCATGGTCGCGTCATAGAGCGTATAGGCGCAGACGAGGCTGTCGAGAAAATCCTCCTCGGCTTTGAGGGCTTTTCCGCGGAGCGTACCCAGAGATGTTTTAAGGCTGTTTGGCAGGGTTATAACTTCACACAGGACCGTTTGCAGCCTGGCCATCGCCTGCAGACGTTCGGCTCTGGGTGCGGATGCTTTGTAGCGCAGCACTTTTCCTGCATTGAAACGTACCAGAATCGTGGCGTGGGGATAGACCTCGAAAAGGGTGCCGTTTTCAAAAGCGATCCCCTCCGCCTGGAGCCCTTCATAGAGGGTAAACCCCGCATAACGTTTAAAACGTTTTTCAAACAGCTGCGTGTTGACGGCGTGCATCCCGAGTCCGTAGCGGGCAAAGGTTTTGAGGAACTGCCGCTCGTTGGGCCGGTGTCCGGTGGCGTTGGGGATGATCATCGGGGCGTCGACGCCGACGCGGCATCCCGGATAGGCACGGACGATGTCGAGGATCGCTTCGACCGTGTCGGCATAACGGTAGGCGACGAACCGGGCCTCTGCATCGATGACGGCCACGCCGCTGGGGTTGCCCTCCGCCCAGGCGAGGTCGATGCCGATATAAAAGGGTGCAGGCGTCAGCGGCATGCGAGCAGTGCGTCCATCCCGGCAACAAAAGCGGGTTTGCCGCCCCGGGCGGGGTGGCGGACCTTGATATGGGGGATCTGTAGCCGTTTCAGGGCCTCTTCCGCGCTGTTGCCGACGGCGACGACCGTGGTCACGGAGGGAAAAAGCTCCAGCAGACGGCGCAGGAAGGGGGCCGCGCTCTCGATCTCTTTGTTTGTCGGCTTGCGGTTGGAGTCGGGACTGCCCGCGGCATGGGGGTGAAAACAGAAGGCGTTCCAGCAGAGTGCGGCGGTACGGTGGCGCTGCAGCACTTCCCAGACGGTCCCCGCGCTCTGTTCCCGGGTGTAGGGGGGCCTGGCGACGCGGTAGCCGTGCCGCGCCGTAAAGAGGAGGCCGTCAAGTACGCCTTCGGCGACGAGGGCTTCGGAGCTGAAGGGGATACCCGTCAGACGGCAGCCGTTGTAGCCCGGGGCTTCGCCGACGAGCAGCAGGGCGGGTTCCAGGGCGCGCAGCTGCTGCAGATAGCACTGCAGGTTGTGCCGCTGAGTGTTGGTGCGTTTTGCGGCATAGAAGTTGGCGACGTTCGCGCCGACGGCGGTGTCCTGGAGGCGTTTGCCGAAGCGTGTGATGTCAGCGTCGATCTTCACGGCTGCGGACATAGTCGATCACCTCGCCGGCGTTGCCGCGGAAGAGGACGGGGATGGGGCTTTTGGCGATCTGGTAGTCATACATGGGGTCGTAGTAGTCGCGCAGCAGCATCCTGATCCACGGTTTGTGCTGCTCGGTCTCCCCGCTGCGGAGCTGTTCAGCGAAAGCGCCGGCAAAGAGCTGTTTGATCTGCCGGAAACGCTCATCGCCGAGGCGCCGTTTGATCCGGTCTATCCCCGCGTTGGCGTCGTCGAACCAGTGCCGTTCCGGCTGCTCGGCGAACATGATCCGGTACTCTTCCAGGGCGTGGGTGACGTATTCGTCGAAGGTGATATCTACCCGCTCGTCCATCGTGGCGGTCAGGAGGATGAGCCCCCCTTCGAGGAAGTTGTCATAGACCGGTTTGGGGATGTAGACCCGCCCGACGTTATGGCTCTCGTGTTCGATGACGAGGTTGCGGTGGTGCGCTGCCTCATGGCGGATCAGGGCATAGGCGAGGCGGTCTTCAAAGTTGATCTGGGAGGGCTGGGGCGTGATGTGCCGCCCGAAGGAGGAGCCGCGGTGGTTGGCGAGCGCTTCGAGGTCGACGGCGTTTGCCAGTTGGTGGATCAGCAGGGTTTTGCCCGTCCCGGTACGGCCGCTGATAATGAGGGTGTCGGCCTCTGCGCTGATGCGTTCGCTCTCCGCCATCAGAAAATTCCGGAAAGCCTTGTACCCCCCCTTGAGGCGGGGCAGGGAGACCCCCGCCTCTTCCAGCCACGCCTGGGCGATCTGGGAGCGCTGGCCGCCCCGGAAGCAGTAGAGCCAGGCGTCGGGGTGCGCCTTGACAAAGTCAGCCCAGGCTTCAATGCGTTCATGCTTGTGCGGTCCGACGAGCTGTTTGCCCAGGGCCACGGCCTCCGCATTGCCGGCTTCTTTGTAGCGGATGCCGATCAGATGGCGCTCCTCGTCGGTCATCAGCGGCAGGTTGACGGCGCCGGGGAAGGCGCCCTTTTCGAATTCGACGGGGGCCCGCACGTCGATGAGGGGGCGTCCCTCCAGGACGATACTGCGGAAGGCGTCGGTGAGGGGGAGGTTCTTGCGTTTGATCGCCTCGATCTCGTCGAGGAAGCCGATCGGGAGGTCAGACGACATCGATGACGTTTGTGCCGCGTTCGACGGTTTCGCCGATGCTTTCGAGGTGCAGTCCCTCTGCTTCGGCGAGGGCCAGGAAGTCGGCGACGGCCTCTTTGCGCACGGCGCAGAGCAGCCCGCCGGAGGTCTGGGCGTCGCAGAGGATATCCTGCTGCTCCGGGGTCATCGGGCCGATCTTGTGGCCGTAGCTCTGGAAGTTGCGGCGGGTACCGCCCGGGACGCACTCCATGGCGAGGTACGCCTTGACCTTCGGCAGCAGCGGTACATCGTCAAAGCGGACGATAGCACCGATGCCGCTCCCCTCACACATCTCGGCCAGGTGCCCCAGCAGCCCGAAGCCGGTGACGTCGGTGACGGCGGTGACCCCTTCCATATGGGCGATGGCGGCGCCGATGGCGTTGAGCGTCGTCATCGCCTCGACGGCCGGGTCGATGTCCCCTTCGGCGATCTTGCCCTGCTTCTGTGCGGTGGTGAGGATCCCGATGCCGATCGGCTTGGTCAGGAAGAGTTCGCAGCCCGCTTCGGCCCCGTTGTTACGCTTGAGGTGCTCGTTGTCGACGATCCCGGTGACAGCCAGCCCGAAGATGGGTTCGGGGGAGTCGATACTGTGCCCTCCGGCGAGGGGGATACCCGCCGCTTCGCAGACGGAACGCCCCCCTTCGATCACCTCGCGGGCGACTTCGTCAGGCAGTTTGGCGATGGGCCAGCCGAAGATGGAGATGGCCATCAGCGGTTTGCCGCCCATGGCGTAGATGTCGCTGATGGCGTTGGTCGCCGCGATGCGCCCGAAGGTGAAGGGGTCGTCGACGATGGGCATGAAGAAGTCCGTCGTGGAGAGGACGGATGTGCCGTTGCCCAGGTCAAAGGCCGCCGCGTCATCGTTGCTGGCGTTGCCCACCAGCAGGGCGGGGTAGCTGATGTTTTCGCGGGCGCTCTGGAGGATATTGTCAAGCTGCTTGGGAGAGATCTTGCAGCCGCAGCCGGCGCCGTGGCTGTATTGGGTCAGTCGGATGTCATCCATGCGTGGCCTTTTCGCTTTTTCCGAATCATAGTCCTCTTTCGATAAGAACGCACTTTAGAGGCCTCATGGTATGATGCTGCAAAAGGAACGCTTATGCCGAATGAAACCGTCATTGACATCCCCCACTACGCGACGCTGCAGCTGCGCCACGTCGTTCTCGATTATAACGGGACGCTCGCCCTGGACGGGGCGCTGACACCGGAGGCGGCCGCGCTGCTGGGGCCGCTCTGCGCGCGTTACGACGTGCATGTCATCACCTCCGACACCTTCGGGACCGTGGCCAAAGCGCTGGAGGCGTTTGACGCCACCGTCAAGGTGCTGCACAGCAGCGACCACACGGGGGAGAAAGCGGCGTATATCTGGGAGCTCGGCGCCCCGCACTGCGCGGCGGTCGGCAACGGCGGTAACGATGCGCAGATGCTCAAAGCGGCGGGGCTCGGCATCGCCCTCGTCGGGGACGAGGGGTGCGCCACGGCGACCCTGATGGCGAGCGATATCGTCTGCAAGCAGATCGGCGAGGCGCTGGGGCTGCTGCTCAACGACAAGCGCCTGATCGCGACCCTGCGCCGCTGACGCGCTACAGACCGTCCCTGGGCAGCTGTTTGACGTAGAGGTCGAGCTGCGGGAAGGGGATCTGGATGCCGTGTTTGTTCAGGGCGTTGTAGATCAGGATAAGGAAGTCCGAACGCAGCGCGCTGGGGCGGTTCTTGTTGGCCCACTCCACCCAGACGATCAGCTCGAAATCGACACTGCTGCTGTTCATATTGACCATCCAGACCTCGGGCTGTTTTTCGGGATCGTGCCGGATGTAGGTGAGGCTGCTCTCTTTCAGCTCTTCAAGCACCGCCTTTTTCACCGCATCGACCTCCGTGCCGTAGGCGACGCCGAAGGGGATGTGGATGCGCCGGGTCGCATCCTCGAGGGTCCAGTTGATGACGTTGTTCTGGATGAAAGAGGAGTTGGGGACGACGATGTCGATGTTGTCGAAGGTCTTGACCGTCGTGGAGCGGATGCGCATGTCGGTGACGCGTCCGCGCAGGACGTCGCTGATCTCGATGGTGTCCCCGATGCGGATCGTACGCTCGAACATCAGAATGATCCCCGCGATAAAGTTGGAGACGACCGTCTGCAGCCCGAAACCGACCCCGATGGAGAGGGCGCCGGCGATAAGGGAGATCGAGGTCATGTCGATGCCGAGGCTTCCCATGGCGATGATAACGGCAATGAAGACGATGAGGTAGTAGCCGATGTTCGACGCCAGGCGCATCGACATCTGGCTCATGTCCGGCCAGCGCCGTGCCAGTCGCGCGATCCAACGCTTGTAGAACGCGCCCAGGAAGAAGCCTGCGACCAGGATCGTCAGCGCCTTGATGAGGCTGAGGATGCTGATGGGGCGTTCGTTAAAGATGAAGAGCGGGGCGGTCAGGGTATCGCCGGCGCGCTGCAGCAGCGCTTTCGTTTCGTGGAGGGTGTCGCCGACGACAAGGGCCGTTACCCCGAAGTGCGCCTTGGCGAGCGCGCGCAGCTGCGCATTCTGGGCGCGGAAAAGGCTGCGTACCTCCCCGGAGAGCCGCGCGGCGTCTTCATCCATGGTATCGAGCAGGGTGAAAAAAGGTTCGTTCTTCGCTTCGATGAGCATGCACAGCGCCAGTTTGGCGGCCGATTCCAGCTTGGCCTGCAGCGCTTTGCTGTACTCCTTACCCGCTTTCTCCAGGGCCGCGGTCAGGCGTGCACTGTCTGCGTTCTCCTCCAGTTCGGCCCCTTCCAGGGCGATTTCGGCGGCGAGCTTGCGCTGCAGGCTTTTGTCGATTTCATGCCCGGCCGCTTCCACCGTTGATGGCAGGTCGGCATCCGTGCAGCGGATCTCTTTGAGCCGTTTTGAGAGGGTGTCGGCCACGGCTTTGCCGTAGCGTTCGAGGCGCTCCCGCCTCGTTTCGAGATTCTGCTGCTGGACCTTGTAGTAGGCGAACTGGAGCTGGTAGGCGCGCAGTTGAAACTTCGCCTCGGCGGTGAGCTGTTCGATCGTCTGCTTCAAGAAGGTGAGCTTGGACTGGATGTCGCGCAGTTTGCGATCCGTACTCTCTTGCTTGACGGAGGCCAGGGCCGCCGCCGACAGGGCCGCATACCCCTGCTCCAGCGTCGGGCCGGTTTGTGACAGGAGGGCTTCGGGCTTCTCTTCGGGTGCGGGGGTCTGGGTTGCTGCACGGCGCAGCCGCTCCAGTTCGGCCCGCTCCGCGTCGGCCTGGGTGGGGGTCAGGCTCCCTGCGGCCTGTGCCGCATCGATCTGGAGGCGCAGGGCCTTGTAGAGGGCAGGTTTGTCGCTGCTCTCATAGAGGGTGGCGTTGACGTCGGCGGCCTGAAGGGTGCCCAACAGCAGGAAAATCAGTAGCAGTATGCGCATTGTCGGGCTCCTGTCAATGGTGTTGCGTGACCCGCCGCCGGTGCCACAGCAGCAGTCCGACCGATGTCACCAGCAAGAGGGAGGCCATCAGGATAACGGCATTCACGGTACCGGAAGGGGTGTCCGCAAAAGGGAGCCCGCCCGTATTCATCCCGAAGAAGCCGACGACAAGATTGAGGGGCAGGAAGATCGCCGAGATAACGGTGAGCAGGTAGATCAGCCGGTTCATCTTCTCGTTGGTGCGGGCGTTGTGGAAGTTGTAGATGTAATCGAGCTTGGAGAGTTGGTGCAGCGCGGCACGCAAGAGGCGGTCGGTGTGCTCGTGCAGGTCGGCGTAGTGGTCGACGGGGAAGCGTTCCAGCGGTTCGTAATGCTCTGTCACCTCCGCAAGGACGACGGTGGTGCGCGCCAGTACCCGTTCGATCCGGAGGATATCGCGCTTCAGTCCCAGCCACTGGGTCATGAAATCGGCCTCGGCCCTGTCCGCGTAGAGCCGCTCTTCCATGTCCGCGACACGCTCCTGGTAGCTGCCGAATCCTTTGAGCAGGCGGTCGATCATCGGGTCGATGATGCGGTGGGGCCCTTCAAAACGGCTCTCCAGCGTTTCAAAGTTGTTATGCGCCCTGTCGAACCGGTAGCTGCCCGCCGGGGTCAGGATGAAACCGGTCGAGACGATCTGGACGCCGTTGCCGATCACCGGCAGGCGCACAATCAGCATATCGTAGTCGGGGTTTTCGTCGAACAAGGAGGGGTGGTGTTCGTTGCGGAGGTCTTCAAGGTGCAGCGGGTTGATCTTGACACTGATGCCGTCCATGGCCGGTTCCTGGGTTGGTATAGTGTCATTGTAGCGCAAAGGCGGCTACGTTGTGGGGGCTGTCTCCAGTTTCGCCACCAGCGCGTCGTGGATCTTCCCGTTGGTGGTGACGATAATGCGCTGATCAAGCGTATAGGGGCTGCCGTCACAGCCGCTGACCGTACCGCCGGCTTCGAGAACGATCAGGATCCCCGCCGCGACGTCCCAGGGTTTGAGGTTGATCTCGTAAAAGCCTGCGAAGGTGCCTTTGGCCGTGTAGCAGAGGTCCAGGGCCGCGGAGCCGAGGCGGCGGATGTCGCGGGTATAGGGGAGCATGCTGCGCATGGTGCGCAGCACCCATTCGTAGTCGCCGCCCTGCTCGATCTTGGTGTAGGGGAACCCCGTCGCGATCAGTGCCCGTGGCAGGCTGTCGGCTTCGGCATCGACGCGGATGGGTTCGCCGTTGAGCGTGGCACCCTTGCCCTTTTCGGCATAGAAGAGCTCGTCGAGGACGGGGTTGTAGACGCAGCCGGCGACGGGCTGCTGCGCTTCCCAGATCCCGATGGAGATGGCGCAGAAGGGGATGCCGTGCACGAAGTTCGTCGTGCCGTCGATGGGGTCGATGTAGATCGCTTTGTCCGGGAAGGTGTGATCATCACTGCTCTCCTCGCCGACGAGGGTGTGGTCTGGGAAGGCCTCGGCCAGCTTGGCTTTGAGCAGCTCCTCGACGGCGACGTCGTACGGGGTGACGAGGTCGATGTCGCTCTTGTAGCGCACCTCTTTGGGGGCGTGGTACCCCTCAAGAAAGAGGCTGCCCGCCTCCTGGGCGATGGCTTTCAGTCGGTCGTAGCGGGGCATCTATCTGGCGAAGAAGTCCGAGAGGATCGCCTGGGCCTCCTCCTGGATCCGTTTGAGATGGGTCTCAGAGATAAAGCTTTCGGCATAGATCTTGTAGATATCCTCCGTGCCCGAGGGGCGCATGGCGGCCCAGCCGTTCTCGGTGACGAGCTTCAGCCCGCCCAGGGCGGCATTGTTGCCGGGGGCGTTGCTGAAGCGCTGCACGATCGGTTCGCCGGCGAGGGTCTCGGCGGTGATGTCCTCGGGCTTGATCGCTTTGAGTTTCGCTTTCTGTGCCGGGTCCGCGACGGCGTCGATCCGGGCGTAGAAGGATTGGCCGAACTCCGCTTCGAAGCCTTCGTAGATGGCCCCGGGGTCCTTGCCGGTGACGGCGCGGATTTCGGCGGCCAGGAGGTTCATGATGATGCCGTCCTTGTCGGTGCTCCACGGGGTCGAATCCATCCGCAGGAAGCTCGCCCCCGCACTCTCTTCGCCGCCGAAGGCGAGGTCGCCTCCGTAAAGGCCGCCGACGAACCATTTGAAGCCCACGGGGACCTCATAGAGTTTCGCGCCGAGGCTGCCGGCAATACGGTCGATCATCGAGCTTGATACCGCGGTTTTTCCGATGCCCATGTCGGTGTCTTTCCACGCTTTGCCTTCGACAAAGGGGATGAAAGAGAGCACGCCCTTTTTCCGACGGTGGGTGAAGAGGTACCAGATGGCGACACTGAGGTAGTGGTTGGGGTTCATCAGCCCGCTGTGCGGCGTGACGATGCCGTGGCGGTCGGCATCGGCGTCGTTGCCGAAGGCGATGTCGTACTTGTCGCGCAGTTTGATCATGGAGGCCATGGCGTAGGGCGAGGAGCAGTCCATGCGGATCTTGCCGTCGTGGTCGAGGGTCATAAAGGCAAACTGGGGATCGACCTTCTCGTTGACAAGGAGCAGGTTCAGGTCGAGCAGCTTGTTGATCTTGCGGTAGACGGGCAGGGCCGTCCCGCCCATCGGGTCGACACCGATGCGCAGTTTCGCCGCTTTGATGGCGTCGATGTTGACGATCTGCGGGAGGGCTTCGACATAGGGGGTGATGAAGTCACAGGTCTCGACGTACTCGCTGGCCATCGCCGTCTCGAGGCTGAGGGCATGCACCTCTTCGAGGCGGTGTTCGAGGATCTCGTTGGCGCGTTTCTCGATCACGGAGGTGACGTCGGTGTCCGCGGGACCGCCGTTGGGGGTGTTGTACTTGAAGCCGCCGTCGGTCGGCGGGTTGTGCGACGGGGTGATGACGATGCCGTCGGCCTTGTCGGCGTGGCTCTTGTTGTATTCGAGGATGGTGAAGGAGAGCACCGGCGTCGGGGTGAAGACATCCTCCTCCCCGGCGATGCGTACCTGGATCTCGTTGGCGGCGCAGACGCGCAGGGCGGTCATCTGGGCCGGGTCGGAGAGGGCGTGGGTGTCGCGGCCGATAAAGAGCGGCCCGGTGATGCCTGCGCTTTTACGGTATTCGCAGACGGCCTGGGTGATGGCGAGGATGTGGTCTTCGTTGAAACTGGACTTGAGGGAGCTTCCCCGGTGACCGGACGTCCCGAAGGCGACCCGCTGCGTCGCTTCGGACGGGTCGGGTTTGAGCTCGTAGTATCGGGCGATCAGATCGGTCAGGTCGATCAACTGGGCATCGGTGGCCTGGGTGCCGGCGTCGGGGTGGGCCATGGGGGTCTCCTCATTACATGATTGCCCATATTATAGTCCCTTTTTTGTTGGCGAGGGTTATTTTTCCGGTTGATTTTTGAACATGGGCTCCACCGTATCACGAATGTTATCTTTGTCAAAGTAGAGCGACTGTGACGGGAAGGCGAATTCGAGGCCGTTCGCGTCGAGGATCTCCCAGATCTTGAAGATGATGTCCTGTTTGATACTGAGCCACTCCTCCCAGTTGACGGTATTGGTAAAGGTGTAGATGAGGATATCCATCGACGAGGCAGAGAGCTGGTCGAGGTAGACCATGAGGCTCGTCTTGATGCCGAATTTGTCCTCGACGGAGATGAGACGTTTTTCGCGCTTTTTGAGGCGGTTGTACATTTCGGTGTCATATTCGCCCGGCACGACGGTATCGGGGTGTTCGAGCAGCATCTGGCGAATGGCGTCGATGGCCCTGGCCAGGGCTTCCCTGTCCGAACCGTAGGTGACGCCGACGTGCATCTTGATGCGGCGGCCGACCTTGCGGCGGTTGTAGTTCTTGAGCGGGACGTTGGCGAGTTTTTCGTTCGGCACGGTGATGAGGGCGTTGTCGAAGGTGCGGATATCGGTGCTGATGAAGCCGATCTCGACGACGGTCCCTTCGACGTCCCCCGCCTGGATCCAGTCGCCCTGGGAGAAGGCGTTGTCCGAAAGGATCTTGAGCAGGCCGAAGAAGTTGCTCAGCGTATCTTTGGCCGCGAGGGCGACCGCCAGGCCCCCGATACCGAGCGAGGCGACGAGGCCGGTGATGTTGACGCCGATATGCACCAGGAAGAAGAGCAGGGCGGTGATGATGATAACGATCTTGATGATCGAGAGGATGAGGTTGACCAGTTCGCTGCGCATCTGCCGGTTTTTGAGTGCCGTGCGCTGGTGCAGGAAGTGGTAGAAGAGGTTGTCGACCAGGCGGATGACGATGTAGCTGAACGTCGCCAGGTAGACAAAGAAGAAGAGGGTGCTCTCCTCCTCGGAGCTGCTCGGGTGTTTGAGGATCTCCAGCCCCACCTGCAGGCCGTAGGCGAGGATCATGACAAAGAGCGGCCGTCGGATGCTCTCGATATTGTTGAGCATCATCTCGTCCGTGAGGTCTTGCTTGCGGGTGATGAGGTGCTGCATCAGCCGGTAAACGCGGTAGTAGAGCAGGGCGGCGACCATCCATGCGATCAGCAGGCTGGCGGCGAAGAGCGTAAGGCGGCCGACATCGGTGTTGACATAGCGCAGGCCCGTGTTGATCTCGGCGGCAACGGCGTTGTCATTGAGCAGCGTCAGCAGGCTGTCGAGCTTGATGCGCTGCAGCAGCGAGCGGTACTGGAGGCTCTGGGGGTGGAGCTGGAGGTAGTCCAGCAGCTCCTTGTAGAAAAGATAGTGTGTCTGCAGCGCCGCGGCATTGGTGCGCAGGGCATCGGCGATCTCCCCCTCCTCTGTGACGGCGTCGGCGGTGCGGATCTCCTCTTCAATACGGCTCTCCCGGAGCTGGTCGATCTCCTCCTGGACCCGTTTGCCGAGCGCCTCCGTATCGAGGGTGGTCCACTCCGCCGCGAGGGAGGCAAAAAAGACAAAGATGCGCTGCTGCAGCTTCAGTGTCTCGACGGCGAGGCGGTCGCGGGTTTCGGCCAGACTGTTCCCCTGTTCGCGGTTCACGCGGATCTTGGCCGAGAGTCGGTAGAGCTGTGCATCCGCATTGGAGGGGTGGAAAAAGGGGTTGACGGGGTTTTCAACGCTGTAGGGGGCTGCTTTCAGGGCGGTGATTAACGCAGCAAAGGCGTCGAGCTTTGCATCGACACCGGCAGCTTCGGAATCATTCGCGTCGTTGTTCGGCGCGTAAAGCTCGGCTTCGACGGCAACCACCTGCTGCCAGAACGGTTCGGCCGCGACGAGCTGCAGGCCAAGCAGTATCAGAACCAAAAAATGTTTCATACGCATCCCCCTTTTGAGTGGCGACAGTATAGCGTCCGGGGGTTAAACCGATCTCCGGGCCTAGTCGAGCCCCAGCTCCTTGAGCAGCGGGTCGAACTTGGAGGAGAGGCCGACGAGGGCGTCATAAAGCAGGCCGAAGCCCTTGTCTTCGGCGATCCACTCTTCGACGAGTTTGACGCCGTCGCTCTTTTCGGCGTCGCTGAGTTCCGGGGAGGCGGCGATATTGTCGCGGATCGCTTCGAGATGTTCGCGGTTTTTGTGACTGGGCATGATCGTCTCCTGTAGGGTGGTTTCAATAATCATAGCGTGAATCGCGTTAAATATCCGCTGTGACAGGGGGAAGTGTGGCGCCGATAATAAAAACGTACACCGTTTTAAAAAATGAAATGATATTTATTAGAATCCTTTATTATTGTTTACAAGGATCATTCCTATTGAATGCCGCGCAGCAGGGCTTTTCTCCACTTAACACTTAGGTAACACTCTTTTAATAATATTACATATCGTATTTAAGGAGTGTGTATGAAAAAAGGGATTTTGTTGAGCATCCCGGCGGCACTCACGATGCTGATGGGAGCGGAAGAGTACTCCCTGGATGCCGTGAGCGTGACCGCGACAAAATTTGAACGCGAGACCAAAGAGGTACCGCAGAGCGTTTCGGTCGTCGACAACGAGGAGATCGAGGACCGCAACGTACTCAACGTCAAAGATGCCATCGAGACGGTCCCTGGGGTGATCACGATGAGCAAGAACAACGGCTACGACAGCCGCCTGATCATCCGCGGTGCGGGCCTGAAGGCACGCTACGGCATCCGGGAGATCATGGTCATGCGCGACGGCGTCCCGATGACGGACCCCGACAGCTTTACCCGGATGGACTTCATCGATGTGGACGACATGGAGAGTGTCGAGGTCTTCAAAGGGCCGGGTTCGATCGCGGCAGCCAATGCCAGCGGGGGCGTCGTCTTTATCAAGTCCAAATCCGTTTTCGACACCGACAACAACCGTGTCAAGATCGGGTACGGGACCTTTGACACCTTCAATGCCAACGTCAAAGGCTCCTTTGCGATCGATGAGAGCAACTATGTCGGCGTCAGCGTCTCCCGGCGCCAGTCCAGTAACAGCTGGCGTGACTGGAACGACTTCGACACGACCCAGGCGAGCCTGAAATACGGCCACCTCTTCGAGGATGACGCCTCGCTGCAGATGGAGTTCGCCTACACCGAAGCGAACCTGCAGCTGCCCCAGTCCCTCAGCGCCGACGAGTTCGCCGCCTACAAAGAGACGGGAGAGACGACGAATACCAACGGCGCCTGGCAGCAGAG
Source organism: Thiomicrolovo sp. ZZH C-3 (assembly GCF_054862725.1). Taxonomy (NCBI): domain Bacteria; kingdom Pseudomonadati; phylum Campylobacterota; class Epsilonproteobacteria; order Campylobacterales; family Sulfurimonadaceae; genus Thiomicrolovo; species Thiomicrolovo sp. ZZH C-3. The sequence continues at coordinate 99,849 of NZ_JBTKXX010000001.1, forward strand.
CGGCCGCTACTCCGATACCTACTTCTTCAACGTCCAGTATGAGAAGAGCTTCGGCGACCTCACCTTCAAACCGCAGGCCTATTTCACCAAATGGGGACACTACCACCCGGTCACGGGGATGATCAACGACGCGCCGGACAACTACGTCGTCGGGACGGACCTCGCGTTTGAGGCGAAGCATACGCTCTTCGACCGTGACGCTTCCCTCGTTTTCGGCCTGACGGCGCGCAGCGATATCCGCCGGGACAGCAAAAAGTACACCTACCGCGACTATATCGACGTTCCGGGACCGAGCACACGTATTATCAAGGTGACCTCGGATGAGAAGGGGGACCTGGCAGGGGTCGAGGACGGCACGAGCACACTCTACGGCTTCTACGTGCAGGAGAGCTTTGCGCCTGCGGAGAAACTGCTTGTCGATATCGGGCTGCGCTATGACCACCTCTCTTTCGACATCGACGGAACGGAGTACCTGGCCTACGACTATGCCGACGGTAACTATACGACGGGCGAAGGCGATTACAGCATCGCCGAGTCCTATGACCTCTTCTCGCCGAAGATCGGCGCGACCTACGCGCTGACGGAGACGATGAACCTCTACGGTCTCGTGGCGGCGGCAAACCAGGCGCCGACGGACAGCGAAGTGCGGGCCAACCTCTCCTACGGCAGCTCGCCGTCGCTCAAATCCTCCACCTCGATCAACTACGAGGTGGGGATGAAACAGCGAAGCCGCGACTGGAGCATGGACCTTTCGCTCTACTACAACGACGTGAGCGACGAGATCGTGGCGGTCAAAGGGGCGGATAATACGACCTACTATACCAATGCCGGTAAGACGACGCGCCTGGGGGCAGAGCTGAGCCTCAACTATTTTGTCACCGACACGACCGATCTCGGTGCGAGCGGCTCCTGGTACGATTACCGCTACGACGATTACGTCGACAGCGGGGTGGATTATTCGGGCAACAAGCAGCGCTACATCCCCGACTACCAGTATTCACTCTTTGCCGGTTACCATGACGGCAGCCTCTCCGCGCGCATCGAGGGGATCAGTTACGGTCCGTTCTACATGGACGACCTTAATACGGAGAAGTATGACGGCTTCACGCTGGTGACGAACCTGAGCCTGGCCTATACGGCCGGACACCACCGTTACCAGTTCAACGTCAACAACCTCTTCGACCAGCGCTACGCAACAGAGGTCAGCAAAACGACCGGTTACGGCGCACCGAAATACTACTATACGCCGGGGATGCCGCAGTTCGCGATGCTGACCTACACTTATTCGTTCTAAAAGGAGGAGCAGATGGTCGAACATATTACGCGGAGCAGGAACGACTTGCTGGGATGGCCGCTGGTGGCGGCACTGTTTAAAAACAAACGGGTCCTTTTCATCGTACGGACGGTGGCGGCGCTGCTTTTCGTCTCCGCGATCTGGTTCGGCCTGCGCTATCCGGCCCTGGCGGAGAACCCCTATACGTCAGCCGTTTTCTGGTCGCTCTTCTGGCCCTTTTTTATGATCGTCAGCATCGTGCTGATCGGGCCGGGCTTCTGCGGGGTCTGTCCCCACGGCGTGCTCGGCCGCTTCCTCTCGAAGTTCGGTACGAAAAAAGAGGCACCCGAGTGGATGAAGCACCGCGGTCTCGGGCTGGGGATCCTGATCGCGGCCTACTGGGTGCCGGTCTACCTTTTCCCGGGTACGCTCAAGACCCCCTGGGTCGCCGCGGCGCTCTTTGCCGGGCTGACCCTGCTGGCGCTCTTTGTCTTTTCCCGCTACAAGAACATGGCCTACTGTACCTACCTCTGCCCGATCGGCAGCGTGACCAAGAGTTACGGGAAACTGGGGATGGTGCGGCTGCAGACCTACCGCGACGCCTGCGATTCATGCCAAACCTTTGACTGTGCGAAAGCGTGCGAGACGGGATTGCAGCCCTACCTCTTCGATAAGAAGAACTCCATGCGCGACTGTACGCTCTGCATGGACTGCGCCCAGTCCTGCGAAGCGGTATCGCTGCAGCTGGTGAAGCCTTCCAAGGGGATGTTCGGCGAGGTGAATGACCGCCACAACATTCACACCTATGTGTATATCCTGCTGCTGGCGATCATTACGATCACGATGAACTTCCATCACGGCCTCGGGCACTCACCGGTGAAGACGCAGACGCCGTGGTACGGGGCGGGGCAGTGGCTCGCATCGTTCCTGCCTGCGGGCGTGGACTGGGTCGGTTTTGCGGCGCTGGGCATGGCGCTGGCCGCCACCGGCGTGCTCGTATTCGGCGGATTCGCCGTCGCCGCGGCGATGGTGGGCAAACCCTTCACGAGTTTCCTGCACCGTAACAGCTACGCCCTGGCCCCGATGATGATCATCGGCTCACTCTCACACGTGGGGTCGTTCTTCTTCATCCACTACGCCTCCGACCTCGCCAACGCCTGGTTCTGGCTGATCGGCAGCGCGGAGACAATGAAGCCGCTGGCATCCATGCGCGACGGCTGGGTCCACATCTTCTCGCTCTTCGGCTATGTGGGCGCCATCTGGAGCGCCGTCATCCTCTACAGCCGCCTGGGCATGTACGGGCTCTCCGCGGGCAAACGTCTGGCGGCCTTCGCCGTGTCGGGGGCGATGATCTGGTTCTATATCGGTCTGCAGGTATTGTCGATGGCGGTCCGGTCACACTGACCAGGTACGAAAACCTTATGAACGCTTATCGTCCGCGTTCAGCTCCGCTTTGAGGGCGGAGACGAAGACCTTGTAGGTGTTCCGGTCGAAGAGGTAGGGCTTGGCGGTAAAGAGGGTCTCGAAGAGGATCTTCCACAGCGTCGAGAAGTTATCGTCGGTCCGGGCGCTGCAGAGGCTCTGCTGCATCTGCCGCTCGAGGACGGCGAGGCCCCTGGCGTGTTCGGCGTAGGCTTTGAGGATATCAGGGGCGACCCCGACGCTCTCGAACGCAGCGACCAGGTTGACGATGGCCGCGTCTTTATGGGTAAAGTCCGCCTCCCCCGTCGGCAGGAGGATCCCCGTCTCTATCAGCCGCGCGACGACGCCGGCATCCAGCCCGAATGCCTCGACAAACGCTGATTGCGTATAGTGCTCCGCGTCGGCGGGCACACGGCTGAGCGTATTCATGAGCGGCTCGATCATCGAGAGCGAGCTTGAAAGCGAGTGGTTCGGGTTCCCCAGCGCCGCTTTGATCTGCTCGATACTGCTCCCCACCTCCTCTTTCATATACCGGATGTAGCGGAGCCGCTCCACATGTTCGTCGTTATAGCGGTGGACGTTGGGTTTGAGCTTCCGCGCTTCGGGCAGCAACCCCTCTTTGATGTAGTAGAGGATGGTCGATTTGGGCACTCCGGTCTTGGCGACGACTTCCGAGATCTTATACTCCACCGTGTTCCTTGTTCAAGAAAGTTTAAGCATTATAGCATAGAATTCAAAACGTAAAGTATAACTTGACGATTTACAAAATAAGGGGGTTATTATGCCTCGTACAATACCATGGTGGGCCGGCGGTATCCTGATGAGCCTGCTCTTCTTTTTTACCTTTTCCGAATGGGGAGCGGGGCGGCCGATCGGTGCCTCGACGGGCATGGCCTACCTCTCCGAGGTGCTGTTCGGCCTTGATGCCGACACCCATGAATATACGGCCCTGATCGAGACGTCGGGCGCCTGGGAGGGGGTGATGCTGATCGGCGTCTTTTTCGGCGGCCTCTTCATGTCGCTCTTCGTGACGAAGACCTTCCACATCAGCACCATCCCGACGCTGTGGAAAGCGCGCAAAAACAGCTCGGTCCCTTCACGGATGGTTTGGAGCTTCATCGCCGGGTTCCTGCTCGTTTACGGGGCGCGGCTCGCCGGCGGCTGCAATGCGGGGCATATCCTCTCGGGGGGGAGCCAGACCGCCGTTAGCGGAATGATCTTTACCGTCGTCGCCCTGGGCACCGGCATGATCACCGGCCGCTTCTTCTATAAACGCAAAAAGAGCTGCGCATGATGGAGCGTATTACCCATATGTTCGACGTCGTCGCGGCACAGGGGCACGGTTCCGTCTGGACGGTGCTCTTCATCGGCTTCTGTTTCGGGGCGATCATTCTCTACAGCCGGCTCGACAAGTTCGAGAAGATGGCGGGCTTTATGATCTTCGAGGATACCCTGGCACCGCGCATGGCGATGATGACGGTCGCGCTGTCGGGAGTCGGCTTTTATGCGCTGGTGCAGGGCGGTTTTGCGGAGTACCAGGTGAAACCGACCCTGCTGGGCGGGCTGCTGGTCGGTGCGGTGCTGTTCGGCATGGGGCTGGTGATCCTCGGCAAATGCCCCTCGGCCTTTTTCGTCTCCGTTTCCGAAGGGCGCATCGATGCGCTGGTGGGGGTGATCGGCGGGATGGTCGGCGGCGCGGTGTTCACCCTCACCTTCCCCTGGATCAAGCAGCTCATGGGGCCGGACCTCGGAGCGATCCGGCTCAGTGACGTGCTGGGCGGCTATGAACTGACCATAGTACTCGTACTGAGCCTGGTACTCTTCGTCGTCGCCCTGCTGATCCCGACCGTCGACTACCACGACCCGGCCGATGAGAAGTGAAAGCGTTAAGTACGACTTAACGCTTTTTCAACTAGAATTATCGCAAAGGAGAAGAAGATGGCATACATAGCACTACCCGAATTCGAGGAGATGTCCCCGGCAATCCAGGAGAAGGCGCGCCCGATCCTGGAGAAGACAGGCAGCCTCGGCGAGATTTTCAAACTGCTGGCACTGGACGAGAAGGTCTATTTCGCGACCGATATGATGGTGCAGAACTTCCTGCTGGAGCCGACGGAGCTCTCCTACGACATCAAAGAGGCGATCGCCCTGCTGATCTCCAAGGAGAACAGCTGCAAGATGTGCGTCGATGTGCACAAGAACATCGCGAAGATGCTGGGACTGAGCGAGGAGCGCATCACCGAGATCCTCGAGGGGATCGACAGCATCAGCACCGACGAGAAAGAGAAGGCGCTGCTGCGCTTCTGCGTCCGTGCGTCGAAGAAAGACAACTACAAGATGCAGCAGGAGGATATCGACACCCTCAAGGCACTGGGTTACAGCGACGTGCAGATCATCGAGGCCGTCGCGATCACCGGGTATTTCAACTACATCAATACCCTCTCCAACGTCTTCGGTCTGGGGCAGTGAAACGGTTTCTGGCCCTGCCGGCGCTGCTGGCGGTCCTGGCATCGGCCCAGGAGTACAAGGCCGTCTTCGACTGCAGCTCTTCGAACCCGCGCTATATTCTTTCACGGTTCAATCTTATTGAGAAGACCAAGCAGATGATCGAAGCCCAGGGCGATACGGTCCGTTTCGCCGTGACGATGCACGGCGGCTGCGCCAAGGTGGCGTCGGAGAGCGCCGATTACCTCGTCCCCGAGGAGGAGGTGCTCTATGTGACGAAGGCACAGGAGAGTCTTGAACGCCTCTCCAAAGTCAAAGCGGTGGAGCTGGTCGTCTGCGCCATTGCGCTGGAGGGCAACGGGATCGACCGTGAAGATGTCCTGCCCTATCTTCGCATCTCGGAAAACAGCTACATCGACACCATTGCGTACCAGAACCGGGGCTATGCCCTGATGCCCCTCAAGTAGGCGGTGTTTATTAAACGTTCGCACAATCCGTTTACGATGTGATGTGTAAAAGCGCTCCCGTGAGAGAGGACGGGGACGTCTTGCGGCGTCGGCAGGCGAAGTGCTGCCGCGCCGGTGATGAAAAGGAGGGTAAATGATTCGAGTGGTTTCTTTGCTGCTCGCAGTTTCGGTGTTGGCCTGGGCGGGCTGGAAGCGCAGCGGTGACACGGTCATCGATACGACGGCGAAACTGCAGTGGCAGGATAATGTGATGGCGGCCAAGAAAGATACGGTCTGGAAAGATGCACGCAGTTACTGCGCGAACCTGGAGCTGGAGGGGTTCAGCGACTGGCGCCTGCCGACGCGGGCGGAACTTGAAATGCTCCGCAAGGCGGCCGCTGCGAAGAAAGTGGGGCTCAAAAACACGGTCTCCAATGCCTACTGGACCTCGGAGATCTACCGTAAAATGCCCATCAATGCCTGGGCCGTCTACTGGGGCAACGGCCACATGTTCGATACGGACCGCTGCGACGAAGCGCATGTGCGCTGCGTCCGCCAGCGCTAAAGGTCTTTAGCGGTTCGGACCGCCCATGCCTCCCCCGCCGCACTTACCGCCGCCGCATTTCATCCCTTTGCCCATACCCTGACCGGCAGGACGCTGCTGCATCCGGTTCATCTGGTGGTTCTTATATTCGTTCGCGTCGATACTGCCGTCCCCGTTGGTGTCGATGTCACCGAAGGCGGGTGCATTGGCGGCATTGCGCATCATCTTGCCGCTTTCGGCCTGTTTGGCCATCCGCGCCTGCTGAGCGTTTTCGAACTCGGTCTGGGAGATCACACCGTCACCGTTCGCGTCAAAGTCGTTGAAGGAGGACATCATTCTGCCCTGCGCCTTGTTCTGCGCTTTGCCCATTCCCGTACCGGTGCCCTGGCCCATGCCGGCGGGGCGCTGCTGCATCCGGTTCATCTGGTGGTTTCGGAACTCGGTGGCATCGATATTGCCGTCAGCGTTGGCGTCGATGTCGCCGAAAGCGGGCGCATTGGCGGCGTTACGCATCATCTTGCCGCTTTCGGCCTGCTTCGTCATCCGTGCCTGCTGGGTGTTCTCGAACTCGGCCTGTGTGATCACGCCGTCGCCGTTCGCGTCAAAATCGTTGAAAGAGGACATCATGCCCTGTGCGGCGAACAGGGTTCCTCCGAGCAGCAGTGCCGCCGCGAGACTCATACGTTTCATCTTATTCTCCTTTGGGGTGCGTTACTCCAATAATAATACTGCATTGTGAGTAAACCGTGAGCCCCCGTCACAGCGGCACGTCGAAAAGGAGCACTTTCGCCTCGCGCACGGCAGTGAGATCATGGATATTGTCGTCCATGATCTGCAGTTCGTCCCGGGCGCCGAGGCGCAGTTCCTCCACGGTGACCTCCCCCTCGATGACAAAGAGCAGCCGGGCGTGACCCGGGGCGACTGCAGGCAGCGCCAGGGTCCGGCCCTCCTCGATGTCGCTGACGTGGATGGCGGCGTCCTGCTTGATCTGAATCGCGTTCTCCCGGCCGTCCCCGCTGACAAGCAGGGTCCAGCGGTTGGGGTGGTAGAAGGCATTGAAATCGCGCTGTTCGTACCGGGGTTTGCCGCCCTCCTCGTCGGGGTATATCCAGATCTGGAAGAGGGCGGTCTTTTCCGATTCGGAAGCGAACTCGGAGTGGTAGATGCCCGTACCCGCACTCATGTACTGGATCTCCCCGGCGCGGATGACGCCCGCGTTCCCCGCGGAGTCGCGGTGTTTCAGGGCGCCCTGCGTGACGATGGAGACGATCTCCATGTTGCGGTGGGGGTGGGTACCGAACCCCTGCCCGGCTTCGATGACGTCGTCGTTGATCACCCGCAGGGCCCCGAAGCCCATCCGTGCGGGGTTGTAGTACTCGGCAAACGAGAAACTGAAGCGGCTGTGCAGCCATCCGTGTTCGGCGACGCCCCGTTCCGAGGCGCGGTGGACAAACATTCTTGACATAACGGTCTCCTTTGAGTCGGTGTCGGCATCGAGCGTCAGCGGCGACAGAAACAGCAGCCCCATAAACGTGCGGCGTTGCATGGCATCCTCCAATCGCTATGCGTCGGGATGAAAAGGCAGGCGGTTTTACTGTGCCTTTTCCAGTTTGCGCAGCAGGCGCGACAGGGTGGTGAGCTCTTCGGTCTCCAGCGCGGAACCGTACCACGCCGTCAGGTTACGGACGTGCTCCGGGAAGAGGGAGGCGATCAGGCCGCTCCCCGCTTCGGTGATCTCCACCATGCGGATACGCCGGTCCGTTTCACAGGGGTAGACGCGGATCCACCCCTTGCTTTCAAGGTTTTTGATGACGACGGTAATGTTTCCCGGGGTACTGAGGATCAGTTCGGTGATCTGACCGACCCGCAGCGTCCCGAGGTGGTAGAGGGCCTCGAGGATGGCGAACTGCGCCATCGTGATGCCGTGCTCGGCGATGGTTGCCGTCTCTTTGGCACGGAGCTTGTTGAAAGCGCGCGACAGTTCGATATGCGTCCGCAGTACGGCGTCTTCGCGCGGCCCGTACGTTTTCGTGCGTTTCATGGCACCTCCTTTTCATCAGCGGTTACGAGTATTATATTACTAATTAGTAATAATGTCAACGGCCTGTGCCTTGTGCAGGACGCTCCCCCTGGAGGGAAGAGGGTTTACGGCAGGGCTTTGAGGGTTTCGAAGAGTTCGTAGGGGGTGGTGCCGAGCTGGCCGGCAGCATCGCGCATGGTGCTTTGCGGGGTGGCGTCGACGCCTTCGGCTTCGAGATAGGCAAGGGCCTTTGCAAGGTCGATATGCCCCGCGTCGGCGAGGGAGGCGATGCTTCTGCGTCCCATACCGCTAAGCGGCGCCACGCTCTGCTGCGCCCGGGTCTGCGGGAGCATGGCGTCATAGACCTTTTGCGCGGAGACGCCGTTGTCGACCGCGATCTGCTCCAGGGTCAGCTGCCCGTTTTTCACACGGTAGCCGGCGTCGCGCAGCCGCTTCATCGCCGTCGGTGTATCGATGCCGCCCTGCGGTGCGAGGGAGGCGACGGTGGCCTCTTCGGCGTGGCCGAACGGCGGGGCGCCCACCTGCCGCTCCCAGTAATCCTTGATGGCCGTATTGAGGTTGACGATGCTCTGCATCGGCGGCAGGTGCAGCATGGTGGCGCCGACGAAAAAGAGGTTGAGTACCAGCGCGGCGAGGAACTCTTTTTTCAGCGGCGTCAGCCGGTGAAGATGGTTCTTGAGGTAGCTGACCAGCGGTTTCCAGTTGTAGTAGATGTGCCAGATGCCTGCCGCGAGAAAGAGGAACATCGAGGTGATATGCAGGTCGGTGTACTGGGTCTTGCTGAGTCCCAGCAGGGTCCAGTCGGTCCAGAAGGCGATCTTGCCTTTGGGGGTCATGAAGAGCATGATGCCCGTATAGCTCATGACCAGGAACGAGAGCCCCAGGGTCAGCGAGACCGTTTTTTTGAGCGAGAACTTTTCTTCCATTTTCTCCCCTTTCGCGTGTAGATCAGTATCGGTGTGTTCCGCTGCCGAAGGTCACCCTCAGCCGGAGATCAGCCGTGTTTTCTCCTTCGGGATGTCCTGCACCGGTTTGGTGACGACCGGAGGATGCATATGGTCGTGGCCGAAAGGGATGATCTGGATGGCCGTAAAAAGGGCCGGGGCACCGATCAACAGTGCCGCTTTCACCCCTGTTCCTTTTCACACAGTATATTGTAACTCGTTCTTCGCTTCGATCCGCCGGTAGAGGATCGGCAGGATGATCAGGGTGAGCAGGGTCGAGCTGATCAGCCCGGTGATGACGACGATGGCGAGGGGCTTCTGGATCTCCGAGCCGGGGCCGGTGGCATAGAGCATCGGCACCAGGCCGAAGGCGGCGATGAGTGCCGTCATCAGGACCGGGCGCAGGCGCCGTCTGGCCCCCTCGATCACCGCGTTTTCAAGCGGCATCGTTTTGACCAGCTCGTTGAAGTAGCTGACCATGACGACCCCGTTGAGCACGGCGATCCCCAGCAGGGCGATGAAGCCGACCGAAGCCGGGACGGAGAGGTAGTGCCCGCTGACCATCAGCCCGGCGATCCCGCCGGTCAGCGCCAGGGGGATCATCGCAAAGACGGCCGCGGCCTGCCGCAGGGAGCGGAAGGTGAAGAAGAGGATCATAAAGATCACCGCCAGGGCGATCGGCACGACGACGGAGAGGCGCGCCATGGTGCGCTGCTGGTTCTTGAACTCCCCGCCGTACTCGAGGCGGTATCCCGCCGGGAGGGCGACCTCCTGCTCGACCTTCGCGGCGATCGATGCCACGAAGGTCGTGAGGTCGGTGCCGCTGACGTTGGTCTGGATGGAGACGAAGCGCTGGGCACCCTCATGCTTGATCTCGACGCTCCCCTCCGTGCGCTCGATGTGCGCGATGTTGGAGAAGGCGATGCGCTCGCCCGCCGGGGTCGTGAGGTAGATCGAGGAGAGCGGCAGGTCGTTTTGCGCGTAATCGCCGCGGATCAGGATGGCGAACTGCTTCATCCCCTCGTAGATCTTGCCCGCTTCGGCGCCCATTACGGCGATGGCGAGGATCTGCGCCGCTTCATCGAGGTTGAGGCCGTACTTGGTGAGCTGTTTTTTGTCGAAAACGACCTGCTGGTAGCTGACCCCCTCGTTCTGGCGCATGTAGACATCTTCACTTCCTTCGGTGGCCTTGAGGAGGTCCGCGATGTTCGTTCCCAGGGTGTTGAGGGTCTCGATGTCGTCGCCGAAGAGTTTGACGACAACGTCGCCGCGTGCACCCGTCAGCATCTCCGAGGTACGCATCTCGATGGGCTGGGTGAAGCCGTATTCGATCCCGGTGATCCCTTCAAGCACCGTGCGCATCTGTGCGCGGAGCCAGTCGGGGTCGGGGGTGCGCCACTCGGACTTGGGGTGCAGCACCAAGAAGGTGTCGGTGTCGTTGAGCCCCATGGGGTCGAGCCCGATCTCATCCGAGCCGCTGCGGGCGATGATGGATTTGATCTCGGGCACCGCGGCCATGAGCTGCTGCTGGATCTGGGTATTGAGCATGATCCCCGCCGGGATGTTGATGGCGGGGTCGGACTCGACGCCGATGACGATGTTCCCTTCGTCCATCGTCGGCATGAAGGTCTTGCCGACGCTGCCGAACATGTAGACGGAAAGCGGCACGAGCAGCACCAGCAGGGCGTAGATCGGTTTTTCGAACCGGAAAGCGCGGATGAGCGCCGGGATGTAGAGGTTCTCGAGCTTGCGCACGAGCCAGGTCGGCTCGTCATGGGCCTTCTTGATGCTCATCCCGGCAATGACGGGGATGAGGTAGAGGGCGAAGACGATGGAGGAGGCGAGGGAGAAGACGATGCTCAGCGCCACGGGAGCGAAGAGTTTCCCCTCCAGCCCCTGCAGCATCAGCAGCGGCGAGAAGATTGTGATGATGATGACGACGCCCGAGACGATCGGCAGGCTTACTTCCTTGGCCGCCAGGTAGATGAGGCGGCTGCGCGGTTCGTGGGCGTATTTGGGGTGCCCCAGCCACGCGACGATGTTCTCGACCATGACGACGGCGGAGTCGACGATCATCCCGATGGCGATGGCGATCCCGCCGAGGCTCATCAGGTTGGCGCTGATCCCGAAGAGGTGCATCAGGATGAAGGCGCTCAGAATCGCCATCGGCAGGATGAGCGCGACGGTGAGCGCGGAGATGATGTCGCCGAGCATCAGCAGCAGGATGACGATGATGAGCACGACGGCTTCCATCAGCGCCTTCTGGACGGTGTTAACGGCTTTGCCGACGAGGTCGCTGCGGTCATAGAAGACGTTCAGCTTTGTGCCTTCGGGGAGGTTCTTCTCCAGTTCGGCCAGGCGCGTTTTGACGGCGGCGACGGTACGGGAGGCGTCGGCACCTTTGAGGCCCAGGACCAGGCCCTCGACCGCTTCGCCCTTGCCGTCCTTGGTGACGTAGCCGTAGCGGGTGACGGCCCCGACGCTGACGTCGGCGACGTCGCCGACGTAGACGGTGCTCCCTTCGCGCTGGGCGAGGACGAGCTCGCGGATGCTCTCGATCCCGGTCTGTTTTCCCAATACCCGGACGATCATCGCCTCGTCGCCCTGTTCGACCCGCCCGGCGCCGTAGTTGGCGTTATTGCGTTCGATCACTTCGACAAGCTGGGAAACCGGGATGCCGTAGGCGGAGAGGCGGGCGAAATCGGGCTTGACGATGAAGCTCTTCACGAGGCCGCCCAGGGCGTTGACGTCGGCGACGCCGGGGACGCTGCGCAGGGCCGGACGGATCGTCCAGTCAAGCAGGGTGCGTTTCTCCATCAGGCTCAGGGTGTCCGATTCGATGGTGAACATCAGGATCTCGCCCAGCGGGGTCGTAATGGGGGCGATCCCCCCGCCGATGTTCTCGGGCAGCTCCTTCTTGACGGCCGTAAAACGCTGGTAAACGCGGTCACGGGCCCAGTAGAGGTCCGTGCCCTCTTCAAAGTCGATCGTGATGTCGGCCAGGGCGTACTTCGAGATGGAGCGGACCATGGTCTGGTGGGGGATGCCCTGCATCTCCAGCTCGACGGGAATAGTGATCTGCTGCTCCACTTCGCTCGGGGTCATGCCCGGGGCCTTGATGATGATCTTTACCTGGGTCGAGGAGACGTCGGGGAAGGCGTCGATGACGAGCTTCCCGTAGGAGAGCACCCCGTAGACGGCGACCGCGGCGGCCAGCAGCAGGATGATGATGCGCTGCGAGAGCGCGAAACGCAGCAACGCGTCCATCATTCACCCCCGGCGGCGGCGCTGCGCAGGGCCAGGACCGAGGAGGCGGCGACGCGGTCGTCCGCGCTCAAAGCACCGGTCACGTAGCAGAACCCATCACGGCGCGAAAGCACGGTGACGGCAAGCGGCTCGAAGCCGTCGCTGCGTTTGGCGAAGACGACGCTGCGTCCGTCAAGCTCGGTGACCGAAGCGGCCGGGACCTTCCAGGCCTTTGCGGCGCGCGACAGCGCAAGGTTCATGCTCGCCCCGCCCCGTTCGCCGCAGGCACCGCCCTCGTGGAGGTCGATGGCGCGGGTCTGCGAGACGGGGTCGATCTGCGGCGCCTTGGCGAAGACGGTGAAGCTCCGTGTCCCGGCGCTCAGCTTCTCTCCCAGGGCGAGGGTATCGGCGGTCTTCCAGGGCATGTCGATCTCGAAGTGGCACTCGGTCGTGTCGATGAGTTGGGCCAGGACGGCACCCTCGGCGACGTAAGCGCCCTTTTGCACCTTCATCGAAGCGATGCTGCCCGCTGCCGGGGCGGTGATGGTCAGGGCCGGGTCGGGCTTATGCTGCGCGGCGATCCGTTTGAGCTGCGAGGGTGTCAGGCCGTAGGCGAGGAGGACGTCGCGCTGGAAGGCGGCGGAGGCGTCGAGTTTCTGGCGGCGGTTGCGGCTCTCGGTCAGCTGCTTGGAAGCGACGACCCCTTTGCTTGCCAGCGGCTCAAGGCGTTTGACCTCTTTGTCGTAGTACTCCAGCTCCAGCAGGGTCGCAATGTACTCGGACTGCATGTCAAGGAGTTTCGGGCTTTTGAGGGTGAAGAGCGTCTGCCCCTTTTTCACATGGGCAAAGGGTTTGACGGCGACGCGGGTCACGAAGCCTTCGGTGTTCGCGCTGATCGTAAAGCGGGATGCAGGCGGATAGTTGTAGGTGCCGAGGTAGTTGCCGAGGGGGAGCTGTGTCTGGGCCTTGGGGGCACTCAGCGCGACCTGCAGCGTGCCGGGGTCGATCCGGTCGGCCGCGGCGAGCGGCAGCATGAGGGTAAAGAGCAGGGGCATAATATATTTCATTTTTTATCCTTGGTAGCGGGGGTAATGCCAAGATCGGCAAAGAGGCCGGCTTCGGCCTTGAGCGCATCGGCGCGGAGCTGGACGCCCTGCATCAGCAGGGCGAAGAGCATCTTCTGACTGTCGATGTACTCGAGGTAGCTCGCTTCGGAGCCCATAAAGCGCTCTTCGAGCAGCACGGTTGTTTCGTAGGCCTCGGGGATCATCTCGTCGTTGAGCCGCTTCAGGTTTTGCCGCCGGGTCTGTTGGGCGGAGGTGAATGCGGCGATCCGCGCGGCGAGTTCGCCACGCATCGCACGCAGTTCCGCACCGGCGGCGAGGGCGTCACGGTGGGCGGCCTCGCGGTCGTTGGCACGGCGGCTTCCCAGGCCGAGGGGGACGGTGACATAGAGGTTGGCGCGCTGGACGTCCATCTCGTCGTCATAGCCTGCAGCGAGTGTGACCTCCTGCAGCCAGCTGTTGCGATAAGAAGCGAGGGCTTTCGCGCTTCCGTGCCGGTTTTCGAGCTGCCGCAGCAGCGGGGCGTCGGCGAGGAGAGTCTCCGAAGGCAGGGTGATGGTGTCGGGGAGGTCGTGGCACAGCAGGCTTTCGGCCTCCGTCTGGGCCGTGGCTTGCAGGAGGCGGAAGGCTTCATCGTAGCGGCTGTTGAGGTCGTCGATCTGCAGGGTGAGGGTCTCGACGTTCAGCCGGCTGCGGAGCCAGGCACTGCGGTCGAACTCGCCGCCCTCCATCCCGGTGCGGATCAGCGTTTCCATCTGCATACCGCGGGTTTTGGCGTCCTCGAGCAGCCAGAGCTCCTCTTGGAGGGTGCAGGCGTCGATATAGTAGGTATAGACGCGGTTTTGCAGCCGGGCCGTTTCGAGCGCGGCGGTCATCGCGCTGTCGCTGCCGAGAAGCTTTTCGAGCCTTCCGGTCCCGGCGGTACGGAAGGGTTTTTCAACGCTGACGTGGTACTCCATGGCGTTCTTTGACACGGACTTGGCGTCGGCATAGCCCGCCTGCGCATTGAGAGAGGGGCCGTCGGTCAGCAGTTCGCTGCGCCGCTGCAGGCTGTTCGCTTCCGCGGCATACTGCCCGGCGCGGGCGGCGTCGGAGTGCGCGCTCGCATCGAGAAACGTCTGCAGCGAGACCGGGGCCGCCGAGAGCGACGCGGCGGCACAGAGGGCCAGAAGTCGTAAAGGGATCATTACTATTGCCTTTGATACGGGCAGGCACAGCGGTGTGTCCGCCCATGGGAATTTTTGAATAGGGTTGGAAAAAGGGTTACGCTAAAGGGGGCTTGGTAGGGACGGGTGAAATATAGGAGTGGAGCTGCTGCGGTACGGCGTGGCTGCGGAGGGCAACGGGTTGGTCGGAGGATGGCAGGGAGGCTGCCTCCGGGATGCTCATCAGGGTATGGATGTGCTCATGGATCTTGGTGGGAAGATCGAGCGCGCCGGCGTCGCTTTGCGCAAGGCAGAGTTCGTACTGGGTGTCCTTATCCACATCCGTCATGACGTAGTCGTGGACCACGAAGAAGGAGAAGGCCGACAGCAGAACCGAGAGCAGGAGTTGGCGCAGTGTTTTCATTTTGCAGGATTCTAGCCAAACAAGCCTGTCCGAAACTGAAGATTCGCGCTTAAGCAAAATCTTTAGGCCCCGCCTCCACCGCGGGTATCGGGATACTCCTCGGGCGTTTTGCAGAAGGCCTCGCCGAGCACGCAGCACCCTTCCGCTACGCCGAGTACTTTGAGGGCACTGTCAAAGGCCCAGTAGTGGTTGTAGCTGCCTTTGCGCAGGGAGGTAAAGGTTGCGACGAGGTCGTCGGCTTCCGCCGCCTCTGCGAGGGCGATGTTGGTATTAAGGTCATTGACGTCGGTAACCTCGACCATGCAGCCTGCTTCCAGGGCGTCCCGGTCGCTTTGTACACCCTTTGCGTAGAGTTCGTCATAGAGCGACTGCACCGCGGGCTCGGGGAAAATGCCTTCGTCGTAGGCCTGGAGCTCCACCGCGCTGTAGTGCGCCTCCTCGCCGTCGATGTCGGTGATGTTGATGTCGTAGGTCTGCAGGAGGCTTTCAATGGCGGCCTGGTGCTGGCTTTCGGACATCATCGCGATATTATAGAACTCTTTGTGCGGCCATGGCGCATGCAGCGCAAGGTAGAGCTCTTTGGCCATTTTCTCCTCGTTCCACATAAATGCCAGCGTTCCCCTGAGCGTAATGTTCAGCTCCGAAAGCTGCGGCGTGCCGTCGCCCTCACTGAGCTGGCGGTTCATCGCATCGGCTTCTGCCTGGGTCATGGTCTTGAGCCCAAGTTCGTTTTTGACGAGGGCGCGTTCACGCTTGGTGGCGTTGAACTCTCCGGAGCTGTACGCTTCGATCCGTGCGGCGATCTGTGCCTGCAGGCTCTGCATCACCTTCAGCGTCAGGGAGGAGGGGTCGCTGACGTTGTGCTCGACGCAGTACTTGTAGAGTTCGTCGCTGATGGCGGCAATGGCGCAGTCACCGGAGGGTGTTGCATTGTAGAGACGTGTTTCACTCAGGTTGAAATCGTTTTGCAGCATCGTCGCGATCTGTGCTTTGTGCGCCAGGGAGGTGACGAGGGTGAGGGCGAGTCCCTGCGGCGTCTGCAGTTTCAGTTCCGGTGCGGGGAGGTCGCCCGCATCGATGATGCCGTTACGGTTGATGTCGATGACACCCCCCAGACTGGTGACGGGGTAGACCGGGTCGTTGGCGAAGCGATAGCGGCCGCCTGAGAGCATCGTCGCCTGTTGTCCCGAGGCATCGGTGACAAGCGCGTAGAGCATCGGGCCGCGTTCGGCGGTAAGATCGGTCGCACTGTTGTCGCTACTGCTGCCGCAGCCGCCGAGCAAGAGGGCAGCCGCGCCGGCGCACAGGGCGAAAAAGAGGGGTTTCATAAGCAATCCTTGGAAGCTGAAATCGTCGTGCCAGTGTACGCGAAGAGTGTTAGGAGTGTGTTAGACGGCGCATCAGCGCACCGTCTCCCAGGCGACGAAGGCCCAGTTGAAGGGTCGGGGGTGCCGGTTGGTTCTGGCAACGACCTTGTCGTAGTAGTGGTACGCCTTTTCCTCCTCGTCGCCGCTGAGGCTGCCGAGGCTCCAGCGCAGGGAGGTGACGAAGGCGTCGGCACTGCCGCTTTTGATGCTGCCCTGTTCGGTCTCGATGTAGTCGACGCGCGGCAGCAGCCCTTTTTGGTAGAGGATCAGCGGGATATACCAGAAGTCGGGCTTCGGGGTGATCTGCCTGCCGATGAACTCGAGGATCTCCAGGTCGACGTAGCTGCCGCCGGCCTTGTAGGTGAGGTAGCAGGCCTTTGCGGCGTGGTGCGTCATCTTTGAGAGGGCCGTTTCGATGTCGCCAACTTCCAGGCTGCGCGACGCGACGGCGATGTCGGCCTCGGGCAGCGCACTCCAGTCGTCTTCCCAGCTCAGCCGGTGCGTTTCGATGTTGGTGATCCCTTCGCGTTCGGCGTAGAGGCGCAGCTGCTCGAGCATCTGTTCGGCGTAATCGATCGCGATGACCTTCTTGACCTTTTTGGCCAGGGCGAGGGCCAGGGTGCCCGGCCCGCAGCCGATATCGAGCACGACGTCGTCGGCGTCCAGCGCCATCTTGGAGAGGAAGGTGTCCACGTAGGGGCTGTTGACCATGCGCGGCGCCATGTCCGCGGCCTTGGCGTTCCATTCGTCGGCGCTTTTGCCTTTGAAGTCGGTGGCGAGCTTGTGGGCCTTGTACATGGTGGCAAAATCAATGGATTCGAGAAACATCATTATCTCCTTGGTTGGGGGTGAGGGGGTAAAAGACCGGGTAGCCCGGGTGGCCGTCGATGCGGAAATCACGCACAATGCCCTGGGCCTGCGGCGTCGTCAGAAAGGCGAGCAGGGCCTCGGCACGGGCGTGCCGGGCGGCGCCGAGGCGCGCTTCGCTGCCGATGGCCGCCAGGTAGGGGCGCCGCAGGACGGGGTCGTCGAAATAGAAGCCGCGGATCTGCGGGTGGTGCTGCTTGTGCATCAAAAAGGGGATGACGCCGTAAAGCGTGTACCCCTTCAGTGCCGCCGTCTCCTTGAGGAAACCGCGTTTGGCGGGGGTGAAACGGAGCTGCTTGGGCGGCATGCGCCACCCCTTTTTCACGCGCAGCGCGTTGAAGACTTCGAAGGTGCCGCCGCTCGCATGGATGAGGAAGGGGGCCTCCGAGGCAGCAAGTTTCGTCAGCGCCTGCTGCAGGTTCCCGGCGCCGGTGAGCCCGGCGGGGTCGCTGCGGTCGCCCAGGAGCATCTGCGCGTTGCGCGTCCAGGGGGTGAGCCGTTCGAAGAGGCCGTCGGCCGCGAGGTCGGTTATGGTGTCGCTGGCGTGCATCGTCACCAGGTCGACGGGGTGGCTGCGGCAGTAGGCGTCGAGCTCCGTTTTGGGGCCGCTGACGACGACCTCGACGGGGATACCGCGGGCGGCTTCGAAGGCGGCGGCGATCTGTTGCCACATGCCGCTCATGGTCATCCCACCGATGACGGCGACGCGCAGCGGCGGCACCGGTTCCGCGTGAAGCAGTGCCGCCGAAAGCAGCAGTATGACGAAGAGGCGGCGCATCAGAAGCTGTACGAGAGTCTGCCGTAGAACTCCCGCCCCGGTTCCGGATAGCCGTCGTCGTAATAATTCAGCTTGTCCGCCATGTTTTTGACACCGACTTCGACCGCGAGGGAGGCGATCGGCAGGTAGGTCACTTTCGCGTCGATCGTCTGGACGTCATCCAGTTTCGCGTAGCTGCTGTCGGCCAGCTGCCCGTAGGCGCCGCTCTGGCCGTGAAGGGTGAGGAGCCCGCTCAGGTTCGGGGTGAAGAAGACGCGGGTGAAGACATTGTATTCACGCGTCGGCACACCGATGGGCTTGTCCGAAGAGGCACTGCCGATTTCTAAGAAACTGGCGTTCGCCCCCGCTTCGTAAACGTCGGCGATGTAGGAGAGGGCCAGTTCGGCCCCGGAACGGTAGAAGGTGCCGATGTTCCGGTTCTGCGTGCGGTCGACGCCGTCAAAGGTGTCATAGTAGACGGCCTGGATGTAGTCTTCCGTTACCAGGTAGAAACCGGCCGCCTCCGCGATCCATGCATCGTTGAAGACGCCCTTGTAGGCGAGTTCGCTGTGGGTCGTCATCTCCGGCTTCAGGTCGCCGTTGGGCACCCCGTAGCCGAGCTTGTAGGAGTAGCGCTCTTTCATCGAGGGGAAATAGGTCTTCCGGGCGACGCTGAGGCGGAGGGTCTGCTTGGGGGCGAGCTCCGCAATGAACGCCGCCTCCGGGTTCCAGGCCGATTCGTCTTTCTTGTCATCGATCGTCGGGTCGCTGATGTAGTCGGAGGATTTGACGTCATAGCCGATGCCCGCGACAAGGGTGAAGCGCTCCGCGAAGCGGTAGCTGTCCTCCACGCCGAAGGAGAGGGTCGTATCCTCGAACTCCTCTCCCAGGGTGCTGACGTTGGTCACTTTGTCGATGTCGTACCCTTTGTGGTGGTCATGCTTGTAGTTTGACGAGAGGGTGAGCCGGTTGCCCGCCGCGTCGACGGTGTACTCCGCTCTCAGCCCGTAGGTGGACTCCTTGTAGTTGGATTTCCAGGCGAACTTTTTGTCCATCGTCGTCAGGTTGATGTCGTCGTAGGAGTAGAGCTTGCTTTCGTACTCCGTGTAGTAGGCCGTCGCTTTGAAGAGCCCGCCGAAGAGGGTGTGCTTCCCGACGGCATAGAGGCTCTGCATATCCCATTTCGGCCAGTCCCAGTACTTTTCGCGGCCGTAGACGGGGTCGGTGACAGAAGGCTGCTGCTTGGTCGCGTGCTGGTACATGTAGCCCAGGGCGACTTCGCCGTTTTCCAGCAGGTAGCCGTATTTGGCGCTGACCTGGCGGTCGTCCGAGGCGGAGTTCAGGCGGTCGCCCTCGGGCTGGACCGGGGTCGCGTCGTAGCTTTCGGGCAGACGGGTGTGGTTGCGCTGTTTGCCCGTCGCGGATAGCTGCAGGTAGTAGTGCGGTTCGCGGATGCCGATGTTCCCGCCGAACATGGTGCCCGCCTGGTCGCCGCTGCTGTCGAGCGTCCCCTGGGCGAAGACGGTACCCTCGAAGGGGCGGCTCGGCTTTTTGGAGACGATATTGACGACCCCGCCCATCGTGTTGGCACCGAAGGCCGTGGAGGAGAAGCCTTTGTAGACGTCGATCGCGCCGATGTTGGTGGTGAGGTAGCGGCTGTAATCCATATTGCCGTCGTAGGGGACGTAGATGGGGACGCCGTCGTAAAAAACGCCGATGCGGCGTGAATCGAAGCCGCGAATCTTGATGTCCGTCTCGGCACGGCCGCCCCGGGCGTAGAAGGCGACCCCGGTCATACGGGTGAGGGCTTCGGAGACCGTGGTGTCGCCGTAGGTGTCGATCTGTTCGGCATCCACCCGGTCGTTAAAGATCTCCGAGAGCAGCGGGTCGGCGGTCACGGAAACCTGGCCGAGCTCGAAGCTCTCCGCCTGCAGCGAGGCGGAGAGCACAACGGTAGAGAGAAGGGCAGATAGACGTAAAGGCTTATGCATTGTTACTCCTGAATTGAAATGGATTCGGCTGTCCGCGTGGGACCGCGGTCCGCAGAGGCGAAACCCGTTTTTCACCTCTGCGCACGGCGGCCGGATCAAAATGCGATCCGGTACGAGGCGCCGATGACGCGTCCGAGGCTCGGGAAGCCGTAGACGGACTCGTAGTCGTCGTTCGTGAGGTTGCGGGCATAGAGCGTCGCTTTGTGCCGTAGCTGCATCGCGCTGAAGTCGTAGCCGAGGGAGCAGTCGATGTTCGTATAGCCGCCCGCTTCGCCCGTGCCCGCCTTGTTGACGGCTTCGAAGTTGTCCACATAATAGACCCCGACCGTGCCTTTGAGCCCGGCGTGGGTGTAGGTGATGATGCCGTTGAAGGTCGAATCGGGGATACGGTTGTCCAGGGTATCGTCGTTGTTGCGGTTGTAGCTGTAGGAGAGCTGGTACGTCAGGGCGTCCAGTACCCCGGCCAGGGTCACTTCTGCACCGTATTCGTGCCAGTCCTTGCTGCCGTAGAGGTTGACGATGTCCGTCGGGTCGTCGGGGTTGGTCCACTGGGCGGCGACGTAGGGCGCGTCGCGCACATCGAGGAAATAGAGCGACAGCCGCGGTTTGAACCAGGGGGCGGGCGCGGCATCGAAGCCCGCTTCGGCCCCGAGCCGGCTGCTGGCGGAGAGCGACGCTCCGTCGACGGTCTCGACTTCCGGCGCGTTCTGGGTACTGGCGCGCGCCCGGGTATAGAGCGCGAAGCTCGGGGCGGCCTGCCAGCGTGCACCGAGCGCCACGGCGGCGACCGGTTCCATCGCCTCGTCCTCGACCAGGACCTTCTGGCTGCCGACCTGCTCGTACCCCTTGTCGATCCAGGTCTTGTCGACGCGCACGCCGCCGTCCAGGCTCAGACGGCCGCGGTGCCACTCGTCCTGGACGAAGGCGCCCGCCGTCCGCTCCTTTTTCTCCCAGCCGGTATAAAAGTACTCGCCGGTCGGGGTGTGCCACCAGATCCCCTCTATGCCGGCACGGAGGGTGTGCTCGCCGAGGCGGTGGGCATGGTCGAGGCGCAGGTCGCTGAAGTTCTCCTCCTGGACTTCCAGGGTGTAGGCGTCGGGGTTGCTCCAGGAGCGCTGCTGCAGCTCCATGCGCAGGTCGCTGCGCGCGTAGGAGAGGGAGGTGACGCCCTGCCCCCAGTCATAGGCGGCTTTGGCGGAGAACTCCCCGATCTTGATCGGGTCGTACTCCCACTTGGCGTCGCTGACGCCCGGGGTGGTGCTGCGCTGCAGCTCTTTCGAGCCGCGGGTCACGAACCCCTGCAGGTCGAGGCTCCAGGCGTCATAGAAGAGGCCCCCTTTGGCATAGAGTGTCGTTTTTTCGAACCCGGTCGTCTCATCGGGCTCCCCGTCGCTCTGGTCGTAGTCGACGAGGAGGTTGAGGTAGCCGTACTCCCCGATGCCACCGGCCATGGCGCTGACGTGTTCGCGCCCGAAGTTCTCTACCTGCACGGCGGCCAGCCCCTCAAGCGGCGCTCCTGGGTTGCGGGTTTCAATCACGAGGTAGCCGGCATCGTCGCCGCCGAGCAGGCCGCCGGTGCCGTTGGGCAGTGGTCCGAGGTTGAGGGTGGCGGAATCGCGGACGACGCGGATGCGCTCGATCGCTTCCACGGGCAGGATGGTGAGGATGCGGCTCGTGACCGCGGCGGGGATGTAGACCCCGTCGATGATGATGCCCAGCGCGCGGTTGCCCCGCACTTTGACAAAGGCGGGGGCTTTGCGCCCCTGGCGCTGGATAAAGACGGAGCTGGCGTACTGCAGGACGTCGTAGATGTCGGAGGGGTTGAGCGCTTCGATGGTGTCGCGGGTGATCACCTCCTCGAGGTCCGCCGCGCTGCGGGGCAGCGACGTGGGCCGGGCGGTCTCGATCCCTTCGGATGCGACGGTAATGGGTGTTTCGTGGACGGTAATGGCGTCGAGCGCCGCTTCGTTTCCGGCATGAAGCGCCGCCGCAGACGCGGTGAGGCCGATCAGCAGGTGCAGAGGGTTTCTGGACATAATGCTCCTTTGGCAATGTAGGGTTGGATTTCATGGTGGAACCGTTCGAGCATGGCGACGTTCGCTTCGACATGCACGGCGGCGGGTTTCAGGGCGATATGGAGGTGGGTCAGTGCGTCTGAGAGGGTGTTGATCTGCTCGATGCACATTTCCGGCGTCCCCAGGATCGCATTGTCGAAAAACGGTTTCCCGTCGAAAAAGGCGGTGCGCTCCTGCAGCAGCGCCTCGTAGTTTTCGGCGTCGAAACCGGGCTGGGGCTGTTCGCGCTGGGCGGCGCGCATGCATTTGACGAAGTGGTCGATGGCGGGAAGCGCCGCCCGCTGCGCCTCGGCGGCGCTGTCGGCGACGCCGAAGACACGCATGACCACCATCTGCGGATCGTGCCCGGCGATACTGCGGTAGAAGTTCTGCGCTTCGACGCAGTCGCGCAGCGACGCTCCCTGGGACATCATCAGCCCGTACCCGCGGGTCGCGGCGTAGTGGATCGTCTCCTCCGAAGCGAAGGTCGCCACGTAAAAGGGGAGCTGTTTCTGCAGCGGTCGCGGCGTCACCGTGCTGTTGCGGATCTGAATGTAGTTGCCCTCGAAATCAACACCTCTGCGGTGCAGGAGAAGGTCGACCGTTTCGATCGTCTCGAACATGACGGAACGCAGCTCCTCCTTGTCCCGCAGGAAGTGGCGGGTGTCCGGCGCGAATCCCCCCTTGGCAAAGCCCGCGTCGATGCGGCCGCCGCTGAGGTTGTCGAGCACCGCGATGCTCTCGGCCAGGCGGACGGGGTGGTGGAACGGGGCGAGGAAGCCGGCGGTGCCGAGGCGGATATGCTGCGTGCGCGCAGCCGCATAAGCGAGCATGACCGAGGGGTCGGGCAGGACGCTGAAGGCGTTGAAGTGGTGTTCGCCGAACCACGCCTCGTCAAAACCGAGCCGGTCGGCGGTCTCCACCAGGCGCAGCTGGTCGTGCAGGCTCTGGGCCGTATCGTTGCCGTAGTGTTCGGCGAGACAGAAGAGTCCTATCTGCATCATGGCTCCCTTATTTGGTGATGTGGGCCCAGAAGCCGCTCTCGTCGTTGATGATCTCGAAAGAGGTCGGGTGGAGCGCTTCGAGGATCTCCGGCAGCGCGTTGCGCATGCTCCGGGAGCGGTTTTTGAACCGCTCTTCCCAGTTCGGTTCGCGTTCGAGCATCGTGCTGACGATCTGTTCGCGCAGTTCCGCGTTGCCGAAACCGCCGCCCACGTAGGCACGGCCGCCCCGGCGCAGCACGCGGAGGATCTCGCCGTAGGCCCGTTTCTGGTCGTCCCAGAAGGGGGAGGAGCCGCGGCTGACGACGAGGTCGACGCTCTCGGAGGGGAGCGGGATAGCGTGGATGTCGCCCTGTACAAAGCGGCTGCGTGACGTGATGGCTTCTTCTTCGGCGTAACCGCGGGCCAGTTCGAGCATCTTTTCGCTCTGGTCGAAGAAGGTGACGTCGCATCCGCTCTGCTGCGCCATGGCCCGCCCCAGGGCGCCCGTGCCGCAGCCGGCGTCGAGACAGACACCGCGGGTCATCTGCGTCTGCTGAATGATCTGCGATGCGATGACCGGGTAGATGGGGGCGAACACCTCTCTGACGATGGCGTCGAACCCCAACGGGTCATGGGCACCCTTGTGCGTTTTTGGCTTCAGTCCGTTCATAGATATTCCTTTGTATCAATATAGATATAACGGTGTGGATGCCAAGGCATCCGCCGCCGCATCTTTTTCGTGTCAGCGGGCAGGGGCCGCTGTGCTATGGCTGGGAAAAAAGAGCGCTTCGAAACGCGCTTCTTCCTCCCCTTCAAGCCACGCCGGGTAGAAGTGGTGTATGAGCCACCGGATCCCCATCAGCCGCATGAACGACGGCGGACGGGTGATGTAGTTGAAGGGGAGCGAAGGCACGGTGAGTACCCTGCCCTCGCGGACGGCACGCAGCGCCTGCCAGCGGGGATCTTTCCCGACAGCGTCGGCGAAAACGGGTTCCATCGCGACGATGACGTCCGGGTCTGTGAGCATGACCGTCTCCAGGCTCACCTTTTCCATCCCGTAGTTGGAGCTCATCCGGCACTTCAGGGCATTCTTCGCCCCGGCGTAGGTGAAGGGCTCGAGGTGGAAAGAGCCGTCGCATTCGCTGGAGAGCCCGTCGGGGCCCTCGGCGAAGTAGTAGCGGAGCGGCCGGCGCTCGGCCAGTTTCGGCTGCAGTGCATCGATGAGAGCGAGGGTCTGCTCGGTGTAGGAGACGAGGGCGTCGGCGCGCTGCGTGTTGCCGGTCAGACGCCCCAGCAGTGCGAACTGGGTGAGCAGGTCGCGGATCGACGAATTACGTACAAGCAGGACGGGGATGCCGAGCGCGTCGAACTTGCCGACGATCTTCTCCACCCCCGGCATCCCGCCCCAGACGAGAATGACGTCGGGGCGCGTCTGGGCCAGCACTTCAAAGTTCGGGGTCTGCCCCTGCCCGAAGAACCCCCCGGCGACGGGGCGGTCGGCGGCGGCCCCGGCGTAGGGGCGCTGCGCAGCGCTCCACGGAAAGTTGAGGGCTGCGATGAGCGCGGGGTCGAAGGCGAGCACGCTCATCGTCAGCGGCGATGACGCCGCGTAGATACTCGTCACCGTCTCGGGGAGATCGACCGTCCGGCCGTAATCGTCCGTGAGGCTCCGCGCCTGCAGCGGCAGGGCAAGGAGGAAGAGGGCCAGCAGAAAAAGGATGCCCGTTCTCATGCGGAGACCCTCCGGAAATGCGGCAGGCACCAGTTCTTGTCGCGGTGCTCAACGATATCGGCCTCGACGCCGTAGACCCGGCGCAGCATCCCGGGGGTGATGACGGCGTCGGGCAGGCCTTCGTCGATCATGTGGCCGTCGTGCATGACGGCGACGCGGCTGGAGACGAGTAGGGCGTGGTCGGGGTAGTGCGTCGTCTTGAGGAAGGTCTTCCCCTGCCCCGCCAGGTGCGCGATCATCTCCAGCAGCCGCATCTGGTTACCGTAATCAAGCCCGGTGACCGGTTCGTCCATGATAAAGGTGGAGACCTCCTGGGCCAGGGCGCGGGCGAGAAGGACCATCTGCTTCTGCCCGCCGCTAAGCTGCCCGAAGGGACGGGAGGCCAGCGTCTCGATGCCGACGGTCCGCAGCGCCTCCATGGCGACGTCGCGGTCGTGCTTTCCGGGCTGGGCGAAGAAGCCGAGCTTCGCCGCCCGCCCCATGATGACCATCTCCGCGACCGTGTAGTTGAACGGGACGCTGTGGTACTGGGGGATGTAGGCGATATGCTGCGCGATCTCCCGGTGCGAATAGCGTGCGAGCGGCGCGCCTGCCAGCCGGATGTCGCCCTGGCCGCGCAGCAGGCCGAGCATGAGCCGGATCAGCGTGCTTTTGCCGCAGCCGTTGGGGCCCAGCAGGCTGACGACTTCGCCGGGGTAGAGGGCGAAGTGCATCTTTTTGAGCACCTGGTGCGTCGGGTAGGAGAAGGTGAGGTCTTTGACTTCGATGATCGGTTTCAGTTCCATGAGGCCCTCGCGTTTTTGAGTACGATGATAAAGACGGGGATGCCGATGAGCGAGGTGAGGATCCCGATGGGGATCTCCACGCTCAACGCCAGCCTCGACACCGAATCGGCCAGGAGCAGAAAGGCGGCTCCGGTAATGGCCGACAGCGGCATCAGCAGGGTATGGGAGGGCCCGAAGGCCATCCGGACGATGTGGGGGATGATGAGGCCGACCCAGCCGATGATCCCCGCCATGACGACGGAGAGCGCACTGGCCAGGGTGGCGAGCACGATGGCGATGAAGCGGATGCGCGCGACGTTTATTCCCAGCGCGCGCGCCTCCTCGTCGCCGAGGCTGAGCAGGTCGAAATAGCGCCCCAGCACGATAAGCCCGCCGATACCCAGCAGCATCGGCACGGCGGCGAGGGCGACCCCGTCCAGGTCCGCCATCGAGAGCGATCCCATCAGCCAGTAGACGATGGCGGGCAGGGTGCTGTAGGGGTCGGCGACGTATTTGACGACGGAGAGCAGCGCCGTGAAGAGCGAACCGCTGATGACTCCGCCGAGCACGAGCATGATCGAGGAGCGCCCGGCGCGGACCATGCCGCCGACCATCACCGCAAAACCGACGGCGACGAAACCGAAGACGAAGGCCAGCGCCTGCACGATCCACCACTGCTCGCTCACGAGCATCCCCAGCGCCGCGCCGAAGGAGGCCCCGGCGAGGACGCCCAGGATCCCCGGGGAGACGAGGGGGTTGACGAACATCGCCTGGAAAGCCGCGCCCGAGGTGGCGAGCGCCGCGCCGATAAGCATCGCCAGCAGGATGCGCGGCAGGCGGATCTGCACGATGATATTCTCCAGCAGCGCGTACTGCGGCAGGGCCTCGCCGCCGAAGAGCTTGTACTCCAGGAAGCCCGCGAGCGTCCGGGCGTCGACGGGGTACTGGCCCCACATCAGCGTCAGCGCGGCAACGAGCAGTAGCACAAGGAGTGCCGCCGAGAGGGAGAGGGCGTAGCGGCGCTGCATCAGAAGTTCACGGTCAGCGAACCGAAGAGCTGCATCGGTGCACCGGTCATGTAGGTCGATGAGGTCCCCGTCGTCGCCAGGACGTTGTCCGCGGAGATGATCGTCGCGACGTACTTCTCGTCGGTCAGGTTCGTCCCGCTCAGGCGGAAGACGGCGCTTTTACTGCCGAAAAAGCCGTTGATACGGTAGGAGACGTCGAGGTCGAAGAGGGTGTAGGCGTCGACGGTCTGGCTGTTCTGCAGGTCGCCGTAGCGTTTGGAGGTGTAGCGCACGCTCGGGGTGACCATCCAGCTGCCGACACTGTAGCTCAGCGCCGCCTTCGCCAGGACCTCCGGCGCGTCGGGGACCTGTTTGCCCTCCGTGTCGATCGTCGTCGTCGGCGAGCTTTTGAAGTCCTGCGTAAAGGCGTACTTGTTGTAGGAGAGCCCCGCGATGAACTCCAGCGATTCGCTGACAGGACCCGAAGCGGAGAATTCCGCGCCGTAGCCCATCGCGTCGCCGACGTTGGCGGGATAGTTCACGCCGTATTCGGGGTCGTAGACGTTGGCCTGCTTGTTCTTGACGTAGGAGACGAAGAGTACCGGGTTCAGCGCGATACCGCCGACCATCGTCTTGTAGCCCAGGTCGATGTTGTCGGAGGTCTCGAGTTCGAGTTTGTTCCACAGCTGCTGCAGGGTCACGTTCTTGGAGACGAAGCTGGCCCGGTTCTTGATGTAGGTCGGGAAGAGGTTGACGTCGAAGCCGTAGGTCCGGGCGTAGGAGAGGTAGAGTGTGTTGCGCTCATCGAAGCGGTAGCCGGCGTAGAGCGACGGGATCCACGTATAGAAGGTCTTCGCCTTGACGCTGGCCCACGGATCGAGCGTTCCTTCCGT
The DNA here is from genome assembly GCF_054862725.1 of Thiomicrolovo sp. ZZH C-3. Classification (NCBI taxonomy): domain Bacteria; kingdom Pseudomonadati; phylum Campylobacterota; class Epsilonproteobacteria; order Campylobacterales; family Sulfurimonadaceae; genus Thiomicrolovo; species Thiomicrolovo sp. ZZH C-3. The sequence continues at coordinate 127,258 of NZ_JBTKXX010000001.1, forward strand.
GATCGCCGTGTCGTAGTTCTGGCTCGTGTTGAGATCGGTGCCGAAGGTGTAGCTCTCGAGCGAGCCGATCTCGAAGCTCTGGTACTGGAGCCCGACGTTGTAGTCGAAGCCGCCGAGGCTGCCGGAGAGCTCCGCGAAGGGGGCCTGGAGGGTGTGGTAGCCGGTTTTGGCCAGGGAGGCGTACCCGTCAAAGACGAGGTTGCCGCCGACGGACTTGTACTTCAGGCGGTCCGTCGGGGGGCCCGGAGGCTGCTGTTTGTGGTACCAGTAGCCCAGCGTCGTCTTGAGGGCCTTGGAGAAGCGGTGGGTGTAGTCGGCGACGCCCCCGTAGAGGTCATGGTCGATCCGCCACCGGATGACGCGGTTTTTCACGGGGTCCGCGTTGACGCTGGAGTTCCAGTACTCCCCTTTGTCCGTTTTGTAGTAGGGTTTTAATGTCACCGTGTCATCTGCGCCCGGGCGGAACTGCAGGGTCGCCAGGGCGGCCGTCGTATCGAAGCTCTGCTTGTTCCAGTCGTAGTAGTCGATGTCGTTGTCCGCCGTCGGCCGGGCCGCGGCGTAATCCTTGTCCCAGAAGCTCTCCAGGTCCCGGGTCTCCGTGTAGGAGAGGGCGTAGTAGTTGTGGTGGTCGTCTTTGTTATAGATGACGTAGGCTTCCGCACTGAACATCTCCGAGGGGGCATAGGCGATCCCCGCCATGGCGTTGAAGCGTTCGAGGTCCCCGTCGCCTTTGTACTTGTCGTATCCGAGGTGGGAGATCGATCCGAAGAGGCGGACGTCCCCCATTTTCCCGCTGTCGAAGCGACCGTAGGAGCGTGTAAAGCTGTCCGAACCGAACGACTGCGAAAGGATGGCATTTGTCTGCCGCCGCGGCGCGTTGACGTTCATGTCGACCTTGCCGATCAGGCTGGAGAAGCCGATGTTCTTTTCCGGCGGAAGGTACCCTTTGAGCAGGTCGATGGAGGCGACGTTCTCCATGTCGAGCATCTGTTTGCCCCCGCCGGGGTTGCCGGAGATCGGCATCCCGTCGATCATGTAGACGCCCCCCGGGCCGGACTGGGATTTGCCGCGGATGCGGATGGGGTCGTGGTAGGAGGGTTCATTGGAGCCCGCCGTGTCGGCGGGGGTGTAGTTGACGGAAGGGGAGTACTGGATGATCGTAAAGGGGTTCATGTTGGCCTGCGTGCCGAGGGTCGTGATGCTCTTTTTTTCGAAACGCTGGTCGGAACCGTTGACGTCGCCCAGGTAGAGGGTGTCGTCCAGGGCAGTGTCGGAGACGACGATGTGCTCGATATTGACGGGGCCGGCCCAGAGGGCGGAGGCGGCCATGACGGCGACGAGGGGGTAGGTGTAAGCGGGTTTCAAAGGGAATCTCCTAATAGCGTATTGATCTCGCGGGGACTCAGGTCGACGCCGAGAAAGAGTTTGTAGAAGGCGGCGACGCGCATTTTCAGGTCGACGTCGTACGCCTCGGGGTGGAAGAGGGAGGCGAGCCACTGGATGCCGATGACGCGCATGAAAGAGGGCGGACGGTCGACCCAGTTGAACGGCACGGTCGGCACGAGGTAGATCCGCCCTGTTTTGACGGCGCGGAGCTGCTGCCACATCGGGTCTTCCACGAGGTCGCCGTAGACCATGGCGTGCTGGACGATGATCACTTCCGGATCGTAGGCCAGCAGGGTCTCGAAGTTGATCTTTTCCAGTCCGCGCAGGTTGCTCTGGCGGCATTTATGAACGTTCTCGCCGCCGGCGAAGTTCATGGCGACGACGTGGAAGGAGGTGTCGCACTCGGTGGAGAGGCCGTCGAGCCCCTCGGCATAGTAGTAGCGCGTCGGTTCGGTGCCGGCCAGCGAGGTGTTGATCTCGGCAATGACCGTGCGGGTGTAATCGGCCAGTTGCCGGCCGCGTTCGCCCGCACCGACGGCGTCGCCGACGCGCTCCATGGCATCGGGCATCGACGCGATCTGCCGGAAGGGTACCGTCAGCGTCGGGACGCCCAGTTTCTTTATCTGGTCGGTGACGGTCTGCACGAGCATGTCGTCCTCCCAGATCAGCACGAGGTCGGGGCGGGCGGCGACGAGGGTCTCGAGGTTGATGCGGCTGCCGCTGCCGTGGAACGACCCGATGACGGGCAGTGCCAGGAAGCGGCGGTCAAGGTAGGCGGGATCGGCGCCGTTAAAGGGGTTCCTGGCCTTGAAGTTGAGGCCGATCATCTTGTCGGGGTCGAGGGCGTAGAGCAGGTAGTTCATCGGCGGCGAGGAGCCGAAGACCCTTTGGACGGTCGCCTGGTCTTCTTTCATATCGCTAAGCGCCTGGGGGACCGAGACGAGCACCGATATGAAAAGGGTAAGCAGAAGTCGTTTCATGGTGGGTTCCTAAGAGTGTGAAAGTGAAAAAGTGATCGGGATCGTCAGATGGGTCAGCGATTCAAGAGAGGGAAAATCGCCGCTGAGATCCCATAGCGTTTGCAACGCTTTACGGTCCAGAATCGTACTGCCGCTGCTGCGCAAGACTTCCGCAGCAGCAACCGTACCGTCGGAAGCAAGTTTGAACGAAAGCGTCACCACCCCCTCGAGCCGCAGCCTTCTTGCGGCGGCGGGGTAGGCGATGGCGGATTCGATCATGGCACGTATCTGTCCCAGCACCGTCGCGTCCGGCCCGGTTGGGTCAGCTTTTTTGTTGTTGGCAAGCGGTGTAGCGCTTGACGCATTGTCTGGTGTGTGAGGAGAAGTTTCCGCGTGCGAGGCCGGGGCGACGGGCGGGGACGGAAGAGAGGCAAACGCCTCAGATAAAGACGCGTCGTTTGGTGCCTTTATCTCAGGGGTTTCGGGTGCAGGAGCGGACGGGGTCACCGGGGCGGGCTTGACCGTTTTCGGTGCCGGCTTCACCGCTGTTTTGACCGGGGGTTTCGGGCGTACGGCCGGCACGGCGGGGAGGGGTTTCGCTTTCGGCGCGACCGTTACTGCCGGTTGTGCCGCGGCTTGCGGTGCATAGGCGGCCAGGGAGATCGCCACCGTCTGCCGTTCGGCCGCCGGCGCGGGCAGGACGGGGTGGGGTGCGTAGAGGAACGCACCCAGCAGGGCCCCGTGCATCAGCACGGAAGCGCCCATCGCCTGCAGGCGATGTCGGCGGTCGTTTTCATGTATCATATTTGATATAACGCTTGGCGAAAGAGCATGCATCGTCTACTCCGCCGCTTTGCGCCCCGCGAGGGGTTCATAGGGGTAACGTGTGATGGGGGTGACCGTCGTGCGGCGGTTGATCATGCGGATGGAGAGGGCTTCGATCCACTCCCAGAACTCCCCGGCATGTTCGGCGGGCATGGCGCGCTCCGCCATCGCCTTGCGGTACATCATCAGCCAGATGTCGCGGGCTTTTTCGTCTACGATGAGGTGCAGGTGGCGCATCCGCAGCGCCGGATGGCCGTGGGCATCACTGAAGGCCTTCGCTCCGCCCAGCGCCTCGACGAAGAAGTCGGCGGCTTTTTCGGTGGCGGCAGCGAAGGCGTTGTCGTCGGCGGGGAACATTTCGCCCAGCACCGTCTTGCGCAGTAGCCCGTGGTGGTACCGCACAAGGCCGCGGATGTTCGCTTCGCCCCAGGCACGGTAGAGCGCGTCGGAGGGGAAGGTCACTTCGGGGTAGACGAAGTCGATCTTCGCATCGACCGTACGCGGGGCGCCACCGGCCCCCTCAAACGGGCGGGTGCCGCACTGGTTAAACCCCTGGATTGCCGTGCCATCTTCGGTAAAGACGTTCATTTTCTCCTCCATTATGTTTTAGATGATATAACGATGTTGCAGCCATTGGTGCAGCTGACGTTCCATGCAAATCGGTACATTTTGCGTTATTTTTGGAATGATATAACGAAAATGTCTTCTTTTGTCTTAAACGGTATGATTTTTGTCGAACCCTCCGGCCGGACAGCCGCATCGTGTCGGTACGCTTTGAAAGTACAAGGAGGCAGGGCGTGTGGAGTGACCCTTGGGCAATGGACTGTCCTGCAGGAAGGTTGTCCGGGCGGATGCCCGGATGAGCCGATGTCAGGCAAGGCTGTTCTTGAATACGGTGAACATCCCCCAGCCGAAGTAGACCAGACACCATAGGATCAAAATGGCGAAGGTGGAGTTGGCCAGTCTGGTGACGAGGGCGTCTTTGCTGGCGTCGAAGACCCCTTCGCTCTTGCCGGCCCGCCACGCAAGCGTCGCGATGAACGCGACGCCGGTAAAGCCGAGGAAGACGAAGGTGAACAGGAACATGACAACCGAGGGCCAGTCGATGTTCATGGGGTAGTCGTAGACGGAGTAGCCCAGGTCGGCCATGATCTCGAAGCGGATCAGTTCACGCATGCCGGAGATCAGCAGGGCGACCACGACGAGCCAGAGTGTCGTCAGGTAGCTCCGCTTGACGAAGTGGATCATCACGAGCAGGAGCAGCACGGAGACGACGATAGCAAGGGAGAGCGGGTTGAGCAGCAGCCCCTCCATAAACATCCAGACAACAAAGAACACGGCGCTCACCAGCAGACCGATGGACGCGATTGTTGTGCCGAGGCTGCGGGCAAAGGCGATGTACTCCTTCGTGAAATCGTTGCGCGTGCTCAGGAAGTCGCTGTAGTTCTGAAGGAAAATGCCGACGACGGGGGCACTGAGCGAGACCATAAAGAGGAGCCGGACGGGATCCATATGGAAGCTGAGCCCGGAGGTGTCGACGACGCCGCCCGGGGCATACCACCCCATCCACTCGTTGGGCTGGATGGACTCGACGGAGAAGACGTGCATCAGCACGCCGGCAAAGACAATGAACGCAAAGCTGATCATGCCGATCATCCTGCCCCCGCCTTTTTTATTGGCGTAATAGAACCAGTAGAAGAGCATATAGCCGACGATCAGCGCGTAGATGAACGCGAAGACCCAGATGCCCGAGAGCGCGTTGGTCACGTACCAGTTGGGGTCGTAGATGACCTGGGTGAAGAGCAGCGGGGCGATGCCCAGCAGAATGGCCAGCGAGATGCTGATCTTTCCGGTCTGGATCATATGCCCCGTCAGGAGCTTCCAGTCGGCACTTTTTTTCTGTTTTCCGCTGCCCGCAAGCGAGAGCGTGATGCTGCCGATGGCGAGCAGGACAAAGGCGGCGTGCAGCGCCCACGTCAGGACATAGAGCGCCTGAAAGACGACGGGGTAGAACGGGACCCCTGCGGGGTCGCGGAGGGTATTTAACAGTGTAGCATCCATAGGCATCTCCTTAGTTGGTTTGGGTCGCTATCCAGGCGGCCATGGCGTCGAACTCGGCGTCGGGGAGGTCGATTCTGGGCATATAGGGGATGGCCCCCGTCGCCAGCGAGCCCTGCATGAAAGCTTTGATCGTCTCTTTGTCCTGGCCGGCGAATCTATCTATCAGCGGGCGGAACTTGGCGCCCGGCTCCAGCGCGTGGCAGTTGGAGCAGGCAAGTTTGGTCAGCAGTTGCCCCGCTTCGAGCCGGTTCTCCGGCGTGATCGTGCGGAGCCGGTCGGGGATCCATGGATTGACCTGCAGCAGCCCTTTGTCGGCGACGATCTCCACTTCGCTTTTGATCCCCTTGCCCGGAACGTCCCGGCTGATGATCTGGTTGCTGTAGATATAGCGTCCGGCGACGTAGGGTTTGCGCAGGCTCTCACGCAGCTTTTCGCCCGGCCAGAGGCCGACGACGGCGATGACAAAGAGCATGACGATCGCCAGGGAGCGGCGGATATACTGCGGTTTGACAATCGCCAGCAGGAAATAGAGCGCGAAGGCCACGATGAGGATGATGCGCGTCGTCAGGATGGAGGGGAGGTAGATCCCCAGCAGGATGTCCGCGCTCTCGGGCAGCGTCTTGATGTACCACATAAAGAAGAAGAGTACCAGGAAGCCGCCGAGGAGGCTGACGTAGCCCATTTTTCGGGTCAGCTCGTTTGCAACCTCCCTGTTCTTCATCGCGCTGGAGATGATCAGCCCGATGACTCCGGCCATCATGATCATGAAACCGATGCGCAGGAACATGTGCGGGAAGGTGTTGACCCCGAAGAAGGCGTCGCTGGCCGATCCCGTCTGGTAGAAGGCGTCGTTGCCCGGCCACATCATGAAGCTGATGATCCCGATGATGAGCATCAGGGTGCCGACGGAGGCCAGCGCGAAGGTGTAGGTCAGCTTCAGGTGCGTTTTGCGGTCGATCTTGTCGATGAAGTAGACCAGCGCGAAGACGCCGATGACCTCATAGATGAAAAAGACCCACTCCGTGGCCCAGACCCAGACGAAGTTGTGGATCAGCGCGCTGATCCCCCGCGGGCTGGCCGCCGTGGCCGTATACCAGATCCCCGGCCCCGTGATGGAACCGATGACGTATGAGAAGATCAGCAGGAACATGCCGTACTTCTTCATATAGTCGTAGAGGTCGGTGCGGTTCTCCTTGTACGCTTTGTGCGCCAGGAAGGCGAAGAGCAGCGCGGCACCGACGGAGGTGTGCGAAGCCAGAATGTGAATGGTCCCGGTGATCCCCATCAACCAGGCGGAGCCGATATCGGGAAAATAGAAAAGCGGAAACATGCCAATGAAATCCATCCGTTTCTCCTCAAACAGATAATCCCGGCAGGGGGAATGCCCCTCCGGGATGATTCCATAGGTAGCACTCGGGCGGATCCGCCGCCCAAAATGCGCCCATTGGAAAAAGCAACATTTGATTCGTCATAGGGATATGGCACAATAAAATGTTGCAACACAACACAAACATACCCGTCTGTCATCGCCAAATTGTCGACGGGTATGTTTCTTCATCCGGTTAAAACTGCTTCCTCATTTAAAATGATTCTGAAATATGGGAAACGGAAAATAATAATCAACTGATATTAATTTTGTGTTAAGGGCTGTTCAGAAATGAACGGTTATGAGAAAAGGGTGTGTGCGGGATGCTGTGCGGGCGCTTCAGGCCCCGATGATGATGTGGTTCTTCGCAACGGTGGCGTAGGCTTCCATCGCCGTTTCCAGGGCGTCGCTGGCGTCGAGGTCCGTCACGCCGATCAGTTTGGAGCCCCCTTCGAGCTGGAGGGTGATCTCCGCGTTTTCGCTGCTGCGCTGCAAAGAGGTGATCTTCCCCTTCAGGATATTGACATCGTCGGAGGCTTCCGGTGCGCCCCGGCTGATGATGACGTCGCTGGATTTTATGATGGCGTAGGCGTCACACCCCTCTTCCAGGCCCATGTTGCGCACCGACGTCGAGGTGATCACGGAAAAGAGGGTGTCACCGCCGGGAAGTTGCAGGCGCAGTTCGGAACGCAGACCGTGGGGCGTGATGCTCCCGACGCTGCAGGTGATCTGGTTGCGCGCGCTGGTGGTGAGGAAGGTGCGCGAGAGGATGCGGGCGAGCCGTTCGGGGTCGTCGCCCGCTTCGGCGAAGCGGTTGATGAATTCGCGGTGCAGCTCCGCGAAGCGCTTGTAGGTGGCAATGAGCTCGTAGGCGTGGGCGGTGAGGACCGTCCCCCCGCCGCCGCGTCCGCCGGTGGTCTTCTCGATGATGGGGCGGTCGGCGATGTCGTTCATGGCGTTGACCCGTTCCCAGGCGGCCTTGTAGCTCATTTTCATCGCCTTCGCCGCGGCATGGATGGAGCCGGTCTGGGCAATCTTTTCGAGCAGCTCGATACGCCCGTTGCCCAGGAAGTTCCTGCCGTCCTTGCGCAGCCAGAAGCGTCCGTCTATCTGCATGGAATGCCTTTGGAAGAGGTCACGGGGAGGGAAAACGGCGGCATGGGGTTCCTTGGCGAATGATTTGACGGGCTTATTATAACAGACGCTAACGCGCGGTTTGTTCCGGCGGCAGGGTGCAGCTGAAGGTCACGCGGTTTTCGCTCTGGGTGACGGTGATGGCGATCTTCTCCTCGTCGCAGAGTTTTTTGACGATGTGCAGGCCGATCCCGATGCCGCGTTCACTCTCCTTGTAGAAACGGTCAAAGAGGTTGCGGGGCGAACGGATGGGCGCCGCGGCGGTATTGGTAATGCTGAAGGTGTCCCCGGAGAGTGTCAGCGTTACCTCCCCCTCCTTGACATTGTATTTGCAGGCGTTGGAGAGGAGGTTGTCGACGATCCGCGTCAGGGCGTCGGGATTGGCGCTGAGCGTCGTCGGTGCAAGTTCAGCGTGAAAGGCGAGCGCGGGATAGAGGCTCTCGAAAAAGGCCAGCCGCTCCGCCACGAGGGTGTCGAGCCGGAAGGTGTCGCGCTGTTGCGGCAGGCCGCCCTGATACTCCTGGAGGTTGCGGTAGAGCATGCCGATCAGTTTGGCGCTTTTCTCGATGCGTTGCACGGCCTTGTCCTCACGGTTCAGCATCGAGGTGTTGATCAGGATCGCGCTGACGGGGGTGTTGAGATCGTGGATGATGTCCTTAATGAAACGGTCGGTCAGCTCCAGGGCACTGCGCAGCGGGCGGAGGGTGTAGCGCGCAAACCCGAAGGCCATGATGCCGACGACGGCAGAGAGCAGCAGCATAAACAGGAGGTAGCGGCCCAACAGCACGCCGGTCTGGGCCTTGAAATCCGGTTTGGGGTAGTAGATCTTGAGCAGGTAGCGCTGGTTGGCCGGTAGCGGGAAGAGGGCGTAGAGCGTCTGGCCGTCTTCGCGCAGTTCCAGCAGGGGTGCTTCCGTCTGTTTGGGCACGAAATCGAGGGAGAACTTTTCGCCCTCGAAGTTGAAGTTGTAGTTTTTCATCTCCAGGAAAAGCTGCTGCTTGAGGCTGCCGACATCTTCGCGGTAGTTGTGGTAGAGCAGAAACCCGATCAGGATCTCGATGGTGACGAAGTAGAGCGCCAGGCTTTTATAGAAGGATTCTCTTTCAGAGGCTTTCAAGACGGTACCCCACGCCGCGGACGTTCGTGATGTCGATGCCCAGCTGCTGTTTGAGGCGGCTGATGTGGAAACGTAGCGCCTGGTCGGTGGGCTGCTCGAGCAGTTCGAGCAGTTCGGCTTTGTCGATGGTCTGGCCGACGTTCGTGAGGAGCAGGCGGAAGATCGCCGTACGGATCTCCCCGAGGTCGACGCTGCGGTTGTTTTTGCTCACCCGCCCGTCGGCCGGGTTGAAGGTGATCTCCCCGTAGCGGAGCTGGCGTTCGAGCTGGTGGGTGCGCGCCTTGATGCGCAGCAGGAGCTCGTCGATGTCGAAGGGCTTTTTGAGGTAGTCCTCCGCGCCCGCGGCGAACCCCTTGGTCATCGAGTCGATGTCGCGCAGGGCGGAGATGAAAATGGCCGGGGTACGGTCCTCGGCGTCACGCAGGGCGCCCAGCAGGTCAAAACCGTTAAGCAGCGGGACGTTGATGTCGAAGAGGTAGAGGTCGAAGGGGGTGTCGAAGGCCGCGTCGGCGGCCGCTTCCCCGTCGGTCACCCAGGCGGTATCAAAGCCGTTGCGCGTGAGCAGATCCTGTAGGGATTCGCCCAGTACCGGATCGTCTTCGAGCAGCAGAATCCGCGCCATTCTCCCTCCTAGAAGCGGGCGAAGAGCATGACACCGGCCGCGTGGTCGCTGGCCGAATCGCTCAGGCCCAGGCTGTAGTTCACCTTTAACGAGAGTGTATCATAAAGCGGGAAGATCCCGAGCACGGAGAGGGAGCGCAGATCCGGGGTGCCCTGGATATACGACTCCGAATAGTCGTACGAAAAGCTCAGGCTGCTTGCGGGCGTGGAGTAGAAGGTGACGCCGGCGGAACCGAAAGCGATGTCCGGGTACTCGGTGGTCGCGCTGTCACCCGTCACAGTGTAGCCGTACTGTGCGAAGATGTCCAGCGCCGAAAAACGGTAGAGCCCCACGAGGGAACCGCCCCAGTCGTTCTCGCCCGTGCCAGTCCCCTCCTCGGCGGTGGCGAGCTTGAGATGCACTCCCGGCGTCAGAAAGAGGTTCTCCGTGAGACCGAAAGCGTAACCCGCGCCCAGGAAGGTGTCGGAGAGGCCGCCGTCTTTGCTGTCGGCAACGGTCGGATCCGCGGTGCCGTAGTGGTAGTAGCTGACGATGCCCGTCACGTAAAAGTCCCCCGCGTAGAGGGCCGCCATCGCATCCGTCGAGAGGGAGTCGACGGTCTCCGTTCCGCCGTATTTTCCGGTGGCATAGCCCATCCCGATTCCCGCAAGAAAGGAGACCGTGCTTCCTGTATCCGGGGCGCAGCCGTCTGCGCCCACCGTCATGTCGAAGGCCGTGCCGGGGCATTTATCCAGGGTGTCGGGGACGCCGTCAAGATCGCTGTCGCGCTCCGCGGGGGCCGCGCAGAGGGCCGAAGTGATCAGCGCCGTGCTCAGGAGTAACCGTTTCATCGGCCCAACTGACCCTGGCGGGGATGCATCTGCTGTTGCTGCATCTGTTGCATCTGCTGCTGTGTTTTGAGCTGCTGGCGCATCTGCTGCTGCATGACCGCCTCGCCGGCGTCGGGTTTTTGCGGTGCCGCGGCTGTGCCCGTTTCTGTCTGCATCCGGCTCTGCAGGGCTTCAAGGGCTTGGCGGCGCTGCTGCTGGTTGAGCTCGCGCATTTTGAGCTTGAAGGCGTTCATCTTCTCGAACCGTTCCGACTTGGGCGCGTTGATGACCGCATCGATCAGGGTGTCGATCTCTTCGGGTTCGGCGGCGAGCAGGGCCGAGCAGAGGGCCAGGATCGTTAAAAAATACCGCATGCATGCTCCTTTATGAATCTTGACGTAGTATCCCATAAAAGTGTGAGCGGCGCGTGAGTCAGCGGATCAGCCGCTTGTCGTCGTCGCGGCCGTATTCGCACTGGAAGGTCGTGTGGGTGATGCCGAAGCGCTCCTGCAGCCGTTTTTCAAGGGCTTCCACCGTCTGGGTCGCCCGGGAGAGGGGAAGGTTTTCGGCGAAATCGAGGTGGGCTTCGAGGTGGATGGCGTGGTCGCTCAGGCGCCAGAGGTGGATATGGTGGATCCCCGCGACGGCAGGCTCACCGCAGACGGTCTCGGCGACGGCAGCGACATCGACGGTTTCCGGGGCAAACTGCATCAGCACCCCTGTGCTCTCTTTGATGAGCCCCACGGAGGCGGCAATGAGGTAGAGGGCGATGATGATGGAAATGAGCGGGTCGACCCAGTGGATCTGCCACAGGGCGATGGCCACACCGCCCAGCACGACGGCGACGGAGGTGAGCACGTCGCCGAGCAGGTGAAGGTAGGCCGCACGGATGTTCATATTGCCCCGGGCGTCGGATTCGAGCAAGAAGATGCTGCCGCCGTTGACGACGATCCCCAGCAGCCCCATCCAGATCAGCCAGGAGGAGAGGACGGGTTCGGGGTAGATCAGCCGCATGACGGAAGCGTAGACGAGGTAGACGCCGATACCCGCGAGCACCGAGGCATTGAAAAGGGCAGCCACGATCTCGGCCCGCTTGTAGCCGAAGGTCTTGCTGCTGTCCGCCTCTTTGTGGGAGATACGGTGGGCGAACCAGCTGATCAGCAGGGCCATGACGTCGCTGAAGTTGTGCAGGGCGTCGCTGAGCAGGGCGAGGGAACCGGCCATGATGCCCCCGATCACCTGGGCGACGGTGATGAGGACGTTGAGGACAACGGCGACGAGCAGTTTCGTGCCGCTGATATCGTGGGAGTGGTGGTGGCCGCTCATCGGGCGTTACTTGGCGCTGCCGGGTTCGGCCTGGAAGCGTTTGTGCTGGTAGAGGTCATTGATGACGTGGATAAAGGCCATTGTATCCCGCTCCAGTTCCCGGTCGTGCGCTGCAGGGGTCAGGTGGTCCTCCGCGGAGAGGTCGAAGGTCACCGCCGGGGTGTCGGGCTGGACGACGGCGAGTTTGTTGCCGTTGCGTAGGGCGTACATGTCGTGGAACTGCATCAGCACCACCTCTTTTTCCGGGTCCTCGTAGATCGATTTGCCGAGGATGGGGTAGGTGAGGTTGAGTCCGACGGCATCGAGGGCCGTGGCCAGGACGTCGGGCTGGGTGGAGCGCTTGGCGACGCGCTGGGGTTTGATGCCGCCGCCGAGAAGCATCCCCATGATACGGTACTTGGGAACGGGGACAAGGTCGTCGCCGTAGGTACGGACATTGTGGTCGGCCAGGATCATGAAGACCGTATCGTTGTAATAGCCCTCGCGCTTGGCGTCGTCGATGAGTTTCCCGATGGCGTAATCGGCGAATTTGATGGCGTTTTCAACGCCGTTCTTCGGCTTGCCTGGGATCAGGTCGATGCGCCCGCCGGGGAACTCGAAGGGGGTGTGGTTGGTGGTGCTGAAGAGCACCGAGACGAAAGGCTGCCCTTGGGCATGCCACTTGGCGAACTCCTCGTTGGCCCGGACGACGAGGTCCTCGTCGCAGACGCCCCAGATGCCCGTGAATGCAGGGTTCTTGAACTCGGGCTGATCGATCAGGAGGTCAAAACCGTTGCCGTAGAACCAGCCGCGCATATTGTCGAAGTTGCTGGCCCCGCCGTAGATGAAGCTGCTGCGGTAGCCGTAGGGTTTGAGCAGAGAGGCGACGGTAAAGAAATCCTCCTGGGACTTGTTGCGCTTGACGACCCCTTTGCCCGGGACCGGGAGGAAACCGGAGACGCTGCCGGCGATCCCCCGGACGCTGCGGGTGCCGTTACTGTAGAGGTGGTCGAAGAAGATGGACTCGCCGGCGAGGCGGTCGATGTTGGGGGTGATCCCCTTTTCACCGCCGAGCGCCCCGACGAACTGCGCCCCCAGGCTCTCCTGGAGGAAGATGACGAGGTTTTTCGGTTTGGCGGCGGGGAAGTGGGTTTTCTGGGTTCTCAGGAAGGGGGTCTTCATGTCGCCGACAGGGATGCGCAGCTGGCGGGAGACCCGCTCATAGGCCTCTTTCAGCGGCATTTTGCCGTATTTGCTCATGACGACGCCGTGCTTCTTCTGCGAATAGAAGGCGTAGCCGATGCTGTAGAGGCTGTTCTTCGTAATCTCGTTCACGACGTGCGAATCGGTGTAGACCGCCAGGGAGATATTGGCCGCGCGGTGGCTGAAGGAGGAGCGGATACCGATGAAGAGCAGGGCCGCCAGCGGCAGCAGCAGCAGTACTCGGAAGGGCCACTTGATCTCGAAGACGACCGCAAAGGTGTTGCGGGTCAGGGTCCAGAAAAGGTATCCCGCCACGGACATCATGATGGCGGCGACGAGCAGTTTGAGCTTGTAGGTCGCCCAGATGTTGCCGAACACCTCTTTGGGATAGTCGAGGTAGTTCAGGAAGATATCGTTGGGGCGGACGTCGAATTCGGCGAAGAAGGGGAAGGTCGCGTTTTCGATAAAGAGGGTCACCAGGAGGAAAATGAGCAGGTAGACCCGGATAAAGGTGCGTACGGGGCCGCTGAAGAGACGGGGGACGGTAAAGAGCAGGAGGACCGGCAGGGCGAGGATGATACAGGCGACGATCGTATCCATCTGCAGCCCGAGCAGGAAGCTGAACCAGTGGCTGACCCCGGCATCGGCGATGCGGTCGTAATAGAGCGCGAACAGGAGGGCACGACCGCTAAAGAAGATGGCTATGAAAAGCAGGTAAAAAGCGAACAGCTGGCGCAATGACGCGACGATGGCCTGCTTTTGGGTGAGCGGTGGGTGCATACTTGTCCCTTTGGATGTTGTGAAATAATTATAGAATAATACCCGATTCAGATGAATGGTGGGGAGGGGGCCGACAGCTGCGCCGCCGCACCGTCCCCTCCGGTGAAAAATTCGCTGCGCTTATGGGCCGGTTGCCCATCCTGGCGTATAATGCGCTCCACGAAAAGGCTGCCTAATGTATGACTCCGTTGCCCGCAATGTCAGACTCTCTTTGCTGCTGCTGGCAACGATGGGCGTCATGTCCGGGATTGCCATCGTCGCGGCGCTGCCGCTGATCAGCCATCACTTTGAGGCCTTTCCCCATATCGCGTTTCTCTCCAAGCTGATGCTGACGATCCCCTCCCTCGTCATTGCCGCCGTCGCCCCCTTCGCCGGGATGATCGTCGACCGTTTCGGCCGCCTGCGCCCCCTCTACCTCGGTATCGTCCTTTTTATTATCGGCGGCAGTTCCGGCCTCTACCTGCAGGATTTTGAGGCGATCCTCGCCGGGCGCGCCCTGCTGGGCTTTTCCGTTGCCCTGCTGATGACCGCCTCCACGGCCCTGATCGGCGACTACTTCGATGAAAAGGGTCGCCACCGTTTCATGTCGATGCAGGGGATGGCCGTCGGGCTGGGCGGGATCGTCTTTATCATCTCCGGGGGCTACCTGGCCCAGCTGGGCTGGAACTTCCCCTTCGCCATCTACCTGTTGCCGCTGCTTTTCTTGCCGCTGCTCCTGCGGTCGCTCTACGAGCCCAAAAGGCTCCATATGCACAGCGAGGAGGCCGCGGCGGTATCACCGAAGCTGCTGCCGGTCTACCTCAGCGCCTTTTTCTCGATGCTGCTGTTTTACATGCTGCCGACCCAGATGCCCTACCTCGTCATTGACGAGCTGCACGGCACCCCCAGCAGCATCGGCCACTTCGTCGCCTTTGCCCTGCTCATCAACGCCCTGACGGCGCGCCAGTACGCGCGGATCCGCGCACGCTTTGATTACGCCCAGATCTTTGTCTTCATCTACCTCTTTTTCGGCACCGGCCTGCTGGTAATGTCGCAGGTGAGCTCCCCGCACCAGCTCTTCTTCGCCTCGGCCTTCATGGGGGTGGGATTCGGGCTCGTGATGGTCAATATCAATGCCTGGCTACTCTCGCTGGTGCCGCCGCACCGCCGCGGGCGGGCCGTCGGGATGCTGACGATGAGCTTCTTCCTGGGGCAGTTCTTCTCCCCCATCTTTTTCCAGCCCATTGTCGCCCATGCCGGGATTCAGGGGCTCTTTTTGATTATTGCGGGGGTGTCGTTCAGTACGGCGGCGGTGCTTTATGTCAAAACGTTTCTGAAAAGGGGTGCGGGTTCTGCGGAGGGGTGAAGGAGAGGGGAACGGTTCACCGTTCCCCGGTGACATCAGGGTTTAGATGATGTTGCACTGTCCGGTGATTTTGCACAGCGGACAGAAGTTCATGATACCGGCGATGAAGGGGATCACGCCGAGGTAGAACCAGGGGTTGCCGCTGTAGGCACCGTAGCCGATAAGGGCGGCGCCCAGGGCGATACGGAAGGGGCGGCAGAATTTGCGGATCTTGATAACGTTCATAGATTGCTCCGTTTTTTGCGGAATTATAGCGCAGGGGGTGGGATCGTAATATTAATTATTTAAATTAGTCATACTGCTTTTAAAGTGCATCCCCTGTTCTTATGTAGGTTTTTTAGAGTTGCTCTGGGATACAATACGGAATTATGAAGATTTTTGAGACCCTCGCCCCCTGGATCAGGACCATCGACGAACCCCTCGACGTCAACCTCGAGATCCCCCATATCGCTTATGCGGAGATCAAGAAGGACGCGCCGAAGATTCTCGTGTTCACCCACCCCGTTGACAAGGCACTCGGCAAAACCTACGACATGCCCGTCGTGATGAACATCTTTGCAAACGACGCCGTCGTCGAGACGATTTTCGGCGCAACGCCCGACGTTATTGCCGCCAAGGTGCAGAAAGCGCTGAAACTGAAGCCGCCCAAATCGCTCTCGGACAAACTGGAGACCTTCAAGTTCCTCTTTGACCTCCGCAACGTCTTTCCCAAGCGCCTGAAATCCGCCGGGGCCTGCCAGTCGCGGGAGATCGCGTCGCTTTCCGAGCTGCCGATCCTCAAGACCTGGTCCGACGATGGCGGCAAGTTCATCACGATGGGACAGGTCTACACGCAGAGCCTCGACGGCGAGATCCACAACGTCGGCATGTACCGCCTGCAGGTCTACGACGACAAACGGCTGGGGATGCACTGGCAGATCCACAAGGACTCAAACCACCTCTTCCACCAGTATAAAAAAGCGGGGCGGAAAATGCCCGTCTCCGTCGCCATCGGCGGCGACCCGCTCTACACCTGGTGCGGGACGGCCCCGCTGCCCCACGGCATCTTCGAGCTGATGCTCTACGGCTTCGTCCGCAACAAACCCGCCCGTCTCGTGAAGTGCCAGACCAATCCGATCCACGTTCCCGAAGACGCGGATATCGTCATCGAGGGGTGGGTCGACCCGGAGGTGACGGAGATCGAGGGGATGTTCGGTGACCATACCGGCTACTACACCCTCAAAGAGCCCTACCCGGTCCTCGAGGTGAGCCGTATCACCGCGAAAAACGACCCGGTGTTCTACGCGACCGTCGTCGGCAAGCCGCCGCTCGAGGACAAGTACATGGGGCTGCCGACGGAGCGGATCTTCCTGCCGCTCCTGCAGACGCAGGCCCCGGATCTCAAAGACTACAAGATGCCGGAGAACGGGGTGTTCCACAACCTCATTCTCTGCAAGATCGCGCCGCAGTACCCGGGCCACAGCCTGCAGATCATGCACGCGCTCTGGGGCGTGGGGCAGATGAGTTTCGTCAAGCACGCCCTCTTCGTCGACGAGCGCGCCCCGGAGCTGGGGGACTACGAAGCACTCACGCAGCATATCCTCGACCGCCTCACTCCGGAGGGCGTGACGATCACGACGGGGATCGTCGACGCCCTCGACCACTCGGCGAGCCGGCCCCTTATCGGCGGCAAGCTCGGCATCGACGCGACGGGGAATGCTGTGGAACGCACCATCGACCTGCTCGATGACGCCGCGCTGCTGAAGAAGGTGAAGACGATCGACAGCGACATTGTCGCGCTCAAGCAGTACATGACGCAGAGCGCGAACCCGGTGACGGTGATCCAGTACGAGAAGAAGCGCCCGGCGCGCGAACTCTTCGAGGCGCTCAAACCGCTCGCTTTGCATATCGCGATCGCCGTTTTCGTCGATACGCGGCAGAATGACGTGAACAACCCCTATATGCTTGTGTGGCGGGTGACGAACAACATCGACGCCCAGCGCGATGTCTGGCTGGAGGAGATGATCGGTGTCGACGGGACCAACAAGGACCCGATGGACGGTTTTACACGCGAGTGGCCTGGCGACGTCGTCTGCGACGCGGACGTCTTTGCCGACCTGCGCGCACGGGGCCTGATCGATCTTGACGACGAGACGATCGACCGATACCAGTTGGTGGGAGAGAGCAGATGAAACTGAGTGAGGAGCAGCTGGCGCAGTTTGAGCGCGACGGGTACATCCTGCTGCGCGGCTTTGTGGACAAGGCGCGCTGCGAGGCGATCCTGGCGGCAGCCAAAGAGGAGATCGAGGCGCGGACACCGCCCATTGAGACGGAAGGGGAGTACACGGGTTCGAATAACTCGACCCTGCGTCGCCTGCGGCAGGTCTATGACCGCCGCGAGATTTTCCGTGAGTGGATGACGGACAAGGAGATCCGCCCGATGCTGGCGCAGGTGCTCCATGACACCCCGGTGCTGACCCTGGCGCACCACAACTCCATTATGACGAAGATGCCCTCCAAGAGCACGGAGAGCCGTTGGCACCAGGACCGCCGCTACTGGCATTTTGAGAACGACAACCTGGTGAGCGTCTGGCTGGCGCTGGGCGAAGAGCGGATGGAGAACGGGGTACTGGAGTTTATCAACGGCAGCCACAAACTTGAATACCGGCCCGAACAGTTTGACACCGATACCAGCTTTATGACGGGGCTGCCGGAAAACGACGCCCTGATCGCGCAGAAGGTCCACTACGACCTGCACGAAGGCGACGTCATCCTGTTCCATTGCCGGACACTGCACCACGCCTACGACAACCAGACCGACGAACCCAAGATCGCCTTCGTCTATACGGTCAAGGGCGCTTCGACCAAGCCTATTCCCGGCACCCGCTCCGCAGAGTATCCCGAGGTCGTGCTCGAGGTATAATCCACCGGACGTATACTCTTTCGGCCTGCAAGAGCGCGTCTATTAGCGGGCAGCGGTACGTAGATGCGACGTCCCGCTCGGTAGTTTGCAGTCATCACATAAAAATGTCAATGTCGTGTGTTTGTTTCATGCTGCTTTTTGTGCTCTTTTTCGGCCGTGATACATTCGGCGTATAGATCTCCTCACAAAAAACTGTTTTTGTTTTTCAGCGTGTTCAAATTTGTGTATTGTACAATGATAGCTACTACATAAGGAGGGAACGTGTCTAAAAGACGGCTTTTGAATGGAGGTTTTGCCGCACTTGTCGGCATGGTACTGATCGGCTGCGGTGGCGGTGGTTCGGGAGGCGGCAGTGATGAGGGGACGCTGAGCTTTACATCAGCGGCGACGGCAGATGTCAGTGAAAATACAACGGCAGTGCTGACAGTGACGACAAATGACCCTGGTGCGGCTCTGGCGATTACCGGTGGAGCAGATTCGGCCCAATTCGTGCTCGGCGGCAGTACCCTTGCATTTAAAACGGCCCCAGACTATGAGGAGCCTTCCGATGCCGATACGGACAATACCTACGAAGTTACGGTCCGTGCAACCGACACGTCCGGAAACGGAGTGGAGCAGAATATCAGCGTCAACATTCTTGACGTGAACGAGGTGGCGCCCGATACAACACCACCGAACTTTACGTCGCCAGCTTCGGCCGACATCGCGGAAAACACAACAGCGGTCCTGACGGTCACGACGGACGACGCAAACGCAACGCTGGCGATTACGGGAGGTGCAGACGGTTCTCTTTTCGAGCTTAGTGGCAGCAATCTGGCGTTTAAATCAGCTCCCGACTTCGAAAACCCGGTCGATTCCGGTACGAACAACATCTATGAAGTCACCGTCAGCGCGTCGGACCCGGCATTGAACCATTCAGAACAGACTATTAGTGTCACCGTCATTGATGTCAGTGAACCCACCGTTTCACTCGTGATCCTTAAGACCGGTCAGACCGGCAGTTATGACACGAGCGGCAATGCAGTAACGGATGGCAGCGTCAAAGACGACGGCTATTATCAATCGGGTGCCGATCGCAATTACACCCGCGACGATGCGAAAGAGATTGTGACCGACAATGCCACAGGACTCATGTGGCAGGATAACAACGAAACGGCGTCTGTGATGAAAAAGTGGCTCAATGACGTCAACTACGCCGAATGTGCCCTGAACCAAAACCTGCCAAAATGTTTCGATACGACGGGTGATACGGCCGCGGCATACTGTGAAAATCTGACGCTGGGAGGCTACGCCGACTGGCGGCTGCCGACGGTGCAGGAACTGCTGAGCATCACCGATGCCGTACATGCCAACCCAGCCATCCACCCAACATTCCAGAATGTGGCTTCGACCATTTACTGGACATCGACGACGTATACGCACGCTCCCGAGCAAGCGTGGAGCGTTTATTTCTACCTGGGCGAAAGCAACAGTTTTTACGACAAGTATTTTGACGAGGCCTACATCCGATGCGTTCGGAAGGGATTGTAGGCCGTGAAGCATAGACAATGAAAGCGAGGAATTTAATGAAAACAGTCGGGATATTTTTGATTGCATTCAATATGCTTTATGCCGATTACATACGCGACGATGCGGCGGGCATTGTCACTGACAACAACAGCGGATTGATGTGGCAGGATGACACCAATGCAACGACCGCAAACTGGCAAAACGCCATCGACCGCTGCGAGGCGTTGACGCTTGGCGGTTTTGATGACTGGCGGATGCCGAATCAGAACGAACTGCGTTCCCTCGTTGACTTCAGTCGTGACGACCCGGCCATCGACCCGGCATTCAAATATGTGGTTTCGGACACGTATTGGTCATCTACTTCATCATTCTACTGGTCTGACTCTGCATGCACTGTTTTTTTTAAAGACGGTGCAGACGGCGGTAACGCCAAAGACTATAACCACTACTATGTCCGGTGTGTTCGGGGTGGGTACTGACTACCCTGTCGCCTTTTGGTCTGTGATATTAGGAATGCTGTAGTGCACTCTGCACGAAAACGTTTAGATCACTTGTTGCCGCCGGATGTCGTGTTGTGCCATGCCAACAACCTCGACAGGCCGAAGATGGCATCGATGGCGCTGTGACTGCTTCTGATTTTTGAGGGATACCGGCGCCAAAGGGCGCCGCGGCGTCACTTGACGCTGACGACGATCGGAGCAGAAGTCTTGTGGGCGCTTGAGATGTGGCACTCGCGTGTCGGGTAGACCGAAACGTTGGCGGCGACACGGTAGGTACCGCTGTTCATGGCGGTCACGTTATAGATCACTTCCGAACCGTTCGGATGGGCACGGAGGCACTCGACCGCCGGTGCATCGGTGACAAACCCGAGGCCGCTGAACGTAACCTGGACACCGTGCGCATCACTGCCTGAAAGCGGGAAGTCCTTCGCCTTGACGATGACGCGCAGGCTGATCGGTTCGCCGACAACGACTTTCTCTTTGTCCGGAACAAGTTCCACCGTATATTTTTCAAAAGGGCTGTCGGCGACCGGGGCCGGGGCGGCAAGCGTCGGCATCGGTGTCGGCTCGGGTTCGGCGACAGGGGCCGGTTTGGCTTTGGCGACGGCTTTCGGTTTTTCCGGAGTAGGCTTCGGTGCCATCGGAAGCGGTACCGGTTCGACTTCCGGTGCGTTGGGTTCATTGACGATGCCGAGGACTTCCGGCTCTCCTGCGTCATTCTGCGCCGCCGGTTCCGCATTTTTCAGACATCCGCTGAACAGCAGGCTGACGGCCAGAAGGACTCCGGCGTGCCGCACGTACTTTTGAATCATGTTCTTCCTTTTCTGTGATGAAATTGGGTCCGGTCCTCTCACCTCCCGGACCCTTAGGTAACCTTCGAATTCTTTCTACATACTTGGTTATATGTATATTTTAAAGGTTCCAAAAGGTCATCATTATAGCACAGCGGCAACATTTTCTGACAAAAAATTAAAAAAATACAGTTCTTTTGGGAAAAGGTGATAAAGAAGTAATACGAATAATCCTGTGGGGTCTTAAGATAACGAAGTGTTATGGATAGTGGCGGCGGGGAGTGGATCCGCCGCCGGGTGCTTTTATTTGACGTTAACGGTCAGTGCGTTCGACTGTTTCGTCACGCGTGAAGCTTCACAGTTGCGGGTCGGGTAGAAGGCGACGTCCGCAATGACATCATAGGTGCCGGCGTTGGCCGCCGTGACATTGTAGATGATGTCCGATCCGTTGGGGTGGACCCGCAGACACTCGGATGCCGGCGGGTTGGATGCAAATCCCAGGCCCTTGAATGTGACTTTGACGCCGTGGGCTTCATGGCCGGTCAACGGGAAGCCATTGGCCTTGACGTGCACGTAAAGGCTGACGCTTTTGCCGACGTTAAGGGTGGTTTCGTCCATAGCCACTTCGACATTGTACAGGTCGCAGGGTTTCTCCTCGGCCGGCGTTGCCGCGGCAGCTTCATCCGGGACCGGTGCTGCCGCTTTGGGGGCTGCTTTCGGTGCGGCCGGCTTCGGCGCGGCTTTGGGCGTGACAGCCGGGGCGGCCTGCACCGGGGCTTCGGCCGTCGTCGCTACGGGGGCTTCAGACGGCTGCTCCGCCGGGGCGGGCTGCGGAGCCGGCTCGGTGCTCTTCGTGGCGACACAGCCGCCGAATAACATGCTGACGGCCAATAGGCACCCTAACTGCTTCATGCGATGGTTCATACGTTTCCTCCTCCATGGTTCGGTATGGCCCGGGGTGTCGGCCCCGGGAAAGCAGAAACCTTTAATCAGTTCCATTTGTGATAACTATTTTATAACATTAAAAGTTTCCTAAGACATTGTATCACAATAAAAACAGATTATGACAATTATTTAAAAAATATTGCGAAAAGAGCGTTTTTCCGGTAACAACCAAGGACGTTTTCAGTGTCGATGCGGAGAGGGGGAGTTGTTCGGTGGGAAAAATGTGCCTGCAAGAGCGAAAACGGAAGCAGGCAGGCTTTGCGTCGGGTGTTACAGCCCTGTTTGCAGTCAAAACGGAGACGTTAGCCTGCGTGAGCGCCATTCAACGCCGGCGGTCCGGCAATGAAGCTATCCGGACGGGAGGTACCGGAAGCGGCTTAGGCGATCATCGCCAGGATCTCGTCGACGCTCGGCACACGGCCCGTCGACTTCACCTCGCCGTCGATGACCAGCCCCGGGGTGCTCATGACCCCGTAGGCCATGATCTTCTGCAGGTCGCTGACCTTCTCTACCTGCAGGAATCTGCCGCTCTTGGCGACCGCCTGCTTGACCTTTGCCTCGAGCTCGTTGCACTTGCTGCAGCCCGTGCCCAGAATTTCGATTTTCATGATGTTTCTCCTTTAATGGCTCTGTTTGATCGTATCGTAGAACGGCTCGACCGGGCCGGAAACGACGTAGGCGCCGACGGGGCCGGCCGCGGCGAGGAAGCGCGGGTCGAGGTGCGAATTCTCATGATCGTACATGTTCTCCCAGACGCCGTGCATGATGTAGCTGCGGGTATCGCCGTCGGCAAACGCGTTTTGCAGGATCTCGGTCGTCACCGCTTTGCGGTAATGGCTGTTCTGCGCCGTACCGGCCTGGCCGTGGGGATAGCGGTCGTCATACGCCGCATCGTGAACGTCGGGCCGGAAGGTTTGCTGCGCGGTGCCCAGCAGACGCGCGACTTTTTGATTGAAGGCTTCGCGGTTGGCGTCCTTGATCATAACGTGGTTTTCAACGGTGACGTAGCGGTTTTTCACTTCGTCGGACTGGTGTTGAAGAAAGGTCTTGATCTCATCGGAGGTCGTATAGAGCTTTTGGCGGTCCCCCGCGGCGACGGTTGTGTAGATCCCTTCGTAGTAATCAAGCTTGATCGGCGTCTTGGTCGGAGGCGTCGTCGGTTTGTAGGCAAAGAGCGATGGGACGATCTGCTCGGCAAACCACGTCTGCGCCTGGGAGGCGATCAGCGCATCGTAGGAGTCGAAGCGGATGAAGAGCGTATAGAAAAGCGGGAGTTTTGGGGAGGTGGGGTGGCCGTTGCCGTCGGCGTACCCGCGGTCGAGCACCCCTTTGAGGTGGGCGGGGTAGTTGCGCACCATGGTCGACTCCCCTGTCATCTGCTTGAACGAGAAGCTCAAAAAGCCTTGTTTCCCCTTCAGATAGGAAGAGAGTCCGTCGATGTTGTTGAGTACCCTCTTCTTCTCGGGCATCGGGACGCGAAACTCATAATAGAGCGTCACGGCCCCCTCGGGTTTTTTCTCTGCGGTTGCGGCGTGCGATGCGGCCGGGAGGATGGCCGCTCCGGCCATGACCGCACCCATGCCTAAAAAGTTTCGTCTTTCCATTGTGACTCCTTATAAGATGATATTGAACAGATAGCCGACACCGATGATCCCGACGCCGATAATGGCGAAGAAGGTGGCGATGAGCCTGGTGTGCAGGATCTGTTTGAGGATGATCGCTTCGGGCAGGCTCAGCGCCGTCACGGCCATCATGAACGACAGCGCGGTGCCCAGCAGCATCCCCTTTTCCGTCAGGACCTCCACCAGCGGCATGACGCCGGCGGCCGAGGCATACATCGGGATGCCCATCACCGCCGCAACGGGCACGGCGTACCAGGCGTCGCCGCCGGCGTAGTCGGCGATAAACTCCGCCGGGACGAAGCCGTGGAACCATGCGCCGACGCCGACGCCGGCCATGACCCAGAGGTAGATCTTTCTGAAGATCTCCAGGGTTGCTTTCCAGGCGTCGCCGGCACGCTGTGCCAGGTTCAGCGACGTCGCCGCCACATGGAGGTCGCCCTGCATTACCGGCACGTCCAGCAGGACGTACCGCTCCGCTTTGGTCCGGCCGATCAGCCAGCCGCCGATGATCGCCACGGCCAGCCCGAAGCCGATGTAGAGCGCGGTGATCTTCCAGCCGAAGAGCCCGAAGAGCATGGCGATGGCGATCTCGTTGTTCAGCGGGGCGGAGATGAGAAAGCTGAAGGTGACGCCGACGGGGATGCGCGCCTGCAGAAAGCCCAGGAAAAGGGGGATCGCCGAACAGGTACAAAAAGGGGTGATGATCCCGAAGAGTGCGGCCAGGATGTTGCCGGTGAACTCTTTCTTCCCGGCGAGGTAGGCCCGCACCATTTCGGTGTTCATCCAGGTGCGCAGGAACGATACGGCAAAGATGATGGTGATCAGCAGGAACCAGATCTTGACCGTATCGTAGAGGAAGAAGTGCAGCGCGTCGGCGAACCGCCCCTGGAGGTTAAGCGTCTCGTACACGAAGGCGCGGCTGAGCTCATGCCACATCTAGCAGAGCTCCGCTTTGACGACGGGCAGCAGCTCCCGTTCGATCAGGTCGAGGGTTTTGGCGTATTCCGCTTCGGCTTTGCCCGAGGGGTCTTCGAAGCCGACGTGGATCGTCTTGACCGCTTTGGGGAACATTGGGCAGCTCTCCTTGGCGTGATCGCAGACGGTGACGACGAGGTCGAAGGCGTTGTTCAGAACCGTTTCGATCACCTTGGAGTGGTACCCCTCTTTCCAATACCCTTTGGATTCGAGCAGGGCCCGGGCGTTGGGGTTGACCTTTCCGCTGGCCTTGACGCCGGAGCTGAACGCCTCGACGCAGTCGCCGAGCTTGGCGTTGATCAGCGCTTCGGCCATAATGGAGCGGCAGCTGTTACCGGTGCAGAGGATCAGTACTTTTTTCTTGCTCATAACTTACATCCTTGGTCAGTTTCGGAGAGTTTTTGCAGTTTCGGCAGTGTGATGCCGAGGTGACGGATCTCCTCCAGCGCTTCGCTGCGGAAACGGTCGAGGGGGCTTCTGATGGCGTAGTAGGCCCAGGTCCCTTTGCGCTCGACCTTCAGGAATCCCGCTTCTTTGAGGATCTTGAGGTGGCGCGAGAGGCGCGACTGGATCATCTCCAGGGAGCTTTGCAGGTCGCAGACGCAGAGCGGCCCGTGCTCGTCGAGGAAACGCAGGATCAGCACCCGGGTCTCGTCGTTGAGGGCCGCGACGCTTTTGAGGAAGACATCCATGCTCAGCAGCCCCCGGCCGTCGACCACTTGCCGTTTTCGGAGAACGTCGGCTGGCAGCAGCCCACCCCGCCGGTAAAGGCGTCGCCGCCGAACACCTCGATCTGCTCCATCGTATGGTAGTTCTCCCAGATGACATCCTGGGGGTCCTGGACCCAGTACTTGTTCGACGCGGCGTAGCAGCACTGCGCGCCGCTCTGTTTCTCGCCCGCAATGCCCGCGGCGACGAGACGGGCCTCGGTCTCGGCGACGGCTTCGTCACTGTCGAACTGCAGCCCCAGGTGGTTGAGGCCGCGTTTGCTCTTGCCTGTGGAGATCGCGAAGTTGACGGCGGGATCGTCGATGAGCCACTGCAGGTAATCCGCTTTTTCCTTCGTCGGTTTCGCGCCGAACAGGGCGGTGTAGAACGCCCGGCTTTTGTCGAGATCGTCGACGGAGATATGGATGTGGAGACGTTTCATGCTGTTTCCTTTCGCCGTTTGGATAGCAGCATTGTAGCCAATCAATTTACAAATATCAAGATATATTGATTTATTGTTCCGAATGTGCTATAGTTCCCGTCATTAAAGAGGCGTCCGGTCATGACGGAAGTGTTTGGCCGCGATGCGCGCCTCTGATTTCAAGGAGAAACGCGTGGATATGAAAAGCTTCTTCGCTTACGGTGAAAAGGTGCCCGGCTACGAGGTGGGCATGCTCAATGAGAGAGAGGCGCGCGCGGCGGCGGCAATTCTGTTTGTCGGGGCTTTCCTGGGACTGACGAACGGGGTGATGCTGGGCACGGCGGTCTTTTCCAAATATTTCGTGACCTTCTTCGCCGTTGATTTTACGCTGCGTATCATCCAGCCGCGCTATGCGCCGAGCCTGATGCTGGGGCGTTTTTTCGTCCGGAACCAGAAGCCCGAGTACGTCGGGGCCGCCCAAAAACGTTTCGCCTGGATCCTGGGCTTTCTGCTGGCCTGGCCGATGTTCTACTACCTGGTCATCGACTTCCAGCCCAACCCGCTCAAAGTGCTGGTGTGTCTCATCTGTATGGCGCTGCTCTTTTTTGAAGCGGCCTTCTCCATCTGCCTGGGGTGCAAGATCTTCGCCTGGATCAAACGCAAAGATCCGAAATACTGCCCGGGCGGCGTCTGCGAGATGAACTATAAAGAGCCCATCCAGACCTTTTCGCCGCTGCAGAAGTTCATCCTCATCACCACCGTACTGGTCATGGGGTACGGCACCTACGCCTATTTCACCAAGCTGCCCGACCGCACCATCTTTGTCAAAAAGATGAAAATGCTGATGATGAGCCAGGCGGAACTCGATGCGCTGCAGGCGGCGAAAGAGAAGGCGGAAGAAGAGGCTTTCTTCAATGATGATGATTAATGCTACCGATATCACTTTGCAATCGCGCCCGCATTAGTACGAACAGGTTTTCCAAACGCCTTTCCTGTGCCATCAGGAATCTGCCGCCGGGTTATCGGATCATACGCACTGTTCGCAAGCCGGAAAAGGCATCGTTGTTGCTGTAGCAAAGCTCTCATCCATAATGAAGGAAAAAAATGAGAAAGATCATACTGTTTTGTCTGTGCACCCTCGGACTCCTGGCCGATACGAATCCGGTAACTTATGATGATTATCTGAAAAGCTTTACCTATGAAGAGCGCAAGGCGATGAAGATCGACAGTGTCGAATTGGGTGTGATGCTAGAAGAGGGAACGGCCCAGCTGGTCGATATCCGTTTCAAGGAGGAGTACGAGGCATGGCATATGCCTGCGTCTATCAATATACCGCTCAATGAACTGCCGAAGCGGCTGAACGAGCTTGATAGGAGCAAAACCATCGTGACCGCCTGTCCCCACAAAGACCGGGCGATTATGGCGCGCACCTATCTGAGGCTCAAAGGCTTCGATGCCCGTTATCTCAAAGACGGTCTGGTAGGTCTGGCCGAGTATTGGCGCGGCGACAGCGCCCGTGAGTTCATCGAAGCGTACCGGAAGCTTCAGGTTAAATGATACTCGAGCAGAGCCTGGCCGAACTGGTCGGCCACTACGGCATTATCGCGCTTGCCGCCGCCTTCGGCATCGGGGTGTTGACCTCGCTGGCGCCCTGTTCAATCATTACATTGCCACTGCTCATCGGCAGCGTCCTCGGGCTCTCAGCGGAGATGACCCCAAGACAGAAACAGCGCTTCACGCTCTATTACTCCCTGCTCTTCGTCACCGGCCTTGTCATCAGTTTCTCCCTGCTGATGCTGACGGTGGCCAAGGCCGGGGCGCTGCTCAGCGTCGCGCCCTTCTGGGCCTACGCGCTCGCCGCCGCGGCAACCCTCCTGGTCGTCGCCTATGCCATGGGGTGGCTGGGGCAGATCGACAAGGCGTTTATTGCCGGCCGGCTGCTGAAGTTCAAGCTGGCGGGTGCGCTGCTCATCGGTATGATCTTCGGCCTGGTCAGCACGCCGTGCGCTTCGGCACCGCTGGCGGCCATCATCGCCGTGGCGGAACAGAGCGGCTGGGCCTACTCGTACGCCCTGGTGCTGCTCTTTGCGCTGGGACACGGTCTGCTTCTGCTGGCCGCGGGGATCTCCCTGGGGTTCGCCCAGCGGATGGCGTCGAGCCCGCTGCTGGCGCGGATCGCGAACGGGGTCAATGCCCTTTTCATCCTGCTGCTTGCGGCCATCGCGGTCTACCTGGCCTACCAGGCTTATCTTGTCTTTTAAAAGGGGTGATATGTTTCGAATGTTCTTGATCGGTTTTATGCTGCTGCTGGGCGGCTGCGGCCAGGAAAAAGCGTCCCATGAGTCGAGGCTGAACGTGACGCCGTATAACCTCGTCGCTCCGAAGATCGGCCGCGGCAAACCGGTGCTGCTTGAACTGGGCTCGACGTCGTGCCGAAGCTGTGAAGATATGGCGCGCACGCTGTACAGAATCAAAAAAGAGCATCCGCGCAGTGCCATCTACTTTATCGACATCCGGCGCGAACGGCAGGTGGCAGTGCAGTATGAAGTCCGCATGATGCCGACGCAGGTGATCCTTGACAGCAGCGGGAAGGTCGTCTACAGGCACATCGGGCCTTCGGAAACGAAAGAGCTGACCGAGACGCTCACGCGCTTCGGCGTCCTGCCGTAACTTCTACTTCGCGAAAAACCAGTAAAACGCGAACATCAGCCCCGGGGTTTTCGCCCTCTTTTCATCAAAAACAAAGGCGTTAGCCTCCGTGAGCGGGACCCACTCCAGTACGATCTCCTCGGTGTGGATGCCGCCGCCGTCGTGGGCACGCATCGTCTCGTCGATTTCGGCAAAATAGAGGTGCTGCTGGCCGCCGGAGATGCCGACGTTGGTAAAGAAGGAGGTGATCTTCTCGATCTTTTCCAGCGGGACGTCGTAGCCGCACTCCTCGTCGATCTCCTCCTTGGCGATCTGGAGCAGGGGGGCTTTTTTGTCGACGATCCCGGCGCAGAGCTCATATGTGAACAAGTGTTCAGGGTGGTTCATGTGCACCGGGGGGCGGAACTGTTTGACGAGGAGAAAGGCCTCACGTTCGGTATGGTAGAGGAGAACGGCGACGCTGTCGTGGCTCTTGACGGCCTCCCAGCTCAGCTCCCGGCCGTTTTGGGTGTAGAGGATGCGGACGGGGCGCACGAACGCCGGCGCTTCCAGGGGAATCGTCTCAAAGCGGGTAATCTTGAATGGCATGTTACAATCATATAAAGCAAAACTTAAAATGAAACCAGCGTCTAAATACGGGTGGACATGTTGGTATTTGGCTACTACAATGCCCCTATTATTTTAGAGGAGAAGCGATGGTCCCGACACAAGAGGAGCTTGACGCATTCGTCCGCGAACGGTTTTTCTGCCACTTCGGCCACGAGGATGAAACAAAACTCGCGCACGCCGTGGCGGAGTACCGCGCCGTGAAGGCGTTCCGCGTCAATGAAAATATCCATGAATCCGGTCAGCGTCTCTCGGAGGAGGGGCACTATGTCATGCGCCTCTATGCGATGTTTTACATGGGTCAGGTCCTCGATGCGTTGAAGATAGACCGCGAAGACCCCAACGTGATGGAAGACGCCGCCTGCGGCAACATCGGGACGGCGGGGCGCATCGCGAAGATGTACACCGGGGCCGTGCCGGAGGACGAGCGGGAGCTGATGAGCGGCCGCTGGAACCCCGAACCGCGCATGGCGACCTTCCCCAACAATGCGCAAACGCACGAGCCCGTCTTTGTCACGACCCAGCTCGATGCCGTCTGCAGTCACCACTTTATCCGGTTCGGGCAGGACCAGGCGGACAGGGGCTCCGTGGTCGTCGTCGGCTACATCCCGCGCGAGAAGCTCGGCGGCATCAGCAAGATCAACCGTTTCGTCAACTGGTGCGCGCGCCGCGGCTGGCTGCAGGAGGACCTGACCCGCTACATCGGCAAGAAGATCATGCAGGTCTTCGAGACGGACTCCGTCTATGTGGGGCTCTTCAACCTCAAACACGGCTGTACGGCCTTCCGGGGGGCGTGTGACATCAATGCCTCTACGTCCACAACCTACGTGACGGGCGCGTTCGAAAAAGACCGCAGCCTGATCCCGTTGAAGTTCCAGTGAGGCGGGCGGCATGACGTGGATTATCGACAAACAGTTCGACTTCTGTTACGGCCACCGGGTCTGGTCGCAGAGCCTGGAGACGGAGTACAGCCTCGATGACTGCCTGATGTGCCGCCACCTGCACGGCCACCAGGGACGGATCAAGATTTTTCTCGCCGCGGAGACGCTGCAAAACGGGATGGTGACCGATTTCAAACACCTCAACTGGTTCAAGCAGTGGCTCGACGCCACGCTGGACCACAAGTTCATCATCGACCGCAACGACCCGCTCTTCCCCGACATGATGTCGCACTACTGCACGGAGGGCACAATGGACGACAGCCGTTTTTTCCTGCATGACGAAGGGTACTGGACGCCGCGGCTGGAAGTCGTCGACGGCGAGATCGGTGCGATACGCGAAAAATACGAGGGGATGGTCATCGTCGATTTCGTCCCTACCAGCGAGCAGCTGACGGCGTGGATGCTGACAATAGTGCAGAAAAAGATGGCGCCGCTGGGCATCAGGGTGAACTCCGTCGAATTCTGGGAGACGCCGAAATCGCATTGTGAAATAAAAGCCTAGCGAAGGGTGCACCGCGAGGGTGCGACAAAGAAGGAAAAACACTGTATCCGGGAGTAAAAAGGAGTTTCAAAAACAGGAGGGTTCGTGAAAAAACCGGATACAGCTATAGGCATCATAGCGCTTTGGCCGCAATGTTGCCCCTGCTTTTTCCGTTGGATGAAAAAAATTAATCTTTTTTCAGGTTTCTACGCCACTGCACTGCACGGAGTGCCTTCAACTGCCGGAACTCTCCGGCATCGCACGGTGAGCGTGTAACGCCCCTCAGGCGAGCTGGGCGGAGACGCTGCGCAATACGGCTTCGGCCTTGGCAGGGTCGCCGTTGTACTTGCGGATATGTACGCCGTATTCGGCCATGGCCGCCGCGGTGTTTTTGCAGGCGCGGCTGACGACGATGAAGTCGCAGTCTTCGAGCGCTTCCCCCATGACGAGGTGCGCTTTGGCGTGGGCCTCGTCGTTGTCGTCGTGGGAGCAGTGGTGATGCTCGTCCTCATGATCGTGATCATGGTCGAGGTCGGTGCGGGGATTGGCCCGCAGCCCTTCAAGCTCGAAAGCACGGAACATGCCGGCGCCCTTGACGGTGTAGACGGCAAAAAAGGGCGTATGTCCGGCATTGCCGAAGAACTGGAGGGTCTCGTCTTTGACGGGGACGGCGACTTTCATAAGGGGCTCCTTACGCTGTAAAGTTAATTTCCGAAAATTATATCCCAAAATGCTTGACCAGCGGCAAACGGCGGCGATATAATCGCGTATGCTGAAAATCATTGAATACTTTATCCGCAACAAACGCCTCAACTACGTGCTGTTGCTCTTCGTGCTTTTTATGGGCGTCAATGCTTACGTCTCCATCCCCAAGGAGCTCTTCCCGCTGGTGACCCTGGACCGGGTGACGATCAGCGGCGGGTACGCGGGGAGCAGCGCGGACAACCTCGACAAGATGGCCGTGCGCGATATCGAGGATGCGCTGGGCAGCATCGACGGCATCGACAAGATTGAAACCGTCATCAAGCCCGGCAGTTTCGCGATCGTCCTGACGCTGCAGGAGGGGGCGAACGAAAACGACGCCCTCAACAAGGCCAAAGACGCCATCGCCAAGAGCCGGCAGTACCTCCCCTCGGACATGGTCGAACCGGTGGCGACGCTGGCGGTGCACAACCGCCCCCTCGTCTCCCTCTCGCTCTCCAGCGATACGCTGACGCACGGGGAGCTGGTCGAGGCGGCCAAGGCGATCAAGACCCGCTTCGCCCGCTACCCCAACATCAGCGAAGTGGTCATGTACGGGGACTCGGACGAGGAGGTCTCCGTCCGTCTCGATTCGCAGGCCATCGAAGCCCTCGGGCTCAGCCGCAGTGCCGTGACGTCGGCGATCGCCAACCTCTCGTACATCTACCCCATCGGGGATATCGAGCAGAAGGGGGACTTCGTCTTCCTCTCTACCGTTCACGGCAAGCCCGACGCCGCGGCGTGGGAAGCGACGATGCTCGGCGTCGGTGGAAAATACGTCCGCCTGGGCGACATCGCCCGCGTCGTGATCGAACACCCCCAGGATACGACGATCTCGACTTTCAACGGTCGTCCGAACATTACGCTCAATATTTCCAAGGGGGACAAGGGCAACGCCATCGCCCTTTCGCAGGAGCTCGTACGCTTTGCACAGAACATTCAAAGCGACTATCCGCAGATCCATTTCGACTTCTACCATGACACCTCCAAGCCGGTACAGAGCCGCCTGGAGACGGTGCTCTCGAACCTGATGTTCGGTCTGATGCTCGTTTTCCTCTCCATGGCGCTGCTCATCAATGTCCGTATCGCCTCCATCGTGGCCCTGGGGATCCCTTTCTCCTTTGCCATCGGCATCGTCTTCATCTATGTGCTGGGCTACTCCATCAATATCGTCTCCCTGCTCGGCGCGCTCATCGTCATCGGGATCGTCGTCGACGACGCTATTGTTGTGGCGGAGAATATCCAGCGCCATCTTAACGAGGGGATGGAGCGGCATGCCGCGGTGATGGCGGGGCTCAAAGAGATGATCCTGCCGGTCTCCCTGGCAACGGTGACGACCGTCGTCGCCTTTTTACCGCTCTTTATGCTCAGCGGGGAGATCTCCAAGTTCATCATTCTCATCCCCATCATGGTCATCATGATCCTGCTGGGTTCGTTGATCGAGAGTTTCCTTTTCCTGCCGCTGCATGCCGAAGAGGTGCTCAAGAAGCAGAAGAACATGGTAGACTGGACGCGGATCCAGAACGGTTACGAAACGATCCTTCACGGGCTGATCCGCTATAAAAAGAGCGTCCTCGCGCTCTTCCTGGTCACGGTACCGCTGCTGACGTTCCTGACGGTCAAGAGTATGAACTTTCAGTTCTTCCCGGAGCATGACGGCTCCTTTCTCTATGTGACCGGCAAGCTTGATATCAACACCCCGATCGAGGAGACGTCCGAAGTCGCCCAGGCGATCGAGCGGCGCATCCTGGCGGAGGAGGAGCGCTACGCGCTCAAATCGGTGTCGACGGTGACGGGTTCACGGGTCTCCATGGCCGGGGATGCGGAAACCGGGGAACACGTTTTCCTGGTGACGATGGAGCTTTACGACATGGTGCCGGACAACGTCTTCGACCGCTACCTCGCACCGCTGCTGAACTTCTCGTTCAACTACGACGACCCCGAAAAACAGCGTACAAAGCATACCTATGAACTGGTGGACGATCTCGAAGCGCTGGTGGCGCCGCTGCGGCAGCAGTATGCGTTCGAGGAGCTGGGCGTACGGGAACAGCGGGCCGGGGTCGTGCGCATCGACGTCCAGGTGAACTTCTCCGGGGCGGACGAAACGAAAACGATCGCGGCGATGCAGCAGGTGCAGTCGGCGCTGGAGAAGGTCAAGGGGGTCGTCTCCGTCAGCAACAACCTCGAACCGGGGATGCGGGAGATCCGGCTGCGCGTCAACGACTACGGCGAGCGGCTGGGGCTGAGCGAAGCGGAAGTGGCCCGCACCCTTGCCGCGTACTTCCTCGACAACCGCCGGGCGATGACCTTCAACGAGAGCGGGGTGATGGAGATCAAGACCCGTGCCCTCGAGAAGGACCGCCTCAGCACATTGGAGCGGTTCCAGTACCCGCTCTCCGACGGTACCTACGTCAACCTCGGTGATATCGTCACCTTTGAGAGCCGCCGCGATTTCAACCAGATTGAAAAGCGCGACGGCACGGTGGTGAAGACGGTATTCGCGAAGGTCAACAAGCGGGTCACGACTCCGTCGCAGGTCCTGAAGCAGATCGCCC
The DNA here is from genome assembly GCF_054862725.1 of Thiomicrolovo sp. ZZH C-3. Classification (NCBI taxonomy): domain Bacteria; kingdom Pseudomonadati; phylum Campylobacterota; class Epsilonproteobacteria; order Campylobacterales; family Sulfurimonadaceae; genus Thiomicrolovo; species Thiomicrolovo sp. ZZH C-3. Next base: position 160,516 of record NZ_JBTKXX010000001.1, read on the forward strand.
CGGTCCTCGACGCCGTACGCGAAACGGGGGTCAAGGCGGAACTGTTCGGGGAGCAGGAGCGTAATGAGCAGCTGGCGTCGGATATGAAGCGTGCCGTTGCCGTCGCCCTCTTTTTGATGCTGATCACCCTGCTGTTCATCTTTTCGAAGATCAAGTACGCCCTGATCGTTATGTCGGTGATCCCCCTCTCCATCCTCGGGGCGCTGGTGGGGCACAAGCTGATGGGGATGAACCTCACCATGCCCGGGGTCATCGGGCTGCTGGGACTGGCGGGGGTCGTCATTAATGACGGGATCATCATGCTCGATTTCCTGCACGGCACCCATGATACCCGCGCCTTTTATGAACGGGCGAAGATGCGTCTGCGGCCGATTCTGATCACCTCCATCACGACCTTCCTGGGGCTGTTTACGCTGATCTTTTATGCGACCGGGCAGGCAGTGATCCTGCAGCCGATTGCCGTCTCCATCGGGTTCGGCCTACTGTGGGGTACGGTGCTGAACCTGCTCTATGTTCCGACGCTCTACGCCGTCATCAACGGGATCGGTCCCGTATCAATACCAGAGGACGAAGCGCACGGACGTGTTACTATTTAAGAGGAGAAAACGATGAAATATTTTTTGATGATGCTGCTGGCGGCGTTGCCGTTGGCGGCGGGGAGTTACAAGGCGAAGGTGGAGCCCTATGATGCGGCCACGGTGAGCGCAGAGGTCTCGGGGCGCATCGTCAAGCTCGACCAGCGTGACGAGCTCAAAACCCTCAACAAGGTTGTGATCGAGATCGATCACGCGCTTGATGACATCCAGCTGGCCAATGACCGCCGGAAGCTGAAGCTGCTGCAGGAGCAGACCGCCGTCAAGCAGGCGCAGTACGACAGCATCAAAGATCTTGCGAGCCAGAACCGCTTTACGAAAGACCAGTACAAGACCGAGCTGCTCGCACTGAAAATGCAGGCAGAAGACCTTAAAAACCTCATTGCCCAGCTGGAGGATACGATCGCCAAAAAGCGCATCGCGCTCCGCGGGCAGTACCTCAAAACCCTCTACGTTCGCCAGGGGGAGTATGTCGCCCCGGGTACGAAGCTGATGAAGGTCGAAGACCACGGCGGCGGGCGGCTGGTACTCTACATCGACGCGGCGGACCGGGCGATCCTGGACGATGCGAAGATCACGGTCGAGGGGAGCGGCAGCTGGAAGATCGAGAAGGCAGCTGAAAGTACGGACGAAACCTATGTCTCCTACTACCGCGTCGATCTCGTCAAGCGCGGCGACGTGCCGCTCGGGCGTGTCCTGACCGTCACGATCACCCGACCCTAGCGCCTGCCGTTCACGCGTTCGCGGCGGGGGAGGCCTCCAGCAGGTCCGGCTGGGGCGCACCCAGGTAGAAGCCCTGGGAGAATTGGATCCCCAGGCGCTGTACCGTCTCCAGTACTTTACGGTTGTGGACGTATTCGGCAATACAGGCGAGCTGCCGTTTCTGGGCGATGTTGACGATCGCCTCGACAATGAGGAGGCTGTTCTCGTCGCTGTCGAGGTTGCGGATCAGGCTGCCGTCGATCTTGATGTAGTCGATGTCAAGGTGCAGCAGGTGCTCAAAATTGGAGTAGCCGCTGCCGAAATCGTCGATGGCGAAACGGCAGCCGAGCTGCTTCATCGTATGGATGAACCGGGAGACCTCTTGGTAGTTCTCGATGCCCTCGGATTCGAGGATCTCGAAGGTGATCCGCTGTCCGACGCCGTGGGCGAGGATCTGCTCTTCGATGAACAGGACCGTTTTTTCATCCAGGATGTCGTCGACGGAGAGGTTGATGGAGAAAGAGTCGTCCCGGTCGGCGAAGTGGCGGCAGCATGATTCGATCATGATCTGGGTCAGCCGCAGATACAGACGTGCCTTTTTGGCGACGGGCAGAAAGTGGTTCGGCTGCAGGACGTTGCCGTTGGGCTCCACCAGCCGGATCAGGCATTCGTAGCTCTTGACCGCCAGGCTTTCGTTGTCGAAGATCGGCTGGTAGTACGCGACAATCCGCATTTCGTCGATGGCGGATTTGAGCCGCCGCAGCCACCGCATATTCTGCTCATAGACGTGCTCAAGGTTGAGGCTTTCGTCGTAGATGACGAAGGGCTTATGCCGGCTCCGCGCCGATTTGAGGGCAATGTCGGCCTTCTCCATCCCCTTGTCCATACTGAGGCTGACCCCCGCGGTGACCCGGATGCTGTGCTCGGCTTCTTCGTAGATGATCACCATGGTCTCGACTTCGGCGATCAGGGTGGCAATCAGTGCTTCGACATCGTGATGCCGCATCGTTTCGCTCTGCAGCAGGGCGAATTCGTCGGCAGAGAGCTTGTAGAGCGTCATACCGGGGAAGAGCCGTTCCAGGAGGCCAGCAAGTTTGATCAGGACGTGGTCGCCGACGATATGGCCGTAAAAATCGTTGATCTGCTTGAAATCGTCAATGTTGATGAGCAGGAGGGTCCCCGGTTTGGACGCATCGATGTCGGTCATCAGCCTGGTGCGGTTGGGCAGTCCGGTGAGGCTGTCGGTATAGAGCTGGCGGCGAAGCTGGGCCGTCTTTTTACTGACCTCTTTTTCGAGATTGTGCGCCGTGTTTTCCTGCTGCCTGGCGTAGGTGGTGATACGTTTGTTCATCTCCCGCAGCGCTTCGGAAATGCGCCGGATCTCGTCGTACTTTTCGGAAGGGGGGAGCGTGAGCGGTTCCCCGGGTTTGAAACGGTTCGCGGCGGCGGCAATGGCCCTGAGGGGCATGAAGCTGTGGTGCAGGAAGAGGGCGAAAAGGATGCTGAGGAAGGCGAGGCCTCCTACCACCGAGACAATAATAAGGTTATACCGGTGGGCCATCTGGTTGAAATGGGCACTTGAATAGACAAGATTCAGGTTGGCGAAGGGTTCGCCGCTGACGGGGTGCAGCAGGGGTTTTTGGACGTTGAAACACTCTTCGGCGGTGCGGCAGATCTGATCGTTGTGGCGTACATCGGCAAGGACGGTCTCCCCCCGGCTCAATTTGAGTGCGAGAATGTTGGGGTTGGAGGCAAGCTGCCGGACGAGTTCGTTGATGCTGCCGTCGAGGCTGAGGTAGAGGTTGACGGCGAGCAGCGGTGCGACCGTATTGGCAATCAGTTCGGCCTTCTCTTTTTCGACCGTGTAGAGGGCGTTATGGCTCGCCTCCCTGAAGAAGAGATAGACGAAAAGGAAGATGACGACAAAGGCCAGTACGACGGAGATGACGACCCTATTTTGGAGCGAGGCCGGTTTCTGCTGTTCCATCGATGAACCTTACAATCTGATAGAGTGACTCCGAAAATTCTATGCCATATTCCGACAGCGCTTCACGGTTAAGATAAACCCGTGTGGTACGCTCGATCCCTAGGCCAAAAAGCAGCCCCTGCTTCAGTGATGCCATATTGTAGGCAAAGGTGACGATCCCGTGCGCCTTTGCGAAGGCGGCCGCTGGGCGCATCTGCGTCTCGGAGTGGAGCATCAGCAGGGCGCTCGCCTTGGTCCCGGGGCCTAATTCCCGATATTGTAACATAGTCGCCTCAAAGGGGTAGCCCTCGATCGTACCGGGGTAGAGCCGCTGCAGCCGCTTGACGAGTTTCGAGGCCACGGCACGGTCTTCTGCCTCGTAGACGATGCCAAAGCGGATGCGGCCGTCGATCAGCAGGCTTTCGGGCTGCTTTTTCAGCAGCAGAAGCTTGGGAAAGATGATGGTTTCGGCGTTGAGCTGCAGGGTGTTGTAGTGCAGGGCGAACCCGGAGGTGCAGAGCAGGAGCAGCAGCGTCAACAAGCGCATCAAAACTCCTTCGTCAGGGTAAGGAAGAAGGTTCTGCCTTCTTGCGGATAGTCGTTGACGTAGGTGTAAGGTTCCGAGGGATAGACGACTTTGGCGTCGGCGAGGTTTTTCACGCTGCCCGTCAGGGAGAAGTGCGCAGAGGGGTTGTCGTAGCGCAGGGAGAGGTCCGCCGTCAGGTACGGGTCCGTGTCCTCCCTGGGGTCCCCGTCGACCCGGCTTTTCGCCCCGACATATTTGACGATCGTTGCGGCGCTGATCTCGGGGGTGAATTCATACAGATAGCTCCCTTTGGCGAGGTGGCGGGCGACATTGGCCAGCGCGTTGCCCTCGGCGGAGTGGCCGTTGACGTAGGAGTAGCCGACGTAGAGGCGGTCGCGGGAGGTGACATTGGTCCGCAGCTCCAGTTCCAGGCCGTAGAGTTCGGTGTCATGGGCGTTGCGGAAGATCCGTGCCCTGGTGGCCTCGTCGATCTGGTTCTTGTCGATCTGGTCTTTGTTGATGAGGTAGAAGAGGTCCGCCTGCAGATAATTGAGCCCGCCGAATTTGCGGATAGCGGCCAGTTCGAAGGTATCGACGGTCTCCGGTTTGAGGTCGGGGTTCCCGAGGCCGGAGGCGGTGTTCATGACGAAGAGCTCCTGCCAGGAAGGGTTGCGGTGCGAATGGCTGTAGATCGCCTTGTAAATATGCTCCCGGTCCTGTTGGAAGACGAGCGAGACCCGGGGGTCGAACTGGGTGTCGGTCAGGGAAGTCTTCTCGATGTTGATACCGTAGAGGATGCTGATCCGGGGGCCAAGTTCCATCTGGTCCTGAATGGAGGCCATGACGGTATCGCGTTTCGCGTCCGGGTCGATAAAGGGGAGGATGTCGCTGTAGTCGACCATGCCGACCCCTGTATCGCGATTGGTCGTTTCGGTGACGACGCGGTAGGTCTCTTCGCGGGTGAGGCGGTAGCCCAGTGTGATCTTGTGCGCGTCAAAGCCGCTGTAGGTGAGGTAGCTGCTTTGATAAAAGGCGCGCTGGCTCGCTTTATGGATCCCGGTAAACCCCTCCGGGTAGGTCGTCGTCAGCAGCGGGTTGCTGAGGCTCGGGGTCTCGAAGCCCGGGGGCAGCAGCAGGGCATCGCTTTCGAAGGCGTCGTATTTCGCCCCGAGACGGATATCGGCAGCGAAGGCACCGGCATCGGGCTGCCAGCCCACCTCCGCCAGATAGCTCGGAATAAAGGTACGGTCGTCCTTGCGCGGCAGCATCCCGTTGATCCCGTAGGCGCTTCCGTGCTTGAAGGAGGTGCCCCTGGCCTTGAGGTAGAACGCATCGTAGTCGAGTTTCAGTCCGAGTGCATAGCTCTCCGCCTGCAGGGGGGCTTTGCCCGTCTGTGCCAGCGGGGTGTTGTCGATGGTATAGAAGGGGGTTGTGAAATTCCACGCCCCCGTCGCGGCGGAGTCGGGGCCGCTGCTGATGCGTTTGTTGTCGTTGAGCACGTAGCCGTCGAGGTGGAAGTGGAGTTCCCCTTCGGTAAGCGAAGTCGCAAACCCGGCGGCAACGGAATCGTACGAACCGGCTTTGGCGAAGGCGCGGTTGACCTTGCCGGTGACGGCAAACTCCTCTTCATAGGTGATGACGTGGATCGTCCCGGCGTAGGCGTTGACGCCGTCGGTCATGCTCCCGGGACCGCGGATCACTTCGATACGCTTGATGGTCTCGACCGGCATGTAGAGGTAGCCGGCGAAGCCGTCGTAAAGGAGGTCGTTGGCGACCATGTCGTCGATCAGCAGTTTGACCTGCCCGAAGGCGAAGGGGTTCGACCCCCGGAAGATCGGCGTTTTGGCATCAAGGAGGTTGGTGCCGAAATCGACCCCCGGGAGGAGTTCCAGCGCCTCTTGCAGGTTCTGGACTCCCAAGCGTTCGAGCTCTTTGCCCTCAAGGGTCGTAATGATATAGGGCTGGTAGGGCTCATTTTCCTTTGTCAGGGTCGCCACTTCGGTCACGCGGTTGAGGTCGTGGACGATCTGGTCGGTCAGGGAGGCGATCCTGGGCAGGGTGTCGAAGGAGGAGGGCGTTTCGGTCGCCCCGGAAGCGGCAGCGAGGCAGAGGGTGAGGAGGAGAGAGAGCGGGGCGCGCATCAGTCGGCCTTGTGCAGCAGCTCGGGGTTTTCGGCTTCGAGTTCTTCGGTATACATGATGCAGGGGAAGCGCCGCCCGACATAGTCCTGCTCCTCACCGATGGGCTTGTAGGGATACTTGAACATATTCAGCAGTTTGAGAAACGGCCGCTCCAGGCCGCCGTAGGTGTACTCGATGCCGAGCGCCTTGCCTTTGAGGTATACGATCTCTTTGAGCCCCTGGAAGAGGCGCTTGGTCTCCTGAATGCCCCGCTTTTCCGCATTGACGAAGATGCGTGAAAGCTCGGCGACTTTGTGGGGTTCCAGGGCCGCCGGATCGATGTCGCATCGCATATGGTTCGCCGTCGGGTACCCGATAGGGGAGTTGTGAATGAGCCGGACGCAGGCCGAGACCTCCCCGTGATCGTCAAAGGCGGCAAAGTGCATAGCGTAGGCGTCGTATTCGTCCGTTTCGCGGCCGGGTTCGCAGTAATCGAGGCTGTCGACTCCCAGTTTCTCACAGACGATCTTGTAGCGGAAGGCAAACACTTTTTCCAGCTCCTCCTCGGTTCTTGCTTCGACAAAAGTGGTTGCCATTTTTTCTCCCGCGCTCCAAATGATGATATGAATAGTATCATAGCATAGTGCCTGTAAATAATAAAAACATAAAATAACAACAATTTTGTCTCTCAAAATAGTGATATTTCTGCTGATCCCTTTGGCGGACACCGCCTTTTTTTACGCGAAATTGGTTATGCTTGAAGGGGAAAAGGCCAGCAAAGCCCCGTCGGGGGATTAAACGTAGTCTGTGCTTACGTTCTCCCATGCCGGCGTTGCCGGACGCTGTGCGATTGAAAAATTTACCGTTGTAAAAGGCTGTAACAATGCGTATTGTCCCGGTCACTTCACCCGAACAGATCGCTGTGTGCGCTTCCCTGGCGGAAACGATCTGGCGTGAGTTCTATACACCGATCATCGGAGCTGCGCAGGTGACCTATATGCTGCACTCTTTCCAATCCGTCGAAGCCATCACCGAACAGCTGGCAAACGGCTACAGCTACAGCCTCCTGTATGACGGCGGGAGGGCAGTGGGGTACTGTGCCACCGTCCCCGAAGCCGATGCGCTCAAAGTGAGCAAGCTCTATGTGCTCAGTACCGTCCGGGGAAAAGGCGGTGGGCACCTGATGCTGGAACACTGTGCGGCGGAAGCGAAGGCGCGCGGCCTTACACAACTCGTGCTGACCGTCAACCGCCACAACCCCTCGGTCGCCTTCTACGAACGGGAGGGGTTTACGAACAGCGGCCCCCTGGTCCAGGAGATCGGCGGCGGTTTCGTCATGGATGATTACGTGATGACCCGTGCGCTTCTTTGAAGGGCGATGGTGCACCTCAGAACGTAACGCGTGTTTGGCTACAATTTGCCGAAAGATTGGCAGCAGGAGAGAGAGATGATCAAAAGAGCAGTGGCGGCGGGATTGGCAGTGGCAGCGGTGTTGGGCCTGGGCGCCTGCAGCAAAAAGGCCCCCGATTGCGATGCGGAGGAAGTGGTCGCGTATCTGAAACATGACGACGGGGTGCTCAAAGGCTTTATCGAGCGGCGCTACGAACTCACCAAGGTTGTTGACGGCGGGCTCGAAGGGAACCGGCGCGAATGCAGCGCCGTCCTGACGACGACGGTCACCCTCAAAGAGGACCTCGGGACGATTATGGAGGAGGCGCAGAAGGCGAGTAAAAGCGAAGGGGTGTCCGGCCAGCTGATGGTCGGAAGCTACCTGATGGGGCTGTCGCTCCTGGGGCTGCAGAAGAAGGGGGACACAAGCGTCGACGAGAGCGCGTTGACCTACACGACCGCCTACACGGAAAAAGGGGAGTCCGTCATCACTGTGACGCAGGTGCAGTAACCGTCTGTCAAGCCTTGCCGGGCAGCGGCGGCGGGGGCGGCAGAAACGATGCAGCATCGCCTGTTTTGACGAACCTGATCTGCGGCCGCTGCCGCTGCAATATGATTTTTTTTAGGGTCGGTTTTTTCAGCATCTTGAAGCCTTTGAAACTATTGTAGCAAAGATGAAGTTAGGCAGCAATACGTTCAGCGCTGCCTGGCCTCTTCCCGGGCGGTGTGGTAAAGTAGTATCAGAGTTTAGATCGCAAGAGGGGGAGAAAGATTATGTCCCAGCTGATAGAACTGATCTACTGCAGTGCCGCCGCGCACCCTTTTGGCCGGGAGGAGCTGGCGCAGCTGCTCGCTGCATCACGAAGCAACAATGAAAAAAACGGCGTCTCCGGCATGCTGCTCTATGCGGAAGGGAGCTTCTTCCAGGTTTTGGAGGGGGAGGCGCCGACGGTCGAAGCGCTCTTCGAGACGATCCGGCGCGACCCGCGCCACAAAGCGGTCACGCTCATCATACGCGAACCCATCGCCAAACGTGCCTTCGAGGCGTGGACGATGGGGTATGCAGACATCACCCCCGATGAGGTGAATAAGCTCCTCGGCGCCAGCGACTTCTTTAGCAGGGAGTCCTCCTTTACCGCACTGGGACAGGACCGCGCGGTGAAACTGCTCGAAGCATTCAAGCAGGGGAGCTGGCGGGCCAGGCTGAGCGACAGCGATGCGACGTCGGCGGAAGTCATCCTGCCGACGGAAGAGACCCCGGCGTCACAGTCAGCCACGCTGGAGGGGTTGCCGCCACACCCCGACTACACCTTTGCTTTCCAGCCCATCATTGATGTCCGAAACGGTACGATCTTCTCCTACGAAGCCCTGCTGCGCGGCGTGAACAACGAGACGGCCGAGAGCGTGCTTCATCAGGTCGAAACGGACAGTCTGCACCGTTTCGACGAGGAGAGCCGTATCCTCGCCATCGAAATGGCCGCCCGGCTAGGGTTATCGACCCGATTGAACCTCAATGTCCTGCCCAGGAGCATCGGTATTTCACCGACGGCGGTCGCGTCTGTGCGTGAAACGGCCCGGCGGTGCGGTCTGCGCATGGATCAGATCGTATTGGAGATATTGGAGTGGGAGATCATTGATGATTTCGAGGCCTTCAAGACGCAGCTCGACCCCTACCGTGGTGTCGGGATGCACTTCGCCATCGACGATTTCGGCTCCGGTTATGCCGGCCTCAACCTCCTGGCCGAGTTCCAGCCCGACCTGATCAAGCTCGATATGGAGCTGGTACGCGGCATCGAACACAACGGCCCGCGGCAGGCGATCGTACGGGGCATTATCCGGACCTGTTTCGACCTGGGGATCGATATGATCGCCGAGGGGGTCGAAACGGTCGGGGAGTACCGGTGGCTGCACGGCGAGGGGATCGTACTCTACCAGGGGAACCTGCTGGCCGAACCGGCGTTCGAGGTGCTTCCGACGCGGTTCACAATTCCCTGATGCAACGGGAAAAGTGCAAAGCGTTTTGAATTATTTTGGAGTATCGTAAAAAATGAAGAGTGGAAATATTCGGTTTGGATGGTGGACCCTACCGGGATCGAACCGGTGACCTCTTCGCTGCCAGCGAAGCGCTCTCCCAGCTGAGCTAAGGGCCCGGGAGATTTTTAAGAGGCAAAATTATACTTGCCGCTCACTTAAGGAAGTTTGAAACGACCCTCTGATCAGAGGATCGAGTACTTTGCCGCCTCGGCGCGGGCGGCAAGCGGGGTCGTCGTGACGGTTTCGCCGTTCACGTCGAGGGTATAACTCTCGTCCGGAGAGGTCTTGCAGTAGGTGAGGATGCTGCGGGCGGCGAAGGCGCGGTCGCTCTCGCTGGCGTTCTTGCTCAGCAGCACGTGCGGACCGGGGATGCCGACGGTCGTGATGTGCATGAACTTCGCGTTGTCGATCTCCTGCAGTTTCGCATTCTCCTCCTGGTCGCGGCCTATCACCATCTTGGCCCCTTCGGGCAGGCGGAAGTGGCGGCCCCATTTGAGCACGGGGATGTCCGGCACGTCGAACTGCTCGTCAAACTTGATGTAGTCGCGGATCTTGATGGCGAAGTTGGCGTCCGTCAGCAGGCAGCCGCCGCCCGGGCTCTCGTAATCTTCAAGGCCGAACTGTTCGGCGAGCTCCATCTGGCGTTCGCGGCTGCGGCCGAGGATCCCCTCGAGCTTGTCGCGGTCGACCCAACCCTCCTCTTCGGCGATGGTCGGCGCGAGCCGCTTGGCGCTCATCGGGCGCAAGAGAAGGCCGTCGACGTTGGCCTCGTTAAGGACCTTGATGAGGGCGTCTTTGTTCTGGCTCATCGGGCGCTGGCCGAGGACCTCGCCGCTGATGAGGAAGCTCGCGCCTTCGGCCTCCATGATGCGCTTGGCGACTTCGAACATCTTCGCATGGCAGTCGATGCAGGGGTTAAAGTGCTTGCCGTAGCCGTGCTTGGGGTCGAAGAGGACCGTCTGGAGGTACTCGCTCTGGATATCGATGATGCGCAGTTCCGCGCCGACCTGGTCACACATGTTCTGCATATGTTCGCGGCGGTCCTTGGTGGCGCCGAAACCGGTGTTGATGTTGCAGGCGATGACGTCGATCCCCTGGTCGATAATGAGCTTCATGGCAAGCGTGGAGTCGAGCCCGCCGGAGAAAAGCGCGATGGCTTTGCGTTTTGACATTGGTAATTCCTTGGTAAGGCACAGGAGCGGGAGAGCGCTTAGGCGTCGATTCCCACCAGTTCACCTTTTTTGAGTTTCGCAATTTTACCGAGAATCTGACGATTTAAGAAGTATTTTTTGTCGCTGGGGATGGAAGGGTCACGCATGACGGCCTGGCGGCGATGTTCGTAATATTTGCGCAGAAAGATCAGCAGTTCGCTCTTGAGGGTCTCGTCGTCGGGGAAAACGGGGACGGCTTCGTCCATGACGATGTGAATAAGTTCCGGGGTGCTGCTATCGCCCTGCAGGGCCGTGGCGAACTCCCGGGCGTGAAAACGCAGCATCTGCGGTGCGATGAAATCCAGCAGCGCATCGACGACGCCGGGGCGTTCCAGCACCGTTTTGATGAGGGAGAGCTCCCACAGGTCGCGGTGGGCGGCGGGCGCCGCGACGGGGGCGGTGGGTGCGGCCGTGCGCACCGGCTGGCTGCCGACACGCACCAGTCCGGGGGAGATGCCCATCCGCGCGGCGAGGTGGCGCTTGTACTCCTCCTGCATCAGCGGGGAGAGGGTTTTGAGGTAGGCGGTCGTCTCCGCAAGGGCCTGCTCCTTGGCGCGGGGAGTGACCAGGTCGTATTGCTCCAGTATCGTTTCCAGCACGAAGTCGATAAAGGGGCGGGTCTGCCGGAACATCGCGCCGAGCTCCTCGACGCGCCCCTCCTTGACCATGTCCGCCGGGTCGCGTCCCCCTTCGAAGAGGACGACGCCGCCGTCGAAGCCCGCGGCACTGAGCAGTTTCGAGGCTTTAAGCGCCGCGTTGCGCCCCGCCGCGTCGCCGTCGTAGGCCATGATGATGCGCGGCTCGCCTTTGCGCAGCAGCGGCAGGTGCTCGCTGGTGAGCGCCGTTCCCAGGGTCGCCACGGCCTGGGTGAAGCCCGCCTGGTGCAGCATGATGACGTCGAGGTACCCCTCGGTGACGATCATCTCCTTGCGCTTGTGGATGCTCTCGCGGGCGTGGTTGTAGGCGTAGAGCAGGCGGGACTTGTTGAAGAGTTTCGTCTGCGGTGAGTTGACATATTTGGCCTGGTGGCCGGTGATGGTGCGGCCGCCGAAGCCGACGATGGCGCCGTTGGGGGCGTGGATGGGAAAGGTGATGCGCTCGATGAAGCGGGCGTATTCGCGCCCCTCGCTCTCGCCTGCGACCCCCAGATCGACCGCTTCGGCCATGGAGAACTGGTTCTGCTTGATAAAAGCGAGTGTCAGGTGCGAAGCGGGGGCGTAGCCGATGCCGAAGTGTTCGATGCTCGACTCATAGATGCCGCGTTCGCGCAGGTACTGCATCGCCGTGGGTGTTTTGTCCAGCAGGCTGCGGTACCAGTCGTTGAGCTTCTCCATCAGCTGCGAGCGCTGCTGGCGCGGCTCGCCCTGGGTGTAGGCGAGGCTGTAGTTGTACTGCCCGGCGAGCTTCTCGATCGCTTCGGGGTAGGTGAGTTTTTCGTACTCCATGACGAACTTGATGGCGTCTCCGCTCGCCTGGCAGCCGAAACAGTGGTAGAACTGCTTGGAGGGGCTTACGGAGAAGCTCGGACTCTTTTCGTCGTGGAAGGGGCAGAGCCCCTTGTAGTTGGCGCCGGCCTTTTTCAGTTCGACATAGTTACCGATGACGTCGACGATGTCGATCCGGGATTTGAGCCCGTCGATGGAGTCCTGGGAAATCATAAGGGCATTTTAGCGCAATGTATCCCGCTGGGGGCTTCGAAATAAGAGAAGTATAAAGGATAATCTTTTTCCTTTAATAGTAAGTGGTGCAAAAGTCGACCCATCCTATAATGGTGTCTGTTTTGATCGTCTTGAGGCCGGCGCCGGGCCGTTTTGCCCGGAGTGTCATAAAGTGGCGGGTTGTCCGCCGGGAGCGAAGGAGCAGAAGATGAAACAGTATCAGACCTACAAATGCAGCGTCTGCGGAAATGAAGTGGAAGTGCAGCACGTCGGCGGCGGCACGTTGACCTGCTGCGGACAGGAGATGGCGTGCACCACCGACAACCTGACGGCGGTCAACCTGATGAAGGCGTTCGCCGGGGAATCGATGGCGCGCAATAAGTACGACCTCTTTGCGGATATTGCCCGCGATGAGGGGTGGCATGCGATCGAAAGCCACTTCCGCGAAGCGGCACTCAACGAGATGTGGCATGCCCGCGCGGAGTTCAAGGCCTACCACAAGCTTGTCGACGGCCAGGAGCTCGACACGACGATGAAGAACCTGGAGACGGGGATGGCCGGGGAACACTATGAGCATACGGAGATGTACCCGAACTTTGCCGCGATCGCCGAAGAGGAGGGCCACAAGGCACTGGCCCGTCTCTTTAACGCCATCGGCAAGGTCGAAGTGGAGCACGAACGCGAATATGGCGCGCTGAAGCAGGCGATGATCGACGACGGGTTCTTCCAGAGCGACGACGAGGAGATCTGGGTCTGCGAAGTGTGCGGCCATATCCACCGCGGCAAAAAGCCGCCCAAAGCCTGCCCGCTGTGCAAAGTGCCGCAGGAGTATTTCAAACGCGAACATCTTTACTAGGAAGGTCAATCTTGAAACGTATTTGGATAATGTTGACGGCGCTGGCGGCAACGCTGGCGGCGATGGAACCGGTGGTGACGGGCGAATGGCTTGTCAAGCATGGGGAGGAGAAAAACCTCGTGATCGTGGATGTTTCCGCCCCGGAAGCTTACGAGGAGGGGCACATCCCGGACGCACGCAACGCAAGTATCGAGCTTTGGCGCCAGGGCGTGGACCGGCACGCCGAAGTGCGCAGCGCCGCGGAGCTGCAGGCGCAGATGCGCCGCCTGGGCATCGGTGAGGATACGATGGTCGTCGTCTACTCCCACCACCTCGACAACAAGGACCTGCTGCGCGCGACCTATGTGCTCTGGGCGATGGCGTATGCCGGGTTCAAGAACAGCGCCCTGCTTGACGGCGGTCTTCCCGCCTACGCCGCTGCCGGTGGGAAGCTTTCCGCAACGGCGACGGCGGACGCAGCGGGCAGTTACACCGTCAAGACCGACGCCGGGATGATCGCGACGCTGGAGGAGGTGAGGGCTTCCCTGGGAAAAGTGGCGATGATCGACTCGCGCCCGGCGCGCTTCTACTTCGGCGCTGAAAAGCAGGGTGTACTAAAACGCGCCGGCCATATCAGCGGGGCGCACAGCTACTTCTGGCGCTATAACGTGACGCCGAAAAACCGCCTCAAACCGAAAGCGGAGCTCTCGGCGATGCTGGAGCAGGGATTGGGACTTGACAGGAATGCCCCCTTGATCGTCTACTGCACCGGCGGGCTGGAGGCGTCGATGAACTACTTTGTCGTGCACCGCGTGCTCGGGTTCGCGCAGGCGAAGCTCTACGACGCATCGATGAAAGAGTGGGGCAACCGCGACGACACGCCGATGCGCGTTTTCGTCTGGGAATAACCCCGCTTTGCATTCGGATGCGGATTGTGTTATACTTCGCGTCCAAATTTTAAAGAAAGTAGGTGATGTGAATGCCAGGTATCGTTCTTCGTCAAGACGACAACTTCGATGCTGCGTACCGTCGCTTCAAAAAGCAGACTGACCGTAACCTCGTTGTTACGGAAGCGCGTGCTCGCCGTTTCCACGAAACGGAAACCGAGAAGCGTAAAAAAGAGAAAATTGCAGCTCGCAAGAAAATGCTCAAACGTCTGTATATGATGCGCCGTTACGAGTCACGCCTCTAATCCCGAAAGCCTCCGGGCTTTTTGGATACTCCCACAATGAACCTCCTCCTTATCGACAAACAGGGCCTTGCCACTTACGCCAGAGAAGAGATCCTGCACGACCAGTACCACCATCATGTTGATTATGTCTTTACGTTCGAGGATTTTAAAGCCAAGTACGCCGTCGGAAGATACAACATTGTCATTGTGGATTTTGCCCTCGAAGCCGGTGTGGAAGCGTTGAAAATGATCGACAGTCTCGACCCGAAGCAGCGGGTCATCATCCTTAGCGCCATCGACGACTACAGCGAACACAAAGGGTGCGCCTACTGCGTGGAGCACCACAACCGCCGCCGCCTCAAAGAGCCCGTCAGTATCGCGGATCTTGCCAATCTCATCAAGAATTTCGACTACACGACCTGCGCCCATTACCACGACTGATTTTTAGCTCCCTTCGTTACAATTAGGCATCTGATTTTCAAGGATCTTCCGATGCTGTTTACCGCGCCGTTAAAAAGCAATTCCGTTCGTATCATGCTGCTGGGTTCGGGGGAACTCGGCAAAGAGGTCGCCATCGAGGCGCAGCGCCTGGGACTCGAGGTGATCGCCGTCGACCGTTACGAGGGGGCACCGGCCCATCTGGTCGCCCACCGCTCCCATGTTGTGAACATGCAGGACACCGAGGCGGTGCTGGAGCTGATCCGATCCGAGATGCCCGATTTCATTCTCCCGGAGATCGAGGCGATCAGCATCGATGCACTGTTCAAGGCCGAAGCGGAAGGGTTCCATGTCATCCCGAACGCCGAAGCGGTCAATAAAACGATGAACCGCAAGAACATCCGCAAGTTCGCCGCGGAGGAGCTGGGGCTCAAAACGGGGCCGTACGAGTTCGTCAAAACCCGCGAGGAGCTGGAGGCGGCGGCCGGGAGGCTCGGCTACCCTTGTGTCGTCAAGCCGGTTATGAGCTCCTCGGGCCACGGCCAGAGCGTGATGAAGAGCGAAGCGGACCTCGACCGCTCCTGGGAGATGGCCAAAGAGGCGCGCGGCGATGCGAGCGAGCTGATCGTCGAAGCCTTTATCGCTTTTGATTACGAGATCACGATGCTGACGGCGCGCAACGGTTTTGAGACGGTCTTCTGCGAGCCCATCGGCCATATCCAGCGCGACGGCGACTACGTCTTCAGCTGGCAGCCGATGCAGATGAGCGATGTGGCCAAGGAGCGGGCGCAGGCGATCGCCAAGGCGATCACGGACGGCCTCGGCGGCCGCGGTCTCTTCGGCGTCGAACTCTTCATCCAGGGTGACGAGGTCTACTTCAGCGAAGTGAGCCCCCGCCCGCACGACACGGGGATGGTCACCCTCATCACCCAGAGCCAGAGTGAGTTCGCCCTACACCTGCGCGCCGTCCTCGGCCTGCCGCTCGGCTTCACCTTCTACGGCGGCGGCGCGTCGGCGGCCTACAAGGCGACGGCGGAGTCCTTCGCCCCGGTCGTCGATGTGGACGATGCCCTTTTCGATGACAACAGCTACGTGCGGGTCTTCGGCAAGCCAGAGTCCCACCCGGGCCGCCGCCTCGCCGTCGCCCTGGTCTATGACGAGCCGGAGGCCGCGCTGGCCAAGGCCCGGACCATCATTGAAAAAGTAAGCGACCACTGATGAAAATCGTCCTGCTCGATACCCTCACCTTCGGGGAGACGGACCTCGGCGGTTTCGACGCTTTCGGCGAAGTCGAAGCCTTCGAGACGACGGCGCCGGAAGAGACGCTGTCACGCATCGCAAACGCCGACGTTATCGTCACAAACAAGGTCGTTATCACCGACGAAATGATGGCCGCGACCCCTTCGCTGAAACTGATCTGTGTGGCGGCAACGGGGACGAACAACGTCGATATCCCCGCCGCCGAGGCGCGCGGCATCGCCGTCAAAAACGTTGCGGGTTACTCCACCGACTCCGTCATCCAGCACACCTTCTCCATGCTCTTTTACCTGCTGGGCCACAGCCGCTACTACGACAGCTACGTCAAGAACGGCGACTGGTCGCGCAGCGAGGTTTTCACCCATGTCGGCCGCCCCTTCCATGAGATCAAAGGCAAGGTCTGGGGCATTATCGGCCTGGGCGAGATCGGCCGGGGCGTCGCCGCTGTTGCGAAGGTCTTCGGGGCGGAGGTGCGCTACTACTCCACCTCCGGGAAAAACGACAATCCCGACTACGAGAAAGTGACGCTCAGCCGCCTGTTGGAGGAGAGCGACATCGTTACCATCCACGCCCCGCTCAACGCTTCGACAAAGGGGCTTATCGGCCACTCCGAGCTGCTCATTATGAAAGACGGGGCCGTCTTGCTCAACCTCGGCCGCGGCGGGATCGTCGACGAGCGGGCCCTGGCGGCCATCATCGACGCCAAATCGCTCTACATCGGCCTCGACGTGCTTGAAAAAGAGCCGATGAGCGCGGGCCACCCGCTGATGGAAATCGAGCACAAAGAGCGCCTCTACATCACCCCGCACATCGCCTGGACCTCCGTCGAGGCGCGTGATGCCCTCATTGCCAAAGTGATCGAAAACATCCGTACTTTCGTCAATGCCTGATGCCTACGGCCCTCTGGGGCTGTTCCTTTCCGCTTTCCTTGCCGCGACCCTGCTGCCGTTCAGTTCCGAAGCCGCCCTTGTTGCCGCACTTTCAAGCGGGACGGAAAGCGGCGTGGCGCTGGCGGCGGCTTCCGCCGGGAATATCCTCGCGATCCTCGTCAACTACCTTCTGGGTTTCTGGCTTTACGAAAAGACCCATGCGAAACTGGAGCGGAGCAAAACGGGGCGCAAAGCGCTCGCTGCGGGGCACCGCTACGGCTATGCGGCCCTGCTGCTGAGCTGGCTGCCGATCATCGGGGACCCGCTGACCCTCGTTGCGGGCCTGGTGCGCCTGAACATTGTCTGGTTCATCCTTATTGCCGGCACGCTGCGGGTCGTGCGCTACTGGCTGATTGCCCAGGCGTTCTAGCGCCGGGAGTGAAGGTGCCACCAGGAGTGGATGTCCGTCTCCGGGACGTCGAGGGTCAGGGTGATGGCGATATTCTCTGTCGCTTCAAGCATGAGTACGGCGACGGCAACGTAGAAGGGCCACGAGAGGTCAAAGACAAGCAGGGCGAAGATCCCGAGGCTCATCACTACGGCGGAGACCTTGGTGATCCACGTATGGTAGCTGGCAAACCGTTTGAATTTCACGATACTGATCACGGCGGGGAGGATAAAGACGGCGACGGCCAGCAGGATAAAAGGGGCTTCGCGTTCGATGCGTTCGGGCCACTGCAGCCAGGCTCCGAGCACGACGGCCATATAGGTGGCGTAATCGCCGTAGCTGTCGAGCTTCGCCCCCAGCACGCTGGTTTGATGAAGCAGGCGTGCCAGGAAACCGTCAAGGGCATCGGAAAGCAGCATAAGCGAGAGGATCGTGAAGAAGGGAACGGCACTCTCCGCGAGCCCAGAGAGGACGAGAAACGGGGCGCAGGCCAGCCGGAAAAGACTGAGGATATTGGGGAGGGTCCATAACGTCGGTTTCATAGTTACCATTATAGTGAAACGGCCGGAAAATATGATACCATGTGAAAAAGCAAGGAGGCAGTGATGGCGGACGATCATAATAAAAATCAGGAGGAGATGCCGCATTTTATGCAGCGGCAGTACGGCAAGTCGGCATCGCAACTCGAAGCGTCCCACGAAGAGCTCTCCGACGTACGCAAGCAGATGATCCGCTTTGCCCTTGAGTTCCCCATCCGGGACATCCGTACCTATTCCGGGTACAAAGGGGACCTGCTGGTCGAGATCACGACGGGCAACGATGATATTCTCCCCGAACTCAAGGCCCATGCGGAGTCCCTGGGAATGGAAGTCGTCGTCAAAGAGCGCTACGATACCCGCATCCACGAGGTTTACTGCATCGTACCCGATGAAAATATCTACCGTCTGAAGTAGGCTACTTCCCGAACAGCCGCGCCAACAGTCCTTTCCCCTGCGCCTTTTCGATCATACGGATATAGCGCGCCGGGGCGGCGGCACCCAGTTCATAATCCTTTACCATTTTGTCCTTCGCCCCGATGCTGACGCAGAAAGGGACGCTGCGGATCTCGTACTTTGCGGCTAGTTTCGGGTTACGGGTGACATCGACCTTGGCGATCACCGCTTTGCCCTCGAAATGCTTCTCCAGGGCGGGCAGCTGCGAGAGCACCTGCTGGCAGGGGCCGCAGGTCGGGGAGTAGAAGTCGATAAAAAGCGGTTGCTCCATCTCCGCGACGAATTGTGAATAGGTGGCATCGGTCAGTTCAAGCATAGGGTCTCCTTTGAAGCTCAGATGGTGAGCCACGGCACGTAGCGCATGGCGGCGAAGATGATCCCCAGGAAGAGGACGGAGGTGATGAAGATGAGGGCCGTCAGTGCTTTTGGACGGCAGTCATACAGCGACGCCAGGTTGACGTTGGCGACGGCGAGGGGCATCAGCATCTCCATGAAGAGGATCCCTTTGACCATTTCCGGCAGGTCCGTCAGCGAGAGGATGGCGTAGGTGACGGCGGGGACGGCGAGGAACTTCAGTCCGTTCACCCAGCCGATGAGCACGCGGTTGAGCTCGGTGAGCTTCGTGTCATAGAGGTAGATCCCGAAAAGCACGAGCTGCATCACCATCGAGGCGTAGGCACCCATCGTCAGGGTCTCCTCGACCGTCCCGGAGGGGCGGTAGCCGCCGAGGTTCAGCGCGATGGCGACGAGGGCGGCCCAGAGCACGGGGAGTTTGACGATATTGAGCAGCGAATCACGTACGCTGAAGTTGCCGCGGGAGTAGTAGTAGACGCCGAAAGTGTAGACGAAAAAGACGTTGGCGAGGTTGATGATGGTCGTATAGGGGACACTCTCCTCGCCGAAAAGCGCGATGCCCAGCGGGATACCGAGGTTGCCGGTATTGCCGATCAGCGCGGCGACCGTCGCGATGGAACGCTCTTTCACGTCGGCAAAGAGCAGACGTGAGGCGAACATCGTCACGGCGACGAGGGAGAGGGTGATGCCGATGTAGAGCAGCGGCGTCTGCAGCAGCGTCGTGTCGATGGGGCGTTTGAGCAGCCCCCACAGGGTCAGGAAGATCTGCAGGAAATAGACCGAGAGCAGGGTGATGGTGCGCTCGTCGATCTGCTCTTTGAAACTGCGTTTGGCCAGATAGCCCACGCCGATAAAGAGGTAGATCCCCAGCACCGAGACGATGGCGGAATTCATGCCGTGATTGTACTATAATGTGCGTATGAAAAGTCTGCTGTTGTTGTTTGTTTTTATATCGGCGTTGATGGGTTCGGAGGCGGTGACGACCCGCTACAAGGTGATGCTTTCGCTCTTCGGGAAGGTCGGGGAGGCGAAGATCACTATCGCCGAGCGCGGGGATGAGTACCGCATGATCGTGGAGGATTACGCCACGGGGCTGGCGGCGAATATCTCGGGCAACGAACGGGACCGTTTTGTCAGCCGGGGCCATATCAAGGAGGGGATGTATATCTCCGATACCTTCGAGCTCTACCAGATCAATGACAGAACGATTGAATCCAACGTCTACGTTTTCGACCACGAGGCTGAAACGGTAACCCGTTTCCAGGACAAGAACGAGACGGTGACGGAGACGACCTTTGACGCGATGACCATGCGCCTGGTGGAGATGCAGACCCAGAAAATCAAGCAAAAAACCGAGGTCCTCGATTTTTACAGCCCCTACGACGCCCTCTCCGTCGTGCTGAGCATCCCTGCCCTGCTCAAGACGGAGTCACGGGTGGAGATCAAACCGGTCGGGCTGGCGAAGAAGGAACGCAAAATGTATATCGGTCGACCGCATACGTCAGTGGTGCCCGAACTGCTGGAGACGTTCCATACGCCGACGATCCGCAGTATTATCCAGCTGGACTCCTATGAACTGGAAGATGAGGACGAATACGGCGTGCTGATCGGTTACAACGCCCGGGGCGGGATCGATGAGGTCGTCACCAAGGAGACCTACTTCCTTATCGGCTTCGGACGGATCGAGAAGATCGGCGCGTCCTCCCGCAGCGTGGCGGAAATCTTTGACGAATAGGAAAGCGGTTTTCTTTAAAACGGACGCAACGCTTCCTAGGTTATGATGCGCGGTAAATTGCGGCCTTTAAAGGAGCGGAATGGTTGATGTATTAGTAGTCGGCGGCGGTGGTGCGGGCATGGCAGCGGCACTCTCCGCCAAAGAAGCGGGGGCATCGGTAGCGGTGCTTGGCAAGAGTTACCCCACAAGGTCGCAGACCTGTATGGCCCAGGGGGGTATCAATGCAGCGCTGGGCCATGCAGGCGAGGACAGTGTCGCGTCGCACATCGCCGATACGCTCAAGTCGGCCCAGGGGCTGGCCGACGAAGCGGCCGTAACGGCGCTCTGTACCGAGGGGATCGAGGCGCTGCGGTGGCTTGACGCGATCGGGGTCCCTTTCAGCCGCACTGCCGATGCGCAGATCGCCCAGCGGAAACTGGGGGGCGCCTATGCGGCACGCGCCTGTTACGCACAGGACTACAGCGGACTGAAAATCCTGCACACCCTTTACGACCAGTGCAACCGCGCGGGCATCCCCTTTTATAACGAACGTTTCCTGCTCGACATTATCGTGGAAGGGGGACGGGCCTGCGGCGTGAAGGTACTCGACATCCGCAGCGGCGAGGTCGAAGTGTATATGGCCGGCGCTGTGATCCTTGCGACCGGCGGCTACAGCAAGTTGTACGGCCGCCATTCGACCAACGCCGCCGGCAGCAGCGGCGATGGCCACGCGGCGGCGCTGCGGGCCGGGGCGCGGCTCAGCGACATGGAGTTCGTGCAGTTCCACCCGACGGGGCTGGAAGGCTCCTCCATCCTTATCTCCGAGAGCGCGCGCGGGGCGGGCGGTTACCTGCTGAACGGCAAGGGGGAGCGCTTTGTAGACGAACTGCTCCCCCGGGACAGGGTGGCGCGGGCGATCCACGCTCAGATCACGGCCGGCGAGAAGGTCACCCTTGATATTCGTCACCTCGGCGAAGCGTTTATCGACGAGGAGCTGCCCCAGGAGCGCAAGCTCGCACAGCGCTACGAGGGGGTTGATCCGGTCACCGACCCCATTCCCATCAAGCCGGTCGCCCACTATACGATGGGGGGCATCGAGGTCGGTGCGGATTCGCAGACGGCCGTGGCGGGACTCTTTGCTGCGGGCGAATGCGCCAATCACCGCGTCCACGGGGCGAACCGCCTCGGCGGGAACTCCCTGTTGGAACTGATCGTTTTCGGCCGTCAGGCGGGGACGAATGCAGCGACTGCGGCGAAGAGCGCCGGCATTGACGTCGCGCCGGCTGCAGCGGAAGCCCCGGAGCTGGAGGCGTGTTTCAACGACGCCCCCGAGGTCGACTTCTACGCCCGCCGCGACACGCTGGCGACGCTCTTTTACGAGCAGGTCGGGCTGGTGCGTGACGCCGACCGGCTGCGCTCGGCGCTCGACGCGGTCAAAGCGATGCAGGCGGAACTGCCGAAGATGGGCGTCGCGGACCGCAACGGCGCCTACAACACCAACCGGACGGATTTCCTGGAGTTCATGAACCTTCTCACCGTGGCCGAAGCGGTGGCGGAGGGGGCGCTGCGCCGGGAAGAGAGCCGGGGGGCGCACTACCGCAGCGATTTCCCGGAAGCGGACGCCGCCCTGGCCGTGCATTCGCTCAGCTGTATCAAAGAGGAGGGACTGTGTTTCGATTTCCAATGATCTGTTCGGATGACGTAGATAAGGATTTCCTCGACGAGGAGGAAACGGAGTGGGAAGACGCCTGCTGCGAGGATCCCTATTGGGACGATGATGAGGATGACAACGAAACGGAGTGGTGCGACTGATGAAAATTGCAGTAAAAAGAGGTGAGGAAACCGTCAACTATGATGTCGATTTCGACGGAACGCTGCTGGAGCTTCTCACCCATATCAAGACGCATGTCGATCCGAGCCTGACCTTCGCGTCGGGCTGCCGCTCCAGCGTCTGCGGCAGCTGCGCCGTGCGGGTCAACGGCACCGAAGCGCTTGCCTGCAGCTACAAGCCTGCCGACGGCGATCTGATCGAGCCGCTGCGTAACGCCGAAGTGCTCCGCGACCTTGTTGTCAACATGGACCGTCCCCTCTCCTTCAATGCCGGGGCGCAGGCATGGATCGACCCGGTCAGCGGCGCGATCCGCATGGGGCACGCTGAGGAGAAGGCGAACGAGCTGCAAAGCGACTGTATCCTCTGCGGCTCCTGCTACAGCGCCTGCCCCGTCTACGCTGTCAAACCGGACTTCGAGGGACCGTTTGCCCTGACGCGCAGCTGGCGCTATGTCAGCGACGCCCGGACGGAGGATGTCCGCGGCAAACTCGAGGCAGTCCAGCAAAACGGCATCTGGGACTGTACGCTGTGCAACGAGTGCGTCCCGGTTTGTCCCCAGGGGATCGCCCCCAAGCAGGATATCAACATGCTGCGTACCAAGAGCGGCATGGAGGGGTTCATGGATCCGAACATGATGGGCGGCTTCGGGGGCCTGGACTTCGGAGCGCCGAGTTTTTGACCTTCTCCTTCCCGGCCGCAGCCCCTGCGGCCAAACCCCTTAAGCTCATTTTGTTATAATCGGTTTGAATGACAAACAGAGGTGTTATATGGCAGCAAAAGAGCACAGTTTCGATATTTCCGCCAAGATCGACATGCAGGCGTTCAAAGACGCGATCGTCCAGGCCGAGCGTGAGGTGGCGACCCGCTATGATTTCAAAGGGCTCACGGCCGATATCGACTACAGCGAAAAAGCCAAAACATTGACGTTAGTAAGCGCGAGCGACAACAAACTCGAGGCGCTGGAGGACATTGTTATCGGCAAACTGCTCAAGCGGGGTCTCACGTCAAACGTCCTGGACAAACAGGGGAGCGAAGACAGCAGCGGCGGTAACCGTAAAGCGCTCTTTAAAGTGGTCGACTACATCGAGGCCAAAGAGGCGAAGAAGATCGCCGCCGAGATCAAGAACCTCAAGCTGAAGGTGACGGCGCAGATCGAGGGTGACCATATCCGGGTCAAGGGGAAGCAGCTCGACGATCTGCAGAAGGTGATCCGGGCGATCCGCGGGATGGAGTGGGACGCCCCGCTCGTCTTTGAAAATATGCGCTAAAAGGAGCAGGTAATGTCCAAGATGACGGTCGCCGAAGCGGCAGAACATTTCAAAGTCTCCAAAGAGGCGATCCATAACCGGATTCGCCGCGGGACCCTCAACAGCGTTATCGAGAACGGCGTGAAGTACGTCCTGCTCGCCGATGCCAAACCGGCTGTGGCGGCAGACAGCCGTTTCCACGATTACATTGAGAAAGAGAACGAGCGTCTCAAGACGAAGAACGAGCAGCTCGAGGCGGAAGTGAACCGTCTCCGCGACCAGCGCGAAGCGATGCTGATCGCCGAACGCGAAAAGGTCGAGCAGATCTACAAGGAGCGCGACGAACAGCTCAAGAATGTCCTGCAGGTTTTCGCCTCGAAGCTGTTGCCCGAACAGGCGGCCGCGGCCGTCGTCGACGAGGCGGTCTCCGCGGAGATCGTCGAATCAGCCCCAGAGGCGCTCAGTGAAGAGGAGTTCGAGGACGGCATTATCGAGGAGAGCAGTGATGAGGGTGTTGCGGAGGAGGCGGCAACGGACAGCGCCGATCCTTTCGCGGACGACGACTTTGATGATCTCGTTTCCCTCAAAGACTTCATGAAGCTCAAGGGGTACGGCAAAAAACACCGCAAACGGGTCAAGGAGCGTTTCGAATCCCGGGCGGATGAGGACAGCCGTATTCTCACGCGCGGCGGCAAACTGCACCTGCGCCCCTACCACTACGACTACAGCGACCTGCTGAAATAGACGCGCCCGTCCGGCGCTTCCCCCTCATTTAATCCGACAGATAGTAGCTGACCGTCGAAACGATCCTCACCTTTTTGATATAGGGCGTGGAGCTGTCGCGGTCGGTGATGGAGAACTGCCCCTGGCGGGCAGTTTTGATCTTGCCCAGGCGGCTGGCGGAGTCCTTGGCAAACTTCTCGGCCACGACGCGGGCGTTCCGCGTTGCCTCCTCAATCATAGAGGGTTTGAGGCTGTTGAGCCCGGTAAAGAGGAACTGGGTGCGGTGCTGGTAGTTCTGGCCGGAGAGCGCGATGCCGTCTTTGCCCAGGTCGGCGATCTCTTTCATGCTCTGCCGGACGGCATCGATCTTTTCCGTATAGACGGTGACGACCGTTGCGGCCGTGTAGCGGAACGCGATATTGGCCGTATTGCCGTAGTTCTGGGCCTGGCGGTCAACAATGGAAGGCGGCGAGACGGTGATCTCGTCCCCGCTGAAACCGTGCGCCTTTAAAAAGGCGGTGACGGCGGCGCTTTTGCGTTCGACGGTCGCATAGAGGGAGCCCAGATCGTTGCCGGCTTCGTCGAATTTGATGGGCCAGATCGCCTTGTCCGCGCTGACCTCGCGCTCGGCCAGTCCTTTGACGGTGACGACCCGCTCCATCCCCTTGACGGTCAGCGCGGCGGTGGAGAGCAGGTAGCCGAAAAGCCCGAGGCCGAGAAAGATAAAGAGGCCGAGGATGGCGGCGGTCGATTTTTGCATGATCTTCTCCTTGGGGAGCGGTTACGCCCGGAATTTTCCCTGTTTAGTGCTTTTACCGCTGCGTTTTTCGCGGTTGAGGCGGCGGAAGCAGCTCTGGCAGATGGCGTACTCGGAGTTGAGTGGCAGCGGTTTCGTACATTGGCGGCAGCGGGGGACAAACTCGCTCTTTTTCAGGGAGGTCTCGATGAAACGGTTGAAGGTGCCGCGCCATTCACGGGCCTTCTCCGTATCGACGAAGGCGTCGGTGAAGCGGTAGGCGAGCCAGAGGTAGAGGGAGATCTCCTTGACCCGGTCCTCGGCTTCGAGAAGCTCGTCGGTCGTGAGGGCGTACTCGCCGAGGTGCGCCGGCGGGATATAGGCGATCGGTTTGGCCTGGGCCAGCGAACGCACGTAGCGCTCGTAGGCCGCGACGATATAGGGCGATTTGAGCGTCAGCGGCGCGGCGGCGAGGTGGAATTTCGCCGTCAGGTCAAGCTCGTACCGGTCGACGATGGCGGCCGCTTCGAGCATGGACTCGAGGTTGGCGGCGCGGAAAGGACCGGTGAACTGCATGTTCTTGACAAAGAAGGTGAGAATCTCTGCGAGCGACTCCTCCTCCAAAATCCCCGCGACGAGTTTGATGTGCTCCAGGTTGGCCATGACATTGAAAGGGACCGTCACGGGGCGGGCGGGCTTGTGGAACTGCTTGTGGATCATAGAGAGGACATCGGGGCGGATGGCGCCGACATGCCCCTTCTCCTTGATGCCGTAGCGGCCGGCCCGCCCGCTGATCTGGTGGATCTCCGAGGCGGTCAGCGGGCGCTGGTTCTCGCCGTCGAACTTGTCGCCCCGGGAGAAGAGGATGGTCTGGATGGGGAGGTTGAGCCCCATGGCGATGGCGTCGGTGGCGACGAGGACCTCGGTCTCCCCTTCGCGGAAGCGGCGCGCCTCCTCCCGCCGCACTTCGGGGGAGAGGTTGCCGTAGACGACGCTGACGCGGAAGTGCTGGGCGAGCTGCTGTTTGAGCCGCAGCACCTCTTTGCGCGAAAAAGCGATGACGGCGGTGGCGGGCTGGATATGGGTGACGGGGGTGGCCTGGGTCATCAGCTCCAGCGGGTTTTTGCGTTCGCAGTGCACGATTTCCAGCGGTTCGCCGAGGTAGTCGGCCAGCTTCTGCACCGCGTCGACGGCATTCTCCGAGCCGGTCATGATGACGGTCTTGGCGGGGGCGCCGATAATGGCATTCGCCCAGGCCCACCCCCGGTCCCGGTCGCCGAGCATCTGGACCTCGTCGATGACGCAGACGTCGACATCCGTGTTGAAATCGAGCATCTCGATGGTCGAGCTGATGTGCGTCGCCTCTTCGTCGATAAGCTGCTCCTCCCCGGTAATGAGCGAGGCGCCGATACCGTGTTCGCGCAGGGATTCGTACCCCTCCAGTGCCAGCAGCCGCAGGGGGGCGAGATAGTAGCCGGTGTCGGCCTTCTCCAGCGCCTGCATCGCCCGCCAGGTCTTACCGCTGTTGGTCGGGCCGGTGTAAAAGATGAGCCTGCGGCGCAGTTCACGGGCGAGGGGGAAGAGGTTCTTGAAGTCGCGGATGGTGCGGGCCAGCAGCTCCTGGCGCTGGCGCTTCAGGAGGGCGTCGTGGATGTGGCGTTCCCAGTGAAAAAGGGTCTTGCGCCAGAGTTTGGAGTTGATGCCGAGGTGCTCGCCGAGGTGTTCGGCGAGCTCGCCCTCCAGCCACTGCAGGATCTCGTCGCGGGAGGGGTTGAGCAGTTTGGCCAGTTCGGCGCACTCGTCGGCTAGGGTCTGCAGCTGCGTCGTAAAGGCTTCCCGCTCGTTTTGCAGCGCGGTATCGAGCCCGCCGGTCACGTCAACCGGCTCGCCCCGCCAGACGGCGGCGAGGACGGGGTCGCGCAGCAAGGAGAGATGGGCTTCGTGTTCGACGGGGTGTTTGAACCCCTCCGGGATGAAGCCGTCGCGGATGCCTATAACGATCTCCTCGTCGGTCTGCAGCATCGTGCTGAGCGGGGTCTGCTGTTCCAAAACGGTGCGCAGGAGGCTGTCGGGCAGCGGCGGGAGGGTCAGGCGGCCGTCGGGCGGCGCGCTTTTGAGGGTCTGGACGATCTGCTCGGGGGTCAGGTAGGGGTGGGACGCGTCGAGGGAGGCGAGAAAGGCGGTCAGTTCGGCCTGCTTCTGCTGCGTCACCTCCGCCTTGGCCGCCGTGATCTCCGCGACCAGCTCCGCCTCGTCGCTGTCGTTCAGGTAGGTGAAGGAGAAGGCAGGGGTTTTCAGGGGGTGGATCTTGCGGAACTGCTCCCCGAAAAGGTCGTAATCGAGCAGGGCGTTGAACTCGAAGCGGTCATCAAGGTCGAAGCGCCCCTCGCACGCCTTTTCGATGCGGGCACGTTTCTGCTCGAAGCGCAGGTGTGCGAGCTTGGCTTCCATTTTTTCGGGCGTGATCTTTTTCGTGCGTACTTCGATGAAGCTGTTGTGCAGGGCGCGGGCCTCGGAGGGGGTGACGTTCATCGTCTCCAAGATCGTATCGATCTTTTCGCTGCGCTCGACGGAGGGCTCCTTGGTGCGGGGGGAGGGGTAGACCCGCCCCTCGGCGGTAAAGAAGGCCGTGATCGCCTGCCTCAGGTCGATGTCGGCGTCGCTCCAGAGGCGCCGCAGCGTCCGGACAAGCTCCTCGCGCTCCCAGCTGTCGGGGACGACCCCCAGCGTCTGGACGAGTTCGCCAAGGGTCCCCGTCTCGACCCGTTCGATCCCTTCATCGAATCCGTCCCCGTCGAAATAGCGGCGGATGGAGGCGTTAAGGCGGGTCAGCTTCTTTTTCTTTTTTGCCATAAGCCATTGTAGCGCCTTGCGGGTAAAATCCGTTATAGTTTCTGCCGTGATTCTACGCATAAGGAGACCCGGATGCACGAAGAGATCAAATTCGTTCTCGACCACGAAACGGTCGAAGCGCTTCAGACCTACAGCGCCCTGCTGAAAAAAGAGCCTTCCGATATCATCAAGGAGGCCCTGCAGGGGTATTTCGAAGCGGCCGAACAGCAGCTGCTCCATAAGGCATCGCAGGAGACGGACCCGATGACGGACCTCGATTACGACGAGTTCTGGGACGGGGTGGACCTCTAGAGGGGCACTCCTTTTATGAAAGAAAGCGGAGGGTGTCAGAATAACGTGCGGCACTAACGTTCCTTTCAACCCGCCCCTGCTAGAGTAACGCCATGAGTGAATTTCCCCTGGAATGGACGCAGGAAGAGTACCTGCGCGAAAAGAAGCGGCTCGAGGCCGAAGGTGTCAAGGTCCTGCTGATCGATACGATCCTCAACCCCATCGACCATGCCGAGACGGTGACGTACAATCCGCCGATGCTGGAGAAGGAACCGGAGGGTTCCGTCTTCGTCTTTTACTGCGATACAGGCAAGGCCTCCAAGGAGCGTCTCCCGGAGTTCCGCAAGCGCTTCCCCGGCAAACACTGCATCTCCCTGCGGGGCGGACGCGGCTACTGGCGCAAATACCTGCAGGTCAAAGACAGTGCTGACGCGTGAGCACGCCGATGCGTTTCTCGCCTGTCTGGACGAGGAGCGCTACTACGACGCCCACGAGGCCCTGGAAGATATCTGGTTCCCCCTGCGCATGCAGAAGACACCGGAGGTGCTGCTGCTCAAAGGGCTGATCAACGCGAGCGTCAGTTTCGAGCTGCACAAGCGCGGCCGGCCGCACAAATCGCCCGGACCGTGGGGCGTGTACATGAAGTACCGCACCTACCTGCCGCAGATCGGCGGGCAGAACCCGCTCTATTTTGAACTTGACGATGCCGTCCATGCCGTGCAAAGGAGACTCAGTGCCTGATTTCGCCGACGCCATGGCCTTCCGCCACGCCTGTAAACGTTTTACAGAGGAAAAAATCCCCGAAGCGACCTTTGACCGGATCCTTGAATTCGGCCGGATGTCCCCCTCGTCGTTCGGGATGGAGCCGTGGCGCTTCATGGTCGTGACGGATACGGCCCTGCGCGAAGCGCTGCGTCCGCTCTGCTGGAATCAGCCCCAGATCACCGAATGCAGCCATCTGCTCATCATCACCGCGGACAACGAATGCATCAAACCGGGCAGCGAATATGTCCGGGAGATGTTTGCGCGCCGGGGGCTTCCCGAAGAGGCGTACGAGCGATACCTCGACGTCTACGCAAACCACATGGGTCCGCAGTTTCACAGCCGTGAAGCGATCGAGGCCTGGACGCACAAGCAGTGCTACCTGGCGGCGGCGAACATGATGACGGGCGCGGCGTCGCTGCAGATCGACAGCTGCCCCATCGAAGGGTTCGAAAAGGAGAAGGTGGAGGCGCTGCTGGCCCTCGAGCCGGCACGCTCCGTCGCCCTCATCGTCGCCTTCGGCTACCGCCTCAACCCACAGCCAGGGCACTATCGGCTCGACCTCGACACGATCGTCGAACGGCGGTGACCCCACCTATCCTGCCGATCCGCTTTTAGCCGAATCGGCTATAATATGGCAAAAACGGAACCCCCATGCAGAACCTATTCGACGAAGTTGATGCCCTGGACAGACGCTGTTACAACAGCTACGGACTCAGCGAAGAGCTGCTGATGGAGCACGCCGCCGAAGCGATGGCGGTCGCCGTGCGGGAGCGTTTTGCCGCCGGCAGCCGCGTCGTCATCGTCTGCGGCCCCGGCAATAACGGAGCCGACGGCCTTGCCCTTGCCCGATTGCTGCACGGCACCTACGGGGTGGAAGTCGTCATGCCGCTGGAGGCAAAGTCGCCGATGGCCCACGTGCAGTTTGAACGCCTTGAGAAACTGGGCGTCCCCGTCGTCGATGCGATCACCCCCTGCGACGTTCTGGTCGACGCGCTCTTCGGCAGCGGCCTGGGGCGGCCGCTGGGAAGCGGGATCATCGGCATGATCAAGCTGATGAACGCCATGAGTGCATTCAAACTCGCCTGTGACATACCTACAGGGCTGCGGACGGGAGGGAGCTGTGATGCGGCGGTCTTCCGCGCCGATCTGACGGTGACGATGGGGGCGCTCAAACGGGGTATGTTCAGCGACGCGGCCAAAAACGCGGTGGGCGAGATCACCGTGGCCGAGCTGGGCGTTTCACGTGCGATGTATGAGCGGGAGAGCAACTGGAAACTGTTGGACCGCAGCGACCTTCGCCTGCCGCTGCGCGACGAACCGGACGTGCACAAGGGGAGTTTCGGGCATCTCGGCATCGTCTGCGGCGAAAAGAGCGGCGCGGCCGTCATCGCCGGCAAAGCGGCGCTGCGTTTCGGGGCAGGACTGGTGACCCTGCTCTCCAACGAAGAGGTCGCCATCCCCTATGAGCTGATGCAGTCGCACCTGCGCCCCGAAACGGTCAACGCCGTCGCCATCGGCATGGGGCTGGGGCAGGAGTTCGCCGAACAGGAGCTCAGAGAACGGATCGATGATGATATCCCCCTGGTCTGTGACGCGGATATCTTCGCGCACCCGATGCTGGGGGAACTCCTGAAGCGCAAACGCATCGTCCTCACCCCGCACCCCAAAGAGTTCACCACCCTGCTGAGCCGTACGGGGATTGCCAATACCGATGTCCGGGGCCTGCAGCTGGACCGTTTCGGCTTTGTCGAGGCCTTCTGCCGCGCCTACCCCGACGCGGTACTGCTGCTCAAAGGGGCCAATGTGATCATCGGGCAGGGGGAGCGCTTCTATGTCAATCCCCACGGTACCAACGTCCTGGCCAAAGGGGGCAGCGGTGACGTCCTGTCCGGCCTTGTCGGTGCCCTGCTGGCCCAGGGCTATACGCCGCTGGACGCTGCTATCCATGCCTCGCTGGCGCACACCGAGGCCGCCGCGCGTTATGAAAAACAGCCCTACGCGCTGACGCCGGACGATCTGATCGACGGGGTCTGCTGCCTATGAAGCCGCGCGTTGTCATTTTGTTCAGCGGGGAGGGGACCAACCTTCAAAAGCTGCTGGAGACCCTCCCCCCTTTGGGTATAGAGGTGGCCGCCGCGATTACGAACCGGCCGCAGGCCCCCGGCATCAAACGGGCGGAATCTTTCGGGGTCCCGGTGGAGGTGATCGACCATACGCTGTATGAGAGCCGCGAAGCGTTCGACACCGTGCTGGTCGAGCGGATCGAGAAATACGGCCCCCACCTGACGGTAACGGCGGGCTTTATGCGCATCCTGACCCCCGTATTCACCGACCGTATCCGTGCCGTCAACATTCACCCCTCGCTGCTGCCGAAGTACAAGGGGGCGCGGGCGATCGAGCAGGCCTATGAGAGCGGGGACAGCGTCTGCGGCGTCAGTGTGCACTGGGTAACGGGGGAACTCGACGGCGGTACCGTCATTGCCCAGTCCTCGTTTGAACGGACGGAGGAGATGGATGCAGACGCCTTCGAAGCGGCCATTCATACCCTGGAGTACGAACTGCTTCCCAGAACCGTTGCCGAGCTGCTGGAGCGCGGGGACGGATTAGAGGCTGCCGTTAGGGCTTTAGCGTAAGATACGTTATAGATTAGCTGTGTTATAACCCGGCAGCATTTGGGCGATTTGCCCATGAGGAGAGAGAATATGAGCGATACACTTAAAATCGGAAAATATGAGTTCAACAGCCGCCTGATCGTGGGCAGCGGGAAGTACAAAGATTTCGAAACGACGAAGGAGGCGACACTCGCCTCGGGGTCGGAGCTGATCACCGTTGCCGTCCGCCGTCTGAACATCACGGACCCGAACAAAGAGAACCTGCGCGATACCTTCAAAGGCACAGGCGTACAGTTCCTGCCCAACTCCGCGGGGTGTACGACGGCCGAGGAGGCGATCACGACCTTCCGTCTGACCCGTGAGGCGACGGGCATCGACCTGATCAAGCTCGAGGTCATCGGCGATACGCAAAAGACCCTTTACCCGGACGTGCTTGAAACGATCAAGGCGTGCGAGGTCCTGGCCAAGGACGGCTTTACGATCATGGCCTACACTTCCGATGACCCGATCATGGCCAAGCGCCTCGAAGATGCCGGCGCGCACGCCATTATGCCTTTGGCTGCACCTATCGGCTCAGGCCTGGGGATCCAGAACCGCTACAACGTCGTCTTTGTCCGCGAAGCGGTCAGCGTCCCGGTCATCGTCGATGCCGGCATCGGCTGCGCTTCGGACGCGGCGGCGGCGATGGAACTGGGGGCCGAAGGGGTCCTCACCAACACGGCGATCGCCCAGGCGAACGACCCGATGACGATGGCGGTGGCGATGAAGCATGCCGTTATGGCGGGCCGCATGAGCTACCTCGCCGGGCGTATCCCGAAGCGTCCTTACGCGACGGCGTCATCTCCGATCGACGGGATGATCCAGTTCTAAGGGGACTATGGTCCCTCTCTACATTGCGACATCTCTTTCTGTGTGTTTGTTCCCCTTCTTTTTTACGACGAGGCATTTAGTGCCTCGCATGTATTGCGCTTTAGCGCTTATGCTCATACAAAAAAGAAGCCGAACCGGGAAGAAAAAAGTACGAAAAAGCTGCCGCGCCGTTTTGTTTCAATAATGCCTTGTATATGTTACTACTGTGTTGGACGCTCCACGGGTAATACTCAACAGTAGTCTATTTCTACGTTTCTATCTTCCCTGCGTCAGGTAGGGCAGGCACTGCCGTGCGATGGAGTGCTCCTCGTCCGTGGGAATGACATGCAGCTGGCTTTGGCTGCTTTCGGCGTGGAATGCGCCGCCCTCATCCGTCAGATTCTCATTTTTTAGCTTATCGGTCTCGATCCCCAGTATATGCAGCCCTTTGCAGACGGCATGGCGGACGGCGGCACTGTGTTCGCCGATGCCGCCGGTAAAGACGACGGCGTCCACGCGGTCGAGCAGTACGGCGTAGGCGCCGATATATTTACGGATGCGGCGGACGAAGAGTTCGAAGGCGAGCAGGGCTTCGGGGTCTTCGTCGCGCATCCGGTTTTCGATATCGCGCATATCGTTGGTCCCGGCGATTCCTTTCAGACCGCATTCACGGTTGAGGAGGGTGTCGAGCTCCTCCGCACCCATACCCGTTTCGCGCGACAGGTAGGCGAGCAGGCCCGGGTCGATATCGCCGCTGCGCGTTCCCATCACAAGCCCTTCGAGCGGGGTGAAGCCCATCGAGGTGTCGATGCTGCGGCCGTTGCGGATGGCGCAGGCGCTGGCCCCGTTGCCCAGGTGCAGGGTGATGAGGTTGACGGCGTCGAGGGATTTGCCCATCCGGGCCGCGCATTCAGCCGCGACGTAGGCGTGGGAGGTGCCGTGAAAGCCGTAGCGGCGGACGGAGAGTTCGCTGTAGAAACGCTCCGGCAGGGCGTAGCGGAAAGCGGAGGGGGGCATGGTGTGGTGAAATGCCGTGTCAAAGACCGCGATCTGCGGGACATGGGGGGCAAGGCTCCGCATGGCCCGGATCCCTTTGGCGTTGGCCGGGTTGTGCAGAGGGGCCAGCGGACTGAGGGCTTCGATGGCCTCCAGCACGCCGTCGTCAATGCGCACGGGCCCGCTGAAGCGCTCGCCGCCGTGGACGACCCGGTGGCCTATGCCCTCAAGGGCGTCGAAACTGTCGATGAAGCCGTTGTCGATCAGCAGGTCGCGGACCACAGCAAGTGCGGCGTCATGATCGGCGACGGGCAGGTCGAGGCGGACGTGTTCCTGGCAGCCGTGCAATATGGCATGGGCATCGTCACGGCCGATATTCTCCACGAGGCCCGAGACGATCACCTGTTCCGAACGCATTTCAAAGAGTTTAAACTTCACCGACGAACTGCCGGCGTTGATGACGAGGATCTTCACGAGTGGTTCTCCTGTGCCTGGATGGCGGTAATGGCGACGGTGTTGACGATGTCGGCGACGCTGCAGCCGCGGCTGAGGTCGTTAACGGGACGGTTCAGCCCCTGCAGCACAGGACCGACGGCGACGGCTCCCGCGGAGCGCTGGACGGCCTTGTAGGTGTTGTTGCCG
Organism: Thiomicrolovo sp. ZZH C-3; assembly: GCF_054862725.1. Lineage (NCBI taxonomy): Bacteria > Pseudomonadati > Campylobacterota > Epsilonproteobacteria > Campylobacterales > Sulfurimonadaceae > Thiomicrolovo > Thiomicrolovo sp. ZZH C-3. The sequence continues at coordinate 194,317 of NZ_JBTKXX010000001.1, forward strand.
GTGTTGAGGTCGGGGAAGATGAAGACCGTAGCCTGTCCCGCCACCGAACTGCCGGGCAGCTTCTGCGCCCCGACGTCGGGGTCGATGGCTGCGTCGTACTGGATAGGGCCGTCCACGGCAAGGTCTGGGCGCTGTTCCCGTACCAGTTTTGTCGCTTCGCGTACCTTCTCGACGTCACTGCCCACCCCGGAGTCCCCGGTGGAGTAGGAGAGCATCGCCACGCGCGGAGCGATGCCGAAGCGTTGCGCCGTTGCCGCCGAGGCGATGGCGATCTCGGCCAGCTGGGCCGCATCGGGGTCGGGGTTGACGGCGCAGTCGGCATAGACGAGGACCCGGGTGTCGAAGCACATGAAAAAGCAGCTCGAGACGAGGGTCTGCCCCGGGGCCGTTTTGATCGTCTGAAGGGCGGGAAGAATGGTTTCGCGGGTCGTATGCGTCGCGCCGCTGACCATCCCGTCGCACAGGCCCTCCGCCACCATCATCGTCGCGAAGAGGGTCGTGTTGCCCAGGGCGTCATAGGCGGCTTCGAGGCTGACCCCCTTGTGGGCGCGGAGCCTGGTATAGGCTTTTGCCAGGTGACGTTTCTGCTGTTCGTCGTCCGGGTCGACAATCATCGCCCCGCGCAGGTCGAGTCCCAGGGCCGCGGCGCGTGCCGCGATCGTCTCCGCTTGGCCCAGCAGTGCGATGCCGACGGCCCGCCGCCGCAACAGGATGTCGGCGGCCCTGAGGATGCGGTCGTCGGAGGTTTCGGGCAGGATGATCGTTTTGCGATCGCCCGCCGCCCGGGCAAAGAGGCGGTGCTCGAACATCGCCGGGGTCACGATCCCGGCTGACGCGGCGGTGAGCTTGGCTTCGATCATCTCCGCGTCGACGTTCTGGTTGAAGACCCCCAGCGCCGTAGCGATCTTCTTGGGGGCCGTGGCATCGATGCGTGCGGGGAAAGCACGGACCATCTGGACGGCCTCGATCGTCTCTTTGGGCAGGTACAGCAGCGGGATCTGCATGGCATCCAGCCCTTTAAGCAGTTCAATCATGCTGTTTGCGGGGGGTGTCTCACCCGTCAGGAGGACGGCGCTGACGGCGGGGAAGTTCCCGGCATAGTTGGCGGCCGTGGCACCGAGAATGATGTCGGCACGGTCCGAGGGGGTGATGATGAGGTCGTTGGGGCGGATATACGTCAGGAAGTGTTCCAGGTGCATGGCGGCGACGCGTGGCTGGTCGATAAGGCGGTGCAGCTGTTCGTCGGTACCGATCAGCACCTCCGCGCCGATACCTTCGGCGAGCTGGAGAACGTTGGGACGGTCAAGGGTCGTCACTTCAGGCAGCAGGACGACCGGTTCGGGGATCTCCGGGCAGATGTTCTGGTCCCGGCGGTGGGTTTCGTAGAGCGCGGTGTCGCAGCGGTTGGCAAAGAGCATCATGAGCGAGACGCCCTGTTTTTTGATGGCATAACTCCAGAGCCTCAGCGCCTCTTGAAGCCCCGTTCCATCCATCCCGCGGGCGGGGACGACCCCGATGACGGGTGCCGCAAGGTTTTTGGCGATCTCGACATTGAGGTCGAAATCGATCAGCTGTGCGAGGGATTCGTTGACCACGCCCTGGCAGAGGACGAAGTCGTACGTTTCGAGCAGGGTGTCATGCCGCTCGATGATCGTCTCCATCAGTTGGTCGATCTTCCCCTCGGAGAGCAGGGTCTCCGCCTCGGAGACGGTCAGGCCGACGGCGCTCTCGTAGGGCTGTTCCAGCGCAAAATGGCTGAGAATGGTCCGGGTATCGGGATCTTCTCCTTCGGCATCGGTGATCAGCGGGCGGAAAAAGGCGACCCGGCCGTGTAGGCGGAGCAGCAGTTCGGTCATGCCCAGCGCCACAAGGATACTGCCGGCGTTGCGGGTTTTGGCGACAATGTAGAGTGAGCGTGCGGTTTCGGCATTCATAGCGGTAATTTACCATAAAACTGTTAGCCCTTCATTACCAGCTGGGGTATAATGTGAGCAGAAACGACAAGGAGACGGTTATGAAACGGTGGATCCGGCGCATTCTGCTCGGCGTGCTCTCGCTTTATCTTCTGGCGGCACTCTTCGCCGTTCCCTACCTGATCCGCACGAAAGTGCCGGAGCTGGTCGGGGAGATGACCGGGGGGACACTGGAGATCGACGGGGCCCAGTTCAACCCTTTCATCCTCGACCTGACGGTGGAAGGGATCCGTTTTGCAGACCCGCACGGCGAACCGCTGGCGAGTCTTCGGCGTCTGGACGTCAATGTCGATGTGCTTCACCTGTTGTGGGGGGAGGTCTCCGTCGAGTATTTCGGGCTGCGGGGACTGCGCCTCTCGATTGTGCAGGAGCCTGACGGGGGGTTCAACTTCGACTGGCTGACCCATCTGGGCAGCGCAGATACGGCGGAAATACAGACGCCTCCCGCGGAGACGAACGGGAGTGCCATGCCCTCCTTGCGCCTGGAGACGTTCGAGCTGGAAGACGGCGGGATCACCTTTACCGACCTCTCCCGCCCTGTGCCGCTGCAGCTGGATTTCTCGCCCATCGGCCTCGATCTGCACGATATCGATACCGGGGGCGGCGGCGACAATGAACTGCACCTCTTTGCCCATACCGAGGGGGGCGGACTGCTCGACGTCAAAAGCCGTGTGCATACGTTTGAACCCTTCGCCATCTCGGGTACGGTCGATTATGATGCCGGGCGGCTCTATGACGCCTGGCACTTCCTGCGCGAGATCAGCGCCCTGGAGGTGGCGGACGGCCGGATGGAGCTGCACTTTACCTATGACATCAATCTGGCGGAGTTGAACGCGACTGCCATCGACGACCTGCGCTTCGCTCTCAACCGCCTTCGCGTCAAACCCAAGGCGGAAAACGCGGATGTGCTGCGGGTGGCATCGCTCACGGTCGAAGGGGGACCGATTCGGCCGCTCGCGCAGTTCGGCCGGATTGACACGGCGGGCATCGAGGGTCTCTATGTCGATCTGAAACGCCACAAAGACGGCAGCCTCAACTGGGCACACTATTTCCCCAAGTCGGATGACGCGGACGTTTCCGCCGCACCGGCTACGGACACAACGGCGACAGCTTCCACCCCGTGGGATCTGCTGATCAGCCGGGTGACGCTGCGGCATATCAAGGGGCATTTTGAGGACAGCAGCGTCCGCCCGGCCGTGCAGCTTGCGCTGGATGATTTCAACCTGACGGCACACCGTGTCAGTGCGCTTCCGGCGACGCCGCTCGCCTATGACATGGCATTGCAGCTTAACAAAACGATGCGCTGCCGGGCGGAGGGGCGGCTTTCGCATACCCCGCTGGATGCCACCGCCCTGGCATCGTGCAGCGGGCTGGACGTGACCTGGTTCAACCCCTATATCGATGCCGCCGCCGATGCTGCGCTGGCCCGGCATGACGTGGTGCTGCGCAGTGCCGTACTGGGCGCGGCCGCGGACGTCACTGCCAGCGAAGCGAACGCATCGGTCGCCGTTACCGTCAACGACGCCAATGCGACGCTGCACTCCTTGCTGCTGACACCCAAAAGTTCGAAACGGAAACTGGCCGCTTTCGATGCCCTCTCCGTCACGGGGGTGACCGCATCGACGGCAACGAAACAGGCCGGGGTCGGCCGGATCGTACTTGAAAAGCCGCAGGTCAATCTGCGCCGGGAGCGTGACGGCAGCATCGATGCTGCACGGCTGGTCAAAGCGAAACCGGCGGTGCCGGCCAAACGCGGTGCCGCGAAAAAGGCGCAGCAGGCGGAGGCTCCCTGGAACGCCGCCATCGAGAAGATCCAGGTCCGAAACGGTGCCGCTTCCTTCCGCGATGCCGCCATCGCGCGCACGACAACGACGCGGGTGCAGCGTTTTGATCTGGACGTGAACGGCGTCACGACGGACTCCTCCCGCGCCATCGGAGTGCAGGGCAGTTTCCGCATCAACGGCGACGGGCGGGTACGTGCGAAAGGGTCGCTTGTGCCGGAACCGCTGAAGGCGACCACCGACTTCAGCGTGTCGGGGCTGCGCCTGAAACCCTTCAGTCCCTATGTGGAAGAGGGGATGTTCATCCGGCTCGACGACGGGCGTGTCGGCCTGAAGGGGCAGACGCGCTATCGCCCGTCGAAGCGTGCGGCAGACCTGCGGCTGCGCGGTGATTTCAGCCTGAACGACCTTCGGGTCAATGATACCCGCGACGGGACGCCGCTGGTCTCGTTGAAGACGCTGGGGGCGAAAAAACTCCTGTTCGAACTCGCTCCCGACCAGTTCTATGTCGACAATGTGACGATGGGCGGCTTCTTCAGTTCGATCCTGATCGATGCGAACAAAACACTGAACCTCGCAACGCTGATGCGTCCTTCGAAGAGAGCCGCGGCGCCGAAGCGGGCGGAAAAAGCGGCCGAAGCGCCCACGCAGCCCTTCCCCGTGCGCATCATGAAATTTACGCTCTACAACGGGGCGGTGCACTTCGCCGACGATTCGCTGCCACTCCCCTTTGACACACAGATCCATGACGTCAACGGCGAGGTGCTGGGGATCTCGACGCTGCCCGGGGATACGACCTATCTGCAGGTGGCGGGGGAGATCGACGAGTACGGCGCCGCGCGGGCGGAAGGGAGCCTCAATACGGGCGATCCGAAGGCCTTCACCGACATCGGGGTCAACTTCCGCAACATCGAGCTCAAATCCTACTCTCCCTACTCGGGTAAGTTCGTCGGCCGTGCGATCGACAGCGGGAAACTTTCGGTGACGCTGCGCTACCGGATCGTCAAGGGCGCGATGCAGGGGGACAACGGGATGGTCATCAACAAGATCATGCTCGGTGACAGCATCGAAAGCAATGAGTCGGTGAGTCTGCCGCTTGATTTCGCCATTGCCCTGCTTGAAGACCGTGACGGCGTTATCGATATCGACATGCCGGTCGAGGGGGACGTGAACAACCCGGAATTCAAATGGGGCAAGGTGGTCTGGAATGCTTTCGTCAATCTGCTGACCAAGGCGGTCACGGCGCCGTTTGATCTGATCGGTTCGATGCTGGGTATCGAAGGCGACAGCCTCAAAGAGGTCGTTTTCGCCGCGGGATCGCCGGCGGTCGACCCTGTGGCGCGTGAACGACTCGATATGCTGGCCAAGGTAATGATCAAACGTCCGAAACTCGCCTTGACGCTCCAGGGAACGTATGACCCGAAAGCGGATGCCCATGAACTGAAGAAACAGGCGTTGGTCCGTGACGTGTTGGCACAGCAGGGCGAAGATGCCGCGTCGACGGAAAACGTGCTGGTCCCGCGGCTGCTGGAACCGCTTTTCGAACAGCGGCTGGGCGAGGAAGCGCTTGATGCGCTCGAAGAGGAGGTCGATGCGCTGGACGAGGACCGTAAAACGCGGAAGCGGATCTACCGGGAGAAACTGGTGGCCAAGATGATCGCGAGCCAGCCGCTGCCTGAGGGGGCGCTGGAGGCACTGGCCCATGCCCGGGCGGCGGCGATCCGCAACTATATGATCGCCACACACGGTATGGAAGCGGGCCGGTTCACCGAGCGTGATCCGGAAGCCCTGAGCGGTGAAAAGGGCGAGGTGCCCTCACGCCTCGGCCTTGACGCGGCAAAATAGATTATGGTAGAGTCGAAACATGATAAATGGTAGCAGTGACCCGGTTCTGATCCTGGAACATTATTTGGACAAACTCGTCGAGAAAGAGGGGAGTGACCTCTTTGTCAAAAGCAGCGCGGTCGTAACGGCGCGGATCGAGGGGGAGTTGAGCCCGCTGACGGACGAGACGCTCAGCGCTTTTGCCGTCGAAGCGATCGCCCGCCACATTCTCGGGGCGCAGTATGAAACCTTCGAACAGCAGTTCGAGTACGACACGATGTACGTGCTCAATGCCGAAAGCCGTTTCAGGGTCAACCTTTTCTGGCACCTGGACGGGATCGCGATGGTTTTCCGCCTCGTCCCGTTGGAGATCAAGTCGATCGAGGCGCTGAACCTGCCCGAACAGCTGCACCGCCTCACAAAACTGCAGCGGGGGCTGGTCCTGGTGACGGGAACGACGGGGAGCGGCAAATCGACGACGCTCGCATCGCTCATCGAGGAGATCAACCGGGAGCGCCGCAAGCACGTCATCACGATCGAGGACCCCGTCGAGTTCGTCCACATCGATAAAAACTGCGTCATTGAGCAGCGCAACGTCGGGCTGCATACGAAGGGCTTCAACCAGGCGTTGCGGGCGGCGATGCGCGAGAACCCGGACATCATTATGGTCGGGGAGATGCGTGACTTAGAGACGGCCGAAAACGTCCTGCAGGCCGTCAATACCGGGCACCTCGTCTTTTCGACCCTGCATACGCTCGATGCCAAAGAGACGATCGACCGTCTCATCGCCATCTTCCCGCCTTTCGAGCAGGAGCGGGTGCGTCTCAACCTGGCCAGCAACCTCGAAGCGGTCATCTCCCAGCGCCTCATCCATGACAAGAACGGCAGCCTGGTCCCCGCCTGCGAAATGCTGTTCCGCTCGCCGATGGTCGAGCACCTGATCCGTACCAAGCGGGATTTCGAGATCAGCGACGTCATGGCCAACGAGCACTCGCACTTCGGTTCGACGACCTTCAACCAGGCCCTCTTCGAACTCTGCCTCAAAGATGTGATCTCCGAAGAGGTGGCCTACAGCCAGAGCGGCAGCCCGACGGACCTGCAGCTGATGTTCGCGCAGAGCAGCGAATACCAGAAAAAGATCGGCAACACGCTCGAGAACATCAAAGAGGAAGTGGGCCTCAAGCAGCCGCCGCCGCTGGTGGAACCGGAGTAGGCTTGGAGCAGTTTTTAGACCTTTTTACGCCGCAGCCCGGCTATAAGATCCTTGACATCACTGCCCATACGGATGCCCTTAGCGAGGCGCTGCTGCAGCGGCTGGGGCCGGTGAACGGCCGTCTGGCGCTGGCGCAGTACCCGGGGGAGCATCTGCCGATCCCGGAGGCGACGGGGGCGACGCTGCAGCGGCAGACAGTGCCCGATTTTTCCAAACCCTTCCGCGCCCTGCCGCGGGATAACGACATCGTTTTCATCCGCGACGTCCTGCACCGCCACAGCCAGCCCGAACGCATTTTACGTGCCATCTACACGACCCTGGCCAACGCCGCCGAAGTGATCATTGTCACGGAGGCCGGAGCAGCCGACCCCGAGGCGCAGCTTGCCCTGCTGGAGCAGGCCGATTTCCGCGCCGGCAATATCATTGAAGAGGTCGCCGAGGGGGTGACGGTCGTCATGGGCAAAAAGATGCATATGTGGGGCAACGGGCTCTGATGCCGCGTTTTGACGATGCGCTGCACCAAAGCGTGCGCAGCGAAGACGGTTCGAACACCGCCTATTCGGTCGAGTACGGGGAGCATTACCACTCCACCAAGGATGGAGCGCTGACGGAGTCGCTGCAAAAGCACGTCGTCCCAGCCTTCTCCTGTTTCGAAGCGGCACCGACGCTGCGCATCCTCGACATCTGTTTCGGGTTGGGGTTCAATACGCTCGCAACGCTCTATTATATGCGCGAACAGGGGATCGACAAAGGCATCGAGATCGTCTCCCCCGAGCTTGACGAGACGTTGGTGCGCTCACTGGGCAGTTTTGAATATCCGGAGATATTCCATTCCTTCCTGCCGATCATTGAATCAATCAGTCAAACGGGCGTCTACGAAGATGAACGGCTGAAGATCACGGTGCTGTTCGGCGATGCACGCCGAACGCTGCCGACCCTGGAGGAACCTTTTGACATTGTCTACCAGGACGCCTTCAGCCCGGAGCACAACCCGATCCTCTGGACCTCCGAGTATTTTGCCGAGCTGGCGCGCCTGACCCATGATAAAAGCGTCATTACGACCTACTCGACGGCCCTGCGGACCCGTCTGGCCCTTTATGAGAACGGGTTCAACGTCTACCTGAACAAAGGGGAGGGGTTCCGTAACGCGACGGTGGCGTGCAAAAGCGGACTGCCGCGCTTCGAGAAGGTGGACATGGCGCACAAGATGGCCTGTAATCCGGATGTCAAAAGTCTGCGGGACGCTGATCTGGTTTGAATGGTTGGTGTTTTAGAAAGCTTTTTTTGTTTGGGAAAAGTTTGATGATGGTGCGCTCGAGAGGACTTGAACCTCCACGGCCGTTAAGCCACTAGAACCTGAATCTAGCGTGTCTACCAATTCCACCACGAACGCACATTGGTAAAGAGAGCGTAATTATACGCTAAAATCCTTAAAGAAAACAAAAATAGAGCCGGCCTTGCCGAGGTATTGTCGCACTTTCTATGGCGCACTAAAACATCCTGTGTAAAAAATATTCAGAAGCGTTTTGGTTATGTCGTCTAATTGGTTTACAATCTGACTATGAAAAGTCTCATTTTTGCGTTATTGCTGATCGTCTCTATTGTCCACGCGGAGCAAAAGAAGACGCATCTGCAGCTCCCCTACGCGAAGGCGATGGCCCTGCTTGAAGGGATCAGGCAGGAGGCCATCATCCTGGGAGAGGGGGGTACGGATGTGTATGTCTTCGTCGATCCGCTCTGTCCCCATTCGCGCAAATTCATCCGGATGGTGTCGCAGAATGCGCAGATGCTTTCGAAATACAGGTACTACATCTACCTCTACAGCATTCCGCGCCTGCATTCGGAACGCACGGTCTCGGCCATCTTCACCTCAAAGCAGCCGGCGCAGACCCTGCTGAAAGTGATGGTCGGGGCGGAGCCCCACGCGGCGGATGTGACCGCGCCGACACAGAAGCGGGTCGATGCCATTGCGGCCGTCGCCCGTGAAATGGACGTTTACAAGCGTCCTTATCTTATGGTGGCACTGCGCCCCTAGCGAGGCAGTATGTATTATCAAACTCCCGATGTGACCCGGTATGTCGATGGCGTGACCCGCTTCAGGGGCTATATCATCGCCGCCTACCTGTTGCTCTTCTTCGCGGTCGTGGCCGTGTATCACCCCCGGGTCCTCTCCTCTGACGCGATGTTCTGGCTCAAAGACTCCGCCGAGATGCAGCGGAGCGAAGCGAACCTCTATACGCCCCATCTGCTCTCCAAACTGACGGTCCATGTCGATACCTTCGATGAAACGACGCGGGAGGCGCTGCACAGGCTCAATGACCGTCTTATGGCACTCGAGGGGGTGGATGAGGTCTACTCGCTCTTCAGCAAGGAGCAGAGTGCGATCGGCGGTGGTACGGAGATGGTGGGTGTGGTCAGTACCGGCGACCTGGACACCTACCGCCTGGAAAAGCTCGTCAAGGAGCGTTATAACGCCTATGGGAACGTCGTCGATGCCGATTTCAAAACGTTCCGTTTCTTTATCAGTGCACAAAGCGCCGTCGACATCGGCGGCCTGGAGATTCCGGGCAGCTACAGCTACACCGCGACGAATGAGAGCGTCGACTGGCCGGAGCTGATCCGTTACGGGGTTGTCCTGCTGCTGACCATCTTCATGGTTTTCCGGTTCCTTTTCAGGAACTATATCTCCGCGATCAGCGCGGTCGTCGTCATCACCCTCAGTACGCTCTTTACCTTTGCGCTGATCTACGGGCTGACGGGCATCAATGCCGTCCATATGACAATGCCCTTCATCACCATCAGTATCGTCCTTGTGGATTTCCTTTTCTTCTACTACCGCTGGCACGTTTCCCAGTACAAGATCGACAAGCGCAACGCCCTCATCAAGATGCTCAACCGCAGCTCCGCACCGGCGCTCTGGACTTCCGTCATTACGACCCTCGGGCTGGGAAGCCTGCTCTTTATCGATTCGGACATCATCCGGCTGCTCTGCCTGGGGGTGATCTTCTCCTCCATTGTCGGCTATCTCATCAACCTTACCTTTCTGCCGGCGCTGCTGAGCTACTTCGAGTTGGAGCATACCCACATCCCCTATGCGAAGATGGGCTACTTTTTCGCGTCGAGCGAGCTGCACTACAACCGGAAGTTTCTCCACCTCTTTCTCGGGGCGACTTTCGGGCTGATGGTGCTGGGGGGCTCGATGATCTACGGCGAAAGCAGCCGCTTTTTCAACCTTAACGTCGTCAACGACCAGATCCAGCTCAAGATCCCCTATGCCCGCATCGACCTCGGACTGATCCGTTCCATCAACCGTTTTACGGAAGCGATAGGGGAGAAGTTCGGGGACGGGCTGGGGGAGGTGGTCTCCCTCGCGACGATCGTGCAGAGCCTTAACGATGCCAACTCCCAGACGGGTGCGCTCGATGACGAGGCGCTGATGCAGGCGCTCTTCTACCTCGACCTCTACGGGATGCAGAAGAGCTATTACGATGCGGATGCGGTCAATATCCGGATCAACCTCTTTGATGTCGACAAACTGGAACTGATCGACTGGCTGGCGCGCTACAGCGCGCTCGATATCTACTTTGTGGACAAAGAGACGTTGCTCGACAGCGCGAAGTTCAACAAGACGCTGCTGCTCTCCACGTCGCTCTTTTCGGCCCTGCTCGTTATCGGGCTCATCACGGGGTGGATATTCCGTTCCGTTGCCATGGTCTTTGTCGGCTTCATCGTCAATGCCGTACCGATCGCCTGGTTCGGCCTGCTGGTGAGGCTGCTTGACGTACCGTTGAGCCTGGAGATGCTCATTGCCATGACGATTGCCGTGGGCCTGGCCTCGGACGCGACGATCCACTTCGCGTACAAGTATTTCCGTGCGCGCTATATCGGGCGGAGCCGGAAGCATGCCCTGGAGAAGATGTATTTTTATTCGGGGATCCCGGTCATTATCGGGTCGGCGGTGCTCATTGCCGTTTTCTCGGCGCTCTACCTGTCATCCCTGCAGTCGCTGCAGCTCATCGGCCTCTACAGTGCCGTGCTCGTGTTTATCTCGCTGCTGACGGACCTCTTTGTTCTGCCCGTCATGCTGCTCTTTATCGACCGGTTCGACCGGGGAATCTAGTGCCTGCCCTTTAGTGGCAGATGGCGTCGGTCACTGCGAAGGTTTCATCGGGGGTGTAACTGCAGTCGGCAAGGTTGCTTCGCACGGAGGGGGCTGTGCGCGGTTCGGTTGTCTTGCCGGCCGCGGCCTTGCTGTTGTCAGTCGGGGAAGCTGTTACCACTGCCGCTATTTTGATACGGGGCTCCTGGGGCGTATCGTTGGCCAGAGCGTATGCCGGAACGAAAAGCAGTCCGCCCAGCAGCAGTGAGGCGATGGAATGGGTCCGCGTCATTGCGTCTCCTTGAGTGTTCTGATGCAGTAATGTAGGATAATTTTTCTTGTTTGCGGATTTTGTTGCGGCGTTAAGGAAATGCTTAAGGATCGGAAAAAATAAGAAGGGAAGTAAAAAAAGTGGTGCGGACGAGAGGACTTGAACCTCCACACCTTTTGGGCACCAGATCCTAAGTCTGGCGTGTCTACCAATTCCACCACGTCCGCATAATCGTTCAGCGGTTTGAACGGATATGATTTTTTCATTGGAAACAGCGAAGCATATTTCCAAAAGCACCAAGGGTGCGCGAGCCTGCTGCTGAAGCAAACACAGCGTTAGCGTAGTCAAACGGGCTTTTGCTCGTTTGGCGTTATAAATCAAGTGGTACGCCCTGCAGGATTCGAACCTGCGACCGATGCCTTAGAAGGGCATTGCTCTATCCAGCTGAGCTAAGAGCGCATCTGTAAATGGGGAAGCCCCGGTGGTACGCCCGATAGGATTCGAACCTATAACCGTCGGATCCGAAGTCCGATACTCTATCCAGTTGAGCCACGGGCGCTTCCATAGTGAAAAAACAGGTGGTTTTATCAAAAAAAATATTTATCGGGAATGTTGTCAAAACATGGGGTGGGTAATGGGGTTCGAACCCACGACCCCCAGTGCCACAAACTGGTGCTCTAACCGACTGAGCTATACCCACCATGAAGAAGGTTGTAGAGGTGGTCGGGGTGAAAGGACTCGAACCTTCGGCCCCTTGGTCCCAAACCAAGTACTCTAACCATACTGAGCTACACCCCGACCTTGTCACCTCACACGGATAATCCGGATAAGTGAGGCGAAATTATAACTGATGTTAAGCCCTTTGTCAATACTTTTTTGTTTAAATAGAGCGGGTACACCATAAAGACAGGAAACCTAGATGAAAATAGCACGTTTTAGCCGTATAGGGTTTATCCTCGCCGCCGCCGGGAGCGCAGTCGGCCTGGGCAATATCTGGAAGTTCCCCTACATCACCGGGGAGTACGGCGGCGGCGCCTTCGTCATGGTCTATCTCTTTACCGTGATGCTCATCGGCTTCTCCATCATGATCGCCGAGCTGCTCATCGGCTATCTCAGCCGCCGCGACGCGCTGACGGCGTTCGAAGAGCTCGCACCGCGCCACAAGGGCGCGTGGAAGTGGGGCGGCTTCATGGCCTTTTCCGGCCTGCTCATCATGACTTTCTACTCCGTGGTAATAGGCTGGATCTTCAACTACATCTTCGTCTCGCTCGGCAATCTTCCCGCTTCGCCGGAGGAGGCCGCCGGGCTCTTTAAGACGATGCTTGGCTCGGATATCAAAACCCAGATCTTCTACCATACGCTTGCCTTCGCCATCATCACGGCCATCATCATCCGCGGGATCAAGGGCGGTATCGAGAAACTGAACCTGCTCCTGATGCCGATGCTCTTCCTCATCGTCGGGGGGATGTTCCTTTACGCGACGACCCAGGCGGGGTTTACGCAGGCGTGGGACTTCATGTTCAGCGTTGATTGGGGCAAGCTCAACTCCGAGGCCTTCGTCACCGCCGTCGGGCACGCCTTTTTCACCCTTTCGCTTGGGATGGGGGCGCTGCTCACCTACTCGGCCTCCCTGCCCAAGGAGAGCAACCTCGTCAAAAGCGCGCTGGTCGTCGTGGCCCTCGATACGGGTATCGCCCTGGTGGCGGGGCTGATGCTCTTTACCTTCCTTTACCAGTACGGCGCGGAACCCTCCGCCGGACCTGGCCTCGTCTTTATCTCGCTGCCGGCGGTCTTTTACGAGATGGGGACGCTGGGCAACGTCTTTGCCGTGCTCTTCTTTATCTCCCTCGCCTTTGCCGGGCTCACCTCCGCCGTCTCCCTCGTCGAACCGATGGTCCAGCTGGCGATAGACCGTTTCCGTTGGAGCCGTTTCAAGGCCGCGACGGCGATGGGGCTCTTCTTCTACCTGGTCGGTATCGTCGTTATCTATTCGAACAGCAGTGAATACGGCGCGCAGCTCACCTGGGGCGGGAGGAGCCTCTTTGACTGGATCGACTACGTCACCGCCTCGATCCTGCTCCCGCTCGGGGGGCTTATCATGGCGATCTTTATCGGGTACGTCATGGAGCCCAACCGTGTCGAAGCGGCAGTGAAGGAGGAGATGGGGATCGCCTACGGCATCTGGCACTTCAGCCTGCGCTATGTCGCGCCGGTGGCACTGGTCATCGTGATGCTGAATATGATGGGAGTGTTGAAGCTCTAAAAGATGTCAAAAGATCGTTTAGTGATCTTCAAAGCGCAGTGAGCTGCGCGGGCCTGCTGCCGAGGCAAACACAGCGTTAGCGCAGGTATCTGGGCTTGGCTCAGATGCCGTACCGATTAATAAAGCGCGGTAAAGCGCTCGGCGGTCTCCCAGTCGAGTTTCGCGTCCTTGTGCGCAAGGAAGTGGGCGATGTAGCGGGCGAACATGTCCGTTTCGATATTCACCTTCGTACCGTTTCGGTAGCTGCCGAAGAGGGTCTCGCGCATCGTGATGGGGATGATGGTGAGGCGGAAGCTGCTCTCGTAAACGTCGTTGACGGTCAGGCTGACGCCGTCGATGGCGATGGAGCCCTTGGGGACGATGTAGGGGATGAACTTCTTGTCGACGTCGATGACGACGTCGTAGCTGTTGCCGTTGTCGGTGATGCTCTTGACGGTTCCGACGGTATCGATGTGCCCCTGGACGATGTGCCCCTCCAGCCGGTCGCCGAACTGCATGGCCGGTTCGATATGCACGCGCCCTTTGAGGTTTTGGGTGGCGATGATCCCCTGCGTTTCGGGGGAGAGCTCAACGGTAAACCCATCGCTCTCCAGGGAGATGACGCTGAGGCAGGCACCGTTGATGGCAATGGAGTCGCCGAGTTTCGGACGGTAGGCGGCCTTGAGGCTCAGGCGCTCCCCGCTGAACCGTTTTACCGTCGCCATCTCCCGGATCAAGCCTGTAAACATCTCTACACCTTTATTGGTTTGCTAAACGCTCATTATATAGGAAAACAGGCGCGCTTTACCTGTTGTGAAGTATGCCGCAGGGCGGCAGGGGTTAGAAAACGATCTTACCCTCGTCTTGCAACCCTTTGATGATCTCTTTGGCTTTTTCATGCCCGTTGTAGGCGGCTTTGCGGCACCACTCGAGCGCCTTGTCGTGGTCCTCTTCGACGCCGAGCCCCTGATCATAGAGGAGGCCGAGATTGAACTGCGCCTGGGCCAGCCCCGCTTCGGCTGCGCGGGAGAAGCAGACGTAGGCGCGTCCGAAATCCTGGTGGACGCCGTGGCCCTCCTTGTAGAAGACGCCGAGGTTGTTGAAGGCTTCACGATGACCGCGCTTGGCGGCCTCTTCGTACCAGAATGCCGCTTCGGAGTAGTTCTGCACGCACCCCAGCCCCCGCTCGAGCATCATCGCCGTTTCGTACATCGCCTGCGGGACCTCATGGATGGCGGCATCGAGATAGTACTCATGGGCCTTGAACTGGTCGTGGGCAACGCCGCCGAGGCCGTTGGCGTAGAGAATGGCGAGGTTGAAGAGCGCATAGGGCTGTTTCTGTTCCGCTGCCTTTTCGTACCATTTCAGCGCTGCGGCATTGTCGACGGCTGTACCCTGCCCCTGCTGGTACATGTAGCCTAAAGAGGCCTGCGCATCCGCGTTTCCGGCTTCGGCGAGGTCGCTGTAGAGGGTGAAGGCGGTGGAAAAATCCTGCTGGTTGTAGGCGTTATGGGCTTCTTGAATCATTGACAAATCCCGGGAATTTTTCCGCGATTGTAGATTAAGGCGGTTTAAGGAGGGGTTAGTCCGGGGCGTTAACGCCGGACTTTACGGTTACCGCGGTTTTTCTCTTTGAGTCGGGTAATAACATCTTTGAGGCGCTCTTTTTCCGCCAGCAGCTCGTCGCGGACAAGGTGCTCCTCACCGCCGTCCACTTCCGGGTCATACTCTACCACTTCGGGCTCGTAATCTTTGTAGGGGTCGTTCTGGGGTGTTTTATTTTCCTTGCTCATAATGATTATTTTAAAAGGCCGAGGCTTAGATTCGGCCAAAACGGAAAGACTACAATTGTTTTTAACCGTAGGGCGTTTCATAAGAGGGCGCCGCCGTTCACATTAGGCTCACGTTTTTACACTATACTACAGAGAAAGGAGATACCATGCGAAGTTTTCTCATCGTAGTGACGGCTTTGATGCTCGTGCTCGGCGGCTGTACCACCCGACAGGGGGCCGATTACGACGGCCGGACCTACCGGCAGGTGAAGCACTACCTGGTAGGCGTGGTGGTCGAGGAGCGGCCGGTACGGATCTCCGACGACGGTTCGGGGGCTTTTGTCGGCGCACTGATCGGGGCCATATTCGGCTCCACCATCGGCCGCGGGCACGGCCGGGGGATTGCGACGCTGGGCGGCGGTCTGGCCGGCGCCTATGTCGGCGGCGCGGCGGGGCAGTCCAACGCCCAGGAGCTGACCGTGAGGCTCGACAGCGGGGAGCACATCGTCATCGTCGCCAAGGGCGAGCTCCGCTTCCTGCCCGGCGACCGCGTCAAGATCATCAAGCAGGGCAACACCGTCGAGCGGGTCGACCGCCTGCCCAACTACCCCTATTGATCGCGGCGGCACGCCGCCATGATCCGCTCCCACTCCGTATCGAACACCTTGTCGATATAGGCGCGGTGGTGGGGCACCGTACAGCCGGAGCAGTCCTGGTGGACGGCGTCGCCGTAGACACCCTCTTTCCCATCCTTTGAGGCAATCGCGCAGCTGCTGTAGAGTGTCTGCTCCCCGCGCCGTTCCATCCCCGCATCACTGAAGCGGAAGTTGGGACAGGCGCAGAGATAGCAGTTGAGCTTTTCCATATCGTGGCACTTTTTCTTTTCTGCGTAGAGCGGGCAGAAGTCCGGCTCCGCTTCCACCATATTCTCAAAATCGAAATAGTCGATGATCTCCGCTTTGCCGAAGCCGCGGGCAAGCAGTTTCTCCATGATCGCCCTGTGTTTCTCGGCATGGGCTTCGAACCACGCTGCATAGGTCATGCCCCTCTCCTTTCGGCGGGATGGAACGCCCGGTAAAGATAGTAGATGACGACGATTTCCGCGACCAGCAGCACATAGTGTACGAGGTAGACCTGTGCCTGGCTCTCATCGATGCCTGCGGCGTACTCCACCGTCTTGTAGAAGAGAAACGAGACGAGCATCCCGGCGAGGTAGCCCGCCTGCTTGTAGACATCGAGGTAGGTCAGCGCCTTCGCTTTTTCGATCAGGATCGTTTCGGCACGCACCAGGTAGGAGCCGAAGGCGAAAGTGAGCTGGTAGCCCGCATAGACGAAGAGGGCGCTGGTGTAGCTGTACGAAAAGAGCAGGAAGTAGATCACGAGCAGCAACATGACGACTTCGACGGCGAGGGAGATGCGCCAGAACCAGGTCCGGTTGAGGATACGGCTGTAGAAGCGGGCGATGACAAGCATGGCCAGGGCCAGGAGGATCCCGCCCAGGGAGTAGACGTAGGGCTGCAGAGGTGCATAGATGATAAAGATGCTCCCCACCGAGATGCCGGTGAAGAGGGCGTTATAAAACTTGTACCAGATGAAGGGCCTCAGGGCGAGGTTGCGGGCCTGCATCGGTTATGCCCCGCTCCCGGCCTGTGCCGTGATCTGTGCCACGCTCACCCCCTGCATGGTGCCGTAGGCGACGGCCGCCCCGGCATAGGGCTCCCCTTCGTCGTAAGAAGGGAGGTCCGCGTAGAGGGCCCGCGGGCGGAAGTCGAGCTGCCCCAGTAGCGACAGCGTTGCCGCCCGCTCCGTTTCTGCGATTCCGCCCGCCGTGCAGAGGGTGAGCTTGCGCGGGTCCATCGGCAGGCCGTCGCGGTGCACGACCCGGTTGGCGATCAGCAGCGCCGCCGCCATCCTGCTTCCGCCGCCGAGGACGACGGGGAAGCGGCGGCACGCCTCGAGCATGAAGCCCGCGGCGAACATCAGGAAACCGTCCGCCGTGCGGCCGAGCTGCTCGAAAAGTCCCATCCCGGAGAGCGGTTTGAGAAGAGCCGCAGTGTCTGCCATGACGGGTGAGCCCGTTTCGCCGAGGATGACGTAGTCACCCGCCGGTTTGTAGTAGCGCCCGAACTCGCGCCCTTTTTCGAATACTATTTTCGCATCGAAGGGGCCCTCCGGGTCGATGCCGAAGGTCACGGTTTCGTACCTTTCCGGCGCGGACGTGAGGCCGAGGTCGAGGATGTGGATGACGGCAAAAGGGGTGAGGGCTTCTACCGACAGGGTCAGCGGACCGGGGACAGGGGCGTCCGGGCCCGCCGCGGCCAGCAGGAGGTCGGCACGCCCCGCAGGCAGTGCACTCTTTTCGCGGTCCTGCAGGGTACGGATCATGCCTAGAACTTCAACGTGGCGCCGACGAGGACGGTGGTGGTGAAATTGACGGGGTAGATGGCGTCGTCTGCGACCCAGAGGCCGTTGGGATTGTTGAACATGTTGTTGATTTTAGCAAAAAGCGCATAAGAGGCCGTCTCGTAGTTGAGGACGACGTCCGTGCTGTTGAAGGCACGCTGTTTCTGCGCATAACTGTTGCCGAAGTCGTTCATCGCGTAGGCCTGCGAACGGTAGGTGTGCGAGAGGGTGAAGCTCAGCGCGTCCGTCGGCAGGATCGTCAGTGCCGCTTTCAGGGTGTGGGGGCTGACGCCCGGCAGGTCGTTGCCGCTGAAATCCTCGCCGTTCTGAACCTCTTTGTCGATGACCGCCTGCACGTAGTTGTAGTTGAGCGAGAGGGCGAAGCGTTCGGTGACCTTCCACTGTTCGAAGAGGTCGACGCCGACCTTGTGAGAGCGGTCGATATTGGTGTTGACCGAGGCGATATAAGCGGGGTCACTGTAGTAGTAGATCTCGTTTTCAAGCGCGGCGTAATAAGCGGAGAGCTTGAACTTGTTCGCCGCCGTGACCGCTGTATAGCCCGCCGTGACGGTGTCGGAGGTCATCGGGTTGATGAAGCCGTTGAAGGTGACGACACCGCTGTAGTCCCGGTTGAAGAAACGGTCGACGTCGGGGGCCTGGTAGGCGTGGGCGTAGCTGAGGAAGAGCGAGCGCTCCGGGCTGAGACGGAGGTTGTAGCCCGCTTCGATGCCGTGAAGCGTTTCGGAACGTTCAAGGGCGTTGCCCGCATCGCGGTAGTCGTAGCGGACGGTTTCATAACGGTAGCCCGCCTTGAAGGTGTGGGCGCCCGTACGGTACTGCGCCAGGGCATAGGCTGCCGAATTCTTCTTGGTCGTTTCGCTGGCGATCGCAAAGGCCGTCGCGCCGTTGTCGCGGCTGCCGTCGAAGAGGGTACCGCCGAGGGAGAGCTGCAGCCCGCCATAGGTGTAATCGAGGGCAAGCGTTGTTGTGCGGTAGTCGTAATTGGCGACGCTTCGGTAGGACCAGGCCGGGAGATCGTACACGGACTTTTTCTTCTCAACGGAGGTGTCGAGTGAGACGGAGAGGTCTGCTGTCGGAAAGAGGGTCAGGCCGGCGGTGAAAGCGTCGGTGTCGTACTGCTGGTAGGCCGGGTTCGGAAAGGCGCCCGGCTGGGCGGGGTCGTCGTTGAACTCGCTCTGCGTCAGTGCGCTGCCGTAGGCCGCCTCGATGCGGCTTGCCTGCGCACCGAGGCGGAACTCAAAAAGTTCGCCCGGCGTCAGGGCCAGGTCGAAGGTGCCGTTGGCCAGCTGCTGCTCGTCACGGTTCTGTGCCGTATCGATATGGCGCGTGCCGGCGGTGTGGTAGGCTTCGCCGGAGGCGGAAACCGTCAGGAGATCACTGCTGTGGCCGACCCGGAACGCCGCGTCGTAGGTGCCGTAGAGGCCGCCGTAGAAGCTGACTTCTTTGGTATTGTCGTTTCTGGTGACGATGTGGATCGCACCCGCGCTGGCGCCGTCGCCGCCGAGGACGATCCCGCTGCCCTTGACGATTTCGAGGCGTTCGATGTCGGCGGGGGCGATGGAGCTGAGCAGCTGCGGGACCATGTCGACGTTGTTGAGCCGGCGGTTGTTAAGGGTGACGACGATGTTTTGGTAGCCGTTCTCGATGCCGTAGCCGTGCAGATCGAGCCGCTGGGCCATCGGGTTGCCGTAGGAGGGGAGCGCGAAGAGGGAGGTCTTCAGGGTGATGAACTCGTAGAGTGACCGGGCATGGCTCTTTTCGATCTCTTCGGCGGTGTAAACCTCGACGCTGTCGGCGGCATTGAGCTCGGTGCTGTGCAGGGGGCTGGAGGTGACGGTCAGCGCTTCGAGGGTGATGCCTTCGGCGCAGAGGGCAGAGCCTGCGAGAGCGGCTGCAGCGAGGGAGAGTGCAATTTTTTTCATTGGGTTCCTTTGGGAATGGATAAGGGGGTTGGAATGCAGAGCGCTGCGGGCGGCGACAGGGTTGAACGGGTATAGCGGAAGGGGTTTCGGGCACGTCTGGGGCGGTTATGGCTGCGCAGGCGTCTGCAGGCGAGCCGGTGAAAATGGAGGTTGCAGTGGCAGGGGCGGTGCCGGCCGCCGGGAAGCTCCGTTGCAACGAGCTCCAGTGCCGTCTCGTCCTCTTCGAGGCACGCCTCGTCGTCGCATTCGTCACTGACCATGCCGTGGTGCGCCAGGGTGCTGTTCTCATGGCGCTGCAGGGTGCTGACGGCACTGTAGGCCTGGATGGCACTGAGCGTAAAGTAGCGTTTTCCGAACCCTCTTGGTACGCGCATCCGGCCTCCTTGAATGAATAGCGGAAGTATAGCACAGGGCGCGGTCCGGAGGGGCCCGGCGTACAGCTTTCTTAGATGATTTAGGATAGTATGACCGAAACGCATCGGGAGTGGGAAATGGTCATCGAAGAGGATCTCGCGGCGCTGTCCAAGCGCTTTCATCGTCACACGCTTTGCGGCATGCGGCTGCTCTGGCTGATGTCGCTGCCGCTGCTGCTCTGGCTCTTCGCTATGGCGGGGTTTGCGGGGCTTGTCAACTTCAAGGTCGAACTGCACAGCGTCATTATGATGGGCGCCATCTTCCTGATCTGGCTCTTTTTCGCCCCGCACAACGCCTACTACGCCGCGTGCAGACTCCGCCGCGGTTTCGGCGGTATCCAGCGGGCACTGGCCGCCTTCATCAACAAGAACCTCCTCGCCGTTGCCGGGGTCGAGAAGGCGGACGCGACCCTGGACGATTTCCTGGCCGAATCGGCGGGGACGATGCGCAACGAGAACTTCTCCTCCGTGGCCGCCGGGATCTTCCCGACCCTGGGGATCCTGGGGACCTTTATCAGTATCGCTATCTCGATGCCGGACTTCTCGGCCCAGACCTCCGAAGTGCTCGAACAGGAGATCTCGCGGCTGCTCGGCGGGGTGGGGACGGCCTTCTACGTCTCGATCTACGGCATCTTCCTCTCCATCTGGTGGATCTTTTTCGAAAAGAGCGGCATCAGCCGTTTTGAACGGGACGTGGCGGAGCTCCGCGAGGTGACGCGTCCCTTCTTCTGGGAGAAAAAGGAGATCGAGCAGACCTATTACCGCAAGAGCCTGGCCCATTTCGAGAAGCTTGATACGCTCTATGACACGATGGCGTCGCGCGATTTCGTTGCGGAGGTGAACCGTACCCTGGAGCAGCGCCTGCACATCTTCGGCCAGATCATCGAGCGGGAGCAGCAGGCGGCGGAAGCGCTCGGGAAGCTGATGGCGCAGAGCGGTTCGCTGTTCGAGCGTACGATGCAGGAGCAGACCGCATCGGCGGAGGCGCTGCAACGCGTCGGCCTGGGGGTTGAACGTTTCGCGGCGCAGATGCGCGAAGAGGGCGAACGGATGGAGCAGCGCCGGCAGACCCTGGCCCGGGAGTACCAGCACGGCGTGACCGTCGCGGAGACCCTGGGCGGGGAGATCGCGCGGCTCAGCGACGCCCTGGCCAACCTCAACGCGGGCAACGTCAAAGAGCTCTACAGCGGGGTGCTCTCCAATATCGAATCGATGAGGCAGGAGATCGACCGGGTCGGCCTGCAGTTTGACGAGCATATCCGCGGCTTCGACGCGCAGTTCCTGGAGAAACTGCAGCGCACCCTGAAGCTGATCGATTCGGAGACAGCCCAGATCGTCGAGCAGATCGCCCGGCTGAACCAAAGCGACGGGGAGACGCGCTGAACATGCTGCGGCGGCGGGACAGCGGGGAACGGGAGCAGAATTTCTGGATCTCCTATGCCGACCTGATGGCGGGGCTGCTCTTCGTCTTTATCCTGCTGGTGGGGGCGATTGTCGTCAAAACGGTATTGATGCGTTCGGACCTTTTTGCGATCCGCGCGGACCTGCAGGCGCAGAAGACGGCGCTCGGGCTGAGCGAAAAGGCGCTCTCGGAGAAGAAGAAGCGGCTGCGGGAGATCCAGGCGCAGCTGGCGGCCTCCCGGGAGGCGAACGCGCACCTCAGCATGGAACTCGCTCTGCTGCAGAGCGAAGCGGAGGGGCTGCGCATCTCCGTGGATGATCTGAATACGACCCTGCACGAGCGATCAACCGCCCTGGCTTTGACCCGGGAAGAGATGGAACAGCTGAAGGCCCTGCTGCTGGAGACGGAGACGCAGCGCGCTACCCTGCAGGGCGAGGCGGAGCGGCTCACGTCGGAACTGGAGACGGCCGAGAAACAGCACACCGAAGATATGAACCTGATCCAGCTGCGTGACGACGAGATGGCGCAGCTGGAGAAGGCGCTGCTGCTGAAATCCCGTGCCTACCAGAAGGTGGTGGAGGATCTGAACCTCACCCGTATCAAGATCAAGAACCTCACCGGCATCAAGGTCAAGGTCGTACAACACCTCAAAGAGGAGCTGGGCGATTCGATCAGCATCGATCCCAAGAGCGGCTCGCTGCGCTTCGCGTCGAATGTGCTCTTCAACCAGGGGGAGGCGACGCTCAAACCGGAGGCGAAGCAGGAGCTCAGCCGGGTGCTGGGGCAGTATATCGACGCCCTGCTCAGCGACAAGCAGATGCGCCGTTACATCGACAGGATCATCATCGAGGGGCATACGAACTCCGACGGCAGCTACCTGTTCAACCTGGAACTCTCCCAGCAGCGGGCCCTGGCGGTGATGACCTTCCTCTATACCCAGTACCCGAAGAACCGACAGCGCTTCAGGCAGTACCTCAGTGCCAGCGGCCGCAGTTTCACCGAGCCGGTGCTGGGGGCAAACGGCAAAGAGGACAAGCAGGCGTCGCGCCGTATCGAGATCAATTTCCGCATCAAGAACGAAGAGGCGGTACGGGAGCTGATGAACTACCTCAACGCGCAGGGAGACGGCGGTGCGTGACGAGGAGCTGCTGGTCCGACCCGAAAAGCTCGAAGCCCTGCGCAAGGAGCTGACGCTGCAGGCCGAACGCCGCGAACGGACACGAAAAATCCTTACGCCGAAGCGGAAAAAGCCGTGGTGGCGCCGTCTCTTCTTCTAACGACCCCTGCGCTATAATGCGCCCTATGAAACTCTCCCATCTGCGCCAGATCGCCGAGTACCTTCGGGCCTTCAAACATATCAATGCCATCCACCGGGTGAATGACACGACGATCAAGATCGTCCTGGGGGAGAAGAGCCTCTATGCGAACATGCAAAAGGGCCACAGCTACCTGGCGATGTGCCGTCACGACATCCGCCGCAGCAAGGTCTACCAGGCCCCCTTCGACGTCGTGCTGGCCAAGCGCTTCAACCGCGCCGTCATCACGGATATTTCGCTCTACAACGACGACAAGATCCTCCGTATCGAGGCGGCGCTCAGCGGGGCGTACAAACACTCCACCACCGTCCTACAGCTCGAATTCACCGGCAAAACGACCAACGCGATCATCCTGGACGAGGATGAGGTCGTCCTTGAAGCGCTGCGCCACATCGACGCTTCCACCTCTTACCGGGTCGTGCGCGTCGGCCAGCCCCTGCTGCCGCCGCCGCCCCTGGCGTTCACACCGAAGGATTATCCCCTCGATGACGTGGAAGCCTACCTTTACGAGGTGTGCGACCGGGAGCAGGCAGAGCGGCTGGCGGCGCTCAAGCAGCAGAAGGTCGGCCTGCTACACAAAAAGCTCCGGCGGCTCGAAAAACACCTGGAAGCCCTGGAAGATGAAGCGGCACTCGAGGCGGAGGCGGCGCGATTGCAGCACCTGGGTAACCTTGCCCTGGCCAATCTCTACAAGATCAAGCCCTATCAGACGAAACTGACGCTGGACGATTACGACGGCAGCGCCGTTGAAGTGGAGCTGCCAAAGGCCTTTGCCTCGGCCCACCAGGTGAGCGATCACTTCTTCAAGCTGGCGAAGAAGACGAAGCAGCGGGCGGCGCATATGCATATCGAGCGCGAGGGGCTGGAGGGGAAGGTCAGCCACTTCGAGCACTTTATCGCGACGGTCGAGGGGGCGGCGACGGTCGAGGAGATCGCCCGCCTCTTCCCGCCCAAACAGACGGGACGGACCAAAGAGAAGAGCGACGATGCCGTCGAGACTTTCTGGATCGAGGGGTACAAGGTGCAGCTGGGCAAGAACGAACGGGGCAACATTGCGTTGTTGCAACGCGCCCGCGCCCGGGATATCTGGCTGCATCTGCGCGACCGCCCTTCGACCCACGTCATCATTACGACGGACAAGCAGAAGGTCCCCGAGAGCGTTCTGGAGGCCGCGGCAAAGCTCTGCGTCGATTTCTCGGTGATGAGCCCCGGGGTCTTCGAGGTGGACTACACCCCGAGACGGGAGGTAAAGATCCAGGAGGGGGCGAACGTGCTCTACAACAAGTACGAGACGATCGCCGTCTCCAAGCAGGCCGCGGTTCCCGGGCCATAGGGGCGTACAGGCTACTTGTTGTATAATCCCTTTAAAAACGGGATGAAAATGGCAGCAACGGAGACGACAAAAAGGGTAGTAACGGGGGCCGCGCTGATCGGGGCCGTGATCCTGCTGGGCTGGATTGACAACTTCATCCTGATGTGGGCGGTCCTCGGCGGCGTCTACCTGCTCGCCTTCTACGAGGCGGCGAACCTTTTCGGACTGCACCATAACGCCTCTTTCGCTTTTGCAGCGATGCTCTGGCTCCTTGCCTTCGTCTACCCCTACCCGGATGACCTCTTCGTATTGATGGGCGTCGCCTTTGCCGCCTATGCCGCTTACAAGCCCCGTACCGACTGGCGCCTTTTCCTCCCCTTTGCCTACCCGACGGCGGGGATGCTCTTTTTCCTGACCCTCTACCAGGATTACGGTCTGGTGGCGATGGCGTGGCTGATCGTCGTTGTCGCCGCGGCCGATATCGGGGCCTACGTTGTCGGGAAAAGTATCGGGAAGACGAAGTTTTCCGAAACAAGCCCGAACAAGACCCTCGAAGGGGTCATCGGCGGGATCGTCATCGCCACCGTCGCCGGGGTCTTCGTAGGGCTGCGCGTCGTGAACATCGAGGTCGCGATTGCCGTGTCGCTGGCGACGGCGGTCAGTGCCGTGTTCGGCGACCTTTACGAGAGCTACCTCAAGCGCAAAGCCGGTGTCAAAGACAGCGGCAACGTCCTGCCGGGCCACGGCGGGGTACTCGACCGCATCGACGGCTACCTCTTCGGTGCCGTCGTGATGGTGATTCTGCTGCGGGGCCTCGTCTAGCGTGATTATTCTCGGTTCGACCGGTTCCATCGGTGTCAACGCGCTGGCGATTGCCGAGCGCTTTTCGCTCAACGTCGAGGCCCTCGTTGCGGGCAACAGCATCGACCGGCTTAACCGGCAGATCGAAAAACACCGTCCCAACTGGGTCGTCATCGCCAACGAGGCGGATATCCCCAGGGTTAACCACCCCAACGTCCTGAGCGGCGAAGCGGCGATCCTGCGGGTGATTGAAGAGGCGGATTCCGAATTCGTCGTCAACGCCCTGGTGGGCTTTCTGGGACTGCGCCCGACCCTCAAGGCGCTGGAGCGCGGCAAGAAGGTCGCCCTGGCGAACAAGGAGTCCCTTGTGGCGGCGGGCGCCTTTATCGACACCTCCCGCATCCACCCCATCGACAGCGAACACTTCGGGCTCTGGTACCTTCTTAACGACAGCCGCCCTGTTAAGAAGATGACCATCACCGCCAGCGGCGGGGCGTTTCGGGACTGGCCGCCGGAGAAACTCGCCACGGCGACGCTCGAGGATGCCCTCAAGCACCCCAACTGGTCCATGGGGCAGAAGATCACCATCGACAGCGCCTCGATGATGAACAAGCTCTTCGAACTCCTCGAAGCGCGCTGGCTCTTCGGGGAGCTCGATTATGACGCCATCATCGAGACCCGTTCGCTCATTCACGCCTTCGTCGATTTCGTCGACGGATCGACTACGGCGCACATTGCCGGGGCAAACATGCAGCTGCCGATCGCCTACGCCCTGATGGGCAAGGTCGAGGAGCAGATCCTGGAGCCCGTGGACCTGCTCAAAGTCGGCGGCCTGGAGTTCCGCGAGATCACGCAGGAGCGCTACCCGGTCTGGCAGATCAAGGAGGCGCTGCTGCGCGAACCGCAGCGCGGGGTCGTCGTCAATGCCGCCAACGAGGCGGCGATCGCCCAGTTCATCGCCGGGAAGATCGGTTTCCTCGACATCTCCCGCCGGGTCGTCGACGCTTTCGAGCGGTTCGACCGGGTGCCGGGGAGCGTCGAGGAGGTCTTCGCCATCGACGAAGAGGTACGCGCCTACGTGGGGGCGGTATCATGAGCAAGAAGGTCCTGCTGCTGCACGGCTGGGGCGGCAGCGACTATCCCCACTGGCAGAGCTGGCTGGCCGGGGAGCTGGCCAAAAATTACGGCACCGTGAGCTTCCCGCTGCTGGATCATCCCCACTTCCCCTCCAAGAACCGCTGGGTGCGCCAGGTGAAAGCGTTGCTGGCGGAGTTCAAACCAGACGTCGTCATCTGCCACTCCCTGGCCAACACGCTCTGGTTCCATCTCTGCCACGAGGGGGGGATCGCATCGGTAGAAAACCTCTTTCTCATCGCCCCGCCGCGGCTTGACTGTACGATCGAGACGATCAAGAGCTTCTTCCCGATCATGCCGCCGACGAATCTTTTTGCCGAAAACGTGCAGCTGGTGACGTCGACGACGGACCCCTATATGACGCCGGAGGAGGCGCAGGCGCTGCAGGCGGCGCTCGATGTACCGATGAAGGTGCTGGAAGAGGCCGGGCATATCAACGCCGACAGCGGTTACGGCGAATGGCCGTGGATTCTTGAACGAGTCAAGGAATGTTTATAATGTTGATTTGTCAGAAGCGCAAGGCGCTGTGAGCTTGCTGCTGAAGCAAACCCAGTGTTAACGCAGCCGCCGGGGCTTTGCTCCGGTGGCGTATCAAAAATAAAATGGAAAAGGCCTCTTTTTGATTTTATCAATAGAAAGCAGTTGCGACGACAGTTCTATCGCGATTACCGAGATAGCGACGAAGAAACTCGTCTACCATAAGAAGATCTCCCAGGAGCTGGAGCACGCCGTTTACGGCGGGGTCGTGCCGGAACTGGCTTCAAGGCTGCATGCCGAGGCGCTGCCGAAGATCCTGGAGGAGTGCAAAGGGTGGTTCGGCCAGCTCAAGGCCGTCGCCGTCACGAATGCCCCCGGTCTCTCCGTGACCCTGGTCGAGGGGGTGACGATGGCGAAGGCGCTCAGCCTGACGCTGAACATCCCGCTTATCGGCGTCAACCACCTCAAGGGGCATATCTATTCGCTCTTTATCGGGAAGGAGACGCAGTTCCCGCTGACGGTACTGCTTGTCTCCGGCGGGCATACCCAGGTGATCGAAGTGGAGAGCCTGGACCGGATGGAAACCGTTATGCGGACGATGGACGACAGCTTCGGGGAGAGCTTCGACAAGGTCGCGAAGATGATGGGGTTGGGGTATCCCGGCGGACCGGTCATCGAGAAGCTGGCGCTGGAAGGTGACCGGGAGCGCTACCCCTTCCCCATCCCGCTGCAGAAACGCGGGGAGATGGCGTTCAGCTACTCGGGGCTCAAAAACGCCGTCCGTCTGGCCGTCGAGGAGGGCAATGAATCGGACTACCCCGACATTGCCGCTTCCTTCGAGCATATTGCCACCGAGCATCTTTTCCGAAAGTTACGAAAATATTTCAAAACCCGCCCGCCCAAACGTTTTGCCATCGTCGGGGGCGCCAGCGCCAACCGCTACCTGCGCGGACGCATCGAGGAGCTCCTGGCCCCCTTTGGCGCCGAACTGCTACTGGCGGAACTGCAGTACTGCTCGGACAATGCGGCGATGATCGGCCGTATCGCCGTCGACCTTTACGAAAAAGGGGCATTCACCTCCATCGGCGACCTCCACAGCGCACCCAAATCTGATTTTTAAACTCAACTTAAGAGTTCCCAGGTTGGGGGCTATTAAGACAAAAGTTATCCGAATTATGTAAAACTCCTGCATCTCAAAAAAAACAGGAGCCCTAACATGGCAACTACAATGCTCAAAGGTAACACAGTCAACCTCGCAGGTAACGAAGTAAACGTTGGTGATAAAGCACCGGAAGTCACTGTTGTAAACTCTGACGGTCTGGCAGACAAAGTTGTCGGCGGTGCGTCCGGCAAAAAACAACTGATCGTTGTTGTCCCGTCCCTCGATACACCGGTTTGTGCAACAGAAACTCGTAACTTCAACAAGAAGGCATCTGAACTCGGTGATGTTGACCTCACTATCGTTTCTATGGACCTTCCGTTCGCAGGCGGCCGCTTCTGTTCTACAGAAGGTATCGAAAACCTGACAGTCGCTTCGGATTTCCGTAACAAAGATTTCGCGAACGCTTACGGTGTTCTGATCGCTGACGGCCCGCTGGCTGGCGTTACTTGCCGTGCTATCTTTGCAGTAGACGCTGACGGTACAGTCACTTACAAAGAGATCGTTCCGGAAATTACTGAAGAGCCGAACTACGACTCTGCACTCGCAGCAGTTAAATAATCGCTCTCCCCGCCCCCTCGGGGGCAACCCTCTCCCTTTTTTTTCTCCAATCTTTTTTCCTGTTACCCCAACCTGTGATATAGTTAAGATATTAATATCGGAGGTTAAAAAATATGAAATTATGGTTTAAAATCGTTGCTTTAATGGCACTTACTGCCGGGCCGCTCCTGTCGGACATGTTAAGAGTGGAAGCGGGCGGCGGCGCATGGATGCAGACGCCGAAGGGCACCATTTCCTATACGACGTCGACGGATTCGGGCAGCAGTACGAACCGCGAGGATCAGACCCAGCGCGGGTACGCCTGGCTCTATGTCAAACACCCCGTACCGGTGCTGCCCAACCTGCGGCTGGAGTATTGTAATGTTAGCACGGACGGTGACGTAACGGTCACGCACGGCTCGCTGATCCCTGTGACGACGTCAAGCACGAGCAGCTTCGATACCAACGAGTATGACGCTGTCCTCTACTACAACTTGCTGGACAACACCTTCTGGACGACCCTGGACCTGGGGCTGGATATCAAAGCGCTCGATTACCGGTTTGACGTCGCCCCGACGAACGACCTGATCGCCTACGGCGGTTACAGCAAGAGCGGTACCCTGGTGCTGCCGCTTCTCTATGCGAGGGCGCGGTTGGAAATCCCCGGGACGGGGCTCGGTGTCGAAGGGCTTGGCAGCTACATCTCCTACCAGAAGTCGCATGTGTACGACGCCCGCGTCAAAGCCGACTGGACGATGACGTTCGTGCCGGGCATCCAGCCGGGTATCGAGGCGGGATACCGGATCCAGAAGATCAAGATCGATGTGGATGATCAGGCGATCGACGGGGATATCGACTTCAGCGGCCTTTACGTTGGTGCATTCCTGCGTTTCTGATATACTCTGTTTTTGATAACTTTGTAATAATGGAGTCAATGATGTCTATGAAACTGAAAACGGCGGCGGCACTGGTCGCGGCACTTTTCTCCCTGAACGCGTCGGCGGATTTTCTGCGTGCCGAAGCCGGTATCGGTGCTTTCAATGCTGCCCCCGGCGGCTCTTTTGAAGACAAAAGCGGTACCCCCAGTTTTGATCTGAAAGATGATCTGGGAATCGATACGGAGAACGACCTCTACGTCTGGGCCTACGTCAAACACCCGGTCCCGGTCATCCCCAACGTCCGTCTGGAGTACCTGAACCTGACGCTCAACCCCGACGGGAGCAGTTCGTTCAATGTCAGCGAGCTTGACGGGATCCTCTATTACAACATCCTCGACGATACCTTCTTTGTCACCGTCGATATCGGCCTCGATATCAAATACGTCACCTCAGACAGCAAGGGCTTCGATGATTCAGAGACCCTGGCGCTCGCTTACGCCCGCGCACGTGTGGAGCCGCTCGATTCCCTCGGTCTGGAGACGCTGGTCAAGGTGACGAACTACCAGGACAACAAGGGGTACGATTTCCGTATCAAGGCGGACTATACGCTGACGTCCCTTCCGGTCATTCAGCCGGGTCTGGAGATCGGTTACCGCATCCACAAGGTGCAGTACGCGATCGGCCCTGTCATCAACAAGGGTGAATATACCGGTGTCTACGGCGGTCTGATGCTGCGCTTCTAAAGCCAGCGCCGGTCGATAACGATCACTTCCCGTTCCAGCAGGATGCCCTCACGCTCCTGCACACGCTGCTGTGCCAGTTCCAGCAGAGCAGCCGCTTCCTCAAACGTCCCCCTTCCCAGATTGACCAGAAAATTCGCATGCATGGTACTGAAGGCCATATCCCCGATGCGGTACCCCTTGAGCCCGACGGATTCGATCAGCCGTCCGGCATAATCCCCCGGCGGATTTTTAAAGGCGCTGCCGGCGCTGGGGTTGGAGGGCTGATTGGCCCGCATCTGTTTGAACCGTTCGATCTTCGACGGGTCAAACCCCGGTGTGATCTCGAACGTCGCTTCAAATACGACCTCGTCGATCCCCGTGGTGCGGTAGCCGTGGGGGACCTCTGCTTTGGCGTGCCAGCCTGACGCGGTGCGCAGGGCAATGAGGGGGTTGAAGATCTCGTACTCTTTCAGGCCCGCGTTCATCTTCAGCATGCCGCCGAGGGTGCCGGGCAGATGGGCGAGGAACTCGAAGCCCCCGATATCGTGTTTTTTGCAGAACGAGACGACCTTGCCGCCGGGGGTCGCGGCCCCGATGTGCAGGACACCCGCTTCGATGCGGATGAAATCGTAGGTTTTGGAGAGCTTCATCAGCGGGGGAAGGTCGGTACCGAAAATGACGTTGTTGGCGGCCCCGATCAGGTAGGCATCGCGGGGATAGTCGTCGCCGTCGATCATGTAGACCTCGGCGACGGGTCCGATGCCGATGGAGCTGAGGCGGGCCAGGTCGATCGATTTGTAGGGCATGTCAGCTGTGGCGGTAGTCCAGGTACTCGCGGGGGATCGTGTACTCCTCGGCGCGGATGGGCGCGTCGTAAAAGCCGTGTTCGAAACCGAGTTCGTAAAGCTTGTCGATCGCTTTATACTGCAGGTCGCTCAGCTCGACGGAGTCGTCGTTGGCGTAGAGCTCCAGGTAGCGGTCGAGCGTCGGGGCGTCGATGCGCACGAGGTTGTTTTCCAGCAGCAGTTCGCACAGCTCCGCCTTGCGTTCGCGGGCGACACGGACGGCGTCGGTGAGGGTCTGTTCATACGCGATGGCCGCGGTCAGCGGGAGGGAGCGCCTGATCGCCATGCCTCCCAGCGGCAGCGGCAGGTCGGGGCCGGCCAGTTCCTGCCAGACGTCCCACAGCTCGCGTTCGACCTCGAGGGTGTCGTCGAAGGTGAGGATGCTCTCGTGGATGAGCACGCCCGCGTCGACCGTTCCGTTCTTGACGGCGTCCTCGATCTCGAGGAAGTTCATGTAGACGATGCGCGCGTCGGGGTAGGCGATGCGGAAGAGCATGGCGTTGGTCGTATAGCGGCCGCTGAGCGCGACCTTGAAGCGGCGTTTGAGTTTTTCACCCTTGCGCTTGATCAGCTTGGGGCCGTACCCCTCGCCGAAACTGACGGCGGTGCGCAGCAGGGCGTATTCGTCACGGATATGGGGGTAGAGTGCGAAGCTGATGGCGGTGATGTCGTAGGTGCCCGCCAGGGCTTCGACGTTGAGGGTCTCGATATCGAGGGGGATATTGTCGAAGGCAACGTCAGGCTGGGTGACCCAACCGAATTTGACGGCATAGTACATAAAGATGTCGTCGGCATCCGGGGAGTGGGCGATCAGCATTTTTTTCATTAAAGACCCTCGTGTTTTATTACGCCCATTTTAGCCAATGCGCGCTAAAATGCCGGAACGAATCGGTCATGAAAATATGACTTGATGACATATTATTTTTGACAAATTTCATTTTGCAATAAAATGTTCCAAAACCACCAAAAGGGCTCTACGCACATGGACGCAAACAAGCAAAAATCACTCGAACTGGCGCTGAAGCAGATTGACAAGGCATTCGGCAAGGGGACGCTGATGCGTCTGGGCGACAAGGAGATCGAGCCGATCAGTTCCATCAGTACCGGCTCCATCGGTCTGGACCTGGCCCTGGGGATCAACGGGGTGCCTGAAGGGCGCGTCATCGAGATCTACGGACCGGAGAGCTCGGGGAAAACGACCCTGGCGCTGCAGATTACGTCCGAGGCTCAGAAAAAAGGGGGTGTGTGCGCTTTCATCGACGCCGAACACGCCCTGGATATCGGGTATGCGAAAAACCTCGGTGTCGACGTCGAGAACCTCCTCGTCTCCCAGCCCGACTACGGTGAACAGGCCCTCGATATCGTCGAAACCCTGGCCCGCTCGGGGGCGGTCGACCTGATCGTCGTCGACTCCGTCGCGGCGCTGACACCGAAGGTGGAGATCGAAGGGGAGATGAACGACCAGCAGGTCGGCGTCCAGGCACGCCTGATGTCCAAGGCGCTCCGGAAGATTACCGGCGTGTTACACAAGATGAACACGACGATCATCTTCATCAACCAGATCCGGATGAAGATCGGTACGATGGGGTACGGTTCGCCGGAGACGACGACGGGGGGGAACGCGCTGAAATTCTACGCCTCCGTCCGCATCGACGTCCGGAAAATCGCGACGCTGAAGCAGGGTGAGAGCCAGATCGGGAACCGGGTCAAAGCGAAGGTCATCAAGAACAAAGTGGCCCCGCCGTTCCGCCAGGCGGAGTTCGACATCATGTTCGGCGAGGGGATCTCCAAAGAGGGCGAGTTGGTGGATTATGGGGTAAAACTTGATATAATTGATAAGAGCGGAGCGTGGTTCAGCTACGAAGATGTCAAACTGGGTCAGGGGCGTGAAAACGTCAAGCAAAAGTTTAAAGACGAACCGGCGCTCGCTGTTGAAATCGAGAACAAGATACGTAATGCCATGGGTATGAGCAATATCATGCAGATGGATGAATCAGAAATGAATGAGGTTGATGAATGATTTATATCGATAATGTAACGGCAATGGAGGTGATGGATTCACGCGGGAATCCGACAGTCAAAGCAACAGTGGAGCTGAGCGACGGTACGGTAGCGAGCGCGATCGTCCCGAGCGGTGCCAGTACGGGGAAACGCGAAGCGCTGGAACTGCGTGACGGCAGCGACCGTTACATGGGCAAAGGGGTACTGACTGCGGTTGAGAACGTCAATACCCAGATTGCCGATGCCATTATCGGTCTGAGCCCGTTCAACCAGGCGATGGTTGATGCTGAGATGAAGGCACTGGACGGAACAGACAACTACTCCAACCTCGGTGCGAACGCGGTCCTGGGTGTTTCCATGGCCGTTGCACGCGCCGCGGCGGACAGCCTCGGTATGCCGCTGTACCGCTACCTCGGCGGTGCGAACGCGATGGTGATGCCGGTCCCGATGCTCAACATCATCAACGGCGGCTCCCACGCCGACAACTCCGTGGACTTCCAGGAGTATATGATCATGCCGGTCGGTTTCGAAGATTTTGCCGAGGCGCTGCGCGCATCGGCCGAGGTCTACCACAACCTCAAGAAGATCCTCAAAGATGCCAACCACAACACGGCGCTCGGCGACGAGGGTGGTTTTGCCCCCGACCTCTCCTCCAACGAAGAGCCGATCCAGGTCATCATGCAGGCGATCGAGAAAGCGGGTTACAAAGCAGGCGAAGAGATCGCGATCGCCCTGGACGTTGCGAGTTCCGAGCTGGTCGTCGACGGCGGTTACCGCCTCGAGTCCGAGAACCGCACCGTCACCTCCGAAGAGCTGGTCGCCTACTACGAAGACCTCTGCAGCAAGTACCCGATCGTCTCCATCGAAGACGGCCTGAGCGAAGATGACTGGGCGGGCTGGAAAGTCCTGACCGACAAACTCGGTGATAAAGTTCAGCTCGTTGGCGATGACCTCTTCGTTACCAATGCAAACATTCTCGCCCAGGGGATCGAGCAGGGCGTCGGCAACGCCATCCTGATCAAGCCGAACCAGATCGGTTCCGTCTCCGAGACGATGCTGACGGTTCGCCTGGCGCAGCGCAACGGCTACAAGTGCGTCATGAGCCACCGTTCCGGCGAAAGCGAAGATGCTTTCATTGCCGATTTCGCGGTCGCGCTCAACTGCGGGGAGATCAAAACCGGTTCCACGGCACGCGGCGAGCGTACGGCCAAGTACAACCGCCTGCTCGAGATCGAGAACGAGCTTGTTTACGGC
Organism: Thiomicrolovo sp. ZZH C-3; assembly: GCF_054862725.1. NCBI lineage: Bacteria > Pseudomonadati > Campylobacterota > Epsilonproteobacteria > Campylobacterales > Sulfurimonadaceae > Thiomicrolovo > Thiomicrolovo sp. ZZH C-3. Next base: position 228,092 of record NZ_JBTKXX010000001.1, read on the forward strand.
GAATACCTCGGCGCCGTACTCTTCAGCTAACCCTGCGCCGCACTCCTGCGGCACTGCCTATCTATGCACTCCACAGACACCCCAACAGATGAGAAGGATGTCGCCTCATCCGCACCTGACATCATCGAACACTACCTCGGATTCAAAACCAAGCATTTTCTGATGGCGCTGGCGGGTGTCGTCATCGGCGCGTTTTACCTCAGTAACCTTCTTTTCGGAAACGCCTCGCTGGAGGTCCTGCTCCAGCTGGAGAACTACGAAGGGCATCTTGCCAGTGAAATTGCAAGATTGAAGCAAGAAAATGCCACACTGCAAAAAGAGTATTTCGAACTCAAAGAGCTCGAACCATCGGAGTAAACGCGTGAAATTATTTCTAATCCTGTTGACTATGACCGCAGTGACCCAACTGAGTGCAAGGGAGAACCCTTTTCTGCCGTCACCCTCATCGCCGGAACCGCTCCCGGCAAAAGTAAAAGAAATACCTGTTAAAGAGGCAGTTATTGAAGAAACGCCGAAGCAAGCAGCACATTCCGTGTCGTCACAGACCGTGAATTTCCAGCAGGCCCGTTTCCTTTTTTCGGAAGGCAAAGTCCGCATTGAAAGCAAAGACAAGCTGGCGAAACACTTTGTCATCCGCAAGCCGACACGGATTATTCTTGATTTCGAGGCGAATGCCGACTTCCCGACGCGCAAACGTAAGGTGAATGTTGCGCCCTTCAAGGAGATACGGATGGGGATGCACCCGGGCTATTACCGTGTCGTTATCGAGCTGCACAAACACGCCGACTACAGCGTCGAACCCTCCAAATACGGATATACACTGACGCTGCAGTAGCAGACGGCAGTATCCTACAGAAGCCCTGCGGCTCCCTTACACGTTGTAGTAGGTCGCTTCCTTGTGGTGGACGACGATGGCCGACGTTGACTGCTCCGGGTGGATCTGGAAAGTCTCACTCAGCTCAATCCCGAACTCCTCCGGTTTCAGCAGGTCGAAGAGCGGGCGGTTGAGTTCCAGGTCGGGGCAGGCGGGGTAGCCGAAGCTGTAGCGCGCGCCCTGGTAGCGGTTCATACGGACATCGGCGAGGGTTGGGCCCTCGTCGTCGGCAATGTTGAGATCGAGCCGGATCTGCTTATGGGCGATCTCGGCCAGGGCTTCGGCAAGCTCCACCCCCAGGCCGTGGACCTGGTAGTACTCATTGTACTTCCCCGCATCATAGAGCTCTTTTTCATAGGCACTGAGACGGCTGCCGGCACTGACGCAGGAGAGCGCCACCACGTCGTGGCGGTCGTGGCGGAAGAAGTCGCTGAGTGCCCGGTGGGGCTGCTTGCGCTGCCGCGGAAAGGTAAAGGCGCATTCGGCATTGCCGATGATATGCTCCAGCGGCTCCTGATTGGCGTCGGCTTCACGGTTCCACCCCTCTGTTTCCGGAAAAACGAGCAGGGTGTTGTCATCGGAGCGGGCAGGCCAGTAGCCGTAGAGGATGGTCGGATCAAAGAGCTCCTCATCCAAAAAGAGGGCTTTGAGCTTCTCATATGCCGGCCATACGAGTTCGTCGAGCTGTTTCTCGTAGGCATCCTTGTCCATCCCTTTGGAGCTGTACCCCCAGCGCTGTTTGAAAAGGATCTTGTGGTTGATCCACTCGAATGCCATCGCCTTCTGCGCCTCGGTCAGCTTCAGCTCCCGGCGGCCCCAGAAGGGCGGAATCGGTATGCGGACTTCCCGTGAGGGCATCTTCAGCTCATTAAACGGCGGGATGACGACCTCTTTCTTCTCGGCCTGCTCGGTGATCTCCGGGGCATTCGGGTGGAGGTCGGTGTCAAGGTTGCCCGCCTCGATGCGGCTCATGGCCGTGACACCGTCGAAGGCGTCTTTGCAGTAGAAGATCGGGCCGTCGTAGCTGGGGCGGCAGAAATCCTCGATGAAACTGCGTGTGAGCGCCGCCCCACCCAGCAGGATGGGGACGGTGATCCCCGCTGCTTTGAGTGCTTCGAGATTCTCTTTCATTACCTGGGTCGATTTGACGAGCAGGCCGCTCATGCCGATGGCACTGGCGTTACTCTCCTGCAGGGTCTTGACGAAGTTGTCCAGTTCGACCTTGATCCCGAGGTTGATCACCTTGTATCCGTTGTTGGTCAGGATGATGTCGACGAGGTTCTTTCCGACGTCATGGACATCCCCTTTGACGGTGCCCAACACCAGGGTTGTGTCGACGGCCTTGTCGACTTTGGGCAGGAAGGGGTTGAGGTGGTCGACGGCCGCTTTCATCGTCTCGGCGCTCTGCAAAACGAAGGGGAGCTGCATCTGCCCGGAGCCGAAGAGCTCCCCGACGACCTTCATGGCGTCGATCAGGATCTCGTTGACGATCTTTTCCGGGGCGATCTCGCTCCTTGCTGCCTCGACGAGGGGGATCATCCGCTCCTTGTCGCCGTCGAGCAGGAGCTTCGCGATCTTCTCCTCACTGCTGAGGGCATTGTAGGCCTCATCCTCCGCCGCGCTGTCGACGGCCTCTTTGTTGCCGAAGTGGTCGATGAAGTCGAACAGCGCCTGTCCCTCCGGTTTCTTGTCGAAGAGAAGGTTCTCACATGCTTCGAGGTCCTCGTCATTGATCTTGGCCATCGGGATGATGTGTTTGACGTTGATGATGACGGAGGTGAGCCCCGCACGGGTACAGTGGTGCAAGAAGACGGAGTTGAGGTAGGGACGGGCATCCTTGTCCAGGCCGAAGGAGATGTTCGAAAGCCCCAGGATCGCCCCGACTTCCGGGTGGCGGGTACGCAGTTCGCGGATCGCTTCGATCGTCTGGACGGCCGCATCGCGGTACTCCTCGTCCCCGCTGCCCACGGTGAAGGTGAGGACGTCGAAGACGAGGTCTTCGGGGTTAAGGCCGTGCTTCTCCGTCGCAAGGGAGTAGATGCGCTCGGCGACCTCGAGTTTGCGTTCGACCGTTTTGGCCATCCCCTGCTCGTCGATCGTCAGACAGACGAGGGCCGCCCCGTACTTCTTCGCCAGCGAACAGACGGCATCGAACTTCTCGATCCCGTCTTCGAGGTTGACGGAGTTGATGATCGGTTTGCCGCCGATCAGTTTGAGGGCCTCTTCGAGGGCAGGGGTCTGGGTGGAGTCGGGCATCAGCGGCAGGGGGATCTTCTGGGCATAGAGGCCCATGACCCTGTTCATATCCTTCGTTTCATCGCGGCCGGCGAAGCCGACGGAGACGTCGAGGACGTGTGCTCCTGCGCGGACCTGCTGCTGGCCGACGCTCAGCGTCCCTTCGTAATCCTCGTCTAGGAGGAGTTCGCGGAACGCTTTGGAGCCGGTGGCATTGGAGCGTTCGCCTACGAGAAGCGGCGCGGGCTCCTGCATCAGCGGCACGCTGTTGAAGAGCGAGGCGAGGGAGGTGGGTTGGGAACCGGTGGGTGCTTTGGGTGTGATGGCATGGACCCGGTCGGCGAGCGCTTTGATGTGCTGGGGCGTCGTCCCGCAGCAGCCGCCGAGGAAGCTCACGCCGTCGAATGCAAGGAACGATTCCTGCCGGTCGGCGAACTCGTCGGGCCCCATCGGGTAGTAGGTGTAGCCGCCGCGGTTCTGCGGGAGCCCCGCATTGGCGTGGATGGAGATGGGCTTGCCCCAGACGTCGCTGAGCGCCTTGACGTGCTTGGTGTACTGTTCCGGGCCGGTGCCGCAGTTGAAGCCCAGCGAGAGGATGTCGAAGGGCTCCATAATGACGGCCAGGGTCTGGGCGTCGGTCCCAATGAGCATCGTGCCCGCCAGTTCGATCGTCCCCGAGACCATGACGGGGAGGTCGGTGCCGCGCGACGCGTTGGCCGCCTCGCAGGCGTGCAGGGCCGCCTTGATCTGCAGCGGGTCCTGGCAGGTCTCGAGCAGGAACACGTCGCAGCCGCCGTCAATGAGGCCCTGGGCGCACTCGGTGTAGCCTTCAAGCATCTCGTCGTAGTGGATGTGGCCCAGGGAGGGGAGTTTCGTCCCCGGACCGATGGAGCCGAGCACATAACGGGGGTGTTCGGGGGTGCTGAACTGGTCGCACACTTCTTTGACACGCTCTGCCCCCGCCTTGGAGAGTTCATAGGCGCGGTGCCCGATGCCGTACTCGTCCAACACCCAGGAGAAGGCACCGAAGGTGTTGGTGGTGATCATGTCGGCGCCGGCGTTCAGATAGGCGTGGAAGATATCGCGCATGATCTCGGGCGCGGTGACGTTGAGGAGTTCGTTACACCCCTCGTTCCCTTCCCACGCCGCTTCGGGGATCTGGTCGTGGCGCTGCTGCAGCTGCGTACCCATGGCGCCGTCGATGATAAGCGGCCGCCGTTTGATGGTCTCTAGAATAGCGTTTTTTACGGACATGGTCTGCTTTTTTTCCGCTTATTTTATCGCAGGGGAGCATAAAAGAGGATGAGGTATTTGCGTCACCTTTTTCATGTAAAAGAGTCAATTTCCCTTAAAATCACAAATGAATATGCACTATTCTAAACATTACCCTGTTAAAATAGTTGGAAAAAAGGGAATGCATGCGCATCCGTGCGGTTTTACTGCTGATCATGGTCTTGTGGCTTCCGCTGCAGGCACATGAAGATCATGACAAGCGCATCGTTCTGCAGCTGCAGTGGCTCCCCCAGTTCCAGTTCGCCGGCTACTACGTCGCGAAGGAAAAAGGGTTTTATGCCGAGGCCGGCCTTGATGTCGACATCCGTCTCATGGAGCCGGATATGGACGTGGAGCAGGAGGTCCTGAGCGGCCGGGCACAGTACGGGACGGGGCGGACGTCGCTCCTGGTCAATTACGACAGCGGTGCGCCGCTGGTGGCGATGGCCGCTATTTTCCAAAGTTCCCCGATGATGCTGCTGGTGCGGGAGGATTCAGGCATCCGCTCCATCCAGGACCTGCGCGGCAAGCGGGTGATGATGACCAGCGATGTCCAGACGGCGGCATCGGTACAGGCGATGCTGCGCAACGCGGGGATGAAGGAAGAGGATCTTGTGCTTCTTCACCACACCTTCGACCCCTTGTCGCTGGAGCGGAATGAAACGGATGCCATGGCAGCCTACTCCTCCAATGAGCCTTATATCCTTGCGCAGCGCGGTATCAAGACCTTCGCGATCGATCCGAAGGTGGCGGGGTTCGATTTCTACAACGACATCCTTTTTACATCGGAGGGGGAGCTTCAGAAACACCCCGAGCGCGTCAAACATTTCTACGAGGCGAGCCTGAAGGGGTGGCGCTACGCCTTTGAGCATATCGACGAGACATCGAGGCTGCTGTACGAGAAGTACAACGTGCAGCACAAAAGCCTGGAAGCGCTGCGTTTTGAGGGGGAAACGCTCAAAACGTATGCCCTGAAAGAGGATGTGCCGCTGGGGGACCTGAGCCTTGAGCGTCTCCGGGCAATCTATCAGGCGTATATGCTGCTGGGCTACATCAAAGGCTACCGGGATATCGGCGCCTTTGTCTACCACCCGGAACGGATGCGGCTCAGCGCGGAGGAGAAGGCCTGGCTGCAGCAACACCCTGTGCTGCGGGTCGGTGTGGACCCGGCGTGGCCGCCGGTCGAGTTTATGTCGCGCAAGGGTGTCTACGGCGGGCTCTCGTACGGGTTTATACGGCGGGTCGCGGAAAAACTGGGGGTACGCATCGAAGCGGAGCCGAAGCGGAGCTGGCAGGAGGTGGACGAGGCGCTGAATGCGCGGGAGCTGGACGTCGCCGCCGCGATCATGGCCATGCCGGAGCGCTACGCCTATACGAACTTCACCCGTCCCTACCTGACCCTGCCGATGGTCATCGTCGGCGGCGAAACGTTCCAGTATGTCGGCGACCTGGCGGCGCTGAAGGGCAAGCGTGTCGCCGTCGTCAAGGATGACGCCGCCGATATCTTCTTAAAACACGACTTCCCGCAGATCAAGCGGATCCGGACGGACAACCTTCCCGACGCCCTGCGTATGGTTGCTTTCGGAAAGGCCGATGTCGCGGTGGATGCGCTGGCCGTCGTCAGTTACGTGATCGCGCAGGAGGAGCTGAACAACCTGCGGATCGTCGGACAGACGCCTTACCGGTTCGAGATCGCGATGGGCGTGCGCAGTGACTGGCCCGTATTGCAGACCCTGTTGCAGCGCGCCATCGACAGTATCGGGGAGGAGGAGCGTGAAGCGATCTACCGACAATGGGTGCCGACGGTCTACAAGCACCAGTTTGATTACGCCCTGTTGTGGAAGGTCTTGGGCGTTCTGGCCGTGATCGCGCTGCTGTTCGGCTACAAATATATCCGCCTCGACGAACTGGTGAAACGCCGTACCCGCGAACTGACGGAGCTCAATGCCACACTGCATGAACGGGTCGAGGAGGCGGTGGCCGAAAACCGGGATAAAGAGCGGATGATGATCCAGCAGGCGAAGATGGCGACCATAGGGGAGATGATCGAATCCATCGCCCACCAGTGGCGCCAGCCGCTCAACGTCATGGGCATCGGGATCGCCAACCTCGATTTCAAACGCCAGCTGGGCAAAGTCGATGATGCGGAACTCGACACTCTGATCAACATCGTGCACCGCCAGGTGGACTATATGTCCCAGACGATCGATGACTTCCGCAACTTTTTCAAAAAGGACAAGCAGCTTGAAACGGTGCGGCTGCACACCCTGGTCGATGAGGTCCTGGCGCTGGTGATCCCCGCGCTGGAGCAGAAAAAGATCAGCGTAGAGGTCGATGTGCCGGAGGGGATGGAGGCAGAGCTCTATCCCAACGAGCTCAAGCAGGTGATCCTCAACCTTGTCAGCAACGCCAAAGACGTACTGCTGCATCACGGGTACGGGGAGAAAAAGATCAGGGTCACGGCCAGAGAAGATGGCGATGCGATCCAGCTCTTCGTCGCAGACAACGGCGGCGGGGTGCCGGAGGAGATCATGGACAAGATCTTCGACCCCTATTTTACGACCAAATTTGAATCCCAGGGTACGGGCATCGGGCTTTACATGTCGAAAATCATTATGGAAAAAAATCTGAGGGGAACTATTTCGGTTGAAAACAGGCACGGCGGTGCAGAGTTCGCTGTCCGGCTGCCAAAAAAGAGAAAGGACGATCGGTCCGAGCTGCCTCGGCAGGGTTAGGCGATCATCCAGGCCGTTGATTTGGTGTGGAGAAGGCGCTGCATTTTGTCGCGTTCGGCATGACTGAGGTTGGACGAAATGGCATCGGTTTTGTGGCTGTAAATCATGGGTCTCCTTTCAAAGTGCATCTATAGATATGCATTTACCGTGCATGATACTGCCGCCGGGTTATCGCGCTGTTACGGGAACGTTGCAGTTTCTAACCTCATTGTAATTGAATACCCGCTAAAATAGCGAAAAAATCTGGGTGCACGTTCCTGTGAAACGGGGCGCCCGCAAGGGTATGGGCTATGAAAGTGACACTCGCGCAGATACCGCATCTCGCCAACCGCGTCGCCGTCGAACTGGCACGCAGCGGACTGGTGACGATGACGCAGGGGATGGACCCTATTGTCGCCGAAGCGAAAAAGATACTCGAAGAGAGCGTAAAGCAGGAGGCGGCCCTCGAAGCGCGCGTCAAGGAGATCGTCAACGACAACGAAGACGAGATCGATTTCTACCAGGCGGATGACCGCCAGCTCTTCTTCATGATCAAGAAGAAGCTTGCACCCGAATACGGGGTCATCCTCTCCTACGAAGAGCGCTTTTCGGATCTGGCGCACAAGATCCTCGATGCGATCTACGAAGAGGACCTGATGAACTACGACGTCAGTGAGAACCGCCTCAAAAACATTATCTATGACGCGATCACCTCCTTTATCGCAGACAACGACGAGATCGAGCGCGCGGTGAACGAGAAGATGAAATCGTTCCAGAAACAGCTCATTCCGGGCACGGATGAGTATGAACTGCGGTTTGAAAAACTCTACCGCGAAGAGCTGACACGGAGAGGGCTTGCATGAAAACAGCATGGATCTATCTTGAAAACGGCACCTATTTCGAAGCGATGAGCTTCGGCGCGGAAACGACGGCGGTCGGCGAGATCGTCTTCAATACCTCGATGAGCGGCTACCAGGAGATCGCGACGGACCCCTCCTACGCCGGACAGTTCGTCACCTTTACGATGCCCGAGATCGGCAACGTCGGCGCGAACGCCGAGGATATGGAGAGTACGGCAGCCCATGCGAAAGGGATCATCGTACGCCAGTATCAGCCGCGCTACTCCAACTTCCGTGCCGAGGAGTCCCTCGACGCCCTGCTGAAACGCTACGGCGTCATGGGCATCTGCGATATCGACACCCGTTACCTCACGAAGATGCTGCGTACCGAGGGGGCGATGATGATGGTCGCTTCCACCGAGATCAGCGACAAAGAAGAGCTCAAAAAAGTGCTGGAGAGCTCTCCGCGCATCGAAGAAGTGAACTACATCGAGCAGGTCAGCACCAAAGAGGCCTACAAGCATACGAACGGCACCTATGATGCGGTCAACTTCCGCTACAACGATGCCCCGGAAGTGCAGGCGCGCATAGTTGCAATGGACTTCGGCGTTAAGCGCAATATCCTCAACGAACTGACCCAGGCGGGGATCGCCGTTGAGGTTGTGCCCAATGCGACTTCTGCCGAAACGCTGATCGCGCGTTACGAGGCGAAAGAGATCGACGGTGTCTTTCTCTCCAACGGTCCGGGCGATCCGCTGGTATTGAAGCGGGAGCAGGAGACGATCAAGCAGCTGATCGCGGCAAAGGTACCGATGTTCGGGATCTGCCTCGGGCACCAGCTGCTCTCCATCTCCCACGGGTATGACACCTTCAAGCTCCGGTTCGGCCACCACGGCGGCAACCACCCGGTGAAGAACGTCAAAACGGGCATGGTCGAGATCACGGCACAGAACCACAACTACAACGTGCCCGAGAACATCACCGAGATCGCTGAAGTGACCCATGCGAACCTCTTTGACAACACGATCGAGGGGCTGCGCTACAACGACGCCCCGATCTTCTCGGTGCAGCACCACCCCGAAGCGAGCCCGGGGCCGAAAGACAGCGAATACGTCTTCGGCGAATTCCTCGCGCTCATGAAGCGCTGAGTTAATGCTGGCCTAACAGTCAGAGGCTATACTCTGTAAAAACAGCGGGAGCACCAATGACGGGAATCGAGTGGACGGCCATCATCACCTTCGCCCTGCTGGGCTCCATCGGCCACTGCATCGGGATGTGCGGGGGCTTCATCGTCACGTACACGACCGCAAAGATCAAACCCCGCTTCTCCAGAACCCGGAGTGCTTTTTACCACTTCCTTTATAATATCGGTCGCGTGACGACCTACACACTTTTCGGTGCACTCTTCGGTTATTTCGGTTCCTTCTGGGATGTCAGCCCCCTGGCACGTTCCATTATGTATGCCGTTGCCGGGGTCATGATGGTCTTGATGGGGCTCTCCTTCGCCGGGAAACTGAAGTTCCTCACCTCCATTGAAGTCCCGATCACGAATTACAGCTGGTTCAAGCGGGTCTTTACGGCGCAGCTGACCTCGGCCACGCCGATGAGTTTCTATATCCTCGGCGTTTTGAACGGTCTGTTCCCCTGTGGGCTTGTCTATACGATGCTTGTCACGGCGACGACGACGCAGTCGGCACTCTACGGCGCGGCGGTGATGGCGATCTTCGGGCTCTTTACGATCCCGACACTCTTCTCCTTTGCCTACGTCGTCGGCATCTTCTCCCAGACCAAGTTCCGGAGTGTTATGATCCAGCTCGCCGCCGTGACGGTCATCGCCTTCGGGGGCTGGACGCTGATGAAGGCCTATGTCCAGTTTGACAAGTGGTATAATGCCCCTCAGCAACAGCGCAATCTTGCCGGTTCGCCTTATTAACATGTCAAAAATGGGTTGAATATCGTTATATAAACTATAACTTGATACGATTTTACCCACGAAGATGAATTTAAACTTAAAAAATTCGTCAAACTGTCAATATCTCTCACATTTTAAAAAATTTAAGATTCATTAAATATTTCCACTGTTAATATGATGGGGTCAAATAGTCTCGGGAAGGGAGCGTCTGCAAAACCGTAAGCGTGCTTTTGGTTTTGCAGGTGCCCGTCCGGGACCTTTTACGCTTTGAAATCTAAGGAGGCTTGTAATGGAAAATCGTCCATTGGAGTACGACTATACAATTGCCAAATTGTGGATGTTTATGACAATTGTATTGGGTATTGTCGGAATGCTGATCGGTGTCGTCCTGGCATGGGAACTGGCATTTCCGAGTGTGAACCTGGTATTGGGGGAAGGGCTCGCTGAGTATACAAACTTCAGCCGTCTGCGCCCGCTGCATACTGATGCGGTTATCTTCGGGTTTACGGTTAGCGGTATTATGGCGACGTGGTTCTACGTCGGTCAGCGTGTACTGAAAGTGTCTATGGCGGAATCGAAGTTCCTGATGGTAACAGCGAAACTGCAGTTTGCACTCTATCTTCTGGCGGTTGTCGCAATCGTCGGTTCACTGCTGCTGGGGATCACGACATCTAAAGAGTATGCAGAGTTTGAATGGCCGATCGATATCCTGATCGTTGTCATCTGGGTCCTGTTCGGTATTCAGATCTTCGGTCTCATCGGTATCCGCCGTGAAAAATCACTGTACATCTCTGTCTGGTACTACATCGCAACATTCCTCGGTATCGCTATGCTTTACCTCTTCAACAATATGGAAGTTCCGACAGCGCTGGTCTCCGGTGCAGGTGCATGGTACCACTCTGTTTCTATGTACTCCGGTACGAATGACGCCCTGGTTCAGTGGTGGTACGGTCACAACGCCGTTGCCTTCGGTTTCACGGTGCCTATCGTTGCGATGATCTACTACTACCTCCCGAAAGAGTCCGGCCAGGCAGTTTACTCCTATAAACTCTCCCTGCTCGCATTCTGGGGTCTGATGTTCGTTTACCTCTGGGCCGGCGGTCACCACCTGCTCTTCTCGACGGTACCTGACTGGATGCAGACAATGGGTTCTGTCTTCTCTGTCGTTCTGATTCTGCCGTCTTGGGGTTCTGCGATCAACATGCTCCTGACAATGAAAGGTGAGTGGAACCAGGTTGCAACCAACCCGCTGATCAAGTTCATGGTCCTCGCGTCTACGTTCTATATGTTCTCTACGCTCGAAGGTCCGATCCAGGCGATCAAATCTGTTAACGCCCTGGCGCACTTTACTGACTGGATTGTCGGTCACGTTCACGACGGTGTTCTCGGTTGGGTTGCATTCATGATCATTGCAGCGCTCCTGCACATGGCTCCGCGTGTTTACAAGCGTGAGATCTACTCCAAGTCTCTGATGAACACGCAGTTCTGGATCCAGACACTGGGTGTCGTCCTGTACTTCACTTCCATGTGGATTGCCGGTATTACCCAGGGTATGATGTGGCGTGCACACGATGAGTTCGGTAACCTCGCTTACTCCTTCATCGATACTGTTACGGTTCTGCACCCGTACTACACGATCCGTGCTGTTGGTGGTACACTCTACCTCCTCGGTATGTTCATGTGGGCATGGAATATGTACAAAACTGCGACTGCCGGCCGCCGTGTCGAAGAGAGCGAACTGCAAAATGCTTCGCCGATGGCAGCGTAAGAAAGAAGGAGGGGAAAAATGTTTCACTGGTTAGAAAAGCATCCGTTCTTTTTCGCGGTAGCCGTTTTTGTCACGATTGCGTTTGCAGGTCTCATCGAGATCCTGCCGAACTTTGCGGAAGCTTCCCAGCCGACGATCGGTACGAAACCGTACTCGACGCTGGAACTGGCAGGCCGCCATGTTTATATCAAGAACAGCTGTAATGCATGTCACTCTCAGCTGATTCGTCCGTTCAAATCCGAGACAGACCGTTACGGTCACTACTCCCTCAGCGGTGAGTATGCGTACGACCGTCCGTTCCTGTGGGGTTCCAAGCGTACCGGTCCTGACCTGATGCGCGTCGGTAACTACCGTACGACTGACTGGCACGAGAACCATATGAAAGATCCTGAAGCGATCGTTCCGGGTTCCATCATGCCGGCATACCGCTGGATGTTCAAAAACCTGGCGGATATCGACACCGCTTACGCGGAGCAGGTCACGGTCAACAAGGTGTTCAACGTACCTTATAACAAGCCGATCCCGACCAAAGACGGCGGTACGGCAACGGTCAAACTGGCCGGTTCACTTGATGGTGCGAAAGCCGATGCGCTTGCCGAGGCTAAGTTGATTGCAGCAGACATGAAAGATCAGGATGTCAAAGATATGGTCGCCAACGGCCAGGTTCCTGAAATTGTTGCGCTGATTGCATATCTGAACAGTCTGAAGTAAGGACGTAGCGCGTGGATGTCAACACCTTTTCGGCGTATGCCTACTTCTTCTTTACGGTGTTCCTGGTGGTAGTGCTTTATAGCTACATCTACCATCTCTACAGCAGCGAGAAGAAAGGGCGTCGCAACTACGAGAAGTATGGTGATATGGCGCTCAATGACGATATTACCGATAATCCGGTAGAAAGCGTCTCGGAAAACGAAGAGACGAAAAAAGAGGAGGCATAAATGAATAAGCTGTATATTTTAGGTGCCCTGTTCATTGTGATCCTGCTGGGAATCACATGGCAGATGGCCGGGGGCATTCTCGGCGGCAAGGACTATATGGGTGCACTCGCACTTCTGGGTGCGGCGGCAACGGCGATTATCGCTGTTGTTGTGGTTACCAAGTACGTTCGCCAGATGCAAATGGACACCGCTTCCGGTGAACTTGCAGAAGAGAACTGGGACGGCATCGGCGAGTATAAAAACGAACTGCCGTTCGGCTGGGCGATCATCTTCGCCGGCCTGACAATCTGGGCGATCTGGTATTTTCTTGCCGGTTACCCGGTCAACGCCTATTCACAGATCGGTGAATACAACGAAGAAGTGGCAACACACGATGCGGAGTTCAATGCGAAGTACGCTGACATGGATGCTGACACAAAAGTCGAGATGGGGAACTCGGTCTTTATCGTTCAGTGTGCACCGTGTCACGGTCTCGCGGCAGACGGTATCGACGGCAAAGCGGCGAACCTGAACCAGCGTCTTGAAGCCAACACGGTCAAATACGTGATCGAAAACGGTTCCAACAACATGCTGCTCGGTACTGAAATGCCGATGCCGGATCGCAACGGCCTGTTCAACGCCAATACGGGTGCGCTGATCACGGATGCGGAGATCGACACGGTTTCCAAATACGTTGCCAACGGTATGAAAGGCGCCGGTGCTGATATCTTCGCCGGAACCTGTGCGGCATGTCACGGTGCGGACGGTATGGGGCAGCCTTATGTTGCGCCGAGCGTTGCAGCGTACACGCCGGAACTGGTTGTCAATGTTCTGAACCACGGTAAGAAGGGTGCGATCGGTGCAATGCCGGCCTTTACCAACCTGACCGACATTCAGAAAGAAGCGCTGGGTGCATACGTGACCAGCCTGAGTAAATAAGGAGCGATTGATGGAAAATACAAATAGAGGTGTTTTCGCGCTTGACGGCGTCACCGGTATGCTCATCGCAACGGTCCTGCTCCTGGGAATTCTCGTGTACCTAACAGTGCTGGCACTTGGTTCTCAGCAGGCTAACGCGGACAAGTTCTATAAAATCGAGAACGAGAAGTCGATCCAAATGATCAACAAAGACAGCGCGGCCAAACGCGTTATGGTTAACTAAGAGGAGGGGTAGATGAAATTTGATATGAACTTTATCATTACAGCGCTGCTGGTTGTCAGCGCTGCCGTTACCCTCTGGTCGGTACTGACACCGAACCATCTTTTTATCGGTTAAGGAAACTTAATTGATCTTTCCAAGAGGGCTGGCGGCCCTCATCTTCACGCTGTTTGCTTCCCTAAGTCTCCATGCGAAATTTTTATATAAAGACGATGTCGTTCACAATGAACTGTTTGCCGAGCAGATTGAATCCTACGGTGCGGAGCTGTATGAAAAAACCGGGGTATCACTCTACCTGGTCATGCTGCGCGACCTGGATACCAATCAGACGATTGCCGACCTGGAAAAATCGCTCACGGGCGAACTTCAGGAGCCCTTTGTCGTCCTGACCTTTGTCGAGCTGCAGAAGAAAGTCGATATCCTCGCCCGGCCGCTCTCTTTATATAAGGATTTTGACAAGCAGCAGGTGCTCAGTCCCAACGCCTCCTTTGCCGCGGCGCTGATCAGTGCCGTCATGTTCGGCCGCAGCGTGGCGGACTACAAGGAGATGCTGAGCCACTACGGGGGGACGATCCTGCCCGTACTGGCGGAAAAGGCCAAAGGGGATGACATCGTCAAGAAATACTCCGTGGCTATGTATAACGGTTACGCGGATATCGCGGACCAGATCGCGGCGACACACAAAGTCGAGCTGAAGGCATCGGCAGGAAATGCAGGTAAAGTTTTTCTTGATCTTTTGCGTTTGGTATTTTATGGCATCATTCTCTACGCACTTATAATATACATAAGAAACAAAATGAGTAAAAGGAAGAAGAGCGATGAGCAGTGACCCGGGAAAAAAGTGGCCGTGGATCGTTGTGGGCAGCATTCTGGGGGTCGTGGGGCTGAGCTACTGGACGGTGCAAAAAGCGCTGGACAATCCGGTACAGATGAGCGACCTCGACATGCAGGACTACCGCCATTTCGAACATGACGCCAACGCGATCATCCGCAGCAAGATCGCCTTTGACAAGAAATACGACCTCACCTACGTGACGGAGACCTTCAAGGCTGATGGCGCCACCGTAAAGTTTCGGGTTGTGACTACCGACGGGGCGCCTGTTGATGATGCGAATATCACGCTGCGCCTGACCCGTCCGGGTACCCATGAATTCGACACGCCCGTCGCTCTGGGAACGGTCGAGGGCGGCATCTACACCTTCGAGACGGTCATCCTGCCCAAAGAGGGGCGCTGGGACATCCTCGCCCAGGTCAATATCGGTGACGACAAGCGCTACCTGAACCTCAAAGCCGATACCCGCTACCCCAACGTCTTCGAATACTGACACCGGGTCATCTTTTCCCCTTTTTCAGAACGGTAGCGCTATACTCCTCTTTAAAAAGGGGAGCCCGTGACGACGGTATTGCCGACATCCCGCGCCATCAGGGAACAGCTGCTGGAGCTGCGCTCCCAAAACACGCTGTTGCAGCGCTACATGACCATGGGCGAACTGATGTCGCGGGCGGTCGTCGTCGACGGTTACGGGAACGTCGATCCGGATACGCGGACCCTGACGCTGCTTGAAGCCGCGGACTTCGACGCCTTCTCCGAACTCAAAATCGAGCGCAACTTTTTTACCTTCACCCGCAACGCCGCCTACCTTTTCCGCTTTTTCGAAGAGCTCTCCGGGGAGCTTGTCGATATCGACGCCCTTGACAGTGGCGATACCTACGGGGATTTCGCCGAACATATCGCGATCCTGAAACTCCTGCGGGAACGCTACCGTGCCCTCTGCTTGGAACGCAAGATCCTCGACCGCATCTTCGTGCCGGAGCTCTACCGGCTGAACCGTTCATGGGTGGAGGCCCAAGGTGCGATGGAAATTCTTGCCGAGGGGTACCTGACGAATTTCGAGCTGCAGCTCCTGCGGGAGATTGCGGCGCTGGTACCGCTGACGCTGCGGTTCGACGCGACGCCCTATAACGGGAAAATGCAGCAGAAGCTCGCCGGGCTCGGCGTGGAGACCGTGGAGGGGCAGCAGTACCTGATCGATCTCGCAACGCTCAAGGTTGTAGAGGCGGTGCCGCTGCGGCACGAGGCGCAGATCAAAGCGATGCCGCTCTCCGAGCGTATCCTGCAGTCGGCGTTTATCAAGCAGAAGGTGTACGAGATGATTGAGGCGGGGATCGTCCCGGAGCGGATCGCCGTCGTGCTTCCGGACGAAGGGTTCGTCCCGCTGCTGCGGGGCTTTGATGCCGAGGGGAACTTCAACTTCGCCATGGGAGAAGGGGTGCAGGAGAGCCTCTTCGTACGGCGCTGCGAGGCCCTGATGGGTTATGCCGAGCACCCCGGCGTCGAGAACACGATGCGGCTCGAGCGGCTTTTCGGGGAGGGGTACCGTGCCATGATCTCACGCTATACCGAAGGGTGCGACAGCGACCGCTTCACGGAGGTGACCGAGGCGCTGCTCGAAGGCGAAAGCGATGCAATCGCTGCCATCGTCCGCGAAGAGCGTTTCTATTTTGAGCGGCTGATCCCGCGCCTGGGGGAGAGCTCACTGCGTTCACTGCTGCACCTCTTCGTCAACCGGGTCAGGGGACGGAGTCTAGACGACGTACGCGGAGGAAAGGTGACCGTGATGGGCGTGCTGGAAACAAGGGGGTGCCGATTCGACGGGGTGATCATCGTCGATTTCAACGACGCCTACGTCCCCCACAGGAGCGACAAAGACCTCTTCATCAACTCCCTGGTCCGCGGCCGGGCGGGGCTGCCGACGACGGGGGAGCGCGAGGCGCTCCAAAAACAGTTCTATTACCAGCTCATTTCGCGTGCCAAACGGGTGGAGATCAGTTACGTCTCCAACGAGACGACCCTGCCGAGCCGCTTTCTCAAAGAGATGGGCATCGACACGGAGCGCCGCTACGCGGACGATGCCTGGGCGGAGATCCTCTTTACCCGTACGCCGAAGCGTTCGCTGCCGGTGGAGGCGATTGAAGCCGATTACGATTTCACTGCCCGGCCGCTCTCCGCTACGGCCCTGAAAACCTTTCTGGAGTGCCGCCGACGCTTCTACCACCGCTATGTCGCCGCCATCGCGCCCCATGAACTGCCGCGGGAGATGCCTGAGGAGCACGCAATCGGCAACGCCCTGCACAACGCCCTGCGCGACGTCTATGCGGAACAGGAGCAGTTTCGCGACGTGAAAATACTCAAGGCAGCCGTGGCCCAGGCGCTGGCGGCCCACAGCGGCGGCAGCCCGCTGGAGCGTTTCTTGGAACAGCTCTGGCTTAAAAAACTCGACCCGTTCTTTGAGCGGGAGATCAACCGTTTCGCCGAGGTGCGGGTCAAAGCGTGCGAGACGAAGCTGACGATGGAACACGCCGGACTGACGCTTGAGGGGCGGATCGACCGCATTGACCACGGGCCGGAGGGGTTGGAGGTGCTCGATTACAAAAGCGGGAAGTACCCCCTCTACACGGCCAAAACCGTCGAAAACGCGACGGATTTCCAGCTGGAGTTCTACGCCCTGCTGTCCGAGCAGCTGGGCGAGGTCGCCTACGCGGGCTATTATGATCTGAACAGCGGGGAGATCGTGCGCGACCCGCTGCACGGCCGCAAGCGCGAACTGCTGGACGGGCACCTGGCGGAACTGCGTGAAACAAAACGGTTCAGTTTCGACCTGACCGAGGAGCTTTCCGCCTGCCGTTTCTGCGACTATGCCCACCTCTGCCAAAGGGAGATGCAGTGAGCGGTTTTGTGCCTTTCCAGGCCCTGATGGCCAGTGCGGGCAGCGGGAAGACCTTCAGTCTCGTCGTGCGCTACCTCAGTCTCCTCTTTATGGGGGAGAGCCCCGACGAGATCGTCGCACTCACCTTTACGAACAAGGCGGCCAACGAGATGCAGGAGCGTCTTATCGAAGCGCTGACGCATCTGCACGAACGGGATGAACTGGGAGAGATCGCGGCACTCTGCGGGGCGGAGGAGACGGCGATCCTGCAGCGACGGCCCGAGGTGCTGAAGCGTCTCCTGGCCGCCGATACGAAGGTGATGACGATTGACAGTTTCTTCGCGAGGATTCTGCGGAAATTCGCTCTGCACGCGGGGATCATGCCGAACTTCGGCACCTTCGAGGCGCAGCATGAACTGAAGGTGATGGCGCGTTTTCTGAAGCTCTGCGAGATCGAGGGGAAGGAGAACACCCTTGTCGCGATGGCGCAGATCAGCGCGAAACGGGTCAGCGATATCTTCGGCCTCCTCGATGCCCTTTACGCCAAGGCGCCGCAGCTGCGTCATCTGCAGTTTGAAGCGGCGGCGATGGCTCCGCACGAGGCGCGGGCCATGGAGTTGCATGCGCAGCTGGTTGCACGGTTTGAGGGCAAGGCGCTGAGCGACCGGGGGCGCAAGGCGCTGGAGGCGGAGAGCGTTGAGGCGCTCATCGGCAAAACCTGGACGGTGAAGCCCTCCTTGGAGTACTGGGACTTCAAAAAGCACTATGATCCGCAGATGGACGTGCTGCTGCGGCAGCTGCAGGGGGCGCTTCAGGGGTACATGCAGGCCAAAGAACAGACCTTCTTCGCCCATCTTTTCGAACTGCTCGATCTTTACAAGAGTGCGAAGCTCACCGTGGCCAAAGAGGACAACGAGCTCAGTTTCGACGACATCACGGCCCTGGTCTACTACCTGCTGGGCGAGCGCATCGACAGGGAGTTCCTCTATTTCCGCCTGGACAGCCATATCTCCCATCTGCTGCTTGACGAATTCCAGGACACTTCCGTCCTGCAGTTTGAGATTCTGCAGCCGCTCGTGGAGGAGATGGTCTCGGGAAGCGGGGTGCGCGAACACCACTCTTTCTTCCTTGTCGGCGACGTCAAGCAGTCCATCTACCGTTTCCGCGGCGGTACCAAGGAGCTGTTCGGGGCAGTAACGGAGCGCTACGGGCTCACGGTCGACTCCCTGCGGACGAACTGGCGCAGCAGCGTGAACGTCGTCACCTTCGTCAACGACACCTTCCGCGGGCGCATCGACGGGTATGAAGACCAGCTCACCAAGCCGGGGGCGCGCCCGGGCTATGTGGAGATCGTCGAGGACGAAACACCGCTGGAGGGGATGAGTGCCATCGTCGAGCGGCTGCTGGCCCTCGGGGCCGCCCCCGGGGAGATCGCCGTACTGACGGCGACGAACAAGGACGGCGGTGCCGTACAGGAGACGCTCAACGCCCGGCAGATCGACGTCGTCACGGAGACGACCTCGCGGCTGATCGCGCAGCGGCGGGTACGCGCGGTGATCGAATACCTCAAATACTGCTATTTCGATGCGACGATCTATGCACGCAACTTCTGCGCCCTGGCCGATATCGCGGTGCAGCCGCTGCCGCGTCCCGCGCGCGCCTTTGACGCGCCGGCGGAGGCGGTTCGGGAGGTGATCGCCCGTTTCGGCCTCTTCGACGGGGACCTGAACATCGTCCGTTTCCTGGAAGTGCTGGAACGCTTCCGTGACCTGGAGGCCTTTTTGTTCGAGTATGAGCGCATCGATACGAAGGCCGTCACCCAGGAGCGCGAGGGGGTGCGGGTCCTGACGGTCCACAAGTCGAAGGGACTGGAGTACCCCTATGTCATCGTACTGGACCGCCTGGGGCGCAAAAAAGCGGACACGGCCCCGATACTCTACGCCTACGAGGGGGTGGAGCTTCGCACACTCTACCTGCGCCAGAGCAAACGGGCCGAGTTCGACCCGGGGTACGCCGCGGCGCTGGAACGCGAAGCCGCCCTGGCAGACGATGACGCTCTCAACGCCCTCTACGTCGCCTTTACCCGGGCGCGGGAGAACCTCTATGTCGTGCGCAAACCCAAAGAGTCGATGTTCGAGCGGCTTGGCCTTGTACCGATGACACTGGGTGCGGAGGGGGTGCTGGCCGCCGCGCCGGCACTGCCGGAGGCGCCGAGAGATATCCCCTATGAAGCGCTGGCCCTCGGGCGGCAGACGGAGGTCGTTACCGCCGAAAA
This sequence comes from Thiomicrolovo sp. ZZH C-3, assembly GCF_054862725.1. Taxonomy (NCBI): domain Bacteria; kingdom Pseudomonadati; phylum Campylobacterota; class Epsilonproteobacteria; order Campylobacterales; family Sulfurimonadaceae; genus Thiomicrolovo; species Thiomicrolovo sp. ZZH C-3. The sequence goes on from NZ_JBTKXX010000001.1 coordinate 247,764, forward strand.
GGCGGCCGTTGCGGAGGAGCCCTTCGCTGTCACCTTCGGCCTGGCGATGCATTATGCACTGGAGATGATAGCCGCCTTCGAACACGAGGCCCTGCCGGCGGCGATGACCGCCGTCACCAACCGCTACGGTGCGCTGCTCGATGCGGGGGTATTCGAGACGATCCGCGGGAGGCTGACGCGCCTGCTGGGCGATGCTACCTTCCGCAGCCTCGTTGACGGGAAGATCGCCCGGGAGCAGCCGCTGATGTACGAGGGGGAGCTGCGCTACCTCGACCTGCTGGTGCGCCATGAGGAGCGCTGGGTGGTTATTGATTACAAGAGTGCGCGCCGTTACGAGTCGGAGCACCGCGAACAGGTCGGGTTCTACGTCAAAGCGGTCCGGGCGATCACGGAGATGCCGGTGGAGGGGTACCTCTGTTATGTGCTGGAAGAGGGGGTGGAGATCGTTCGGGTATGACCCTTATACATAACTTAAATTAAGCAAATTATCAGGTTAAACGGGTATACTTTCGCACTTTTATATTCACTAAGGGTCGCAAGATGAAATTTACGAAAATTGCATCGCCTGAGCAGATCGAGCGCAACTGGGTGCTGATCGACGCTGAAGGCAAAACATTCGGCCGTCTGATCACGGAAGTCGCGACGCGCCTCCGCGGTAAGGACAAGCCATATTTCACACCGAACGTTGACTGCGGCGACTTCGTCGTCATTATCAACGCTTCCAAAGCGAAGTTCAACGGTGCGGGCAAAGTCGCAAACAAAGAGTATTTCACGCACAGCGGTTACTTCGGTAGCACAAAGAGCGTCAAGATGACCGAGCTTCTCGAGAAGAACCCGGAAAAACTCTTCAAGCTGGCTACACGCGGTATGCTTCCGAAAACGAAGCTCGGCCGTGCAATGCTGAAAAAACTCAAAGTCTATGCAGGCGAGGAACACCCTCACACTGCACAGATCGCTAAGTAAGGATACTGAATCATGGCAAAAACATACGCAACTGGACGCCGCAAGTCTTCCATCGCAAAAGTATGGCTGACGCCGGGTACGGGCAAGATTACCGTAAACGGTCTCTCCCTTGATGCCTGGCTGGGCGGTCTCGAAGCAAAAAAACTGCGTGTCAAGCAGCCGCTGGCAATGACAAAGCAGGACAGCTCCGTTGATATCGTCGCTACAACACTCGGCGGCGGTTTCGGCGGTCAGGCTGACGCGCTTCGCCACGGGATCTCCCGTGCCCTCGTCAAGTACGACGAGACATTCCGCGCGGTCCTCAAACCGGCGGGTATGATGACACGTGACTCCCGCGTCGTCGAACGTAAGAAACCGGGTAAACGCAAAGCACGCCGTTCACCGCAGTTCTCCAAGCGTTAACGCTTTTGTCTGCTCCCCCCGGGGCAGATCTTTATTTTTCTGTACTTTCCTTCACAAAACATTCAACTTTTTTTATTTTTATTTCTTGAACCGTTTCGTTAGAATCTCCACACTTTTTTTCAAGGTTTGGTATTGAAATATCTAATAAGTGGCATGATGGCCCTCTCGGCCTCACTGCTGGCAGCAGAGGACAGCATCGCGGCGTGGTTCGCCGACGGCAAGGCTTACGGAAACATCCGCTACTACTACATTGAGACGGACAAAGATAACGGTGCGGGCACGACCGCTTCGGCGCACGCCAATACGATCGGCGGCCAGCTCGGCTACGAGACGGTGGAGCTGCATGGTCTGAAGATGGGGGCGACCTTCATGACGACCAACCCTTTCGCGCTTCCCAATGCGGTCGATACGTCCATCATCGGCAAGGACAACGGTGTGCGCGGCGCGGCGGACCCGACCAAGGGCTTTTCCGTCCTGGGAGAGGCCTACCTGAAGTACAGCCGCGGACCGATGACCCTCTGGTACGGTCGTAAAAAGTACAATTCTCCCCTGATCCATACGAAAGAGGTGCGTGAACTGCCCTCAACGGTGCAGGGAGCAATGGCGTCGGCAACCCTGGGCGGTGCGATGCTCAGCGTCGGTTACCTCGACCGTTTCAAGCAGCGCACTTCCAACGACTTCGTGAATATCATCCAGCACGCCCTCGGTGCGGACACCGAGACGGTCACAGGGCACAGCGCCGGCTACGTGGCACCGGTCAGCATCGTCTACAGCGGGCATGGTGCCAAGCTCGAAGCGTATAACTACTGCAGCCCCGATTTTATGAATGCACTCTATGCCGGTGCCGGTTACACGCATGCGCTCGGCGAGAGCGGTGCCATGCTGGAAGTCGGCGTGCAATACATCAACCAGCAGAGCATCGGGAATGCCGACGACAATCTCGAAAGCAATACGTCGATTACCGGCGGGAAACAGCTTAACAGCAACGCGTTCGGCCTCAAGGCATCCGTCTCCCACCACGAAGGGAGCTTCTTTGCCGCCTACACGAAGGTGCTGCGCAGTAAAAGTGACCATGACTCGCTCGTGCTCCCCTGGGACGGTACGCCGCTCTTTACGAACATGATCACCTCCAACGACCTCTTCCAGTCGCTCTACGGGCAGGCATTCCAGGCCGACAGCGCCTATATCGGCGGGACCCAGGGGATCAAACTCGCCTATACGCAGGGATTTGACTTTACGGGTATTCCCGGAGTCAAAGCAACCGTGAGCTGGGCGCAGTTCAGCAATGACCGCCCCGGCTATGACAAGGACCAGCAGGATATCAACGCCGTGCTGGGCTACAAGCGCGGTGCTTTTTCACTGGCACTCAAGGGGATCTGGGTCAGCAACAATACCGGGGCATCAAAAGACGGCAGCGTCAGTCAGCTTGACAGCCTTACCCAATACCGTGTGATCGCGAACTACACTTTCTGACGTCATCATAAAAAGGAGAAGAAATGACATTCAAAACAGTAACACAATCACTGATGGCAGCGGCACTGCTCGCCACGGCCTCCGTTGCGGCGGAACATGAATCGAAAGCGCACCACGAAGCGCACTGGGACTACGCAGAGAACGGCCCGGCCCACTGGGAGGAGTTCAGCAAGACCTGCGGCGTCGGCCACCATCAGTCCCCGATCAACATCGTGCCGGGCAAGTCGGTTTCACTGAATCCGCAGTATGTCCTCCACCTGGAGGAGGATATCCACACGACGGCGGACATCATCGACAACGGCCACTCCATCAAGGTCACGCCGAAAGCCGGAGGGACGATCGAGCTGCACGGCGAGAAGTTCCGCCTGCTGCAGTTCCACTTCCACGGCAAGAGTGAACACACCGTCGACGGCAAGCGCTATGACATGGTCGCGCACATGGTGCACCAGAACCCGGAAACGAAGCAACTGGCCGTGGTCGCGGTCTTCTTCACCGAGGGCAAAAACAACCCGATGCTTGACAACATCATCGGCAACGTCGGCCGCGAGGCACGCATCGATCCGCAGGATCTGCTGCCATCCGATACCGCGCATTACTTCCACTACATCGGCTCCCTGACGACGCCGCCGTGTTCGGAAAACGTCCAGTGGTACCTCCTGAAGACGCCGGTCGAGGCCTCCAAAGACCAGATCGAAGCGTTCCGCAAATACTACGTCGACAACGAACGCCCGGTCCAGGAGCTCTTCGACCGCTCCATCGAGGCCAACTAAACCTTATGCACCCCCTGGCGGGGAGGCATCACCCCTTCTTCTAATCTCCGCTTCTGTACAATGGCGCATGCGTATTTTTTACCTGCTGATCTTACCGCTGTTCCTGGCTGCGTCGACCCTGCACCTCGCCACGTCGGCAAATCCCGCGCGCCTCAACCCGATCATTGCGACGGATACGGCCAGCAGCGAGGTCGCCGGGTTTATCTTCAACGGCCTGGTAAAATTCGACAAAGACGGCAAGGAGATCATCGGCGACCTCGCCGAATCCTACCGCTTCGAGGATAACCGGACGGTCGTCTTCAGACTGCGCCGCAATGTGAAGTGGCAGGACGGGGCACCTTTTACTTCCGAAGATGTGCTCTTTACCTACAAGATCATCAATGACCCCTCCGTCGTCTCGCCCTACACCTCGACTTTCCGTATGGTCGAATCGGTGACGGCACCGGATGACTACACGGTTAGGGTTGTCTACAAGCAGCCCTATTTCAAAGCGCTTGAGACCTGGATGATGGGAATCCTCCCCGCGCACCTGCTTAAAGACGACGACAACATTATGAGCAGCGCGTTCAACCTGAACCCCGTGGGTACCGGTCCTTTCCGGCTGGGGAAACTGGAGTTCTCCAAACAGATCGAGCTTGTCGCCAACGACGACTATTTCGAGCACCGCCCGAAGATCGACCGGATCTCCTTTCACGTCATCCCGGACCCGACGACGCGCTTTTTGATGCTCAAGGCGGGGCAGATCGATCTGGGGGCATTGGAGGCGATGCAGTACGAACGGCAGGTCGACGACGCCTTCTTCGAACGCTTCCGCCCCATCGAGATGATCTCGCACACCTATACCTACCTTGGGTTCAACCTACGGCTCGAGAAGTTCAAGGACCCCCGGGTGCGCCGGGCGCTCTCCCTGGCCATCGACCGCCAGGCGATGGTGGACATTCTCTTTATGGGGCACGGCCGGGTCTGCACGGGACCTTTCCTGCCCGGGGGGCCGGCGTACAATCCGGAGGTGCCCATCCCGGAACCGGACCTTGAAGCGGCTAAGGCACTGCTCAAAGCGGCCGGGTACGACGAGGCGCATCCGCTCACCTTCGAGATCGCGACCTCCAACTCCAACTCCATCCGCCCCTATTCGGCGGAGATCATCCAGCATCAGCTCTCCAAGATTGGGGTGAAAGTGACCCTGCGCATCATGGAGTGGCAGGCCTTTTTGAACATGGTCGTCTTCCCGCGGGAGTTTGAAACGGTCCTGCTGGGGTGGGCACTCTCCCTGACTCCAGACCCCTACCTGCTGTGGCACTCCGACAACGACAAGCCCGGGGCCTTCAACTTTATCGGCTACCGCAATAAAGCGGTGGATGCCCTGATCGAGCGGATGCAGACGACGGTGGACCGGACGGAGCTCTCGCGGATCTGGCAGGAGCTGTTCAAGCGGATCACGGATGACGACCCCTACCTCTTTCTCTACATCCCCGACGACATCACGGTGGTCAATCACAATATCCGTCCGATCGAGCCGGCGCTGGAGGGGATCTGGCATAATTTCATCGATTGGGAAATGGCGCCGGAGTGACGGCGGCGGAGGATGCAATGACGATTCTTTTTGACCTGGACGGGACGCTGATCGATTCGACCGAAGCGATCCTTGAGAGTTTTCACCGTACCTTCGATGTGCTGGGGGGTGAACACCCGACCGATGCCGCGATCAAGGCCCTGATCGGGCATACCCTGGATGACATGTACCTGCGTGTCGGGACCGCTCCCGAAGCGGTAGAGATGTATGTACGGACCTACAAAGAGCACTACCGCCGCATCTCGACGCTCAAAACGGTGCTGCTGCCGCAGGCACGCGAAGCGATTGAAGCGGCTTCCGCCGTCGCCCGGCTGGGGATCGTTACGACGAAGACCGGGCTCTACTCCCGGGAACTGATGGAGCATTTCGGGGTGATGGACGCCTTTGAGGTGCTGATCGGGCGGGAGGACGTGACCCACGCCAAACCCCACCCCGAACCGGTGCTGACCGCCCTGGAACGTATGGGGGCGGACCCGGAGCGCAGCTGGCTCATCGGGGACACCCGTCTGGATGCGGAAGCGGCACGCCGGGCCGGAATAGGCTGCATCGGCGTTTTAAGCGGGTATGATAACGAGGAGCAATTACGCTCATTAACCCCATTTATAGAAAAAGATGCCCTCGAAGCGGTCCGATCCATCGTAAACAAGGGGAGAAACGTAACGTTTTAACACCCTTTTTTTCTCCTCAAAATTGGAAAGCTGTATTTAAGAGCAACTGGTTTAGAATACCCGATATCTGAGAATAGTCATCATAAGTTAGTAGTATTGTGCATATACTGTTCTTAAATTTACCCGAGGAGAAACCATGCTCGAAATCAGATGGCACAGCCGTGCGGGACAAGGTGCTGTAACCGGCGCCAAAGGACTGGCGGATGTTGTTTCCACGACCGGAAAGCATGTACAGGCCTTCGCCTTTTATGGCTCAGCCAAGCGCGGAGCGGCAATGACTGCCTACAACCGTGTTGACGACCATGAAATTCTTAATCATGAAAAATATATGAATCCCGATTTCGTCTTCGTGATCGACCCGGCATTGGTCTATACGACGGACGTGACAATCAACGACAAGCCGGAAACGGTCTACATCATTACGACCCACATGAGCACGGACGAACTGGTGGCATCCCAGCCGAAGCTCGAGGGTAAAAAAGTCTACACCGTCGACTGTATCAAGATTGCGCAGGAGACGATCGGCCGTGCCATTCCGAACACGCCGATGCTCGGTGCTTTCATGAAGATTTCCGGCATGTATGACATCGAGTTTTTCAAAGACAGTATGAAGCGCATCCTTGCGAAACTGCCGCCGAAGATCGTCGATGCGAACATGGACGCTATCCAGCGTGCCTACGATGAAGTGAAATAAGGAGAGCAGATGAATAACGGATGGAACGACTTTGAAATCGGCGCAATGCTGCGCTCGTTCGACGGCGCGGTCAATGACGTCGCCACGACGCTTCAGGAAGATCGCCCGTACTCCAAATCGAACTCCTTTACCGCGAGTGTCGCGGACTGGCGTATCGAAAAGCCGATCTTTAACAAGGACTACTGTATCGACTGTCAGTTCTGTTGGATCTACTGCCCGGACATCTCCATCATTTCCCGGGACAAGAAGATGGTCGGCGTCGACTATGATCACTGCAAAGGCTGCGGTATCTGTGTCGAGGTATGCCCGACGAACCCGAAATCCCTGCTGATGTTTGCTGAGCAGGAAGATGAAGACAAAGCACTTGCCGGCTGGCCGGAAAAAGAGAAGAAGGAGAACTAATGGCAGATAAAATGGAACTGCGCGACGTTGAAGTCTGGGACGGTAATATGGCTGCCAGCCAGGCGCTGCGCCAGGTGCAGATCGACGTCGTGGCGGCGTACCCGATCACCCCTTCCACCCCGATTGTTGAAAACTACGGGAACTACCTCGCGAACGGCTATGTTGATGGTGAGTTCATCATGGTCGAATCCGAGCATGCGGCGATGTCCGGCTGTATCGGTGCGTCCGCCGCGGGCGGCCGTGTTGCTACGGCAACCTCTTCCCAGGGCTTTGCCCTGATGGTCGAAACCCTGTACCAGGCATCCGGTATGCGTCTGCCGATCGTCCTCAACGTTGTCAACCGTGCCCTTGCTGCACCGCTGAACGTTAACGGTGACCACTCCGATATGTACCTCGGTCGCGACAGCGGCTGGATCCAGCTTGACGCCTACAACCCGCAGCAGGCGTATGACCTCAACTTCATCGCTTTCCGTGTAGCTGAGGACCATGAAGTCCGCCTGCCGTGTATGGTCCACCAGGACGGCTTCCTGACGTCGCATACAGCCCAGGGTGTCAAAACCCTCGATGACGACACTGCCTATAACTTCGTCGGTGATTTCAAACCGATGAACGACATGCTCGACCTCGACCACCCGGTCACCCACGGTGTCCAGACGGAAGAGGATTGGCACTTTGAACACAAAGCGCGCCAGCACAACGACCTGATGTCCAAGGTACTCCCGAAGATCCAGGCGGCATTTGATGCCTTCGAAAAACTGACGGGCCGCAAATACAACATCGTCGAGACCTACAACATGGAAGATGCGGAAGTCGCCGTCGTCTGCATGGGTACGTCTGTCGAAACAGCCGTAGAAGTCTCCAACGAGCTGTGCGCCGACGGCAAGAAAGTCGGTGTGATCGGTATCCGCGTTCTGCGCCCATGGCCGCACGATCAGATCGCAGAAGTCCTCAAAGGCGTCAAAGCGATCGGTGCCCTCGACCGCTCTTCACCGAACGGTACCTTCGGGATGCTGTACAACGAACTGGCCGGTACGGTCATCAACAGCGGTGAAGCGAAAGTCCTGACGAACTACGTCTACGGTCTCGGCGGCCGTGACCTCACCAAAGTCCACCTGCGTGAAATCTACGCGGAACTGCTTGCCAACGCGGAAGCCGGAAAACCGACAACACCGCTGCAGCAGCTGATCGGGGTCCGCGGACCGAAGATCAGCTTCCACTAAGGAGAAGAGTAATGAGCGAAATTAAAAAGATTAAAAACCTCAAAGAATTTTCAACGTCGGCGGACCGTTTTGAAGGGGCAAACCTCCTTTGCCCGGGGTGTGCGCACTCCATCATCGTCCGTGAAGTCCTCAATGCGACCAACGACGACCTGATCCTCTCCGCATCCACAGGATGTCTGGAAGTCTGTACGGCGGTCTACCCGTATACGTCCTGGGATGCTTCCTGGATCCACATCGGTTTCGAAAACGGCTCCACCGCCGTTGCCGGTGCCGAAGCGATGTACAAAGCCCTCAAGCGCAAAGGCCGCCTGAAGCAGCCGGACCGCGAGCCGAAGTTCGTCTCCTTCGCCGGTGACGGTGCCTCTTACGACATCGGTTTCCAGTGGATCTCCGGCTGTTTCGAGCGCGGGCATAACATCATGCACGTCGTTCTGGACAACGAAGTCTACGCCAACACCGGTGGTCAGCGCTCCTCGTCTACGCCGATCGGCGGCAGCACGACGACTTCCCCTGCGGGCCGCGTCAGCTACGGTGAAAAGCAGCACAAGAAAGATATGCTCTCCATTATGGCGGCACACGGTGCACCTTACGTTGCGCAGGTCGCGCCGAACAAGTGGAAAGATATGGTCAAGAAGATCCAGCACGGCTTCTCCGTCGATGGTCCGGTCTTCATCAACGCCATGTCCGCCTGTACGACAGAGTGGAAGTTCCTCCCGGAAGATACGATCGCGGTTTCCGACTTGGCGACGGACTCCCTTGTCTTCCCGCTCTACGAGATCATCGACGGCCGCAAGCTGAACATCACCTACCGTCCGAAGAACGTCATTCCTGTCAAGGACTACCTCGGTGCACAGGGGCGCTTTAAGCACCTCTTCAAGCCGGAGAACAAGCACGTTCTCGACGAGTGGCAAGCACGCGTCGACCGCGACTGGGAGTACCTCCAGCGCCGCGAAGAGGCCGGTGTCTAAAAGACACGGCTTCGCCCCTCATTAACCCTATCCGTTAAAGCCCCCTTCAATACACAAACGCTACCATTTGAGAAATTTTCATCCGATCAAAAAGGATTAGATATGCCTCTGCTTGACAGTTTTACGGTTGATCATACCATCATGCCGGCCCCGGCGGTTCGCAAGGCCAAGGGGATGAAAACGCCCTGCGGTGACGCCATTACGGTCTTTGATCTTCGCTTCTGCAAACCCAACGAAGAGATCATGCCTGAACGCGGTATCCATACGCTTGAACACCTCTTTGCCGGCTTTATGCGTGACCACCTTAACGGCAACAATGTAGAGATCATCGACGTCTCCCCGATGGGGTGCCGGACCGGTTTTTACATGAGCGTGATCGGGACACCGGACGAGGCGCGTGTGGCCGATGCCTGGAAAGCGTCGATGAACGATGTGCTGGGTGTCGAGCAGCAAGAAGACATCCCCGAACTGAACCTTTACCAGTGCGGGACCTGCAAGATGCACTCGCTGGACGAAGCCAAGACGATCGCATCGAGTGTGCTTGAAAGAGGGATCGGTGTCATGGATAATGAGGCCCTGGCGCTCGACCTCTCCAAGGTCGAAAAGGCGGTCTGCTGATGAAGCTGCTGGTACCGATGGACAGCGAGGATACCCAGGAGGGTGTCCTTGTTCCGATCGCCGAGGTCAAGACCTGGGGACTGATCGACATCGAAGAGGGGCAGGTAGTCGAGGTCCGTTTTTTCGCGGACAAAGAAGCCGCCCTCGAGGAGTGGCCTGATGCCATCATCGTCACAGGAGATTATGAACCGGTGATGGAGTTCATCGAACAGCAGATGATGGTGCTCGTGGCGCATATGCAGCGCTCCATCGACGACATTGTCGAAGCCTTCCTCTTCAAAGAGCTGCACGAACTGGCGTTTTGACGCCGGTTTTCTTTCAAAAAAGCTGAATCAAGTATCAATATTCCCTTATTTTTCTTAACAAACTAAAAACTGTATAATTACACCCAATTATACATGGCTCTCTCGTGGCGGTGCAGGTTCGCACCTCCGGGATGGCCCGTCAAAAGGGTTTATATGGCTTTTTCCAAAGAGAAACGCAAAGGGACGATCAGCGGCATCATCTTTGTCGCGATTGTTGCCGCCGCTGCTACCTATATCGCGGCGCTGGCCCCGGTAGCGAAGCTGGGGATCTCTCCCCTGGTCGTCGGTATCGTGATCGGTATCTTCTATGCGAATACGCTGCATAACCACTTTCCCGAAGCGTGGGAGAGCGGGATCGTCTTTTCCGGTAAAAAGATCCTCCGTTTTGCCATCGTCTTTTACGGTTTCCGTATTACTTTCCAGCAGATCGCCGAGGTCGGAATCGAAGGGTTTATGGTCTCGCTGATCATGCTGGGTTCGACGTTCATCCTCGGGACATGGCTCGGGAGCAAGATCTTCGGTCTGGACCGTGACACGGCGATGCTGACGGCATCCGGTGCATCGGTCTGCGGTGCGGCCGCGGTCCTGGCGACGGAGCCGGTCCTCAAAGCCGAAGAGCATAAAGCGGCGATCGCCGTCTCCATGGTCGTCCTGTTCGGTACGATCGCTATGTTCCTCTACCCGGCACTTTACAGCGCCGGGGTTTTTGATATGACACCGCGCGAGTTCGGTATCTACGTCGGCGGAACGATCCACGAGGTTGCCCAGGTGGTTGCCGTCGGCGGTGCGTACGGTCCCGAAGCGAGCGATGCGGCCGTCATCGTCAAGATGACCCGTGTCATCATGATCGCCCCGATGCTGATCCTGCTGGGGATCTACCTCTCCTACGCGGCGAAGAAAAGCGGCGGCGAAGGCGGTGTCATCAAGCTGGTCATCCCATGGTTTGCCGTCTATTTCGTCGGGATGGCCGGTGTCAACTCCCTGATCCACGGTTACGTCCACGGCGATGCAAGCGAAGCGGTCGCGGCGCTGATCACTTCGACGATCGCCTATGTCAATGAGATCGACACCTTCCTGCTTACCATGGCCATGACGGCGCTTGGGATGGGAACACGTTTCGCGAAGTTCAAGGGCCTCGGCCTCAAGCCGATCTACGCCGCCGGTGCCATGTTCGTCTGGCTCGTTGTCGGCGGGTACTTCATCACCAAAGCGGTCGTCGCTACCTTTTAACTGCCTTTCTGCTTTTAGAAAGAACCGCTTTGTGTGAAGCGGTTCCTCCCCTCTTCGTTATAGCTCACTCTACTCTATGATTTGCATTGTCTTTTACGCACAACTATAGGTGAGCACCCTATTGAATACGAACAATAAAACAGCGGCAGACGAAAGAAAATAGATGATGGCCGATGTTGTGCTGTTGGACGGGGCCTTCCAGAAGGGTCAGCGCCCGGAAGAGTTGAGAGATGCCGGCAACGTGATACAGTAGTGTGCCCGCGACTTACAGGCATCTTTCGAGGGAAAGCTGATCTGGAGCAAGGGCTATTCGGCGTCCGAAGCACGTGACGTATCAAGCCGTGCTGTTTTGGTCTCCTGGAAGAGTCCATTGAGTGTTGAAAGCAGCTGCATCGGGTCGACCTGGATGCCTTGCAGCATGACGGCAAAATGCAGATGGGGACCGGTGACGCGGCCGGTGCTGCCGCTGAGACCGACCTGCTCGCCTTTTATGACCCTGTCACCGACCTTGACGTCGATGCGGCTGAGGTGGTAGTAGCAGCTGTAAAGGCCCTCACCGTGGTCGACGAGCACAGAGTTCCCGGCATAATAGCGCTCCTTGGCAAGCACGACGACGCCGTCGTTGACGGCATCGACAGGGGTGCCGGGCTTGGCCCGGAAATCGGTGCCGGAATGAAAGCTCTTGAGGCTGCCGTTGAAGAGCCGTGCCGTGCCGAAAACACTGGTGATGTTGCTCTCCATCGGGAGGGCGAAAGGGGTGGACCAGTAACGCTGTGGCGTAGCGCGTCTGTAGATCGCCATCGCTTCACGGTACTCCTTCGAGACACGCTTTTGCTGCTCGGGGTCCGGTTTGACCTTGGAGGGCTGCACATGAAGGGTTTCGGAGGGGTAGCCGCCGTCGACGATAGTGAAAGGGATCACCTCGTCCCCCGCCGGGCTCAGACGGTGCAACTGCTTTGTTCCCGGGGCGGTACGGTAGCCGACGGGGATAAGCGCAATACGTTGCTCCGGGTCGGCAGGATGTTGCAGCAGCGGGAGCTCTTTGCCCTGATAAAAGAGCCTCGCCTCGTCGTCGGCCCCGAGGTTGATCAGGGCGGTCTGGCCGTTGGCGATCTCTGTGGCAGCTGCAGGCAGCAGCGCGCATAACAGCAGCAGGGCCGAAAGACGTAACCGCATGGAGTCTCCTTTGTAGGGATAGCTTTTAACAGTATAGGCAGTTTCAGGTAAAGCACCCTTTTAACGACAAGGGTAACCGGGAGCTTCAGAGAGGTCTCTGGCCGGGGATTCGTCTGCATAAGGGCATGGCCTATAGGATGAAAATATTTATTCTATACTTGATTAATAAAGTATATTTACTTGTGTATTGCCTTTTTTCTTTGATATCATCGCTCCAAATATTGAAGAAGGTCCGCAACAAGATGGACCTGTCAAGGAGACATTATGGCTGCTGCATGCCCCGTGGCACTGATAAAAATTGATGAGAACCTGGTAAGACTTCAGGCATTGCTTGTGGTAATGGCGGCCGCTGCTTTTGTGTGGAGCGGCTCGTTCTGGCTGCTCGCGCTGCTGGTCTATGATTTCGCGGTACGCGTCCTGGGCGCACCGAAGGGGAGCCTCTTTTTCCTGACAAGCCGGGCGATCATTGACCGGCTGCCCGTCTCGGCGAAGCCGGTGGATGCGGGACCGAAAAAGTTTGCGGCGAAGATCGGATTGCTCTTTGTTATCACCGCTCTGCTGCTCGCGCTGGGCGGTTACCCCGCGGCCGCGGCGTGGCTGATGGCTGTCATGGGACTGTTTGCGTTGCTGGAGGCCGCCTGCGGCTTTTGTGTGGGGTGTAAATTCTATACGCTCTGTCTGCCGCTGTTTACGCGGCGCTAGGAGCGGTTACCAGTAGCGGACGCGGCCGCTGTCGACGTGGACGAAGTGGGATTCCGGGTAGTAGCCGACCCCGCCGGTTTTTTCGCTGACGGCGGCTTTACGGAGCATGGACAGTTCCGTGCGGGGCAGATTGATGTCAATGGCCTGGCCGAGCATGTGAAGGCTCTTTTTCGCGACGCCGGAGGTGTTGTTGTGCAGCATGGCGTTCGTCTTCGGCGAGCGGTAGCCCGAAATGATATGGAAGGCCTCTTTGCTGTCGAGTTTGGTGCGGATGGCATAGAGCAGGTCAAGGAGTTCGGTATCCATCGCCGTTTCCGTACCGGTACGGTGGTCACGCAGTATCTTGTTGATATCGGCGAGAGACTCCGGGATAAAACGGCCTTCGGCCCAGAAGGTGGTTTTGAGACTTTCGCCCGTATGAATATTGTAAAAAGAGAGGGTTTTCTCATACGCGTCGGCCGTGCTGCCGAACAGTGTGTTCGGAAGGGCGGCTGCCAGGGCTGCCGCCCCGCCCAGTTTCAAAAACGCTCTGCGATCCATTGCCTGTTCAAACGCCATCCGAATCCCCCTGTTTCTTATTATTTATGTATATTATTATACCAAAACGAAACTCGGTGGTGATATATTAGTCAATATGACTCAGTACTTTTTAAGATATTGACTCAGCTTTCGGTCATACCGGTAGATGTCGTTGTAGAAATAGACCACACCCTCTTCGTCAACGCGCACGGTCTGGTAGGTGATGTAGACGGGAACGGGAGTGGCGAGGCGGACCCAGCGGTTCTCGCCCGTCAGCAGTTGGGTCAGGAGCGTTTTATAGGTGATATCCGGGTCATTGAGGGAGAGAAGGTAGTGCGCCAGCTCCATGGGTTTTCTGACACGGATGCAGCCGGAGCTGTGGGTGCCGTTGCCGTTTTTGAAAAGTGACTGCGACGGCGTATCGTGGATATAGATGTCGTAGGGGTTTTGAAAGAGGAACTTGACATAGCCCAGCGGGTTCTTTGCGCCGGGGTCTTCACGGAAGGTATAGTGCTTGGTGTCGCTTTCGCGCCAGCGCATCCAGTCAATGCTCCGGGGGTCGATGGGATGGCTCTCATCGGTGTCGTCGGCGGCAAACAGTTTGATGTGTTTTGCGGCAAGGTAGTGGGGGTCGGCCTGAAGTTTCGGAATGAGGTCTTCGTTGAGGATCGTCTCCGGTACGCGCCAGTAGGGGTTGAGAACGATGTAGCGCATTATGGAGGCGAAGGTCGGGGTCTCGCGCTCGCGGCGTCCAACGATGGCCTGCATCTCGAGCAGAGGCTTGTCGTCCTGTATCACTTCCAGGGTGAAACCGGGAATGTTGACGATGATATAGGGTCCGCCGTTGTGGGGCGGAAGCCATTTCCACCGCTCCATGTTGAGGCGGATCTTCTTTATCAGCGTGGAGGGCGACTGCGCCATTTTCGCCGAAGTGACCGGCCCGACAATCCCGTCGTCCGTGATGCCGTGGCGCCGCTGGAAACGTTTGACGGCACTGCGCAGCCGCTCCGTCTCCTCCGCCTCGTCCTCGGAAGGGGGATCGACCAGGTCGCCGCTCATAGAGAGACGGCGGTAGACATTGGTGTCGTCGGCGTAGTCTGCGGCATGGGTACTCCAGCCTCCCGCGTCGGCTATCCGACGGTATTCGGCGAGGGCTGTGCGCAGCCGCTGGTAGCCGATATGGTTGGGTGCGGTGGAGAGCAGGACATCCAAGACAGCACCCTGGGCGACGCGCTCCGTCAGGAGGGCGGCCGGTTCAAGAAGCGTATTGTCGTATTCGTGGGTCGCATTCAGATCCGCACCGTAGGCATGGCCGTAATGCAGGTCGTGTCCGAGGGCGTAGAATGCGTCGGTGAGGATCAGGTCCAGTCGTGCAAGCTGCAGCGTTGTGTTTTCGTCGCGCTCCTGCATCATGGAGTCGATCTGGATCAGATGATAGGCGGGCGTATGGGGGTCGAGTCCTTCGTCCGCGATGCCGTCGATCGTCCGCCGAAGCATCTCCGCCCCGGGCAGGAGCTCACCATCACGGCTCCAGAAGGGCGCAAAGCCGCGTGTAACATAGAAACGTTTCACTGCGGCCGCTACGGCAGGCATCGTTGTGGCGGCGGTAACGTTC
Source organism: Thiomicrolovo sp. ZZH C-3 (assembly GCF_054862725.1). Classification (NCBI taxonomy): domain Bacteria; kingdom Pseudomonadati; phylum Campylobacterota; class Epsilonproteobacteria; order Campylobacterales; family Sulfurimonadaceae; genus Thiomicrolovo; species Thiomicrolovo sp. ZZH C-3. The sequence continues at coordinate 263,062 of NZ_JBTKXX010000001.1, forward strand.
TCATCCGCAGCGCTCCGGATCAGTGCGGCGACGGGGCCGGCAGCGACCGGTACGGATACGGGTTGCGTGCTGTTGGCTTCCGCTGGGCTTTCAAGGGCAACAACCTGTGTACCGATGAGCAGCCACGCTGTCAGAACAGTGCTCACGATCTGATGAAAAGTAGGGTGGTTCACTTTTGCTGTCTTTCGATCGGGGATATACCCCTATTGTATCCAGATTTATCCAAAGGGGAACAGCGGTTGGGGCTCAGCTACGGCGGCGGTAACTGAGGGCCTCCAGAAGATGGACGGCGGCAATCTCGGGACTGCCTTCGATGTCGGCGATGGTCCGGGCGACCCGCTGGATCTTCTTGATGGCACGGAAGGAGAGTGCGAAGCGCTGCACGGCCTGGGAGAGTACGGCGTCGCTATCGGCATCCAGGCGGCAGTAGGTGTTGATACCGGCGTCGTCGAGACGACCGTTGAGGGCTTGCTGCCCGCGTGCGCGCTGCAGGGCATGGACACGCAGCACGGTGTCGTGCATGGCTTCCGAGGAGAGCGAAGGTCTGTCCTCTGCCCGGACCGGCTGCATCTGTACATAGAGGTCGATGCGGTCGAGGAAGGGGTCGGAGAGCCTGGAGCGGTAGCGCCGGATCTCAAGGTCGGTGCAGCGGCACTCCAGGGCGTCGTTCAGCAGGTTGCCGCAGGGACAGGGGTTCATGGCGGAAATGAAGAGGAAATCCGTGGGGTACTCCACTTTTGAATGAACCCGCGAGATGCGGATGCGTCTGTCCTCCAGGGGTTCGCGCAGGGCCTCGAGCACCTGCTTGGAGAAGTGGGGGAGCTCATCAAAGAAGAGGATGCCGTTGTGGGCCAGCCCCACTTCTCCGATCTGTGCCCTGTGGCTGCCGCCGCCGAAAATGGAGGCGGAGGTGCCGCTGTGGTGCGGCGCCCGGAAAGGGCGCAGCGGCGCGAAGTGGGGTTCTTTACCCTCGAGAACGTCGAGTTTGGCGATGTCAAGGAGCTCGCTGTCCGTCATGGGCGGCAAAATGTGGCGCAGCCGCTTGGCGATCATAGACTTGCCGGAGCCGGGGCTGCCTTCGAGGAGGAGGTTGTGCATGCCGCAGGCACTGATGAGCGCGGCGCGTTTTGCGACCTCCTGGCCGCGGATCTCCCCGAAGTCCACGGGGTACTGTTTCTGGTAATAGTAGCGGATCTCCCCGAGCGTCTGGTGGGGAAAGGGGATGGGTTTCGGTGCCGCCGGCTGGACCTCTGAGTGCTCCTCCTCTTTGAAAAAGCCGATAGCGTCTTTTAACGTTGCGGCACCGACAAAGGTGATCCCGGGGATGTTGGAGAGTTTGTCGAGGGCTTCCAGCGGTACCAGGGCGTTGCGCAGCAGGCCACGGTTGGCCAGGGAGAGGATGAGGGGATAGAGGAGGAGGTTCTCCTTGATGCTGCCGTCTAGCCCCAGCTCTCCGAAGGCGTACCACTCGGGAAAGTCACGTTCGGAACTGTCAAGGGCGATCAGGAGGGCCATGGCCAGGTCGAACTGGCTGCCGCGTTTCTCGATATCGCTGGGGCTGAGGTTTATGGTGATGCGTTTGGGAGGAAAGGTGAAGTTGTTTGCGAGCAGGGCACTTTTGACCCGTTCCCGTGCTTCGGAAATGGATGAAGAGGCCAGCCCCACGACGGTGAAGGAGGGAAGACCGCGTGTCAGCGTGGACTCGACAGTGACCGGAAGTGCATCGATGCCTTCGAGGGTGGCACATTTGAGCTGTTTCATGACATTACTCCCATAGGTCGGGTTAATCATAGCCATATACAATTTATAAAAACATTAAATGTTTATATATGTTCCAATATTCTGGAGACTTTTGGCTTGTGCGAAGGTTGTTACATTATTGGTCCTGAGGCTATTCATATGATGATGGATTATGATATTTATAATACATTAAGATGTATCTGTAAATAATTGAACCATATAAGGAATAAAATATTTGTTCCTGTGTTATTTGGATGGCTATGCTGTTGCACTGTATAGACAGATAGGGGGAACTGAAAATGAAAAACGCAATGCGATACCTGCTTATGCTTTTGGGCACACTTCTGCTTTTGAGCGGTTGTGGCGGCGGCGGTTCCGGCGGCGATGATACCGATCCGGCATCGGGAAGCGACTGGGACCAGATGGAGTGGGACAAAGGCCAGTGGCAATAGGTTTTTATAGAGTATATATGCGAAAAAGGAGTTGAGATGAAAACGAAAATGATCAGTGTGGCAGCCGCACTTATAATGGCAGCGGGTACGGTGGCTGCGGCAGATTTTGTAACCCTTCCGTACACCTTCGATGCCAATACGACGGCGAGAGCGGCGGAAGTCAATGCAAACTTCAGCGCAATTGCGGCCGGGGCTAATGCGAACAATGGGCTCTTCGTCGAACTGAACGCATCAAAACAGAACCGTGTGACCGGTGCATGCGGTGCGGGTATGGTCATGGAATCAATCAATGCCGACGGCAGCGTTGTCTGCAAGGCCGATATCGATACGGACAGCGATACAACGTATACAGCGGGCACGGGCCTGACGCTTGCGGGCACGACATTTTCCATCAATACCGCGCAGACACAGGCCAGGGTATATGGATATTGTAGTACAGGGTATTCGATCCGTGTCATCAACTCCAACGGCTCTGTTACGTGCGAAAAGGATGATGTCGGAACGGGGGATATTACGAGTGTAACAGCTGGCAGCGGCCTGAGCGGCGGGGGAATATCCGGAGATGTGACGCTTAAGCGTGCCGACGGGTATGTCTCTGTTCATAATTCGCAGCTTGTCGTTGATAATAAATACTCACTTTTGAATTACGGTATAACGTACGCATTCTTGGAAACGGGCTCTGCGAGTACAGCCATTGCTTATGCCAACGTAAACCTCCCTGATGGGGCGACTGTTACAAGTCTCGAGTGTACGCTGTACAATGATGACCCTGCCGTAACATCTGATCCCCATGTGACGCTTTACAGGGTAGTAGGGGCTGGAGCCTATACAATGGCGGATGTGACAGCAACCGGTGACAGCCCATCCTTACAGACGGTGACGGATACGACCATCGCATATCCGGTCGTTATCAACTCCTCTAGTAGTTATGTGATTACCTATGTCCCTAATAGTGGTGATACCTCGGGCTCACTCAAACGGTTTTACGCGTGTCGGGTGGGGTATGGCTTTTAACGAGACAGAACGATGATACGCCGTCAAATACTCGGGATCGTTTTGATGTTTGGTATGTCCGCTGCCTTTTACACTCTGTTGTCAGGAGAGAGAGAGGGCGGCACTTTTCAACAGCCGGACACAACCGGTATGGGGTTCTTCGCAGAATCTGTCGATTATGATGTTGTCGAAGTGTTAGAAAAATCCATACCGCTATTTACTTTGACTGCTGTTATGCGGGAGGAAAACGGGGAGGCGCGTGCTTTGATAGGGGTGATACCTACCCCTGCACGATGGTGCGTTGTCGGAGACAGCATCATTGACGGCTTCCGCATTCATGCGATTGAGATGGACAAAGTAACGCTTGTCAGCGATGCCAACGCCTATTACGAGATTATGCTTGGGGAGGGTGCCGAACCTGAACCGGCCGGGATGGAATACACGGCGGCTGATACGGCTGAAGCGATTCCCGAAGAGGCCGTGGACCTGGGAGGGGGGCGCTACATTATCTATGGCCCCGACGTGTCGGCGGATACCGGGGATATTCCGGAGGTGCTGCAGCCCGTTGAACCGGAACCCGACCAGATTGTCAAATACGGTCCTGTAGTTTCAGCGGATGTGGAAGACGAAGCGGAACTGCTCGCCGCAGCGCTGCCAGATCCGGACCAGAGGGTCGAATACGGTCCGGATGTCAGCGGGGATCTGCCTGACATTCAGTAACAGGTAAGGGTGTCTTGCTGACTCAGAAGCGGGAGTGACACCATCCGGAGAGGATCTTATCGCTAACTGCTTTTCTTCTCTTTCTGGAGACGCTTGTACTCTTTTTCGAACTTCTTGCGACGGGTATAGGTAAGTTTTTCGATAAAGAGCTTGCCGGCGAGGTGGTCCATCTCGTGCTGGACGGCGACGCTGAGCAGGCCGTCGGCTTCGAGGACCTGCTCGTTGCCGTGGCGGTCTTGGTAACTGACGGTGACGGTCTCGAAGCGTTCAACATCCTCGTAGAAGCCCGGCACGCTGAGGCACCCCTCCTGGTAGAAGGTGGTGCCGTCACTGAGCACGATCTGCGGGTTGATGATCTCGAGCAGTTCCGACTTGTCCTGTTCGCCCTGTTCGTCTGGGAGGTTGATGATGAGGACCTGCAGGGGGTTCGCCACCTGGATGGCCGCGAGGCCGATCCCGTTGGAAGCGATCATCGTGTCGTACATGTCGTCCAGGAAGGTGTGGAGGGCTTCGTCGAAGCACTCCACGGGCTTGGATACCTGTTTGAGACGTTTGTCCGGGTAGGTGACGATCGGAAGCTGCATGCGCCTTATTTCTTCGCGTTTTTGACGAGCACTTCGTCGATGATGCCGTAGGTTTTGGCCTCTTCGGCGCTCATGAAGAAGTCGCGGTCGGTATCTTTCTCGACCTTTTTCAGGCTCTGGCCGGTGTTCTTGGAGAGAATACCGTTGAGCTCCTTTTTCATGCGCAGGATCTCATTGGCCTGGATCTCGATATCGGTCGCCTGTCCCTGGGCACCGCCGAGGGGCTGGTGGATCATGATGCGCGCGTGCGGCAGGGCGAAACGCTTGCCCTGGGCACCGGAGCTGAGGAGGAAGGAGCCCATGGAGGCTGCCTGACCGATACAGATCGTCGCGACGTCGGGGCGGATGTAGTTCATCGTATCGAAGATCGCCATGCCGGAAGTGACGACTCCGCCCGGGGAGTTGATGTAGAAGTAGATGTCTTTATCCGGATCCTCCGCTTCGAGGAAGAGCATCTGTGCAACGATGGTCGAAGCGACGGCGTCATTGACCTCGCCGCTGAGCATGATGATGCGGTCTTTGAGGAGGCGGGAGTAGATGTCGTAAGAGCGTTCGCCCCGCGCACTTTTTTCAATGACGTACGGAATATAGCTCATGGGTTACTCTTCGGTCGTCGCCGTCTTGGCGTTGAGGAGGCCGCTGAGCACTTTGTCTTCGACCATCGCCATCTGGATCGCCGGCAGGTAGCCGCTGTCTCTGTAGTGGTCGTAGGTCGCCTGCGGGTCCTGACCTGTCTGCATCGCTTCGAAGTAGATCGTCTGCATGACTTCCTGCTCGTTGACGTTGATGCCTTCGGCCTTGGCCAGGGCATCGATGATGAACGTCGCTTTCACGGAGCGTGTCGCATCGTCGCGGAAGGTTTCGCGGAGCTCTTTGACCTTCTCCTGGTCATCACGCAGGGCTGCAAGCTCCTCTTCGCTCATTTCGCGCGCTTTGTTGTTCAGCGCCATATCCATCTCCTGCTCGACGACAAACTCCGGCAGGTCGAAGTTGTACGCGGCGACGAAAGCTTCGAGGAGCTCCGGCTTGAGCTTTTCATTGAAGAGCTTGCCGCGCTCTTCGTTCTCGATCTGCTTCTGGACCTGCTCTTTAACCATATCCATTGTCGGCTCTTCTTCGCCCGGCAGCAGCTGCTTGGCCAGTTTCGCATCCATGCGGACTTTCTCTTTGGTCTGGATCTTGTGCAGTTTCACTTTGAACTGTGCCGGTTTGCCGGCGAGTTTTTCGCTGCCGTAGCTTTCCGGGAAGGTGACGTCGATCATCTTTTCGTCACCCGCTTTCATGCCGATGACCTGCTCTTCGAAGCCCGGGATGAACTGGCCGCTTCCGATGGTGAGCGGGAACTCTTCGGCTTTGCCGCCCTCGAACGCTTCACCGTCGACGAACCCTTCGAAGTCGATGACGGCCGTGTCACCGTCTTCGACCGCGCGGTCCTCTTCGACGTCAACGAACGGCGCCTGTGCTTTGGCGATCTCCTGGATACGGTCCGTGACCGCTTTGGCAGTGATCTTCGGTGCTTTGTATTCGGGGACGTGGGCTGCATAGTCACCGAGGTCGAACTCGGGGCGCATGGCGACTTTGATCGTCATTTCGATCGTGCCGTCCTCTTTCTTGTCGAACTTGGAGAACTGCGGTTCGCCGATCAGGGCATCGGCTGCGATCTTGAGGGCATCCAGACCCGCATTGAGGGCTTCGCGGACAGCCTGGCTTTCTGCGTCCTGCTGGAGGCGCTCACCATACTGCTTTTTGACAGCGGAGACGGGGACTTTTCCTTTACGGAAACCCGGGATGTTTGCTTGCTTGCTCAGCTCTTTGGCCATGGTGTCGAAATGCTTCTCCAGGTCACTTCCGGTGACCGTCGCGCTGATTTCGGCATTGGCTGCGTTGATTTTGTTGGTGCTCATTTCCATGATGATCTCTTACCTTTTTCTTCTGGTTCTTCCGGCTCAGCCCGTGCGGCAATACGGAGAAAAATTTCGCAATTCTACCTTAATTACGTTAACACCACTCTTAGAATCCTGCGCTACCAACTTCTTAAGCTTTTTTAAGTATTAAAATTGATTAAGGGAGCTCTAACGACAGATGATCTAATATCTCGTCAACCAAAGAGAACAAAATTTGTCTTTTTTAAAATTGTTATCAAAATAACATGTGAATTGAGGAAGAGCGATGCAAGTATATATGGACAACAATGCGACGACCATGGTAGACCCGGCGGTCGTCGAAGCAATGCTTCCATTTTTCAGCGAGCAGTACGGGAACCCGAACTCGCTGCATAAATTCGGCACTGCGTCCCATCCGGCGATTGCGAAGGCGATCGATCAGGTCTACACTGCGATCAACGCATCGGACAATGACGATATCGTCTTTACGTCCTGCGCGACCGAATCGAACAACTGGGTACTGAAATCCGTCTGGGTCGACAAGATCCTGAATGGCGATAAGAACCATATTATTACGACTGAAGTGGAGCACCCCTCCGTGCTCTCCACCTGTAAGTTCCTGGAAGAGCAGGGCGTCAACGTGACCTACCTGCCGGTCAACGAGCAGGGCGTCGTCGATGCCCAGATGCTGCGCAGTTTCATTACGGAAAAGACGGCGCTCGTCTCCGTCATGTGGGCGAACAACGAGACGGGGATGATCTTTCCGGTCCAGGAGATCGGTGCGATCTGTAAAGAGAAGGGCGTGCTCTTCCATACCGACGGCGTTCAGGCGGTCGGCAAGATCCCCGTTGATGTGCAGGCGATGCATGTCGACTTTATGTCCATGTCCGCGCACAAGTTCCACGGCCCGAAAGGGATCGGGGCACTCTATATCAAAGACGGACAGGAACTCTCCCCGCTGCTTAACGGCGGCGAACACATGGGCGGCCGCCGTTCAGGTACCCTGAACGTCCCTTACATTATCGGGATGGGCAAAGCCCTGGAGATGGCGACGGTGAACATCGAAGAGAAGATGACCTCCATCCGCGCCAAGCGCGACCGTCTCGAAGATGCGCTGCTGAAGCTCATTCCGGACACCTTTACCGTCGGGGAGCGCGACCACCGTACCCCGAACACGATCCTCATCTCCATCCGCGGGGTCGAGGGTGAAGGGATGCTGTGGGACCTCAACAACGCGGCGATCGGCGCCTCCACCGGTTCGGCGTGTGCCTCCGAGGACCTCGAAGCCAACACGGTTATGCTCGCGATCGGCGCGGACCACGAACTGGCCCACACCGGTATCCGCCTGAGCCTGAGCCGCTACACGACGGACGAAGAGGTCGATTACGTGATCGATCATTTCAAAACGGCTGTCGAGCGTCTGCGCTCGATCTCCAGCTCATACGCCAAAGTCAAACCGACGCCCGGCGGTGAAGCCACTGCGTGCGAAATGCACTGAGAATTAGAGAGAGAAGGAAACCATTATGGCAAAGAATGATCTGTTTGGCGCATCCCTGTGGGATGAGTACTCCAACAAGGTAACGACACTGATGAACAACCCCCAGCACCAGGGGGAGATCACGGAAGAGGAAGCGACTGCGAACGGCAACAAGCTGATCGTCGCGGACTTCGGCGCGGAGAGCTGCGGTGACGCCGTACGCCTCTACTGGGAAGTGAACCCGGAGACCGACATTATCGAGAACTCCAAGTTCAAGAGCTTCGGCTGCGGGACGGCGATCGCCAGTTCCGACATGATGACGCAGCTCTGTCTGGGCAAGACGGTCGACGAAGCAGTCAAGATCACCAACATCGACGTTGAAATGGCGCTGCGCGATACGCCGGACGTGCCGGCCGTTCCGCCGCAGAAGATGCACTGTTCGGTCATGGCCTATGATGTTATCAAGAAAGCGGCCGGACTCTACAAGGGTGTTGACGCAGAGAGCTTCGAAGAGGAGATCATCGTCTGTGAATGTGCCCGCGTGAGCCTCTCAACCCTGAAAGAGGTCATCAAGCTCAATGACCTCCAGTCCGTCGAGCAGGTCACCGACTATACGAAAGCGGGCGGCTTCTGTAAAAGCTGTATCAAGCCGGGCGGCCACGAAGCACGTGAATACTACCTCGTCGACATCCTGGCCGACGTCCGCCGCGAGATGGACGAAGAAAAGATGAAAGCGGCGGCCGAAGCCGGTATCGGCGGCGACTTCGAAGCGATGACCCTGGTCCAGAAGATCAAGGCGATCGACGCGGTCGTCGACGACAACATCCGCCAGTTCCTCATTATGGACGGCGGGAATATGGAAGTCATCGACGTCAAGGACGGCGAAGAGTACATTGACGTCTATATCCGCTACCTGGGCGCCTGTTCCGGCTGTGCGAGCTCCAGCACGGGCACGCTCTATGCCATCGAAGCGGCGCTCAAAGAGAAGCTCTCCGACAAGATCCGCGTTCTGCCGATCTGATGCGAAGGGGGACTTCCCCTCCGCTACACCCTCCCGCTAACCGTTTCCCCGTTTTTTTATTGATGCCTGTTGCTTAAATGCCGACTTTTTCTGTACAATGCCGCCTTTCAAACGTTCACAAGGAGATAATAATGTTCAAAAACATACTGGCACTGATCGGTGCAGTGACACTGGTCGCGGTGATCGGCGCGTTCGCCCTGTTCGGCGGGAAAGTGCAGCAACTTGACGGCGGAGCGCTTCCGGCGTATATGAAGATGTTCGGCAACATCCTGGAAAACGGTGACGCGGCGCGGGCCATGATGAAAGAGTGGAAGATCAGCGATGAGGTCACGAACGACGACGCGGCGGAACTGATCAAGGCGCTGGCCGAAGAGTACAATATGCGCATTACCGGCGACGTCAAGATGTACACGAAAGATGACGCAACGGCTGACGAGATCAAGCATGCGCGTATCTTCTCACTGTGCAGCCTCCCGATTGCGAAAGTGTTCCTGAACTACTCACGCTGGTACGGCGGCTTTATGCCGTGCCGCATCATGCTCGTCGAGTACGGCAGCGGCGAACGCTTCCTCGTGGCAATGGACATGACGCTGGCGATCCACGGCGGTCACCCGCTCCCGGACGATATGCTGAAGATGGCCCTCTCCGTCAAAAAAGCGATGGAAGAGATCCCCGAACGTGTTGCGAAAGGCGACTTCTAATCCCTTTTTGTTCAGGCCGGCTCCGGTCTGAACGTTCTTTTTTTTACCCCGGATAGTCTACAATCCGGTATGCATTTTATTCTCTATATCCATATTCTTTCCGCGACGGCATGGATCGGCGGATCGCTGCTGCTCTTTGCACTGGGCGTTTTGCTGCGCGACAAAGCGGCCCAGCGGCAGACCTATGAACACCTGGGCCCCATCTACGGCTGGTTCGAGGTCTTCTGGCTGGTGTCGCTCTGGGTGACGGGGACGCTGCTCTACCTGCACCACGGGTTTCACGAGGTCTTCAAATACGCCTACGACTCGGAGCTGTCGCAGATGATGCACCATAAGGTCTATCTGGTCGTCGTTCTGACAATATTAACGTTTGTTCACCTTGTGGTCGCCTTCAAAACCCATATGATCAGCCGGACGAAGTGGCAGCAGTTTCTCTCGCGGGGAAGTTCGCTGGGGATCTTCTTCCTGAACCTGGTCATTCTCTGGTACGCGATCGGGGTAAGGAGCATGCTGTAGCCGATGGAAGCGCGGAGGGAAAAGCAGTCGGAGCAATGGATGAAAGCGGGACGTGATGGTTTACCGGATTGACCGAAAAGATCTCTGGGATCTGAGGTTTCTCGAGAAGATCTACCGGGATATGCACCACTATTATTACTGGAGCGACGATTTTTCCGAGGCGATGTACCTTGCGCTTGCCAATGCCGGTTTCATCAGCGTGTCGCTGGAGTATGGCGGCAGGCAGCTTCTGCTGGGGGAGATCCAGCGGGAGTACGCGCTGCTGCGTTTCGATGAGATGCATGTCAGCAAGAAGGTGGCGAAACTGCTGCGAAAAGGGAACTTCCGGCTGGCGTTCAACACTGCCTTCGACGACGTGATCCGCGGGATTCAGGCGTCACATGAGGCGTGCTGGATGGTCGGGAAATACGAGGCGCTCATGCGGCGCCTGAACGCGAACAGCAGCGAGGCTTTCAGGCTTTTCAGCGTGGAGCTGTTCGACGAGGAGACGGGCACCCTTGTGGCCGGTGAGATCGGGTACATTACGGCCAACAACGTCTATACCAGTCTCTCGGGGTTTCACAGCCCCGAGAAGCGCTACGCCAGCTGGGGGACGCTGCAGATGGTCCTGCTGGGCAGGCACCTGCAAAACGCCGGCCTGCGCTTTTGGAACCTGGGACACCCCCATATGAAGTACAAGAGCGCGCTGGGCGCTGTGGTCGTCCCGCGCCGCACTTTTTTGAAGCTCTGGTATCCGCACCGGTTCGGTTCGCTCGTCCCCTAGGTGACGGGGTGGCGATAGGGGCGCGCTGTTAGAGGTTCTTGTCGAACCAGTTGGCGACTTCGGAGCGGATGGTGTGGCGCAGCTGGATGCCGGCGAGGAAGTCGCTGTGCTGGGCTTTGTTGAGCATGGTCACCAGGGCGTTACGGCGCTTGGAGAGGAAGGGGTGGTCGATCTGGTGCGGGTCGCCCATCAGTACGAGGCGGGTCTCGTCGCCCATCCGGGTCCCGATCAGCTTCATGGTGGCGTTGGTCATGTTCTGCGCCTCGTCGATGATGACGAACTTGCGCGAGATCGTCGTCCCCCGCATATGGGCGATGTCCATCACCTCGATGTTGTACTTGGCCATGAAGAGCTCCGTCGCATTCTCGCGCTTGGTGGAGTTCGTGTTGCCGGTGAACTCCACCTGTGATTCGATGGAGTGCTTGTTCTGGTGCTCGATGGTGTAGTTGATGGCGGAGTAGAGCGGATACATGAAGTAGCCCAGTTTCTCGTGCTCATCGCCTTTGCGGAAGCCCAGTTCCGCCTGCGGATCGGAGGCGGTGACGGTGTTGCGGGCGTAGACGATCCCCTCGACGATCCCCTCTTTGACCATTTCCAGCCCTGCCTGCAGCGCCATCAGGGTCTTGCCCGACCCGGTGGAACCGGCGACGACGGTCAGGTGGTTCTGGGGATGGGTGAGGATGGTGTAGTAGAACTTCTGTTCCAGGTTGATGGGGCGGATCAGCGTCTCGTCGAAGTACTCCCCGAACCGTTTGTCGAAGTCGCACCACTCCAGGTGGCCGTTGTAGATAAGGGCGTAGCGCTGCAGCCCGGTTTCGTAGATCTCGTTATGCCCCTCACTGGTCGCTTCCTGGATAAAGCTGAACTGCTCGAAGTTTCGGAAATCAGCCTCCGTCCCCAGTTCGGGCTCGTCATGGTAGGTGACGGTGTGGGCGAACTCGATGGCGTCGGGGCGTTCGACGCTGGCATTTTTCAGGCTCTGTGCCTCGATCCCCTGCACTTCGGCTGCGATTTTGAACGAGATGTCGTTGGTGACGAGCTTGAGATGGTAGTCCGCGGCGATCTCGGCGATCTTGGCGTCGTTGAAGCCCTTGGGTTCGGAGTAGGATTTGGCGACCCGGTACTCTTCGCGGTAGATGATCAGCAGTTCGACGTTCGTTTCGCCGCCCGCTTCGGGGTTGAGGTCCGGCGCAAAAGGGAGGGTGAGCCGGTAGTAGCAGTCGCTGTTGTTGGGGGCCGTTTCGCGGGAGCGGCGCAGCGGTTCGGGGAGCTCGTCGAAGCGCAGGGTCTGCCCGACCTCGTAGTCGGCGAGCCGGAAGAACTCCCGGGCACGGAACCCGGCATCCGAGCGCATGTCGTCTTTTTTGTTGTTGAGCTCGGCAAGCACCGTATTGGTGATCGCAACGATGTTTCGATTGTTTTCGGAAATGCGGAGGATATTGGCCGGATCGTCGAGGATCACCGAGGTATCGAGGAGGTAGTATTTTTGCGTGGGACTCATGGAAAGAGCATCCTTCGGTCATATGAGTTAAATTGATTATAACCCTGCAAAGCTTAATGCGAAAGGAGGCGGCTGGATGAAGTTTGGGCAGCACACCCTAGGCGTGGTAGTAGCGTCTGATCCCTTCCATTGTCCGGCCCATATTGAGCAGCAGCATGTCGGCCGTGACGAGGGCGGCCATCGCCTCGCAGACAACCGAACCGCGGATGGCGACGCAGGGGTCGTGGCGCCCCTTGAGGGCGAAATCGACCTCTTCGCCTCCGGTCGTGGTCGTGTGCTGTTCGCGGAAAATCGAAGGGGTCGGCTTGAAGTAGACGTTGAGGCGGACTTCGTCGCCGTTACTGATCCCGCCGAGGATCCCGCCGCTGTGGTTGGATTCGAACCCGCTGTTGCGGAGCGGGTCGTTGTTCTCGGAGCCGTGCAGGCGCGCGCCGAGCAGCCCGTCGCCGATCTCGACGGCTTTGACGGCGTTGATGCCCATCATGGCGTCGGCCAGGACGGCGTCAAGCTTGTAGTAGAGCGGTTCGCCGAGGCCGACGGGGAGGTTGTCGATGCGGACCTGCGCGACCCCGCCGACGGAGTCGTGGTCGTTCTTGGCGAGCAGGATCGCGTCTTTTTGCGCCTGCTCCACGCTGGGATCGAGGGCGTAGATCTCGCTGCCGGCGACGTGGTCAAAGTCGAAGGTGCTCGCGGCGATCCCCGCGATCTCGCTGATGCCGCTTTTGACGGTGATACCGACCTCGCGCAGCATCAGTTTTGCAACGGCCCCCGCCGCGACGCGGGCCGCCGTTTCGCGCGCACTGGAGCGTCCGCCCCCGCGGTAGTCGCGGATGCCGTACTTGTGCCAGTAGGTGTAGTCGGCATGGCCGGGGCGGAAGACGTCCTTGATATTGGTGTAGTCTTTGGATTTCTGGTTGGTGTTGTAGATCACCATGGCAATCGGCGTGCCGGTGCTTTTGCCCTCGAAGACCCCGCTGAGGATCTCGACGGTGTCGTCCTCTTTGCGGGCGGTGGCGTAGGCGTTCTGGCCCGGCTTGCGGCGGTCGAGCTCGCGCTGGATGTAGGCCTCGTCGATCGTCAGTCCTGCGGGGACGCCGTCAACGACACAGCCGATCGCCTTGCCGTGGGATTCGCCGAAGGTGGTAAAACTGAAACGGATGCCGAAACGGTTCATGAAAGCTCCTCTTTGAGTCGGGCAATGGTCTGTTGGGCCGCCTCCTGCTGGGCGGTCTTTTTGCTTTTGCCGCTCGCCTTGGCGTACTCTTTGCCGTCGATGAGGATGGCGATGGTGAACTCTTTTTTATGGTCAGGCCCGCTGCTGCCTACCAGGCGGTACTCCGGGGTGATGCCGAAGTGCGCCTGGGTCAGCTCCTGCAGCGCGGTCTTGTGGTCTTTGAAAAGGGTGTCGAGGGAGATCTCTTTGTAGACGCTCTCGAGCAGGGTGGTGGCGATCGTCTTCACCGGGGCGAGGCCCGCTTCGAGGTAGATGGCGCCGATGACCGCTTCGAAGGCGTTGGAGAGCAGGGAGGGTTTAGTGCGCCCGCCGTTGTTCTCTTCGGCGTTGGAGAGGAAGATCGCCTCGCCCAGTTTGATATGCTCGGCCAGGCGGGCGAACCCCTCTTCATTGACGAGCGACGCCCGCATTTTGGAGAGCTTGCCCTCGTCGTGCTTGGGGAACTGCTCGAAGAGGTATTCGCCGACGATGAGGTCGAGGACGGCGTCGCCCAGGAACTCGAGGCGTTCGTTGTTGTAGGGCTGCTTGAAGCTCTTGTGTGTCAGGGCCTCGCGCAGCAGTTGTTTGTTGTCGAAGGTGTAGCCGAGCGTCTGCTCAATGCGCGCCATCTGATCCATGCTTATCCTCTTTTCATCTTCTCGGCGACGCCCCGGGCGAGGGTGTCGCAGCGTTCGTTCTCCGGATGGCCGTCGTGGCCCCGGACCCAGGTCGCTTTGATACGGTGGGGGGCACTGGCGGCGATATAGTCGCGCCAGAGGTCGGGGTTCTTCACCTTGGCGAAGTCGCGTTTGATCCAGTTCTGCAGCCACTCGTTGATCCCCTTGACGACGTAGGAGGAGTCCGAGACGATCTCCACTTCGCAGGGCTCTTTGAGGGCTTTAAGCCCTTCGATGACGCCGCGCAGCTCCATCCGGTTGTTGGTCGTATGGGGTTCGCCGCCGCTGAGCTCGCGCTCCTTGTCGCCGAAACGCAGGATGGTGCCGTAGCCGCCGGGGCCGGGGTTGCCCAGGGCCGAACCGTCACTGAACAGGGTGATATGCTTCATACTTCGTAAGCCCTTTCCGCACGTTCCGCCGGGGCGAAATCCGCTACGGCTTTGCCCAGCAGCGGTTCGGTGACGACGGAATCGATCGTATGGCAGTTCGGGCAGCGGTGGAACGGAAAAGGGAAGATCTGCTTGCAGTGGCCGCACAGGTATTCAAACTGCAGGGTCGCCCCGCTTTGGCCGCTTTGGCGAAGTTTGATCAAAACATCCAGTTCGAATTCGGAACTGTTCTGAGCAAGATTCACGCTTCCTCTGGCGCTATACAGCTGCCGCAAATAGCCATCACGTGAAATTATATCCAAATTCAGGTGCTCCTCGGGTAAATGCCACAGGATATCGGCGATCGCGCGGCCGGCGGAGAGGTCCAGGGTCGCCCAGGCCAGTTCCGGGTCGTGGCGGAACAGGAATTCAAAGGTCAGGTAGGTGAGGGTGTGGTGCTCGCGGTACGCCTCGGCGAGGCGGGAACACTTCGCCGCCGTATCGGTTGTGGTGTCTTGCAGCAGGCTGACGGTCTCCAGGTAGCGGCGGTCGCCGGCGATGTCGCTGCCCAGTTCGTCGAGGGGTTCGAGCACCTGCAGGGCTTTCTCATAGGCCCGGAGCCGCTCGTAGGTGAAGAGCAGCAGTTTCAGGGCCTGCGGCGTGCGGGGAAAGCGGCCCAGGATCTTGAGCAGGATCGTTTCGCACCGCTCCAGGAATCCGGCCTTGAAATAGGTCTGGGCGAGCAGCAGCAGCAGTTCGCGGCGGCGGTGGGGTTCGTGCTGCATCTCCAGGAGACTGCGGTAGATGGCGACGGCCTGTTCAAAGTCGCCGTTTTGCACATAGGTCTGGGCGACGAGCAGCCATGATTTTTGCGAAACGGCGCTGCTGCCGATCTCGCGGTGCAGTTCCGTCTGGGAGGGGGGCTTGTTAAACGAGCGCAGGAAGCGTTCGAGGTAGCGGTGATCCTCCTTGCTGCGCAGCCGTCCCCACCAGTAGCTCACAAAGGCGATAATGAAGATCAGCGCGACGAAAACGATGATGCCGAAAAGCGGGTCGCGGAATTCGATAAAGAGGCTGTTCACTTCGGCTCCTGTCGCACTGCCTTGGGGGTCCTTGGATTGCAGCCATTATAGCGCTTTTGAACTTTTCGGAGAAAGTGAGATAAAAATGTGACGAAAAAAACCGATAAAATATTGACATTACTTCGCCAAAAAGGGTAAAATGACGTTGAAACTGGAGAATGCGAAAGGTTTATACGTCAATGATATTCAGTTATATCCGTGCCGACAGCCACTTTCACGGTGTCTACGAACAGCTGAAAGTGATCAGTGCCTATGCCAAGAAACATGATCTGGTGATCGAAGACGAGATGGTCGATCAGCTCTCGCAGAACAGCCGTCTCAGCGAACGCGACGAGGCTGTGCGCTTTATGCGCCAGCCCGAGCACCTGGGGGGTACGTTGCTGGTCTATGACCTGTGGGTGCTCAGCAGTAATATAGAGGATGTCGTGCAGATGCTCAGCTGTCTGCTCAAAAACGGCATTGAACTCCACCTGATCAAACCTTCAATCGTTTTGAATGGTCGAAGTGATATTATCGTCGCAATGGGGCTGGTCGACCAGCTGCGCCAGACGATACAGTCGGTGGAGAAGAAGGTGATCGGCCGCCCGAAAGGGAGCCGCTCCTCTTCGAAGTTCGACCCCCACCTCGAGGTGATCATCGCATCGCTCCGGGAGGGAAAGAGTGTCAGCGAGATCGCCAGAGTTCTGAACGTCAGCCGGAGCTCCCTGAAAGATTACATCGAATCGCGGGAGCTCAAAGAGGTGGCGATGGGCAGCAGTTTTTTGGAAAACGTGGACAACGCCGAAGCAAGTATCATCGAAACGATCGAATGTCCGCCAGTCAATGAAAAGGAGTAAACAGTGAGTCAGGCAGAAGTCTCAGGCCAGGCCGGATCGGCCAAGGTCAGCAAAAAAGAGTATTTAAAAGGGTGGGTCTCCTACCGCGTGAAACGCTACTGGTTTTTCGTGGGGATGACCATCGTGTCACTGGTCCTGCCGTGGATCACGATCAACGGCAACCATATCTTCCTGTTGAGCTTCGACAAGCTCAAACTGCACCTGGCCTTTGTCCAGTTCGATATGCAGGAGATGTACCTCATGCCGTTCATTCTAATGATCCTTTTTATCGGAATCTTCGGGATGACGGTACTGGGCGGCCGCGTCTTCTGCGGCTGGGTCTGTCCGCAGACGATCTTCCGCGTCATCTACCGCGACCTGATCGAAACGAAGATCCTGAAACTGCGGAAGCGGATCAAGAACAAGCAAAAAGAGCCTGACTGGAGCAAACCGGAGAACAAGGCAAAGCGTGTGGTCGCCATCGCGATGTGGACGGCGCTTTCCCTGCTGGCAACGGCGAACTTCCTCTGGTACTTCGTTCCGCCGGAGGACTTCTTCCCGTATATGATGAACGCGGGTGACCACCTGATCCTCGTCGGGATCCTGCTGATCACGACCCTTTTCCTGGTCGTCGACGTCGTTTGGTTCAAAGAGAACTGGTGTGTCTACGTCTGTCCTTATTCCCGTATCCAGTCGGTCCTGTACGATGAAGACACGGTGATGGCGATCTACGATCCGCACCGCGGGGGTGAGATCTATGACGAGGAGAAACACAAGCAGTACACCAAGCAGAAGGACCTCCAGGCGGTGGAACCGGCGGCGGAGTGTACGACCTGCGAAAGCTGTGTGAC
This sequence comes from Thiomicrolovo sp. ZZH C-3, assembly GCF_054862725.1. Taxonomy (NCBI): domain Bacteria; kingdom Pseudomonadati; phylum Campylobacterota; class Epsilonproteobacteria; order Campylobacterales; family Sulfurimonadaceae; genus Thiomicrolovo; species Thiomicrolovo sp. ZZH C-3. Next base: position 280,419 of record NZ_JBTKXX010000001.1, read on the forward strand.
CGTCTGTCCGACCCACATCGATATCCGCCAGGGACTGCAGCTCGAGTGTATCAACTGCCTGGAGTGCGTCGATGCCTGTACCGAGGTGATGGGTGCCCTGGGCAAACCGTCGCTGGTGCGCTGGTCGAGCGAGAAAGAGGTGCTGTTCCAGCAGGGTAAAACCAACTACCTGCGTCCGAAGATCATCGGGTATGCCGTTGTTCTGGTGATCATCATGGTGGTCCTCGGTATGATGGGGAGCAAGAAAGAGCATATGCTGCTCAACATCAATAAAGAGAACCGCCTCTACGCGATCGAAAAGACGCCGGAAGGCAAAACGATGGTCGAGAACGATTACATCTTCCTGCTGCAGAATACGCAGGACAAGGACCATAAGTTCTACTTCGATATCGAAGCGCCGAAGGGTATGGAAGGCAAGATCAAAATTCTCAAGCCGAGCAAACCGTTCACCGTCCGTCCGGGCGTGAAGAAGAAGAAAATCGTCCGCCTCTATACGACAGAGGAGCTGGTCAAGGATGAGCGTAAAGATACGGTCCTGCCGATCAAGATCCACGCTTACGCCATTGACGAGAAAGAGAAGATCGCCGTTGACCGCGAGTCTACGTTCATCTTCCCGCGCTACGACAAATACCAGGCGGCGGAATAACATTCCCTCCCGCCTTATCGCGCGGCGCCCGGCGCCGCGTTCTTTAACGGATCCGTTCCGTTTCCTCCCTTTGACGGCCGCCCGAACTGCTGAACCCCGGGCGGGTTCCGTTATCCCTTATCTGTTAATTTAAAGCATACGATTTTCTTCTATTTTTCGGTCATGATGATTACATGCTGCATGGGAATGTATCTCAAAAGCGAGACGGCTGTCAAAGCCTGTTGATGCGGCAGCGATGATGCAGAGGTGTCTCGTGTGTCAGAAGCGGGGCGGGCAGTGTGAAGCGTAAGCGGAAAAGGGGCACCCGGCGGGGTGCCGAGGGCAGAAGGGAGATGCCGTTTAGACGATAACGGCCTCTTTGTCGCCCGGTTCGATTTCGCCGATGAGGTAACCGTCGGTCGCGTCGAGCACGGCGTTGACGTCGTCGGGACGGACGACGAGGACCATACCGACACCCATGTTGAAGGCACGGAACATCTCGTCGCGCGCAACGTGCTCGCTCATCAGTTCAAAGATCGGCAGGACGCGGACGTCGTCGCCTTTGATGACGGCGCGCAGCCCCTCGGGCAGAACGCGCGGCAGGTTCTCGACGAGGCCGCCGCCGGTGATGTGCGCCATCGCCTGGATCTTCGGTTTGAGCTGCTTAAAGGTCTTGACGTAGATGCGTGTCGGCGCGAGCAGGGCGTCGATCAGCGGTGCACCGTTGAAGTCGTCGTCGAATGTCATCCCCATCTTTTCAAACAGGACCTTGCGTGCCAGGGAGAAGCCGTTGGAGTGCAGGCCGGAACTCGGCAGGGCGATCAGCTTGTCGCCCGCACGGACGTTGGCGGGGGTGTCGAGCTCGCTTTTCTCCGCGACGCCGACGGCAAAGCCGGCGAGGTCGTAGTCATCTTTGGAGTACATGCCCGGCATCTCCGCCGTTTCACCGCCGATCAGGGCACATTCGGCCTGGCGGCACCCTTCGGCGATCCCGCTGACGACGGCGGTGGCGACATCGACCTCGAGTTTGCCCGTGGCATAGTAGTCGAGGAAGAAGGTCGGTGTGCCGAAGTTGCAGATAAGGTCATTGACGCACATCGCAACGAGGTCGATGCCGACCGTGTCGTGCTTGCCGGAGTCGATGGCCAGTTTCAGCTTGGTGCCGACCCCGTCGGTCGCGGCGAGGAGCACGGGTTCTTTGTAGCCTGCAGGCATCTCGAAGGCGCCGGCAAAAGAGCCGATCCCGCCCAAAACACCGGGGATACGGGTCGACTTGACCAGGGGTTTGATGTTCTCGACGAAACTGTTCCCGGCGTCGATATCGACACCGGCGTCTTTGTAGCTGATTTGACTCATAGATCGCTCCAGATGATTGTTAATGGAAGTATAGCGAAGGTGGGGTTAGGATAGGGTTTGGCAGGGGGTTTCAGCGCAGATGCGTTATGCTTCGCCTACACGTTCGGCGCGCCCAAAGCTTGACCGGAAAGAAGTTGGGATTTTCTTCATTCCGGTTTAAATGTAAGATGCTAAAATCGCGCCACTTTCGGCACAAGGGCGGTCCAAATTAAAGCCCTTAACGCCCCAAGGAATTGAGAAAATGAGAGAGTTTGTCTACCCTGAAATGATGGTACACGTCCCGATGTGTACCCACAAGGCGCCCCAGAATGTTCTGGTGATCAGCGATGCGCCCGAACGCCTTCAGACGGAAGTGGCGCGCCACGAGGGCGCCGTTGTCGTCCATGCTCCGGCCAGCCTTGACGCGCTGCGCGAAGTCGCCGACGGCAGTGTCGACGTCGTCATCTGCGAAGCGGATGTCGATGCGGCGGTTGCCGGACACATCAACCGCGTCCTCAGCGAAGAGGGGGTCGTTTCCATGCGCCACGCTTCCCTCGAGGAGGTCCAGGCCAATACGGTGCTGCTCGGTGTGCTGAGCAACTATTTCAAGGTGATCATGCCTTACCGCCTCGCCAATGAAGAGACCCTGCTGCTGGCCAGCAAGGGCAATCACCCGACGGCGGACATCAACCTCCACCGCGCCGACATGCTCGACGGGCTGGAGTACTACAACACCGATATCCACCCGGCCGCGTTCGCGATGCCGAACTACATCCGCAAGACCTACCTCGGGATCATCCGCAACTAAATGGCCTTCATTATGAGGACGCCGAAGGAGCAAAGCCCCTCCGGCTACGCTGACGCTTTGTCCGCCTCGGCGGCGGGCCCGCACCCCAAGGGTACTTCCTTCGGGGCGCGCGCAGTTGAACCGCGCTATTCAGATTTATCATTAGCGCAGGGGGAACATTAGATCATGGCGTTTAAATATGCGATCGCACTGACCGGGGGGATCGCGACGGGCAAGAGTACCGTCGCCTCCCTGCTGGCCCTGCACGGCCTGCGGGTCATCGATGCCGATGCGATCGCGCACAGACTCCTGGACGAGCACAGCGGATGGGTCGCCGAGACTTTCGGCGCGCAGTACGTTCAGAACGGAAAGGTCCTGCGCAGCGAGCTGGGCAAAGTAATCTTTTCCGATCCCGATGCCAAAGCGACTCTTGAAGCTTTCCTGCACCCCAAGATCCGTCAGGCGATCGAGGAGGAGAGCGAGCGGCAGGATGCATTCAAGTTCCCCTACCTTATTGATATCCCGCTCTACTTTGAGACGCAGGCCTATCCCATCGCGGACGCAGTCGTCGTCTATACCCCCAAGGCGACGCAGCTGCAGCGGTTCATGAAACGCAACGGCTTCGATGAAGCCGAGGCGCTGCGCCGCATCGAGTCCCAGATGGACATCGAGGAGAAGAAAAAGCGCGCGACCTGGGTCATCGACAACAGCGGCAACCTCAAGCACCTCCAGGCTGAGTGCGAGGCCTTTGTCGACATGATCAAAGCAAAATATAAAGGGCACCTTTAGAAACTCTGCGCGGTTTCAGCGTCACAGAAAACAGTCATAATCAAGGCGGCGCTTTGAAGGCCTAGCCGGAGCTAGGTCGAAAAGTAGGTAACGCAGAGGATGGCTTTTTTCTGTGGCGCCCTGCGGGAGGTCTTTGGAAGCACGATCTTTCCTCCGTTTTCGTCTTGACTTGGCTTGAGCCAGGTCTGCGCCGAAGACAAAGAAAATCTCATGCTTCCAAAAACCTCTGAAATCCGTGCAGAGTTTCTAAAGGTGCCCTAAATAAGCTTTCAACCAATACCCACTACACTTCCATACTGATTATTTCCAAAAGGCATAAACGATGATGATCGCCAAATACAGCGCGAGCGGTAACGACTTTGTTCTCTTTCACAGCTTTATCGCAAGAGACCGCTCCGAACTGGCACGCACCCTCTGCGACCGCCAGAGCGGTGTCGGCGCCGACGGCCTGATCGTCCTTGTGCCGCACGCGGAGTACGATTTTGAGTGGCAGTTCTACAACAGCGACGGCTCGACGGCGGAGATGTGCGGCAACGGCAGCCGTGCCTGTGGACACTACGCCTACAGCAACGGCCTGGCACCGGCGAACATGACCTTCCTGACGGAAGCGGGTGTTATCGGCGCAGAAGTAGAGGGCGACATGGTGCAGAGTGACCTGACCCCACCGAAGATTCTGCGTGACGACATCGTTGCAGGCGGCAAGAAGTGGTGGCTGCTCGATACGGGTGTGCCCCACCTCGTCACCTTCGATGCCGATATGGATAACTTCGACCTTGCAGAGGCGCGTGCGCTGCGCTTTGAACACAACGCCAACGTCAACATCGCCTCTGTCGACAGCGACGGTTCCATCCGGGTGCGGACCTATGAGCGCGGCGTCGAGGATGAAACGCTTGCCTGCGGGACGGGGATGGCGGCCTGTTTCTACCGCGCCAACCGCGAAGGGCTCGTCGGCGACAAGGCGGAGGTCTACCCCAAAAGCGGGGAGACGCTCTACCTTGGGCTGGAAGAGGGGACGATTACCTTCAAAGGGCTCGTGAAGAAGACGTTTGAGACGGTTTTAGACGTTAAATAGTTTTTTTGTTCCCTTTCTTCTTTGCTCGCACAAAGAAGAAACCGAACCCGAAAGAAGAAAATGCGAAAGGCTGCCGCTTTCGGGACATTCCATTCCTTGGTGATCCTACTGACACGCTAATGACCGTTTCGGACTTGACAGAAGAAGCGGAACCAGACATCCTGCACTTAGCACTTAGCACTTAGCACTTAGCACTTAGCAGCAGCGCTGCCGCTTAGAGGCCTGCGGCCTCCATGCTTTTCGCCTGGGCGTCGGCGATGAGGGGGTCGATGATCTCGTCGAAGAGACCGCCGGTCATGATCTCGTTGAGGCGGTAGAGCGTCAGGTTGATGCGGTGGTCCGAGATGCGGTTCTGCGGGTAGTTGTAGGTGCGGATGCGGCCGCTGCGGTCGCCGGTCCCGACCTGTTCCTTGCGCGCGGCACCCTCTGCTTCCTGGGCACGCTGCTGCTCGATCTCGAAGAGGCGCGCCTGCAGGACCTTCATCGCTTTCTCTTTATTCTTGTGCTGTGATTTCTGGTCCTGGTTGGTGACGACGATGCCGGTGGGCAGGTGGGTGATACGCACCGCGGAGTCGGTCGTATTGACCGACTGGCCGCCGCAGCCGCTGGAGCGCATGACGTCGATCTTGAGATCGTTCGGGTCGATCTTGACGTCGACGTCGTCCGCTTCGGGCATGACGGCCACGGTGATGGCGGAGGTGTGGACGCGCCCCTGGGACTCCGTTGCCGGGACCCGCTGTACGCGGTGGGTCCCCCCTTCGAACTTCAGACGGCTGTAGACCTTCTCGCCCTTGATCAGGGCCGTGATCTCCTTGTAGCCGCCCATGTCGGAGGGGCTGGAGCTGATCAGTTCGATCTTCCACCCTTTGACTTCGGCGTAGCGGGTATAGGCGGTGAAGAGGTCGCCGACAAAGATGGCGGCTTCGTCCCCGCCGGTGCCCGCGCGCATCTCCAGGATGATATTGCGGTCGTCATTGGGGTCCGTCGGCAGCAGGAGGACCTTGATCTCCTCCTCCATCACGGGTACCTGTGGTTCGAGGGTTTTGAGCTCCTCTTTGGCCAGCTCTCCCAGTTCGTCATCGTACACAAGGGACTTGTTCTCTTCGATGTCCACGAGCAGCTGTTTGTAGGCCTTGGCCGTATCGACGATGTCTTGCAGGGAGGATTGCTCTTTGGAGAGCGCGGTCATCCGTTTGACGTCGTTGGCGATGTCGGGACTGCTGAGCAGTTCGCTGAGCTCGTTGTAGCGGTCGATAAAAGGGGTCAGTTTGTCAGAAAGCATTCATACTCCCAGTATGTGAAGAACATTCAGTATTCATGTAATGTCTAGGATGAAAATAGGGGGAGATTAAGCGCGGTTTATCTGCGCGCGCCCCGAAGGAAGTCTCCTTGGGGTGCGGGCCCGCCGCCGACAAGCCTTAAAAGGCAGTGCACGTGAGGCACTACATGCCGAATCGCAGGCGAACCCAGTGTTAACGTAGACAACGGGGCTTTTGCTCCGTTGGCGTACTACAGGCTGTTTACAGCTTTTTGCAGGCGGCTGACTTTGCGGGAAGCTGTCTCTTTTTTCAGGATCCCTTTCGTGACGAACTTGTGGATCTGCTGGTTAGCGACAGTCATAGCGGCAGATGCTGCTTCTTTGTTGCCTTCATCGATCGCTGTGCGGACAGCTTTGACGATGTTTTTCAGACGCGTGCGGTAGAATCTGTTACGTTCCGTACGTTTTTCAGTTTGGCGGATACGTTTCATTGATGACTTATGGTTTGCCATAGTCTTTATCCTTCTGGAAAAAATTTTAGGGTAGAATACTACCTTAAAAATAATTAAATTTAAGTTAAACTTTAGTGTATTTACCGCTTTCAGGGCGATGAGAAGGGTAGAAATGAAATTATTCGGGACCGATGGCGTACGTGGTGAGGCGGGAACCTTCCTCACGGCGGAGCTGGCGATGCGCACAGCGATGGCGGCGGGGATCTATTTTAAAAAGAGCTCCAAAACGAAGAAGATCCTGCTGGGCAAAGATACACGCCGCAGCGGCTATATGATCGAAAATGCCATTGTCAGCGGCCTGACCGCCGTCGGCTATGACGTCGTACAGATCGGGCCGATGCCCACACCGGCCATCGCCTTCCTGACCGAGAACATGCGTTGCGACGCGGGTATTATGATCTCGGCGAGCCACAACTCCTTCGAAGACAACGGCATCAAGCTCTTCGACGCCCACGGCAACAAATTCTCCGAAGAGGTCGAAGCGCAGATCGAAGCCATCTACCGGGACGACGTGCAGATCGCCAAGGCGCAGGTGACGGGGCGCGCCATCGGCTCGGCGAAGCGGATCGACGACGTCATCGGCCGCTACATCGTCCAGCTCAAGAACTCCTTCCCCAGCGCGCTCAGCCTGCAGGGGATGCGCATCGTCCTCGATACCGCCAACGGTGCGGGCTACAAGGTCGGTCCGACGGTCCTCGAGGAGCTGGGGGCGGAAGTGATCGTCCTGCACAACGGCCCGGACGGTTTCAATATCAACGAGGGGTGCGGCGCGCTGCACCCCAAAGATGTCCAGAAAGCGGTCAAGCAGTACCGTGCGGATATCGGTTTCGCCCTCGACGGCGACGCGGACCGCCTGGTCGTGGTGGATGAAAAGGGCGAAGTGGTCGACGGGGATCAGCTGCTCGGCTCGCTGGGGCTTTTCATGCACAAGTACGGTCTGCTCAAGGGTGAGGGGATCGTGGCGACGGTGATGAGCAACCAGGCCCTTGAAGACGCGATGACCGCGGCGGGGCTGAAACTTCACCGCTGCGGGGTCGGGGACAAGTACGTGCTGGAGACGATGCGCGAACACGGCATCAACTTCGGCGGCGAACAGAGCGGGCACGTCATTATGCACGATTTCGCCAAGACCGGGGACGGCCTGGTGACGGCACTGCAGGTCCTGGCGATGGTGCTGATGACCGATGCCAAGGCCTCCACGGCGCTGCGCCCCTTCGAACTCTATCCGCAGAGCCTTGTGAACCTCAATGTCAAAACGAAAAAGCCGCTGGAAAGCATCGAGGGACTTCCGGAGGTGTTGAAGGGGATCGAGGCCGCGGGAATGCGCCATCTTATCCGCTACAGCGGGACGGAGAACAAGCTGCGCCTGCTGCTCGAAGCGCGGGACCGCGAAGCGATGACCGCGGAGATGGAGCGTCTCAGCGACTTTTTCAGGCATGCCCTCAATGATTAGGGGCGTGCTCGCACTCTTCCTGGCCCTGGCCGGGATCTTCATTATTGATCAAAATATCAAGGCGCTCTTCCTGGACGGCTACCGTTTCTACAGTGACTGTATCGACCTGACCCTCGTTTATAACAAAGGGGTCGCCTTTTCGATGTTCGCGTTTCTGGAGGAGTGGCTCAAGTGGCTGCAGCTGCTGCTGATCGCCGGGGTGCTCGTCTATGTGCTGCGGCTGAAAAAATTCTGTTATATGCTCCCGGTCGGTATTTTGCTGGGGGCGGGACTCTCCAACGTCTATGACCGTTTCGTTCACCCGGGGGTCGTGGATTACGTCTACTGGCACTGCGGCTTTGACTTCGCCGTTTTCAATTTTGCCGACGTGATGATCGATGTGGCGGTGCTGTGGCTGCTGCTGCTCAATCTCAAGCCGCACTGGTGCCGGGGGACGGAAGCACACTGATATTGCATTTGGGCCTGCCCTGTGCTATAATTCCGCCAGCGCTGAAGGCACCGCGGTGTCCTCAACGCTCTCCTTTAGACCTGTGCAATGTGCAGGCGAGGCACTGGGTCAGGATGGGAACATAGCAGCCCACCTTTTCTGTGCATGTGCCGCAGGTATCTGGAGGAGAGTTCCTCATTACTTCTTTTTATCCAAACCACCGAAAAAACTGTTTATGAAACGTTATTGATGCTGTGCGATCATGTTTGTTGATGGTATTGAGCCCTTCCCGCTACAATGCTTTCAGACAGATCGAACACAAGGAGTGTATGATGAGAACGTATAAGTTGGCGGCCATGCTGCTCGGCGCGGCCCTGTTGACGGGGATCGGCGCGACGTCGGCCTTTGCAAAGTGCGATGGCGAAAAAATGGAAACACCGGCAACCAAGTGCAGCGGTGAGAAAAAAGCGAAGATGAATACCAAGTGCAACGGCGAGAAAAAAGCGAACATGAACGCCAAGTGCAACGGTGAGAAGAAAGAAGAGAAACCCAAAGGCAAATGCGGCCAGGGTAAATGCGGCGGGTGACCCCGCAGCAGTGAGTTTCGTACAGGAAAGGAGCCGCCATGCAATGCCAGCTTTCCAACCTATGTAAAATCGTCGAACCGGCCGTGGAAAAGCTCCAAAGCGTCTCGCTGCTTTTCGTGCGTCTCATTCTCGCGTACGGGTTTTACGAACCGGCGAAGATGAAGTGGAGCGACATCGGATCGGTCGCCGAGTGGTTCGGCTCCATGGGGCTCCCCCTGCCGACCCTGCAGGCCTATCTGGCGGCAACGACGGAAGCGTCGGGTGTCGTACTGCTGACACTGGGGCTGTTCACGCGGCTGATCACCATTCCGCTGATGGTCGTGATGCTGGTGGCCATCACCCTGGTGCACCTGCCCAACGGTTTCCAGTCGGGCAACAACGGGTTTGAAATCCCGCTGTACTACTTTATTATGCTTTTCGTCCTGCTGACGCACGGCGCCGGTACCCTCTCCTTCGACCGGCTGCTGTTCAAAAGCAAAGAGGCCTGATCCCTTCCGGGCCTCTGCACCTTTCCCTTATTAATCTTCCCGGTATTTCGAGATCCCGCACGGCTGGTTCGGCGAGGGCGGATGCGCTTCGAGGTATTCAAGGTCCTCGAGGGTCTGTTTGAGGACTTTCTGCTGCTGCAGCAGCGGCAGCATGGCGTTGTCTTTCTGGGTCAGGTTGAGCTTCATGTCCATCAGGATCGCCTGCACCTCTTTGTCAAGGTCGGCCAGGGCGTTTTTTACGTGTTCGATCGGTTTCATGGCGCGATTATAGCCAAAGGGCGTTGGACGAAAGCCTTTGGTTTTTGGCTAATGCAGCCGTTTCAGTGGACGAGTTCGACGCCGAAAAGCCCGTACAGAAGACCGCTGGCGATCAGGTAGACTCCGAAGGGTTTGAAACTGTAGCGCGAAACGACGGCGAGGAAGGTTTTGACGGCGATCCAGCCGACGATGAAAGCGACGACGAAGCCAATGCCCAGGGCGCCGAAGTGCTCAAACGAGAGTGCCGAGTACTCTTTGAGCAGCGTATAGCCCGAAGCAGCACCCATCGTCGGGATGGCGAGGAGGAACGAAAAGGCCATCGCCGTGTCCCGCGACAGCCCGCCGAGCATCCCGCCGAGGATCGTCATCCCCGAGCGCGAGACCCCGGGTACGAGGGCGAAGACCTGGAAGAGACCGACGGTGATGGCCTGTTTCATGCTGACCCCCTCGAGGTCTTTGACGGCGTGCGCCTTGGGCTTGTAGGCGAACTCGACCGCGAGGAAGGCGATCCCCGTGAGGATCATCAGGGCGACGGTGGAGTTGGCGGCGAACATCGCTTCGATCTGTTTGTGAAAGAGCAGGCCGACGGCGCCCGTCGGGATGAAGGCGGCGATGAGTTTGATCCAGAGCGCAGTGCTCTGCATGAGCCGTTCGCGGTAGATCAGCATCACCGAGAAGATCGGGGCGATCTGAATAATGATCTCGAAGGCGGTCAGGAAGGTGTCCTGCTTGAGACCGAGCATCTGTCCGGCGAGGTAGAGATGGGCGGTGGAGGAGACGGGGAGATACTCGGTGATCCCCTCGACGATGCCGAGGATGATGGCGTCAAAAACGGTCATAAAACAGGTCCCGGAAAAAGATGCGTCATTGTACCTTTTCGGCCCGAAATCCAACCTTGAGAGACCCTTAAATGAACATACAGTATAATACGCGGCTTGAAAAAGGCGGTGCAAACCCGCCTTGCTGCATATGCAAATCACTTAAGGAAAAAAAGCATGCTGCTCTTTACCCCCGGTCCTACCCCTGTTCCGGAATCCGTCCGCAAAGCGATGGCGGAGGAGACGATCCATCACCGCACACCGGAGTTCGAAGCGATCTTCGAACGGGCACGTAAAGCGCTCTTCGGCCTGATGAAGACCGATGAGGTCGTGATGCTGGCCTCGACGGGGACCGGTGCGATGGAAGCGGCCGTTACCAACCTTTGCCGTGATACCCTGCTGAACATCAACGCCGGTAAATTCGGCGAGCGTTTCGGCAAGATCGCCGAGGCGCACGGGCTGCAAAGCGTCCAGCTGACCTACGAATGGGACACGCCCTCAACCCCCGAGGATGTCCTTAACGCCCTGCAGGAGAATCCGCGTATCGACGCCATCGCCATTCAGATCAGCGAGAGTGCCGGCGGCCTGCGCCACCCGGTCGAAGCGATCGCCGCGGCCGTTAAAGGGGTACGCCCGGATGTCATGATCATTGCCGACGGCATTACCGCCGTCGGCGTCGAGGCGATCGACGTCACGCACATTGATGCCCTGCTGGCGGGGAGCCAGAAAGCGCTGATGCTGCCGCCGGGCCTGGCGGTCATCGGTCTGAGCAATGCCGCGGTCGAGAAGATCGGTGCGGGCAAAGGGTACTACTTCAACCTGGCGACGGAGATCAAGAAACAGCGGACCAATACGACGGCATGGACGGCGGCGACGACGCTCGTCATCGGCCTGGAGGCCGTGCTGGCGGAGATCGAGGCCAAGGGGCTCGAGACGCTGTACGACGAAACGGCCCGCCGCGGTGCCGCGACACGGGCCGCCTTCGAAGCGGTCGGCCTGCACATCTACCCCAAAGCGCCTGCGGCGTCCATGACGACCGTAGACGATGCGAACGCCAACGAGATCCGCGCCCTGCTGAAAAAAGAGTTCGACGTCAATGTGGCCGGCGGGCAGGACCACCTCAAGGGCAAGATCTTCCGTGTCAACCACATGGGGCTGATCAAGCCGTTCGAGGCCGCCTGGGTCGTCAACGCCGTCGAGGTCGCCCTCGACAAGCTCGGCCGCCGCAGCTACGACGGGACGGCAAGCCGCATCTTCAACGAAACCTATTTCGGGCTGACGGTATGATCTTCGCCCACGAGATCCCCGAAGGGAGCAAGCTCTATTTCGGCGACAGTGCCCGCCGCAAGCGTGAGATCGAGCAGATCGCCAGCAGTGTGCTCTACGCCGACGGGTTCGAAGAGATCGTCGTCCCGCTCTTCTCGCACCACCAGCACGAGAGTATCCCCGATACCAAAGAGCTGATCCGCCTGGGCGACCGTGATAACCACCGCATGAGCCTGCGTGCCGATACGACCATCGACGTCGTGCGTATCATCTCCAAACGCCTCGGGCGCAATACGGACCACCGCAAGTGGTTCTACATCCAGCCGGTCTACCGCTACCCGTCGCAGGAGCAATACCAGGTCGGTGCCGAGGTGATCGGCGAGGCGGACCTCTCCATCGCGCTGACGCGCTGCCTGGAGATCTTCGAGCGCCTGGAGACGCAGCCGCTGCTGCAGATCTCCAACATCAACATCCCGAAGATCCTGAGCCGCCTGCTCGACATTCCGATGGACGATTTCCGCCACATCCGGATCGAGAACCTGCTGGCACGGGGGATCGACTGGCTGACAAAGCTCGTCTACCTCGAGGACCCCTCCGAGATCGACGCGGTCCTGCCGCTGGTGCCGGAGGAGCTCCGCGTCGAGCTGCTGAAGATGAAAGAGCTCAGCCTGAGCGTGCCCTACGCCAATACGGTCGTCGCGCCGCTTTACTATGCGAAGATGCTCTATTACGACGAGCTCTACTTCCGCGTGATCGCGGACAATGACGTCTATGCCAGAGGCGGACGCTATAAAAACGAAGATGTGACCAGTGTCGGCTTCGCCATCGCTACCGATGTGCTGCTTGAAGCCGGCGTGTAAAGGAAAAGAGATATGAAAAAAGCAGATTTGATCGTCGGTATCCAGTGGGGCGATGAAGGCAAAGGGAAGATCGTTGACCTTCTCGCGCAGAAATATGACGCCGTCGCGCGTTACCAGGGCGGGCACAATGCCGGCCATACCATCTGGGTCGACGGGACCAAATATGCCCTCCACCTGATCCCCTCCGGTGTCCTGAACCCCGAAGCGATCAACATTATCGGCAACGGCGTCGTCGTTTCGCCGGCGGCACTGATCAAAGAGATGAAGCAGTTCGACAAGCTCGAAGGGCGTCTCTTTGTGAGCGAATCCGCGCATATGATCCTCGGTTTCCACGAGGAGATCGACCAGGCCAAAGAGCGCCTGCGCGGCAAGAAGGCGATCGGCACGACCGGCCGCGGCATCGGGCCTGCCTACAGCGAAAAGATCGCCCGCGCCGGTTTCCGCCTCGGCGAGCTGCGCGATATCGACGCCCTGGTCGCCCGCGTCCTCGAGTACTTCGAGCAAAACGGCGCCATCTACAGCGCCATGGGCATCGAGGCACCGGATGCTGCGGCACTGAAAGCGGAGCTTGAAGGCTTTGCCGCGGCACTGCTCCCGTACCTGGCCAACACGACACAGATGGTCTGGGAACTGCTGAAAAAAGATCAGAACGTGCTGCTCGAAGGGGCGCAGGGGACGATGCTCGACATCGACCACGGGACCTATCCCTATGTCACAAGCTCCTCGACGATCGCGGCGGGTGCCTGTATCGGCCTGGGAATCAGCCCGAAAGATATCGGCAAGGTGACGGGGATCGTCAAAGCCTACTGCACCCGCGTCGGTAACGGTCCTTTCCCGACGGAAGATTTCGGTACCGACGGCGACAAACTGCGCGAGCAGGGGCACGAATTCGGTACGACGACGGGCCGCCCGCGCCGCTGCGGCTGGTTTGACGCCATTGCGACGAAGTTCGCCAGTCGCATCAACGGCTGTGACGAGTTGGCCATCATGAAACTCGACGTGCTCGACGGTTTCGACGAAGTCAAGGTCTGCGTCGGCTATGAAGTCGACGGCGAGGTCATCGACTACATGCCGCTGGACCTCGAAGCGGCCACACCGGTCTACAAGAGCTTCCCGGGCTGGGAGCGGACCGAAGGCGTGCGCGAATGGGACGCGCTGCCGGAAACGGCCAAAGCCTACCTCAGCGAGATCGAAAAACTGACCGAGACGAAGATCGGTATGGTCTCCACCTCCCCCGACCGCAACGATACGATCATCCGTTAGAAGAGATAGCTCTAACGGAGTCGGTCACTTTTCGATATAATCTATCGTAATGAAGTTGACTATCTGGAACTCTCTAGCATCGAAACTGCTGTTCTCCCTGGCATTTTTCAGCCTGCTGCTCGTCTTCGGGCTGGCCTATGTCAATACGAAAATCGTCATCAGCGGCTATAAAAAACAGCTCCAGGAACTGGTGGAACAGAAGATCGACTTTATGCTTCCGCAGCTCTCAGATGCCCTCCACAATAACAAGCAACTTCTGGTCGAAGAGCAGCTCATCCGCCTGAGCTCCGCACAGGTGATCAACGGCGTGCGCCTGCTTCAGAACCACGGCCGTCCCCTGGTGGTCGGGAAGTTCGGCTCCCCCCACAGGCTCTTCACCCTGGCACTCCCCGTCACCAATATCAACGGCGAGACCGTCGCCTCGATGGACGTCGCCGTTTCCGACCGGAACTTCCGCGCGATGATGGAACAGTACTTCCAGTTCCTCGCCGCGATCATTGCCGGCTACGTGCTGCTGGTCCTGCTGCTGCTGCGGCTGCTCTACCGCTCCTTCTTCCCGCTGCGCGAACTGACCCGCAAGCTGGAGGCTTTCGACCCGAGCCACCCCGTGCCCATCGAGCTCGAGGATACCAGCGCGAACGAGATCGGCATGATCGCCGAAGCGGCGAACAAGATGAGCGACAACATCATCCATCACGCCGACTTTATGAACGAGTTGCACAAAGAGATCGAAGAGGGGCGCCAGCACCTCAAAGAGGCGCAGCAGATCGCAAGGATGGGGAGCTGGCGGATCGATACGCAGACCCACGACTGCAGCTTCAGTGACCAGATGTATGTCCTGCTGGGGCTTCCGATGGACGGTATGCCGCTGACCTGGGAAGCCCTGCTCAACGCCATCGACCCCTCCCAGCGCCAGGCCTTTATCCGCGCCCTTGATAACACCGCCCAGACCCATACACCCTTCCGCCTGATGCACAAGCTCGTCAATGCCCACGGGGAGGCGATGCACGTGCTGACCGAGGGGAAACTGAGCCTCCGGCGCGACGGAAAAGCGTTCATTTCGGGGATCACGATGGACGTCAGCGAGCAGGCGGAGAGTCAGCAGATGATCGAGAAGCTCGCCTTCTACGACCCGCTCACGAACCTGCCGAACCGGGTGCTCATGCAGGACCGCCTGCAAAAAGCGATCAAGGATGCCAACCGCCGGGGCGAGAAACTTGGGGTCCTCTTCCTCGACCTCGACGGCTTCAAAAACGTCAACGACACCCTGGGCCATACCCTGGGGGACCGGCTGCTTAAAGAGGTGGCAGAACGCCTGAAGCGTACCCTGCGCGATACCGATACCATCTCGCGGATCGGCGGGGACGAGTTTATCGTCCTGCTGCCGTACATCAATTCGGAAAAAGATATCACCATCGTCGCCAAGAAGATGATCGATGCCCTGCAGGAGCGCTGGGAGTTCGGCGACAAGGCGATCTTTACGACGACAAGTATCGGGGTGGCGATCTACCCGGACCACTCCGGAGACGCCGATACGCTGATCAAATTCGCCGACACCGCCATGTACAAGGCGAAAGAGGACGGGCGCAACCGCTACCGTTTCTACGACACGACGATGGGGGAGACGATCCGCAAAAAACTCCAGGTCGAGCACGAGATGCGCGAGGCCATCGAGACGATGGAGCAGTTCGAACTTTACTACCAGCCGAAGATCTCCCTGCGGACCGGTGCCATTATCGGGGCCGAGGCGCTGATCCGCTGGAACCACCCGAAGATCGGGACCGTTTACCCGGACGACTTTATCCCTGTTGCGGAGCATACGGGGATGATCATCAAGATCGGCGAGTGGGTCATGCACGAGGCGGCCCGGCGCATCGAGCAGTGGCGCGCCTCGGGGATCGCCCCGCTGAAACTGGCCGTCAACCTCTCCGGACGCCAGTTCGGGAGCCCGCTGCTGCTGCACCAGATCCGGACCGTCCTGCAGCGCTACGATATCAAACCGCAGTACCTGGAGTTCGAGGTGACCGAGAGCGTCTCCATGATCAGCCTGACCGAGAGTCTGAAGGTCCTGCACCAGCTCCGCGACCTCGGCGTCGGTGTCAATATCGACGACTTCGGTACGGGCTACTCCTCCCTGGCCTACCTCAAACAGTTCCCGGTCGATACCCTCAAGATCGACAAGGCCTTCATTATGAACATGCTCGACGACCAGGATGACCGGACCATCGTCGAATCGATCGTCTCACTGAGCAAGGCGATGGGGCTGAAGATCGTTGCGGAGGGGATTGAGAGTGCCGAGCACGTCCGCCTTCTCAAGAAGCTCGGGGTCGACTACGGGCAGGGGTATTACTTCAGCAAACCGGTACCGTTCGGCCAGCTTGACCGCATGTACCGCAACAACCTCGTGAAGATGAAAACGCTCCGCGAGCCGGAGCAGAAGCAGGCCGTCTAACCCTTTTAGAGTCCCGGCATGCGCGGGATCTTGCCCAGTTTGGTATTGCGGCAGTACCAGCCCCACCCCTTTTTCATCCAGTGTCCCAGGACCGGCATCGGCATCATGAAGGCTTTTTTGTCGTCGCGGAAGACGAAGCCCGCACCGGTACCCGTATCCATGACGCAGAGGATGTTGAGGTGCTCCTGGTACCCTTTGCGTTCCGCCTTCCCGGCATCGCGCGCGGCGATGTTGAAGGCGATGTTCTTGGCCATGACTTCGGCCACGTGCCCCTGTTTGGCCCGCCACTCCGGTCCCTCCAGCGCCGCGACGTCCCCGGCGGCGTAGACGTTGCTGACTTCGCCGTCGATGATGACTTCGCTGTAATCGTTGATGGCGACGAAACCGGCCTCGTTGGTCGGAAGGTCAGACGCCTTGATGACGCGGTGGCCGTCCCCGGCGGGGATGAACATCGTAAAGTCCGATTCCAGTTTGCTGTCGTCTTCGAAAACGACGCCGTCCTCTTCGAATCGCTTGATCTTCTTGCCGAAGTGCTTGTTCAGGTCGGCCCGCTCGAACATCATGTCCATCATGTTTAGGGCTTTCTCGCCCATGCGCGCGCCCGGCTTGGGCATCGGGGCGAAGAAGGTCAGTTCGAAACGGTCGCGGATCCCCTTTTTCTTGAGCAGTTCGTGGAGATTGAAAAAGAGCTCGAATCCGGGGCCGCCGCGCACGGCAGAGGTGTCTTTGGGGTTGCCCCCGAAGCCGAAGGCGACCTTGCCGCTCCCCTTGGCTACCAGGGCGTCGATCCGCTCCTTGATCCGCAGGGATTCGCGCGGGTCGCCGCAGATGGAGAGGGTGTTCTCGATCCCGGGATGTTTCATCTTGTGCGCCCCGACGGCGACGACGAGATAGTCGTAGTCGTCGATCACCTTTCCGGAGGTGAGGGTGACGCGGTTCGCCTTCGCCTCGATCGCTTCGACCCCGTCCACGACCAGGGTAAAGCCGTGGGCATCCCGCAGCTCCTCCAGCGAGACCTTGACATCGTCAAAGGAGACCTCGCCCGTCGGCACCCAGATGGAAGTAGGATAGATGTAAAAATAGTCCCGGTCACTGACGAGGGTCACGTCATACCCTTTTTTGCGCAGATGCGCTGCCGTATCGACTCCTGCAAACCCGCCGCCAAGCACCAAAACCTTTTTCATATCTACTCCTATAAGTTGCGTTGATAATAATCATAATATAATGACGATAAAACTAAACTAAAACGTTAATTTATTCGTCTTTTTTCATAGTGAAACGGCAATCCTGACTTTTTGTGAAGATTGTACCAAGCGCCGGAGAGGTGATTAACTACGGAGCGTGGGGCACGTTGAAGGAACACTTTGGCATCATTGGGCAAAAAAAAGGATGATGATGGCGAAGGAAGTAGCGCTCCTCGGGGGCGGGTGTTTTTGGTGCATCGAGGCGGTGTACCGCCGTGTCAAAGGGGTCAGCAGCGCCGTCAGCGGTTATGCGGGCGGCGAAACGGACAATCCCGATTACCGCGCGGTCTGCAGCGGGACGACGGGGCATGCGGAAGTGGTCGAGGTCACCTTCGACCCCGAGGTGATCTCTTATGGGGAGATCCTCGATATTTTCTGGGTCATTCACGATCCGACGACGCTGAACCGCCAGGGTGCGGATGTCGGGACGCAGTACCGCTCGGTGATCTACTACCAAAACGAAGAGCAGAAGGAAGAAGCGGAAGCGGCCATCGCCGAAGCGCAGGCCGGTTTTTCCGACCCGATCGTGACGGAACTCTCCCCTGCGCCGACCTTCTACCCGGCGGAAGCGTACCACCAGAACTATTTCGAGCTCAATCCTCAGCAGGGCTACTGCCAGGTCGTGATCGCCCCGAAGGTGCAGAAATTTATGCGGACGTTCCGGGAGAAGCTGAATGTTTGAGGCGGGTTTCCTGGGGACGCGGGCGCTTTGGTTTATGGACATCGTCACGCTCTGGTTCGCGGCACTGCCCTTTTTGATGGGCGGGGCGATCTTTCTGGCCATGCGTAAACGCGACATTGCCCATAAACGTGCGCAGACGCTGCTCTTCGTCGTGACGCTGGCGATGGTCGTGCTTTTCGAAGTCGGGGTGCGCTTTACCGGCGGTTTCGTCGCCTACGCGGAGGAGAGCGGGGTAGAGTTCTCGTCGCTGGCGGTGTTCCTGGCGGTGCACGTGCTGATCGCCGTCGCCGCCGTCGCCGGCTGGGCATGGCTGCTCATCGATGCCCTGCGAAGCTACGGCAGCAGTGCGACCGTGGCCGCCACGCACAAACGCAACGGGATGATCGTTTTTGCGGGGATGACCGTCACGTCGCTGATGGGGGTGGCGATCTACGGCATGCTCTTCATGACCTAGCGATGTGTTTCGTCGTTTTCATCGTCCTCGGCGCTTTTGCCGTGTCGCTGCTGACACACGGGCAGCTGCTCTACGGGGCGGCCGCCGGGGCCGTCTCCCTTTTTTTCCTCTTCTTCTCCGTTCGAAAGCTCATCAAAAACGGCCCCTGCCTCTTCGGAAAACGGAAGGATTGCTAATCTTTTCAGCGCTCAGCGTCAAGTATGTGGCGCCAAGAAAGGAGTAAGGGCGACGCGTTACCCTGCACTTAGCACTTAGCACTTAGCACGCTGCTATAACCGCCCCTGTTTGACAAGGGAGAGGACCATCGCAAGCGAATAACCGTCGTTCTCATAGCCGTCTTCAATGCAGGACTCGCACTTGTTGCCCAGTTCGCACTCGCTGTGGTTGAGCATCGCGTCGACGCTCTCCCACCCATGGGTTTTGATGCATTCGGCGATTGTTTTCATATCCATCGAGTTGCAGATGCAGATCATACGGTCGGTATCGATCACTCTTTCTCCTTTGCCAGTTGTTTTGCGAGGGCGACGCAGGCCGCGACGGTCGGCTCGGAAGCGAGGTGAACCTTCCGGCCGGGAAGACTCTTTTCCGTGGTACGGCCGATCGCGACGACGGTGTGTGTCTGTGTCAGGGTAAAGCGGCGCTGAAAGCATTGCAGGGCCGACGGCGAGGTGAAGATCAGCACGCTGTCGTCGGGGATCGTCACCTCCACGCTGTCGGCCCGGCAGAGGGTCTCATAGACCACGGCCTCTTCCACGGCGATCCCCTCTTCGCGCAGCCGGGAGGCGAAATCCGACGCGACGACCCGGGGGCGTGCATAGAGCCAGCGGAAACGGGGGAAACGCTCCCGGATCAGTGCGTACAGCATCTCGCCGTACCCCTTCACCGTCCCGGCCACCGTTCCGCCGAGCGCCTCTACGCGCTGCTGCGTTCCCCTCCCGACGCAGAGGACGGGCACGCTTTTCCACTCCGGGGCGATTTGCTCGAGGGCATCGACACCGTTTTTCGAGGTAAAGATGATGCCGTCGATCCGTGAGAGATCGACTTCGGGCTGCAGCCATGCCGTTTCCAGGATCGGCAGATGGGTGACGTCGGGGTCATCGGAGGGGGTGACGGATAAAAGATAGATGGGCCGTATTGTCATAGAGGGATTATAACCAACTCCCGGTGGATGACGGGAGAAGGAGACGCTTTGAATGAAGGTAGGGAAAGTATAGTAAAGAATAGTTACTGAACTGTTAATGCTTTTTACGATTTTGCATTTTTTTGGCACGCCGGGCAGCTGCCCCGCAGCACGATATCGCTGCTTTGGATATTGTAGCCGCTGACGGCTTCGGCGTGCGCCCTGATCTGTTCCGTATCGAAGGAAAAATCCTCGATCTTTCCGCATTCACTGCAGTGCAGGTGCAGGTGCGGCTCTTTTCGGATCTCGAAAACGCTCTTGCTCTCGGGGACTTTGACCTCTTCGAGGAGTCCGTTTTCCGTCATTATGGCAATATTCTTGTACACCGTCGCCAGCGAAACATTCGGATACGCTTCTTTTACCTCCTGGTAAAGCATATCAATGTTCAGGTGGCCGAAGGTGTTGAGGCTTTCGACGATCTTGAGCCGCTGCGGGGTCACCTTGAGGTGGTGGTTCCGCAGGTTCGTGGCTATGAGTTCTTTATTCATAGTAGCATTAAAGCACCAAAAAGGTAAAAGTCGAAATAATAGTCAGAGGAAGGCGGCGTTTATTATTTTCCATTAAGTAAAAGTAGTTTCTTTATTTAAGGAAAAAAATTATCGTTTAGGGATAGAATTCCCCCATCACATGAATGTGGAACCTCCGTCTATCTGTCGGAGGATTGAATAAAAGGAGAGAAAATGTTCAAAAAAATTGCGTTGACAGCGTGTGTCCTGGTTTCTGCGGCATCTGCGGAAGCATTGACGGATCAGGCCAAGGCGATGGGACTCGCCCCCATTCCGAAAAACACGTCCGAACTCTATAAGCTGATCGATAACCCGAAAAACCCGATGAATGCCCAGAAGGTCGAGCTCGGAAAGCAGCTCTTTTTCGATCCGCGTCTTTCAAAGAGCGAGATCATCAGCTGTAATACCTGCCACAACCTCGCGACAGGCGGTGTGGACGGCGTGCCGGCGGCGATCGGCCACAACTGGGCGCACAACCCCCACCACCTG
The DNA here is from genome assembly GCF_054862725.1 of Thiomicrolovo sp. ZZH C-3. NCBI lineage: Bacteria > Pseudomonadati > Campylobacterota > Epsilonproteobacteria > Campylobacterales > Sulfurimonadaceae > Thiomicrolovo > Thiomicrolovo sp. ZZH C-3. The sequence continues at coordinate 301,224 of NZ_JBTKXX010000001.1, forward strand.
AACTCTCCGTCGGTCTACAACGCCGTGTTCGCGGAGAAGCAGTTCTGGGACGGACGCAGCCCGGACCTCGAAGACCAGGCGCAGGGACCGATGCAGGCGGCGCCGGAAATGGCGGCCAAACCTGAACACGTCGCTGCCGTTGTCAACTCCATTCCCGCGTATGTCGCGGCATTCCGCCACGCTTACAACGACCAGAAGATGGTCCCGACCTTCAAGGATATCGCGGATGTCATCGCCTCCTTCGAACGTACGCTGGTCACGCCGTCCCGTTTTGATGAGTACCTGCGCGGCTGTGACAAAGCGCTCTCCAAAGAGGAGAAGGCCGGTCTGCAGACCTTTATTGACAAAGGGTGTGCGAGCTGTCACACCGGCGTAGCAGTCGGCGGCGGTATGCAGCCCTTCCCGCTGATGGGCAAGTTCAAGTATATGGGCGTCGGTGACTTTAAAGGCGATGCGAACGGGATGGTCAAAGTTCCGACCCTGCGCAACGTAGAAGAGACGGCGCCTTACTTCCACAACGGTACGGTCTGGAGCCTGAAAGAGGCGATCAAGATCATGGGCGAGACCCAGTTGGGCGTGAAACTGACCGATAAAGAGACGGAAAGCATCGAGACCTTCCTCAAAGCGCTGACGGGCGAGAAACCGGTCGTCGAGTACCCGGTCCTGCCGGCCCGTACGGCCAAAACACCCCTGCCGGATTCCGGCAAGTAACCCTCTAGCGGCCGGCCAGCGCCAGCCGCACCATCAACTCCCCCTTCTTCTCATAAACATCAAGCTGTGCCGCAAGTGCAAGACGCCGTCTGCGTATGATCCCCTCCATGGTATGAAAGACATGAAAATATTCCGGTGTAAACGCTGTCTGGATATAGCGCAGCCGTTTGGCCGCGACCAGGGTGACGAGGGCGCCGGCCGCGCTGTAATAGAGGCTTTTGTTGACCGTACGTTGCAGGCGGTAGTCGCGCATCAGCAGCAGGTTGGTGCGCAGGACCGACCGGGCTTCGGCGGGGTGTGAAAGGGAGCCGTCCAGCCGGCGGAGCTCCTCATCCAGCCTGGCCGCTTTTTCACTGCGGAGTCGCGCGGCCTCCGTCTGGGCCGTCGGGCAGTGTGCCGCGATGACCCGGAGCAGCTCCTCGTCGCTGTAGTGCTTCCGGTCGGGGGTATAGGTATAGTTTTGCGACGAGGTGTAGTCGTGGTCGAGGGCGAGCAGGAGTGAGACGGCGAAGGGGATGTAACGGTATTTGTCCTCTTTTTTCCTGTCGAAGACGATGCCGCTGTGGGAGATGAGCGGCTTGGGACCGGCATAGACGAGTTTCATCCTGTTTCCTTGGGGGCGGGTTGGCAACAGTGTAGCACCTCTGTGTTACGCAAAGCGCGCATGCTCGCTAACGGAACCCGGGGTTGTCGTCAATAACGCTCTGCAGGGTTTCCAGGAAACGGGCGGGAGGTTTCCCCCCGACGACCTGTTCGATAATCGCGTCTTTCTCGGCGTCGAGAAAGGTGAAAACGGGACTGGCGTTGACCCGGTACTTTTCGGGCAGGCTCTCGTCGTCGTTCCAGATATCGGCGGCAATGAAGTGTGCCGTGATGTACGCGGCGACCTCCGGATCCGTGAAGACATCCTTTTGCATAAAGCTGCGGACTTTGCAGCGGGGCTTGGTGAGGAAGAGCATCAGCGGTTTGTGGGCCTGCTGTGCGGCCCGTACCGCTTCATCGTACCGGGTGAACCAGGCGATGTCGGCATGCAGGATGCCGTAAAACAGGAAAAGGGCCGGCAGTATCAGGCGCATGGGGTCTCCTCCGAAAACACTCCATTATAGCAAAGCGCGTGCCGGGACGCTGTACAAAATTGCGTCAGATAAAGGTGATCTCTTCCCCGGGATGACCGCTGAAATAGTCCGTCAGAACTTTGCGGTCTACGGCATGGGCCGTGCCGCGGTAGAGGTTGGATTCCAGCAGGGCCAGGGCGTCGTCGATCGGTGCGGCGCTCCCCTTGAGCGGCAGGAGCAGTTCGAAGAGGGCACGGTCGTTTTTGGCGGCTCTGACTCGTTTGGCCATCGGCGGGAGCTCCCGCTTTTTCGGGAGACGGTCGCGGCCGCGCAGCAGCAGTAGCCACAGTGACAGGGTACCCGCGGCCACCCCGGCGGTGAAGATGCCCAGAGCCTGCAAGAGGCTCAAACGGGTGCCGCCCGGTTCGGCAGGCATTTCAGCGCTCTCCGCTGCGGGAGCAGCTGTCTCAATATGCGGGGCCGGTGCGGCAGCCGGGAGTGCGGCAGCCCCCTTCACTTTGATGAAAAAGGGCGGGGTCTGCAGGATCGCCGGCTGGTCGGTTTTGGCATCGAAATAGCGGAAAGTCTGCGGGGTGACGGTGAGGTCGCGGTCGGGAATAATGGCGATGGTCTGGTCGAAGGTGCCGAAGTAGTGGCCCTCTTTGAGCGTACCGGTCGTCTTCGGGTCATTGGCGTAGACGATGGCATGTTCGAAGTGCGGTTCGAATTTGGGGATATCCTCGACATTGCCGTTGCCTTCGATATGGATGTGGAGGTTGACCGGTTTGTTGGCCTCCACGGTCGTTTTGTCGACCTCGGCGTGCATGGTGAAACGGCCGTAGACCTCCAGCCCCTGCGGCAGGGCGGTGACATGCAGGGTCGCCGGTTCGGAGTAGACTTTGCGGTACTGCATCCGGGCCGTGCCGAAGAAGGGGTCGTTGAAGAAAGGGTCGCCCGCCATCCCGCCGCGGCCGCTACTGACCCTGGTACCGATCTGGGCGAAAATAGCGGGGATTTCGAGGTCGCCGCTCTGCTGCGGAAAGAGCAGGTAACGGTAGGACTGGGTGATGTACCCGTCGCTGTCGGCGGAGCGTTCGGCCTGGGTGTTGATGCGCTTGATCCAGAAGTGCTCGAGGGTCGGTTCGCTGATGCGTATATCGTCGATACGCTCTCCGGGCAGGTATTTGAACACGAGGTCGAGTTCGACCGGCTCGCCGATATAGGCTTTCTCCTTGGAGAGGTGCAGTAGCATCTGTACCGGTGCCCCCTGCGGTGCGGCCTGGGGAGAGATGACCTTGACATGCAGGGGGAGGGTGTGTTCGACCGTACCGTCAACGGTGATGTCGAGGGCGGGGATGGCGACGTCCTCCGTCGGGGTAAAGACGAGCCGCTGTTCGATGGCGCGCGTTGTTCGGCCGTTGATGATGGAGATGTTGCGGCTGGTGCCGCGGCTCAGGATGGGGTAGCCGGCGATCTCCGTCAGCGCCGGGAAGCGGATGTCGTCCCCGGTGGCGCTGAGCGTCAGGGTGACCGGGTCGCCGCGGGTGACGGCGGGGTTGTCGACGGTGGCGGTCACCGCCGCGAAAAGCGGCAGTCCGGACAGCAAAAGTGCCAGGATCTTACCAAGGGGTCGTTTCGTCATCATGGGGCTCTCCTTTGCCAGATAGCGGGATCATCAATGTTCTGATGCCGCGCTTGTCGAGCATCTGGTTGTATTTGCGTTCTTCCATATCGCTGATGGGGTCGGCCATGGCGGCCTGCTGTTCATGCGCATCGGGTGCCTGGGGGTTTTCGGGCTCTCTTTCGGACTGCGGGGAAGCCTCTTGCTGCTGTTCGTCCTGCTGACCGTTTTGCTGCTGTTTGTCGCGTTCACCGTCCGCCTGTTTCTCCTGCTCCTGCTGTGTCGGTTCACCGCTTTGCTGCTCCGCTTTTTGCTGCTGATCCTCCCCCTTTGAGCCGCCGTCCTGGCTCTTCTGGTCCTTTTTCTGTTGATCATCTTGCTGTTTTTGGTCATTTTGCTGCTGATCACTCTGCTCAGACTGATTCTGGTCGCTCTGATTGTTTTGGTTGTCTTCTTTTTGCTTTTCCTGCTCTTTCTGTTTTTTCAGCAGGTCGAGGTTGTACTGAGTTTCGTCATCATTGCCCAGCTTCAGCGCCTCCTCGTAGGCCTTGATCGCTTCGTCGGTCTTGCCGAGGTTCGCAAGGCTGTTGCCGAGGTTGTGCAGCGCTTTTTGTCTGAGCTCCGGGGCCTGGACCTGCGCGAAGACGTCGGCGGCCTCTTTGTACTGCTGCTGCTTATACAGGGCGTCGCCGTAGTTGAAACGGGCGGCGTCATTTTTGCCCTGCAGCGCGCCGTACCCTTCGGCGGCCGCGGCATAGTCGCCACCGCTGTAAGCCGATGCGGCGTTGGAGAGGGTATGGAAATCCAGTACTCCGGCATGGAGCAGCCCTGCGGCAAGGCCGGGCAGAAGGTATCTAAGCATGGCGTCTCCTTCGCTGCGGCAGGGAGTAAAGTGCGGCGATCAGCAGGGCGACCCCGCCGCCGAGAGGCCAGATAAAGAGCTCTTTGAGATCGCGGATGACGTCGCTGCTCTCCCTGCGCGGGGTAAAGCGGGCTTTCAGCGCATCGGCAAGGGCCTCGATGTCGTTGTGTTTGAGCGAGTAGGGCATATAGGCCCCGCCGCTCTGCAGGGCCAGAGCCTTGACGCTGTCGTTGCGCCGGACGACGACGATGTCGCCGTGCTTGTCCGTCATGGCCCCCTGCTCGGTCGGGATGACCCCGCCCTTCTCCGTTCCGATGTTGTAAAGAAAGACGACGATGTTGTGGGCCTTGGCGTAGGCGATCGCTTTGTCGAAGTCACTGCCGTCCCCGCCGTCGGTAAAGAGCAGCAATGCCTTTTTGTCGCTCCCCTCCAGCAGCGTATCGGTCTGCTGCAGGGCCTGGAGCAGGTCGGTGCCGCGCAGGCTGATGGAGTCGGTGTTCATGTTTGCCACCAGGTAGCGCAGGGTCGCAAAATCCTCGGTCAGCGGCGAGACCATGAACGCGCGGGCACTGAAACCGAGCACCCCGATGCGGGTGCCGTTGACATCGCCGAGCAGGGCATCGAATTTCCGCTTGGCCAGGGCAAGACGGCTGGGGTAGACGTCGTTGGCGAACATGGAGCGGGAGATGTCGAACCCGACGATGAGGTCGATCGTACTGCTCTGGACCTTGATCTCGCCGTTGTCGACGACCGGCCGGGCGAGGGCGACGATAAAGAGGGCCGCCGCGGCGAGCAGCAGGGTGCTGCGCAGCCACTGCGGCACGGTGGAGGTGCGCTGCAGCAGCAGCTTCAGCACCTCCGGGGCGAAGGTGTGACGGGCCGCTTTGCGCGGTGCGAAGAGCAGCAGCGCCAGCGGGACGAGGACGATCAGCAGGAAAAGCAGGTGGGGCTGTTCAAAGTGCATGGCTTCTCCTTCTTATGACGGCATAGAGCACGAGGAGCAGCAGTGCCGCACCGAGGGGATACTGGAAGTAGTAGCGCTTCTTGACGTACTTGTCCGCCTTGATCTCGCTCTTCTCCAAGGTGTCGATCTCGTTGTAGACCTGCCCCAGACGCTCGACGCTGCCCGCCTCGTAGAACTTTCCGCCCGTCTCCCGGGCAATCTTCTGAAGCACCGCAGGATCGTAGTCCCCCCGGCCGCCGACGCCGATGGCGTAGACCTTGATGCCGTGCTTGACGGCGCTCTGGATGGCGACGTCGAGGGGGACCTGGGAGGTGTTGTCCAGCCCGTCGGTGAGCAAAATGGCGATCTTCTCCTTGGCGTCGGAGGATTTGAAAAGCTTCGTACTCATGAAGAGCGCCTCGTAGAGGGCCGTGCGCTGCATGCCGGCAATGCCGACGTCGACCTTGGAGAGCAGCTGTTTCAGGCTCTGTTTGTCGTAGGTCAGCGGCATGGCGACATAGGCGAAGTCGGCGAAGAGGGTCAGGGCGAGCTTGTCGTGTTCGCGTTTGTCGATGAAGTCAAGCACGATCTTCTTGACGATGCCGAACTTGTCCATCTGCCGCATGGAGCCGCTGGCGTCGAGGACGAGGGAGAGTTCGTACCCTTGGTCGTCGCTGATGACAACCTCGTTCTGGCGGATCGGCGAGGCGAGGGCGAGGGCGAGCAGGGTGAAAATGAGGAGTTTGATCCCCCGCTGCGTCCAGCCGCTGCGGGCGGAGAGGCTGCGCAGCAGCGCCGTGTCGGGGAAGAGCATCTGCTGCGTCTTTGCCCGGCAGAAGGTCTCGCAGAGGAAGAAGAGGGCGATCAGTCCCAGCGCCCAGGGGTACTCCAGCGTCCATTCACCCACGGCGTGCCTCCTCGATGAAGTCGCGCAGCTTCGCTTCGAGCGCGGCGTCCAGGGCGGGCACGCTCTTTTGGTACTTGTAGGGTTCAAGCTCCGAGAGCAGCGCCCGGAAAGCCGGCATCGTCTCCGGCGTCGCCACGAAGTGCCCCAGCAGGCTGAAATCGTAGACGGCGCTTTTCGTGTCGCTGAAATCCAGCGCCTGCAGCCGCTTCAGCGCTTCGACGCGTTTGGGGTCGCCTCCTCTGCGGCGCCGTTTGAGCAGCCAGAAGAGCAGGAGGCCCAGCAGGAGGATACCGGCCGCGACGAGGGCAACGAGGAGCCAGAGAGAGTGGTCGGGGACGGCGACTATCGGCTTGATGTCTTTGAGCGGCAGGGTCTGTTCGGGCATCGCCTACCTCCGAAACAGTGCGGAGAGCTTCACGAAGGGCTCTTCGTCCGTGTAGAGTTTCGTCGAGACGATGCGGTGGGCGGAAAGGTGCTCGACGAGGGCCTTGTCCCGCGTCTTTAGCGCGTCACAGTAGCGTGCGGCGAGACCGGGGGAGAGTTCCAGGCTCGTACTCTCCATGCTCTGGGCGTCAAGCAGGCCGATTTCGCCGGCAAGGGCGGGGTTCTCCTCGAAGCGGTCACGGACGATGAGAGCGTAGACTTCGTGGCGGGCAAGCAGGGAGAGGTCTATGCCTTCACCGTAGAAGTCGCCGATCAGGAAAATGAGCGAACGCTGGCGGACACGGCCGTTGAGGTAGTCGACCAGGGCGGCGAAATCGACCCGCTTGCCCAGCGGATCACGTCCCAGCACCTCGGGAATCGTGACGTGCAGCGACCCCAGGGCGCGGGTCGGCGGCAGGAAGAACTCCGCTTTGTCGCTGAAGACGAGGGTGGAGACGCGGTCGTCGTTTTTCAGCGCCGAGTAGGAGATGAGGGAGAGGGCCTCGGCCATCACCTCCTGTTTGAAACGCTGCGAGCCGAAAAAGATGCTGCCGCTCTCGAGGAAGACGCAGACGATGTTGAGTTCGCGCTCCTCGTTGAAGACGTTGACGAAGGGGCGCTGTTCCCTGGCGGTCACCTTCCAGTTGAGGGTGCGCACGTCGTCGCCGATGGTGTACTCTTTGAGCTCGGCAAAGTCCAGCCCGTTGCCCGCGAAGATGCTGGGGTTCCCCCCGGCATTGCTGCCGAAGATGTTGCGGCGGGTGCGGATCAGGATCTCTTCGCTCTTGTGCGCCAGCACCAGTCAGCCTTAGGGGAGCTTGATCGTCTGCATGATCGTGCCGATGAGGTCGTCGGCGGTAACGCCGGCGGCTTCGGCACGGTAGTTCAGCACCATGCGGTGGCGCAGGACGCCCCGGACCGTGTCGGCGACGTCGAGGGGGGTGACGAAGTCGTTACCGCGCAGGTAGGCGCGGGCCTTGGCGGCCTTGTAGAGGTTGATGGAGGCGCGGGGGCTCGCGCCGTATTCGAGGTACTGCGCGATCTCGCCGACGCCGTACTTCTCCGGTTCGCGGGTGGCGAAGATGACCTTCATCATGTAGCGGGTGACGGCTTCGTCGATATGGACATTCTGCACTTCGTCGCGCATGGCGAGGATGTCGTCGGCACCGGCGACCTGCATGATCGTCCCGACGCTGCGGTTGGCGATGCGGTCGACGATCTGCATCTCCTCTTCGAAGCTGTTATAGTCGACGAGGACTTTGAGCATGAAGCGGTCGAGCTGCGCTTCGGGAAGGCGGTAGGTCCCCTCCTGCTCGACGGGGTTCTGGGTCGCGAGGACGAGGAAAGGGTCGCTCAGCTTGAAGGTCTCGTCGCCGATGGTGATCTGGTGCTCCTGCATCACCTCCAGCAGCGCCGACTGCACCTTCGCCGGGGCGCGGTTGATCTCGTCGGCGAGAAGCAGGTGGGTGAAGGCGGGGCCCATCTTGACCTTGAACGCGCCGTTGCGCTGGTCGTACATCTCGGTCCCGACGATGTCGCTGGGGAGCAGGTCAGGGGTGAACTGTACCCGTTTGAAATCCAGTCCTAGCGCCCTGGCCAGGGAGTTGATGGCCGTCGTCTTTGCCAGCCCCGGCACCCCCTCGACAAGAATGTGACCGTCGGTGATAAGGCCGATCAGCAGCGCGTCGATCAGCGCCTCCTGTCCGACCATGACCTTGGCGATCTCGGTCTTGATGGCGTGGATTTTCTCGTTCATTCTGCCCGTCCTCGAAACTTAGGATATGCAATCATATTCGTGGGCGGTAAATCGGGTGTAAATCCACATATAACAATTGGTAAATCGAGGCTGCGGTGTTGCGAGGCGTAGCAGGCCTGCGCCGCCTTTCAGGCGATAAGGCTCCGCTTGCCGCTGTCGGCGAGGCTCAGCCACGCGGGGAGCATCAGCAGGTCAATGAGGACGGCGATCACCAGCGCCGACGCCGTGACGATCCCGAAGTTGACGTTGGGCACGAAGTCGCTCAGTGCGAAGATCATAAAGGCGGCGCTGAGGATAAGGGTCGTGAAGACGATCGCCTTGCCCGCATAGTGGTAGACGTAGGCGAGGGCCGCTTCGAGGCTTTCACCCTCCCGCCGCGCTTCGCGGTACTTGACGAGGAAGTGGATGGTGTCGTCCACCGCGACGCCGATGATGATGGCCCCGGAGACCGCGACGCCCAGATCGATGGTGATCCCCAACCACCCCATGACCCCGACGACGAGGGCGATGGGCAGCACGTTGGGGATGATAAAGAGGGGGATCATGCGCAGGTTGCGGAAGATCAGCAGCATCATCAGCGAGACCGCCGCGATGGCCAGCAGGATCGAGTCGACCAGCGTATCGGTGACGTCGTGCTGCATATGCGCGAACATCGCCGCCTGGCCGTTGACCTGTGCGGGATAGGGCGTCTGTGCCCACCAGTTTTCGACCCACCGCATCATCTCCAGGTCCAGGGAGGTATCGACGATATCCACCGACGCCGTGACCCGCAGCCGCCGCTCGTCGACGTCCATGCGGTCGTTGATCTCCATCCCCTGGGGCAGGGAGAGGGAGTAGAGCAGCAGGTACTGCGCGATCAGGTTCCGTTCCGCAGGGATGGCCGGATCGGCGTTCATGACATCGTTGAACTTCTCGACGACATCAACGAGGGAAGTGGTGTGGCGCACCGCGGGGTACTCCGCTTTGAAGGCCTCGGTGAATCGGGCGACGGTCTGCATAAATTCGGGGGACTTGATGCCGTCCTTCTCCCCCGAATCGACGACGACCTCGTAGGCCATCGGCCCGGTGAGGTGGCGCTGCACGAAGGTTACCGTCTCCCGGAAGGGGACGTGCTCTTTGAAATAGCGCACCGTGTTCGAATCGACCTTCACCCAGGTGATTCCGATGCCGATCAGCGTAAAGAGCGTGAGGCTGCCAAGGAGGATGCCGCGGTCGTGGCGCATGACGAAGCGGGCGCTGCGCAGCGAAAAGGTGTCATGGCTTTCGGCCTCCTCCGTTGCGCTCTGGGCGACCTTCGGGTTCAGGATCGCCAGCATCGCCGGCACGAAGAGGATCGTCAGTACGAAGGCGAGCAGCGCGGCGGTCGCCGTCGCAATGCCCAGGGTCCGGACGGGGATGACCTCGCTGACGGCGAGCGAAGCGAACCCGACGGCGGTCGTCAGCGAGGTCAGCAGGGTCGGCAGGAGGTTCTTGCGCACGCTGAAGCGGATGGCGTCATGGTTGGCCATGCCCCGCCGCCGGCCGACGAGGTAGATCCAGAAGAGATGCATGGCGTCGGCGATCCCGATGGCGACGACAAAGACGGGGAGGTTGGCGGTGAAGTTGTTGATCCTGTAGCCCAGCAGCACCTGGACCGCCAGGACGATGAGGAAGGTGAAGATGACGACGGAGAGGCTCAGCAGCATCCCCGAGGGGCGGCGGAAAATGAACCAGAGCAGCACCATCGCGATCAGCAGCACAAAGGGGGTGAAGACCTTGACGTCATGCTCGCCCAGATGGATGAAGGCCATGTTGAGGATGGGACCGCCGCCGAGGTGGAAGGTGTAGCCGCTGGCCGCCTCCTTGGCCACGATCGCTTCCGCCGCTGCCTTGAGCCGTGCCGAGACCTCCGGGTCGTCCCCGGCCTTGGGGGTGAGGCGCGCCGCGATCATCGTCGTTTTCATGTCGGCACTGACGATCCGCCCGACGATCATCTCTTCGCCCGCCGCGATGCGCGCCTTTTCGGCCAGCTGTTCAGGGGAGAGCGCGGCGGGGTCGTCGATGAAGTCCTCGACGATGACGTCGTCGGGGTATTCCGGGTCACTGTGCACGTACTGGTAGTTGGTCAGGGAGTCGACCCGGGCGATGTCCGTCGTCTGCCAGAGCGCTTCGGTGATCCGCTCGACGACCCCCAGCGCCTTGGGGTTGAAGACGCCGTGCTCGTCGCGGAACATGACGAGCAGGGCATCGTCGTTGCCAAACACGGAGCGGAAGGTGTCGTACTGCCTGAGGATGGGAGACTCCTCGCCGAACCAGATGCGGTAGCTTCCCTCGAACTGCAGGTAGCGAAGCTGCGAAGCGAGGACCAGGGTGATAAGCGGGATCAGCAGCGCGGCCCACCAGCGGAACCGGATGATGCCGTCAACGAATCGGTCGATGTTCATAGAGCGTCCTTATGTCAGTTTACGAAAATGCCGAAAGCATTTTTGTGCTTTAGTGCCATAGCGGCAAGCGTAGATGGATGGGACTTTGTTCCAGACATCGTTCAAAAGTAATACCCGAACTTGGCGGTGATGCTCTGAAAGCGGCCGAGCATGTGAAAGGCCGTCATCGTCTTTTTCGAGGGTTCGATGTAGCGGTAGTCGATGTTGAGTTTGAAACTGTCGAAGAGCCGGGTCTCGACTTCGGCGTAGTAGCTCTGCTCGTCGTACTCCAGGTCCGCGATCACACCGCCGACGAGCGAAGCGCTGTTGACGTCGTTCAGGCTGAGGCGCAGGCCGAGGAAGAGGTCGTTCTGGAAGACTTCGAAGAGGTCGAGGTCCGTATACTTGCCCTTTTCCGTCGTCTCGTAGCGGTAGTACTCCGCGAGCAGCCCGAGGTCGGCTTCCCCGTACACCTGCACGACGGTGTGTTCCACCCCGGCGGCAACGTGGTAGTAGTCGGAGATGCGCTCATCGTCGATGACGTCGGCGTAGAGAGCCTCCAGCTTGCAGAGGGTGTCGCCGACAACGAGGGTATCGTAGGTCATCGCCTTGTTGACGCGGTAGGCGTGCTCCGTCAGCGGAACCGTGTAGGTATAGGTGACGAGGTCGATCGGCGTAATGATGGGATCGCCCGCCAGGAAGTAGCGCTGCGAATCGTAACCGCGCTGCACGATCACGGCATAATCGAGGGGGTATTCCGTCTCCGTCGAACCGCCCAGACGGAGGTAGTAGGTCGGGAGGGCGTTCGACTCGCTTGTCTGAAGCGTTGCGTCATAGCGGACCTCGGGGGGGAAGAAGTAGAAAGCGTAGGGGGGCTTCGTCATCTTCTGGTTCTCTTCTGCGAACTTGACGATCAACGAAAGGGAGCCGGTGTCGGTGTAGTGGGTCAGCGCCGCGTTCCAGACGCCGATCTTGTCCTCCTCGAAGAGGCCGTTTCGCAGGTCCACGGGGTTGAAGCCGTCGACGATGTTGCGCACCTCGAGTGCCCCCCAGAAACGGAGGCTGCGTCCCGCCATCAGCTGGTTGTCGCCCAGGTCCAACGTGCCGTAGAGCTCGTCGACCCGGAGGAAACTCCGGCCGGTCTGCTCCTCCTTCGCCTGCAGGTCATAATAATCCTGCTGGGCGTTGAGACGCGTTACCGCGCGGAAATCCCCATAGCCGTATTCGGCCTCAAAAGAGCCCAGAAGGGTGGCGCCGTTTTCGTGCTTGCCCGGCTGATGGTTGAGGAAAGCATCGGCCTGCAGGCTGACATTGCCGCGGATATCGACATCCGCCAAGAGCGGCAGTGTCAGGAGCAGGGGCAGGAACCGGTTCACCGTTTGAGGACCCGTTTGTGGAAATCTTTGTCCGTTAGACCCGTGCCGATCTTCTCGTTTTCCCAGACAAGGATCGTCTGCTTGTCGTTTTGGTGGTTGGTCATGACGATCCTGCCGATGCGCCATACCCCCTTCACGTTGCGGTAGTCGCTGAAGCGGGCCGTCTTCAGCAGCGCTTTTTTACGGTCATAGTAGTCCACCCGTACGATCACGTAGGTCTCCGGGTCGATCCAGCTCACCTGCCTGGTATAGCCGGAGTCTTTCTCCTTGGGAAAGCGGACGGTCTTGTAGTAGGATTTCCCCTCGAGCGCCTCCGTCTCCGCCTCGCCGCCGTAGGTGTACTTTTCGATATTGAAGGCGCTGAGGTCCTCGTAGCTGAATTCGCTGCCCATGAAGGAACCCGATTTGTTCCGGGAGGCGATCCGCTTGACGCGCTTGAGGGCGGGGAGGTAGAGCCACTGGTCGTCGTCGCGGTCAAAATGTTCATAGTTGAGGAATTTAGTCCCCTTGACGTCCGCCGGGGTGAGGAACTCCATCAGCGATTTGTCCCCCGCCTCGCCTTCGAGCACCTTCATCAGCATCGTGCGGTCGCGGGTCTGGCCGTTGGCGTTGATGAGGGTCATCTTCATTTCGCTGACGGCATCGTGGAAGCCGCTTAGTGCGGCATCGGTCTTTTTCGCCAGATCGTAGTCGCTGATCGCCCAGGTGTTCAGGGTAATAAGCAGGAGCAGCGGTAACCATTTTCGCATAGGGAGTTCCTCCGTTCATGGGTGATGTTGACAATGTTAACATAGTGATGTGACACTTGTCAACACCAAGGGGGATTTTGTTATACTTTTGGAATGAAGCAGGATGAAAAGCGGCCGTACCACCACGGCAATGTGAAAGAATCGGCGATTGAAACGGCCCTGGAGATGCTGGAGAGTGAGGGGCTAGAAGCCATCACCCTGCGGGAGCTCTCTGCGCGTATCGGGGCGTCACGGACGGCGATCTACCGCCATTTCGAGAACAAAGAGGCACTGATCCGCGAGGTCATCCTGAGCGGTTTCGAACGTTTTGACGCCTTTTTTATCGATATTTTTGCAAAGGCGGAAGTGGATGTGTTGGCCCGCTTCACGATGATGGGGCGTGCCTACCTCGCCTTTGCCGTGAACAACCCGCAGCTCTACCGCGTGCTTTTCGGCCCGACGGTCCGCCAGGAGCGCGAAGAGGTCTGCGACCTTGAGGATGCGGAGAAGGCGACGGGGTTTCATGCGCTGGTGCATCTGATCGAAGCGGGACAGCATGAAGGGGTGTTTAAAAAAGGTGATCCCTTCTTGCTGGCGGCGACGGTCTGGTCGACGGTACACGGACTGGCCTCCCTGATCATCGACGGGCACCTGGTGATCAGCGACAACATCGATGCGATCTTCGAGGCCGGGAACCGTACGCTACTCGAGGGGCTGAAAACGGAAAGGTAAAACGCATCGGCCGTCGTCCGTGCTACACTGTTGCTACGTTCAGGGTTTACAATGGAGTGATACCGAAAGCGGCAAAGGAGAAACCATGACGCTGATCGAACTTTTTACCGACCATGTGGTCAACTGCAAAAGCCTCAAAGAGTATGTCGAGATCCGCAAAAACATCCATGAACGTGGCGAGTTCAACGACCGGACCCTGATCCAGGCCGAAGAGGATCTTCAGCGGCTGCGCCGGGAGCACCCGGATGTCTACGCGGGGATGTACGAGATCCTCTATGAGATCATGCGCCGCGACGAGGGGCACTACTTCGAATACCCCATTAATTTTATCCGCCAGATCCTGCGCATTTACCAAGACGGCATTCCGGCCGAGAAAGTCCTCGCAGCGTACCGCAGCGAACTCGACCATCACTACCGCGACGCCTGCTGACGCACGTCGGCCTTTCACAAAAACAGCTTAAAAAATCATACAAGTCGGAGAAGCGGCGGGGTCCCCCGCCGTGCAGGTTAGTAGCGCACTGAAGTGTAGCGTGTCGTGCGGGCAGGAACGTTCTGTACTGCGGCACCGACGGCGGTCGTTCCCCATCCCAGACCCAGGCTCGGCAGACGGTAGTAGAACAGATTCATGATCACTCCTTTAAGTTGAACAAAACCATTGTAAAAAGCAAACGTAGCACCGGCGTAGCAAAATGAAAAAAATGCACATTTTTTTTTCGGGGAAGCACGTGAGGGCGTCTGAAGCCGTCCACACGGCGTGCAAAGGGGTAATAGCACCCCGGAAAGTATCACAAATGTATCACTTTATTCATGCAATCTTCATCTTGGGCCGTCATAGTGGTCAAACCATATCACCACAAGGAATCAAGATGAAAGCAACTTATCTTGCACTATCAACGTTGACCGCCGGCCTGATCTTCGCCGCCTGCGGCAGCGCAGGCAGCAGCAGCGACAAGGCGACGACAAGCATTACGGGGACTGTACCGGGTACCCTGATCGAAGCCTTCTGCGAGGACGGCAGTTACTACGCGGTCAACTCCAATGACAACGGCACGAGCGAACACCCCTTCGAGCTCGAAGTGCCCCAAAATACCAGCTGCCGCCTGGTAATGACGACCAACGAGAATACGCCGGACGCTTCCGTCGTCACGCTGCTGACCCTTAACGGCAGCACCCTTTTTGAAGTGAACGCCAGCGCCATCGACCTTGGCTATATCGACCTGCCGATGGAACGTGCCGGATATGATGACGATAACAACGGCATCTCCGACGATCTCTTCAACGTCGTTACGCCCGAAGGCACCGTCATCTCCGTCGAACTGACCGACGACCCGATGGACAGCGACCACGACGGTATCATCGACTACTATGACGACGATGACGACAACGACGGGATCAAGGATGATGAGGATACGGATGACGACGGCGACGATATCCCCGACACTGAGGATGAGGACAGCATCAACGACTTCGACCACGACGGTATCAACAACGATGCCGATGTCGATGACGACAATGACGAGAGCGTCGACGCCGAAGACAGTGACGATGACAACGACGGCATCGATGACGACGCGGACAGCGACGACGACAACGACGGCATCGATGACAGCGAGGATGCGGACCAGCTCAACGATACCGACCACGACGGCCTGACCGATGAGTATGACGACGATGATGACAACGACGGTATCAGTGATGATGAGGATACCGACGATGACGGTGACGGCATCGAGGATGATGACGACAACGAAACCGACGGCCAGGAAGTTACCCTCGCCTAACCCTTCGCCGGCACTCCTCCGCTGCCGGCTTTATCTATGCTTCTCTTCTGAAAATACCTTCTTTTTCTTCCTCAGATCATACATATGAACGCCATGAAAATGCCCGGCGGCGTAAAACGCACGGCGTGCTTTTTACAGCAGGGAGCGTCTGAACTTGAGAATGCTCAGGCCGATAAAGAGGACGGCGAACCCTCCGAGTGCCGCAAAAGAGGGCCAGAGGTCGGCGATGAGGGTGTGTTTGATAAGCAGGCCCCGGATGATCTCGACGAAGTAGGTAAAAGGGATGGCGTAGCAGAGCGGACGGATGTAGTCGGGGACCGCTTCGAGGGGGAAGATGAGGCCGCTGAGCATCACGGAAGGGATGATGATGAAGATCGCGAGGAACATCGCCTGCTGCTGCGTTTGCGAGACGAGCGAGATGAGCACCCCCAGCGCGATCATGACGGCGACATAGACGACGGCGAGCAGGGCGAGGTAGAGGTGTGACGTCGCCTCGGGCAGGTCGAAAAGCAGCCACCCCAGCCCCAGGATGAGGTAGAAGTCGATGAGGGCGATGATAACGTAGGGGATGATCTTGCCGAAGACAAAGGCGCTTTTGCTGATGGGGGTGACGAGGAGCTGCTCCAGGGTCTGCTTCTCCCGCTCGCGCACGACGGTGATCCCGGTAAGGATAAGCGCGATCTGCATGATAAGCACGCCGATAATGCCAGGCAGGAAGAACCACGTCTCTTTTTCGTCCGGGTTGAAGAGCACGACGGTATCCATAATGAAGGGTTCCGGCGCAATAACAGTCGGCGGGGCATTCTCGTCGAGGAAATACATATCGTTCGTCACCCCTTCGTCGGTGGCGGCGGAGGAGTTGTATTTCATCGCCGTCGTCAACGAGGGCATCGTCCCGTCGACGTAGAAGGTGATGTGGGGCTGGCGGTTCTCGCTGAGGTCGGCGGAGAAGTTGCCGTCGATAAAGAGACCCGCTTCGGCACGGCCCGAACGGATCTCCTCGATGATCGCGGCCTTATCCGTGACCGGGTAGAGTTTGAAGTAGCCGTCGCTCCAGAGCCCCGTTTTGATGAGGTTGCTGAAAAAGGAGCGGTCATTGTCCACGTAGGCCATCGCGACGTTTTTGGGCTCGAGTTTGAGGGCGAGGCCGAACAGCACGAGGAAGATGACGGGCATGACGACAATCAAGGCGATAAGCCTCGGGTCGCGCCGCAGCTGGGTCAGCTCCTTCTTGATCATCGCCCCGACCATCAGTGCCGCTCCTGGGTCAGGGCCATAAAGACGTCTTCGAGATTGGGTTCGGTTTCAAGAACTGCGGCATCCGGCGCAAACGGCGCGACGAGCGCATCGATGGCCTCGCGGCCCATTTCCGGCATCGTCATAAGGCGCAGTTCACCGCCGAACTGGTTGACGAGGCGGATCCCCGGATGCTTTTCGGCGGCGGCGGCGAGGGCGGGGTCGTAGTCGACCCGCACGGCAAAGACACGGACTTCCCCCAGTTCGGACTTGATGGACGCGGGTGCCCCTTCGGCGATCATCCGTCCGTGGTCCAGGATGGCGATGCGGTGGCAGCGCTGCGCCTCTTCCATATAGTGGGTCGTGACAAAGAGGGTCTTTCCCGCAGAGGCCAGCGTATAGAAGTCGTCCCAGAGCTGTTTGCGGGTCACGGGGTCGATACCGGCCGTGGGTTCATCAAGGAAGAGGACGTCGGGATCGTGGGCGAGGGAACAGGCGAGGGCCAGCCGCCGTTTCGTTCCGCCCGAAAGGGTCCCGGCGCGTTTGTCACGGTAGGGCGTCAGTGCAAAGCGCTCCAGCAGGGCGTCGAGCTTTTCTTGGTCTTTGACGCCGTACATGCTGGCGTAGAAACGGAGGTTTTCGATAACGCTGAGCTCTTCGTACTGCCCGAACGATTGCGCGACGTAGCCGAAGCAGCGCTTGGCCTTTTGCACGGGCTTCCCGTCGATACGGACGGTTCCGCCGTCGGGGGCGATCAGGCCGCAGAGCATCCGCATGGTTGTCGTTTTGCCCGCGGCGTTGGGGCCTAACAGGCCGTAGATCTCCCCCTTCGGGATACGGAAACCGACCTCCTCGACGGCCGGCGTACTGTTGAAACGTTTGGACAGATGTTCGGCCTCGATCACGGTCCTGCTCCTTCGGAGGTTTATCCGGTAGTATACATCACGTTCGGTACAGCGCAATATGAACTAAGTTCATTTTTAGAAATATAATTCTAGTATTCAATATGATTTCGATAAAAAGGAACGGAAAGGTCAACCATGATCAAAGCGAAACTGCAGGATGTTAAGCGCTCCCTGATCCTCGAAGCGGCGGCGGAATCCTTCGAGTCGGCGGGGTATGAAGCGCTCAAGGTCTCTGATCTGGCCAAGAGCGTCGGGGTCTCCGTGGGGACGATCTACGGGCTGTTCGACTCCAAAGAGGGGCTCTATATGGCCTATGTCAAAGCGCAGATCGGCGGTTATATCGAGGAGCTCCGGGCGCGCTGCATAGAGGTGACGGAGCCCGAAGCGCAGCTCGAAGCGGCGTTCTTGCTCAAGTTCAGCCATTTCGCCTCCAAGCGCAAGGCCGTCGAGGAGTGCGCGAAAAACAATCCGCTCTTTTTCAGCAATATCCGTCACAGCGAACCGGAGATCCTGGAGCAGGTATACAAGGTGATCGCCGGAATCGTCCGGCGGATCAACCCGACACTGAATGAGGAGGAGGCCCTGGCAATGTCCTACCACATCGCCGGGCTCAGCGACGGATACATTAACTACTGGCTGGTCCACGACGGTGATCTTCTCTCGAAGGTGCCGGGACTGCAGGCCCAGATGTTGACCATGATCAAAGGATGCTAATGCGACAGATTTTCTCTTTACTTTTTGCGGGGACGGCCCTGTTCGGCTTCGACTTGCCGACGCTGATCACCCAGGCGCAGCAGAACGAGCAGGTGCAGGCCTATGCCAAACGCGCAGAGGCGGCGGCGCACGAACACGACGCGGTGGTCGCGTCGTACCTGCCGCGCATTGACGTAGGGGCGAGTGCCTCGTACATTGACGAACGGGGCAGCATCGACGTGCCCGAAACCTACAAGGCCTACGCCGAGGCGAACTTCGTCATTCTCGACGGCTTCAAACGCAAGAACCTCCTCGATGAGAAGAACATGCTGACCGAGGCGGGGCGGTTCGACCTCGAAGGGTTCAAAAAGGCGGTCTCGCTGCAGGTGATCCAGCGCTATGCCGAACTGCAGAATGTCGCCTCCGACATTGAGGCCCTGCGGAAGAACCGCGAGCAGCTCGCGGAGCAGCTGGAACGGTTCAAACTCTTCAAGAGTGCGGGCATCGCGACGGAAGAGGATGTCGAGCGTCTGAACGCCGCCGTGGCGGATGCGGATTACCAGATCACGGCGCGGCAGTTCGAGAGTGATCGCCTGCGCAGCCAGCTGGAACTGCTCAGCGGCGCGCCGCTCGAAGGGGAGCTGACGCCGGGGGCGGTCGTCCTGCCGGAGGACGCCCAGGCAAAACGGCTCGACAGCCTCGAAGCGATGGCCTACCGGGTCCGTGCCCTGGGCTATGCGGCCGAGCAGGCCGACAGCGTCTACTACCCGACCATCGCTGTGAACGACACCTATACCTGGTACGACTACGAGAATTTCAATCCGAGCTTCCCGGTCAATTTCGTCGACAAGCAGAACCGTCTTACGGTGCAGCTCACCATGAACCTGATCGATTTCGGCGCCGCGCGGCAGCAGAAGCAGGCGATCCGGTTGCAGCAAGAGGCGCAGGCGCTCGAGCTGCGCTACGCCGAGAAATCGGCGGAGGCAGACCGGGCCCTGGCGCTCAAGGCGATCCAGCGCGCCGAAAGCCTGCTGGACGCGGCGAAAAAGTCGGAAACGGCCTCGGACCGCACCTTTGCCGTCGTCAAGAAGAAGTACGAGGCGCGGGTCGTCGACTACATCCGCTACCTCGACGCGCTGAGCAAGGCCACGGAGTCGAGAGCGCAGTACAACCGCGCACTGAGCGGGCTGAACAGCGCCAATGCCACCTATATCTATAACCTGGGGATGGACCCGAAGGAGTATGTCAAATGAAAAAGATTTTAGTGACGGCCGTCCTCTTGTTTACGGCACTGCATGCCGAAAGCATCTATGCGACGTTCGATGTCGAGGCGGAAAAGGCCGCTGAGCTCTCCCTGACCTCCAGCGGTACCATCGAAGGGATCAATATCGATGTCGGTTCCCGGGTCAAAAAGGGCGACATCCTGCTCTGGCTGGATAACGACGATATGAAAGAGGCCGTGGAGCTGGCCAAGGCACAGCTGGAGCTGGCCCACGTCGACGCCAAGTTCGCCCAGCGCAATTTTGAACGCTACGAGAAGGTCAAGAACGTCATCGATGCGGGCGAGTACGACCGCTACGCGTCGGCGTACGAGACGGCGAAGAGCCGCCTGCACGAAGCGGAAGTGAACGTGCGCTACAAGCAGGCCCTGCTGGAGAAGACGATCCTGCGGGCTCCTTTTGACGGGGTCGTCTCGGACAAGCCCGTCGAGGTGGGGGACGTCGTCAGCGGGGCCATGATCAAGGTGCTGCTGCGGCTGCAGAGCGCGAAGGCGAACACCCTCAAGCTCAAAGTCGACCAGAAGTACTGGACGAAACTGAAGCCCGGTCAGACCTTCCGCTACCGTGTCGACGGCGAGACGGCACCGCGCGAAGGGAAGGTGAGCATCGTCTACCCGACGGCCAACAACGCCAACCGCAAGATCATCGTCGAGGTCCCCGCCAGGGGGATCGTCCCGGGGCTCTTCGGCGAGGGTGAGATCGAGGCCGACTGATGTACAAATTCGCCATTAACCGACCCATCACGACGCTGATGTACGTGCTCACGCTCGTCGTCTTCGGACTGATGAGCTTCAAAGCCATGCCCGCGGCGCTCTTTCCCAACGTCGACTTCCCCATCGTGACCGTCAAAACGGTCTACCCGGGGGCGGAGCCGACCAGCGTCGAGTCCCAGATCACCGACAAGATCGAAGAGGCGGTCTCGGGGATCAACGGCATCGACACGATCACCTCCACCAGCAGCGACGGCGTCAGCGTCGTCATGGTCAAGTTCCTGCTCGAGCGCAGCATCGACGAGGCGGCGAACGACGTGCGCGACAAGGTCTCCGCCGTCAAGCTCCCGGTCCAGGCGGAGAAACCGCTGGTGAGCAAGCTCGACATCGGCGCGGCGCCGGTCATCAACGTCTTCCTGGCGGCCAAAGACGCGACGCCGACAGAGCTGATGCTTTTTGCCGACGAAAAGGCCAAACCCGCTATCCAGCGCCTCAGCGGCGTCGGGGCCATCAATATCATCGGCTACCGCGACCGCGAGATCCGCATCTACCCCGACCCCTACGCCCTGAACAAGTACGGCATCACCGTCAAAGAGCTCAATGACATCATCTCCAAGGAGAACGTCAAGATCGGCGGCGGGAAACTGGAGAAGGGGGCGAGCGAGCTCATTATCAAGACCGAAGCCGACGCAGTGAACATCGACGACCTTCTCGCGATCAAGATCAAAGACGAACTCCGCCTGGCAGACCTCGCCCGGGTCGAGGACGGCCTGGCGGATGCGAAGAGCTTCTCTTCCTATGACGGCAAGGCGGGCGTTATGCTGGAGGTCCAGAAGATCTCGGGCACCAATACCCTCGACGTGATCAAGCTGGTCAAAGAGGCCGTGCCGGGGCTGCAGCAGCTTGCGGGCGACAAGATCGAGGTGAAGACGCTCAACGACACCTCGCCCTTTATCATCCACTCCCTCGAAGACGTCGAGTTCGACCTCGTCTACGGGGCGCTGCTGGCGGCGCTGATCATCTTCGTCTTCCTGCGCAACGTCACGATCACCCTCGTCGCCTTCCTGGCGATCCCGACCTCCATTATCGGCACCTTCGCCCTGATGGACTATATGGGCTTCGACCTGAACAAGCTGACGCTGATCGGGCTGACGCTGGCGATCGGTATCCTCATCGACGACGCCATCGTCGTCATCGAGAACATCTATAAAAAGATGGAAGCGGGGATGGGCAAGTTCGATGCGGCCGTCGAGGGGACCAAGGAGATGGCCTTCGCCATCCTTGCGATCTCCTCGATGCTGCTGGCGGTCTTTATCCCCGTCTCCATGATGAGCGGGATCGTTGGGAAGTTCTTCAACTCCTTCGCGATGACCGTCGCCTTTGCCATCGTCATCTCCTACACGATCGCGATGACCTTTATCCCCTCGCTCAGCGCCCGGGTGCTGCACAAGGGCGAGAGCCGCTTCTATGACAAGACGGAGTTCATCTTCGTCTGGCTCGACCGCGCCTACGCGGCGACCCTGCGTTTCGCCCTGCGGTTCAAGGTGCTGAATATGGTCGCCGTTCTCATCATCTTTATCGGTTCGCTCTCGCTTTTCCCGAAGATCGGGATGGACTTTGTCCCCAAGGAGGATAAGGCGGAGTTCGAGGTGAAAATCGAGGCGAAGCCGGGGATCTCCCTGGAGGAGATGCTTGTGAAATCCCGCAAGGTCGAAGCGCTGGTCAACAGCGTCGACCAGGTGGAGTATACGACGCTCGGCATCGGCTATAACAGTGCCCAGGAGATCAACAAGGCGCTGCTCTACGTGAAATTGACGGACAAAACGACGCGGAGCGAGAACCAGGAGGAGATCATCCAGGCGCTGCGCGGCAAGCTGAGGGGGGTCGACCCGGATCTCTTCATCACCGCGGCGGCCATCCCGAACATTAAAGGCGCCGGGGTCTCCGTACCGTACCAGATCGTCCTCAAGGGCGACAGTTTCGACTCCCTCACCAAGGCGTCGGACGCGCTCACGGCCTACCTGGCGCAGAAGCAGGGCTTCGTCGACATCGATACGAACCTCGAGGCAGGCAAGCCGGAGCTGCAGATCTCTATCCTGCGCGAAAACGCCAACCGTCTCGGCGTCCGTGCCGAGGATATCGCCAAGGCACTGGCCACGGCCTTCTCCAGCGACCTGCCGATCTCCCAGTATGAGGAGAACGGCAAGCTCTATGACATCACCCTGCGGTTCGACGACGCCCACCGCGAGGACGTAGAGCAGATCAAGAAGATGGAGCTGCGGACCCCGGCGGGCGAGCTTGTCTCCCTCGACGGGCTTGTCACCTTTGAGAACGGCAGCGCGATGGCGGCGGTCAACCGTTTTGACCGCGAACGCCAGGTGACAGTCTTTGCCGACCTCTTCGGCCTCGACCTCGGCGGGGCCGTCGGCTACACGATGGCCAAGATCGACGAGCTGATGCCCGAAGGGGTCAACTACCGCTTTACCGGCTTCGCCGAAGAGATGGCCAAGACCGGCAAAGCCTTTGTTACGGCAATAGGGCTGACGATCATCATGATCTATATCATCCTGGCGATCCTTTATGAGTCGCTGATTCAGCCCGTCATCATTATGATGGCGCTCCCGCTCTCCATTACGGGGGTGCTGATCGCCCTCTTCCTGAGCGGGCAGCAGTTCAGCCTCTTCGTCATGATCGGCTTCTTCCTGCTGATGGGGATGGTCGGTAAGAACGCCGTCCTGCTCGTCGACTTCGCCAACGTCGCCGTCGCGAAGGGACGGGAGGTCAACGAGGCGCTGCTCGAAGCGGGCGAAAAGCGTCTGCGCCCGATCCTGATGACGACTTTCGCGATGGTCTTCGCGATGCTGCCGCTGGCATTCGGCAGCGGTTTCGGGAGCGAGACGAAGTCGCCGATGGCCATCGCCGTTATCGGGGGGCTGATCAGTTCGATGATCCTCACCCTGGTCGTCGTCCCCATCATCTACCGCCTCCTCTACCCGCTGGACCGCTGGCTGCGTTCGCACTACGAACGCCGTATCGGGGAGGCGTAACGCTTCCCTTTTCAGACGGCCACTCAATGGGCCGTTTACATTGGTTTACGCCGCGTTGGCTGCCGATATACAGCTTTTTCCTACAATCGTTTCCAAAGAGATATGAACGGTGTATAAAGTTTCTTGCCGTTCCCGAGCCACCGAACAACGATCTGAAAGGAGTTTGGGATGAAACCATTGATCAAAGAGAGTGCGACTTCGCTAACGGCGCTGGTATTCCTTGTCGTCGGCGTCAGCGGCGTGATGCTCTACTTTCACGTCTTCGATGTCCAGGTCAAGGCGCTGCACGAGACGCTGGGGCTGCTCTTCTCCGCCGCGGTGCTTCTGCACGTCTACTTTAACTGGAAGGGGATGAAGCGGTATTTCCCCAAAAAGCTTTTCATGGGGTACGCCGCCGTGATCACCGCCGTCTCGATCGCGTTTATCGCCTCTGCAGACAGCGGCCCCAACCCGAAGGTAACCCTGATCGAGCGCGCCCTGAATGCACCGCTGGCCGTGTCGCTGCCGCTGCTGGAGACGGACCGGGAACAGGCCGCAACGCTGCTGGGCGGCAGGGGAATCATGATCGGCAGTGCGGATTCCCTCGCCGAGATCGCCCGGGCCAACGGCGTCTCCCCCTACGAACTGGTGATGGTCATCACCGCGGAGCAGCAGTAACTGCGTCGCCGTTTAACGGGGGTTGTCCTTACAGGGCAGGCTTGTTCTATAATAGTAAGTGACACATGTGAAAGGATATCGGTAAAGTGAAAGATCGCACGCTCCCTCTCCACCGGCTCTGGTCCCTGCCGTTCCTGCTCGTCTCCCTTCTCGGCGCGGAAACGCTGCCGCTCTCGGAGCAGAAGCAGGAGCTGCTGAAGCTCAAGCGCGAACAGGTCAAAGAGGAGACCGGGACCGGCAAGACAAGCTGGGTCTCCCCGCTGGTGCTGTCGCTCTCCTATACGCGCTCCAGGGATGCCACGGGCAGCGAGGGCGGGCTGGCGAGCGCCGGGGTGTCGTGGGACCAGGATGTTTTCCGCAGCGGCGGGATCTACTATACCGTCGAACAGGCGGACGCCTCCGGCAAAGCAAACCTGCTGGCCGTGGACCTGGAGGAGGCCGCCTACCTCAAGCAGGCCTATACCCTCAAAGCGCAGGTCGAGCGCGACCGCCTGCAGCTGCAGCAGAGCGAGCTGACGCTGGCCAACCGCGACATCGACCTCCTCATCACCCGGGCGAAGTACAAGGTCGGCAGCGCGGACATCAGCGAACTCAACCGCGTCACCATCGACCGCGACAGTGCGCGCAGCGACGTGATCGTCGTCCGCAACGCCCTGCGCAGCGAAGCGTTCGAACTCCAGAAGCTGCTCGGGTCGCGCGGCGCCGACACGGTGGCGCTGCCGGCATTCCCCCTTGTCCCCCGCGACGTCTACCTGCAAAACAGCCTTGAACTGCTGCAGTACACGGCCCAGAGCCGTGCGGACACGGCGGCGTGGAAGGTGACGCGTTCGGCCTACCTGCCGACACTCTCGGTCAATGCGGGGTACGGCTACAACGACTACCGCGGCGAGAGCCTTGATTATCACGGCGACCGCTACAGCTACGGCGCCGTACTGAGCATGCCGCTCGATATCAACAGCAGAGGGACGGTCGAGGCGAGCCGCCTGCAATCCCTGCAGACGCAGACGGCGCAGATCGACCGCAAGCTGGAGCTGGAGCAGGAGTACGATATGCGTGCGGCGACCATCGGGGATTATGAAGAGAAGATCGGCGTGGCCGAAGAGATGATCGCCATGTACGACGACCTCTACACCTTCACGAAGAGCCAGGTCAAGGCGGGGTATACCTCCTCCTATGATCTCGAGTCTCTGGGCAATTCGGTGCAGATCCAGAAGCTCGAAAAGCAGATCCAGCACTATAACATCCAGATCGAGCGGATCGCGCTCTACTTTGACACCCGGATATACAAGGAGCAGTAATGGAAGCGATGGAAAAGGTCACGGCGTACAGAAGCCCCCGCTGGAAATGGATTATTCTGGGCTTAGTCGTGCTGATCGCAACGGCCGTCGGCGGCTACTTCTTCCTGCAACCGGCCGAGAACGGCCAGGCCTACCGTTTCGTGACCCAGAGCGCGGAGCGGGGGGAACTCAATATCACCGTTTCGGCGTCGGGGTACCTGCAGCCGCTGGAGAGCGTTGACGTCGGTACGGAGGTCTCGGGCACGATCGAGAAGGTGCTTGTCGATTACAACGACCTTGTGAAGAAGGGGCAATTGATGGCGCAGATCGACAAGACGAAGTACCAGAGCACCGTGGACAAGGCGAATGCGGCGCTGATGTCGGCCAAGGCGACGCTGGAGAACGCGAATGCGGAGCTCTACCGCAGCAAGGCGACGCTCACGCGCGACGAAACGCTGCGCGAAGAGACGAAAGGGGCGTTGCCGTCGCAAAGCGACTGGGATACGGACTACGCAAACTACCTGGCAGCTAAGGCGCAGGTCGATAACGCCAAGGCGCAGGTGGAACAGGCGAAGCACAGCCTCGTCTCTTCGCAGTACGACCTGGAGCGCACGGCGATCTATTCGCCCGTCGACGGTACCGTGCTCACCCGGGAGATCGACCCCGGCCAGACGGTCGCGGCCTCCTACCAGACGCCGACGCTCTTCACGATCGCCAAAGACCTGCGCAAAATGGAGCTGCAGGTAAGCGTTGACGAGGCGGATATCGCCAAGGTAAAGGCGGGGGACACGGCATCGTTTACCGTCGACGCCTATCCCGACACCGTCTTTTCGGGCACGATCCGCATGGTGCGGGTCAATTCGGAAATCGAGGACGGGGTCGTCACCTACATCGCCGTACTGGACGTCAACAACAGCGACCTGAAGCTGCGCCCGGGGATGAGCGCCGATGCGGACATCACTGTGCAGACTTTCCGCGATGCGCTGATCGTCCCCCGCGCCGCGCTGCTTTACCTTCCCGTTGCAACGTCCAAGGAGACGAAACTCTTCGCGTTTCATGATGATGACGAGAGCGCCTACGACGACAAACCCCATGTCTGGCGGCTGAACGGGCAGACCCCGGAGAAACTCTACGTCGAGGTGCTCGGTACGAACGGCACCCAGAGTGTCATCGCCGGGGAGGTGCTCACGGCCGGGGACCGTCTCATCGTCGCCCAGGAGAAACAGCCGTGATCAGCCTGGAACAGATCACCAAGACCTACGGCAGCGGCGAGGCGGCGACGCACGTCCTGCACCCGCTGGATCTGGAGATCGGTCAGGGCGAGTTCGTCGCCATCATGGGACCGAGCGGCAGCGGCAAGTCGACGCTGCTCAATATCCTCGGCGCCCTCGACGTGCCCAGCGGGGGGCGTTACCGCTTCGACGGGACGGACCTGGGGCGGCTGACGCACGAACAGCGGGCCCTGTTCCGCCGCTACGTTCTCGGGTTCGTCTTCCAGGGGTTCAACCTGCTCAAACGCACCTCGGCGCTCGAGAATGTGGAGATGCCGCTGATCTACCAGGGCGTTTCCGCCAGGGAGCGCCGGGAGCGTGCGGAAGAGGCTCTGGTGCAGGTCGGGCTCGCCGAACGTTTGCATCACGACCCCTCCCAGCTTTCGGGCGGGCAGCAGCAGCGCGTGGCCATTGCCCGCGCCATCGTGACGCAGCCGCAGGTCCTCATTGCCGACGAGCCGACGGGCAACCTCGACACCCAGCGCAGCTACGAGATCATGGAGCTCATCCGGGGCTTCAACGCCCAGGGGATCACCGTGATCATGGTGACGCACGAAGAGGAGATCGCCGCGTATGCGTCGCGCACGATCCTCCTGCGTGACGGCCGCATCGAGAAGGACACGGGCCATGCTGCTTAACGCCTTCCTGCAGGCCATCCGCGAAATCAGGCGCAACCTGATGCGCTCTTTGCTGACGGCGATCGGGATCGTCATCGGGATCGCCTCGGTGATCGCGATGGTCAACATCGGGCAGGGGGCGAGCGAGTCGATTACGGCGAGCGTGGGCAGCCTCGGCAGCAACACCCTGCACATCATGCCCGGCCAGGAGAAGGGCCCGCCGGGGATGTCGGGAACGAGCATCCCCTTCGAGATGAAGGACGTCCGCATCCTGCAAAAATCGATCTTTACGCTCGAAGCGGTCTCCCCGATGGCCAGCAGTACCGTGAACGTGCTCTACCGCGACCGCAGTTACCAGACGAGTGTGCGCGGCGTTGAAAACGGCTATTTCGATGTCCAGAACTGGAGCCTGGCGGAGGGGGAGCGCTTCGGCGAGAGCGAGCTGCGGGCGGGACAGAGCGTCTGCATCCTCGGGCAGACGGTGATCGACGAGCTTTTCCCCGGGGGGGAAGAGCCCATGGGGAAAAAGATCCGCCTCAAGAGCTTTTCATGCCGGGTGATCGGGACGCTCGAAGAGAAGGGGGCGAACACCTTCGGCATGGACCAGGATGACCTGATCCTCGTCCCCATCAAGATGTTCCAGCGCCGGATCGGCGGGAACCAGAACATCCCCTCCATCCTGGTGTCGGTCAAGGAGAACTACCCCCTCGACACCGTCAAGCAGCAGATCCGCCAGGTACTGCGCGAAAGCCGCAACATCAAACCGGGCAAAGAGGACAACTTTGCCGTCCGGAGCATGACGGCCCTGCTCGACACCCTGTCGCAGATCACCTCGATGCTGACGGTGATGCTGGGGGCGGTGGCCGCCATCTCCCTCGTCGTCGGCGGCATCGGGATCATGAACATTATGCTGGTCTCGGTGACCGAACGCACTCGCGAGATCGGTATCCGCATGGCCATCGGGGCCATGAGCCAGGATATCCTGATCCAGTTCCTGATCGAGGCGGTCGTCCTCTCGGGGCTCGGCGGCATCTTCGGCGTGCTCACGGGCATCGGGATAACCGTGGGGGTCGCCGAGGCGATGGACCTGACCCTCGTCATCAACCCGGCCGTGACGACGGTGGCCCTGCTCTTTTCGATGCTCATCGGGATCGTTTTCGGGATCATCCCGGCCCGCAAGGCGGCGAACATGAACCCCATCGACGCGCTGCGCTATGAGTGAAAAATCCGCGCCGGCGTTGCCGGCTGCCCTGTGTCTGGTCACTTTTTAACCGCTTTCCTCCCCTCTCTCCCCCTTTTCCCTGCCGATGTGAGCGCGCTTGGGCCGTTGCCCTAGTATTGCTTTAAGCATGGTGCGGCATAATTTAAAACATATACTGTTATCGGAGACTACAATGAAGTATAGGTATTTACTTGTTCCGGTCGCCGCCGCCCTCTGTATCACGGGGTGTGCGACCATGGAGAAGCAGGAAGTGCATGAAACGCCGACGGCGGCGCCCGCTGTCAGCAAAACGCTGCAGGCCGCCAAGGCGCTCAAAGAGGAGCCTTCGGGCCTGAAGCGCAAAGTGGCGATAGGCCGCTTTACCAACGAGACCCGCTACGGCCAGAGTTTCTTTATCGATGAGAACAGCGACCGGATCGGGAAGCAGGCGATGGATATCCTCTCCTCCAAGCTTTTCGAGACGGGCAAGTTCATCATGCTCGAGCGCGCGGACCTCGAGAAGATCCAGAAAGAGCTGGCGATGGGCGATTCGCCTGCGTTGAAAAACAGTGCCGACTACCTCATTCTCGGTTCCATCACGGAGTTCGGCCGTAACGAGGTGAGCGATGTGGGCTGGTTCAGCCGCGTCAAGAAGCAGGAGGCCTTCGCCAAGGTCCATATCCGCATCGTCGACGTCAGCACGGGGCAGATCATCTACTCCGAAGAGGGGAAAGGCACCGCCTACAGCGAAGCCGGTACGGTCATGGGCGTGGGGGACAAGAGCGCGTATGACTCCCAGCTCAACGACAAGGCGATCGATGCGGCGATCTCGGACCTCGCATCGAACGTCATCGAGAACATGATGGACAAACCGTGGCGCGGCTACCTGCTGGGCTACGAGCAGGGGATGCTGATCACCTCCGGCGGTAAAAGCCAGAACATCAAGGTGGGGGACACGTTCGACGTGATGGCCTCAGGCAAGAAGGTCAAGAACCCGCAGACCAACAGCATCATCACCCTCCCGGGCAAAAAACTGGCGACGATCGAGATCGTCTCGACGGCGGGCGACACCCCGGAGAACGAAGTCTCTTTTGCATCGATCACGAGCGGGGATCTGGGCACGCGCCTGAAAACGAAAAATTTCTCGGACCTGTATATCCAGGTCCACAAGGATTAAAGCATGAAAGCATTGACAGCACTGTTGATGGCCGCCGCCCTCTTTATGACCGGCTGCGGCTACAAGTCGGGTGTCGCTACGGGTGAGCGGGCGTCCTACCTTTACTTTACGGGTGACGTGGAGGGGGCAGCCGTCTCCGTCGATGATGGGCAGCCCTTCGCCGTCGAAGCGGGGCGCGACCACCAGTACCGCATCGCCCCGGGCAAACACAGCGTGAAGGTCTACAAGGGCGACACGCTTGTCGTTGAGCGTGAAATCTATGTCGGCGACGGCATCGCCAAAGAGATCGGGGTGCGCCCGTGAAGCGAGGCGCGATGATGAAAGCGGTGCTCCCACTGGCGGCGGTCGCCCTTTTGAGCGGGTGTGCCACGAAACCGCAGGCGCTCTATAACTACGGCACCTACAGCGAAAGCTACTACGCGTACAAGCAGGACACCAGCGCGGAGAACCTCCTGGCGATGCAGCAGGCGATCCTGACGGCCATCGAAAACGCCGATGAGAGCGTTTCCAAGCGTGTGGCACCGGGAATGTACGCGAACCTGGGCTACATCTACTTCAAGCAGGGGGACACCAAGCAGGCCGTCCACTATTTCGAGATGGAAAAGAGCCTCTACCCGGAGTCGGCGCACTTTATGGACCGCGTCATTGAGAAGGTGCGCAAAGCCGAAGCGAAGGGGGCGAACTCATGAAGTACGGAAAAATAGCTGCACTGGCGGCCTCGATTTTTGCCGCGATGATCATGACGGGGTGTGCCGCGCATAACGCGGGCATTACCAAAGGCGAAGCGTTCCCCCAGATGTATGAAGAGGAGCCGCGTTCCATCCTGGTGCTGCCGGCGATGAACGAAAGTACCGATGCCGAGGCGAAAGCCTACTACGCCACGACGATCGAGATGCCGATTGCGCAGACGGGCTACTATGTCTTCCCGATGGAAATGGTCAGCGACGTCCTCAAGCAGGAGGGTGTCTATGACACCGAATTGCTTTACAGCATGTCCGCGGACAAGTTCTACGACTACTTCGGCGCGGATGTCGTCATGTACACCCGCATCAAGGCGTGGGACGTCTCCTACATGGTCCTGGCTTCTTCCCTGACGGTGACGATTGAATCCGAAGCGTACTCGACCAAGACGAACGAGAAGCTGTGGGATTACGACGGGAGCGTCACCGTCGATCTCACCAGCAACAGTGGCGGCGGCGGACTGGCCGGACTGTTGGTCCAGGCGATCGGTACGGCGATCAATACCGCCGCGGCCGATTATGTCGAATACGCCCATGTCGCAAATGCCCGGCTCTTCTTCGCACTGCCGGCGGGGCCGTACCACCCGGCCCACCAGACGGACCAGGGTGTCGTGATCCGCAAGCGCTAGCCCTTTCCCCGCGGGCGCAAAAAGAGCGCAATGCGCTCTGGCCTCTTAGACAAACCCTTCATGCACGTTATAACGACTCCATCCTCTTGTTGAATGCCCTATAATTAGGAAAAGATCCGAACAGAAAGGGAAACGATGAAAAAAGTATCGTTGGTGCTGGGCAGCGGCGGAGCGCGGGGGTACGTGCATATCGGGGTCATCGAGGCACTGGAAGCGAAGGGGTATGAGATCATCTCCGTCAGCGGCTGCTCCATGGGGGCGCTGGTCGGCGGGCTCTACGCCTGCGGCAGGCTTGCCGAGTACAAGGAGTGGGTGCAGGGGCTCGAACCCCTCGACGTCGCTTCGCTCCTGGACCTCGCCTGGGACAAGCGGGGCATTATGAGCGGCACAAAGGTCTTCGAGCGCCTGGACGATCTCATCGGCGCACAGGCGATCGAGGAGCTTCCCATCCGGTTTACGGCTGTTGCCTCGGACCTCAACCGGGGCAAGGAGGTGTGGTTTCAAAGCGGCGACCTGCTGAGCGCCATCCGTGCTTCGATCGCGATCCCCTCCGTGTTCACCCCGGTGGAGCTCGACGGGATGCTCCTCGTCGACGGCGGGGTCCTTAACCCGCTTCCCGTGGCGCCGACGATGCGCGACCGCAGTGACCTGACCATCGCCGTCAACCTTTACGGTCCCGACGCGGAGCAGGAGGAACAGGCCGTCGCCGCGCGCTACGACTCCTTTGCCGAACGCCTGGCCTCCAAGGCCAAAAACGCCATCAAGGAGCGCCTCCGCCGCCAGGAGCAGGCGCACATCTTCTCCATTCTCGACCAGAGTTTCGATACGATGCAGCGCAGTCTGACCCAGTACCGTATCGGCGGCTACCCGCCCGATATTATGATCACCCTTCCCAAGAATATCTGCAGCACCTTCGACTTCCATAAGGCCGCCCCCCTGATCGAAGCGGGGCGCAGGGCGGTGGAGGAGCATCCGGCGTTCGGCTGACATTTTTTTAAAAAAACGTTATTTTTTGTACAGATCTATATGGTATACTTCCGGGACTTTCGCTTAGGAGTATAAGGAATGATGAAGCGTGCATGGATGACGAGTGCGCTGCTGGCGGCACAGATCGCGGCAGCATCACAATACAATATCGAGGTGTCACCGGTGGCGGGGATCGGGATTCCGGAAGGCAATATTCTGCTTGAAAACGAGATGATCATCGGGGGAGAGATCCAGATCAACAACCTCTTTTCCTTCCCGATCAAACCGGAACTCTCCGCCTACTATGCGACGGATACGGATTACTCCTATGAGCCGCCGGCACCGACACCGCCCCTTTTCCTCAGCCCTGCCGATATGTCCGCTTCGACGAATATCTGGCGTCTGGGTATGGGCGCCGTCTATGACTACACGGAGGAGGGCTCCTTCCGTCCTTTCGCCAAAATCGGTGCGGGATACGAGAATATGAGCGACCCGCTCTACGGCAACAAGAACGGTGCCTACGGCGATGTCGGTGCGGGGGTCAAGATCCCGTTCAGCGAGCAGGTGGCACTGAAACTTGAAGCGATCTATATGCTCAAACCCAACGGGGGGCGCTACGACAGTAACCTGCTGGTGCTCGCCGGTATCTCCTTTGGGCTCGGTGCCCATGAAACAGCGGCAGCGACAGCCGCATCGGGTTACCGTACCTATGACAGTGACGGCGACGGCGTCATCGATGATAATGACCAGTGCCCGAACACGCCCAGAGGCGCAGAAGTCGACGCCTTCGGTTGTGTCCCCGACAGCGACCGTGACGGCGTGGTTGATTCCCATGACGACTGCCCGGAAACACCGACAGGATTCAAAGTCGATCAGGTAGGGTGCGCCGCAAGCTTCCACTTCAGCGTCGAATTCGCCACGGACTCCGCCGTGGTGACGAGTGCCCATATGGACGAGATCGATGCCTTCGCGGGGTATATGAAAGCCAACCCGTACAAAGCCGAGATTGTCGGCCGCGCCGATGACCGCGGGACGAACGCGTACAACGACGTGCTGTCGAAGAAACGCGCCGAGGTTGTTGTCGGCCTGCTGGTGGACAAGGGGATCGCTTCGGATCGTCTGAGTGCCGTCGGAAAAGGGGAGACCGATCCTATTGCCACCAACGCCACGGCCGAAGGGCGTGCGCAGAACCGCTCCGTCCGCGCTGAACTGATCCGCTGACCTCCAAGCAGAGACGGTTGTTCCGTCTCTGCTGCCCGCTTTCGCTTTTACCCTGCTGTTTTTTTATCTGTTTTGCATCGTGCGGACCGCATGGACAAAGGCCGCGAAGATTTTCCGGCTGTGCCAGCTGTAGGGCATAAACTCCGGGTGCCACTGCACTCCCACCACAAAGGGAAGTTCCGTATGTTCGATCGCCTGGATGATCCGGTTGCCGTCTTTTGCGGCGATGCGGATACCCGTGCCGGGGCGGTCGACCGCCTGGTGGTGCAGGGCGTTCACACGCAGGGTGGTCTGACCGATGATGTCGTGCAGGTGGGTGCCGTGCTCCAGCGTTACCGTTTTGAGCGGCAGGGGCGTATGGGGATGGGCGACATCGAGCTCGAAGTCGTGAATATGCGGATGCAGGGTGCCGCCGAAGGCGAGGTTGAGCAGCTGCATGCCGCGGCAGATACCCATCACGGGGAGGCCCCGGCGGATCGCCTCCTCAAGAAGGTAGAGCTCCATGGCGTCGCGGGCAGGGTCGGTGTGCCCGATGGCCGGATGCTCCTGTGTGCCGTAGGTCTGCGGGTCGATATCGCTGCCGCCGGTGATCAGCAGGGCATCGAAGGATGCCTCGCGGTAGGTGCTATCGGGGTGCAGAAACCGGGCCCCCGCACCGTGGCCGTTCAGCAGGAACCGGGAGAAGTACCAGGCGAGGCGGCTGCCCCGCTTGCCTCCCGTGACGGCTATTGAGAGTTTCCGGCCCATTGGCGTATCCTTTTGATCCACTGTTTTTTCCGGAATCGGTAGAAGAAAGCGTTCATCATACGGTAGCGTGCATAGGCAAGCGACAGCAGCGTTTCCGGGTCGGCCGCCAGGCGTTCGACATGGACCCAGCTGTTCCAGGCGTCGGCGGTGTGCCACCCCGGTTCGTCGACGCGGGAGTTGGGGAGCCGGAAATGAAAGGCGGGACGGGGGGAGATCTTCTCCTTGGGCAGAGCCGCCCGGACGCGCCCCAGGTCGTTCCAGGCCAGCAGCGGCAGCAGGTCCAGGGCCCGGTTGCGCGTCGGGTTGGCCTGCAGGTAATCATCGATAAAGGCCGTCATCGAGGGGCGGTAGGCGGGATGCAGCACCTTGCGGATGTAATCGGAGGGAAAGGGGTCGATGTAAAAGGAGAGCCGCCGGGTAAAGACCGGACGGATCTCTTCGGCCAGGAGATCATACAGGACGAGGTAGGCGCGCAGATAGGCGAGCAGGGTCTCCACGGTCATTTCGGGGATCTCGGGATTAATGTGAAAGCCGAATACGTAGAGGGGATTGGCTGCGGTACCGAGCGCCCCCTCGCCGCGCAGGGCATCCTTGAGCGTTTCCACCAGCTCCAGGGCGTTGAGCGGTAGCGGAGGTGTCGTCAACTCATAGGGCACAAGCGAGGCGGAAAAAGAGCCGATGAAGTATTCGATCGCATCAATCTCGTCCTGCTCCATTGCTTCGTCGAAACCGGCATTGTGCAGCCACTCCTGGAGGCCGGAGCGGATCAGGAACTGAAAATCGAGGGTCAGGGTGAAGTCGCCCCACGGCGTCGGCCCGATGACGAAGTGCCACGGGTTGATCTCGGTGATCTCGCCTTCGGTAAGCTCTGCCACGATCCGGGCACACTGTTCAAGCTCCGGGCCTGAGTATTCCAGTTCGAATCCGATGCGACGCATTTCGCCGTTGCTGCAGCGCACCTTCGGCGGCAGAAGAAAGGGTGTCATACAATAATTATAACCACACTTCCGGCGTTTGTATCGGGCTTGACTTCGCCGGGCCATCGGGCTATCATGAAAAAAACGGTGCGCGGTTTCGCGCAGTACCATACGGAGGTGTACCATGTGCAAAGACGCGATAGTTTTTTTCAACAAACCGAAGGGGGTCGACCTGGAAGCGGGGAAGACCTATATGTACTGTATGTGTGGCCGTGCCAAAGAGGGGCTCTTCTGCGACGGAAGTCACAAGGGGATCGGCTGCATGCCCCTGAAGTTCACGGTGGAAAAGAGCAAGCCCTATCTGCTGTGCCGCTGCAAATCCTCCAAGAACCTCCCGTTTTGCGACGGGACACACAGCTTCTACGGTGACGATGAGGTCGGCGGCCCCGTCATGGGGGAGTAAAACGGCATCATGATTCTGGACCACAGCGAGCGCATTAAAAAGGCAGCAGCCCTTATGGAGGCCTTCGAAGCGCACCACCCGATAGGAAGCGGGGAGGGGCGTTACCTCTGGACGGA
The DNA here is from genome assembly GCF_054862725.1 of Thiomicrolovo sp. ZZH C-3. Classification (NCBI taxonomy): domain Bacteria; kingdom Pseudomonadati; phylum Campylobacterota; class Epsilonproteobacteria; order Campylobacterales; family Sulfurimonadaceae; genus Thiomicrolovo; species Thiomicrolovo sp. ZZH C-3. Next base: position 336,391 of record NZ_JBTKXX010000001.1, read on the forward strand.
CGCCTTCGCCGTCTGCAACTTCCTCTCACTGTACAAGCGCACCGGGAAGGAGGGGTACCTGGGAAAAGCCCGGGAGCTGATCGATGCGGTGCACCGCGAACTGGGGGCGTTCCGCAGTGATGATACGCGCAGCGGTGCGCTGAGCGGCCTGGCAGCGGCTGATGCCGCCAGTTATCCCACGGTGGCGGGACTGCGCATCGGCAAACTGCTGCCGGAGCGGGGCGAAGCGGAAGCGTACGATGAGGCGGCGGAGTGGGAGCGTGACGGGCAGTATTTCCACTACCTGACCAAATGGATGCACGCCCTGGACCGGATGGCGGCGGTGAGCGGGGAGGTGCGCTACAGCCGCTGGGCCGTGGAACTGGCCAAAAGCGCGCACCGTGCCTTTACCTATACGATGCCCGACGGTTCGAAGCGGATGTACTGGAAAATGAGCACCGACCTGCGCCGCCCGCTGGTCACGTCGATGGGACAGCATGATGCCCTCGAGGCGTATGTGACCTACCTGCAGCTCTCCGTGACGGCGAGGGCACTGGGCGACGATGCGGGGCTGGGCGGGGAACTCGAAGCCGCCGGGGCGATGGCCGAAGCGATGCCGCTCTCTACCGAGGACCCCCTGGGGCTGGGCGGGATGCTGCTCGATGCGACGCGCGTGACCCAGCTGATGGCGGGGCATGACCTGCCGCTGCGCGGTTTGCTGCGATCCCTGCTTGAAGCGGTGCGGGAAGGGTCGGAACGCTATTTGCACAGCAGTACGCTGCGTGCCCCGGCCGACGCGAGGCTTGCCTTCCGCGAGCTGGGGCTGGGCATAGGGCTGCACGGGGTCTCCCTGATGCAAACGCTTAACAGTACCGTCTTACATAACGGGATCCTGGCCGAACAGCTTGAAGGGCTGCAGACCTTCGTACCGATGGCCGAGGTGCTGGAGCTTTTCTGGCTGCGGGAGGCGCATCAGAGGGTTCCGATCTGGCAGGAACATGCGGGGATCAATACCGTTATGCTGGCGACTTCGCTGCTGCCGGACGCCTTTTTGACCGTAGGACGCTCCGATGATGCGTGATCCGGATGCGACGGAGCGGCTGATTGCGGGGATGATCGACTACGGAGCGCTGCGCACGCCCCGGATCATTGCGGCGTTCCGCGCTATCGACCGCGGCGCCTTCGTGCCGGAAGATTACCGGGAGGAGTGCTACGGCGACTACCCGCTTCCCATCGGGGAGGGGCAGACGATCTCCCAGCCGACGACGGTGGCCTTTATGCTGGAGCTGCTCGGGGCCGAACCGGGCGACAGGGTCCTCGACATCGGTTCGGGATCGGGCTGGACGACGGCGCTGCTGGGAAAAATCGTCGGACCAGAAGGGGACGTGACCGGCCTGGAGTACCGTGAAACGCTGGTGGCTGCAGGCCAGCGCAACATCGCGCCGTTCGGGTTCGGGCATGTCCGGATCGACGCGGCGGGGGAGACCCTGGGCATACCGGGGGAGCAGTTTGACCGGATCCTCGTCTCCGCTGCGGCACCGGAGCTTCCGAAAGCGCTCCTGCGTCAGCTGAAACCCGGGGGAACGCTTGTCATCCCCATCGGTGAAAGCCTCTGCCGGTTCACCAAAACCCGGGAGGGGAATGTCCGGGAAGAGGTCTACCCCGGCTTTCTTTTTGTCACATTAATGTATAAGAACTAACAGCGTTAAAATCTGTATATAATATTAACTATTAGTTTTTGTATAGTATTAATTTTACTTCTGTTACTATCCGAAAAATATATGATTATTTAAGGAGTCCCCGATGTCGGAGAAGTTTCAGCTCAAGCCCCTAGATATAGAAGTACCTGTTGACTCAAAAAAAGAGATCCTTTCCGAGACGGATGCGATGGGAAAGATCGTTTACGCCAATGAATATTTTGTAGAACTCTCCGGCTATCCGGAAGAGGAGCTGATGGGCAAGCCGCACAACATCGTACGCCACCCCGATATGCCCAAAACCGTCTTCAAACTGCTGTGGGACGCCCTGAAGGCAGGTAAAGAGTACAAGGCCATCGTCAAAAACCGCCGTAAAGACGGCAAATACTACTGGGTCTATTCGGAGTACAAACCGCTTTTCAACGAAGCAAAGCAGATCCGCGGCTACCGCTCGCACCGCTGGCCGGTTCCGAAAAAAGTCCTCGATGAGGTCGAAACCCTCTATGCGAAGCTTCTTGACCTTGAGCATACGAAGACGCAGCGGGATGCGGAGATGTTCCTTGAGCTGAAACTGCACAACGACGGATTCCATGACTACTCCGCCTATATCGACGACATCTTCCACAAAAAACTGAGCGGCATGTTCGGCTTCTTCGGGAAACTCTTCGGTAAAAAATAACCACATCTTCGCGCAGCGGGCTGCGCTATAATGCCTGCATGCACTCTATCGATCAAAACGTCGTGCGCCTCGGATGGGTGAGCTACTTCACCGACCTGGCCTCCGCGATGGTCAACCCCATTCTTCCTATTTTTGTTATCACCGTCCTGCATGAAGGGATGGACAAGCTGGGCGTCATCGTCGCCGTGGCGACCTTTGTCTCCTACGCGCTCCGGATGGTTTCGGGCTATATTGCGGACTACTACGGCGTGGTCAAACCGCTGGTGGTGGGCGGTTACCTCTTTTCGGCCCTTGCAAAGCCGCTGCTGGGGTTCAGCCACGGCTGGGGGAGCATCGCGGCGCTGCGTGCACTGGAACGGGTAGGAAAGGGGGTGCGTTCGGCCCCGAAAGACCTGATGATCGCCTCCTATGCCAAACAGAATGCCCACGGCAAGACCTTCGGGTTCCACAAAACGATGGATATCGCGGGGGAGTTCAGCGGAACCCTGCTGCTGTTCGGGTTGCTGTGGTATTTCGGCGACAGCGAAGGGGTGATCCGAACCCTCTTTTTCGCGACGCTGCTCCCCGGGGTCATCGGCCTGGTGATCGTCGCTTTTTTTGTGAAGGATATCCCCAAGCGCGAACAATGCAGCGAGCGCTTCCGGCTGAGTAGCGCGGACAAACAGACCCTGCTGCAGCTGCTTTTTTATTTTCTTTTCCTCTTTTTCATTTTCAGCGAAGCCTTTTTCACCGTACAGGCCAAAACCGTCGGGATCGCGACGGCAATGATCCCGCTGTTTTTCGCCGTATCGACGGGGGTGCAGACGCTGACCAGCTACCTTTTCGGTCTGGGCTCGGACCGTTTCGGCAGCGGGGCGGTGAACGCCTTCGGCTACGGCTGCGGTATCGCGGCGCAGGGGCTGCTGTGGCTGCAGACGCCCGCGGCGACCTGGGCGGCCTTCGCCTTTCTGGGCCTCTTCACGGTCGCTACGCTTAATGCCAACCGGGCCATGATCGCACAGCAGGCGGAAAACCGCGGTTCGGTCTACGGCATCTTCTACGCCGCGGTCGCACTCTTCGCCGCGGCGGGGGCGGCGTTCGGCGGGTGGCTCTGGGAGCAGTTCGGGATGCAGACGGCGCTGGACGTGGCGCTGGGCGGAACCCTCGCGGTTAGTGTATTATATGGGTTAAAAAAGGTGCTTCGAGGATGAACAAACCGAAATATTCGCTTCGCAAGAACTTCGGCTACGCCGTCGAGGGGTTTATGCACGTCTTCCGGCACGAGACGATTTTCAAGATCGAGGTCGCGCTCTTTGTCGTGCTCAGTATGGTCGCCTGGAGTATCGACGTGGTCAAGTGCGAAAGGCTCTGGCTGCAGTTCTCGCTTTTTCTGCCCATTGTCGCGGAGCTCTTCAACAGCGCCGTCGAGCGGGGGGTGGATCTGAGCACGCGCGAATACCACCGCCTGGCCAAGGCGGCCAAGGACAGCGCGGCCGCCGCCTGCCTTATCAGCGTCGTGATGACGGTGCTGATCTGGGCAATCGTCCTACTTTAGGGCCGCTTTGATCTGCTCGACGAACTCCTCGATGTCGTCGTAAAGGGCCTGGAGGTCCTCTTCGTGCTCGACCTCGTCGGCGAGGATCTGCGAGACGATGTCGTAGGTGACGATGTCCTTTTCCCGGGTGAGATCGACCAGGTCCGAGTAGACGCTGATGGCGCACTGCTCCCCTTTGATCGCCTGCTCCAGTACCGCCATGACGTCGGGGTTCTCCGGTGCTTCATACCCGCAGTTGCTGTTCGCCATCCACTCCGAGGGGCTCAATGCCGGAGTGCCGCCGAGCTGGATGATACGGTCGGCGACCATCGTAGCATGGCGCAGTTCGTCCGCCGCATGCTGGTCGAGTTCGGTGATCGCGGCGTCTTTCATGATCCCTTTGACGACCTTGGACTCGATGAAGTACTGGTAATAGGCCAGCCATTCGTCGCAGTACGCCTTGTTGAGCAGCTTCACCACCGCTTCCGCTTCGATGCCTTTGAGAATTGAAATACCGCGAATTGCCATGACAGTCTCCTTTAAGAAATTGTAATAGTTCCATCATAGGACGACAATTCTTAAGTGCAGGTCAACACATAAAAATGATTTTTTGGTTCAGGCATGTTTGATCGTCCCTCCGGTTTAGTGCTATGATAGTGGGAGTGAAGCAAAAGGAGAGGTGATGGCGACGGTGATTTCCTACGGGGCGGCAGAGGTGGTGACGGGATCATGCCACCTGCTTGAACTCGAAAACGGCAAGCAGATCCTTATCGACTGCGGGATGTTCCAGGGCCGGGAGGAGGAGCGCAACGCCGAGCCTTTCGGTTTCGACCCGGCGCAGGTCGACTTTTTGCTGCTGACCCATGCGCACCTTGATCACTGCGGACGGATGCCAAAGCTTGTCAAAGAGGGGTTCGCCAAGACGATCGTCGCGACGCGGGCGACCTTCGACCTGGCCGAAGTCATCCTGCTCGACAGCGCCAAGATTATGCAGGAAGACCACGAGACCCGCTTTAAAAAGGCCCTCCGCCGCGGGACCGAGGGGGAGGTGAGCCCGCCGCTTTACGGCGAGGATGACGTCAGGGACGCCCTGGCCCTCACCCGCATCCTGCCCGAGTACGGTGAGCCCTTCACGCTGTGCAAGGGAGTGGAGGTGACCTACAGGGATGCGGGACACATTCTCGGTTCCGCTTTTATCGAGATCGCCTATGAAGAGGCGGGGGTGACGCGGACCATCGTCTTCTCCGGCGACATCGGCAACGACAACGACATGGTGCTGCCGAACCTTGCCCCCTGCCGCCATGCGGACTACCTCTACACCGAATCGACCTACGGCGACCGCGACCACCAAAACGCCCTGCAGAGCACGGAGGAGTTCAAAAAGGTCGTGACCGACACCCTGCTCGACTGGGGCAACGTGCTCATTCCCTCTTTTGCCGTCGAGCGGACCCAGGAGATCCTTTTCCTGCTCAAAGAGATGCACGAAAGCGGCGAACTGCCGCACTGCAGGATCTTCGTCGACTCCCCGATGGCCATCAGGGCGACGGAGGTGTATGACCGCTACAGCGATCTGCTCAGCGCCAAGTGCCGCGAGGTGAAGGCGCGCGACGGCCGCGTCTTCGATTTCGAACTGCTCACCTATACCCTCGACGTCGGGGAGTCCAAGGCGATCAACCAGATCGACAGCCGCGCCATTATTATCGCCGGCAGCGGGATGTGCACCGGCGGCCGTATCCTTCACCACTTCAAGCACCGCCTCTGGAACCGGAAGAATGCGCTGATCTTCGTCGGCTACCAGGCCGCCGGGACCATGGGACGGCGGATCGTCGACGGGGAGAAGTGGGTCAAGATCTACCGTGAAGATATCCGGATCGAGGCCAAGGTCTACACGATCAACGGTTTTTCCGCCCATGCCGACCAGTCCGGGATCCTGGAGTGGATCAAAGGGATGAACAGCGTCAAGAACATCTTCCTTATCCACGGGGAAGCGGACAAGGAGCTACTGTTCAAGGAGGCCATCGCGCAGAAGTTGAACAAAGAGGCGCATATCGTGGAACAGAACGAGGTGATCTACCTGTAGGCGGCAGAGACAAAAAAGGCACACTGCACTGAGGAGAAAGTGATGGCATATGTAAAATGGTTTGAAACGCTCGGCATCGGGGATGTCCCATCGGTCGGGGGCAAGAATGCCTCCCTGGGGGAGATGTACCGGCAGCTCAGTGCTGCGGGGGTGCTCGTTCCCAACGGCTTCGCCGTCACGGCGGAGGCCTATGACGCCGTACTCGAAGCAAACGGTGCCCTGGAGAAACTTCATGCGCAGCTGGATGATTTCGACCCCGACGACGTCGCGCAGCTGCAGGCGCGGGGGAAGGCGTGCCGGGAGATCCTCTACGGCTGCTCCCTCCCTCCCGCGCTCGAAGCGGAGATCCTGGAGGGGTACGCGGCGCTCAGGCGCGAATACGGCGACGACGTCTCCCTGGCGGTCCGCTCCTCCGCGACGGCGGAGGACTCCCCGGAGGCCTCCTTCGCAGGGCAGAACGACACCTACCTCAATATCGCCTCCGCCGAGGCGCTCCTGGACGCCTACAAGCGCTGCCTCGCATCAAACTTTACCGACCGCTCCCTGCACTACAAGTTCGACAACGGTTTTGATTACTTCGACGTCAAACTCTGCGTCGTCGTGATGAAGATGGTGCGCAGCGACGTCGGTGCGAGCGGGGTGATGTTCAGCATCGATACGGAGACGGGGTTCCGCGACGTCGTCTACATCACCGCTGCCTACGGACTGGGCGAAAACGTTGTGCAGGGGACCATCGATCCCGACGGGTTTTACGTCCACAAGCCGACGTTTGATCAGGGGCACCGCGCGGTCTTGAAGCGGAGCCTCGGGAAAAAAGAGCTCAAGATGATCTTCTCCGAAGCGCTCAGCAGCGGCAGCATCGCCGTCGAGTACACGAAAAACGTCGAAACGCCGCCCGCTGAGCGGACACGCTTCTGTATCACCGATGAGGACGTGATGGTTCTGGCCGATTACGCCATCAAGATCGAGCGGCACTACTCCGAAAACGTCGGACACGACAAGCCGATGGACATGGAGTGGGCCAAGGACGGCATCGACGGCCGGCTCTACATGGTCCAGGCGCGCCCGGAGACGGTGGAATCCCAGAAGAAAGGGTCGATCCTTGAGATCTACCACCTGAGCGAAACGGGGGAGGTCCTCGTAAGCGGTCGCGCCGTCGGTACGAAGATCGGCAGCGGGACGGTACACCATATCCGCGATACGGCGCAGCTCGGCGACTTCAAACCCGGAGAGGTGCTGCTGGCCGATACGACGACACCGGACTGGGAGCCGGTGATGAAGATGGCCTCGGCCATCGTGACCAACCGCGGCGGGCGTACCTGCCACGCGGCCATCGTCAGCCGGGAGCTCGGCATCCCCGCCATCGTCGGGGCGGAGGATGCGACGGAAAAACTTGCGGACGGCCGGGAGGTGACGGTCAGCTGCGCCGAAGGGGAGACGGGAAGGGTCTACGACGGCACCCTGGCGTTTGAGATTGAGCGCACCGATCTCAGCCACCTTCCCAAAACACGCACGAAGATCATGATGAACCTGGGCAACCCCGATCTTGCTTTCTCGCTCGCACACCTTCCCGTCGACGGTATCGGCCTGGCGCGGATGGAGTTCATCATCAACGAGTCCATTAAGGTCCACCCGATGGCGCTGGTGCACCCCGAAAAGACGGACCTGGCTACGCGGGTGCAGATCGAGGCGTTCAGTACCGCCTACGAGGGGCCGGAGGATTTCTTTGTCAAGCGCCTCTCCGAGGGGGTGGCGACGATCGCGTCGGCGGTCTACCCCGAACCCTGCGTCGTACGCATGAGCGATTTCAAAACCAACGAATACGCCACCCTCGCGGGCGGTAAATTCTTTGAACCTCTGGACGAAGCGAACCCGATGATCGGTTTCCGGGGTGCGGCGCGCTACAGCCATCCCGCCTACGAGGAGGGGTTCGCGCTGGAGTGCGCCGCGATGAAGCGGGTCCGTGACGAGATGGGCTTTACGAACGTCATCCTGATGATTCCCTTCTGCCGGCGGGTCGAAGAGGGGCGGCGGGTCGTCGAGACGATGGCGAGGCACGGACTGAAGCGCGGCGAGAACGGGCTGCAGATCTACGTGATGTGCGAGATCCCCAACAACGTCATCTCCATCGACGGTTTCAGTGAGGTGTTCGACGGTTTCAGTATCGGGAGCAACGACCTCACCCAGCTCACCCTCGGCGTCGACCGCGACAGCGAGATCGTCGCTTTCGATTACGAGGAGCGGGACGAGGGGGTACTGAAGATGATCGAGATGGCCGTCGAGGGGGCCAAACGAAACGGCCGACACAGCGGCATCTGCGGGCAGGCCCCCTCAGACTACCCGGAGGTCGCGGAGTTCCTTGTGAAGCTCGGTATCGACTCCATCAGCCTTAACCCCGACAGTGTCCTGACGACCCTGCCGCGGATCATCGAACTTGAATCGGCGCTGAACGGGAAATCGACGGAGCCGTAACGGGCTGTTTTGAAGGGACGGAAGCGCTGAAGCAGCGCCCCGGAAGGGTGGCGGTGCGGGTTACTGTGCGAGGATGATGGAGCTGGCTTTGATCAGCGCATAGACGGTGTCGCCTTTGGCGACGCCGAGATCCTTCGCGGCCTCTTCGGTAATGATCGCGGTCAGTGTGGCAGTGCCCATGGCCAGTTTGAGTTCGCAGCTGACCGGGCCTTCGATGATGTCGCTGACCGTCGTCTCGAGCACGTTGCGTGTGCTGATCTTGCCCGGTTTTTCTTTGGCGATCATGACGAAGGATGCCTTGATGATGGCATAGACTTCCGAACCGGCCGCCAGCCCCATATCGGCAACGGCTTCTTTGGTGATGATCGCCTTAAGGGGTGTGCCGGCTACCTCCATAACGACTTCGCTGTTGACGGCGCCGCCGATGACCTCGGTCACGGTTCCTTTCATCTGGTTGCGTGCACTTGTTTTCATTTTTTTTCCTTGAATATGTTTTCAGAGGAGAGTCTATCACAAGTAAGTGCCTAAAAAATAGTATTTTATGTTAAATTATAAAAAATGTGATATCACATCAGGAACTGCTCGGACAGAAAGAGCCCGAGCCCCATGAACCCCAGGGTCAGGGCAAAAAACTGGGCTACGCGCCATCCCAGTTTCAGCCCGCCGATCCAGAAGACGATACCGAGTTTGACGAGGGAGTTGGTGACGGAGGCGATCACGATGCCGTTCATCGCCGTCGTCATCATAAGTTTTTGATCGCGGGTCAGCTCCGAGAGCGAGAGCGTGATGGCGTCGACGTCCGTGATCCCGGAGATGAACGAGACGATGTAGACCCCGATATCGCCGAAGCGGTTTTCGGTGAAGGCGATGGCCCCGTAGATGATGCCGAAGAGCAGCCCGAACTTCAGCGCTTCGCTCAGTTGCAGGGGGTTCTTTGTCATGGCCTGGTTCTCAAGACGGATATCGGCACTCTGTGAGCGGCTGTAGAGGAAGTAGGTAAAGAGCAGTCCCGCCGCCGTCGCCGCGAGATAGGCCGGTGCAAGGGCTTTGGCCAGGGCGGGGGAGATGACGGCCGCTTCGAAGAGGACGCGCAGGTACATGAAGGTACAGGCGATGGCGACCCCGGCGGCGTAGTTGTTGAGCAGTGTGATCTGGTTGGCGAACATTTTCGACAGTGAAACAGCCACCCCGGTCGAGGAGACGAGGCCGCCCGCCGCCCCGGTGATGAAGAGGCCGCGTTTGTGCCCCCACAGTTTCACGGCGGCGTACCCGACAAAGGAGATACCGGCGATGATGACGGCCATCAGCCAGGTCTTGTAGGGGTTGAACAGCTCATAAGGGCCGATCATCGTGTTGGGCAGCACCGGCAGGACGACGAAGCTCATGGCCAGCAGCAAGACGGCGGCACTGATGTCGGTGGAGGAGAGGTGGGCCTCGAACTCCCGCAGGCGGGGCTTGATCTCGAGCAGGACGACCATCACGACGGCGATGAAGATGGCGTAGTTCTCCAGCGCCGCATAGACCATGAGGCCCAGGAAGAAGGTGACGACGGCGGCCACCTGGGTGGTCATCCCCGTCTGGTGGAAGCGGGTGACTTTGAGGTAGTACGAGAGGCCGACGAGCAGCCCGACGACCGCCGTCGCGGCAAAGACGAAGCCCGGTACCGTCTCGCCGAGCCAGCCGGCGAGGTAGCCGATGAGGGCCAGCAGGGCGAAGGTGCGGCTCCCCGCAAAACTCTCTTTGCCTTTGGGCAGGTAGCTCATGGTACGCTGCATGCCGATCATGAACCCCAGCAGCAGCGCGATGACCATTGATTTGAGTACGGCGTATTCCATAGGATGATTGTACCATGTAGATGCGGATGCATGCTACAATGGGGCAACGGAGTTACAAGGGGGTGCCCATGAAGAAAAACCATGAGAAAAAAGCGTTCCGCAAGCTGCTGAAGCGGCACCAGAAACCGCTGCCCTGGGAACATCCCAAACCCGATGAGGATGACCCGAAAGCGCATAAGCGCGTCAAGGCGATCATGGCCCACGACAATTTCATCCAGGCGGACCGGGACCCGGCGTTTCTGCGCCGTGACGAGGTGCGGGGCGTACGGCTGGAGGTGGACTACCTCAAGCCCGAACTGCTGCTGCGCGAGCACGGTATCGAACACACCATCGTCGTTTTCGGCTCCACAAGGATTATGGAGGAGGCGGAGGCCAAGCGCCTGATCGACACTCTTGAAGCTGAACGGGATACGAAAGACGGTGAAGCACTCGAAACGGAGCTGCGCATTGCGCGGCGTCTGCTGGCCAAGAGCCACTATTACGAGACGGCCCGCGCCTTCGGGGCAATTGTCGGCCGCAGCGGCAAAGGGCCCGAAGATACGAAGATCACCCTGATGACGGGCGGGGGGCCGGGTATCATGGAAGCGGCCAACCGCGGTGCTTTCGACGTCGGGGCCAAATCGGCCGGGCTCAACATTACCCTCCCCCATGAGCAGTACCCCAACCCCTACATTACCCCCGAACTCTGTTTCCAGGTGCACTATTTCGCCATCCGCAAGCTTCACTTCCTGCGGCGGGCCAAAGCCCTGGTCATCTTTCCCGGGGGCTACGGGACCCTGGATGAATGTTTTGAAGTCCTGACCCTGGTACAGACACGCAAAATCGACCCGATGCCCGTCGTCTTCGTCGGCGAAAGCTACTGGCGGGGGATCATCAACTTTGAAATGCTCGTTGAAGAGGGAACGATTGACGAAGAGGACCGGGAGCTTTTCGGGTTTGTTGAAACGGCGGAGGAGGCGTGGGAGATGATCCTCAAATGGCATAAACGCAGCGGCCATCCGCTGATGGAAGCGTAGCGCCGGGAGGATCAGCCCCTGGCGTAGTGCTCGCGCAGGTAGGCCAGGCAGGCTTCGGGCGAATCGGCTATGACCGTGTGGGTGAACATCAGGTTGTGCGACAGGGCGAAGGACTCGATGCTTTTGCCCTCCCGGCACTGCACAGCGTCGGGGGAGAGCCGCTGATGTTCCCGCAGGCGTTCGGGCATATGGCGGCGGTCGGCCGCGTAGGCGAAGACCGGCTTGCCGAGGGCCTCGGCGAACCCGACCTCGTAGACGGTGCCCGAGTCGGGTTCGAAACCGCGGAAAGGGTTGAGGTTCGCCATGACGATGTCGGCGCGGCGGATGAGGTCGATATTCGCCTGTCGGATCGCTTCGGCGGTTTTGTGCGGATGGTCGAAGGTGTCGATGGCGTTGTCCAGGGGAAAGAGCCCCTCGAAGCCGTAATCGGCGCAGAGGGCCTTGAGGGCTTTGCCCGCGGCAAAAGGGTCGGGTTCGAAGACGTCGGGGCCGGCTAAATAGATCGTTTTCATTCTGCATCCTTTTGATGTTGTTTGGTGGCGCGGTTTATCTGCGCGTGGGCATCGCGCCGAGCGAAACCCAGTGTTAGCGTAGGTATCCGGACTTTGTTCGGATGCCGTAATAAATGAATGTGTTCCCCTTTTTCTTTGCGTGCACAAAGAAAAAGCCGAACCGGGAAAAAGAAAGTGCAAAAGGCTGCCGCTTTCGGGATATGCCATTCCCCGGTGATCCGGCGGACACGCTAATGATCGTTTCGGCCTTGACGGAAAAAAAGATGCTGATACTCTTTACGTTTCATGCTTTACCAGTATTTTATCGGCAATGATCCCCTGCAGCCAGGCGCCCAGCAGGATGTAGACGCTGAGCACGAGGGTGAAACCGATGCCGAAGTAGCTGATCATGACGGGGAGCCAGGGGAGTTTGATGGCCCGGGCGTAGAAGAAGGCGACGATGAGACCGTCGCGGGCCCCCTGGCTCCGCAGGTCGGCGAGCATGGGGTACCAGACGTAACCGGGGCCGTGGCTGAGGATCCCGCCGAAGAGGGCGATGAACCAGCCGCGGAGCCGTGCACCTTTGCCGAGATGTTTCGCGATGCTCTTGGGTTTGAGGAAGGTGTTGAGCAAAGCGGTGAGGAAAAAGACGACGAGCAGGATGGGAAGGATCTTCATCAGGATACCGAGACTCTCCTCCGCCGCCGCCAGGGTTTTGTCCGGCGCGAACAGGGCGGCCGTGCCGTAGACCAGGAGGGTGACGGCGAGCAGGATGCAGCCGTTGCATTTCAGTGCGGGGGCCGGTGCTTTTTTCACGAGAGCCCCTGCAGCGTCAAGGCCGTGGCGAAACCGATCAGCATCGCGAAAACGAAGCTGAGCAGGTTGCGGATGACGGTGAAGCGTTTGCCGAAGAGGGAGGCCTCCAGCGGCAGCTGGATGATCCCGAGGGTCACCCACGCCAGGATAAAGGCGGTCACGGCATAGAGGGAGATCCCCTCGCCGAGCAGTTCACCGCCGATAATGTAGCTGATGACGGGCTGGCCGATGGAGATCCCGCCGATGACGGTCCCGATCAGGGTGTCAAGCAAGGGGGCGCCGCTGAAGAGGGTGCGGAGCATCTCCGGGGAGACGAAAGCCTGGAAAAGCCCGACGAGGCCGATGACGGCGAGGAGCATCGGCGTCATGGTGGCAAGGGAGCGCAGGGCTTTGGTAAAGGCCTCTTTGGCGCGGGAGTTCTCTTTCATAACTACGATTGTAGCGAAACCCCTGCGGCAAAAGGGGTCACGACTGCTCTTTTTCGCGGCGGGCGATCTCGTCGACGTTGAGGCGGACGAAGCGGTAGCTGACATAGATGATCAGCGGCCACGAGGCGAACCAGATAAGCGAAGATGTGTAGTCCATAGGGGGCTCCTTAATAGTTGTGCGCGTCGGGCGCGTTGATCTCGTCTTCGGTGATCTTGACCCGGTCCATCTGCCGCCATGCGTAGGCGATGTAGGCGAGGACGAAGGGCACCATCAGCGAGACGTAGCTCATCACGGTCAGCGTATAGAGGCTTCCCGAGGCGTTCTCGATGGTGAGCGAATGCTGGATGTCGTGCGTCGAGGGGTAGAAGGCCGTGCCGTTAAACCCGACGGCGAGCAGGACCGCCATGACGGTCAGCACGATCCCGACCCCGTTGGTCCAGGCGCAGCAGCTCTTGCCGCGGAAGACCGTGTTGAAGACCGAGAGCAGGACCATGACGACCCCGGCGAGGAACATGACGCCGACAGCCGGCATCTCGATGAAGTTCCAGAAGTATTTGTTCGGCACCATCGAGACCGCTTTGGTGGCGGCATCGTAGGCAAAACCGTCCTTGAGGAAGATCCACGCAACGAAGCCGAGGAAAAAAGGCAGGAACCAGACGATGTTGCGCTTGATCATGGTGCGCGCCTTGGCTTCGATCGGTGCATGGTCGATGCTCGAGATGAAATACATCCCCGCCGCGATGCGCACGAGGAAGAGCAGGGCGAAGCCGAGCAGGTAGTTAGCGGGGTTGAGCAGTGCTTCGAGGCCTCTGGCGGCTCCCTGCCAGTGGACGAAGTTATTCTCATCGAGGGCGAAATCCGCGCCGCTGAAGAAGGTGCTGATGGCGATGCCGAGCAGCACGACGCCGAGGCTGCCGTTGATATACAAGAAGGCCTCGTAGGTCTTCTGCCCCAGGACGTTGTCGGGCTTCTTGCGGTACTCGTAGCTGACCGCCTGGATGATAAAACAGAAGAGGATGATCATCCAGACCCAGTACGCCCCGCCGAAACTCGTGGCGTAAAAGAGGGGGAAGGCGGCAAAGAGCGCCCCGCCGAAGAGCACCAGGGTCGTAAAGCCCAGCTCCCATTTGCGTCCCAGCGAGTTGACGAGCATCGTCTTCTCCGTTTCGTTGTCGCTGAGCTGATTCAGAAGGGTCTGGCCCCCCTGGATAAACATGATATAGACAAAGAGTCCGCCCAGCAGGCTGATGATGATCCACCAGTACTGCTGCAATTGTAAAAAGGTGAGTGCTTCAAACATCAGTGGTGTCCTCCGTCGGGTCCGATTTTAATCTGGCGGAGCATGATCTTGATCTCCGCGACAAGCAGCGCCGTAAAGAGCGCCGCGAACATCCAAAAGGTTGTCTGGACGCTGCTGATCGAGATGTCCGTCATCGCGATGCCGACGGGCAGCAGGTCCTGCACGGCCCAGGGCTGGCGGCCGACCTCGGCGACGATCCAGCCTGCCTCGGCGGCGATGTAGCCCAGCGGAATCGACCAGATGGCGAGCCAGAGCAGCTTGCGGAAACGGGTGATCTCATTGGCCATCGTCAGGTAGAGCAGGGCAAGGAACAGGAGAATGAACCAGCTCCCCAGCCCGACCATGATGTGGAAGCTGTAGAAGGTCAGGGCGATCGGCGGGACGATATCCTCGGGTTTTTCGAGGTAGCCGTAGCCGAAGTCGGCGATGTTCGCTTCGAGCACCGTGCGCGCTTCGGCCGCACCTGTTTCGTCGCCCGCTTTCACGGCTGTTTTATACTCCTTGAACGCTGCGACCGCTGTCTTGCCGCGGTCGATCCGCGCCTGCGCCGGTTCGATGCCGTGCTTCTCGTTACCGTAAACGAGGTCGTCCAGGCCCGGGACGAAAGCGTCGATGTCGTGGTAGCCCAGGAAGGAGAGGGCATACGGGATCTCGATGTCGCCGTAGAACTCGTGGCGGTCGTCACCGAGCTCTTTGTCGGGGTTGAGGATGCCGAAGGCGATGATGCCCGCGCGGGTCTCGCCTTTGTAGAGCCCCTCCATTGCGGCGAGTTTGACCGGCTGTTTCTGCGCGACGTTGTAGGCGCTCTCATCCCCGCTGAGCGCCAGGAAGAGCGAGACGAGCAGGCCGAAGGAGGCGCCGACGACCATACTGCGCTTGGCAATAAGCGTGTCGCGGTTTTTCAGCAGGTACCAGCCGGAGATCCCGACGACGAAGAGGCCGGCGATGACATAGCCGCTGCTGATGGTGTGCAGGAACTTCGACATGGCCACCGGGGAGAGGACGACGTCCCAGAAAGAGGCCATCTCGTTGCGGGCGGTGTCGGGGTTGAAGGCCATGCCGACGGGGTACTGCATCCAGCCGTTGGCGACGAGGATCCAGAGCGCGGAGAGGTTCGAACCGATCGCGACGAGCCAGGTGGAGAGGAGATGGAACCCTTTGCTTACCTTCTCCCAGCCGAAGAACATGACGGCGAAGAAGGTCGACTCCATGAAGAAGGCGAGAATCCCCTCCACGGCCAGCGGCGCGCCGAAGATGTCGCCGACGAACCAGGAGTAGTTGGCCCAGTTGGTCCCGAACTCGAACTCCATGATCAGCCCCGTCGCGACGCCGACGGCGAAGTTGATGGCAAAGAGCGTCATCCAGAACTTCGTTGCCCGCTTCCACTGCGGGTCGTTGGTGCGGACATAGAGCGTCTCCATGATCGCGACGATAAACGAGAGTCCCAGGGTGAGCGGGACGAACAGGAAGTGGTAGATCGCCGTCAGGGCAAACTGGGCCCGTGCCCAGTCAACGCTTGCGGCCGTTTCATACAGCATTATTTTTCCTTTGATTTTATTTCATAAACTAAAAGGGACCCTCTCCCTTTTGCCGCGGGATGAACCAAGTCCATCCCGCTTTGGCTCGCCGCTAAGGCGCTGAAGCACAAAGAAGCTGTCGGCTTCTTCGTGGAGCGCCATGGGCGCGTGGACCCATCGAAAATGGATTTTACGATGCATCAAAGCCCGATTTTCGGCATGCCTTGCCTCTTGATGGGGCGCAGGGGTGTCAAAATCGGGCGTGAATCGTGTGCTTACGGTGTGTTCATCAATTGCCGGCTCACGAACTCCTGCCGTGCTTCGTCACTGTCGAAGCGGTTCTGCAGGGTATCGCTGAAAAAGAGGACTTTGATCACACCGAAAAGAATGAGCAGTTTGACAGCCACGACGGTCCAGAGCGTCCGGCCGAGCCGCATGGCGCTGAAGCCGTCACGGTAAAAACGGTAAAGGGCTGCCAGTTTCATTTTTTTTCCTTGTTCAGTGGGTGGAACAGGTCCCTTTGCCGCCGAGGGCGCCGAGGGCGTTTTGCATGAGGCGCTCGACGGAGTCGCGTACCGTCGCCGATTCGCGGTCCACATAGACGGAGAGCCCTGCCTGTTCAAATCCTTTGGCCGGGGAGCCGCCGATACCCGAAACGACGAGAGCGTCGGGGTGCAGGGCCATGATATTGGCGACGGCGTTGCCGCAGCCCCCGGCATCGTGGCCCGGGTTGACGATTCCTTCGACATCCATTATACGATTATTTTCGACGGTGACGAGGGTGTAGAACTTCGCTTTGCCGAAGTGCGCCCCGCGGCGGGAAAGGAACCCCATGTCTTCATCGGTAGGGAATACGATTTTCATGCTGCTTTCTCCTCCAGGTAGTTTTTGACGGCTTCGTCGGCAGTTTCGCCGTGTTTTTCGCGGATTTTCTTGACGGTGATGCCGGCGCGGTCGACCGCCTCTTTCATGTGCGTTCCGATCATACGCACGAGCATCATCTCGACACCGGCGAGGTTGGAGAGGCTCTTGCCGTGCCCCTTTATATGTTCCTCGTCTTCGGCGTGGTGATGCCCGTGGTGGCCTCCGTGTTCTTCATGGTCATGATGGTGGAGATGATCGTCGTGGGCATGCCCGCTTTTCGGTGCTTCGACGATCCGCTCGAAGACGGTGTCGTCGAAGAGGGCGTAGTAGGGAGCCTGCCCCGTTCGTTTGACGATTTTGAGGTTTTCACCCTCTACGGGGATTGCGATTTTCATTTTTCATCCTTTAACGGTGCGTTTTTGGTCGTATCGGAAGCGGCGAGCGCGACGATGCCCCCTTTGAGCACCTGCACGTTCTTGATCCCGATCATCTTGAGGCCCATGGCCGCCATCGTCGCCCGCGTGCCGGAGTAGCAGACGAGGACGATCGGGCGGTCCGTTGGGAGGGTGTCGAGGTTCGGCTTTTCGAACAGATGTTCGACGGGGACATGTCTGCTTCCTGTGCCGCCCAGACCGACGACGGAGGCTTCCCCTTCGGTCCGGATGTCGAGCAGGAGCATCGGTTTGGCTTCACGCAGCATCTTCATGACGTCGTCGGCCTTGACGAAGAGCGTCGAGTTGGCGCATGCCTTGTGGGTCATGTGGGAGAAGAAGCCGTTGAATTCGGCGGCTTTCGCGGCGTCGTAGGCGAACGCGGACGCGCTCAGTGCGCTCAGTGCGATCAGGGAGATCACTGTTTTTCTCATGCGGTTTTTCCTTTGGTGTCGTGCCGGTCTCAGCGGCCGGTATGGGCGTAGTGCGCTTCGATCAGGGCAGTGACACTGGTGTCGAGCACGTAAACATTGGCATAGCCCATCATCTCGAGGTAGGCCATGACGCGGTTGCCGAACCACCCTTTGACGCAGGCGGTGATAATGGGGGTCGTTTTGTCTTCGGGCAGCAGGTCCAGGGAAGCGGCAAAGGCGGGGTAGGGTGCGTAATAGGCATTTTTGATCCCCGCTTCCTGGGCGTTTTCGCCCTCCACCTTCGCCGGCGGCCGGACGTCGAAGAGCACGGCGCCGGCATCCATCAGCAGTTCCCGCGCCTTGTGCAGGTCGATATGGCCGAGGTTTTCTTTGGCGACATCGTTGGCGATAATGGACGCCAGACGCTCATTGAAATTCTCATTCATTTTTACTCCTTATGCAAATAATCTGACAGCATTATAATACCTGACGATTAAACTAAAATAAAAATATAGTTTTATCGTCATTTGAGAGTGGTTTTCAATTTGTTGAGGGGAGCTTGCGGGGTGGGGTGTCAGCCGTAGTAGGCGGAAAAGAGGGTGTGGAGTTCGGGGTAGTGGTGTGCGAAAGCGTCGGGCTGCATAAAATAGCGTTCGGAAGCGACGGCAAAAAACTCGGCCATGTCCGTGGCCGCGTAGGTGCCGAGGAGCTGCTGCTTTTCGTTCAGATGGCCGTGATCAGCGGCGTTCCTGAGGTGACTGAACTCCCGGGTCAGATGATGCTCCCATTGGGGGGCGAGCTCCTTTGAGAGCAGCGGCAGGCCGTCGGTCAGCCCGTCTTCGAAGTCCAGGAGATGGGCGAATTCGTGAATGACGACGTTGTATTCGGAGGGGTGGTAAGCTTCGGCTTCCACATCGGGCCAGGCGAGGACGACGGTGTCGTGGGAGGATTGCCCGTCCAGCACCGAGCGCTGTTCGGAGACGATCCCGCCGTGCTCGTGAAACTCGTCGACGACGAAACCGTCGGCGTAGATGATGATGCCGCCCAGCGTCGGGTAGTCGTAGGATTCGGGCCGGTGCCGTACCATCAGGCAGGCGTAAAAGGCGATGACGGCCTTCATCTCCTCCGTCACCTCGAGCCCGACCCCGCTGAAGGGTTTCGTATAGACAAAACGCAAGACGGCGCGTTCGATACGCCGGCGCTCCGCTTCACCGAGCTGCGGATAGTGAACGGTCTGTTCCAGGTAAAGGCGCCACGGTTCGGGGAAGGGTGCGGTACGCAGGGTGTCAAGGAGCATTTTTTTACGGCGGCTGCGATAGGAGGCGATGAAAAACCAGATCAGAAAAATAAATATAAAGATGGATAAAAGCGCGAGAGGATACGTCATGGCATGCGCCCGTTCGTTGGAGCAAACGGCCAACACTCCAGGGAGGCCGTCTGATAGTGCAATCTTAACACAGCTTGCTTAGGAGGGTCTGAGGGGTGCAGGGCCTCCGGGGACGGCTTAAGCATCGGTAGCAGAACGCAGGTCGATAAGGCGTGCATCCGGGATCTGCCTTTGGATGATATGGCCGGCGAGGTCGAACCATGCCACCCCGCCGGCGAGGATCTCTGAATCGGCGGTGACGGCGACGCCGCCGCACCGTTTCACCTTGGCGTCGACCTCGTCGGCCGTGATCGCCTCCATCGGGACCGAAAGCCTGCGCGCAGTTTCATTGACGAGGGCGGCCACCCTTCCGCTGTTGGAAACGGGACGGTCGAAGAGCCAACGCGCCTCGGCGATCCCGGCCGCTTTGAGCGTAGTGGCGGCGAGGGAGATAGCCTCTTCGGTCTCGGCCCGCAGGGCATAGGCGCCGTGGATATTGGCGATGTCGCGGTAGCAGCCGTCCGTCCCGATCAGGATGATACCGCCGCCCAGCGCCGTTTCAAGGGTGATAAGCAGGTTGAAGCCGTCGATGCAGAGCGTTTTGCCCCGAAGCGCCTCGAAGGTCAGGGGAGTGCGACGCGGTGCGCCGTCGCCGGCGGTATGCACGATGGCGAGCCGTTCGCGCTCGACGAGCTGAAAATGGTTGCCGACCAGCGTCAGGGCGGCCTTGGTGCTGTAGCCGCGCTGCAGCAGCCAGGAGAGATCGCCGACGGCCTGCCGCAGCACGGCCAGCCGCTTCGGATCGAAAAAGAGGGTGTCTTCGGGGGCCAATCCACGATGTTTGCGCATTCAGGGGTACCTCTAGAAACTCTATGCGCATCTCAGAGAGCTTTGGAAGCGTGAGATTTTCTTTGTTTTCGGCACAGGCCTAGTCTAAGCTAAGTCAAGATGAAAACGGAGGAAAGACCATGCTCCCAAAGCCCTCCCATAGGGCACCGCAGAGAAAAGCCATACTCGGCGTTGCCACTTTTCGGCTTAGCTTAGGCTAGGCCGTCAAAGCGTCGCCTTGATTATGACATTCTCTGCGGTGCTGAGACCGCATAGGGTTTCTAGAGATGCCCCTATATTGTACTATACTATGCGTATGAAACTGACCTTCCTTGGAACGAGCGCGGGGAAACCGACGAAGGAGCGCAACGTGACGGCGTTGGCACTGCAGATGGAGCAGGAGCCCCAGTGGTACCTCTTCGACTGCGGGGAGGGGACCCAGCACCAGCTGCTGCGCACACGCCCCTCCGTCGGCAAACTGGCCGCGATCTTTATCAGCCATATGCACGGCGACCACATCTTCGGGCTGCCGGGGCTGCTGGCATCCAAGCGGATGGACCGGGCCTTCCGGCCGCTGAAGATCTACGGCCCAAAGGGAATTGCCGCGTTCATCAACTGCTTTACGGAGACCGACGCCGACTACCTCGGGTACGACCTGCAGATCATCGAGTACACGCCGGGGGAGAGCTTCGTCTTCGACCGCTTCCGCATCACTGTTTTGCCGTTGGTGCACTCCATCGAGAGCCACGCCTTCCTGATCAGGGAGAACGACACCGCCAACCGGCTCGACGAGGCGAAGCTGCGCAGTGACGGACTGGAACCTTCGCCGCTCTACGGCGAGCTGAAAAGGGGGGTGACCGTCACCCATGAGGGGCGGGTCTACGAACCGCAGGCGTACATGCTGGAGCCGGTGCGGGGACGCTCACTCGTCATTGCCGGGGATAATGCGGAGCCTTCCGTACTGGGCGAGGCGCTGGAGGGGCTCGACCTGCTCGTGCATGAATGCACCTACACGCAGGCGATTTACGACAGCCTCGTCGAAAAACAGCTGCATACGACGGCCCGCGATCTGGGCCGCGCCGTAGGGGCTGCCGGTGTCGGCGCCCTCATCGCGACGCACATCAGTCCCCGCTTCGGCAGGGGCGGCCCCCATGAATTAAGCGAAATAGAACTGGAGATCCGTTCAGCCTACGACGGCCCCTTATTCATTGCCGAAGATTTCGACGTGTTCCGGCTCGGACGGGACAGGAAGATCGAACGGGAGTGATCAGGGGATCGGCGGCGGTGTGCGCTCTTCGCCGATATGGGCGTAGCTCTTGCCGATCCGCGCGATGGGCTCGAAAGTGATCGTCATGCGCGCTTTGTCCGTGATGCAGGCGTCGTCGACGAATTGCGCCTTGATCTCGACGATAAGCGGGATCGTTTTGCTCTCGCCCAGGTCGACTTCGCTGTGAAAGTCGCAGAAAAAGGCGATGGGGGCGCCCTCGATCATCGGCGGGTACCCCGGTACGGGACGCGTATGGGGAATGGCGAACTGCTCGGCTTCGCTGACGTGGGCTTCGAGCTCCTTGGAGGAGAGGTGCAGGTGCTCGAGTTGCGCTTCTGAAGCGATGCAGACGGTGCACTTCTGCGTCTCGCGGAGGTTGCGCAGGGTGTCCTTGGGAGTCCCGTCGCTTTTGTGCCCGACGGAAAAGAGCATCGTCGGCGGGTTGGAGGAGAGGCCGGTGAAGTAGCTGAAGGGCGCGACGTTCACGATGCCGTTGCTCTCGGTGACGACCCAGGCGATGGGGCGGGGGATGATGGATTGCGACATCAGTTTGTAGATATCACCGGCATGTGCAGCGTCATAGTTTATGAGCATCGGAGCCTCCTTTGGCGGGTTTTTCGCGCAGAAAAGCGCGGATGGCTTTTTTGAATTGTACTGCATCTTCTCTGCTCCTGCCGTACTGCTGCCGGTGGTAGAGGCGGTCGACTTCGGTCAGGGCGCTGCCGGGGTGGACCACGAGGTAGCGTGCGAAGAACGTATGCAGGGTCTCCCCCTCCTCCCGTACGAAACCGCGGCGCTGCAGCCGCGTGAGCAGCGGGCGCAGCAGGCAGAGCAGCCTGTTGCCGCAGCGCGGACGGCGCAGCCAGAGAAAGAGCGCCGCGCTGGCCAGCACGAGCAGGGCGAAAGCGCCGGCGAGTTTGGCGGCAAAGAGCGGGTTCGTTTTGACCTTTTCAAGCAGCCGCATCTGTCGGAAGTGGCTGTACTGCAGGACCCAGGTCTCTACCTGGTACTTGATATAGAGCAGGTAGAGGTTCAGGCGGGTGAGGCGGTCGCTGTTGTCCTCGAGGGTACCGGTCTGGCGCAGCAGCTCTGCGCTCTCGTTGTCAATGAAAGCGGCGGCCGCCGTCGTTTCGACACGCTGCCAGCGGCCACCGGCATAGACCTCGGCCCAGGCATGGGCGTCGCGCTCCTTGACGGCGAGGTAGTTGTTGACGCTGTTCTTGCGGTCGGCTTTGTAGCCGGTGACGACGCGGGCAGGCAGGCCCGCGAGCCTTGAGAAGGTGACGAAGGCACCGGCGAAATGGACACAGTACCCCTTGCGTTTGTCGAAGAGGAAACTGTCGGCCGTATGGTTCAGGTCGAGGGGCTCCGGGCGCAGGCTGTAGGTGAGGTTCTGGTCGCGGAAAAATCGGAAGAGGGCGCCGAGGCGCTGTTCCGGGTCTGGGTTGGCTGCCGCGAGCGTATCGGCAGCCTTTGCGCTGCGGGGATGGGCGCTACGGTTGACGTCGCGGGCGTAGGCCAGCACCGTGCGTTCGGTGCTACTGCCGTAGCGGTAGACGAGGGCCGATCCCGCATCGTAGTGCTGGGGCTCCTCGATGGGCTTCTCCAGCGTCGTTTCGAAGTCGGCGTTGATCGTCGCTCCCTCCGGGGCTTCCAGCGGCAGGTCGAGGAGGTAGAGCCACTTCTTGTGGGTCGGGTAGAGCGACACCTTGTAGGCCGTGACCTGCTGCGCGGAACCGTACATTCCTCTCTGGGCGTTCTGTTTCGGGGCAAAGGCCCTTCTGACATAAGCGGGAAGGGGCTCCCAGTGATCTTTTTTGTCGCGGTAAAGTACGCTGCCGCGGAAATAGAGCTGCCCGTCGGCGGGGATGGCGTTCTGGAACCCCACCTCCATGACGATGCGTTCGGAGGGCACGAGCAGGGCGGCGCTGTCCATGCGCATCGTGCCGTCGTGGCCGGTGCGGGTGATGTTGTCGCCCCGAAAACCGTAGGAGGCGTGCTCGAAGGAGATACGGGGGAAGAAGAAAAAGAGCAGCACGACCCAGGGCAGCGAGAGGGCAAAGAGCATCCCCGTGATCCGGAGGCTGGAGAGGGGGTCGGCCCCGGTGCGGTGCGCGAGCATCAGCCACAGCAGGATAAAGACCTCGAAAACGACGTAGCCGAGCATCGCGATGGAGTCGAAAAAGAAGAGCGACAGGGCGAGCAGCAGCACGGGGGAGATGAGCAGGTAGAAGTTGATCGTGCGGGTGAGCCGCTGCAGGCTGACGGCGAGCAGCAGCAGGTAGAGGATCAGTTCGACGAAGAGTTTCAGCCTTGAGAGGCCCGCGAAGTTGAAGGCCCCGTAAATGGAGAAAAAGACCGCAAGCAGGCCGGTCAGGGCGACGAGCAGGAGGGTACCCGTGCTCCCCTTTTTTCCAGCGAGCAGGAGCATGAGCACGAGCAGCAGGAAAAGCAGCATCGGCGCTTTGACGAGCAGCAGCAGGGGCGTGATAACGGCAAGGTAGGCAAGGTCCAGCAAAAAGAGCTCGCGCGAGGCACTCCAGCTCTGCAGGCGGGCGGCGATGCGTCCCGGCTGTTTGGCCGCCGGATCAGTAGAGCGCCAGATAGGTAAGAATCGCATCGATCCCCTCCTTTTTGCTGTCGAGTTCCTTGCGGGGCATGACGATGGTAAAAGGAAGCCGTGCCGCTTCGCATTCGAGGGTCCAGAGGGTCAACTGCGACAGGCGGCTCTCATTGTCCCTGCCGCTGCGCAGGAATTCGAACCGGAGTGTTTCCGTCCGCTGCTCCCGATCGAAGTGCTTGACGGCAAGTTCACCCCTGGCGACGGAGGGCCAGTGGATGCGCGAAGGGCTCTCCGCCCCGCTGTAGCTGCGCAGTCCCTCGAAATCGGTCTCGTCACCGAAGGGGGAACGGCGCCGCAGCAGGAAGCTGCGCAGGGGTTCGCCTTTGGGTTCGGGGAAGACGATGTGTTCGCAGCTTTTGGCGATCTCGAGGACAAAACGGACCGTCGAGAGGGGGAAGAGGCTCTGCAGCGTACAGGGGCCGGCCTCAAAGCGGCCGCGCCGTTCCGGGGCGAGCGGCAGCGCGGCGGTCACGGTCGTATACGGGGGGATATCCGGCAGAGGGGTGACGCTTCCCGCCCCGTGGAGCTCCACGGCCCAGGCCCCCAGAGCGGAGGTGTTGCGGATCTTGAAGTGGCAGGTTCCGTTCCGGCGGGCGAAGAGCCGCTCGCAGCCGCTGGGTTCCGCTTCGAGGCAGCCGAGGTTGCGCAGCCCGAGCGGGCCGGCGGCAAAGGCGCTGGCAAAGACGAAAAAGAGGGTGATATAGACGAGGTTGAAGTTGTGCATATAAGCCTCGAGAAAGAGGCCGAAGAGCAGGACGACGACCAGGAGGCTGAAACGCGTTGCCCGCTGGCGGACGCGTTTACGCATCCGCCGAAACGTGCGAAAAGAGCTCATGGCGGAGGCGTGCGAGGGTCGTGACGCCCTCTTTGAAGGCGAGGCGGTGGAGACAGACTTCGCCGGCGACGGCCTGGACATCGTCTGGGACGGCATAGTCGCGTCCGTGCAGATGGGCCCATGCACGGGTCATGGCGGCCATGGCCAGGGCGCCGCGGGTCGAGAGGCCGTAGACGAAGCGGCCGCTGTCGCGGGTATAGGCGATGAGTGACTGGAGGTAGTCCAGCAGCATCGGGCTGAGGTGGACGTTCTGCACGGCGTCCATTGCCCCCTTGACCGCCGCAGCATCAATGAGGGGCACTGCCGCACCGGCGCGGCTGCCGCTGCCCAGCAGTACCGCGCGTTCGGCCTCTTTGTCGGGGTAGCCGATCCCGAAGGAACAGAGAAAACGGTCCAGCTGGGAGTGGGGCAGGGAGAAGGTGCCGACCTCTTCGTGGGGGTTCTGGGTCGCGATGACGAAGAAGGGCTCTTTGAGATCGTGGCTTTTGCCGTCGATGGTGACGTGGTGCTCCTCCATCGCCTCGAGCAGTGCCGACTGGGTCTTGGGCATGGAGCGGTTGATCTCGTCGGCGAGGAGGAACTGGGTGAAGATGGGCCCCTTTTTCAGGACGAACTTGCCGCTCTCCTGGTCGAAATAGCTCACCCCGAGAATGTCGGAGGGGAGCAGGTCCCCGGTGAACTGGATGCGCCCGAAATTGAGCCCCATCACGCCGGCGAAGGTTTTGGCGAGGGTCGTTTTCCCGACACCGGGGATATCCTCAAGCAGGACGTGCCCCCCGGCGAAGAAGGCCGCGAGTGTCAGGGTGACGGCATGGCGTTTGCCGAGCAGGTGGGCTTCGACGGCGTCAATAAGGGGCTGGAATTCCGGGGCGATGGTATCATTCATGGCCTTATCATAGCATAGGGTCTGCTGCGATGCTCAAAAAGTTTGAATGATTTTGAAAATAATATTGATTTATTGTTTGCATTTATTTGTATTATAATTATTAAAGCAAATAAATTTAATAAGGGCTTTTTATGATCAGACGTATTCCCTGGTGGGTCGGCGGTCTGCTGATGGCGCTGCTGCTGATGTTCACCTTCTCCATCTTCGGGGCGGACCGCCCCATCGGCGCTTCGACCTATGTCCCCTATTTTGCGGGGCTGCTCTTCAACCTCGACCCGGAGCAGTACGGCTATCTCAAGGAGATCGATAGTGCCGGCGCCTGGGAAGGCGTGATGCTGCTGGGCGCGCTGGTCGGGGGGTTCGTCACCTCGGTCTTTATCACTAAGAGCTTCCGTTTCAGCATCATTCCGACGGCATGGAAAAAGTACAAGAACGGTTCCGTCGTCTCCCGCCTCTCCTGGAGCTTCGCGAGCGGGTTTTTCATGATCATCGGCGCGCGCCTGGCCGGGGGGTGTACCAGCGGCCACTTCCTCAGCGGCATGAGCCAGACGGCGATCAGCGCGATGATCTTCGGCGGCATCGTGATGGCGACCCTGCTCATTACAGGCCGTCTCTTCTACAAGAAGGAGGCACAGGATGTTTGAGCGTATTATGGGGATGTTCGACACGGTCGCGAACGAGGGGCACGGTTCCGTTGTGCTCGTCTTCGTCATCGGGATCCTCTTCGGGGGGATCATCCAGTACAGTCGCGTCGACAAGTTCGAGAAGATCGCCGGGTTCGCGATGCTGCGCGACACGGTCGTACCGAAGATGCTCTTCCTGGCCGTCGGGGTAGCGAGCATCGGGCTTTACTTTATGATCGAAGCGGGGTGGGCACACTACCACATCAAACCGATCCTACTCGGCGGGCTTATTATCGGCGGGGTGATCTTCGGCGTCTCCATGGCGATCTTCGGAAAATGCCCTGGAACGGGCCCCGTCTCCATCGCCGAGGGGCGGATCGACGTGCTCGTCGGGGCGATCGGCGGGCTGCTCGGCGGGCTCGTATTCACCCTTCTGTATGAGCCGGTTTTCAAGCCTCTCATGGGGCCGGACCTCGGCAAAAGCATCCTTACCGGTGCTGCCGGGGACATGGGCAGCGTCATGATCCTCGTTTTCGGGATCGCGCTGGTTGCCGTGAGCATCCTGATCCCGCTGAAGCAGGAGTTCGACGAAGCGGACCTCGATCGGCTCGGCTGAGCTACGCTCCTCTTTATACCCCTGACGCTTCTTGCGGGAAGCAGAGGCGGAACTGCGTCCCCTTCCCCTCTTCAGAATCGAGCGTCAGCGTGATGCCGTAGGCGTCGCAGATCCGTTTGACGATGGAGAGCCCCACCCCGAAGCCCCCGCCTATTTCCGTGGCGCGGGTGAACTGTTCAAAGATCCTGTGCTGCTGTTCGGGCGCAATCCCCATCCCCTCATCCCTGACGACAAGACACCCCGCATCCATCTCCAGATGCACCGTCGCCCGTGGCGGAGAGTACTTGACGGCATTGCCGATGAGGTTGCCCAGCAGCAGCTGCGCTTCCGCCTCGGGGATGGCAAAGTACAGCGGGTGCGTCTGAAGGGAAAGGGTCTGCTGTTTGCTCTCCATCAGCGGCCGGTAGTAGGCCGCGCTTTTTTCCGCCACGCCGGCCAGGTCGATGGGGTGTGGCGTCTCAGGTTCGCGTGCGAAATTGAGGTAGGTCAGCGAGCGGTAGATGTCATAGAGCTGCCGGGTGCTTGCCGTGATGTTGCGCAGGGTCTTCTCGCTGCAGCGTCCGGCGTTCAGGAGCTGTTCGGCCGCCATGGAGAGGGCGGTCACGGGGGTGTTGAGCTCATGGGTGACGTCGCTGACGAACCGCTCGGTCTGGACGACGCGCTGGTGCAGGGGACGCATAAAGAGTTTGGAGAGGGTCCAGGCGACGGTCGCGGCGAGCAGGGCGATGGCGGCCATCATTGCCAGCACGACCTCGCGCAGCTCTGAGAGCACCCCGAAGAGCGCATCGGAACTGACGATGACATAGCGGATCTGCAGGTGCTCCTTGGGGGCGTCGGAGACAAGGACCATCCGTCCGCCGTATTCGCGGTAGTCGGGGCCGTCGGGAAGGAGCCCTGCGGGAAGTTCCCCCGAGACAAGCCGCCCGTCCGTCCCGATCAGGGCGATGCGGATATCCCTGCCCTGCAGTTCGGGAATCTGCAGCGGGCTGCCGTGCATATGGGCCATGATGATCGCCGTGCCGATGCGGTCGGCGATATGTTCCAGCCGGTAGTGCTCGTTGTTCTCGAAAGCGTGTTTCTGGGCCGTGTAGTACCAAAAACCCGCGAGCAGGATAAAGAGAAAGGACGAGACGATATAGAGCCCCAGGAAAGAGTAGAAGGAGCGTTTTTCGAGCTCATTCATAGCGGTAGCCTATGCCGCGGACGGTGCTGATGCGCTCGCTGCCGATCAGCTCGCGCAGGCGGCGGATGTGCGAACGCAGGGTCGCATCGCTGGGCAGCTGGTCGTACTCCCAGAGGTTCTGCATCAGCTCCTCCGCGGAGAGGGTACGCCCCGGGTGGGCGAGGAAATACTCCAGCATTGCCGCCTCTTTCGGTGCCAGGGATTGGCGCCCCTGTTCCGTTTCGATGCGTTTGGCATCGGGGTCGTACAGGCAGCCGTTGCCGAGTCGGATCTTCTCCCGCTGCTCGATGTTGAAGAGACGCTTGCTGTTCTCGATACGCAGGCGCAGCTCCTCGAGGGCAAAGGGTTTGCGGATGTAGTCGTGGGCGCCGGCGTCGAAACCGGCTTTGAGCCGGGCGGTGTCTTCGTAGGCGGTGACGAGGATAGCGGGGGTGGTGATACTCATTTCGCGCAGGCTCCGCAGCAGGGCGATGCCGTTTTGGCCGGGGACGTTGATGTCGAAGATGAAGAGGTCGTAGTGCTTTTCACCGACCAGGGCCGTCGCCTCGTCGGAAGTGTAGGCCCGGTCCGTCTCGTAATGCGCTGAGAGGTAGTCACCGACGATGTCGGAGAGTACGGGGTCGTCTTCGAGCAGCAGTATGCGCATGGCCCGCCTCCAATGGGAATCAACTATCTTAATCTTTTCACGGTTAGAAGCGGCTTTTTACCGTTTCAGTCGTTTTCGGTCAACTCCGCTTTGAGTTTTTCGTAGGTAGCGATGTCGATCTCCCCGCGGGCGAGGCGCTCTTCGAGGATCTCCAGGGCCCGGGAGCGGCGGCTGCGGCCGTTGCGTCCGGTTGCCACGAAAAGCACGGCGGCGATAATGATGAAAGGCAGCAGCCACCACAGCCACATCCAGCCCATGCCGAAGGTATGCATCTTCTCTCCTTTTTGAAAAACTACACCATAAGGTCACGGCGTTTCAGCCGCTGCGCATTGAGCGCGACGATGACGGTGCTGATGGACATCAAGACAGCACCGAACGCCGGACCGATAACGATGTCCCAGGGGGCGAGCACCCCGGCCGCGAGGGGGATGGCGACGAGGTTGTAGCCGCTCGCCCACCAGAGGTTCTCTTTCATCTTGCCGTAGGTGCGCCGCGAAAGCCGTACGGCGTCCACGACACTGCAGAGGTCGCTTTGGGTCAGGATGATGTCGGCGCTGTCGATGGCGATGTCCGTACCGGCGCCCACGGCGATGCCGATGTCGGCCCCGAGCAGGGAGGGGGCGTCGTTGACCCCGTCGCCGACCATCGCGACGCGTCTGCCCTGCTCCCGGAGTGTGTTGACAAAGGCGAGTTTCTCATCGGGCAGCAGCCCTGAGCGGTAACGGTCGATGCCCGTCTTCTCTGCGACGGCGGCGGCAACGGTTTCGTTGTCGCCGGTCAGCATCCAGGTCCGGATACCGAACGATTTAAGCGCCGCAACGGCATCCGCGGAGCTGTCGCGGATCCTGTCATCAAGGAGGATGACACCGAGGGGACGGCGGTCGACGACGACCCAGACCGTCGTCGAGGCCGTCTGCTCGAACTGGTGCAGCGGCGGAGGGATCTCAAAGCCTTCGCGCTCAATGAGCTGCGGGCCGCCGATCATGACCGCATGCCCGTCGACTTCCGCCGAGGCCCCGATGCCGGGAATCGCCTTGAAGGCCTCGGCCTGCATCGGGCGGATGCCCTGGGCATCGGCATAGGCGGTGACGGCGCGGGCGATGCTGTGCTCGGAGTCGCGTTCCAGCGCGGCCGCATAGGCGAGCATTGTATTGTCATCTTCTGTGGCGGCCATTCTGGTGACGGCGAGGCGCCCTTCGGTGACGGTGCCCGTTTTGTCGAAGCAGATGGTATCGATGCCGCGGAGGGCTTCGAAGGCCTGCCGGTTGCGGATCAGTATGCCCGATCTCGCCGCGAGTGACGTCGAGATGGCGACGACCAGCGGTACGGCGAGGCCCAGGGCGTGGGGGCAGGCGATGATAAGGACGGTGACGCTGCGCAAAACGGCATCGGCGGGGGAGACGAGCGCTGCCCAGACGGCAAAGGTGGCACTCCCCGCGGCGAGCGCGGCGTAGAAGAGCCATCCCGCGGCGCGGTTGGCCAGGTCCTGGGTATGCGAGCGGCTCTGCTGGGCCTCTTTGACAAGGGCGATCACCTGGGAGAGGTAGCTCTGTTCACCGGGTTTCGTAATCCGCACGCGCAGGGCACCGTCGAGGTTGAGGGCCCCCATGAAGAGCGTCGCTCCGGCGGTCTTGAAAACGGGTTTGGACTCTCCCGTGAGCAGGGATTCGTTGACAGTGCTCTCTCCCGCTTCGACCGTGCCGTCCGCGGCAATGTTCTCCCCGGGCCGTACGAGGATAAGGTCGCCCGGCTGCAGGGCGCTGACGTCGACGCTTTCCGAGGTGCCGTCCCGGTTCAGCCGCGTCGCCGTTTTGGGCATCAGCCGTACGAGGTCTTCAAGGGCATTGGAGGCGCCGAGGATGCTTTTGGCCTCGATGTAGTGACCGATGAGCATCACGTCGATCAGGGTGGCCAGTTCCCAGAAAAAGGCTTTGCCGCCGGGGAAGAAGAGGGTGGAGACGGAGTAGCCGTAGGCGACGGTGATCGCCATCGATATCAGGGTCATCATTCCCGGCTGACGTGTTTTGAGCTCGTCCAGTGTCATCGTCAGGAAGGGTTTGCCGCCGTAGAGGTAGATGAAGGTGGAAAGCAGGACGGTTACTACGTCGCGGTAAGGGAAATCGATGCGGAAACCGGCCCAGCTCTGCAGCATCGGCGAGAAGAGCAGGATGGGGACGGTGACGATCAGCGAAACGATGAAGCGCCGCCGCATCTCCTCCATATGGTGCATATGGCCCATCGCGCCGTGTCCGTGCCCCGCATGTTCGGAGTGGTTATGCGCCGCAGCATGTTCATGGTGCATCATATGATCGTGTTCCATGGCGTTCTCCTCAATGCTATCATAGAACGTTTCCGTGCACACAGTGTGCAAACGTTCCTTCCGCTGATTATTCCGGTGCGTTGTACTCCAGCGTCAGTTTGCCGGTGTCGGGGTCCCGCACACAGTCGTAGATCGCCTCGACCGTCTGTGCATTCATGACGCACCCCATGCGCGGGTCTTCCGTTGACATCTGCGAGAGGATGGCGCGCTGCTTCTTGGCAAGCTCAGAGCTGCCGCTGACCATATTGGCCCCGCATTTGCCGGCACCGCATTTCATGGCGCCTGCCGTCGGGGTATCGGAAGCTTTTTTCTGATCGCTGCAGCCTGCGAGGGCGAGAAGCGCTGCAAGCAGCGCGGCGGTATAAAACGTCTGTTTCATCTGTTTTCCTTTGGTGTGGTGTGGGTAGTGCCGCCCGGTTGTTGGTTCAAGCGGCGCCGCTCGTACATCTCGTAGAGAATCGGGATGATAAGGAGACTGAGCAGCGCCGAGGTGACGATCCCGCCGAGCATCGGGGCGGCGATGCGCTGCATTACCTCGCTGCCGACCCCGTGGGTATACATGATGGGGGCAAGGCCGGCGAGGATGGAAAAGACCGTCATCAGCTTGGGGCGGACGCGTTTGACGGCCCCCTCATTGATCGCGGTCTTTAGCGCGTCGGCGTCGAAACGTTCGCCCAGCGCCGCGCGGGAGGCCTCCACGCTGTCGGTGAGATAGACGATCATGACGATCGCCGTCTCCGCCGCGATTCCCAGCAGGGCGAGAAAACCGACGATGACGGCGATGCTCATGCTGAAGCCGAGCATCCAGATATAGACGATCCCGCCCAGCAGGGCGAAGGGCAGCGTCAGGAAGACGATCAGGGTCGCGGCGAAGCGCCGCAGGGAGAGGTAGATCAGCAGCAAAATCACCGCCTGCACCGCCGGGATGATCCAGCGCATCTGCTCCAAGGCCGAGGCGAGGTACTCCGCCTGGCCCGCCCACTCCATGTGGTAGCCCGGCGGCAGCGGGAAGTCCGCGAGGGCCTTCAGCGCGGCATTTTTGTAGGCGACGGCGCCCACGCCCGGGCGCGGGGTGATATAGACATAGGTGACCGGCGTCGCCATTTCGCTCTTGATGACCGAGGCGCTTTCGCGGTAGCGGACGTCGGCGAAGGTGGAGAGGGGGACGAATCCCAGCGGCGTCTTGACGGGAAGGGCGCGGATAGCGTCGAGATTCCGCCGTTCATCCTCCTCAAGCCGCAGGGCGACGGGGTAGCGTTCGATCCCTTTGTAGAGCGTCGTCACCTTCATCCCGCCGATGGCCGCGCGGGTGGTTTCGAGCAGGGCCGTCTTTGCGAGCCCGTAGCGCTGCAGCGCCGTTTCGTTGATATCGATGTCGATATAGTAGCCCGCGGCGGAGCGGTCGGCGAAGACCGACTGGGATTCGGGCAGCGGCATCAGTCTCTGTTCGATATCCCGTGCCAGCCGCTGCAGCGTCGCGGCGTCGCTGCCGTAGAGCTTGATGCCCACGGGGGTGCGGATGCCGCTTAAAAGCATATCGATCCGGCCGCGGATGGGGTAGGTCCAGGAGTTGACAAGCCCGGGGACCTGGAGGGCCGCTTCCATATCGTTTCGCAGCTGCTCGTAGGTCATTCCTTCCCGCCACTGGGAGGGGTCTTTGAAAGTGATGATCGTCTCGAGCATCCCCAGGGGAGCGGGGTCGGTGGCGGTGTCGGCGCGCCCCCCTTTGCCGAAGACCGTTTCCACCTCGGGGAAGCTCTTGAGGATCTTGTCCGTCTTCTGCGTCAGCGCCTTGCTCTGGTCGATGCTGATCCCGAACGGCGTCACCGGCATGTACATGAACGTCTGTTCATTGAGCATCGGCATGAACTCCCACTCAAGTTTCTCGTACAGCGGCGCGATGGCGACGAGCAGGGCGAGCGAGGCGGTCAGGACGACGTAGCGCAGCTTCAGTCCCCACGCCAGCAGGGGCTGGTAGAGCCAGAGGAAGAAGCGGTTGATGGGGTTGGCGGTCTCTTCGCGGATGGGGCCGCGGATAAAGAGGACCATCAGCACCGGCACCAGCGTGACGGCGAGAATGGCGCCCGCGGACATGGCGAAGGTCTTGGTGAAGGCCAGCGGGGTAAAGAGCAGCCCCTCCTCGCCCGAGAGCGCGAAAATGGGCAGGAAGGAGACGACGACGAGGGCGAGGGCGAAGAAGATGGGACGTCCCACCTGCTGCGCCGCTTCAATGATAACTTTGATACGTTCTTCCTCTGAAAGTACTGGCGCTTTGACGGAGCGCGGTGTAGCTGCGCGTGGGCGCGCCGCCGAGGCGGACTCAGCGTCAGCGTAGTCCGCGTGGCTTTGCTGCGCGGACGTTAATTTCTTGTGAACGTTCTCGATCATGACGATGCTCGCGTCCACGACGGTCCCCAGGGCGATGGCGATCCCGCCGAGGCTCATGATGTTGCTGCCGATGCCGGCGAGTTTCATCAGCCCGAAGGTCGCGCCGATCACGAGCGGCAGCACGAGCAGCACGATAAGCGAAGAGCGCAGGTGCATCAGGAAGAGGCCGATGATGATCACGACGATGATGCTCTCCAGGGCGAGGGTGTCCGTGAGGGTACCGATCGCTTTGTCGATCAGTCCGGAGCGGTCATAGGCGGTGACAACGTCGACCCCGTCGATGTGCAGGGCGGCCATTTTCGCCTTGATCCGCTGGATGACGCTGTAGACGTCCTCGCCGTAGCGCACCATCACGATCCCGCCGACGACCTCGCCCAGGCCGTTAAGGTCCGCCATCCCCCGGCGGGCGGCAGGCACGACTTCCACCCTCCCCAGCTGCGCGAGGGTGACGGGGATGCCCTTTTTGACGGTGACGACGAGGTCGCGGATGGCGTCCAGGTCTTCGAGGTAGCCCTTCGCCTGCACCATCCACTCGAAACCGTTCTGGATGACGATGCGCCCGCCGGTATCGTTGTTATTTTGCCGCAGTACCCGCGCAACGTCGCCGACGGAGAGACTGTAGCGGATAAGCGCGTCATTGTTCACGGTGAGCTGGAAGGTCGGTACGAAGCCGCCCACAGTGGCCACGTCGCTGACACCGTCAACGCCCATCAGGGCATATTTGAAGTAGTAGTCCTGCAGGGTGCGCAGCTCGGCGAGGCTCTTCGTTTGCGAGGTCAGGGCGTACTCATAAACCCAGCCCACCCCCGAGGCGTCCGGTCCCAGGGCGACTTCCATCCCCTCGGGCAGTTTGCTCTGGATGGCGGCAAGCTGCTCCAGGACCCGTGAGCGGGCCCAGTAGAGATCGGTCCCCTCCTTGAAGATGATGTAGACGAGCGCGTTTTCATAGGTGGAGAAGCCGCGTACGGTGCGGATATCGGCGATGGAGAGGAACTGCGACACCAGCGGGTAGGTCCCCTGGTCCTCGACGATCTCGGGACTCTGCCCCTTCCAGGTGACCTGCACGATGACCTGGGGCGGGGAGAGGTCCGGCAGGGCGTCGAGCGGGGTCGTCATCACTGCCCGGTAGGCGCCGAAAACGAGAAAGAGCGTCGCCATAAGGACGAGAAACCGGTTTTTGACGCTGAAGGCGATAAGGCGTTCAATCATCCCCTACTCCAGTCCGCTGATCTGGGCGTCGGCGTCGAGCATGAAGAGGGCGTCGCCGGCGACTTCATCCCCGGCGTTCAACCCCGAAACGACCTCGAAGCGGTCCTTGTCGAGGGGTTTGACCTCGATCTTGACGGGTTCGAAAACCCCCTTGAAATCCCCGGCGCGGAAGACGTACCATCCGCCGTGCTTGCGCAGCACGGCCGTGCGGGGCAGGGTGAGCAGCGGCAACGCCGCCGCCGCCGCAGTGACCGTGGCGTACATGCCCGGCAGCAGCTCGCCGCGGGGATTGTCGACGGCGAGGCGCAGGGTGACCGTGGCCGCCTTGGGGTCGATGTCGGGGTAGAGCGTGAGTTTTTTGGCGGGGTAGGCCCGCGCTACGCCGCTGACCCTGACCGTGAAATCGCTCAGGGAGGCGAGCCGGGGCAGCTCCTGCTGGTAGAGCGCGGCCTCGACCCAGACACGCTCAAGGTTGACGATGGTAAAGAGCTTCATGCCCGCTTTGAAGGCGGAGCCCTCAACGACGCTCTTTTCAAAAAGCCACCCCGATGCCGGGGCGTGAATCGTCGTGAGGGCGTCGGCTTTCATCCCTGAGCGGACCGCGTCGATCTCGGCGCGGCTGACACCGAGCAGCAACAGTTTTTTGCGGAGGCTGCCCAGCATCTCCGGGCTGGGACGCGTCGCGTTGAAACGCAGGGCGGTGAGGTAATCCTCCTTCGCCTGGAGCACTTCGGGCGAGTAGACCGCGGCCAGCGCCTCCCCCTTTTTGACCCGGCGGTAGCGCGTATCGGCGTAGAGTTTCTCGACATAGCCGCCGAAGCGCGGCGACACGTCGTACCTGCGGGAATCTTCGGCGCGGACATAGCCGTAGTTGGTCTGCGCCCGGGCGGCGCTTGTGCGCTGCACTTTGACCGTTTTGACGGCGAAGAGCTGTTCGACGCTCGGCCGCTCATCGGCACAAAGCAGTAGGGGCAGCAGTGCCGCAAGCACTAGGATCTGTTTTCTCATTTGATCTCTCCCGTCAATGCTTTGAGGCGCGCGCCGGCGCGGAG
Source organism: Thiomicrolovo sp. ZZH C-3 (assembly GCF_054862725.1). NCBI lineage: Bacteria > Pseudomonadati > Campylobacterota > Epsilonproteobacteria > Campylobacterales > Sulfurimonadaceae > Thiomicrolovo > Thiomicrolovo sp. ZZH C-3. The sequence goes on from NZ_JBTKXX010000001.1 coordinate 371,765, forward strand.
GTAGTCGGCTTTCGCGGCGATGCGCTGTTCGTCGAACCGGAGCTTGCGTTCGAGCAGGTCGAAATAGTTGAAAAGGTCGCTGCCGCTGCGCAGTTTCGCGTCACTCAGATCGACCATGTGCTCGACCTGGGGCAGGCTCTCCTCGGTGATGATGCGGTAGGTGCGGTACGCCTCGGTCAACGCCGCGTAGGCCGCTTCGATCTCGCTGCGCAGCTGCAGGCGGTAGTCGGCGGCCGCCTCCGCCGTGGCCAGCTCCGCCTTGCGCGCCGCTTCGGTGTCGTCGCGCTCCGCGCCGTAAAGGGGCAGTGCCGCGCCGACGGTGACGCTCATGTAGTCGGGATGGGCCTCGCGGTAGTAGTAGCCCACCATCACGAAGGGGTCGGCGTTGGTCGAGAGTGCTTTGACTTTCGTCTCCGCCGCCGCGGCCTTTTGGTCGGCCGCTTTGACGCGGTAGATCCGGTTGTTCTCCAGCCGCTGCAGGTAAGTTTCCAACGGCGGCGGGGGCGTGACCGCTTCATCGGCTTCTACGGTGTCAAAGGGGGCCTGCACGAGGTAGGCCAGTCGCGCCTTCTGCGCCGTGAGCATTGCCATGAGCTTTTCCCGGCGCACGGCGATGTCGGAGCGGAGCAGCTCGGCGGACATGATTCCCATATGGCGGTCGCGCTGGGTGGAGGCGTAGGCGGTGTTGAGGGCAATGTTCTGGTCCGTCAATTCCAAATAGCTTTGCAAGATGCCCAGCCGCGCGTTCAGCTCGGCAACGGTGTAGGCCCGCAGACGGATCCGCTTGGCCAGCTCCGCCTGCGCCGCCTCAAAGGAGGCGAAGAGCACGGCTTTCTGTGCCCGTACCTTCTCCCCCGCCGCGCCGCGCTTCCCGAACCAGGGGAATTTCTGTTTCAGCGTGACGGAGGTGAACTGCATCGGCTCGAGGGTGCGGTCCGTGGGGTTGTCGAACTGGATGTCGTTGATGCCGACAAGCAGCTCCGGGTTGGCGAAGAGGGCGCTTTTGTCCTCCATGGCGTCATACGCGCCGAGGCGCTGCTCGATCATCTTCAGCGAGTGGTGCTGTTCAAGCGCGCGGTCGATCAGGGTACCGATCCCTTCGGCCCGGAGCGCGGCGGCAGCGAGCAGCAGGGCTAAGAGCGGACGGAACATCGTTCTCCTTTGGACGGAATAGGGGATGATAGTGAGTCTGTGTGTAAGAAGTGTGCAGGGTAACCTTAGAACCCGGTCGTAAAAACGGTAAGATTGACGGATAAAAGCGTGTTATAAAACGTTTCGTCGGACAATAGCGTTTTTGGAAGAAGGAATAGCAATGGAGTATCTGGTCCTCTTTTGGGGTGCGCTTGTCGACCTGAGCAATGCGATGGCCCCCTACATCGTTTTCGGCCTCCTTTTCGCGGGCCTGCTGCACGAGCTCGTGCCCGACGCACTGGTCACCAAGCACCTGGGCAGCGACAACGTGGCTTCCGTCGTCAAGTCGACCCTCTTCGGCATCCCGCTGCCGGTCTGTTCCTGCGGGGTGATCCCGCTGGCGACGTCGATCAAGAAGAGCGGGGCGAGCCACGGCGCGACGCTCAGTTTTCTCATCTCGACGCCCATCACGGGGGTGGATTCCATTCTCGCGACCTACGGGATGTTCGGGTGGGCCTTTACCCTCTACCGCGTCTTCACCTCCATGCTCATGGCGATGATTGCCGGGATCCTGACGAACCTGTTCGGTTCGGAGCCGGAACCCGCACCCGCGCCGAAAGCCCCGGCCTTCTCGATGGCCGCCCCGCCGAAACAGGCCGCGCCGGCCGGTTTCAGCATGGCGGCTCCCCCAAAAGAGGAGGAGAGCTGCTGCAGCTCCGGCTGCGGCTGCGAAACGGAAACGAAAAAGCGCTTCTCGATGGGCGGTGCGCTGCGCTACGCCTTCGTGACCCTGCTCGGCGACATCGCCAAACCGCTCTTCTGGGGGCTCATTGTCGGGGCGCTCATCACCGTGGCGATCCCCGAGGACCTCGGCACGCTCCTGGCCGAGAACAGCTGGCTCTCCTACCTTATCGTCATCGCCGTCGCCGTACCGATGTACGTCTGTGCGACGGCCTCGCTGCCGATTGCCGCGGGGCTGATGCTCTCGGGCGTGAGCGCCGGGGCGGCCTTCGTCTTCCTCAGCGCGGGCCCCGCGACGAACACCGTCACCATCGGCGTCGTGAAAAAGATGCTGGGCACAAGGGCCCTCGCCATCTACCTGGGCACCATTACCGTGGCCAGCATCGTTTTCGGGCTCATGCTCGACTGGCTCTTTATCCGTGCAGAGATCGACCCGAAGGCGCTGGTGCACCTGCATGAAGAGGCGGGTATTATCGCCGTTGCGTCGTCACTGTTGCTGTGGGGATTGGTGCTCTACTTCCTCGCCAAACCGTGGTTCCGCAAAAAAGAGTCATCGTGCTGTACGGGCAGCGATTGCTGTACGACGGCAGAGTAACCCTATAATGGCCACAGCGGCCTGACACCCCGCAATCTGTTCCGGAATGACTATTATCTAAGCAGTTTTTTACTTGACGAATAAATGTTATAAAAGTACAATGTGACTTTTTGTGTAAGGGCACTAGCCACTGCTTTATCAACTTTTCCGGAAGAGACTATGAAGAAACGTCAGATTTTTATCCCCCTGCTCACCGTTTTTACCGTTGCCGTCCAGGCGAATGACACCGTATTGCGTATTTTGTGCGCCCCGCAGGACAGCGGTGCGACGATCTATGTCAACGGCAGTGTAAAGGGGGAGTGCTCGGAGAGTCCCCTCGATGTCTTCATCTCCGCCGGTCCGACGACGGTCGAGGCGAAAAGGATGCCCGATCCGGAGCATGAACAGATGTTCACAGAGCGTTTCACCGCCATAGCCGGGGTGGCCAAGCGGGTCAAAGTGGTGCTCTCCGCCCCGCAGCTGACACAGGCAGCCCTGCAGGCCCGGAAGAGGGCAGCCTTCGAAGCGACATTGAAGTCGGCCGAAAACGGCGACATGGCCGCCATGGCCAAAGTGGCCGAGCTCTACGATGCCGGTACCGGGGTACGCCGTGACGCGGGGCAGGCGAAGATGTGGCGTGACAAGATCGAAGCGGTCAGGGCTTCGCAGGATTTGAAAGCCGCCGAGAGCGGTAATCTCGATGCCATGCTCAAAGTCGTCGAGCGTTACAAGCAGGGCAAAGGTGTGGCACGCGACCAGGCCAAGGCGACGGCATGGATGGATCAATACGAAAAAGGCAAGGAAGCGGAGCGGCAGCGACTGGCGGCAGAGCAGCGCCGGCAGGCGGCCGCCCGCCGCCAGGCTGACAAAAAGGCGGCATTGGAGCGCGCTTCCTATACGAAATATTTTGATCAGGCCGTTGCCGATATGGCACGGGAGCGTGACCCGTTTGCCGGACTCTCATCCGCGACGTTATCTCCTCTGGCCCTTATTTTTGACCTCACCTCCCTGCCGACACGTTGGATGGAGCGGCGCGAGATCCAGAAAAAATACGCGGCACACCCTGCCGCCTGGGCCAAACCGGGCTCCATGCTGGCCCGGGCCTATCATACCGGCTCCGTAGCGTCTGTGGGAACCTTCGCGGCCCGATGAGATGGCTTTCGGCCCTGCTGCTTCTGCTGCTGGGCGGTTGTGCCTTTCGTGATCCGGCACCTGATGCGCCGCTGCACAGTCTCAGCCTCCGGCAATGGGAGACGCTCGCGACCACTTTGCAACAGGTTCCGGACCCCCTGCAGCGTGCCATCCGGGAAGAGGCCCTGCCGCGTCTGGCCATCTCTGCGCGTAGTACACAGACCGATGTCGGCAGTGAGTACAATGCGACGGAGACCCTGTCGGATCTGATCCAGCAGAGCCGTACACCCCTGCTGAGCGCCGACGAGGAATTCCGCCGGCGTCTTGCACTGCTCGAGGCCTCGCCTTCGCCGCAGCACGCCTTTGCCGATGCGCTGGCCGGCTTCCTGCTGGAGCCGGATTACCCCTGCCGCCACCCCGTTTACAGCGCCTATTTCCAGGCGCGGTACGGATTGCCCGTTCCACGTTGTACGGAACCGCTTCCTTTCCTGGTGGTCAGCCGGACAGAGGGCCTTGTTCCTTTCTGGCTTGCACCGGAGCGGCTCTATGCCATTCACCTGCTCTTTGCCGGCGAGGGGAGTGCAATGGCTTCGCGTTTCGGCCACGTCGCCCTGCGCCTGGTCATCTGTCCCGAAGGTGAAACGTCGCCCGAGGCATGCGAGAGCAATCTCTACGGACACCTGGTGCTGGGATACATGGCGCATATCGACGAGTTTGAACTCAATAGCGTCAAGGCCCTCAGCGGCGCCTACAGGGCGCACCTCTTCGCCTTTCCCTTTATGGATGTCTACCGCGGGTATGCCATCGACGAGTTCCGAGAACTCTATTCCCTGCCGTTGACGCTGAACAGGGCGCAGCTTCAGACCCTGTTGCGGCAGCTTGATGAGATTCACTGGCGCTTTGAGGGGGATTACAGCTTTTTCAGCCGCAACTGTGCCACGCTGATGCAGATGACCCTGCGTGCTCTGCTGCCCGGTTACACGGAGCAGCCGATCTCGGACGATGACTATCTGCGGCCCGACACTTTTTTCGAGGCGATGCGGGAGACGCCCCTGGTGGAGGGGGAGCGACTCGCTTCTTTGGCGCAGGCCGAAGAGGGCGGTTACTATTTTTCCAGTACCGAAGGGTACTATGAAGCGGCCCTCAAAGCGGTGCTTGCGGGCATGACAAGCCCCGCTTTCGATGACATTGACACCTACCTTGCACGGCCGCCTGAGGTACGGTTTGAGACCATTGCCGGCGACCGAAATTACCGCGAACGCCTCGGCCGGGAGCCGCACCTCCTCGAGGCGCAGATCCTTTTGGAGGAGCTGGCCCTGCTGCGCGGGGAACGACGGCTGCAGGCCCTGGGCAGCCGCTACCTCAATGATTACGGCGATCAGCTCCAGTCCGCTGAAACCCTGGAGCCGCTTTCCGGTGACGACCGTGCGTTTTTCCGGGCCTGTTTTTTACAGTCGGTCCGGCTGGTAACGGCAGCATTCCCGACACGCCGGGCCATCCCGGACCGGCAGAGCACCCTGCCGTCACTCCCCCGACCGGCCCTCTGCCGTGAAGAGGGCGCCCCGGCCAGACTGAATGCCATACTCACCGCGATCAACCGGCCGGGAAGTGACCAGTGGCAACAGCTCATATACACTACCCGCCTGCTGGATGAAACCACCGGCAACATCCTCAAACTTCAGGAGATTCCCTATGATACCCCCATCCGCTAAAGCCTCTATCGGCCGTTTTTGGCAACTGCTTTCCCTGCTCGCTCTACTCTTTTCGGTGCCGTCTGTTTCGCCGTTGCACGCAGCCACGGATGTAAGCAAGCAGCAGCGTATGCTTCAGATGCTCGATCAGCTTGACCAGCTCGATAAGATGGATTTCGATGACGCGATCAGCGAAGCGGAGTCGTGCATCATCGCACGCAACTTCAGATGCGCCAGGAAGCAGCTCGCCAAAGCCGAGAGCTATGCCCGCAGCGCCCAGGACAAAACGGTGCTCGAACACAGCCGGCGGAATCTCAAAGCCGAGATCCGCCAGGAGGAGCGTGAAGAGGAGGAGCGGATCGCGTTGGAAGAGGAGATGGAAGAGCTGCGCAAGGAGCAGAAGCGGGCCGAGCGCGAGTATGCCCGCCGGATGGCGATGGAAGAGGACGATTCGGCAGGCAGCTCCGGTATGGATTTCTATAACAGGATGATGGAGTCGGCAATGGAGAGCCGTCGTATGCTTGAAAAGGCTGACCGCGACACCTATGCCGCTGTACGCAAAACGAATGAAATGATGGCGATGAAGCAGCGCGAGGATGAGTTGGCGGCCCGCCAAAAGCGTATGGATGCCGCCCGCCAGGCGCAGCAGCGGGACTATGAAAGGCGTCAGCGGGAGCAACGGGCCGCGGAAAAACAGCGCCGGTACGATCAACAGCAGAAGGATCTGGAACGTAAACGGCAAAAGCTGGCGAATGCCGAAGAAGAGCGTAGTCGCCAAAAACAGGAGAGACGCCTGGCCAGTGCGGGCAGCGCTTCGGCTACAGGTGCTGGGGGCACAGGGACAAAACAGTATACATGTTACCTGGTCTACAGCGAGACGATGGCCGCGAGCCAGCCGCATCTGAAAAAAGTGGCCGTCATTGACTATGAACATTGTGTTTTTTCGCATCAGACGGGATCGGTAACATGCAAACCCGTAGACTATCCTGCCTACATCTATGCGGACAACCATTTCACACATAGCTGTAACAATCGCAGTGCATTTGACAGTATCGGGGGCGTCTTCGACTCCGTGAAAAATTCGCATAGACAGAGTGCAGGAAAACACAACTACTCCACCAATGAGAAATTGACACGGTATTGATAGGACGGTTGCATTTGCCGGCTTGATTAAATCAAGAAAGATTGATATAGTTTCGGCTGATTCACACCCAAGGATGCTCCCATGCTGACGGCGGCCCTGCTTTTTCTTATTACCCTCCTCTTCGTCATCTGGCAGCCCAAAGGGCTCCAGATCGGGACGACGGCCGTCATCGGCGCCGTCATCGCCGTCATTCTCGGCGTCGTCAGTGTCGATGACGTCTGGACGGTGACGGGAATCGTCTGGGACGCGACGCTCGCCTTTATCGGGATCATCCTCCTCTCCCTCGTGCTCGACGAGATAGGCTTTTTCGAGTGGGCGGCGCTCAAGATGGCAAAGCTTTCCGGGGGCAGCGGCAACAAAATGTTCGTCTACATCCTGCTGCTGGGTGCCCTGGTGGCGGCCTTCTTCGCCAACGACGGGGCGGCGCTCATTCTGACACCGATCTTGCTTGCGAAGATGAAGCACCTGAAAATGAACCCCGTCGCCGTGTTCGCTTTCCTGATGGCGGGGGGCTTTATCGGCGACAGCGCCTCCAACCCGCTGGTGATCTCCAACCTCACGAACATCGTGACCGCGGGCTACTTTGACCTTGGGTTTTGGGAATACGCACAGGCGATGTTCCTGCCGAACCTCCTCAGTATCGCGGCGTCGATCATCGTGCTCTGGCTCTATTTCCGCAAAGATATCCCGCTCAAGGTCGACGTCTCCGAACTCCCCGAACCCGCCACTGTCATCAAGAACATGACGATGTTCCGGCTCAGCTGGGGCTTTCTCGCCCTGCTGATGGCGGGGTACTTTATCGGCGACCGCTATGAGCTCCCCATCTCCCTCTTCGCCCTGGGCGGGGCGGTCGTTTTCCTCTTTATCGCCGACTACTACAAGGCGGTCAAACCCATCATGACCGTCAAGGCGGCACCGTGGCAGGTCGTCTGGTTCTCCATCGGCCTCTACGTCGTCGTCTACGGGCTGAAAAACGCGGGGCTGACCGACTACCTGGCCGATGCGGTGACGGCGATGGCGGCACAGGGAGAGGCGGTGGCGGTCATCGGGACCGGCTTCCTCTCCGCCGGCCTCAGCGCCGTGATGAACAACATGCCCACCATTATGATCATGGACATTGCCATCGCCGACGCGGGGCAGAACGCCCTGGCCTACGCGAACATCCTCGGGACAAACCTGGGGCCGAAGATGACGCCGATCGGCTCGCTGGCGACCCTTCTCTGGCTGCATGTGCTTGCCAATAAAGGCGTGAAAATAGGGTGGGGGGAGTATATGAAAGTCGGTCTTGTTATTACGCCGCCCGTGCTGCTGGCGGCGCTGGTCGGGTTGCTGGGGTAAAGTGCTCTATCAGGTCTTGATGAAACGCTCTTGTGGATCTTTTTAATTAGAGACTCTCATTGGTCTGTTTGATCTCATCTTTACATTGTGTCATAGAAACAGGCTTGAGTACATGTGTTGCAAAGCCAATGCCTAGATCATTGATCATATCAATGTAGCTTGTAATACATGTGATCTCATTTTTTTTGATTGTGACTACTAACTCATCAGATGGTGTCACTAATGTGTATCGACCTGCCGGGAGACTTTTTGAAATAAAACTGGCATTTCGGAGTGTTCCAATGACTTCAAGACTATGTTTGTCTTTAATATCATAGCTCACAACAATGCCGGTAAAGCGATCCGGTCGATAGATGTAAAGAAGGCCGTTATCATTTATCGGTTCTTTAAATGTTGTGAATGCTTCACCTTTGCCTGCACATCCTGAAAAAACAAATAAAACAGAAAAGCTTAGAAAAATATAGAACAGACCTCTAGACATTATCACCCTTGTATTTCGAGAATATTCTGTATCGAACAGAAATTAGTGATTAAATATTATATTAAAATACTTTAGAACAAATTTAGATAAGTAATAGAGGCATCTATGATGGGGAAATTCTCCTCTGCTTTGGCTTTGTGTATCTAAATCGTACAGTGTTTCTTGTGGATCTCTCTGTTTTTGGGGCAGGGGCCAATAGCCGTGCTGCTGTTTTGAAAGAGGGGTTTGTTCCCCTTCTTTTTACGACTCACCATTTAGTGCCTCGCATGTATTGCGCTTTAGCGCTTATGCTCGCACAAAGAAGAAACCGAACCCGAAAGAAGAAAGTGCGAAAGGCTGCCGCTTTCGGGAGATTCCAAGCGTCACAGGTCCGCTCGACACGCTAATTTTCATTTCGGCCTTGACGGAAGAAGCGGATTGCCGCATGCTTCTCTTAACTCTTAACTCTTAACTCTTAACTCTTAACTCTTAACTCTTAAATCGTGCAGTGGTCCTTGTGTATTTCCCTGCTTTTGGGGTAGGGGTCGATGGAGAGGAGGAAGACCGGGAGCAGGAGCAGGTCGGTGGCGAGCGACAGGGTGATGAGCTCGGCGCCGAATTTGCCGATGTCGCGCAGGTTCGGTACCGATGTCATCAACAGCGACGCGAAGAAGATGACGAGGACGAAGGCGCCGATGACGACGGGAACGGCGCCGTAGAAGAAGGTGATCTCCAGGGCGTGCTTGCGGCTGCGGCCGAAGAAGCGGGCGCGGAAATACTTGAAGGCGAAGTGCACCGTCGCATCCGAGCCGAGCCCGACGGAGATGGACATGGCAATGAGCATCTCGAGGTTGACGGGGGTGTCGAGCAGCTCCATGGCGAGGCCGAACCAAGCGATGGGGATGGCGTTGGTGATGAAGCCGATATAGATCATCCTCCCCGACCCGAAAATGATCCCCATGATCAGCCCGATGATGACGAGGGCCGTGAAGAGGGAGGCGGCGAGGACGACGATCTGCTGCTGTTTGGCGCTGCGCACGAGGGTCTGGACGTCGCTGAAGTGCAGGGGAAGGGCTTGATAGCCGCGCAGGTAGGTCAGCAGCGCCGCCGTATCGACCCCGGGCTCCATGAAGAGGGTCAGTTTGAGCGTCTGGCGCTCGTCATTGAAATAGCGCTGGTTGAGGTCGTACATGTCGATGAAGAAGAGTGCGCGCAGGATCGCCTGCTCGTCCATCGGTTGGCCGGGCGCTTCGGCCTGGTGGATAAGGCGCAGCAGCGATGCCACGCTGTCGACGCGCTTGACGCTGTCGAAACGGCCGGTCAGCTCGGAGGCGAAGGCATCGATCTTCGCGATGGTGCCGGTATCGATATCCTCAAAGGGGACGGTGAGCACGAGCGTCCGGCCGCTTTCGCCCGGGGAGAGCAGCAGGTCGGAGCGGGTCAGGAAAAGGCTGAGTCCCAGCAGGAGGATGCTGATGGTGGCCAGATTGAGCAGGCGCAGGAGGCGGGGGTTGTAAGCGAGCTCCCGGCTGACGAAGTAGTAGACGGGCCGCGTAAAGCGCACACGCGGGTGTGCCACCCGGAAATAGCTGAGCAGGGCGATGAGCAGGGTCGTGTTGAGCAGGAGGGCGATGAGCGACGCGCCGATGATGCTGATGCTGAGCATTCGGACGATCTCGTTCTCCGAAAAGAGCAGCGTGCCCAGCCCTACGGCAGTAATGACGGTGGTCCAGAGTGCCGGCGTTACGGTACGGTTGAGCGATTTGAGCAGGGCGCGGTGGGAGTCGTCTCGGTACTGGGTGACATGCCAGCGATAGTAGAAGTAGAGAAAGTCGACCAGGGCGATGGCAATGATGATGAGCCCCAGGGCGAGGGGCAGCTCATGCAGTCCCGTGATGGCGTAGATCAGTTCGAAGGTGAACAGCAGGGTGGCCGAGACGATGACGAGCGCGGCAAAGGCGGAGACATAGTTGTGGAAGATAAACCGGAAAAAGAGGATGATGGCCAGGAGGATCACTCCCAGGTAGAGTATCGTCTGCCGGTAGCTGAAGGTGCTGTCGGTCGCATCGAGCGTATAGGCGAAAGGGATGGAACGCTCTGCAACGGCCAGCCGTTCGTTCCCGTAGAGGTAGTAGTCGAAGGCGTCGAAGTTCTCCGTGACGTAGCGGCGGTAGGCGTCGGGCAGGGCCCGGATAAAAGCGTAGGCCTGCGCGGCGGTCAGTTCGGAGAGGGGAAGCGCCTTGATGAGTGACGAGCCTTCGGTCGCCTTGTCGTTGTAGATGTAGCGGCTGCTGAAGAGCGAATCGACGTGCCGTACCCCTTCCAGGCGTGTCAACTCTGTATGGAGGGCCGCCAGTTTTACCTTGGTATCGTCGTCGAAGCTGTCGACGTAGACCCTAAGGTGCTGCACGTTTTCCGGCACGATCCCCAGGGCCTTTGTCATGGCCAGCTCCTGTGAACCCCCCAGCCAGAACCGTTCATCGCTGAGGACGAAACTGAAACGCCCCAGGAGGAGTGTCAGGAGTGCAAGCAGCAAGAACAGTGCGATTACGGCGGCACGGTTCCGGGTGACGAAGGTGACGTAGCGGCTGACTTTGGGGGTCTCTTGGTATCTCATGGCTGCTTCTTTTTGTCGAGGATGAGGTAGGGGCGCTTGTCAACGCCGATCTGTTCGGCTGCCTTCATGATACGGGCGACTTTGACGTGGATCGCCGGCGGGGTGAGGCGGTTGAGTTTGGGCAGGGGTGCACGTTTAAGCATGTAGTCGAGCATTGCCTCTTTGGGGCGGGGGGCGTTGTAGATGGCGTTGATGACGGCCCCGGATTTGAACATGGGGTGGGCGTAGAGAAAAAAGTAGTAGTGATAGCGTTGCTGCATCTTATCGCTCTCCGTGATCATCCCGACGAAGTCCCTCGAATGGGGGCAGCGCGGATCGATAAAGGCGTAGACGTCCGTCGGCCCTTCTCCCAGTTCAATGGCGTCGCCCCTGATGGTGAGCAGAACCGGGAGTACTTCCTCCAGCGGTTTTTTGGCGGTTGCCCCGGCGGCATACGGGGCGGTGAACAGCAGGACCGAAAGGAGGCTGAACAACAGAAGTTTCATGTTAAGTGACGATTATAGTATACCTTCTTCCCATTTACTCGTATTAATAGAACAAATAGGTGGCAGCGGCACGGTTTCGTTAACCTAAAGTGCTACAATTATAGGCAATTAAACGGCTGCAGGAGAGAGCATGGACCAAATTTACAACCTGGCGATCATCGGGGCAGGCCCGGCGGGGATTGCCGCCGCGGTGGAGAGCTACCTCCTGGGGATGCGCGACATCATCATCCTGGAGAAGGGGCAGAGCCACAACGAGACGATCCGCAAGTACTACAAAGACAACAAGCGTGTCGATAAGGACTGGCAGGGGCAGAAGGTCGAGCTCGACGGCAACATCTACTTCATCGACGGTACCAAAGAGAGCACCCTTGACTTCTTCGATGAGGTGTTGGCGAAGCACTCGGTCAAACTGCAGACGCAGACGGAGGTGCAGAAGATCGTCAGAGGCGACGACGGCATCTTTGACGTCATGGTTCCCGGCGGCAGTATCCGCGCCCGTTATGTCGTCGTTACCATCGGCCGCATGGGCAAACCGAACAAACCCGACTACAAGATCCCGCCTTCGATCCGCAAACAGGTCAATTACACCCTCGACGACGTGACGGAGAACGAGAAGATCCTCGTCGTCGGCGGCGGGGATTCGGCGGTCGAGTACGCCGTCGACCTGGCCGGGAAAAACGATGTAGCCATCTGCTACCGCCGCGCGACATTCCGCCGGGCCAATCCGACGAACCAGACCGACATCGCCAACGCCATCGCCCACGGCGAGGTGCGCCCTATTCTCAACACGAACATCGAAGGGCTTGAAGACGATGGGGGCAAGGTGAAAGTGATTTTCGAAGAGCGCGACTCTGAGAGCTTCGACCGCGTCATCTACGCCATCGGCGGGACGACGCCGAGCGCTTTTCTCACCGGATCGGGCATCGGCATCGAAGAGGGGTGCCCGGTGCACGATGAAAACTACGAGTCCAATGTATCGGGCATTTTCGTCGCCGGGGACATTACCCAGGAGCGCGGAGGCTCCATCGCCCTGGGGCTCAATCACGGATTCTATATCGCGCGGCACATCCTCGACAACGACAAGACGCTGCGGCGTGATGACGACGTTATCAAGCGGTTGGACTAGAGATGTTTGTTCCCCTTCTTTTTTGCTTGTCCAAAAAAGAAGCCGAACCGGGAAGAAAAAAGGACAAATAGCTGCCGCTCGCGGGACATCCCATTCCCCGGTGATCCGACTGACACGCTAATGACCTTTTCGGACAGAGAAAGATTAAAAAGCGCGGTTTAGCTGCGCGTGGGCACGCCGCCGAGGCGAACACAGCGTTAGCGTAGAAAGCCGGACTTGTTCGGATTTCGTATTAATGATTAATAAAACACTGCAGATGTATACCCCACGACGTTGCTCGTATCCTTGGTCGCCCAGCTGCTGGTACGGTAGTCGAGGAGTTTGACCTTCAGGTCGTCGTTCTGCGCGGCGATGAGAACCCCCTCGACCCCGATGGCCCCGCACGCTTCGCATCCCGAGTGCATCATGGAGGGTTCGCGTTTGTCGATGGCATTCAGGCAGATATTGTCGAGCTTGTTCGCCTCCTCCTCCGTATAGAAGTGGCTCAGGTCCGTGCTGATGACGACGACGTTCTCCTCGTCTTTGAGCAGATCGGTAATGATGCCGCCGAGGGTGTTCGGGTCGAAGGCGCCGTAGACCATCTCCACGACCTCAAGCTGGGGGGCGTAGTGCCTGATGAAGGGCATCTGCACTTCGGTCGAGTGCTCCATGTGCATCGCGGGCTCGAATGCCAGCCCGTATTTCTCCTTTAGCTGCTCCGCATATTCCCTGTCGATGGTCAGTGCCCCAAGCGGCGTGGAGAACTCGTCAAAGAGGGAGACGCTCATCCCGTGAAAGGCGACTCGGTGCGAAGGGCCGATGACGATGGCACGTCTGGCACTGCTGTGGCGCAGCTGCTCAAAGGCCAGGTGTGCGGTGAAGCCCGAATACATATACCCCGCGTGTGGGACGATCAGCGCCCGCGGCGTTTCGGGAACGTCGACGTTCCCCATCTCCTCGAACGCTTTGAAAAAACGTTCGATCTCCGAAGCCTGGGCCGGGTAGAAGGTCCCGGCATGTGCGGTTGTGCGTGCGCTCATCATGCACCTCCCATCTCTAACGGGGCATCCTCGAAATGCTCCGCCTGGTAGGTGAAGATCTCGGGATGGTGGTTGAGGACGTCCGTCCCCAGGCCGGCCTTGAGGCCGAGGTGGGCGAAGAAGGTGTCGAAGTCGGGCAGCTCCTCCCACACCTGCGGCAGGAAGGTTGCACTGCGTCCCCCCAGCTGCAGGATGACCCCGTCGACGTTCGGGCGGATCTTGCGCCGCAGGTCTGCGGTATCGTCGTAAGGGAGATTCTCCGGAACACTCAGGAGCGATACCTCCACACTGCAGCGGCGGTATTCACGGTCGGTCAGTGCCGAAAAGCGGGGGTCGCTGAAGGCCGCCGCTTTGGCATTGGCGATCACATCTTCGTAGAGTGAGGTGTGCGGCACGATGGAACCGATGCAGCCGCGCAGTGCCGTTCCCCCGATCTTGAGGGTAACAAAAGTGGCACGGGGCTCATCCAGTTCCGGGAATTGTGCAACCAGTTCGGCTTTGTCGAACGGAAAAGGTTCACCGAACACCGATGCGATCGCTGCGCGTGCAAGCTGCAGCAGGAGGGTCTGAAGCGTCATAGCCGTCTCCTTTATGCCATATCAGATGATTATAGCACAAAAAGTGTTACCAGGGGTGACAGGTTATCCGTGGAGCTCTTCCGCCGGCATCCGGACGATATGAAGCAGTTTGATAGCGATCATGACGACGATGACTTCGAAGAGCGAGGCGAGGATCAGCGCGTAGTAGTGGAGCTTGTCGATGCTGTTGTTGGTGTAGGCGAGGGTCGTGATGGCGATAAGGAGCGTCAGCGGCATGGCGTGGCTGAGGCCGATGCGCAGGGCGTCGCGCCACCCCATCGCGGGGGCGAAGATCTGTGCTGCAATAAGGCGGATCGCGATCATCAAGAAGGTGACCATCAGCGCCTTGGAGATCAGCCCCTCCATCATCAGGGCACTGAGGTCGAACGTTGTGCCGATATAGATGAAAAAGAGCGGAACGAGGAAGCCGAAACCGAAACTGCCGAGTTTCTCCGGAAGCTCATGCTTATGTTCGAAAAAGGTGGGGATGAACATCCCGGCGATGAAAGCGGCAAAGGCGAGTTCGAGGTCGAGGTAGAGCATGATGGCGACGAGCAGGAAGAGGATGCCGATGGAGAGGCGGACGTCCTGTTCGCGGTTGTCCACATGGGGCATCAGCATGGTTGCCACCTCGGGGAACCACCAGAAAAAGAGCTGCAGCAGCTTGAATACGAGCATGATAATGACGATAAAGAGCACCAGCGAACCGATGGTCTTGAACAGCCCGATACCGTCGCCGTATTCGAGGGCGGCGGAGGAGACGGTGAGGATGGCGATGGAGACGACCTCGCCGATCCCCCCGGCCAGCATGGCGAGGCCGAGCCATTCGGCTTTGCCGTACTCCTTGTTGAGCGCGGCGACGAGGCCGACGGAGATCAGCGGCAGCAGTACCATGAAGATGCGGCCGAGCTCAAAGTACCACACGGCGATGCCGGAGAGGGCGTAGAGGGCCATGAGGTAGAGGGTGATGCGGCGCAGCACGGTGCGGTCCATACGCCAGAAGGTGCGCAGGTTGATCTCCATCCCGGCGAGGAACATGAGAAAGAGGAAGCCGACCTCTGCGATGAATTCGAAGAAGTGGCTGCCGTGCAGCAGTCCGGCGAAACCGAAAAAGGCGCCGAGGATGATCTCGATCGGCGTCGTGGGGATCTTGAAAAGCTTGGCGAGAAAGGGGGAGAACATGATGATCAGCGCCAGGGTGATGATGAGCGTGATATCATGATCCATAGGTTACTCCCCGACTTTGTCCGCGACGGCGAGGCCGAGACTGCGCAGCATCTCGAGGTCGGTATTGCGGTCGCGTCCTTCGGTCGTGAGGTAGTTGCCGACGACGATGGAGTTGGCGCCGGCGGCGAAGATCTCGTGCTGCCGCTCCCCGAACATCAGTTCCCGTCCGCCCGCGACCATGATGCGCTCGGCGTCAGGCAGCATCTGCCGCGTCAGGGTGATCAGCTCCAGGGCCTCATCCGCCGTGAGGGGGTTGGGGCGCAGCGGCAGGGCCGGGTTGTGGTGGTAGAAGTTGATGGGCACGGAGACCGGGTTCAGCTGCTGCAGGGAGGTGAGCATACTGATGCGGTCCTCCTGGCTCTCGCCCAGGCCGAAGATCCCGCCGCTGATCAGCTTGAGGCCGACGGCATTGACGTTCTCGCAGGTCTCGAACCGCTCGTCCCAGGGGTGGGTGGTGCAGATCTGCGGGTAGAACTCCCGGGAGGTCTCCAGGTTGTGGTTGTAGGCTTTGATCCCGGAGCGTTTGAGGGTTTCGAGCTGGGCAACGGAGGCGGTACCGTTGCAGGCGATCAGGCGCAGCCCCGGAACCTCCGCGTTGACAGCCTCGGCGACTTCGCAGACGAAATCGAGGGTACGGTCGTCCAGCCCTTTGTGCGCCGTGACCAGGCAGAAACCCAGCGCGCCGGAGGCTTTGGCTGCTCGGGCCTCTTCGATGATATCGGGGACGGGCTTTTGTTTGTAGCGGGCGATATCGGCCTTATAGCGGACGCTTTGGGAGCAGAACTTGCAGTCTTCGCTGCAGGTACCGCTGTTGATGTTGCTGATGGCGCAGAGGAAAACCTTTTCGGTCATTCCGATTCCCTTTCGAAACTGAAGTGCCGGGCATGGAAGGTCTCCTCTTCCAGCGGCCGGCTGTACTGTGTGACGTTGAACGCGTCATCCGTGATCTCTAGCATAGCACATTCCGAAACCGGTTTGGAACGCGCGCAGGCTTCGCCGGGGTTGAGGTAGAGCGTCCCGTTTTTAAAATCGCACTCGAAGGTGTGGGTATGGCCGAAAAGCACGATGCTCGCATCGGCACTCATGTAAAAGGGGAGGTGCATCAGCTTGAACTTGGTCTTGGCCAGTTTGAAGTAGTGGGGCTCCTGAACCAGGCTGTAGCGGTTATGGACCGCGGCGAGGTGGGGGTCGTTGTTGCCGTAGACGGCGACGTAGCGTTTGCCGCTGTTTTTGAGCTGCTGGAGCATCTCCTCTTTGACGATATCGCCGCAGTGGATCAGGAACTCCGCACCCTCGGCCAGCAGGTGGTCGATCACCTGCTGTGAGTAGCCGACCTTTTTATGGGTATCGGAGAGCAGCCCGATTTTCATAATGCTTTCCTACACCAAAGGAGCAAAGCCCCTTTAGTTACGCTAACGCTGTGTTTGTCCTCGCTGCGCTGCGAAATTCCGCTGTGCTCCATGCTTCGGCAGCAGGCGCCCTGAAGGAAGTGCCCCCGGGGTGCCCACGCAGCTTTGCTGCTCCCATAATCTCTGTTGTACAACATGATTATTCGGTTTCCTCGATCGGGGTGCGGTGTTTGCACTTGACGCACTCATAGACCTCTTTGCCGCGGTAGGTGCGGCGGGCGAGGACGCCGTCGCATCCCTCCTGGTCGCATTTCTTGTCGGTGGGCTCGAACTTCGAGATGAACTTGCATTTGGGATAGTTTTCGCATCCCCAGAAGGCGCCGCGGCGCGACTGGCGGAAGAGGAGCTTGCCCCCGCAGTCCGGACAGGGGACCGCCGCCTCTTTCGGGGCTTCGAGCGGGCGGGTGTTCTTGCATTTCGGGTAGGCGCTGCAGGCGAGGAACTTGCCGTTGCGGCCGCTTTTGATGACCATCGGGCTGCCGCATTTGTCACACACCTCGTCGGTCGTTTCCGGTTCGGCGGCGGGTTTTGCCTCGCCCCCCTCTTCGGTGACCTGCTCGGTGTATTTACATTTGGGGAAGCCGCTGCAGGCGATGAACTTGCCGTAGCGGCCCGAGCGCATCAGCAGCTCCGAACCGCATTCGGGGCAGTTGCGCCCTATCGGCTCGGCCATCTTGAGGCTTTTGATCTCTGTTTTCCCTTTGGCGATCTCTTCCATAAAGGGGAAGTAGAAGTCGATGAGGACCTTCTGCCAGTCGTGGTGCTCGTCGGCGATCTTGTCGAGGACCTCCTCCATGTTGGCGGTGAAGTTCGCGTCGACGATCTCCGGGAAGTGCTTCTCCAGAAGTTCGGTCACGGTAAAGGCGACTTCGGTCGGGACGATCTGGCGTTTTTCAATGTTGATGTAGCTGCGCGCCTGCAGCGTGGAGATCGTCGGTGCGTACGTTGACGGACGGCCGATCCCTTCGGCTTCGAGTTTCTTAATCAGGCTCGCTTCGGAGTAGCGTGACGGCGGCTCGGTGAAGTGCTGGGTCGGTGCGATCGATTCGAGGGCGATGCTCTGCCCCTCTTCGAGGGTCGGGAGCAGTTTGTCCTTGTCGTCGGTACCGAGGACTTTGTAAAAACCGTCAAAGAGGAGTTTGCGTCCCGTCGCACGGTACTCGGCACTTTCGCTCTTGAAGGTGATGGACTGCTGCTCGAACACGGCGTCGGTCATCTGGCAGGCGAGGAAGCGTGTGTAAATGAGGCGGTAGAGCTTCAGTTCGTCGGGTTTGAGGTACTGCGCGGCGACCTGCGGCGTGAAGTCGAGCATCGTCGGGCGGATCGCTTCGTGGGCCTCCTGGGCCCCCTTTGCCTTTTTGCCGTAGGCTTTGGGGGATTTCGGAAGGTACTTTTCGCCGTAGGTCTTGACGATGGTGTCGCGGGCCGCTTCGACGGCCTCTTTGGCCATATTGAGGGAGTCCGTACGCATGTAGGTAATGACCCCGGAGGTGCCGCTGGGTGTTTTGACCCCTTCGTAGAGGGTCTGGGCCAGCATCATCGTCTTTTTCGGGGAGAAGCCGAGCTTGCTCGACGCCGTCTGCTGCAGGGTCGAGGTCATGAACGGCGGCGGCGTGGAGGTCTTGCGCTGCTTGGTCTCGATCGCATTGACGCTGAAGGCTTCACCGCGGATACGCTCGGTCATCGCCTCGGCCATTGCCTGGTTCTTGATGGCGAGCTTGTCGAGTTTTTCACCCTCGTAGCTGTAGAGGTTGGCGTCGATGCCCGGGGCAAAGANCCCCGTACGCATGTAGGTAATGACCCCGGAGGTGCCGCTGGGTGTTTTGACCCCTTCGTAGAGGGTCTGGGCCAGCATCATCGTCTTTTTCGGGGAGAAGCCGAGCTTGCTCGACGCCGTCTGCTGCAGGGTCGAGGTCATGAACGGCGGCGGCGTGGAGGTCTTGCGCTGCTTGGTCTCGATCGCATTGACGCTGAAGGCTTCACCGCGGATACGCTCGGTCATCGCCTCGGCCATTGCCTGGTTCTTGATGGCGAGCTTGTCGAGTTTTTCACCCTCGTAGCTGTAGAGGTTGGCGTCGATGCCCGGGGCAAAGACGGTATCGATGGTCCAGTACTCTTCGGGTGTGAAGGCCTTGATCTCCCGCTCGCGGTCGACGATGATCTTCAGTGTCGAGGACTGGACGCGGCCGCCGGAAAGCCCTTTTTGGATCTTGGAGCTCAACAGCGGGGAGAGTTTGTAACCGACGATGCGGTCGAGCAGGCGGCGGGTCTGCTGGGCGTTGACGCGGTCCATGTCGATCTCCCGGGCCGTCTCCAACGCGTGCGCGATGGCCGTTTTGGTGATCTCGTGGAAGACGATGCGCGGCAGGGCGGCGGGGTCCTTTTTGATCGCATGGGCAATGTGCCATCCGATCGCTTCTCCTTCGCGGTCCTCATCGGTCGCGATATAGATTTCATCCGCTTTCTTTGCCAGTTCCTGGATCTGTTTGACGGTGGGCGCATTCTCCTTGGAAACGCTGTATTCAGGGGTGAGCGTACGTGCTTCTTCGTCGACTTTGATGCCGAAACGGCTTTTGGGGAGGTCGCGGATATGCCCCTTGGAAGCGATGACTTCGTACCCTTTTCCGAGGAAGTTCTTGATGGTTCTTGCCTTGGCCGGGGACTCTACGATAATCAGTTTCAATGAGTTTCCTATATATATAGTATTGGCGATTTGAGTTCGCAAGTGTAGCGAAAAAAGTTTTAACGCTGCGAAGCCGGATTGCGGGATTAAGGCAGAGGCAAGTTTGCCGATTGTTCCTGAGGAGGTGCAGGCCTTTGAAGGCGGCGGTTTTGTATAATGGTCGGATATTATGACAGGGGGAAGTATGGAGCTGACAGAGAATCGCCTCGTTGACGAGGCCCGGCGGGAGCCGGTAAAGAACGCGTTTCGTCTCGGGTGGGAATTCGTGGAGCGCAACCGCACACTGGCTTTGACGACCCTGGCCGCGTTTATATTGCTC
The DNA here is from genome assembly GCF_054862725.1 of Thiomicrolovo sp. ZZH C-3. Lineage (NCBI taxonomy): Bacteria > Pseudomonadati > Campylobacterota > Epsilonproteobacteria > Campylobacterales > Sulfurimonadaceae > Thiomicrolovo > Thiomicrolovo sp. ZZH C-3. The sequence continues at coordinate 391,438 of NZ_JBTKXX010000001.1, forward strand.
TCCTTGCTGGAGCTGATCCCGCTGCTGGGAGTGGTCGCCGCCGTGGCGCTGGGCGTGTTCGCCCAGTCGGTACAGATCTATGTCGGGCGCACCTTGGTCAACGCCGACAGTATCAACAGTTTTATCACTACGGCGGAGCAGACGACTTTTACCGCCTTTATGACCCGCTACCAGGCCCCGGCGTTCGGGGCGTGGCTGGCCTGGTTCGTGATGGGCATGGGGTTCTTCCTGCTCTGGATGGTACTGGTACTCGCCGTGGGCATCGACCCCGGTACGCTCGAAGATCCCGCCTACGACGAGGCGCAGATGATCGCCTTTGCGGAGGCGATGGGCATCAGCGTGCTGCCGATGCTGATCGTCGGGATGCTGATCGCCTATGTCTACCCCATCGCCCAGGGACGGGTGATACTCTCCGACACTTTCGGTGAAGCGTTCAAGGCGGTGTTTTCGGTCTTCACGCCGGCGGTGTGGCAGGCGGCGGCCCGGGGGGAGTACTTCCGCTTCGTCTTCTACCTGGGACTTGTTTTCATGGGAATAGCCGCGCTCGTCATGGTGCTGGTACTGATCCCGCTGCTGGGGCCGGTCGTGGTGGTCTTCTTGACGGCCGCGCTCTTCTACCCCGCGATGATGATTCTCGGCATCGCCAACGTGCTGGCGCTGCGGATCGCCGTGGGGGACTAGAAACGGCATCCCCGGTAGGCGTAGCGTTCCGTCGCTTCGCGCACGGCCGCCGCGACCTGCCTGACCTCTTCGGCGGTCAGCCTGTGGTGGCAGGGCAGCTGCAGCAGGGCCTTGTAGAAATCCTCCGTCACCGGTAAACGGACCCCCTCCTCTTTGAACGCCGTCGTCTTGTAAAGCGGTTTGCAGCAGACGACAGCCTCCACTCCCGCACCTTCCATCCCGGCGAAAATATCCTCTTTCGGGCAGTAGAGCTGCGGGGTCAGCAGGATGGGGAAGCTGGCCGGCGCGTCATCGGGGCTGAGCTTCATACAATCGAAAAGGGTGGAACTGCGCAGCGCTTCGCCCAGCAGGGCGCTGTTTTCGCGTCGGCGGTCGCAGGCGGCCTCCAGGTGCTGCAGCTGTTCCAGGGCCACGGCGGCGGCGAGGATGTCTAGGGAAGATTCGGTGCCCCGGACGGGCAGATCGTAGTTCCAGAGGCTGCCCGGTTTCCGGCCCCCCTCGCGGCAGCGGCGTGCATGGGCCGCGGCCGCCCCGTCGTCGGTGAGCAGAAAGCCCGTGGGGCTGACGCCGTCGGGCATCAGGGGCGCGAGGGACCAGACGGCGCTCCCGGAGCTGTGTACCGGGAGGAGAGAGCCCGTGGCATCCTCGATCAGTGCAATCGTTGCCGGGATCTCCGGAACCGCCGCACGGATGCCTGCAAAGTGCGTGAAAAGGAGGGTGTTTGTCTCCGAATCGATGGCCGCTTTGAGGGAGGCGGGGATCAGGACGCCGCCGAGACCGATGTCGGCATAGTGCGGATGCACCCCGCTACGGGCCAGCGCGCCGGAGCGGTGCGGCGGGGCCATGGGGTCGGTAACGACCGTTCCTCCCCCGTCCGCAATGAGGGCGGCTTCTAGGGCGGAGGCGGGGGAGTCGAACGCCACGGCATGGGCGCAGCCGTGGTAGTCCGCGACGGCGCGCTCCAGGCGGGAGGGGGCTTTGGGGTCGAGTGCGAAGGTTCGCGCTGCAAGAAGGTCACGCTCCCTTTCCCCCGCCGAGAAGGGGATCGGTGCGGAGGTACCGCCGGGGGTACTCATTGTTTCGGCGACTCCATGGCATCATCGAGATCGGCATAGCGGGTCTCGTCTTTGGGCTCGGGTTCCGCTTCGATGACGAAGTGGCTGTGCTGCACTCCCCTTTGCGGCGTCACGGTCCGGGAGGAGCGTTTGCGAAGGAGATAGCGTTCGGTACGGTAGCCGCCGAAGAGGAGCGTCCCGAGCAGGGCCAGGACAAAGCTGCCGATCGCCCAGGTCTTGATATAGGCGCGCCACTCCCCCTGCCAGACCGTCTCGATCAGCAGCAGGATATCAAGTTCTCCCGTGACGAGAATCAGGAGTGCGAGAAAAAAAGCATAGGGGGCGATCAACAGCAGGACAAAAAGCAAAAAAGGATTGACATTGACGGGATGCCCCGCCATACGTGAACGCTCCAACTCCATGGCCGTCATTGCTGCTCCTTGCGTGTGTAAGTCTATAATCATAGCATAGCTGCTGTTGTTTAACGGTTTTTGTGCAGAGGGATGGGGGATGCGGAAAACGTACATCTCTTAAGCAATTTCTAAAGTATATGGAGCTATAATTTCGGCCTCTTAACTGAATGGTCCCATAGCTCAGTTGGTAGAGCACCACCTTGACATGGTGGTGGTCACAGGTTCAAGTCCTGTTGGGGCCACCATTCTTCCAAACAACATTAAATCCTTTCTTTTATATGATCCTTTAACGAAGTTCCATAGGAAAATGCGCTAGAATCACGCCAATATTTTCGGACGTCTTCGGGTGTCCCGTGACAAAATGAATGTTAGGAACAGAGATTGATGGATGCTATTGCACTCAAACATAACGACGATATCATTGATTTGCAAACCGCCGAGGCCCTCGGAATCAGCGGGGAAGCGATCGCACTGGATAATTCGGACGACGCCCTGGAAGTGTTGCGCCACTCCACGGCACACCTGATGGCCCAGGCGATCAATTCGCTCTACACCAATGCCAAATTTTTCGTTGGTCCCGTCGTCAAAGAGGGATTCTACTACGACTTCAAAGTCGACGAAGAGATCGGCGAAGCGGACCTGAAGGCGATCGAGAAAGAGATGCTCAGACTGGCGAAGAAGAAGTATGACATCGAACGCTACGAGATCTCCATGGAAGAGGCGAAACACAAATTCGGCAACGACGAGCTGAAACTCGATGTCCTGAAGCGGATCCCGGAGACAAAAGTTTCCATCTACAAGCAGGGCGATTTCGAGGACCTCTGCCGCGGTCCGCACCTGCCGAGCGTGCGCCATATCCGTCACTTCAAACTGACGAAGATCGCCGGGGCCTACCGTGGCGGCGACAGCAAGAACGAGATGCTGACCCGTATCTACGGGATCGCCTTCGCGGACAAAGAGAGCCTCAAAGCCTACCTGGACCGCATGGCGGAGGCGGAGAAACGCGACCACCGCAAGATCGGCAACGAGATGAAGCTCTTCACTTTCCGCGAAGAGGTCGGCGCGGGCTTCCCGATCTGGCTGCCGGCCGGCGGGCGCCTGCGTTCCCGCCTGGAGGGGCTGCTCTTTAAAGCGCATCGCAAGCGCGGCTACGAGCCGGTCCGCGGGCCGGAGATGCTGCGTTCGGACCTCTGGAAGACCTCCGGGCATTACCAGAACTACGGCGAGAACATGTATTTCACCAACATCGACGAGATCGAGTTCGGTGTCAAGCCGATGAACTGCGTCGGCCACATCAAAGCCTATGAACACGATTTGCACTCCTACCGCGACTTGCCGCTGAAGTACTTCGAGTACGGTGTTGTCCACCGCCACGAGATGACGGGGGCGCTGCATGGGCTCTTCCGGGTTCGGGAGTTCACACAGGATGATGCGCACATCTTCTGTACGGCGGAACAGATCGAGGAGCAGATCATCGAAGTCATCGATTTCGTTGACAAGATCATGCAGACCTTCGGTTTCGAGTATAAGATGATGGTCTCTACCAAGCCGGAGAAGGCCGTCGGCGACGACGCGGTGTGGGAGATCTCAACCAATGCGCTGAAAACGGCGATGGAGAAACACGACCTCGCCTATGAGATCGACGAGGGGGGCGGGGCCTTCTACGGGCCGAAGATCGACATCAAGATCACCGATGCCATCGGACGCGAGTGGCAGTGCGGTACGGTCCAGCTCGACTTCAACCTGCCGGAGCGTTTTGCACTCGAATACACGGGCGAAGGCAACGCCAAGGTACAGCCGGTGATGATCCACCGTGCCATTTTAGGTTCATTTGAGCGATTTATTGGTATATTGACAGAGCATTACGCTGGGGAATTCCCGATGTTCGTCGCACCGACGCAGGTGGCGATCATCCCGATTGCCGAGACACACAACGCTTACGCGAAGGAACTTTCCGACGCGCTGATGGATATCGGCGCCGATTCGGAGATCTTCGATAAGAACGAGAGTCTGAACAAACGGATCCGTACAGCGGAAAAAGGACGGGTGCCTATGATCATCGTTATCGGTGATGAAGAGGTAGGCAATAAAAAGGTGGCGGTACGCGACCGCCGCGAACGGACGCAGTATGAGCTCTCAGAAACGGAGTTTATCGGGCTGATCCAAAAGAAAATTAATGAGGTACATTTTTGAGTAAAAAACAAGACCGCGTCATCATGAACGATGACATCCGAGCTCACGAGGTACGCTGTGTAGTAGACGGCGGAGAGGCACTGGGCATCGTCCCGACAGAAGTCGCGATGGACAAAGCGAATGAGCTCGGACTCGATCTTGTTCTGATCTCCCCGACGGCGAAACCGCCGGTTGCGAAGATCATGGATTACGGTAAATTCAAGTACCAAGAAGAGAAGAAGAAAAAAGAGGCCAAGAAGAAGCAGGTCAAGATCGAGGTCAAGGAGATCAAACTCTCCGTCAAGATCGCCGAGAACGACGTCGGCTACAAGGTCAAACACGCCCGCGAGTTCCTCGAAGAGGGCAAACACGTCAAATTCCGCGTCTTCCTGCGCGGCCGCGAAATGGCCCACCCCGAAGCGGCGAAGGATGTCCTGCTCAAGGTGTGGCCGATGGTCGAAGACATCGGCGTCATGGACAAAGAACCCCGCCTGGAAGGACGCTACTACAACATGCTCGTCCTGCCGAAAAAAGACGACAAGAAGAAATAATCCTTCCTCTTCCGCCGGCATCTGCCGGCATCTTTCAAACACGCTATTCCAATTTAACGCTTTTTACGCTATAATCGCGTCCTCATTTTATACCTGCAGGTGTAAATGTCGAGATTACAGAAAGGATGCACGATGCCAAAGATGAAATCGGTCAAGGGCGCTGTCAAGCGTTTCAAGGTCAAGAAAAGCGGCAAAGTCAAACGCGGTACAGCGTTTCGCAGCCACATCCTGACAAAACAGGATGCCGGTACACGCCGTAAGCAGAACACGCCGAAGTATCTGACAAATACAGATGCCAAAGCCGTCAAAGAGATGATCGCGTAAGCGGTCCAACAGATCACTCTCCAGTCCAGACTGGGCAAGTCCGCACAGCGGCACCCGGAACATTGAAAGAGATGAACGGGTAAAGAAAGGAAAAGAATATGCCAAGAGTAAAAACGGGTGTCGTCAGACGCCGTCGTCACAAAAAAGTACTGAAACTTGCACGCGGTTTCTACAGCGGCCGCCGCAAACACTTCCGCAAAGCGAAAGAGCAGCTCGAGCGCAGCCTCGTTTATGCTTACCGTGACCGCAAGCAGAAGAAACGTGACTTCCGTAAACTGTGGATCGTTCGTATCAACGCGGCATGCCGCCTCAACGATATGAACTACTCTACGTTCATGAACGGTCTGAAAAAAGCAGGCATCGAGCTTGACCGTAAAATTCTTGCCGATATGGCGATGAACGACGCAGCGGCTTTCTCCGCCGTCGTCGCACAGGCCAAAGCGGCACTGTAATCTTCCGGGGCTGCGGCCCCGTCCCTCTTTTTCCCTTTTAGACAATCTTCTGTACAATTGATGACCCTTCTTCCGAGGAGCATCCATGACCCATGCACTTCATTCCCCCCTCACAACCCATCTGATCAACCGGCTGCGTGACGCGATGACGGACGCCGAGCAGTTTCGCCGCCTGGTGAAGCAGCTGACACTGCTGCTGGCCGATGCGGCGTTCAAGAGCGATGACCTGAAACCGGTGCCGCTGGGCACCTGGCAGGGGGAGGACGACTATGCGCTGGTCGATGAGTCGGAGATCGTGCTGGTGACCATCCTGCGTGCGGGGCTACCGATGCTCGATGCCGCCATGGAACTCTTCCCGAAGGCGGCCTCCGGTTTCCTGGCGATGAAACGGGATGAAACGACGCACGAAGCGAAGCTCTATTACGACCGTGTCCCCGACTGCCGGGGCAAGCATGTCGTCGTTGTCGACCCGATGGTGGCCACGGGCGGGTCGCTGATCGATGCGGTGACGCTGCTGCGGAAAAAAGCACCCGCGAAGCTCACATCGCTGCATATCATCGCCTCCCCAGAAGGGGTGGCGAAGGTGACCGAAAGCCATCCGGATCTTGCGATGTTCATCGCACAGATCGACCGTGGTCTCAGTTCGGAAAAATTCATCCTCCCCGGCCTCGGCGATGCCGGTGACCGTGCATTTAATACACTCTAGCTATATATAATCGCATATTTTAACAATCTCCTTATATTTTCTTCACTAGTATAGGCGTATGCGATATCGGATTCAGGTTGATCGGTGAAATTAGGATTAGTATGGGGATGCGTCTTCCCGCTGACGCTGCTGGCATCAGCAACGGGAAGCGATGACCTGGCGGCGCTGCTGGATGAAGCCAACCGCGATATAGCATCCGCCGGCCTGAATCTCGACTATACGACCTCGGTGGTCTCCGTGCTTGAACATGACCAGCTCTTCCGGCTCGGGGTCAATACCCTCTTTGAAGCCCTCTCGATCATGCCCGGTATTGAGACAAGTATCAGCCAGTTCGGGGTTAAAAAAGTGATCGTCCGGGGGTTGGACAATCCCAACACCTTCACCTTCGACAAAACCCGCCTTGAACTCGATGGCGTTCCCATAGAAACTGCGTTCCTCTCCAACACGGCGACCTTCCTGGAGCTCCCGGTGGCGATCATCGAGCGGATCGAAGTGCTGCGAGGACCGGCGTCCGCCTATCTGGGTAACGGGGCGTTCAACGGGGTGATCAGCGTGACAACCCGCCACAGCCAATCTGACGGCAGTGCACTCTTCTTCGGCGGGGGGAGTTATGCTTACCGAATTGGGGGCGGACGCTCTTTCACGGCATTCGGGCCTGAGACGTCTTTGCAGGCGGACGTGTACCTGCAGCGTTCGGACAAATTTCTCAAGGCCGGCGATGCATTCGTACCGAAGAATATCTACGATCCCGTGAGCAGGAACACCATTCCGTTCCTGCGGGCCCCCGAAAGCAATGAGCGCCTGAACGACTACAGCATCGGGATGACCCTTCAGCATGGGGGGTGGAGCCTGAAAAGCCGTCTGAAGAGCCGGGAGAGCGGGAACTATTACGGCTGGAATGAACGCCTGGAACTTGATACGGACCCCCGGAACGTCGAGCGGTACTTTTTCATGGAGGCGGGATATGAAGCATCGCTGAGCAGTGAAACATCCCTCACCACGACACTCGATTACAGCTATTACGATCTCGATATCAAGGTACAGGATTACTACCGGGAGCCGGACCTTGGGGTGTGGATCCCCTACCGTTTCAATGTCCGTGAAAGCGAGGATAAATTCCGGGCCGAGAGCCGCCTGAAGAGTACGGCAATCGAGGGGCATGCCATTGAAACCGGCGTCCTCTGGCAGCGTATCCGTGAACGCAGCAATGCGATCACGGATACGATCACGCCCTACGGAGACCGTCCGGTGGTGGAGGAGGGGCTGCGGCGCGATAACCTTGCGCTCTACCTGCGGGATAACTGGGATGTCAGCAGAAAGGTCGGTCTGCTGCTCGCCGCACGGGGGGATTACTATACCAAAGAGAAACGTTTCTACCCGAGCGCCCAGCTCGGGGCCCTCTACACGCCGAACGACCAGTGGCAGTTCAAGCTCAACTACGGCCATGCTTTCCGTGTCCCCTCTTGGGTCGAACAGTATTCGGTCGAATACGGCCCCGGTGACGGCACCCGTGCCGGCAACAGTGGGTTAAACGCAGAAACGACAGACACGTTCGAGGCGATCGCCATTTTTAAAAAAGACGCCGCGCAGCGTTTCCAGCTTAACGGCTATTATGCGCTGCAGCGCGATGTCCTTGACATCGATGACAGTCTTGCGGAAGGGGGCTACAAGAACTGGCCGGAACGGACCTCGGCAGGCTTTGAAATGGCCTATGACGCCATGCTCCTGGCCCAGGACCACCTGCACCTGAGCCTCTCGTATACCCATACGACCTACCAGACGGCCGACAGCGGGATCGAGCAACTGATGCCGACGGCGGCGCTTTGGATGACCAAGGGGTACTACGTCCACTACATGTCGCCGCTCTTCTCGCTCTCGCTCCTGCTCAAATATATCGGGGAACACCCCTATAACCGCGAGTTCGAGGCGCGCGCCGGGTCGGTGAACCTTGACCCTTATCTGACCCTGGATACGACGCTGGCCTATGTCAGCCCGGCACACTGGAGTCTGCAGTTCAGCATGAAAAACCTGACCGGTGCCGACGTGCGCTACCCCAGCTACTACTCCCGCCACCCCGAAGGGCTTCCCCGGGAGGGCAGAAATTTTCTTGTCGAAGCAGAGTACCGGTTTTGAAACGGTTTTGCCTCCTGGTGCTACTGCTGCCGCTGGCCCTGGCGGCGTACCAGTATGAACCGGTATTGCTCGAGACCCAGGCCAAGCTGGCCCCGCGCTTCTTGATGATGAGCGAGGGGGTGGCAGATACCGATGAGGGGGTTCTGTCGATCTGCGTCGTGTATGACGAGGGGGAAGAGGAGGTGGCCGACGCCTTCGCCGGCATGGTCCGCGCCGCCTACCCGGATGGCTGGAAGGGGAAGCAGATCCGGATTATCAAAAGCCGGTACGGGGAGCTGGAACAGCGTTGCGGGCGTTGCGAACTCCTCTTCCTGCTCAGTGCGGAAGCACCGGATATCCGACGCGCCGTCTCCTTTGCGACGGCACAGCATAAATTGACGGTATCGTATGAGAACCGCTACCTTGAAGAGGGGGTGCTGATCTCGCTGCACGTCGGCCGGAGCGTCCGTCCCTACCTGAACCTGACACAGGCAAAAGCTGCGGGCATCCACTTCAGCAGCGGGCTCAAACGCATCTCCAAGTTCCTGGAACTGCCGAAGGAGGCGGAATGAAAGCATCCGTCAGCGTTCGTACCCGTATCCTCGGCACCGTGATCATCTTTGCCTTTGCGCTCTTCTTGCTGGTGCAGTACCAGTATGAAGTCAAGCTCAAAGCCATCCTCAATACCACCGAACGGAGCAAGTATGAGACCGTCGCCAATACGGTGCTCCCCGTCCTGGCGGTCAATACCGCCTTTGACCTGGCAGAGGAGAACCGGCAGTACATGACGGAGCTGGTGCAGCAGAACCCCGACCTGGTGCGCATCATTTTGAAGTCCGAGCGTATGGCGACGATCGATACAAAGGTAGCGGAACCGCCGGAAGGGCCGATGATCCGCCTGCATAAGATACTTCCGGATCCGCAAGGCGGGAGGGCGCTGGGCGAGGTGACCTTCGTCTTTACCAGCCGGGTGCTCCAGATGACCGAGCATGAACACCGGACGTTCATCATCAGTTTTATCCTCGTTGCAGGACTGTTGCTGCTGTTGCTGATCGTCATTCTGCACTATGCCATGCGGCCGATTTACATCCTGTTGAACTGGATCCGGGACTTTGACCCCAAAACCGATGACATGAGTACGATGCCCGCGGCGTGCTGCGAAGAGGTGCAGATGATCGAGGATTCTATGCAGCAGATGTTTGAACGTATCCGCCACTACACCGCCGAGCTCGACGCACTCAACCGTAACCTGGATGAAAAGGTACGCGAACGCACCGACGAGCTGAGCTGGACCAATGCGCAGCTGCAAGAGGAGATCCGTATCCGGGAGGCGGCGGAACAGGCCCTGAAATCGGCCAACGAGCGCCTGACGGCCCTGAGCCGCCTGGATGTCCTGACAGGGATCGCCAACCGGCGTTCGTTCCAGGAGCATCTGACGGAGCACTGGTCGATCTGTGTGCGTGAAGGGATTCCGCTGTCACTTGTGATCTGCGACATCGACCATTTCAAGCGGGTCAACGATACCTACGGCCACCCCGCCGGCGACGTAGTGATCCGTGCGATTGCCGGGATCCTCGGCAGCGAGATCAAGCGCGCGACGGACCTGGTGGCACGTTACGGCGGGGAAGAGTTCGCCATCATTCTTTTCAATACGGGGTACGAGGATGCCTTTGACCTGGTGAAACGTCTGCAGCAGAAGGTATGGAAGATGGGCTCCCTGCCCCCGCCGGCGGAGTCGGTGAGCGGGGTGACGCTCAGTTTCGGCTTCTGCTCGCTTATCCCGGGACCCCACGACAGTATCGCCAGGTGCATCTCCGCAGCGGACGAGGCGCTTTACCGGGCGAAAAAGGCGGGACGGAACCGCATTGTCTACGGTACCTGCGACAAGGAGTAGGAGCTACTCCTCCGCGTGGTGTTTTGAGAGTTTACGGATGACCGTGTCGACCTGGGCCGTGGTCATGGCATGGTGGGGTTTGATGACGTTGCTGATATAGGCGATCTCCGTCACGGTGACGCCGTAGGGGTCTTTTTTGACGGAGTGGGGCCGGCCGTTGCGCTCGGTGATCAGCTCCAGGTTCTTACGGCTGTGGGAGAGAAAAAAGTTGAGGATATAGCCGCCGGTATGCTCTTTTTCGACCGCAATATAGGCCCGGGCGTCATTGGGATTGGCTACCGTGGGGAAGCGCTCTTTGAAGGCGTCCGGTTCCATGTAGCCGATGTACATCTTGACGAAGAGATCGTGGTAGCGCTGCACGGTTTTGGAGAAGAGGAACTGGGTATTGATCACCCCGTTCTTGACCCTCGTTTTGTTCAGTACCCACCCCAGGGTGTTGTAGTAGCGGAACGGGTGGACTTTGAGCTCTTCCGTCCCGACGATCTGTGGGCCGCTGATGCGTTTGAAGGGCTTGCGGCGGGGCCGTTTCTCCTGTTTGAGCCACTCGAACACGCTGGCGGCGCTGTAGGGTTTGGTGACCCAGGCCGTCGCATAATCGGGCAGGGTGCTGACCCCCGTCACCCCTTCGTTGAGGATCAGGAGGGCCTTGATGTCATAGTGGGGGAAGAGGGTCTGCAGCAGTGCGCGTTTTTTCCGCATACGCTTGCGCAGGTTCGTGACCGAGCCCACCAGGGTCATCTCGACGAAGTAGAGCTCCTTCTCCGTAAAGAACATGGCGTCGAATTCGCCGATCTCGTTACGCTTGATGCGGTAGACGATCTGCCCCTTCCAGTTGACGGAGAGGGCGTTGGGCTGGGCTTTGGTGCGCTTCTTGTGGGGGCCCTTGACGATGAACTTTTTGATGAACTTGTGCTGTTTGGCGTAGCGCAGCAGCATCTCGTAGGCGTAGTTCTCGAAGACTTCGCCCTCGAAGGAGCGGTAGGCGCTCATAAAGGCGTCGCTGTCGGGTCCAAGCCCCTTTTTCACCAGAGAGAGCAGATGCTTGACGTGGTAGTCGTAGTAGAGCAGGTTATCGCCCAGTTCGCTGTCATCGAGGTTGGCGATGGCTTTGCTGATTTTGGGCAATATGACTCCTTTTTTTGGGGCACCTTCGGTTTTTGGGCACATTATAGAGAAAGTCGGCTGTGAGTTCCCGAAAGCCGAGCCAAGGTTTAATTTCAAAGAGTATAATGGAGGCATGAAGAAACAACACGCCTTGACGGTTGCATCGACGCTGCTGTTCGCTCTGCTGAGCGGATGCGGGCAGGTGGATGATTCGCAGACCCAGGACAACAATACGATCGATCTGCCGACGACGCCGGCCAACAACTGCCCGGCTGGTACCTACTCCGAAAATGATTTCGGATGCTACGACAGCAGCGCCCTTTTCCCGAGCGCGACGGGGGAGACGGTGGTCGAGGATGTCTGGAGTGTCTATTCCCAAAGCAATACGAATCGGACGGACGGCATTGTCTTCTATGACCGCTACCAGTTCGGATACCAGTTTTCCGCACTGGGGTATGCTTTTCAGCAAAACGCAGCGGATGATTATACCTACTACGGAGAATGGGGCGTGGCGGCGACCGGCAGCCCGTTGAACATCGGCAACTATAACGGTATTCTCCACCAGTACACTGCGACGGGGCAGGGGTTCCAGGGGCAGCCGAACTGTTACGAGGTGACCGATGACGGGCAGACCCTCAAACTTTGCCATGAAACGCTGCAGAACGCGGGTGCTACGATGGGGAGTACGGGCTTCTATTACGGGCCCGACATCAAATTCGGGAACCTGCTGAATTACAACTTTATTGTCGAGGGGATGTGGACGATGTCGGGGTATGACGCAAACCCGGCAGCGCCTGAGGATATCTATTTCAGCCCCAACGGGACGATCGCGACAGGAAGCGGCGGCGAGTGGGGTGTCAGCGCGGACGGCAAAGTGATCGAGATCGCCGGGACACGCTACCTCGTTTTCCAGTACCTCGACGATGCCGACGTGAACTGTATCGCGACCCTCGAGCTCTCCAACGGTAGCGCAACCTCCACACTGTGGAAGATGTGTAAACAGTAGCAGACTTTCCCTCACCGGCTTCCGGCCGGTTCTCTCTATATCTATGCTTTCCGCACCGGCAGAACATCGTCATAAAAGATGGATATACAAATGGTATCAGATGAAGGTGATGACTTTGATTGAGTGTTGTTGATAAAAAGGAATGGATGGCAGACAGGAAGGGATTCGAACCCTCGAAGCTGTTACACTTACACGCGTTCCAGGCGTGCGCCTTCAACCGCTCGGCCACCTGTCTACATTTTGAAGACCCGCATTATACCCGATCAATCCTCAATTTAGTTTTAAACGTAATGGCTAAGATGAGGTATCGCTTCCGAAGTCGCTATAATTCGTTTTATTAACGGTTTGAAAAAGAGCTGGTTTCGGAGAGAAGAGACGTGTTGGAATACGATATTATCGTCGTCGGCGGCGGGCATGCAGGCATTGAGGCTTCCCTGGCGGCGGCGCGCATGGGCAAGAAGACACTGCTGGTCTCCATGCTGGCCGAACAGGTGGGGGCGACGTCATGTAACCCGGCCGTCGGCGGATTGGCGAAGGGGCACCTGGTGCGAGAACTCGACGCCCTCGGCGGCGAAATGGGGCTGCTTACCGACGAGGCGGGGATCCAGTACCGCATCCTTAACGCCGCCAAAGGCCCCGCCGTGCGCGGCAGCCGGGCGCAGATCGATATGGATAAATACCGTATCGCCGCGCGCAACGTCATTTTGAACACCCCGAACCTCGACCTGCTGCAAGAGACCGTCGAAGGGCTGCTTTATGAAGAGCAGACGGTGACGGGGGTGCGGACGAACCTGCTCAACGAGTACCGCGCCAAACGGGTCATTCTCACGACGGGGACCTTCCTCAAGGGGGTCGTGCATATCGGCGAGGTAAAACAGACCGCTGGCCGTTTCGGGGAGTTCTCGGCGGAGAACCTCTCCGATTCGCTGCGTCTTCTCGGCCTCAAGGTCGGCCGCCTCAAAACGGGGACCTGCCCCCGTGTCGACTCCAAGACGATCGACTTCTCCGTGATGGAAGAGCAGGCCGGCGACGCACTGCCGAGCCCGTTCAGTTTCCGGACCGACCGCGAAAAGTTCGCCGAAGAGAAGCAGCAGCTCCCCTGCTACATCGCCTATACGAACGAGGATACGCACGGCATCATCGAGGGCAACTTCCACCGTGCCCCGCTCTTTACCGGCCAGATCGAGGGTATTGGCCCCCGCTACTGCCCCAGCATCGAGGACAAGATCAACCGTTTCCGGGACAAAGAGCGTCACCACCTTTTCATCGAGCCGCAGACGGAGGAGAACACCGAGTGCTACATCAACGGCATGAGCACGTCGCTGCCGCCCGACGTGCAGCAGGCGATGGTCCACTCCGTGCGCGGCATGGAGAACGCGAAGATCGTCCGCTACGGCTATGCCATCGAGTACGACTACGTCGACCCGACGGAACTGAAACACTCCCTGGAGACGAAAAAGGTCAGCCACCTTTTCCTCGCCGGGCAGATCAACGGCACGACGGGGTACGAGGAGGCTGCCGCCCAGGGGCTGATGGCCGGGATCAATGCCGCGCTCTCCCTTGAAGGCCGTGAGCCGCTGGTACTGGGCCGCGACGAAGCCTACATCGGCGTCCTGATCGACGACCTTGTGACCAAGGGGACGAAGGAGCCCTACCGCATGTTTACCTCCCGCGCCGAATACCGCCTGTTGCTGCGCGAAGAGACGGCCGACATCCGCCTGGGCAAATACGGCCACGATGCGGGACTCATCGACGATGCGACCTTTGAGAAGTTCGAGGCGAAACGCAAGCAGATCGAAGCGGGGGTGGCCCTGATCAACGCGACGGAATACACGCCGAACAAGGAGTTCCTCGCATTTCTGGAAAGCATCGGCGAAGAGCGTGTGACGGACAAGATCTCTGCGCAGCAGCTGATCGCCCGCAAGAGCTTCACCCGGGAGAAGATGCTCACCCTCTTGCCGGAGCTCTCCAAGTACGATCCGTATATCCAGGAGCAGATCATGGTCGAGGCGAAATACGCCCGCTATGTCGAAAAGCAGCTTGACGAGATCGAGAAGATGAAGAAGAACATCAACATCAAGATCCCCGAAGGGTTTGACTTCGCCTCCGTCAAGGGGCTCTCGAACGAGATCGTCGAGAAACTCAGAACCTTCAACCCGCCGACGCTCCAGGCGGCCTCGCAGATCAGCGGGGTGACGCCGGCGGCGATCGAGATCCTTCACATCTATATTAAGATGGCACAGAAAAAGGCGGCAGGATGAGACTCTTTTACTATGTGCATACCGGGCACCGTATCGGCCTGGACCGTTTCCGCCGCGCCGCGACGATCATCCGCGCCCTGGGCGACGTCGACATCACCCTGCTGACCTCCGATTTCCGCATTGCGTCAATGGCCAGAGAACACGGTATCAAGCGTGCCGTAGGCGTTGACGTCGTGCGCAACATCCCCCAGATCGCCAACAACGGAGACAAGATCATCTTCGACTCCGCCGAGATCAACCCGGTGATGCTCGATGACATGACCCGCTACTTCTCGACCTTTATCCGTATCAGCGACGATCCGAACGACCAGAAACATCCCGATGAACTGCTCGTCTCCCCCTACCTCGAAGGGGAGGGGATCTTTAAAGGGGTCACGGTGGACGATACCTGGTTCGAATCCAAGCCCAAAACGATCAAACGGGCCTTCTTCTTCGGTGATGATGACTACGAGGAGGACCTGGCGGCGAACGCTTCTGCCTTTGATGGGCTGGAGCTGGAGCTGCTGGAAGGGTTCTACTGGTTCTACGGGTACGGCGGGAAGCTGGGGGAACACTTCAGCGCGCGGCACGACGAAGAGTCCTACGATGCCGTGGTCGCCGGCAGCGAATGCCTGGTGACCTCTTCGCCGCAGGCGGTACTGGAACATCTGGCCGCCGGCGGCAAGCCGATCTACCTGCTGCGTGCCGACTACCCGACCGATTTCATCCCGCTCTTCGAATCTCTCACCATTCCCGTTATTCACGGTTTTAATAAGTCTGCATTATCGGCAGCATTAAACGAAGTGCAATCACATACCTATCACGCTTGTCCCAAAAATAGCGAAGAATTGGCAACCTTTCTTAAACAAAATCTAGATTTATATTGACTTAATCCTATTTTATATAAGATAGAGCGAAATATTTTATAAGAGAGGACATAACTATGGAGCAAAGCCGTAGGGGTTTTATGGGTAAAGTCTTCGGAGCGGTTGCCGGTGTCGGCGCCGTCGGAGCACTTTACGCCATGAAAAAATCGTGGGACCCGCTTCCGAGCGTCAAAGCCGCGGGTTTTACGACAGTCGATCTGAGTGCTGCCGAACCGAATAAACTGATGGTCGAAAAGTGGCGCGGGAAGCCGATTTTCATTCTGAAGAAAACACCGGAGATGGTCGCGAAACAGAGTGCCGAGCAGACGGCGCGTGACATTGTCGTCAACGGAGAGAACTTCCTGATCTGTATCGGCCTGTGTACGCACCTGGGGTGTATCCCGGCTTACCGCGAAGCGAAGCAGGACTTCAAATGTGCCTGTCACGGGGGTGAGTTCGATGCAAGCGGCATCGATACCCTTGCACCGCCGCCGAGCCCGATGGTGATCCCGCCTTTCAATGTCAAAGGCAACACGGTCGTACTGGGTGAAGAGGGCGAAACGTATCGTCAAATGAAAGATGCCGGCGTGCTGGCGTAAGTGAGGAGGGGAAATGGCACACTTTACTAAAGCAACCAGCGTACATGACTGGTTGAACCAGCGCCTGGCGATCGATACGCTGCAGCGCGTACTCTCAAAAGAGTACTGGATTCCGAAAAATATCAACTTTCTTTGGGCAATGGGGATGGTCCTGGCGTTTACGTTCGGCATCCTGCTCGTATCAGGGATTTTCCTGCTGATGTACTATCAGCCACACGTCGACACGGCCTTCGACAGCGTCAACTTCACGATCATGCGCGAAGTGGAGTTCGGCTGGCTCTGGCGTCACGTCCATGCCGTTGCGGCTTCCGTCGTCTTCTTGATCATCTATATCCACATGCTGACGGGGATCTACTACGGTTCGTACAAGAAGGGCCGCGAGATGATCTGGATCTCCGGTATGCTCCTGTTCGTCGCGTTTTCCGCCGAAGCGTTCAGCGGTTACATGCTGCCGTGGGGCCAGATGAGCTACTGGGCGGGGATGGTTATTACCAACCTCTTCAGCCTCGGTTCACTGGAGTTCAACGGACTCGTTGAGTGGATCCGCGGTGACTACGTCCCGGGTCAGGCTTTCCTGGACCGCTTCTTTATGCTGCACGTCCTGCTGATCCCGCTGGCGATCCTGGGGGTCATCGGCCTGCACTTCGGTGCGCTGCGTATCCCGCACGTCAACAACCAGGACGGCGAGGAGTTCGACTTCGAGGAAGAAGCGGCCAAGTACAAAGCCGGTAACAAGAAAGAGTCCAAGGTCATCGCGTTCGCGAACGACTTCCTGTCCAAGGATATGTTCGTTGTGAGCATCTACCTGATCTTCTTCTTCTACCTGGTCTTCTGGCACTTCGGTTTCGCGATGGACCCGATCAACTTCGACCCGGCCGACGGGCTGAAGACACCGCCGCACATCTATCCGGAGTGGTACTTCCTCTGGTCGTACGAGATCCTGCGTCCGTTCCCGAAAGACCCGGGCCTCGTCGCCTTCGGCTTTGCACAGGTGATCTTCTTCCTGCTGCCGTGGCTTGACCGCAGTCCGAATGCCGTGCCGGCCAGCCGCCGCGGGCTCTTCTTCTTCTGGTTCTGGGCAATGGTCGCTGACCTGATCGTCCTGACCGCGATGGGCAAGCTGCCGCCGCAGGGCGTCTACAGCACGATCGGCCTGGTTGCCGCATGGGTCTTTATCGTCCTGTGGGTGGTTCTGCCGTTCATCACAAGAAACGAAAAACGGGCATAAGGAGAAGTTGATGAAAGAATTTAAAATTTTAGCTGTTGTCATCTTCTTTACCCTGGTGACCTATTGGCTGGTCGAGCCTTTCGCGCATTCGCAGATGCATGCGCATGTTGAAAGCGAAGGCTTCTCCTATGACGATCTCCCGCCGCTCGAGAAAACGGGCGACGCCACCCGCGGCCAGGAGCTGGTCATGGGTGCGGGCGGCTGTATCGGCTGTCACAGCATCGAATCCGCGGGCTTCCCGGCGGCGATGGACGCGGTCTCCAACAGTGCCGCTTACGGCGTCAACCCGCCGGACCTGAGCAACGCGGGCGGCATTTATGACGCCAAGTTCCTTGCGGCGCTGATCAAGAACCCGACGCAGGCGCTGATGGTCGAGCACAAATTCACGCCTGAAAGCGGTAAGATGCACCCCATGGTCGCCTTCTACGGTGCCGGCGGGGACATCGACCAGGAGGTCGCCGATATGGTCGCCTACCTGCAGTCGATTGCGCCGAAGCCGGACCAGATCACGCCGAAGCAGGCGTTCGAGACGGCCTGCGGCCGCTGCCACGCCGTCAAGTACGAGAACTGGACGCAGATCGGCGAGAAGCCGGCCTTCAAAAAGAAGCGTGACGAGCTGGTCTTCCTGACCCAGCTTGAGGATTACAATGCGAACCTGATGAACTATATGGGTAAACTCCCGCCGGATCTCTCCATGTATATCCGTTCACGCGGTGAGCACTACCTCTCGACCTTTATCGAGAATCCGCAGAATCTGCTCCACGGCACGGCGATGCCGCGGGTCGGCGTCAGCAATCACGGGGCCGAGAAAGTCCTCGAGTACCTTGTTGAAGCGGGTGATCCGAAACATGCCGAGCGCGACAGCGTCGGTATCAAGGTGATGATCTTCCTGCTCGTCTTCGCGGCGGCATCCTATCTCTGGAAAAAAGAGATCTGGAAAGATCTGCACTAAACCTTTTTGGGCGCGGCGCCCCTGCCGCACCCTTTTACTTAACCTATCTCAACCCTTTCCAATCAACTTCCCGCTATAATTTCACTTTTCTAATGGATAGGATACCTTTCCACACATCAAAATATGAGGCACATTCCGAGCGATTCGGACGTCCCTTGAAAAAGAGTAGGCATTGCTGGTAGACAAATTTGACAGGACCGTTGATTATCTCCGCGTTTCGGTAACGGAGCGCTGCAATTTCCGCTGTCAGTACTGTATGCCGGAAAAACCCTTCTCATGGGTCCCCAAAGAGAAACTGCTCAGTTTCGAGGAGCTCTTTGCCTTTATCAAGGTCGCTATCGACGAGGGTGTGAAGAAGATCCGCATCACCGGGGGCGAACCGCTCCTGCGCGAAGACCTCGACGTCTTCATCAAGATGATCCACGACTACAAACCCGATGTCGACCTGGCGATGACGACCAACGCCTACCTGCTCAAAGGTGCGGCGCAGAAGCTCTATGATGCCGGGCTGCGCCGCCTGAACGTCTCTGTCGACTCCCTCATACCGGAGGTGGCGGAGAAGATCGCTCAGAAAGATGTTCTGGGGCCGGTCCTCGCGGGCATCGACGAGGCGCTGAAAGTCGGCCTCAAGGTCAAAGTGAACATGGTCCCGATGAAGGGGGTCAACGACGGCGAGATCCTCGACATCCTCGATTATTGCAAAGATCGCGGGATGGTCGTGCGCTTTATCGAGTACATGGAAAATGTCCATGCCCATGATGAAGTCAAGGGGCTCGACAGCGAGGAGCTGCTCAGCATTATCGGCAGCCGCTACGCTTACGAGGACGAGGGCTTCGACGGCCACTCCCCCTCGCACTACTACAAACTCGGCGATGGTTACGAGTTCGGCATCATCGAACCGCACAAGGATGATTTCTGTAAAAAGTGCAACCGCATCCGTCTCACGGCCGAGGGGCAGCTGATCCCCTGCCTCTACTTCGACGAGGCGATGAGCATCAAGGAGGCCGTCAAGCGGGGCGATATCAAAACGGCGGCCCTGATCCTCAAAGAGGTTGTCAAGAACAAACCGGAGAAGAACCGCTGGAGCGATCCCGACGGCGAGCACTCCAAGCGCGCCTTTTACGAAACGGGGGGCTGATGCTCTACCTGGTCGAACACTTCTACTCCATCCAGGGCGAGGGGCGTTATACGGGCGTGCCGTCGCTCTTTTTCCGTTTCGGCGGCTGCAATATGCGCTGCGAGGGGTTCGCCTGCAGCGAGACGGCCGCAAACGGGGTGACCGTCACGGGCTGTGACACCGTCTACGCCGTCAACAAGCAGCATTTCGGTGAGCAGTGGCTCTGCATCGAGCATATGGATGAGCTCATCACGATCATGAACGGCTACACCCTCCCGCCGCATGTCGATATCGTCATGACCGGCGGGGAGCCGCTGATCTACGCGGAGAACGAGGTGTTTACGGCATTTGTCCGCTATCTTGTCGACCGCGGCCACCGCGTCACCTTCGAGACCAACGGCGCGATGCCCGTCGATTTCGAGCGTTTCCCTGTCTACCGCGACTGTGTTTTCGCCCTCTCCGTCAAGCTCTCCAACAGCGGCGAACCCCTGGAAAAGCGGGTCCGACCCAACGCCTTCGTTCCCATCGCGGCGCAGGCGAAAGAGGCCTATTTCAAATTCACGATCGACCGGGACTCCATCGGCGAGAACATGGAGCACGAGATCGACGAAATCGTCGCCCACGCCCCACAGCTGCAGGTCTACTGCATGCCCATGGGGGGCAGCCGCGCCGAGATCGAAGCCAACACCGAGGCCGTCATCGATTTCTGCAAGGCCCGCGGCTACACCTACAGCGACCGCCTTCACATCCGCATCTGGGACGCGAACAAAGGGGTATAACGCCTGCTAGCGCTGCGTTCGGAGTTTGCCCAGGATCAGCTCGAAGTGCTGGATCAGGTCGTAATACTCCCGGCGGTAGGAGAGCGGGACGTCGACTTTCTGGATCTTCTGCAATGCCTGTTCAAGCTTGTTGACCGCCTCCCGCCGCTGCGTTTCGTCGTAGGTCCCCATCTCATCTTCAATGGCATTGAGTGTTCTGTACCAGCGGTAGATCTTGGAGCGGCTGCGCCAGCTCACGAGGGGCAGGAAGAGTTTTACCAGCGGGATCATCAGGGCGATGACCGGAATGAAGAGCAGCATCAGGCGTTTGATGATCGAGGCGATCCAGAAGGGGAAGAGGCTCTCCAGCCAGCTTTCGCCGTCGCGCAGATAGACCTCTGCATCGGCATTGATGGGGAATTCCAGCCGCGAGGTGCCGGGGAACTCACCCTCTTTGCGGAAGACGCCCGCACCGCCGTGCACCTTTTGGGCGGCACGCAGCACCAGCCGGATGAGATCGGGGTGGAGATCCTCTCGGCTGACCAGCGTCGCCGTTGCGGCAATGAGGTGCTTGGTCGAGGCGGGGAGGTTGTGTTCGAGGTCCATGACCCCCTCATAAAGCGTAACAGTGTTGAGAAAGGGGTAGCGGACGGTATAGGCGTGGGACCGGGTGAAGTCGAGCAGTTTGATCTGCGGATCAAGCAGCAGCGTCTTCGTGAGCGGGGCGAAGGCGCCGATGATGCTGATGAGCGCATCGGCGTCACCGTCGAAAAGCGCCTGGGCCCCCGCATCGCTTTCGAGGGTCAGGAAGGTGCTGTTCTCTGGGGTGACGCCGTTCGCCCCGAGCAGGGTGATCGCCAGCGCTTTCGTCCCGCTCCCCTCGGCACCGACGGCGATACGTTTCCCCTTCAGTTCGCTCAGGTTATGGAGTTCCCCCGCGGCAGCGGAGCAGTAGACCCAGATCGGTTCGTTGTAGAGGCTCGCAAGCGAGGTGAAGGGCTCGTTTTTGAACGCATCCGTACTGCCGCTCTGCACGAAAGCGATATCGGCCTTGCGCGCTTTGAGCAGTCCCAGTGCCTCCACCGAACCATGCGTGGGGATGATCTCGACCGTCACGTGCTGTTTGGCGAGCAGGGCCTTGTAGCGCAGCGCGCTCTGATAGTAGATGCCGTTTTTCTCACCGGTGGCTATGGTGACGCGGTCGGGGGCCAGCGGGGGGAGGAAACGGCTGCCGATATAGAGCAGTCCCAGGAAGAGGGCGAGGAGGAGCAGAACGATCTTGCAGGCATGACACTTCATGACGCTATAATAACGAAAAAAGCGAAGCGGAACGATGACGCGTATTGCAATGGCCCTGCTTTTGATCTGTTCTCTCCTGTCGGCGGTGGATACGGCCGAAGAGGCGGCCAAAAAGGCGTACCTGGCCAACATCAATGCGCTGATGGTCTTTACGACGAAGGACGGGCTCAACTCCGGGACCTATGAATTCACCCGGGCCAATACGAGCATGTACATCATCCACCTGCCGCTGCGCTACCAGTTCGACCCATTCGCCCCGGATCTGAACGCCTTTGTGATCGGCGGGGTGGGTTACAGCGAATCCAGGCTGACCAACGACGTCAATACATCGACGCCGCTCTCCGGCGACATCGCGCTGAGTGCGACGAACATGCTGCGGACCTATACCGGCGGGATCGGCGGAGGACTGCGCTACCGGCCGGGGCTTGGGTTCGAGTTGCTCGGCGGGCTCGAAGCGATCTATTCCAGGGTCGGCATCGCCGCGCGGGACAACAACGGAGCGGGGGAGACCGTCGGCGACCTTTTCGAGGAGAGCTACAACGCCAATATCTCCTACCGCGTGTTTCTCGCGCTGGAGTACCGGCAAACCTGGCACCGCTACAAACCGTACGCGACACTCTCCTATGACCTTTATGAGACGAAAAGCGCCATCAGTACCAAACAGCTGAGCAAGTTCACGACACAGACAAGTGTCACCTCCTTTGCCATCGGCGGTGAAACGGCGCCGCTGGCCGACTATCACGGGATGTACCTGACGCTGGAGGGCTATCTGCGCGGCAGTTACCTGGGTGGTGACATCACCAGCGTGACCCACTTTGACGGGTATGGTACGCTCGGGGGCGTCGCCTACTGGTATGTCACGGAGGCGATGAACTATATCGAGCGCTTCTTTCTCGAAGTGAGCACGATCCAGGCCGACGGGCTGCGGGGGTATAACATCGGACTGGGCTTCACGCTGGATTACTAGGTCAGTAGGCGATACCCAGTCCGAAGCGGACAGTGTGGCGGTCGGACGCCAGCGGGGAGTCGCTGTAGTAGTAGTCCACGGTGATGGGCAGCGGGAGCTTGTTGAACCAGAAGGTGTCGAGCGTCAGCCCCGCCGAGGCTTCGGAGGTGTAGAGATGCGGGGCCGAGGGGTTGAAGGATTCGAGGTCGTAGTAGGCGTACCCGGCCCGCAGGGCTTCGCGGCGGAGCGAGACGGGGAAGGTGAAGAAGTAGGCGGAGAGGTTGAACACCTTGCGCAGCTCCGCATCGGCTTTGAGCGCGCTTTTGGCATAGGTCGTGTCGCGCAGGGTCGGCATGAGGACCGTCGAGGGGTCGTTCTCTGTGAGCTTGTCGGCGATGCCCGTTGCGAGTTTGACCCCCCGGGCGTCCAAACCGGTGTCGGCGTCGCTTTGCGAGTACTGCCCGCCCAGGGCAAGATAGAACCCGCAGCCCAGGTCGCGTTCCAGGGCCGCCTCCCCGCCCCAGGCAGTATCCCCCCGGTCGAAGGCGGCATAGGGGGTCAAAGCGTACAAGGCGTTTCGGTACATACTGACGCCGTACTGTTCGCTGCGTGCCAGGGGAAGGGAAAGGGAGATCGGAGTCCGGGTATCAGCTTCGTAGTCCTGGTAGTAGGCGGCCCGCAGCGCACCGTACGCGTAGCCGCGCCGCCAGAAGGGAAGCTCCGCTTCCGCCGAAAGACCGAAATAGCGGGGAGTAGGTTCGGTGGCGTTGCGCTCGGGGGTATCGATGACCCCGTAGGCGGTCACGGCGAACTGCAGGAGGTACTCGCTGTTGGCGTATCGCATCCCGCCGAGGGTGTATTCGTCGATGTTGCGGGTAACAAAAGCGGAAAGCGCATTGCGGGCCAGCGGGTCGGCAAAGTTAAGGGAGAGGGTATAGAGCAGCCCGGCATCGCTGTCGCTGCCCAGAGCGACGTCCGTGCCGCTGTAGTGGAGTTCGAGCGGTGAATGGTAGGGATGCTCCAGGCCGATAGCCCCCGCGGTCGAATTCGTCTCGGGAGCGCTCTCCCCTGCATTTTCGAAGAAGAGGGCGACCTCGTAGGGCGCCTCGTCGATCGTCTCGAGGGGTATCTTCTGATAGGTGTAGGCATCGTGTTTCATGATGGCCGCCAGGGCATGGGTGTCGTCGATCAGGCGTGCCTCGAAGATCGTGTCGGCGGGGTGCGCCCGCGTGATTTTGCCGCTATCATAGCGGAACAGTCCGGAGCCGTGCGGCGTATTGGCAATGAAGTAGACGCGGCCAAGGCTGTCAACGCCGCTGACGTTGCCGTAGTACCCCCGGAGGGTGAAGAGCGGGGTTTTGTTCCTGTAGAGCGTCCGCTCCTTGCCATCGCCCTGTACAAAATAGTAGAGGTTGTCCTCTTTGTCGATAAAGACGGAGGAGTTGGTGCGGGCATAAAAGCTGTCGCCGACATAGAGCTGCGGCTGGTCAAAGGAGGCGGGGACGTCGAAGTAGACGGGGGTGCCGTCGCGCAGGTACCCCTCGATGACACGGCCGGCCGTGCCGTCAACGAGGTGGGCGCCTTCCGTATAGAGTCCGGCCTCGATACGCAGCGGGGAGGTGTAGGCGCTGCTTTGGGTCGCGTAGCGGCCGCCCGGCGTCCTGACGACCTTCCCGGCGCGGTAGCTGCCGCTTTCCCGGTGCAGCGTACCGGTTTGCTTGTCGTAAACGACCAGTTCGGGGAAGCTCCTCCCGGTCGCGTTGACGGTAAAGTAGACGGCAGTGTCATCACTGTTCATGGGGGTGTAGAACTGGGTGCGGGCGAGGGGGGTGCCGTTGACATCCCTCATCTGCGCAGCTTCCGCCTCCATCCGTCCCGCCCAGGCGGCCAGGGTCGTTTCAAAGTCCTCACCCAGGGAGCGCCTCGTCGTGTTATTGGTAAAAAAGGGCCAGAACCAGTCGTGCGAATGCAGGCGCCAGTAGGCGTTGACGTCACTCATACCGTACGTATGGGCCAGGTCGTACTGGTAAAAGCCGCCGAGGGTGTAGAAGTGCGAACCGTAGAGAAAGTCGTAATGGGCATTGTAGACCCGCTCGGGGGTGAGGAGGCCTGCTTTCGCCTGCTGCAGGGTCGCGGCCTTGAAACGGCCGCTGTAGAGGCGCCCCCCGTTACCGTGCCACGACTCGTTCAGGACGGCGTTCCCTTCGAGCAGAAAGCTGCTTTCGGTAATGTTGGGCAGGGTAAACCAGGGCAGCAGGACGAAACCGTTGCCGAAAACGGTGTGCAGCGTACCGGAGACGGGGTTGTCCTTGACGTTCATCTGGTAGTTGTGCGCACTTTCGTGGTACAGAAGAGTGTTCAGCCAGGAGGTCGTGCTGAAGTAGTCGATCATCAGCGCCCCGCCGCCGTAGTTGATCTGGCGGTTGAGGGGGTAGGGGGTGGAAAAGCCGTTGGCGATCTGATTGTGGCTGGAGAGCAGGCCGACGTAGAGCGTCTCGTCCATGGTGTAGCCGTACAGTTTGTCGTACTGCGGCAGCAGGAGGCTTTCGACGGCAGCCGCTTCCCGGGCGATGGGGAGGTTGGCTTCCGTATAGATCAGTTCGCAGTCGCCGACTTCGGCCGTGAAATAGGGGACATCGCAGGGGACGGTACTGCTTTGCAGCAGTGCTGCTTGCAGGCCAAACGTGCTCAGGAACAGAAGGGATGTCAATCGCACCATACGGAAATACCTCGGGGGAGTTGTCACATTATAGTGCCTGTACGGTTACAAAGCAACCGGGTTCAGTCCCGATGGGTATAATAGCGGCTATGAATGATTCCGCAACCTACCAAAAAAAGAAGCGTTTTTTCGAAGGCATGATCACCCTCTACGGCCGCAACGCCGTGGAGGAGGTCCTGGATGATAATACGGTGGAGATCCATGCGCTCCACCTGGCCGAGTCGAACAAGAAGGAGGGGGTGATCGACCGGATCATGGCCAAGGCCGAGGCGCGGGGTGTACCGGTCAAGTACCACGCCAAAGCGGCGCTGTCGCGCATTTCGCGGAATGCGAAACAGGACCAGGGGGTTGCCCTGGACATCATCGCACCGACCTATCGCAGCGCGGAGACGCTGCTGGAAACACCGGCGGCCGGGGGGCGGCTGCTGGCGCTCGACGGTATCCACAACCCGCAGAACCTCGGGATGATCATCCGCTCGGCGGCGGCGGGGAACGTCGACGGCATCCTGCTGCCCAAACAGGGCAGCGCCAAACTCTCGCCCCTGGTGATGAAGGCGAGCGCGGGGACGCTTTTTAAACTGCCGATCTACTACTGCGATACGCTCCCCGAGATCCTGGAGGCGCTGCAGGCGCAGGGGTGGAATATCTTCGGTCTCTCCTCCCACGCCGATACCACGCTGCACACCCTGGCCGTTCCGGCACGGGCGGTCTTCGTACTGGGCAATGAGAGCGAGGGGATGAGCGACGCCGTGGCGGCGCGCTGCAATGCACAGGTCGCCATCCCGATGCAGCGGGGGGTCGAGTCGCTCAACGTCGCCGTGACGGCGGCACTGCTGGCCTTTCTGCCGGCCGGGGAGCGCTAGGATGAAGCGGGTAGGGCTGCTCCTGCTCCTGCTCTGTCTTGGGGCGATGGCGGAGAGCCGGTTCGAGACGGGGATGGCGCATTACCGTCAGGGGGATTACCCCGCAGCGTTCGAGCTCTTCAGGGCCGCTTACGAGGCGACGGAGGATGAGGACGCGGCCTATATGCTCGCCAGAATGTACGAGAAGGGGGAGGGGGTCGACGCCGACCAGGCCAGGGCGGACAAGTGGTACCGCCGTTCGGCGCGGCGCTACTTCGAGGCGGCGGCGGACTCCTCGCTGCACCGGGAGAACAAGCGGCTGCTCACAACCTACCGCGAACTCGACCCCGTCGAGGACAACGAGACCGCGGAGACGATCCGCAAAAAAATCGTTTCCGATTTCGGCCTCAAAACCTATCATGAAAACTACCTGCTCCCCTTCGGGTACCGTGAAGGCGTGTATGACAGCTATGTGCCCTCGGATCATTACAAGAACATCGAATCGGAGCTGCAGCTGAGTTTCCGCCTCGATTTCCTTCCAGATCTCTTCGGCCTGAACGAGACCTATTCGGCGGCCTACACCCAGCGCTCTTTCTGGCAGGTCTATGCAGGCTCCTCGCCCTTCCGGGAGACGAACTACCAGCCCGAAGTCTTCGTCACCTTCCCGACGGCGTCGCACAAGGTACCGATCAAGTCGGTTGCCCTCGGTTTTGCCCATCAGTCCAACGGGCAGGGCAACATCACCGAGCAGGATTTCGGCGATATCAACGTCAGCGACCCGGCGGCCATCGCCCCTTACCTGCGCAACCGTTCGCGTTCATGGAACTACGCCTGGACGGAGGCGGTTTTCCAGACGGGAAGCCTCTTTACGGAGCTGAAGCTCTGGTACCGGTTCAAGGAGAAGGACGAGGATGACAACCCGGACCTGACCGACTATCTCGGGTACGGGTCGCTGCGGTTTATTCTGCCCTACGGCAAAAGCATGACGAGCCTGCTGCTGCGGCAGAACTTTGCGACGGGAAAGGGGGCGCAGCAGCTGATCTGGACCTACCCGCTCTCGCACCGCGAGAACGTCTTCTGGTGTCTGAAGGCCTTCACCGGCTACGGCGAGAGCCTGATCGACTACAACAACTACGTGACGAAGTTCTCGATCGGGTTCAGCTTTTCGCGCTAGCGCACTCAGGAGAACATGATCTCGTAGGGGCGGCGGATCGCTTCGACGACCTCCCCGACGCTCATATGGCGGCTTTTGCGCAGGAACTCCCGGCCGTCGAGGAAGACAAGCAGGGTCGGGATGGCGAAGACGCTGAAGTGCGAGGCGATCTCCGGGGATTCGGAGATGTCGACAGTGACGATCTCGATAGCGTCGAAGTTGGTGGTGACGGCCTCGACGAGCTTGGGCTTGAGGGCGTGGCAGACGTTGCAGGTCGGCGCGCTGAAGTAGAGCATGACCGCCGGCTTCTCGCGCAGGGTGTTTTCGATCTCTGTGAGTGTTTGCATAACGGAATTCTACCCCACAATCACGCAATAATGTCGAAGACCGCTTCGCGCTTGCCTCTTTTCTCGAGGATCTCCCGGCAGGCGAGGCCGGGGATATGCGACGCGAGCAGGGCGTCGATTGTTTCATAGCGGTGCTGCGCGAGGTGGCGCAGCACGGTGCCGCGGTAGGCTTTCGCCCAGTGGCTCACCACCTTCCCCTCTTTCATGAACTTCATCGTCGTGACGGGTTTTGCCGGTTTGAAGAACTTGTCATAGTAGCCGGCGCGCAGGTCCAGGATCTCGTCGTCGCCGATCAGATCGTCCAGCGCAGCGTTGTACGCATCCTTATAATAGCGTTCGGGCGCAATGCCGTCGACGCTGTTGCCCTGTTTCACTTTATAGGTGGGAATACGGTCGCCGCCGCGCAGCGGGCCGAAGAGGTTGGAGAAGATGATGAGGCGCTCCTGCAGGTAAGCCTTGGCCTCCGCATCGAGGGAGGGGTAGTCGAGGTAGTCGTAGGCGACCCCGTCGTAGCGTTCGACGGCTGGCAGTGTCGGGGCGCTGTAGAGGTCGGCGATATAGGCCCGGGCGTCCTCGGCTTTTTTCAGACCGAAAAGGGCGAGCACAGCATCCTGGTCCTGGCCGTTAACCAGGCGGTTGTAGGCATCGAGGATGGGGCCGCGGTCCGCCAGACCGAAGAGGAGATGTTCCTCGCTGAGGTTGGCGGAACTGCCGCCGGCGCGTTTTCCTTCGGAGGGGGAGAAGAGGGTGTAAATCATGCTGAAATCTCTTTTTTGCATATTGTACAAAATTTTTTCATTTTAGTCTTGACATTGCGTGTGGAATCGACTATAATTCTGGCTCAATTTCAAATACGCCGGCATAGCTCAGCTGGTAGAGCAACTGATTTGTAATCAGTAGGCCCGGGATTCGACTTCTCGTGCCGGCACCATTTCGAAATTGAATTTTCATTTAGAAACAGTGTTAGACCAGATTTAACAGGCCGTGGTGAGATACTCAAGTGGCCAACGAGGGCAGACTGTAAATCTGCTGGTTTTTACCTTCGGAGGTTCGAATCCTCCTCTCACCACCATTGCGGGAATAGCTCAGTTGGCTAGAGCGTCAGCCTTCCAAGCTGAGGGTCGCGAGTTCGAGTCTCGTTTCCCGCTCCACTGGGAGCTGTAGTATAAGTTGTTTACTACTTCACAACTACATAAATAGTTTTTAGTTTCCCATTATTACTTTATTGCTGTTACATGCCCAGTTAGCTCAGAGGTAGAGCACTTCCTTGGTAAGGAAGAGGTCGGCAGTTCAATTCTGCTACTGGGCTCCACGGAACGTTTGGGTACGTTTCACTGTAATGCCAAAGTAATAATTGGAGCCTAAAAAGCTATTTTGTACGCTTTATCTGGTATAATTCCGTTTCCATTAATTCTTAAAGTCGGAGGACACAATGGCAAAAGAAAAATTTGAACGTACGAAACCGCACGTTAACATCGGTACCATCGGTCACGTTGACCACGGTAAAACTACACTGACTGCTGCGATCACAGCGGTACTCGCTACTAAAGGTGAAGCGGAGCTGATGGACTACGATCAGATCGACAACGCACCGGAAGAGCGCGAACGCGGTATTACGATCGCAACGTCTCACGTTGAATACGAAACAGACAACCGCCACTATGCGCACGTTGACTGTCCGGGCCACGCCGACTACGTTAAGAACATGATTACGGGTGCGGCACAGATGGACGGTGCGATCCTCGTTGTTTCTGCAGCTGACGGCCCGATGCCGCAAACACGTGAGCACATCCTCCTCTCTCGCCAGGTCGGTGTCCCTTACATCGTTGTCTTCATGAACAAAGAAGATATGGTTGACGATGAAGAACTCCTCGAGCTCGTCGAGATGGAAATCCGCGAACTGCTCGACCAGTACGAGTTCCCGGGTGATGACACTCCGATCGTTGCAGGTTCTGCACTCAAAGCACTGGAAGAAGCAAAAGCTGGTGAAGTTGGCGAGTGGGGCGAAAAGATCCTCAAGCTGATGGACGAAGTTGACGCGTACATTCCGGAGCCGGAGCGCGAAACAGACAAAGACTTCCTGATGCCGGTTGAGGACGTATTCTCTATCTCCGGTCGTGGTACAGTTGTTACTGGTCGTGTTGAACGCGGTCAGGTCTGTGTCGGTGAGGAAATCGAGATCGTCGGTATCAAAGACACTCAGAAAACTACGGTTACTGGTGTTGAAATGTTCCGTAAAGAGATGGATTGTGGTGTTGCGGGTGACAACTGTGGTGTCCTCCTCCGCGGTATCGCTAAAGAAGCGGTTGAGCGTGGCCAGGTTCTCTGTAAGCCGGGTTCAATCACTCCGCACACGAAGTTCGAAGCAGAAGTCTATATCCTCTCCAAAGAGGAAGGTGGACGCCATACTCCGTTCTTCAACGGTTACCGCCCGCAGTTCTACGTCCGTACAACTGACGTAACAGGTGCGATCACTCTGCCGGAAGGTACAGAGATGGTTATGCCGGGTGACAACGTTGCGATCGTCGCAGAACTCATCGCTCCGATCGCGATGGAAGAAGGTACACGCTTCGCGATTCGCGAAGGTGGCCGTACTGTCGGCGCCGGCGTCGTTTCCAAAATCCTTGCGTAATCGGGTTTCCGATTCGCAACACTAGGAAATAACAATGCGTGAAAATATCCACCTCGCTTGTGAGAAGTGCACACGTCGCAACTACCACACAAGCAAAAACAAAAAGACGCACACTGAGAAATTCTCTGTGCGCAAATACTGCAAGTTCTGCCGCGAACATACGGTTCACAAAGAAGCAAAACTGTAAGTTGTTCTCCCGCTCGGGAGAATCATAGGCGAATAGCTCCAATGGTAGAGCGCCGGATTCCAAATCCGATGGTTGGGGGTTCGAGTCCCTCTTCGCCTGCCACATTCCTGATCAATGCAGCCCTGGGGCTTCAGTTATCGCGAATGTCAATGCGCACCTCGAAAAATCTCCGCGTCGGGTTCTTCGAGGTGCGCAAGAGGAATAGAAATGAAATCAACACTTAGCAGTTATGTCAGAAACGCCCGCATCGAGCTCTCCAAAGTCATTTTCCCGACTAAGGCGCAGGTGAAACAGGCGTTCATCGCCGTGGTGGTGGTTGTTGCTTTCGTTTCGATCTTTTTGGCACTTGTAGACCTGATCATGTCTTCATCACTGTCAGCGATTTTGGGCTAAGGGAGAACATATGGCACATCAATGGTATTCTATCCAGACCTACGCAGGCAGCGAACGCAGCGTCAAAAACGCGATCCTCAACCTGATCGACGAGCACAACCTCGGCGATAAGATCAATGAGGTCGTCGTCCCGACGGAAGACGTCATCGAGGTCAAAGACGGAAAGAAAAAGATCAGTGAACGTTCCCTCTATTCCGGTTACGTTTTTATCAATGTCGATCTTGACACGCCGACGCAGCACCTGATCCAGTCGCTGCCGCGCGTCTCCGGTTTCATCGGTGAGGCCAACCACCCGACGCCGCTGAGCGACAACGACATCAACACGATCCTCGACCGCGTCGAGAACCGCGCGGCGCCGAAACCGAAGGTCTACTTCGAGAACGGCGAGATGGTCCGCATCATCGACGGCCCGTTCGCGAACTTTACGGGTACGGTCGACGAATACGACCTCGAACACGGTACGCTCAAACTCAACGTTTCGATCTTTGGGCGCAGCACCCCGGTGGACATTTCGTACACCCAGGTCGAAAAAATTATTTAATCTTACAAAGGAAAAGGAAGCACAATGGCAAAGAAAGTCATGGGTTATATCAAGTTGCAAATTCAAGCCGGCGCTGCCAACCCGGCACCTCCGGTCGGTCCTGCGCTGGGTCAGCGCGGCGTCAACATCATGGAATTCTGTAAAGCATTCAATGAGAAGACAAAAGACAAAGCGGGCTTCAAAGTTCCGACCATTATTACGGTCTACAACGACAGAAGCTTCTCTTTCGTCACTAAGCAGCCGCCGGCATCCGCCCTGCTGATGAAAGCAGCCGGTATCAAGAAGGGTTCTGACAACCCGCTGAAAAACAAAGTCGCCAAGATCACAAAGGCGCAGCTGATGGAAGTCGTCAAGATGAAAATCGCTGACCTGAACACGGACGACGAAGAGATGGCCGCGAACATCCTCGCCGGTTCTGCCCGTTCTATGGGCCTCGAAATTACAGAGTAACTGTAAACCGAAATATCTTCGACCGCAAAGATAGAAAAAAACTGCGGCAGAATAAATTCAGGAGAATAATATGGCTAGCAAGCGTTATAAGCAGCTGAATGAAAAAATCGACGCGACAAAACAGTACAGCGTCGTTGAAGCGGCAGCAGTCGTCAAAGATCTGCAGTCTGCCAAGTTTGACGAAACGGTCGAAATCGCGATGAACCTGGGTGTTGACCCGCGCCACGCTGACCAGATGGTCCGCGGTGCCGTTGTGCTTCCTCACGGTACAGGTAAAAAAGTTCGCGTTGCCGTTTTCGCCAAAGGTGCGAAAATCGACGAGGCAAAAGAAGCCGGTGCCGATATCGTCGGTACGGATGAGCTTGTCGAAATGATCCAGGCGGGCAACATCGACTTCGACGTCGTTGTCGCTGCACCGGACTGTATGGGCGTCGTCGGTAAGATCGGCCGTATCCTCGGGCCAAAAGGTCTCATGCCGAACCCGAAAACCGGAACGGTTACACCGGACGTTGCGACGGCGGTCAAAAACGTTAAAGGCGGCCAGGTCGCTTTCCGTGTTGACAAAAAAGGTAACATCCACGCCGGTATCGGCAAAGCAAGCTTCGACGCTGACAAGATCGCCGAGAACGTCAAGGCGTTCGTTGCTGCGATCAACAAGCAGAAGCCGGCATCTGCCAAAGGCCGTTACATCAAGAACGCTGCGCTCTCTCTGACGATGAGCCCGGCGCTCAAATTTGATCTCGCCGAACTGGCGGACATCAAGTAATTCTTTCCCCTTTGGGGGACGGAAGTCTTGCGTTTGACATTACGGATGCCAGACGCAAGATTTTCACTACACGAAGATCTGAAATCTTTGGACTGAAGAGAGTTGGGGGCAGCCTGTGCTGCTTAATCGGCCTTTCCCCGCCCCGCTTGAAGTTAAAGTCTGGAAAGGAGAACGAATGACAAGAGCTGAAAAAACGGAAGTCGTCAACTACCTTACCGGAGAATTCGGAAGTGTTGCGGCCGTCGTTATCTGTGACTATAACGGTCTTGGTGTTGCTGACCTCGAAGAACTGCGCGGTATGGCACGTCAAAGCGATGCGAAAGTTCAGGTTGTGAAGAACACCCTGGCGAACATCGCTCTGGCAAACGCAGAGATGACAGGCGTCGAGCTGAAAGATATGAACATCTTCATCTGGTCCGACGACGTTATCGGTGCAGCGAAAGTTGCGGCGGATTTCGCCAAGAAGAACGAGAAACTGAGCATCAAAGCCGGTTACCTCGACAAAGAGCCTGCGGACAAAGCGAAGATCGAAGCCTTCGCAAAACTCCCGGGTCGCAACGAACTGCTTGGCATGCTGGCTGCTACCTGGATGGCACCGCTCACCAACTTTACGATCGGTCTCGATGCGCTTAGAAAGAAGCGCGAAGAAGAGGCTTAATTACTATTACTAACTACCATTAGGAGATAAAAATGGCTGTAACTAAAGAAGACGTACTCGAGTACATCTCTAACCTTTCCGTTCTCGAACTTTCTGAGCTTGTTAAAGAGTTCGAAGAGAAATTCGGTGTATCCGCTCAGCCGGTCGCTGTTGCTGGTGTTGCCGGTGGCGACGCTGGTGCCGCTGCTGAAGAGAAAACTGAATTCGACGTTATCCTCAAAGACGCTGGTGCGAAGAAGATCAACGTTATTAAAGTTGTCCGCGGCCTCACTGGTCTCGGCCTCAAAGAAGCGAAAGAAGCGGTTGAAACTGCCGGTTCTGTCATCAAAGAAGGCGTCGACAAAGAGACTGCCGAAGCTGCAAAGAAAGAACTCGAAGAAGCTGGCGCTTCTGTCGAACTCAAGTAAGTTTCACTATCATATCGGGAGGCCTTGCCTTCCGAGCTTTTTTTCGGGCGCTTTTGCCATCCGTTTTCGCACGGCTGGCAAAAGTGCCCTTACGTCGTTTATGGCAGGGACGCCTGCTTAGACACTGCACTTACTGAACCGCTTTCAGTAATTTAACTTCATTCGAGGTAGCCTATATGTTAAACACACTCTACTCCGGAAACCGCTTACGTGTTGACTTCGCTAAAACCCCGCAACAGATCGATGTTCCGAACCTCCTTCAACTGCAGCTGAGCTCTTACGAAAACTTCCTGATGATGGATCAGAAGGACCGTGCCGAGAGCGGCCTGGAACGTGTCTTCCAGTCTGTTTTCCCGATCCATGATGCCCAGAACCGCATTACTCTTGAGTACATGGGTTCCGAGATCGGTACGCCGAAATACACCGTACGCGAATGTATGGAGCGTGGTCTGACCTACTCCGTATCCCTGCGCATGAAGACCCGCCTGGTCCTCTGGGAACGCGACGAGAACACCAAAGAGAAAAAAGGTGTCAGCGAGATCAAAGAGCAGTCGATCTTTATCCGTGACATCCCGCTGATGACGGACCGTACCTCTTTCGTCATCAACGGTGTCGAGCGCGTTGTCGTCAACCAGCTCCACCGCTCCCCGGGTGTTATCTTCAAGGAAGAGGAAGCCACCACGGCCGGCAACAAGCTGATCTATACCGGTCAGATCATCCCGGACCGCGGTTCATGGCTCTATTTCGAGTATGACCCGAAAGACATCCTTTATATGCGCATCAACAAGCGCCGTAAAGTGCCGGTCACGATCATGTTCCGTGCCCTGGGGTACAGCAAGCAGGATATCCTGAAGCTCTTCTACCCGCTCCAGACGATCGAGATCGTGGACAACGCGTTCCTGATGCCGTTCGAGCCGGAACAGTTCGACGGACGCCTCGAGTTTGACCTCCGCGACGAAGCGGGCGAAGTTATCGTCGCGGCGGGCAAACGCCTCTCGGCGAAAAAAGCGCAGAAGATGATCGAAAGCGGCATTACCCGCGTGCAGTATCCGCTCGATGTGCTCTGCGAGCGTCACCTGGCCGAGCCGATCATCAACCCTGAAACGGGCGAGGTCCTTTTCGATACGATGACCTCCATCGACGAGATGAAGCTCAAGAAGATCGCGGAAGCGGGCATCGGCTCTTTCATTATCGCGAACGACCTGGCTTCCGGCGTCGACAGCTCCATCATCAACGCGTTCCTGGCGGACGCGGATTCGCTGAAGCTTCTGAAGCAGACCGAAGAGCTCGAAGACGAGAATGACCTCGCGGCCATCCGTATCTACAAAGTGATGCGCCCGGGCGAACCGGTGACGAAAGAGGCGGCGAAAGCCTTCGTCAACCAGCTCTTCTTCGACCCGGAACGTTACGACCTGACCCGCGTCGGCCGTATGAAGATGAACCACAAACTCGGCCAGGAGATCCCGGAGTACGTCACCGTACTTACCAACGAGGATATCATCAACACGGTCAAGTACGTCATCAAGGTCAAGAACGGCAAGGGCCACATCGATGACCGTGACCACCTCGGTAACCGTCGTATCCGCTCCATCGGTGAGCTCCTCGGTAACGAGCTGCACAACGGTCTGATCAAGATGCAGAAGGCGATCAAGGACAAGCTCTCCACCATGAGCGGTCCGATGGCCGAACTGATGCCGCACGACCTGATCAACTCCAAGATGATCACCTCGACGATCATGGAGTTCTTCTCCGGCGGTCAGCTGAGCCAGTTCATGGACCAGACGAACCCGCTCTCCGAAGTGACGCATAAACGCCGCCTCTCCGCACTGGGTGAGGGCGGTCTCGTCAAAGAGCGCGCGGGCTTCGAAGTCCGTGACGTCCACCCGACGCACTACGGCCGTATCTGTCCGATCGAGACCCCGGAGGGTCAGAATATCGGTCTGATCAACACCCTGGCAACCTACGCGAAGGTCAACGAGCACGGCTTTATCGAAGCGCCGTACAACGTTGTCAAAGACGGAGTTGTGCAGTACGGTGACGAGAACGTCGTCTACCTGACGGCAACGCAGGAAGAGGGGATGACCATTGCCGCGGCATCGAACAAAGTCGATGCCGAGGGCAAGTTCGCCGAAGAGCTCATCGAACTGCGCAAAGACGGTGAGATCATTCTCGGGTCCCCTGCCGATGCGGATTACATGGACCTGTCGTCGCACATGGTCGTCGGTGTCGCCGCGTCGCTGATTCCGTTCCTTGAACACGATGACGCGAACCGCGCCCTCATGGGATCGAACATGCAGCGCCAGGCGGTGCCGCTCCTCAAACCTTCTGCACCGATGGTCGGTACGGGGGTTGAGAAGCTCGTTGCCCGCGATGCGTGGGAGAGTGTCAAAGCCAAGCGTGCGGGTGTCGTCGAGAAGATCGATGCGCGCCACATCTACGTCATCAGCAAGGATGACGAGGGTGCGGTCATCGACTATTATCCGCTCCAGAAGAACCTGCGCACCAACCAGAACACGACCTTCGGCCAGAAGCCGATCGTTAAAGTTGGTGAGAAGGTCAAAGCGGGCCAGGTGATCGCCGACGGCCCGAACATGGACCAGGGCGAACTCGCCCTCGGCCAGAATGCGCTCGTCGCCTTCATGCCGTGGAACGGTTACAACTTCGAGGATGCGATTGTCATCTCCGAGAAACTGATCCGCGAAGATGCGTACACTTCCGTTCACATCTACGAGAAAGAGGCGGAAGCACGCGAACTGAAGCACGGTGTCGAAGAGATCACCCGTGACATCCCGAACGTCCGCGACGAAGACCTCGCGCACCTGGATGACAGCGGTATCGTCAAGATCGGTACCTATGTCAACGGCGGGATGATCCTCGTCGGTAAGGTCTCTCCGAAGGGTGAAGTGAAGCCGACACCGGAAGAGCGCCTCCTGCGGGCTATCTTCGGTGAAAAAGCGGGCCATGTCGTCAACAAGTCACTCTACTGTCCGCCGAGCATGGAAGGGGTCGTTGTCGACGTCAAGGTCTTCACGAAGAAGGGCTATGACAAAGATCCGCGTACCCTCGAGATGGAGAAGGCGGAGCGCGACGAGCTCGAGCGCGAGCACTACGACCGCCTCCTCATGATCGACAAAGAGGAGATGATGCGTGTCGTCTCCCTGCTGACCAAATCGCCGCTGGAAAGCGATGTGACGGCGAACGGCACGGCGTACAGCGCCGGCGACCTGATCAAGGCTGAAGACCTTGAGAACGTCAACCGCTTCGCGATGAACAACATTGTCAAGGCGTACAGCGAAGAGGTTCAGGCGAAGTACAACAAGACGAAGAACCACTTCCAGAAAGAGAAGAAGAAGTTCCGCGACGAGCACGAAGAGAAGCTGACGATCCTTGAGAAAGACGACATTCTCCCCAACGGCGTCGTCAAGTACGTCAAGGTCTACATCGCGACGAAGCGCAAGCTGAAAGTCGGGGACAAGATGGCCGGTCGTCACGGGAACAAGGGTATCGTCTCCACGATCGTCCCGGAAGTCGACATGCCGTACATGGCCAACGGCCGCTCCGTCGACGTCTGTCTGAACCCGCTGGGGGTTCCGTCGCGTATGAACATCGGTCAGATCCTCGAGATGCACCTGGGGATGGCCGGGCGTGAGCTCGGCTACCAGCTCCAGGAGCAGTTCGAGCAGGAGCAGGCAAACCTGATCGCTGCCCTGCGCGGTAAACTCTCCGAGATCGCCAGCGCGGCACGCCTGATGAAACTCGAAGATGCCGTCGCCAAGATGAGCGACGACGAAGTCCTGAAATTCGGCCGTGACTGGGCGAAGGGCGGGGTCCGCTTCGCGACACCTATTTTTGAAGGGGTCAACGCCGAAGAGTTCGAGAACCTCTTTGCGATGGCGAAGATGGACAGCGACGGCAAGACCGTCCTGTTCGACGGTAAGACCGGTGAGCAGCTCAAAGAGCGCGTCAACGTCGGTTACATGTACGTCATCAAGCTGCACCACCTGGTTGACGAGAAGGTCCACGCCCGTTCGACGGGGCCGTACTCCCTCGTTACCCAGCAGCCGGTCGGCGGTAAGGCTCTCTTCGGTGGTCAGCGCTTCGGGGAGATGGAAGTATGGGCACTCGAGGCCTACGGTGCTTCCGCGGTCCTCAAAGAGATGCTGACGATCAAGTCCGATGACGTCGACGGCCGTGTCGCGGCGTACAAAGCATTGACAAAAGGTGAAAGCGTGCCGGAATCCGGTATTCCGGAAACGCTGTTCGTACTGACAAAAGAGCTGCAATCCCTTGCGCTTGATGTAGAGATTTTTGACGAGGTGGAAGACGATGAGCAAATTAGTGCCGATTGAAGTAACGGAAGAGAATCGCCCGAAGGACATTAAACAGCTGCAGTTCCGCCTGGCGAGCCCGGAGAAGATCCTCTCCTGGAGCCACGGCGAAGTCAAAAAGCCGGAGACGATCAACTACCGTACCCTGAAACCGGAGCGCGACGGCCTCTTCTGTGCCAAGATCTTCGGACCGGTCCGCGATTACGAGTGTCTGTGCGGCAAGTACAAGAAGATGCGCTACAAGGGTGTCGTCTGTGAGAAGTGTGGCGTTGAAGTCACAACGTCAAAAGTCCGCCGTACCCGCATGGGTCACATCGACCTGGTCACGCCGGTAGCGCACATCTGGTACGTCAGCTCCCTGCCGAGCCGTATCGGTACGCTTCTGGGTGTCAAGATGAAAGACCTCGAACGCGTACTCTATTACGAGGCGTATATCGTCAAAAGCGGCGGTGAAGCGTTCTACGATGCCGAGCAGAGTGCCCCGGTTCTCAAGTACGACGTCCTCAACGAAGAGCAGTACCGTACCCTTAACCAGCGCTACAGCGAGAGCGGTTTCGTCGCCCAGATGGGCGGCGAGGTGATCCGCGACCTGCTCGATGACATCGACCTGGTCGAGCTCTTCTCCGTCCTCAAAGAGGAGATGGAGGGGACCCGTTCCGAAGCGAAGCGCAAGACGATCGTCAAACGCCTGAAGGTCATCGAATCCTTCCTGAACTCCGGGAACAACCCGGCGTGGATGATGCTTTCGGTTCTGCCGGTCCTGCCGCCGGACCTGCGTCCGCTGGTCAGCCTGGACGGGGGCAAGTTCGCCGTCTCCGACGTCAACGACCTGTACCGCCGTGTTATCAACCGTAACCAGCGCCTCAAGCGCCTGATCGAGCTCGAAGCACCGGAGATTATCGTCCGCAACGAGAAGCGTATGCTTCAGGAATCCGTTGACGCGCTGTTCGACAACGGCCGCCGCGCCAATGCCGTCAAGGGGGCGAACAAGCGTCCGCTGAAATCGCTCTCCGAGGTTATCAAAGGTAAACAGGGTCGTTTCCGTCAGAACCTTCTCGGTAAGCGTGTCGACTTCTCCGGCCGTTCCGTTATCGTCGTCGGTCCGGACCTCAAGATGGACCAGTGCGGTCTGCCGAAGAAGATGGCTCTCGAGCTCTTCAAGCCGCACCTGATCGCGAAGCTTGAGGACAAAGGCTACGCGACGACCGTCAAAGCGGCCAAGAAGATGATCGAAGACCAGACGAACGAAGTCTGGGAGTGTTTGAGTGAGATCGTCGAAGGTTACCCGATCATGCTCAACCGTGCGCCGACGCTGCACAAACTGTCTATCCAGGCCTTCCACCCGCGCCTGATCGACGGTAAGGCGATCCAGCTGCACCCGCTCGTCTGTGCGGCCTTCAACGCCGACTTCGACGGTGACCAGATGGCGGTCCACGTCCCGCTCTCCGCCGAGGCGATTGCGGAAGCGAAAGTTCTGATGCTTTCATCCATGAACATTCTGCTCCCGGCGTCCGGTAAAGCGATCGCGACCCCGTCGCAGGATATGGTCCTCGGGATCTACTACATCTCCCTGGAGAAGAACGGCGTCGTCGGCTCGAACAAACTGTTTGCCAACGTCGACGAGATCCGTATCGCCCTGGAACAGGGTGCGCTTGATCTGCACGCCCGTATCCGTACCCGTGTCGACGGCCGCATGATCACGACGACGGTCGGCCGCCTCCTGATCAAGGAGATCCTGCCGGACTTCGTCCCGGTCGATCTGTGGAACCGCGTCATGAAGAAAAAGGCGATCAACGCCCTGGTTGACTACGTGCAGAAGCACGGCGGTATCGCCGTCACAGCCGGTTTCCTTGACCGTCTGAAAAACCTCGGTTTCAAACACGCGACCGAAGCGGGTGTCTCCATCTCCGTCGACGACGTTATCGTCCCGGAAGAGAAGCCGGAACTGATCGCTTCATCCAAGGCGAAGGTCAAAGAGATCCAGAAGCAGTACGAAGCGGGTCTTCTGACCGAGCAGGAGCGCTATAACAAGATCATCGACGTCTGGACTGACGTCAACAACACCCTTGCGGGCGACATGATGCATCTTATCGAGAACGACAAAGACGGCTTCAACTCCATCTACATGATGGCTGACTCCGGTGCGCGGGGTTCTGCGGCACAGATCCGTCAGCTCGCCGGTATGCGGGGTCTGATGGCGAAGCCGGACGGCTCGATCATCGAAACGCCGATTATCTCGAACTTTAAAGAGGGTCTGAACGTCCTTGAATACTTTATTTCGACCCACGGTGCCCGTAAGGGTCTGGCGGATACCGCGCTGAAAACCGCGAATGCCGGTTACCTGACGCGTAAGCTCGTCGACGTGGCGCAGAACGTCAAGATTATCGAAGAGGACTGTGGTTCCCACGAAGGGATCGAGATCACGGATATCTCCATCGGTAACGAGATGATCGAACCGCTCGAAGACCGTATCTACGGCCGTGTCCTCGCCGAAGACGCGATCGATCCGATCACCAACGAGATCCTCTACCCCGAGGGTGAGCTGATCGACGAGATCAAGGCAAGCAAGATCGTCGAAGCGGGCATCAAGTCGGTGCATATCCGTACGCCGGCGACCTGTAAGTCCGAGGGCGGCGTCTGTGCGCTCTGTTACGGTAAAAACCTCGGAACGGGCGAACTGGTCCGCAAAGGAGAAGCCGTCGGTATCATCGCGGCACAGTCGATCGGTGAACCGGGTACCCAGCTGACCCTGCGTACCTTCCACGTCGGTGGTACGGCGTCCAGTACCCGTGAAGAGCGTCAGGTCACGGCGACGAAGAAAGGTTTCATCCGTTACTACAACCTGAAAACCTATAAGAACCAGGAAGGCAAGAACATCGTTGCCAACCGCCGTAACGCGGGTGTGCTCCTGGTCGAGCCGAAGATCAAGGCGCCGTTCGACGGTACGATCGACATTCAGTCGATCCACGACGAAGTCCTGATCAGTGTCAGCAACGGGGAACAGACCCAGCGCTATACCCTGCGTAAGACCGAGGTTGCCCGCCCGAACGAACTGGCCGGTGTCAGCGGTAAGATCGAAGGGAAGTTCTACTTCCCGTACGAGAGCGGCGCGACGGTCGCGGCGCACGAGTCGATCGTCGAGACGATCCGCGACGGCTGGAACGTTCCGAACCGCATTCCGTATGCGTCCGAGCTGCTCGTCGACGACGGTGCACCGGTGACGCAGCGTGTCGAGGCGGGGGCCAAAGGACAGGTCAAGTTCTTCCTCCTCAAAGGGGATTACCTTGAGCGCTACGATGCGATCAGCAAAGGGTACGAAGTCACCGAGAAGGGGCTCTTCGCCGTGGTCGTCGACGCCGACGACCGTGAAGCGAACCGCCACTACATCGCCCGCGGCTCCATCGTCGACATCGACGATGATGCGTCAGCGGATGCGGCGACGGTTATTGCTCATGCCGCGACGACGGAATCGCTCGTCATCGCCGAGTGGGACCCGTACTCCAATCCGATCATCTCCGAAGCGGCCGGTACGGTCAAGTTCGAAGATGTCATTCCGGGCGTCACGGCCTCCGAACAGTTCGACGAACTGACGGGCAAAACGCGTCTGATGATCAACGAATACATCGCGCCGGAGTACAAGCCTGCCATCGTACTCGCTACGGAAGCCGGCGAGCTTATCCGTTATTCGCTCGAGCCGAAAACGGCGGTCTTCGCCCAGGACGGTGCGGACGTCAACGTTGCCGACATCCTGGCGAAGACGCCGAAAGCGCTCCAGAAGTCACGGGACATTACCGGGGGTCTTCCGCGGGTTTCCGAGCTCTTCGAAGCGCGTAAACCGAAAGATGTCGCCCTCATTGCCGAGGTCGACGGTGTGGTCAGCTTCGGTAAGCCGCTGCGCGGCAAGGAGCGTATCATCATCACCGGTGAAAACGGCATCATCAAAGAGTACTTTGTTGACAAGAACCAGAATGCCCTGGTCCACCCGGGCGAATTCGTTCACGCCGGCGAACGTCTCTCCGACGGGATGGTCTCGAGCCACGAGATCCTGCGTATCCTCGGTGTCAAGGCGCTCTACAACTACCTGGTCAGCGAAGTCCAGCAGGTCTACCGCCGCCAGGGGGTTAACATTGCGGATAAACACATCGAGGTCATCTTTACCCAGATGATTCGCCAGGTGAAGATCGTCAAGTCCGGCGATACGAAGTTCATCCAGGGCGACCTGGTCTCGAAGAACCGCTTCAAGGAAGAGAACGAGAAGATCCTGCGCCTGGGCGGCGAGCCGGCGATTGCCGAGCCGTTCCTGGTCGGTATCACCCGTGCCTCCGTCAGCGCGGACTCGATCATCTCCGCGGCCTCCTTCCAGGATACGACGAAGGTCCTCACCGAAGCGGCGGTCTCTGCGAAGATCGACGATCTGACCGATATGAAAGAGAACGTCATTATCGGCCGTACGATCCCGGCCGGTACCGGTATGTACAAAGAGTACTCCGTCGATTTCGACGCGTAACTTCTTCCCCCCGCGGGGGCGTTTCCCGCAGCCACTCCCTTCTATCTCTTAAGATAAGCTAAAATTCAACTTAACTTTAGTATTATTTCGCGTTCAATACTCTCTCGTGAGAAGTATCTACTGGAACGCTATTGCGCAATGCTATGTTTTCAAAGTGGTAGAAAGAGCACCAAGGGTGCGAGAGCCTGCTGCTGAAGCAAACACAGCATTAGCGTAGGAAGCCGGATTTTATCCGGGTTCCGTATTTTTCAAATTATGAAAGGATTCAAATGCCTACAATCAACCAGTTGATTCGTAAAGAGCGCAAGGCTGTGACAAAGAAGTCAAAGTCTCCTGCACTCGTAAACTGCCCGCAGCGCCGTGGCGTCTGTACGCGCGTTTACACGACAACACCGAAGAAACCGAACTCGGCGCTTCGTAAAGTCGCAAAAGTCCGCCTGACATCAGGGTTCGAGGTGATCTCTTACATCGGTGGTGAAGGTCACAACCTGCAAGAGCACTCTATCGTTCTCGTTCGCGGCGGCCGTGTCAAAGACCTTCCGGGTGTTAAGTATCACATCGTTCGCGGTGCGCTCGATACTGCCGGTGTTGCCAACCGTACGGTTGCACGTTCTAAATACGGTACGAAACGTCCGAAAAAATAAGAACGTCCAGTTCAGTCAAGCATTGAGTATCGGGGGATTGCCCTGAGAAGATGTGAATACAAAGCGAAAGCTTTGAGTAAATTTTGAAAAAAATTGAAGCAGATAAGGAAATACAATGCGTAGAAGAAGAGCGCCCGTCCGTGAGATTATGCCTGACCCGGTTCACGGCAGCAAAGTCCTGACGAAGTTCATCAACAAAATCATGCTCGACGGTAAGAAGAGCACCGCTGAGAAGATCATGTACAGCGCCCTGGATATCATCAGTGCCCGCGGTGAAAAACCGGGTATCGAAGTATTCAACGAAGCGATCGACAACATCAAGCCGGTCCTGGAAGTCAAAAGCCGCCGCGTCGGTGGGGCAACCTATCAGGTTCCAGTAGAAGTACGCCCTGTCCGCCAACTCTCCCTGGCGATCCGCTGGCTTGTCGATGCTGCCCGTAAACGCAACGAGCGTACGATGGCAGAACGTCTGGCAAATGAACTGATGGATGCAGCAACCGACAAAGGTTCTGCGTTCAAGAAGAAAGAAGATACCTACAAAATGGCAGAAGCGAACAAAGCGTTCGCACACTACCGCTGGTAATCGTCATGCAACCCTTCCGTGCTACTATCGCGTCTCGCTTTAGGGGCACGGTCCCCTCTAACTACTATATCTAAGGCTTATTACAATGGCAAGATCTCATAAACTCGAAGATGTAAGAAATATCGGTATCGCCGCGCACATCGATGCGGGTAAAACGACGACGACCGAGCGTATCCTCTTCTATACCGGTGTTGAGCACAAGATCGGTGAGGTACACGACGGTGCGGCAACCATGGACTGGATGGAGCAGGAGCAGGAGCGCGGTATTACGATTACGTCTGCTGCGACGACCTGTACCTGGGACGGCAAACAGATCAACATCATCGACACCCCGGGCCACGTCGACTTCACCATCGAAGTTGAACGTTCCATGCGTGTTCTCGACGGTGC
Source organism: Thiomicrolovo sp. ZZH C-3 (assembly GCF_054862725.1). Taxonomy (NCBI): domain Bacteria; kingdom Pseudomonadati; phylum Campylobacterota; class Epsilonproteobacteria; order Campylobacterales; family Sulfurimonadaceae; genus Thiomicrolovo; species Thiomicrolovo sp. ZZH C-3. The sequence goes on from NZ_JBTKXX010000001.1 coordinate 435,460, forward strand.
TGTCTCCGTCTTCTGTGCCGTCGGTGGTGTTCAGCCGCAGTCCGAGACTGTATGGCGTCAGCGTAACCGCTACGGTGTACCGTCTATCGTATTCGTTAACAAGATGGACCGTATCGGTGCGGACTTCTACGAAGTCGAAAACCAGATCCGCGACCGTCTCAAAGGTAACCCGGTTCCCATTCAGCTGCCGATCGGTGCGGAAGACAACTTCGAAGGTATCGTCGACCTCGTCAAGATGAAAGAGATCGTCTGGGACGCTGACGCTGCAATGGGTTCTGCTTACCACGAGCAGGATATCCGTCCTGAACTCCAGGACAAAGCAGACGAGTACCGCGAAAAGATGATCGAAGAGATCTCTTCTGTCGACGGTAACGAAGAGCTGATGGAGAAATTCCTCGAGGGTGAAGAGATCTCCAACGACGAGATCATCGCGGCGATCAAACGCGCGACGATCGCAATGCACATCGTTCCGATGACAGCGGGTACGGCGTTCAAGAACAAGGGTGTTCAGACCCTGCTTGACGCGGTTGTCGCTTACCTGCCGGCACCGACTGAAGTCGCGGCGATCAAAGGTACGATGATGGACGACGAAGAGAAAGAGGTCGCTGTCGAGTCTACGGACAACGGTCCGTTCGCGGCCCTCGCGTTCAAAATCATGACCGACCCGTTCGTCGGTCAGCTGACCTTCATCCGTGTCTACCGCGGTATCCTGGAAAGCGGTTCTTACGCGATCAATACGACCAAAGACAAGAAAGAGCGTGTCGGCCGTATCATGAAGATGCACGCGATCAAGCGCGAAGAGGTCAAAGAGATCTACGCGGGCGAGATCGGTGCGGTTGTCGGTCTGAAAGATACGACGACGGGTGACACCCTGGCGTCCGAGAAAGACAAGGTCGTTCTCGAGCGTATGGACTTCCCGGAGCCGGTTATCTCCGTTGCGGTTGAGCCGAAAACGAAAGCCGACCAGGAAAAAATGGGTATCGCACTGGGTAAACTGGCAGCGGAAGACCCCTCTTTCCGTGTCCACACCGACGAAGAGTCCGGCCAGACGATCATCTCCGGTATGGGTGAACTTCACCTGGAGATTCTTGTCGACCGTATGAAGCGCGAGTTCAAAGTCGAAGCCGAAGTCGGTGCACCGCAGGTTGCCTACCGCGAATCGATCAAGAACGAAGTCGAGCAGGAGTACAAGTACGCCAAGCAGTCAGGCGGTCGCGGTCAGTTCGGTCACGTCTACCTGCGTATCAAGCCGGGCGAGCCGGGTTCAGGTTACGTCTTCCACAACGAGATCAAAGGTGGTGTCATTCCGAAAGAATTCATCCCTGCGGTCCAGAAGGGTTGTGAAGAAGCGATGCAGAACGGTATCCTCGCGGGCTACCCGATCGAAGACGTCGAAGTCGCCGTTTACGACGGTTCCTACCACGACGTCGACTCCTCTGAAATGGCGTTTAAACTCGCCGCTTCCATGGGCTTCAAAGAGGGTGCACGCAAGGCAAACCCTGCGATCCTCGAGCCGATGATGAAAGTCGAAGTCGAAGTACCGGAAGAGTACATGGGTGACGTTATCGGCGATATGAACCGCCGCCGCGGTCAGGTGAACAACATGGGCGACCGTGGTGGTAACAAGATCGTTGACGCCTTCGTACCGCTCTCCGAGATGTTCGGTTACTCTACGGACCTGCGTTCTTCTACACAGGGCCGTGCGACCTACTCTATGGAGTTCGACCACTACGAAGAAGTTCCGCGCAACGTCGCAGAAGAGATCATCAAGAAGCGCAACGGCTAAGCCGCTGCCTTCATGGGGCCTACGGCTCCTGTTTTAACCACTCCCTCTCAACATTCAGATCCCCAAACAGCAATACATCTTTTAACACCGCGTTTTTAACATAATAGGCTTCGTCCGTTTCTATCTCCATCTCGCCGCGTGCACTGCGGAAAATATCCTGATCGAGCTGAACGCTGTAGCGGAAGGGTTCCGGGGTGCTGGCGACATGGACTTCGCCGCTGTCCGCCCCTGCAGCACGCTGTACAATCGTTTGGCCCGGTACGAGGGTCTCGAGCTGTTTGCGTGCATTGAAATAGAGGGTGAGGAGGTCGTTGTCGGCACGGTAGGGCAGACGGAAAAAGTAGCGCCGCTCGGCAGGGCGGGTTTTTGTCTCGTAGCGCATCGTATCCGCGTTGAAGCGTCGGAGGGTGACGCGCATCTTTTCATGCTGGTAGCGGGTAATGCCGTTGCGGCCGAAGCGGTAGAGCTGTTCACGGCGGTAGTCGTCCATCGTACGCAGGACCCGGTAGCGTTCGGGGATGAGCCGGCCGTCATCGCCGATGCGGCCTTCGCTCAGAAAAGATTCACGGTGGTGGTGCGCCAGCAGCGCGGCCACCCCTTCGAGGGTCGCATTGGCTTCGATGCGGTAGCGGTCCCGGTCCGTTTCCAGTTTCAAGGTGGCAGTCCCCACCCGACCGATCACCCAGAAGGAGATGGCATAGCGTGCCTGGAGCGTTGCGGCGTTCAGGCTCAGTGCGGCAGCAGCGGTGAGGAGGAGAAGCAGATGCATCGCAGTACCTAGCATGGGAGGTCGGTCCAGATGTCGCTCTCCTCGTCGGCGGGGCGTCCCTGCAGCTGCAGCAGCGGGGTATAGCCGCGTTTGTACATCAGGCTCTGGCACCCTTCGACATAATACCCCAGGTAGATCCAGGGCAGGCCGCGCTCCTGGGCCAGCTGGATCTGCCGGAGCAGGGAGTATTTGCCGAGGGAGCGGTCGGCATAATGGGGGTCATAGTAGAAGTAGATCGAAGAGATGCCGCTGGGCAGAATATCGATCAGGTCGACGCCGATGAGGCGTTCCCGGTCGAAGTAGAGCACCTCGTAGCCGAAGTCGTTGTAGCCGTGGACAAAGGAGCTGTAGTAGTTGCGCGGCGTGACGGGCTGCTCCTCCCAGCCGCGGCGGTGGTGCATGTAGTGGTGGTAGGCGGTGAAGAGCTCAAGATGCTTCCGGCTCATCCCGGGGCGGCGGATCATCGTGGTGAGGTCTTCGTTCTTGCGCAGGACCCGTTTTTCCGAGCGGCTGAAGCGGTAGGCCCCGACATCGATTTTGACGCTTTCACAGGCGTTGCAGTCGCTGCAGATGGGGCGGAAGAACATTTCGCCGAAGCGCCGCCATCCCCGGCGGATCAGGTGATCGCAGTAGCCAGGGGAGCAGTGGGAGATGATCTTGTAGTGGGTGGTCTGCCCCTGACCGGGGAGGTAGGCGCACTTCTCTTCGAGGGCACACTCTTTGAGCAGCCGGTTTGCGCCCCGGGTTTTCATCTCTTCTGCTCGATCAGCTTCGTGGTGGTGTGCTCCAGGGTCTCGATGAGGCGGTTCTCCTGTTCGGGGGAGAGTTTGCCGGAGGTGATGGAGTCGAGCATCTTCTCGGCCATCTTCATCTTCATCTCCTGCTCCTGGACCCGGAGCTTGTAGAGGAGCTCATCCTCGTGGATCTTGAGGCGCTCCTTGCGGTTCTTGCCGGTGTAGTAGAAGAGGAACCAGAAGAGCAGCAGCAGGGCCGCCCCGATGAGCCAGTAGAGGTAGGTCGTCGCTTCATGCTCTTTTTCGATGGCGATCTTTTTGGTCTGGGCCTCCTCCATCGCCACCTCTTTGGTGATGCCGGCCTTGGCGACGTCGGTTTCGGAAATGAGCTTCTGGACTTCGATATCGCGGGCTTTGTTGATCAGGGCGATCTCTTTGTCGGCATCGGCTTTGATCTTGGCCGTTTCGATCTTTTCGGAGCGTTCGCGCACCTGCTGCGGGGTCGCATAGGGGCCCTTGGGGTTCTGCCCCATCAGGTAGGGCTGCTGGCGGTTGCTGCTGCTTTCACCGCAGCCCGACAGGAGGAGCAACATCGCTAACGCTGCGAGGATCAGCCCGCGCATCCTAGCCCCTGCTCTGCGCGATCAGCACCCCTTCGAGCATCTTGTCGATGTCGCCGTCGAGGATACCCGTGACGTTGGAGTAGGCTTCATTGGAGCGGGTGTCTTTGACCTGCTGGTAGGGCTGCATGACATAGGAGCGGATCTGGTGCCCCCAGCCGATCTCGCTCTTCTCGACCCCCGCCTCCTCGGCACGTTTGAGTTCGAGTTCATACTCGTAGAGGCGGGATTTGAGCATCTTCATCGCCGTCGCCTTGTTCTTGTGCTGGCTCCGGTCGTTCTGGCACTGCACGACGATGTTCGTCGGGATGTGCGTAATTCGGATGGCGGATTCGGTCTTGTTGACGTGCTGGCCGCCCGCACCCGAGGCGCGGTAGGTATCAATACGGATATCCTTGTCCTCGATGACGATGTCGATGTCATCCTCGATCTCCGGGGAGACCATCACCGAGGTAAAGGAGGTGTGGCGTTTGGCATTGGAGTCGAAGGGGCTGATGCGCACGAGGCGGTGGATGCCGTTCTCGACCTTGAGATAGCCGTAGGCGTTCTCACCCTTGATGATAATGGAGGCGTCTTTGATGCCCGCCTCTTCACCGCTCTGGTAGTCGAGGGTCTCGACGCTGAAGCCGCGGCGCTCCGCCCAGCGGGTGTACATCCGCAGCAAAATGGAAGCCCAGTCCTGGGACTCGGTGCCGCCGGCGCCCGGGTGGATGGAGACGATGGCGTTGTTGCCGTCGTTGGCACCGCTGAGCAGTACTTCTATTTCCATGGTGCGGACGTTCTCTTCCAGATCGGCCGCCTCGTCGAAGAGGGTCTGGATCGTCTCCTCGTCTCCCTCCTCCTTGGCCATCTCGTAGAGATCGGCGGCGTCGTCGAGGGCCCCGGCCGCCGTTTCGTACTTCGCGAGTTTGCGCTCGAGCTGGGTCTTCTCTTTCTGCACGACGGCGGCATTGGCGGCGTCGTTCCAGAAATCCTGGGAGTTTTCCAGCTCCGCGATCTCCCCAAGGCGGGTATTGATGGCATCGGGCTGGACGACGCCCGTAATGTTCTGCATCTTCGTTTTAAGGGTTTTGAGCAGTTCGCCGTATTCGTAATGGTCCAAAAATTTCTCCGTAATAATGCTGTGAGTATAATGTCGATTATATTCAATCGAGGCTTAAAACATGGAGATTATCAAGAGCCCCAATGCCCTGAAAGCCGCGCTTAAAGCGGTGCAGGGGAGTGTCGGCTTCGTTCCGACGATGGGGGCACTTCATATGGGGCACAAGACCCTGATCGAAGCGGCGCGCAACGCCAACGATATCGTCGTCGTATCCATCTTCGTCAACCCGACGCAGTTCCTTGCAGGGGAGGACCTGGAGAGCTACCCGCGCCGCAAAGAGGCCGATGAGAAGATCTGCAGCCTGGCCGGGGTGGATTTCCTCTTCTACCCCGATGTTTCGGACATGTACGGTGAGGACGAGGTGAGCCTGATCGCCCCGGACGTGCGCGGCTATATCCTGGAAGGCACCTCCCGCCCGGGCCATTTCAGCGGGGTGCTGACGGTGGTGAACAAACTGCTCAATATCGTCGCACCCGACCGCGCCTATTTCGGGAAGAAGGACGCCCAGCAGCTGATGCTGATCCAGACCATGGTCAAGAACCTTTTCATGGACGTCGAGATCGTACCGTGCAACACGGTGCGCGACAGTGATGGGCTGGCGCTCAGTTCGCGCAACGCCTACCTCTCCGCCGACGAGCGGGGAGAAGCGCTGAAAATCTCCCGTGCGCTCACGAAGGCGTCGCACCTGGTCGGCAAAGGGGTACTGGAAAGTGACCGCCTCTACGCGGAAATGCTGGCCGTTCTGGAGCCGCTGGAGGTCGAACACGTCGCCATTGTTGACCGGGCGTTTATGCCGATCGATACGGTGGAGGTCGGCAACACGATTATCCTTGTGGAGGCGGTTGTCGGGACGACGCGGCTTTTGGATAACGTCTGGATTTGAGTTAGGTTGTTCGTTCCCTTTCTTCTTTACGACTCGGCATTTAGTGCCTCGCATGTATTGCGCTTTAGCGCTGATGCTCGCACAAAGAAGAAACCGAACCCGAAAGAAGAAAGGGCAACAAGCTGCGCCCTGGAAGAAATGCTCTCGGAGTGCGCTTTCGGGACATTCCATGCGTCACAGGTCCACTTGACACGCTAATTTTCGTTTCTGCCTTGAGAGAAGAAGCGGAAGCTGACACACTGACTGCTCACTGCTTTTGTTTAGTGCTTGGGGCTGACCGCCACTTCTTCCGCTGCCGTCACCGGGTCCGGCACGAGGTACCCCTCCCGTACCATCATATCGATCACTTTTTTATTGACCGCGACGGCAGTCAGCGACGCGAAGTGGTACTTTTTCGGCCGGATGACGGTGACACCGATCGTGTAGCGGTGCCCCTGGGTATCGTTGGCGAAGCCGAGGAAGGAGGTGTTGTACTGGTTGACGTAGCGCCCCCGCTCGGCGATGTGGGCGGTGCCCGTCTTGCCGCCGATCTCGAGCCCGGGGGTAATGGTACCGACCCCGGTCCCCTCGCGGACGGTTTTGATCAGGATCTTCTTCATCCGCTCTGCCGTGGAAGGGGTGAGGACCTGGACCGGGTCGTCCTGCTCCAGGGCGATCGTTTCGCCCGTAGCGGGGTCGATGAGCTGTTTGACGGTGGTCGGCACGACCGCTTTGCCGCCGTTGTTAAAGACGTTGTAGGCCTTGATGAGCTGCATCAGGTTAACGCGCAGGCCGTAGCCGTAGGAGGTGGTGGCCTTGTAGATCTCGGCGTTGAGCTGCCGTACGCTGGGGAGCACCCCGCGTTTTTCATAGGGGAACTCCATCCCCGTCGGCAGCGTCAGGCCGAAGTTCCGCAGCCCCTCGACGAACTCGTCGCCTTCGAGCTTCTGAGCCAGCTGGGCGATGCCGATGTTCGAGGAGTGGACGATCACGTTCTCCGCGCTGATCCAGTGGAACTTGTGTTCGTCGGTGATCACCTTGCGGCCCATCTTGAAGCGCCCCCCGTGGCCGTTGACGATGTCAAAGGGGTTAACCTTTCCGTGTTCGAGCAGAATGGAGAAGACGAGGGGTTTGAGGACGGAACCGGGTTCGAAACTGTACTCAAGGGCCCCCGTATTGAGGGCGCTGTAGTCGCTCTTTTTGATCTGCGTCGGCAGGAAACGGTTGGAGCTGGCCAGGGAGAGGACCTTTCCGTCGCCGCTTTGCATGATGACGACCATGATCTCTTCGGCGTTGAGATAGGCCTTCATGGCGTCTGCGATGCGCTCGACCCTGATCTGCAGGGTGACGGGAATGGTGAGCTGGAGGTCATAGCCGTCCAGGGGCGGGGTAAAGAGGCTCTCCTTGGTGAGGCGCTTGTAGTTGTTGGCATCGCGGGGGGCGTAGGTGTAGCCGTTGCGGCGCGCCTGCAGGGAGTCGTCGAACTGCTTCTCCAGCCCCTTGATGCCGCGGTTGCGGGTATAGCCGTCCTCTTCGAACTTGCGGGGGTAGCCGATCAGGGGGGTGAGCAGATCACCGTAGGGGTAGACGCGGGCCTCCCCGCTTTCGACAACGTTGAGGCCGTGGAGGATCGTATCGCCCGAAGGGGTTTCGTACTCGACGAAGACCCCGAGCCTGCGCAGCTCAAAGGCGAGGCTTTTGAGGTATTGTGCCCGCTTGGGGGAGATGTCGTAGCTGAGCACCACGTTGCCGCGGCGTTTGCCGAGTTTCTGGCGGATTTTCTTGACGGGGATACCGCTGTAGACGGAAAAAAGCTGCACGAAGAGCTCTTTTTTGTCGGGATCGATGTTGCGGGTGTTGACGGTCGCTTTGTAGAGCTTGCGGGTTGTGGCGATATGGAAACCGTCGGCGCTGACAAGGCTGCCGCGCATCGCTTTGGTCGTGCCGGAGGTGTAGAGGCGGGGGGTGTGGCGCTCGCCCAAAGCCTTGCCCGCCATCACGAGGGCAAAGACGGCAAACGCGAAGGAGATCATCAAAAAGAGAATGACGATTTTTTTCTTTTTGTTCAGTTCAACGTTGGCCATCGTGCTGCTTCCGCCCTGCATGTTTCAGTAGTCGGACTATAGCGTTTTGTGCTTGAAAGGGGGGTTAGTGTATAGTGTGCGCATGATAATCCGCGCCCTGATGCTGCTGACGCTCTTTTTTTCGGAAATACTCTTGGCCGAGGTGCTGGCCGAAGGGCGGGTTTACACGGGACCGCAGAAGCTCAGTACCCCGAAATTGGGGGCATCGCTGATGCTGCCGGCACAGTGGCAGGCGCAGCTTGCCGGCGAGCGCGGCCCGCTTGTGCTGCAGTCGCCGGACGGCAGCGGGCGGATCCTCGTCGAATCCAATACAAGCGTCCTGGGCGATCCCCGGCAGATGCTCCCGCAGCGCATGCGGTATTACGGGCTGGAACTCTTTTCCCCGTCGCAGATTGCCGCGCTGAGACCCTCACTGCTGTACCGCCTCTACCGGGTCGAGGGGCCTGAAGCCTTCACGCGGGCCCAGATCCATGTGGTACTGGGGGCCCAGGGGCGGGCGGTCATCCTCTACGGCTTTTTTACGCCGGAGGGGTATGAAGGGATGCGCCAGACGATGATCGCCCTTGGCAACAGTATTGGCTTTACGCCGCTGAGGGCCCTGCCGGCACATACGGAGGGGCTCTACCAGCGCATCACCGGGGGGCACTTTGTTTTCTATCAGCGCAGCGGTGCTTTCACCGAAAAGCGTGAAGTGTGGCTCTGCCGTCATGGTGCCGCGCTGCTGAAGGGGGCGTATACCGTGGCGAACGAAACGTCGCGTCGTACCCTGATGCGCCGGGGGGAGTGGCACTTGGAGGGGGAGCAGCTGCGGCTGACCCTCGGCGACGGCAGTACCGAGCGGTACCGTGTGCGCCTGGAGCACAATACGCTCTATTTCGACGGTGCCCAGACCTTCCGGCTCCCCAACCACACCTGCGACTAGGCGGACTGCCCACGCTCCGGAGTGTACGGGCGTGGCGGTAAGCACGGAGGATGTAGAGGTGCCCATAAGCCTTCGGCGGTTAAAATACATCCCAAAAAAGCCGGAGTGTGCATGCCCGATAGAACCCTGTTCGTCACCGCTTCGACGCTGATCGCGATCAGCGTCGTGATGATCTACTCCCTCTCGGAATACACGGTGGTTCTGTTCGACTACACCCCCATGCACTTCGCCCTGCGCCAGATGGCGTTCGGGCTCTTCTCCATTCTTCTGATGTGGGCCATCGCCCAGCTTGACCCGGACGTCTGGCTCGGCCGGCTCGGGTTTCTGCTCTTCCTGGGGGCGCTCGTGCTGATGATGGGGATGCCCTTCATGCCTTCGTCGCTGGTGACGGAAGTCGGCGGGGCAAAACGGTGGATCCGGTTCGCCGGGGTCTCCCTGGCCCCCGTCGAGCTCTTCAAAATAGGCTTCGTCTACTTCCTTGCCTGGAGTTTCTCGCGCAAGATCCGCCACCACAGCGAGCTCGGGATCAAAGGGGAGTTCCGGCAGTTCATCCCCTATGCCGCCTTCTTTATCCTCGTGATGGTCCTGATCGCGGTGATGCAGAAGGACCTGGGGCAGGTGATGGTCCTGGCGATGTCGCTGCTTTTTATGCTGATGCTCGCGGGCAGCAGTTTCCGCTTTTTCCTCGTGCTGATGGCCCTCGCGGTCGGTGCCTTCGTCGTCTTCATCTTTACCGCCCAGCACCGGGTCGCACGTATCATCTCCTGGTGGTCGCTGGCGCAGGACTCCATCCTCTCCTTGATGCCCGAGTTCATCGCCGCGCATCTGCGGGTGCAGTCCCACGACGAACCCTACCAGATCAGCCACTCCCTCAACGCGATCCACAACGGCGGGGTTGTCGGCACGGGTCTCGGGAACGGGACCTTCAAGCTGGGGTTCCTGAGCGAGGTGCATACGGACTTCATTTTGGCGGGGATCGCCGAGGAGTTCGGCTTTATCGGCGTTGCCGTTGTGACGGGGCTTTTTGTCTGGATGCTCAAGCGTATCTTTACGATCGCCAACCGTACCGGGAGTGCGCGATATTCGCTCTTCAGCGTCGGCGTAGGGCTGCTGCTGGCGTTTGCGTTCTTGCTTAATGCCTTCGGTATCAGCGGCATCACCCCTATCAAGGGGATCTCGGTACCCTTCCTCAGCTACGGCGGCTCGGCGATGATCGCCTCGGCTGTCGGGGTGGGAATGGTCCTGATGATCTCGAAAAAGGCACAGTATTGAAATTCGTATTGACAGGCGGCGGGACCGGCGGGCACCTTGCCATCGCCAAGGCCCTGCTGGACGCGATCACCGCGGCGGGCGACGAGGCGATCTTCATCGGTTCGACCACGGGACAGGACCGGATGTGGTTCGGGGAAGGCTCCGCGTTTGAGCAGACCTATTTTCTGGAGACGACGGGGGTCGTCAACCGACGCGGGATCGCGAAACTGGCGGCACTGTGGCGGGTGGCCCGGGCGGCACTGGCGGCACGGCGGGTCATGAAGCGCTACCGTCCCGACGCCGTCATCAGTGTGGGGGGCTTCTCGGCGGCCCCGGCCTCTTTTGCCGCCCTCTCCTTGAAGCTCCCCTTCTTTATCCATGAACAAAACGCCGTGACCGGTCGCCTCAACCGCATGCTGCGGCGCTACGCCCGCTATTTTTTCAGCTCCTACGATTCCGAGAGCCCCGTCAAGAGCTATCCCGTGAACCGTGCGCTTTTTAAGACGGCACGGGTACGCGACAGGGTAGAGACGGTGATCTTCCTGGGGGGCTCGCAGGGTGCGAAGGCGATCAACGATTTTGCCCTTGCCGTTGCCCCGGCACTGGCCCGGCGCGGGATCGCCATCATCCACCAGTGCGGCGAGCGCGACTATGAACGGGTCCAAGAGGCATACGCGGCCATGGGAATAGGGGCGGAGCTTTACGGGTTTACGAAGGAGCTCCCCTCCCTGCTTGCGCGCAGCGACCTCGCCGTCAGCCGGGCCGGGGCGAGTACGCTCTGGGAGCTGGCGGCGAACGGGCTGCCGGCGCTCTACGTTCCCTATCCCTATGCGGCGGGGGATCACCAGTATTACAACGCGAAGTACCTGGCCGAGCAGGGGCTCTCCCGGGTCGTCCGCGAGGAGGCGCTTCGCCCCGAACTGCTTGAACAGATGCTCGACGAGGGTGTTGAAGCGGCGAGCAGAGGACTGCGGGCGCTGGAGAGCGACGATGCGGCCGCAGCGATCATCGCTGCCGTCCGGGGGGCATGCTGATGCTGGCGGAACTGACGCAGTGGCTCGTCGAGACGGTCCTGGGGCTGGGGTATATCGGGATCTTCGCCCTGATGGCGGTGGAGAGCTCCTTTGTCCCCTTCCCGAGCGAGGTCGTGCTGGTGCCGGCGGGCTACCTGATCGCCCAGGGGGAGATGCACCCCCTCGTGGTCATGCTCATGGCACTGCTGGGGTCGCTCTCCGGGGCGCTCATCAACTACTACCTGGCGCTCGCCCTCGGCCTTCCCCTGCTGCGCCGCTACGGGCGTTACGTCTTTATCTCCGAAACTAGCCTGGAAAGGCTCGATGCCTTTTTCAGGGCGCACGGCCCTATTTCCACCTTTTCGGGACGCCTGCTGCCGGGAATAAGGCAGCTGATCTCCATCCCCGCCGGCCTGGCGCGAATGCCCCTGGCACCTTTTGTGGCATATACGGCGCTCGGGGCGGGGCTGTGGAGCCTGATCCTGGTGCTGGTAGGCTACCTGATCGGCGAGAACGAGGCGTTGCTGAAGAGCTACCTGCGCGAGATAACCCTGGCGGTTTTCGCCGGGGTGGTCCTGCTGGTCGTCTTCTATATCTACCGCCGGAGACGACGGTGCGAAACCCCCGATGAGGTTTGAGTAACTCTTTAGGAAAACTTATGTATCATGGAGGCGCCATTGCGGTGCCAGGAGACCCCATGAAAGAGATGATCGAGTCGATCAACCGGCAGTTTGATGCCCTCATTGCCAAAATCGACCCGCTGTCGGCCGAGATGCTGCGTGATCGTGACTATGCCGTGCAGCTCGCCGACTGCGTCACCCGTTCGTATGTGATGCTCAACGACGGCATGAACAGCGAGCATGAGGTCTGCTGCGCCTGCGCCCTTGAACGGGATTACCTGCGTGAGGCGATGGAACGCCTGGAGCTGATCGGACAGACGGGGGAGGTTGACACGGAGACGGAACGTTTCTATTTCGAGTTTGTCGCAAGCCTCTGGACCATCCGCCGCCATATCGCCGCCGCGCTTTCCCGCCTTTAGAGCTACCCTTAATCCCCGCTTCGCTATAATCGCGCATATTTTACGCGGTAATTTGCCGCATTAAAGTGATGAGAGTATGGATGTACGCGAAGCCTATCTGAAATTTTTTGAATCCAAGGGCCACACGCCGGTAGCGAGCGCACCGCTGGTGCCCGATGACGCCACGCTGCTGTTCAACAATGCGGGGATGGTCCCGTTCAAGACGATCTTTACCGGCGAGGTCCCGGTACCGGAGAACCCCCGCGCCACCTCGTGCCAGACCTGTGTCCGTGCCGGAGGGAAGCACAACGACCTGGAAAACGTCGGCCACACGGCCCGCCACCACACCTTCTTCGAGATGCTGGGCAACTTCAGTTTCGGGGATTACTTCAAAGAGGAGGCGATCGCCTACGCATGGGAGTTCGTGACCGAGGTACTCGCCCTGCCGGTCGAGAAGCTCTGGGTAACGGTGCACGAGAGCGACGACGAAGCCGAGGCGATCTGGAAGAAATACATTGCCGCGGACCGCATCATGCGCCTGGGGGACAAAGACAACTTCTGGCAGATGGGCGATACCGGCCCCTGCGGTCCCTCTTCCGAGATCTTCATCGACCAGGGTGCCGAGCACTTCAACGGTCCGGAGGATTACATGGGCGGAGATGGCGACCGATTCTTGGAGATCTGGAACCTCGTCTTCATGCAGTACGAGCGCAACGCGAAGGGCGAGCTCACTCCGCTGCCCAAGCCCTCTATTGACACGGGGATGGGGCTCGAGCGCGTCGTCGCCGTCAAGGAAGGGAAGCTCAGCAACTACGACTCTTCCCTCTTCATGCCGATCATCAACAAGGTCGTCGACCTGATCGGCAAGCCCTACGAATACGCTACCGGCGCGAGCTACCGCGTTATCGCCGACCATATCCGTACCGTCACCTTCCTGCTCTCGCAGGGGACGAACTTTTCCAACGAGGGGCGGGGTTATGTCCTGCGCCGCATCCTCCGCCGCGCGGTACGCCACGGCTACCTGCTGGGCTTTACCAAACCGTTCATGCACGAGATCGTCGATACCGTCGTGGAGCTGATGGGGCACCAGTACGCCTACCTGGCGGAGAAAGCGCCCATTGTCAAGGAGCAGATCATGCTCGAAGAGGAGCGCTTCTTCAAAACGATCGAAGACGGGATCGCCCTCTTCAGCGAAGAGCTTAAAAATACGAAAGATGTCTTCAGCGGCGAGACCGCTTTTAAACTCTACGACACCTTTGGTTTCCCCCTCGACCTGACCGAGGATATGCTGCGCGAGAAGGGGCTTGATCTCGATACGGCGACCTTCGAGCGCCTGATGACCGAGCAGCGCGAACGGGCCAAGGCGGCCTGGAAGGGGAGCGGTGATGCCCACGTTGAAGGGGACTTCAAAACGCTGCTGGAGCAGTTCGGCGAGAACAGCTTCGTCGGTTACGGTCGCATGAGAGGCGAGTCGAAGGTCCTGGCCCTGCTCAGCGAGGGCTTCGGCCGCGAAGAGAGCCTCCACGCCCGCCACGAAGGGTGGGTACTGCTGGATGAGACGCCTTTCTATGCCGAAAGCGGCGGACAGACGGGCGACACCGGTCTGCTCGAAGGGGTTGCCGAGGTCCTCGATACGAAGAAATTCTTCGGCCTCAACCTCTCCAGGATCCGCGCGACCGCGACGATCAACGTCGGGGATAGCGTCACGGCGGTCGTCGATGAAGCGCGCCGGGAGATCGAACGCCACCACTCGGCGACGCACCTGCTGCATGCGGCACTGTACGAAGAGCTGGGCGAGCACATCTCCCAGGCGGGCTCCCTGGTCGAGGCCGACCGCCTCCGTTTCGACTTCTCCCACCCCAAGGCCATGACGGCCGCCGAGATCGCCGCCGTCGAAGAGCGCGTGAACCTCGTCGTGCAGCGCGGCCTCTCCAACATGACCGAGGAGATGGACATCGAAGCGGCCAAGCAGAGCGGCGCGAAGGCACAGTTCGGCGAGAAGTACGGCGACCGTGTCCGCGTCGTCCGTTTCGGCGACGCCTCCATCGAGTTCTGCGGCGGGACCCATGTCGGCAGCACGAGCGAGATCGGGATGTTCGTCATCACCAAAGAGAGCGGTGTCAGTGCCGGTGTCAGAAGGATCGAAGCGGTCTGCTCCAAGGCGGCCTACGACTACTTCAAGCAGCAGCGCCACCTGATCGGTGAGGCGGAAGCCGCGGTCAAGAACCGTGACGTGCTTGCGGGGGTCGAACGCCTCAAAGAGCAGATCAACACGCTGAAAGTGGAGCTCCAGGACGCCCAGAACGCCGCGAAGGAGTCCCTGGACGCCGAGACGATCAACGGTGTGAGCGTCTTTGTCGAGGAGATCAAGAGCGGTGACGTCAAAGGGCGCATCGACGAGCTCAAAAATATGAACGAGAGCGTCGCGGCGATGCTCTTCCAGGTCAAAGGCGACAAGGTGATGATCGCCGCCGGTGTCAAGAACGCCGGTGCCAAAGCCGGCGACTGGATCAAAGCCATCGCACCGATTCTCGGCGGCGGCGGGGGCGGACGTCCGGACTTCGCCCAGGCCGGCGGCAAAGACGCCTCGAAACTGCCCGAAGCGCTTGAGGCGTCCAAAGCCTATATCACGGAGGCGCTGTCATGAAAGAGGCTATGGTCACCCTCTTTTGGGAATACAGCACCCTGATCGTCTTCCTGCACGTGCTCAGCGCCGTCGTCTGGGTCGGCGGGATGATCGCGATGCGCTTCGCCGCGCACCACTCCTTTATGGAGCTGGAGCCGCCGCTGCGCCTGGCACGTACCGCCCAGGCACTTAAACGCCTCTTCGCGATCGTGAGCCCCTTTGTGATCATCCTGATCATCACGGCCGTCCTGATGGCCGTCGGCTGGGGTTTCCGCGCCGCGTCGGTGGACGCGAACGGCAACGTCATTGACGAAGCGGCGTTCGCGACCTATCAGCTTGTGCATGTCAAAGAGGCGATCTGGCTCATTATGGCCCTCAACCTCGGCGCCATGATCCTGCGACGCAACAAGGCGCAGAAAAAGATCGACGCCGGCGATTTCGCCGCGGCCAAGGGACTGCTGGGATTGATCGGAAAATACATGGTCCCGCTCAATATCATCCTCGGCATCATCGCCATCTACCTCGGAGTCACGCTGCGCTACTCGCACGCGTAAGGTCATGGCCGCACCCCTCCGCCTCGCCTCCGCCTCGCAAAGCCGGGCCCTGCTGTTAGCGCAGGCCGGGATCGACTTCATCCAGACCCCGGTGGACTACGACGAGGAACAGATCGTCGCCGCTTCGCCGAAAAACTTCGTCTACCAGGCGACGGTCGGCAAATACGAGGAAGGGATGCGGACCTTCGGCATGGAGGAACATCCGCTCCTCGTTGCCGATTCCGTCGTCACGTCGCAGGGGCAGATCCTGCGCAAAGCGCGCTGCCTTGATGACGCCCGCAACATTCTTATGACACAGAGCGGGAACGTCACCTCCATCATCACCTGCATGATCTACCACTCTCCCCGCCTGAAACTGATCGACATCTCCGCAACGGATTACCTTTTTGCCCCCTTCGACCCCGAGGATCTGGAACGTTATCTCGCTTCCGGGGAGTGGCGGGGTAAAGCAGGGGGCTGCATGGTCGAAGGGTTCTGCAAGCCCTACATCCGCAGCGTCCGCGGCAACGAGAGCACCGCGATGGGGCTCAACGTCGAGGCACTGAAACCATTCCTGGAGGGCTTATGAAACGATTTGGTATTGCAGTGATGCTCATGCTGATGATCGCCGGCTGTGCGAAAACCCCGGTGACGGGGCGCACCCAGCTTATCCTGATCTCCAACGAGCAGGAGGTTGCGCTGGGGCTCAGCGAATCGGAGAAGCTTAAAAAAAGCGCCAAACTCTCCACAGACAGTGCGCAGGTGGCCCGTGTCCGCCGCATCGGGGAGCGGATCGCCGCGGTCAGCGGCAGGGACGACTTCAAGTGGGAGTTCAACGTTATCGAGTCCGACACGCTCAACGCCTTCTGCCTGCCCGGGGGGAAGGTCTACTTCTATACGGGGCTGCTCAAACTGACGGAGAACGACGACCAGATCGCGACGGTCATGGGGCACGAGATCGCCCATGCCCTTGCACGCCACGGGGCGGAACGGATGTCGATGCAGATGGTCAGCAATACCGGTGCCCAGCTGCTGGGAGCCGCCCTGGAGATCCCGGCGCAGTACCAGGGGCTCTACAACCAGGCCTACGGCCTCTCCACCCAGCTGGGTGTCCTGCTGCCCTACAGCCGCAAGCATGAATCGGAAGCGGACCAGATCGGCCTCTACCTGATGTGGAAGGCGGGGTTCGACCCGCACCAGGCTGTCCGTTTCTGGGAACGGATGCAGGCAGCTTCGGGCGGGAAGAAATCGCCGGAGTTCCTATCGACCCACCCCTCCGACCAGTCGCGCATCGATACGATCAACGCCTTTATCAAGCAACTTCCCGCACAGCGATGAACTATTACGACAAGGAGCTTGCCGCCCTGAAACGTTCGGGGCGCTACCGGGAACGCCGCCTGTTTGATCCGGAGGTCATCGACCTCGCTTCCAACGACTACCTGGGACTGGCGGAGCACCCTGAACTGTTCGAGGCGGCCGTCGAACGGTTGCGCGGGGAGAAGGTCCACGCCCCCAAGGCGTCGATGCTCGTCAACGGCTACCACCCGGTCCACCGGGAGTTTGAAACCGCGCTCTGCGAAGCCAACGGGTTTGAATCGGCCATTGTCATGGGAAGCGGGTTTAACGCGAACCTGGCGATGATCGAGGCGCTGGTGCGCCGGGGCGATGAGCTTTTTATGGACGAAAAATACCATGCCAGCGGCGTGCTCGCTTCGAAGCTTGTCGAAGGAAAGGTGACCCTGTTCGGGCACAATGACACGGCAGAACTGGAGAAGAAGCTTTCCGCTTCCGATGCACGCCGCCGCATTATCGCCGTCGAGGGGATCTACTCCATGGACGGGGACCTGATGGCGCGGGAGATCTTCGATCTGGCGGAGCGCTACGACGCCCTGCTGATCGTGGACGAAGCACACAGCAGCGGGGTGGTCGGGCCGCACCTGCTCGGCGTTTTCGACCTCTACGGCATCACACCGAAGCCCAACCACCTCAAGATGGGTACCCTGGGCAAGGCGTACGGCAGTTTCGGGGCCTACGTCCTCTCCTCAAGCCATATCACGGAATACCTCGTCAACCGGGCCAAGCCCGTTATTTACGCGACAGCGCCGTCGCTTTTTGACACGGCGCTGGCCCATGCATCGCTGAACCATATTGTGTCGCATGCGGAAACGCTCTCGGCTCAGATCGCGGAGCGCCGGTCGATGATGAATGATCTGCTGGGGACGGCAGCGGCGGGCCTGATCGCGGCAGTCCCCGTCGGGGATAACCGGAAGGTGATGGCGATCCAGGCGGCTTTGATGGAGGAGGGGATGCTCGCCGGTGCGATCCGCCAGCCGACGGTGGAGCGGGCGATCATCCGGCTGATCGGCCGCCTTGGCGTCGAAAAGGAGAGCCTGTGGCGCGGTTGCGAGATTATCGCCCGTTGGGTAAAATAGGCGCGATGATTCAGGTAAAACGTTTGCGGATCGATTATGCCGGCACTGCGCTGGTCGACATTGCCTTCGGCATCGAGAGTGCGCTGGCCCTGGTGGGGCAGAGCGGCAGCGGAAAAAGCCTGACGCTCAAGGCGCTGCTGGGGATGCTGCCGCCCGCGATGACGCCGGCGATCGAACTGGATGCCCCCTTTGCGCTCCGCCGGGGTGATACCGTTGCGTTTGTGCCCCAGAACCCCTTTACCGCCCTGTCGCCTTTGACGAAAGTGGGGCGTCACTTTGACGGTGTTTCGGCGGCGGAAGCGGCGGCGCTGATGACACGGGTCGGGCTGGATGCGGCGCTGCTGGAGCGCTTCCCGCCGGAGCTCTCGGGCGGCCAGCTGCAGCGGGCCGTCATCGCCATCGCCCTGTCGCACACACCGAAACTGCTGCTGCTTGATGAGCCGACGACGGCCCTTGACCCCGAGACACGGCGTGTCATTATCGCGTTGCTGCGGGAACTGCAGACACAGATGGGCTTTTTGATGCTCTTTGTCACCCATGATATCGTTTCGGCGCGCGCACTGTGCGACGAGGTGTGTGTTATCCGCGATGGCAGGGTGGTGGAGCAGGGGGCGATGGCGCAGGTGATGGCTGCGCCAAAAGATGCGTACACACGCACACTGATTGAATCAAGTTTCGCCGGAAGGGAGTATAGAACGTGAAAAAAATTCTGTTGTGGGGAGGCCTGGCCGGTGTGGTCGCCCTTATCCTTTTCGTCGCTTATTTCGTAGCGCAGTACGGCCATGAGACGCAGAAACTGGTCCGGTACAACCCGCCGCTGACCACCTACATCTTTGACCGAAACGGCGAGAAGATCGCCAATATTTTCGATAAACAGAACCGTGCGTACGCGACCTTCGACGAGATCCCGCCGCAGGTGATCGAGGCGCTGCTGGCCATCGAGGATACGACCTTTTTCGAACACCCCGGTGTCAACATCGATGCCATTTTCCGCGCGATCATCAAAGACATCAAGGCGGGGAAACTGGTTGAAGGGGCGAGTACCATCACCCAGCAGTTGGTCAAAAATACCTTGCTGACGCGGGAGAAGAAGTTCTCGCGCAAACTCAAAGAGCTCATTTTCTCGCTCAAACTCGAAACGGAACTGAGCAAAGAGGAGATCCTGGAGCGCTACCTCAACGCCATCTACCTCGGCCACGGCTACTACGGGATCAAAACGGCGGCAATGGGGTACTTTCACAAGCCGCTGAACCGCCTGACACTCAAAGAGACCGCCATTCTCGTCGGGCTCCCCAAGGCCCCCTCCTTTTACGCGCCGACGCGCAACTATGAACTCTCCCTGGGGCGGGCGAACCGGGTGATCTCCCGGATGCATGATCTCGGGTGGGTAGACGAGGCGAGCTATAACACGGCGCTGCAGGAGCGTCCCGGGGTGTTCGACGAGACCCTGACGCAGAACCGGGCACCCTACGTCACCGACGAGGTGTTGCGTCGGGCGGCGGAACTCTACCCCGATATCCGCACCGGCGGCTATATGATCAATACGACGGTGGATCTGCGGCTGCAGGAGGCCGGCCGGACGGCCCTCTCCTACGCCTATGACGGTATTGTCAAGCGGGCCATGGAACGGGACAAAGATACCAATGCCAGCCATTACGGACAGCTTAACGGGGCGCTGGTCAGCATCGACCCCGTGACGGGGGAGATCCTTGCACTCGTAGGCGGAGTGGATTACACCAAGAGCGCCTTCAACCGGGCGACGCAGGCACGCCGGCAGCCGGGTTCGGCCTTTAAACCCTTCATCTACCAGGTGGCGCTGGACCTGGGGTACTCGCCGGCGACGGAGCTGGTCGATATCGCCCGGACCTACGACTATGAGACGGAGGGGAGCGAGAAGAAGTGGCAGCCCAAAAACTACGAGCGTGACTATAAAGGCCTGATCACCCTGCGCGAAGCGCTGGTGCATTCACGCAACCTCGCCACGATCAATCTGGTAACGGATATCGGCCTTTCGCGCATCTACCGGGAGCTCTCCCGCTACCAGTTCGCCGGGCTGCCCAAGGACCTCTCTTTGGCCCTGGGCAGTATCACGCTCTCGCCCGTCGAACTGGCGGGTGCCTACAGCTCCTTTGCCGCGGGCGGGGTCCAGACCGATCCGTTCCTCATTACAAGCATTGACAAACGGGGGACGCATTACGAGGCCCAGCCGAAGCAGCGCGAGGTGACGAGCCCGGCCCAGGCCTTCTTGATGACGACGATCCTGCGCGATGTCGTGCTGCGGGGGACCGGGCGCGCTTCCGCGGTCGGCGGTATCGAGACCGCCGGGAAAACCGGGACGACGAACAACTCCATCGACGCCTGGTTCGCCGGTTACTCCCCGAGCGTGGAGACCATCGTCTGGTTCGGCAACGACGACAATACTCCGCTGCCCAAAAGGGAGACGGGCGGCCGTGCGGCGGCCCCGGCATTCCGTAAATACTATACACAGCTTCTGCACCTCTTCCCGCAGGTGCAACGCAGATTCGAGATGCCCGAAGGGGTGACGAAGGTCGAACGCAACGGCGAGGAGGAGTTCTTTACGAAGTCTTCGCCGCCGCCGGTGGAGAAGATGCCTTCCGAGGCCGAGGACGGCCTGCTGTTCTAGCCGCTGTGCTAGCATGCTCCAAAAGGAGAAGGTATGAAAAAGGCACTTTCGGTAATCACCGCTGCCGCAATGACACTGGCCGCAGGTGTATTTGACAGCGGCACAACCACGGTCGGGGCGAGTGTCGGCAGCGGAAGCGGTTACAACAGCACCTATACGATTGTCGGTGTCAGTGCGAGCTATTTCGTGCTTAACGGCCTCTCCGCCGGTGTGGGGTACCGCGGCTGGTTCGGCGGCACACCGACGATGAGTGAGCTGGAGCTCCCCGTCACCTATTTCATTCCTCTGAGTCCTGCACTCCATCCCTACGCCGGCGCTTTTTACCGGCATACGTATATCAGTGGCGACTATCAAGATTACGAGACCGTCGGTCTCCGCGGTGGCATCGCCTATACCGAAGGGCAAGGCTATATTGCGGCGGGATGGGTGCAGGAGTGGTATACCCGGAGCAACGGTGACGAGATCAGCCGCGGCTACCCGGAAATCAGTATCGGGATCAGTTTCTAGGCTTTACGGTGATGAGGAAAGTAGCGCACAGAGTGAAAGCATAGACTGTTGAGTGGGAAAAACTGTGTGGCCGAGTAAATAGCTATATGGGGTTTAATGGATGATAACGCCGCTGCCGATGCAGCCTGGCGGAATTCCGCGGCACGCGAGGACAAAGCAGCGGTGTGCTTTAGCACCACAGCGGCGAGCGTAGTGAGACGGGGCTTTTTGAGGAAACATCGCTACGCGAGCGGTACCCTTGTTTTGCTCCGTCTCACGTGTATTAGGAATGATACGCCCGGTTGAGCGCACTGAACATGGCCATGACACCGGCGATGGTGATGTCGTTGTCGCGGCCGACGCCGAAGAAGGAGCCGAAATCCTCCGTCTCGATCTCGATGTAGGCGACGGCCTTGGCCGAGGACTGCTCCCCGCAGGAGTGCTCGGCGTAGGAGCGCAGCACAAAGGCGTGCGGGAACTTTTCACCGAGCGCTTTGCGGCAGGCGTCAATCGGGCCGTTGCCCTGTCCCGTGCTCGTGATCTCCTCACCGTTGAACGTATAGGTCAGTTTGACGGTCACGATCCCGCTTTTCGACGTCTCCGAGTTGACGGCCATATCGACAAACTCGATGTACTTGGGCACGTCGAAATAGGTCTTTTCGAAGATGCCGAGGATCTCTTCGGCCGTCAGTTCGCGCCCCTCGACGTCGGTGACGCCCTGGACAATGCGCCCGATCTCGGGGTGCATTTTCTTGGGAAGCTGGTAGCCGAACTTATCCTCGAGGATATAAGCAACGCCCCCTTTGCCCGACTGGGAGTTGATCCGGATGATACTCTCGTAGGTCCGGCCGACGTCCGCCGGGTCGATCGGCAGGTAAGGCACCTCCCAGAACGGCTCGCTCTTCGCACGCTGGTAGGCCAGCCCCTTGTTGATGGCATCCTGGTGGGAGCCGGAAAAGGCCGTATAGACCAGTTCGCCCACATAGGGGTGGCGGACATGCGTTTCAATGTCCGTACACCGCTCGACGACGTCGACGACGGTGTTGACGTCGCCGAAATCGAGCCCGGGATCGACGCCCTGGGTGTACATGTTCAGCGCCAGGGTGATAATGTCGACGTTCCCGGTCCGCTCGCCGTTGCTGAGCAGGGTCCCCTCGACGCGGTCCGCACCCGCCAGCAGTGCCAGCTCGGTCGCTGCGACGGAGGTGCCGCGGTCGTTGTGCGTATGCGTCGAGATGAGAATGTGCTCGCGGTTGTCCAGGTGACGGCTCATCCACTCGATCTGGTCGGCATAGATGTTGGGCGTCGCCATCTCCACCGTCGCCGGCAGGTTGATGATGACCGGGCGTTCCGCACTGATGCCCCAGCGCGCCGTTACGGCGTTACAGATCTGGGCGGCAAACTCCATTTCGGTCCCGGTAAAGCTCTCCGGCGAATACTCCAGCGTGATCTCGCCGTCAAACGATGCCGCACGGCTCTTGACCATGTCGACGCCTTCGAGGGCGAGGGCGGTGATGTCGTCCTGTTCTTTTTTGAAGACGATCTTACGCTGGGCCGTCGACGTTGAGTTGTACAGGTGCACGATCGCCTTTTTGACGCCCTGGAGCGCCTCGAAGGTTTTGTCGATCAGGTGCTCCCGCGCCTGGACGAGGACCTGGATGGTCACGTCGTCCGGGATCAGTTTCCGCTCGACCAGCGTACGCAGAAAGTCGAATTCGACCTTGGACGCAGAGGGGAAGCCCACCTCGATATGTTTGAAACCGAGTTTGAGCAGGAGGTCGAAGAGTTCAAGTTTCTGGTCCAGATTCATCGGAGTCACCAGCGCCTGGTTGCCATCGCGCAGGTCGACGCTGCACCACAGGGGTGCTTTGTCGATGGTGTTATCCGGCCACTGGCGTTGTGGCAAATCAATCTTGGGGTACGGGCGGTATTTACCGCTGTGAGCATTTTTCATATGCTCCTCCTTGAACTAAAATAGTCGATCTCCTGCTAGAAATCGTGGCGCAATTATAGCGAAACTGTCAGCGGGTTCAGGTTCATGGCGGCGCGGGGGTGCGCTCGTTCAGACGGTTATAAAGTTTCGGAAGTCAGGGGAGGGGGAGTTCCAGGCGGAAGATGGCACCGCGGCTGCCGTTTTCAACGGTCAGGGAGCCCCGCATCTTCTCGGCGATCTGGGTACTCATATACAGACCGATTCCCGTCCCTTTGTCATCGCGCTTGGTCGTGAAGTTCGGCTTGAAGATCTCCTCGAGGAGTTCCGGGTCGATCCCGCCGGCGCTGTCTTCGACCTCGATGTAGTTGTGCGCCCCTTTTTTGTAAAAACGGATGAGGATCTCGCGCGCTTTGCTCTCCCGTTCGATGAAGGCATCCTTGGCATTGGCGAGCAGGTTGAGCAGCAGGTGCTTGAATTCGTTTTCGATCCCGGTGACGATGATCTCGCGCCCCTCTTCGACGGTGACGGCGATGTTGTTGCGCAGCATCTCGTCGTGCACCAGCAGGAGAACCGACTGGGTGCAGCGTTTCAGCCCGAAGGGGCCGCTCTCTTTGTCGGGACGGAAGAAGGTACGGAATTCGCTCAGCGTCGAGACCATGTGGGTGATCTGTTCCTGGATATCCTCGACGAACTTTTCGATGTATTCGAGGGTGACCTCCCCCGCTTCGAAATCCATCTTGAGCAGGTCGCCGTACATGGAGAGGGCATTAAGGGGCTGTTTCCACTGGTGGGCGACGGCGTCCATCATCTCGCCCATCGCCGCCATCTTCGCCTGGTTCTGGAGGACTTTTTCGCGTTCGAGGCGTTTGTCCATCTCTTCGATGACCCGCTGTTCCAGCATATGCTCGCGCGCAGACCCCTCGGTGGTGTAGCTTTCGATCAGGAGTTTGATCTTCTCGCGCAACCCGTTGTCACACTGCGTTGAGAGGGCAAGAATATCTTCAATAAGTGTCTGGGTCTTGGGCGCTTTCACTCGTTCCTGTCTTTGAATCAAATAATGTTTTCAATATATGATTTATTTATAGCGAAAGTAGGATAAAGGGGGGCTGATTTTAGCGGAAAAAAACAAGAGGAGTTTACCCCCGTAACAGGGGGTAGGATTAGCACATATAGGTGGATTTGAATTCGTAGGCAGTCGGGCGGCCTTCGTCCGGCCAAACGTCGCGTTCGAATTTGTAGTGCTGGTATGCTTCAACGAAATCTTCCGTGAAGACCGGCTTGAGGAAGTCGTTGTCGGAGATCAGACCTTCCAGGGCTTCGCGCAGGGTATGCGGCATTTGCGGGATACCTTTTGCACGGATCTCGTCCAGTGTCAGTTCAAAGAGGTCTTCGTCCATCGGACCGACCGGAGTGTCACCGTTTTTGATACCGTCGAGGCCGGCCATCATCATCGCAGCGAAGGCGAGGTACGGACACGCGGTAGAGTCCGGGAAGCGCATTTCGATACGGGTCGCTTTTTCGCCCGCACCGTACGGGATACGGCAGGAAGCGGAGCGGTTCTGGCTGGAGTATGTCAGGATGCTCGGTGCTTCGAAGCCCGGGATCAGACGCTTGTAGGAGTTGGTAGAGGCGTTGGTGAACGCTGCAACCGCTTTCGCGTGCTTGAAGATACCGCCGATGTAGTTGATCGCCATATCGGAGAGGTTACCGTAGTTGCCCTCTTTGTAGAAGAGGTTCTTGCCGTCTTTCCACAGGGACTGGTGCGTGTGCATACCGTTACCGTTGTCACCGAAGAGCGGCTTCGGCATGAACGTTGCCGTTTTACCGTTGAGGTGGGCAACCATTTTGACGACGTATTTGTACTTCTGGACATTGTCCGCAGCACCGATGATGTCAGAGAAGACGACACCGATCTCGCCCTGGCCCTGTGCAACTTCGTGGTGGCCCAGAACGACTTCGAGACCGACCTGCTCGAGGACCATCATCATCTCGGCACGGAGGTCGACCATGGAGTCCGTCGGCGCTACCGGGAAGTAACCGCCTTTTGTGCCCGGGCGGTGACCCGTGTTGTACGTCTCTTCGAAACGGGTGTTGGAGTTCCACTCACCCTCTTCGGTGTCGATGCGGTAACCCGCTTCGTTGATGGAGTCGACAAAGTGGACTTCGTCGAAGATGAAGAATTCATTTTCCGGTCCGAAGTAAGCCGCATCGGCGATACCAAGCTCTTCAGCATGCTTGAGCGCTTTTTTCGCGATGGAGCGCGGACATTTTTCGTAGAGTTCGCCTTTGTAGATGTCGAAGACGTCACAGAAAACGATGATGGTCGGATCGGCGGTAAAAGGGTCGAGGAATGCCGTCGGTACGTCCGGCTTGAGGATCATGTCAGAGCGGTTGATCGGCTGCCATGCTTCGATAGAAGAACCGTCGAAAGGGAATCCGTTTGCAAGATTGTCGGCGTTAACGGCGCTCATGCGGTAGGTGAGGTGGTGCCATGCCCCTTTGATGTCCGTGAAACGAAGGTCGACAAACTGGACGTCGTTCTCTTCACAGTATTTAAAGAACTCGTCAATGCTGTTAACGAATTTTCCCATTGATTTCTCCTGTGGTGATAATTTGCGGTAAGTATAGCCGAAATGCCTTTACGCTAGCGAAAGAAGTGTGGTTAAAAATTGGGCAATTTGTCGCTTTTTGTAGGGAAATGGGGTGGAAAAGCGGTGTTAGAGCGCGACGCTGTAGGCTTTTCTGTTACGGAAGTATACACATTCGCTGTACCCCGCTGCCCGGGCGAGGGCCTCTGCCTCATCTCTGAACAGGCCGATCTGCCCCGGGGCGTGCGCATCGGAACCGAAGGTGACGGGGATGCCCCGTTCATAGGCGGCCCCGAGCAGTGCCGGCGAGGGGTAGGCTTCGGCGACGGGTTTGCGGTAGCCCGCGACGTTGATCTCCATCGTCATCCCCGCCGCGGCGACGGCATCGAGGGCAGGACCCGCGATGGAGACGATATCGCGTTCGGGCATGAACTTGAACACCTTGATGAGGTCGAGGTGGCCGACGATGTCAAAGTGGCCGCTACGTGCCATCGCTTCGACCTGGTCGAAATAGCGCTCCCAGATGACATCGATATCCTCATGCTCGTACTGTCCGATGAACTCGGGGTTGTCGAAGCCCCACTCGTCGAGGAAGTGC
Source organism: Thiomicrolovo sp. ZZH C-3 (assembly GCF_054862725.1). Taxonomy (NCBI): domain Bacteria; kingdom Pseudomonadati; phylum Campylobacterota; class Epsilonproteobacteria; order Campylobacterales; family Sulfurimonadaceae; genus Thiomicrolovo; species Thiomicrolovo sp. ZZH C-3. The sequence goes on from NZ_JBTKXX010000001.1 coordinate 461,461, forward strand.
ACGGAACCGATAAGGTAGTCGACATCGGCGTCCAGCACCCTTTGGTCCATATGCCCTTCGAGGTAGTCGACCTCGTAGCCGAAAAGGATGTCGATCCTGCCCTCGTACTTCGCCCGCGCGTCCATCACCATGGCGTGGTACTGCTCCATCTCTTCGAATTGCATCCGGTACTTGGGGTCGAACGCCATCGGAGCGTGGTCGGAAAAGCCGAAAATGTCGATGCCCGCAGCAATGGCCGCTTCGACATATTCGTCGACGCTCCCTTCGGCGTGGTTGCAGAGTGTCGTATGGTTGTGCAGGTCGATTTTCATAGCTTGAATCCCATATTAATTACAGCATTATAGGATGCGTATCAAGAAGGTCGGGTAAAATACGCAAAAAGATTCAAAGAAAAAAGAATGCATAAAGTTGAACTACTCTCTCCGGCGGGCAATCTGGAGAAACTCAAGATCGCGATCGACTTCGGGGCCGACGCCGTCTACGGCGGGGTGAGCCACTTCTCGCTGCGGATCCGTTCAGGCAAAGAATTTACGATGGAGAGCTTCAAAGAGGGGATCGACTATGCCCATGCGAGGGGCAAAAAGGTCTACGCGACCATCAACGGCTTCCCCTTCAACTCCCAGCTGAACCTGCTGGAGAAGCACATTCTCGCGATGGCGGAGCTGGAACCGGACGCCTTTATCGTGGCGACCCCGGGCGTTCTGCAGCTGGCGCACAAGCTCGCGCCGCAGATCCCGCTGCACCTCTCGACCCAGGCCAACGTCATGAATGTGCTTGATGCGAAGGTCTATTACGAGATGGGGGCGCGCCGCATCATCGCCGCCCGGGAGATCTCGCTCAAGGATCTCAAGCAGATCAAAACGGAGCTGCCGGACCTCGAACTCGAGGTTTTCGTCCACGGATCGATGTGTTTTGCCTACAGCGGCCGCTGCCTCATTTCGACCGTGCAGAGCGGCCGGGTCCCCAACCGCGGCAGCTGCGCGAACGACTGCCGCTTCCCTTATGAACTCTACGCGGCGAACCCGGAGACGGGGACGCTGTTCCGGCTGGAAGAGGATCCGGGAATAGGGACCTACATTATGAACTCGAAGGACCTTAACCTCGCCTCGCATATCAAGGAGATCATCGATGCCGGTGCGGTCGATTCGCTCAAGATCGAGGGGCGGACGAAAGCAAGCTACTACGCGGCTATCACCGCCAAGGCGTACCGTATGGCCATTGATGACTACTATGCTGGCCTGGAACCGAGCGCACGCTACCAGGAGGAGCTGAACACGATGCAGAACCGCGGGTTCACCGACGCCTACCTCGTCAACCGCCCTTTTGAGAAGCACGATACGCAGAGTCTCGATTTCACGATGCAGATGGGGACCCACCAGGTGAGCGGCATGGTCACCGAAGACGGCGAACACTTCCTCTGCAAATACACGACCCGCCCCGGGGACGAGGCGGAGATCGTCGCGCCTTCGGACGCGGTCCTCTCCCCCTATACGAACGAGTACGGATCGATCTACGAGCGCGACGGCCGATGGTATGTCCGTTTTGCCAAGCTCGTGGCGGAAAACGGCCGGGAGTGGGAGGCGGTGCACAGCGGCAACGTCAACCCCATCGCCCTGCCGGGCAGACTTCCCCAATACAGCTTCCTGCGCATCCCCGCAGACGGGATCGACCAGTCGCCGCCCGTATAGCGGCACTGTTAACGCCCGCCGTGAATTCGGTATAATTCCGCATCCAAAATACAAGGGCATGAAATGAAATTCGTTTCTATCATTATCGGATCCAAGAGTGACTATGACGTCATGAAGTCGTGCGCGGATACGCTGGAAACTTTCGGCGTGCAGTATGAGCTGATCATCTCTTCGGCGCACCGTTCACCGGAGCGTACCAAAGAGTACATCCTTGAAGCGGAAGCCAAAGGGGCCCAGGTCTTTATCGCCGCGGCGGGCATGGCGGCACACCTCGCGGGCGTCCTGGCGTCCAAGACGGTCAAACCGATCATCGGCGTACCGATGAGCGCCTCTGCATTGAGCGGGATCGATGCGCTCCTCTCCACGGTTCAGATGCCGGCGGGCATGCCGGTCGCGACCGTGGCCATCGGCAAGGCGGGCGCGATCAACTCAGCCTACCTTGCGATGCAGATCATGGCCCTTGAGAACGAGGACCTGCGTATCAAGCTGCAGGAAGACCGCGTCGCCAAGGCGAAGAAGGTCGAGATGGACTCCCTCGAGATCGAGACCAAGTTGTAATTGAACGCCGTCAGGAACAAGTCCCTGACGGCTACGCTCAGCCGCTGTGGCGCTGAAGCACAAAACAAGGGTACCGCTCGCGTAGCGATGTTTCCCTGAACGCTGCTGTGTCCTCGTTCCTGCGGAATGTTCCAGTGGGAATTCCACTTCGTTACATCCGCTAGGCGACATCGGCAGCGCCGTATTTTTAAGGAATTTGTCCACGTGAAAATCGAAAATGCCTGTGTTGAATGTATTATCGGGCAGACGCAGCGGGTAGCAGACGCGATCGGTGCCGACGCGGCACTTCGCAAGAAAATCAACGATGACGTTTTGGCAATGTCGAAAGCTTTCGATTTTGCCAAGTCGCCGCCGGAAGTTGCCCGGGAGGTCTACGAACACCTGGCCGTGCTTGCCGGGAAAAAGGACCTTTACGATGAGGTCAAGCGCCACTCCTCCGAAAAAGCGAAAACCTTCATCCCTTATCTGCGCGAACAGATTGCCAAGGCGGACGATCCCTTCCTGACGGCCGTCAAAGTCGCCGTCGCGGGCAACGTCATCGACCTGGCCGCCGAGGTGAGTTTCGACCTCGATACGGAAATAGACAGACTTTTCCATACCCACTTCGCCCACGACGACGTGGATGCACTGCGGGAGCGCCTTGCCGGGGCGAAGACGCTGCTCTACATCGGCGACAACGCCGGCGAGCACCTCTTTGACGCCCTGGCCATCGAAGCCATTGCCGCGCTTTTCCCGCAGCTCGCGATCACCTACATGACCCGCGGCAAGCCGATCATCAACGACGTCACCTTCGACGAGGCGATGGCGGACGGGCTGGCGGAGGTCGCCGCTCTAGTTGACAGCGGCGTCGACACCCCGGGCTTTGTCTATGAACGTGCCAGCGAAGCGGCACAGCACCTTTTCGATGCGAGCGACGTGGTGCTCACCAAGGGGATGGGCAACTACGAATGCCTCTCCCCCGCGCCGCGCGGCGACCTCGTCTACCTGCTCAAGGTCAAATGCAACGTCGTCTCCCGCTCCATCGGGGCGGAGATCGGCAGCATTATCTGCAAAATCGCCTGACGCGTTGCCCGCTTTTCGGGCCTCCGTGCTCACTTATGGTATGGTTTTACTTAAGAAAGGAACTGTCATGACGGGTGAAATGATGATCAAGTATATTGTACTTTGCGACGGCGATCTGGAGATCAACGTGACGCTGGCGGATCTGCTCCAGAACGAAGCGGTGGCGCGGGCAATCAAAAATGCCTACGCCAAAGGCAAAAGGGATATCGAGGCCGTGGTCATGGACCCGGGCGCGCTGACGATCAAGAATAAAAAAGCGCTCCAGACGGTGACCATCCCCAAAGAGAGTTTCATGGACGCGCTGACCCTCGCCGAAGAGGATGCGAAATCCAAAAAGCTCCTCAAGAAGGGGTGCGACCGTATCGAGATCGTCGATATTGAGACGATCTGATACAGGTGTGATGCCGCTTTTGTGCTATGATGGGGGCAGCGATGCACTCCTTGGCATCCGAAGCCCACAAAATTAAGCCCCCCGATTAACTGCCTCTTATTATTCTTCTATTTAATAAAAATCATTATCATTTTATATAAAAATCCCCTTTTGGAAAGTGCTGAATGAACGTCACCAAGATCGTGTTAGACAATATCAGACGCATTGTCAGGGAAGACCGCCGCAACATCTTCTACCTGGTCTACTACTCCGCCATCGAAGCGGTGCTGGTCCTCTCGATTCCGCTGGCCTCCTCCTTTGTCATCAACAGTGTCCTGGCGCACGCCGCGATCTCCCTCGTCATGCTCGGCTTTATTGTGATCGTCATGTTTGTCCTGGTCACGATGCTGCAGGTGATCAAGGAGTACATTATCGAGAACTTCCAGCAGCGGGTGTTTTTGAAAACGGGTATCCAGGTCGCCACGATGGCGGCATCGTACCGGGGAAATGACGCCGCGCAGGAGCACGGCAAGTACATGAACTACTTTTTCGATATCGCGGCCATTCAGAAGTTCTTTCCCATTCTGCTCCTGGACGGGGTCGGACTGGCGGCCAAGATCGTCGTCAGCCTCGTATTGCTGCTGGCGTTTGACCCGGTCCTCTTCGGGGTCGGCCTCTTTTTCTTTTCCGCCTATTTCCTGCTGCTGCTTCTGCTGGGGCGCAGCGGTATTGACCGGGCCGTGAAACGTTCGGACGCGAAACACGGCGCCATCTACTACCTGCAGCATATCCATGAACAGCCGGGAACGCCCAAAGAGGTGCTCGGAACCTTCGACCGCCTGCTGCTGCACTACGCCTCGGCGCGCCAGAAGCTCTTCCGGGTGACCATAAGGCAGCTGGCGCTGACCTTTTTCACCGAGGGGTTCATCTTCAGTACTTTCCTCATCGCCGGGGGCTACCTTGTTATCAACGGCACGCTGCCGCTCGGGGAGTTCATCGCGGCTGAGATCGTCGTCGTCTCTATCACCTCGGCGCTCAAGGGCGTCGTCAAGCAGATCGACTACATCTACGATACGGTCGAGGGGTTCTACAAAGTGCATAAACTCTCCGCAAAACTTCAGGAGAACGGTCATGGCTGATTGGCAGTTCCGTTCGCTTGAAAGCACCGAAATAAACCCGGTGGTGCGCCGTATCTGGCTCTTTACCGTCATCATTGTCCTTATTCTTGTGGCCTTCCTCTTTCTGCCGTGGCAGCAGACCGTCAAGGGGAAAGGCACCCTGATCGCCTACGATCCGAGCGAACGGGTCCAGCCGGTCTCCGCGACGATAGACGGTTTCATCGAAGCGTTCCACGTCGAGGAGAACCGGCGCGTGGCCGAGGGGGACAGGCTCTTTACGATGGTCGACCTGGACACGGAGTACGCGGCGCGGGTCAAGGAGATGGAGCGGCGCCTGCGCGAACAGCTTGAAAATACCCGGCGGGAGATCGAAGCCGTGCAGGCCAACCGCGACAACGCGCGCAAACAGCGCAGCGTCGGTATCGCGCTCTTTGAGCAGCGGCGTATTCAGGCCGAAGAGAAGCTCTCCAGCCTGAAGCTCAAACGGGTCGCCCTGCAAAAAAGCGCCGAGACGGAGGCAGCGAATTACGGGCGGATCAAGCGGCTCTACGAAGAGGCGATCGAATCGCGCCGCAATTTTGAGCGCGCGGATGCGGCGTGGACCAAAGCGAAAACGGAGCTTGAAAAGATCGATGTCGATCTGCGTGTGCAGGCGCGGAGCCTGGAGATCATCGAACAGGAGAAGGTGCAGTTCGTCCATGAGGCAGACAACCGCATCCGCCGGCTGGAAAATGACGTGCTCGCCGCACAGAGCCGTTCCAGCGGGCTGGAGCGGGAGCTGCAGCGCCAGATGACGGAGATCGCGCGCTACGCCTCTTCGGAGGTGCGTGCGGAAAAAGCCGGCGAGGTGATCCGCGTCCTGACCAACGACAAGAACAAGTTCATCCGCCGGGGCGACGCCGTCTTGCAGTTCGCGCCGGAGGTGACCGAACGCACCGTGCTGCTGAAGGTCTCGGACTTCAACATGCCGCTGATCCGCGAAGGGCTGAAAGTGCGGATGATGTTCTACGGCTGGCCGGCACTGCAGATCTCCGGCTGGCCGCAGATCCGCTTCGGTACCTTCGGGGGCGTCATCAAGAAGGTGGACCCGGTCTCGTACGAGAAGGGCTTCTACTACGCCTACGTCGTGGAGGACCCCGAAGAGCCCTGGCCCGCGGAAACGATGCTGCGCCGGGGCACGCAGGCGACCGTATGGGTGGCGCTCGACACCGTGCCCGTCTGGTACCAGCTGTGGCGTTTGATGAACGCCTTTCCGCCGAAGATGGTGATCCCGCAGGAGGAGGGGGCATGAGCCTGCGAAGTGCCGTGCCCTTTCTGCTTGCCCTGCTGCTGCCGGGGAGTGCCGGGGCGAAGGAGCTGCTGACCCCCGCCGTCATCGAATCCTATCTGAATGAAAAGAACCCCTATATCTATACGGCCGTCGGGCAGCAGTACGTTTCCGAGGCCCGTGCGGAAGCGGCAGAGGGGGCCTTCGATACCCGTCTGGGCGTCAAGTACGACAACAAGCGCTACCCGGCGAGCGAGGGGGAGCTGGCGGATGTCTACGTCGAAAAAGCGACCGAGAGCGGCGTTGAACTCCTGGCGGGCTACCGCCGGGCGGAAGGGGTCCAGGAGTACAACAACATCAAGACCGGTGACGACGGCGAAGTGCGTCTGGGGGTGAAAGTACCGGTGTTCGCGGTCGCAAAGGGGATGAATCCCCGCCGCTATGCGCTGGAATCGGCCGCGATCGATGCCGCCCGTTCGACCTATGCCGCCAAAGAGAACCTGCGGCACCTCCGTTTTGATGTCTACGCCGCCTACTATACGCTGCTCTACCGCCGGTCGGTCGCGTCGCTGGAGTCCGCGCTGCTTGCGAAGGCGCGCGAGCGCGAAGGGTTCGTCCGCAGCAAGGTCGGCGTAGGCGAGCTGCCGGAGATCGCGCTGCTCGAGGTGCAGCGGCAGATCCTCAACCGCGTTCAGCGCCGTCTCGAAGCGCTGAACGGCTACAAGGTGGCCCTGGGGAGCTTCACGCGTTTTCTCGGCCTTTCGCCCGAGGCGCTCGAGGCACGCTATGCGCTGCCCTCCCTGCCCGAAGCATCGGCAGAAGAGCTCCGTTTCGAGGAGGCGCTGCAAACGGCCTGGGAACAGCGCCCCGACCTCAGAAGTCTGCAGTACGATAAGCGCCGTTTCGGCCTGCAGGAGGAGTACAACGCCCTTTCGAAGTATCCGAGCCTGAATGTGGCGCTGTACGGCGTGCATGACTTTGTCTACGATAACGGCGTCAAGGTGTCGCTGGAGATGAGTTTCCCGGTCGAACGTCGTACCTATGCCGGACGAAAAAAAGCGATCGAAAAAGGGGAGAGGGCGGTAGACGAGGCATTGCAGCGTAAGCGGATCGAGATCGAAACGGCCCTGTCAAACCGTTTTGAGACACGGCGCATGCTCCGCGAGAACCTGAAAAACGCCGGCGATGAAGTATCATTGGCGGAAAGACTGGAAGCGGCGGAGGTCAGAAAATACCGTCTGGGTGCCGGCGACCTGGTCATGGTCAACCAGCGCGAACTCACCACCCTGGAAGTCCGGCAGAAGGCGCTCTCCTACCGGCTCAGGCTGCTGCTGCAGGCGCTGGAGATCGCGCGGGAGCTGGGGAGCGCCTCTGCACCGGCGGTGCCGGGAGAGAATATGACGGTAAAAACGGAAGGAGCGGGGCAATGAAAAAATATATCCTCTTTGACAACGACGGCGTACTCGTCGAAACGGAAGCGTGGTACTTCCGGGCCAACGTCGAAATCCTGAAAACCATGGGGATCACCCTGGAAGCGGCGCGTTACCGCGAGATCATGATCAACGGGCAGAGCGCTTTTCTGCTGGCGGAGGAGGCGGGGTTCGACTCCGAAACGGTCGAAGCGGCCCGCAGCAGGCGGAACGATCTCTACCAGCACTACCTGCAGACCGAAGAGATCGCCATCCCCGGGGTGCATGAGGTTCTGGATGCCCTCAAAGCGCGGTACCGGATGGGAATAGTCACCTCGGCGCGTCGGGAGGATTTCGAACTGATCCATGCCGGCAGAGGGATCACGGATGGAATGGAGTTCGTGCTCTGCAGCGGCGAATATGCCCGGGCGAAACCCTATCCCGACCCCTATCTGAAAGGGTTGGAACTGTTCGGCGGTGCGAAGCATGAAGCGATCGTCGTTGAAGATTCGCAGCGGGGACTGCGTTCGGCGGTGAGTGCCGGCATCGATTGCGTCATCGTTGATAACGCCTTTACGGCGCAGCATGACTTCTCAAGCGCGACCCACCGCATCGGCACGATCGAGGGGCTGCTGGCGCTGCTGGATTAGCCTGCCGCCTGCGGCCGCGGTTCAAAGAGCGTTCCCAGCGTCTGTTCGCCATGGATCAGGAACTGGACCGCCGTGGAGAGTTCGAAGCCGTTGCAGAGGAACATCCGTTTCCCGCGCCGCAGCAGGAAGTCCGCGGCCATGAGCTTGGTGACGATCCCGCCGGTGGCGAAGGGGTCGTTGGGGGTCGCGTCCACCCGCAGCGCCTCCGGGGGGACGGCATAGAGCACCTCGTGGCGCTTCGCGTCGTCATGTTCGCGGGGGTTCTTGTCGTAGTAACCGTGGATATCGCTGAGGATCACGAGCAGGTCGGCGTCCGTCGCAACGGTGACGTGGGCGGAGAGCTGGTCGTTGTCCCCGAAGAGCTGTGCGGGGGTGGAGGTGATGTCGTTCTCGTTGATGATGGGGAGGATGTCGTTGGCCAGGTGCGCGTTGATGATCTCCTGGAACATCGCCGTGCGTCTGCGCGAATCGAAGTCGTCCTCCGTCAGCAGGATCTGCGCCGTATCGATACGATGGGCGTCGAACTCCCTCTTGTAGCTGCTCATCAAAATGGGCTGACCGGCGGCGGCGAGGGCTTTTTTCCCGATCCGTTCGCGTTTGTCGAGTTTCAGCGCGCTGTAGCCCGCCGCCACCGCCCCGGATGTGACGAGGATGACGTCGTAGCGTTTGCGGATGTCGGCAATCATCTGTACGAGGGCGAGCATCCGCTCCCGGGCGATCTCATTGCCCTCGGTGAGGACGGCGCTGCCGACTTTGATGACGATACGTCTGCTCACGCTTCCCCTTTCTTGCGTCTGAAATCTCCGCTTGTCTCCTCGACGCGGTGCAAGATCGATTCGGGGACCGGCGCGGTTACCTTTGAGGCGACCCTGACCGCGATCCATGCCGCGAGAAAGCCCGGCAGCAGTTCATAGAGCTCAAACAGCCCCCCTTCGAGCTGTTTCCAGACGATGACCGTAAGGGCGCCCGTCACCATACCTGCGATGGCGCCCCCTTTGGTAATGTCGTGGCGATAGAGGGAGAGGATGATCAACGGCCCGAAGGCCGCCCCGAAACCGGCCCAGGCGTAGGCGACGAGGGAGAGGACGCTGGAGTCTTGATCCGTCGAGAGGTACCAGGCGATCAGGGCGATCGCGATGACCGTGGCCCGGCCGACCCAGACGAGCTCCCTGTCCGAAGCGTTTTTGCGCAGGGTCGCGTGGTAGATGTCCCGCGTCAGGACCGACGAGGAGACCAGCAACTGCGAATCGATCGTGCTCATGATGGCCGCGAGGATGGCGGCGAGGAGGAAACCGGCGATCCAGGGGTTGAAGAGCAGCTGCGAGAGGGTGATAAAGATCTTTTCGGGGTCGGCGAGGTCTGTCCCTGATGAGACGACGTAGGCGAGGCCGAAGAAACCGACCATCAGCGAGCCGAGTATGGAGAGGCCCATCCATCCCATGCCGATCGCCTTGGCGTGGTGCATCTCGTCCTCGCTGCGGATCGACATGAAGCGCACGAGGATATGGGGCTGCCCGAAGTAGCCCAGCCCCCAGGCCATCAGGGAGAGGATGCCGATAACGCCGGTGCCGTGGACGATGTCGAGGTGTGTCGGGTCGATGGACTCTATCAGCTCCAGGGCGGCGGAGAGGCCGCCGAGGTGGCTGATGACGACCGCGGGCGTGACGATGAGGGCGAGCATCATCAGGATTCCCTGGATGAAGTCGGTCCAGCTGACGGCGTTGTAGCCGCCGAGGAAGGTGTAGGAGACGATGATGATACTGCCGACGGCGAGGGCGACGGCGTAGTCGAGGTGGAACGTCGCTTCGAAAAGCTTGGCCCCGCCGACGAGGCCCGAGGAGGTGTAGAGGGTATAAAAGAGCAGGATGACAAGGGCCGTAATGACACGCAGCTGCCCCTTGGCATCGCCGAAACGGTTGGCGAAGTAGTCGGGAATCGTGATGGCATCATCCAGGCGGTGGGTCATGATGCGCAGCGGCCGGGCGACGTAGTGCCAGTTGAGATAGGCGCCGATGAGCAGACCGACGGCGATCCAGCTGCCGGCAATCCCGTCGCTGTACATCATGCCGGGCAGCCCGAGCAGCAGCCAGCCGCTCATATCCGATGCCCCCGCGCTCAGCGCCGTGACGCCGGGGCCGAGACCCCGCCCGCCGAGCACGTAGTCGCCGAGGTCTTCGGTCTTGAAATAGAAGTAGAGGCCGATGGCCACCATCACGAGCATATAGAGGCCGAATGAGATGAGTACAGGTGTCTGCATTTAGACCTCCTCTTCCGGGTGCAGGCCGGCAATGCCGAGGTTGCCGTAGCGGTGGTAGCTGTTGGAGATGCTCTGTTCGATGAAGTAGTGCATCAGTTCGATCCGCCCGTGGGCGACGAAGGGCTCCCTGGCGATGTAGACGGCCCGGTCGGCCACGGCGTCGAAGAGGGCCGGGGAGACGTTCTGCGGTCGGAGGGAGCGGACCCGCTCGTAATGGGGGATCCGGTCGATGAACACTGCCTCGCTGTCGCGGCTGATGGCGTCGTGCTCCGCGAGCAGGCTCGCCTGTTTCGATTCGAGCCAGAGGAACTCCGCCTGCTTGGAGTGTTCGGGCAGGGAGATGTGCAGCCGTGCACCGACCATTCTGACGGCCATGATCGTGGCGAGTGACTCCTCGAGACTGTCCCCCTCCTCGAGGCGCAGCAGGACGCTCGCGACCGGCAGGTAGCGGATGACATTGGACTCCCCGCGGATATGGGCGTAGTCGTGGGGTTTCATAAACTCGGTCTCGTGCCAGTGCGCGAAGTGGCAGAGGTGGCGCAGGGCCTGCTCGCACTCGTCGTGAAAGACCGTATCGCGCTGGAGCATCACCCGCATCCGGTCGGTAAAGGGGGTGGAGCAGGACTCGTAGAGGTTGGTTTCACGGTAGGTGATCTCCATGAACTGGCTGACGTAGTTGAAGCCGCCCGCTTTCCTGCCGCTGCCGATGGCCGATTTGCGCATGCCGCCGAAGGGCTGGCGCAGGACGATCGCACCGGTCGTGCCGCGGTTGATATAGAGGTTCCCCGCGAGCAGCGCCGCTTTCCACTGCTCCTGTTCGCGGCGGTCGAGGGACTCCAGCCCGGAGGTGAGGCCGTAGCCGGTGGCGTTGACGATTGTGATGGCGTCTTCGAGATCCTCGGCGCGCATGACGCTGAGCACGGGGCCGAAAAGCTCGTTCATATGGCAGAAATCCCCCGGCGCGGTCCCCCAGCGGATCGAAGGTTTCAGCATATAGGGGTTGCCTTTGTCGGCGTAGTCCGGTGCCAGCAGCCACTCTTCGCCTTCGTCCAGGGCGTCGAGGGCCTTTTCCAGTTTGCCGGCCGGGCGGTCGACGAGGGTGCCGACGCGGTTGCCGAAGTCCCAGACGGAACCGGTCTGCATGGACTCCGCTGCCTCTTTGAGCTGCCGTTTGTACTCCGCGTCGTCGTAGAGCTCTTTTTCCAGCACGAGCAGGGAGGTCGCCGAGCACTTCTGCCCGGAGTTGTGGAAGGCCGAGGCCATGACGTGGCCGATCGCCTGGTCCCTGTCGGCCATCGCAGTGACGATGGTGGCGTCTTTGCCCCCCGTCTCCGCACTCAGGTGGATGTCGGGACGGGCCTTGATGATGCGGTAGGCGGTCTCTTCGCCGCCGGTGAAGATGGTAAAGTCGATCGCCTCGCTGGGGATCATATGTTCCCCCACCACGGCACCGCGTCCCGGGATGAACTGCAGGGTGTTCATGCTGATCCCGGCATCCCAGAAGCATTGGCAGAGCCGGTAGGCGGTGAGGATGGAGGCTTCGGCGGGTTTGAGGATGACGGTGTTGCCCGCTGCCAGGGCCGCGGCGATGCCGCCGGTGGGGATGGCAACAGGGAAGTTCCAGGGGCTGATGACGAGGCCGACCCCTTTGCCCCTGGCCTCGACACCCGTCAGTCCGTCCAGCTTGGCGACGCTGTAGGGGTAGAAGTTGACGAAGTCGATCGCCTCGCTCACCTCCACGTCGGTCTCGGTAAAGACCTTGCCCACCTCCGCCGCGGCGATGCCGATGAGGTCGCCCCGGGCAACCCGGATCTCGTGGGCGACCTCCATCATGATCTTCTGACGCGCGTGCGGTGTCAGTGCCCGCCAGCCGTCGGGGTCGGCCTTGGCCGTGGCGATGGCACTTTTCATATCTTCCGGGGTTGCTTCGACGTAGGCGCCAGCGCGTTTGCCTTCATGGTACTGGGACTTGTCGATGACCGTGACCGTTTCGTCGCGCTGTACGATCCTGCCGCCGACGACGGGGTAGGCGTGGTAGCCCCCCTCGCGCTCGCCGATATGCTGCCACTTGTCGCGGATCGCCTCCGCCCAGGCGCGGTTGGCGGGGAGGATGAAATCCGTATCGGGTTCGTTCTCAAAATGGTAGACGGCGGGATCGATGTCGCTTTTTTCGACCGGCCGGGTGCGGTCCTGGGTGCGGTTGGGGGCTTCGGAGAGCGAGGGGATGAGGGCGACGGCATCGTCGAAGGTCTTGACGAGCAGCTCCCACTCCGGGGTGTCCACCCGCAGGCCGAAACTGTGGCGCAGGAAGTTCTGTTCGGCGGTATTCTCATCGAAGCGGCGCACCAGGTAGGCGATGGCGTTGGTAAAGGTCTCTTTGGTCGCCGTCGGGGCGTAGAGGATGACACTGCGCCCCTCGGCTTTGAGGAGCCGGTAGGCCGCCTCGCTCATTCCTTCCAGCATCTCGGCGGAGACGTATTGCTCAACCCCGCGCGACTTTGCCAGCAGCATCGCCAGGGCGTGGTCGAAGAGGTTGTGCGAAGCGATGCCGGTCTGCACGTAGGGGGCGACGGCGGGGTCGAGCAGGTAGTCCATCGCCTTTTTGTAGTTGGCGTCGGATTCCGCCTTGTGCGCGTAGGTGACGTTGGGCCAGCCGCGCAGGGAAGCTTCGGTCAGTTCCATCTCCTGGTTGGCCCCCTTGACGATACGGATCTTGATGGGCGCACCCCCGGCGTCGACGCGTGTTTTGGCCCAGGCGGCCAACTCCCGGATGTAGGTGAGGGCGTCCGGCAGGTAGGTCTGGATGACGATCCCCGCAGGCAGCTGCGTGAACTCCTTTTGGGAGAGGACCTTCTTGAAGACATCAAGGGTGATGCGGACGTCGCGGTACTCCTCCATGTCAAGGTTGACGAATTTCGGCTGCGGGCTGCCTTCGCTGTCGCGGCCGGGGTGTTCGACGGCCGCCCGGTAGACCCGCTCCAACCGCTGCGAGATCTGCGCGACGTTGTTGTCGTGGGCGAGGGGGAGGATCTGGGAGAACATGTTGGAGATCTTGAGCGAGAGGTAGTCGACATCGGGGTTCTCGAGCATCGCAATATATTTTTCGACCCGGCGTTCCGCTTCGGCCTCGCTGTGGACGACTTCGCCGATGACGTTGATGTTGACCCGTGTCCCCTCAGCGCGGCGTGCCTTCATGTGCTTGGAGAGGACGGGGTCCTCGCCCTGGATAACGATACTGCTGATGTCGTTGCGCAGGTAGTTGATGAACATCGGCACAGAGAGGGAGCTGACGTAGATGCCCACGTCGCGGAAAAGCCAGATGAGGATCTGCTCGAAGTGGCTGAAGAAGTCGGTACTCTTGTATTTTTCGAAGATGTATTCGATCTGGTCGGCGACCCGGTCGGGATCTTTGGAGCGGAAGCTCTGGTCGAGCAGCTCGATAAGGAAGATCTTGTTAATGGGGTTTTTCAGCATGCGCTGCATCATCGTGTGCAGTCTCTGCTCCTCCTTGCCGATGTGGTGCGAGATCTCCTCCTGCCACCGGCGGGCAACGGTTTTGGTCTCTTCAAAAAGTTCGGGAGGAATGGGCATAGGCGGGTCCTTCATGCTGGTGTGGATTGACCCCGTACCGGTGAAACGTACGGGGGGTCGGCGTGATACGTGGCGTTTTGGCGACACGCTCCGACAGCTGATAGGCCCTACGATAACATATTAGGTTTAGTGCAAGCTAAAAGTGTGTCCGGGAATGTTTGCGCGCGGTGCATGAACGAAGAATAAAGCAAAAAAATCGTGATTGTTTTTGTAAAGAAATGGATTGGGGGAAAAGGTTGTTTCGTGGTGGCCTGTCTCGGAATCGAACCAAGGACACAGGGATTTTCAATCCCTTGCTCTACCGACTGAGCTAACAGGCCATTCATTTAAGAGGCCGAAATTATAGCAACGGCATATTGAAGCCTAGCTTAAATTGGCGACGGCTTCTTTAAACGTGTTGCCGCGCACGGCGTAGGAGGGAAACTGGTCCAGGCTGGCGCAGGCCGGGGAGAGCAGGCCGACACTCTGCTGTGTATGTACATCGGCGATCCGTTTGACGGCTTCGGTCAGGACGCCGCAGCTCTCAAAAGGGATGCCGAAACGCTCGGAGAGGGCATCGAGCTTCGCCTGGTTGCTGCCGATGGTGTAGAGCGTGACGTCGACGTCGGCGAGGGCTTCGAAGAGCGGCGCCATATCGACCCCCTTGTCGTCGCCGCCGACGATGAGGTGGATGGGGCGGTTGGCGTAGCGCCGGACGGCGGCCAGGGCCGCATCGATGTTGGTGGCCTTGGTGTCGTTGACCCAGAGGCGGTTTTGCGCGTCGCTGAACTCCTCCTGGCGGTGCGGGTCGAGGACAAAAGCGTTCATCTTGGCATAGTCGATCCGGTCAAAAAGGATGCGGTCGACGGCCATGGCCAGCAGGGCGTCGAGGAGGAAGGGCCCTTTGAAACGGATGTGGTCGGTCTCGAAACCGAAAAAGGCGGCGAGATCGTCGGCATCGTCGTAGGGGATGACGAAGGCGTCCGTCGGCGTGTCGGCATAGGCGCGCGGCAGCAGGACGGTCTCGCCTTCGCGCATCTGCGCCAGGGGTTTCAGTTTGTCGTCGATGTAGGCCTGTTCGCTGCCGTGCCAGCTCAGGTGGTCCGGGGTGATCGGCAGGACGACGTAGAGGTCCGGTTTCGCCTCGTGGGTGTAGTGCAGGGTAAAGGAGCTTGTCTCCAGGACCCAGAGCGGTGCGGCGGTGTCCAGCGCGGCCAGGGGGGTGCCGATGTTGCCGCCGGAAAGCGCCCCTTTGTCGGCGAGGAGGTGGGTGAGCATCTGCGTCGTGGTCGTTTTGCCGTTGGTGCCGGTGATCCAGACCGTGAAGGGCTTCACGGAAGGCGTATAGGGGGGACGCACCAGCGGGGAGAGGAAGAGGTCGTATTCGCTGACAAGGTGTCCCGCCTTCCGGATCAGGGGGTGTTCCGGGGGGATACCCGGCGATGGGATCTCCAGGTCGGAGTAGCGCGGATCGAACTCCGCCGTCGGGCGTACTTTGTTGCCCGCTTCGTCGGTGAAGGGCTTGTGGACGTTGTCGTCGTAAAAGGTGCAGGGGCCGAAGGCTTTGGCGATGGCCCGGGTTGTGACGCCGTAGCCGAAAAGGGAGGTGCGGTTGTGCTGCATCAGGGGGCCTTAACGGATTTTGAGGGTAATGAGCGCGGCGAGGTTCGAGAGCATGGCGATGATCCAGAAACGCACGATGATCTTGTTCTCCGCCCAGTTCTTCATCTCGAAGTGGTGGTGGATGGGGGCCATCAGGAAGACCCGCTTTTTGCGCAGTTTGAAGCTGCCGACCTGGATGATGACGGAGACGGTCTCGATAACGAAGATGAGGCCGATGAGCAGGAGCAGGAACTCGCTTTTGGCGACGATGCCGAGGTAGCCGATAAAGGCGCCGATGGCGAGGGAACCGCTGTCACCCATAAAGACCTCGGCCGGGTGGGAGTTGAACCACAAAAAGCCGATCAGCGCGCCGATGAGTGCCGCGGCGACGACGGAGGCCTCCCCGGCGGGGAAGTTCGGCATCAGCAGGTAGGCGGAGAGGCCGGCATGCCCGATGACGTAGACGAAAACGCCCAGGGTCATCAGGGCAAAGACGGAGGGCACCGTCGCCAGGCCGTCGAGGCCGTCGGTGAGGTTCACGGCGTTGGAGGCCGCAACCATGACGAGGGTCCAGAAAAAGAGGGCGAAGAGGTGCATATCAAAGAGCGGATGCTTGTAAAAGGGGACGTACAGCTCCGTATCCAGCCCCGCCGCAAAGCGCAGGAACAGGGCCCCTGCGAGGGCGGCACCGATCTGCAGCAGCAGTTTGCCGCGGGCCGTGAGGCCGGCGAGGTTGTGCTGCTTGTCGATCTTGGCGTAGTCGTCCTTGAAGCCGATCAGCATAAAGAGCGCGAGCACGAGCATCCCGCCCAGGGCGAAAAAGTTGTCGTACCGGACGGTAAGGGCCGACGCAATGAGGGTCGAAACGATGAAGACGACGCCCCCCATCGTCGGGGTCTTCGCCTTTTCACGGTGGCGGTCGGGCGCATAGTCGTTAATCGGCTGGACGCTGGAGGTCTTCTGCGCCCAGCGGATAAAACGGGGCATCAGGAAATAGGTCATGCAGAGCGCCAGGAAAAAAGCGACGCCGGCACGGACGGTAATGTATTGCAGCAGGTTGATATCCAGAAGTTCGTAAAACCAGTAAAGCATTATCAGTCCATAAAGAGTTTTCACTATGTCAAAGCAATAAAGTGAGTAAAAAGTGCTATTTTAATATAATTGCCGTCATTATATGTTTAAGGGCATCTTTGCAATCCCGACAGGTTGCACGATGGCCTTCAAAGGATTTTTTATGGGACAAAAGACAGTACTCGTGATTACGGACGGTGTCGGCTACAGCCAACGGACGGAAGCGAACGCTTTTTACCATGCCAAAAAGCCGACCTATGAGCACCTGTTCGCGGAAGTGCCTCACGCGCTGATCGATACCTTCGGCCTGAGCGTCGGCCTGCCCGAGGGGCAGATGGGGAACTCGGAAGTAGGCCATATGACCATCGGGAGCGGCCGGGTGCTCTATCAGGACCTGGTCAAGATCTCTCTGGCCGTTGCGGAAGGGACGCTGGCAAGCAACCCGGCGCTCACGGCGCTGATGGAGAGCTCCGACACCCTGCACCTCGTCGGCCTGCTCAGCGACGGCGGGGTCCACTCGCACATCGACCATACGATCGCCCTGGCGAAAATAGGCGAAGCGGCGGGCAAGAAGGTGTGGCTCCATCTCATTACCGACGGGCGCGACGTCTCGCCGACGTCCGCACCCCGCTACCTGGAGAAGCTGCAGGAGGCCCTGAGCCCGAACGTCCGGATCGCGACCATCGGCGGACGCTTCTACACGATGGACCGGGATAACCGCTGGGAACGTGTCCAGAGCGGTTACGACGCCATCGTGACGGCGCAGCCTGCCAGCGACCTGACCCCTGCGGCCTATGTCGAGGCCTCCTACGCCAGAAAAGAGACGGACGAGTTCATCGTGCCGGCGGCCTTCAACGGCTACGGGGGGATGAAAGAGGGCGACGCCGTCCTCGTGACCAATTTCCGCAGCGACCGGGTCCGCGAGATTACGACGGCACTGGGTGCGGCGGATTTTGACGCGTTCGACCGCCCCTTCGCCGTGGCGAACATCGCGACGATGACGGAGTATGACAAGAGCTTCAGCTACCCGGTCCTCTTCCGGAAAGAGACCCCGAAAAATACTCTGGCGGAAGTGATCAGCAACCAGGGGCTCCGCCAGCTCCATACGGCGGAGACGGAGAAGTACGCCCACGTCACCTTCTTCCTCAACGGCGGGATCGACGAACCCTACACGAACGAAGCGCGCGTGCTCGTACCGAGCCCGAAGGTCAAGACCTACGACCTGCAGCCGGAGATGAGTGCAGCCGCGGTCGGTGACGCCGTACTGAGCGCGATGGACGAGGGGTATGACTTCATCGTCGTCAACTTTGCCAACGGTGACATGGTCGGCCATACGGGTGTTTATGACGCCGCGATCAAGGCCGTCGAAGCCGTCGACCATGAACTCGGCCGTATCGTGGAAAAGGCAAAAGCAGACGATTACGCGATGGTCCTCACCTCCGACCACGGCAACTGCGAGGAGATGTGGGACGAGCAGGGCAATGTCCTCACCAACCACACCGTCGGCAAGGTCTGGGCCTTCGTCATGGCCGACGGGGTCGAAAAAGTCCACCCCGGCGGCCTTAACAACATCGCCCCGACGGTTCTCGAACTGATGGGCGTCGAAAAACCGGCCGAAATGGACGACAGCCTGTTGTAACACGGGCACATTACAAATCAAAGGAGTGAGATGAAATTCAGTGGTAAAAACGTATTGGTAACGGGTTCAAGCCGGGGGATCGGCGCGGAGATCGCGAAGGTGCTGGCCGGTTACGGTCTTAAAGTCTGGGTCAACTACCGCAGCGGCGCCGAGGCGGCCGAGGCGGTCAAGGCGGCGATCATCGCAGAGGGCGGCGAAGCGGAAACGATCGGTTTCGACGTGGCGGATGAAGCGGCATTCGTTGCGGCGATCAAGACGATCGTCGATGCCGACGGCGAACTGGGCTACCTGGTCAACAACGCGGGGATCACCAACGACAAACTGGCCCTGCGGATGAAAACGGAGGAGTTCCTCGCCGTCATCAACGCCAACCTCACTTCCGCCTTTATCGGCTGCCGTGAAGCGATGAAAGTGATGCGCAAGAAGAAGCAGGGCGCCATCGTCAACATCGCTTCCATCGTCGGCGAGACGGGCAATGCCGGGCAGACGAACTACGCGGCGTCCAAGGGCGGCCTGATCGCGATGACGAAGAGTTTTGCCATCGAATCGGCCTCGAGCGGGCTGCGTTACAACACGGTCACACCGGGCTTTATCGCTACCGATATGACCGATGAACTCAGCGACGATATCAAGTCCAACTTCACCTCAAAAATCCCCATGGGACGCTTCGGTGAAGCGCGTGAAGTCGCGGAAGCGACGGCCTTCCTGCTCTCCGACTCCGCCGCCTATATTACGGGCGAAACCCTCAAAGTCAACGGCGGGATGAACATGGCCTAAGGCCGGAGGGGGGACCCCCCTTCAGCGCTTTTTTTTATATTCCGTGTGCTATACTTTCGGAATTTCAAATTGGAAAGAGGAGCTATAATGGCACTTTTGGATGACATCAAAGAAGTCGTAGTTGAACAACTGAGCGTAAACCCGGACGAAGTAAAACCGGATGCGAAATTCGTTGAAGATCTCGGAGCGGACAGCCTCGACGTCGTTGAACTGGTCATGGCACTCGAAGAAAAATTCGATATTGAAATCCCGGATGATGAAGCTGAAAAAATTCAGACCGTTCAGGATGTCGTAAACTACGTCGAAAACAAGGCGTAAGTTTCCTTTGCGGGTTTCCCGCAAAATGGTTTTGTATTGCCGTCCTCGGACGGGTATATAAAGCTATACACATATTTTTCAGGAGTTGATGTGAGAAGAGTTGTCGTAACGGGTATGGGCATGATCAATGCTGTCGGTCACAATAAAGAAGAGTCGTTCAAAGCGATGTGCGACGGCGTGAGCGGCATTGACAGAATTACCCTTTTCGATGCCGAAGCCGAAGGTCAGGGCGTTCTGATCGCCGGTGAGGTTAAAGACTTCGACCCTGCAACGGTCATGGCAGCCAAAGAGGTCAAAAAAGCGGACCGCTTCATCCAGCTCGGCCTCAAAGCGGCCCAGGAAGCGATGGAAGATGCGGCGTTCAACGAGATCGAGATCGAGTACGAGCGCTTCGGCGTTGCCGCGGCATCCGGTATCGGCGGCCTGCCGGCGATCGAGAAAAACTCTATCGTCCTTGAAACCCGCGGACCGCGCCGTATCTCCCCTTTCTTTATCCCGAGCGCCCTGGTCAACATGCTCGGCGGTTTCGTCTCCATCGAGCACGGTCTGAAAGGCCCCAATGTCGCGGCGGTTACTGCCTGTGCGGCAGGAACACACTCCATCAGCGAAGCGGCGAAAACGATCATCTGTAACGGTGCGGACCGCATGCTCGTCGTTGCGGCAGAATCTGCGGTGACCGGTGTCGGTATCGGCGGTTTTGCTTCCATGAAAGCGCTCTCCACACGCAACGACGATCCGAAAACGGCTTCCCGTCCCTTTGACGCGGAACGCGACGGCTTTGTCATGGGTGAAGGTGCGGCGGCACTCGTCCTTGAAGATTACGACATGGCCGTTGCCCGCGGCGCGAAGATCTACGGCGAGCTGATCGGTTTCGGCGAAAGCGGCGATGCGAGCCACATTACGAGCCCGAGCATGGACGGCCCGCTGCGCGCGATGAAAGCGGCGATGACGATGGCCGGCAACCCGAAAGTCGACTACGTCAATGCGCACGGTACCTCTACACCGACGAACGACAAGAATGAAACGGCGGCCCTCAAAGAGCTCTTCGGCGGCAAAGAGAACTGCCCGCCGGTGACGTCCACCAAAGGCCAGACGGGTCACTGTCTCGGCGCTGCAGGCGGTATCGAAGCGGTCGTCTGTCTGATGGCGATGCAAGAGGGCATCATCCCGCCGACGATCAACCACATCAATCCGGACGAGAACTGCGACCTGGACATCGTTCCGAACGCGGCGCGCAAAGCGGAAATGAATGTTGTCATGAGCAACTCCTTCGGATTCGGCGGCACCAACGGCGTCGTTATCTTTAAGAAGCTCTAAGGTCCGGCATTGGCTACCTACCTCGATTTTGAGCAGAAGATCCAGCAGATCCAGGAAGAGATCGTCAGCGCCGAGGTGCGCCATGACCTCCACGCCGTCGAGATCCTGAAAAAGGATCTCGAAAAAGAGGTCAGTAAAACCTACAAGAACCTCTCTCCCTACCAGGAGCTGCAGCTGGCACGTCACCCCGACCGTCCCTACGCGCTCGATTACATCAACCTGCTGCTCGAAGACAAGTACGAACTGCACGGCGACCGCCACTTCCGCGACGATGCGGCGATCCTCTGTTACATGGGCTACATCGACGGCCAGCGTGTCATGGTAATAGGCGAACAGAAGGGGCGCGGGACAAAGAACAAGCTCAAGCGCAACTTCGGGATGCCGCACCCCGAAGGGTACCGCAAGGCGCTGCGCTGTGCCCAGCTGGCGGACAAGTTCAACATCCCCGTCGTTATGCTTATCGACACCCCGGGCGCCTACCCGGGTCTGGGCGCCGAAGAGCGCAACCAGAGCGAGGCGATCTCCCGCAACCTGCTGGAGCTCTCCAAACTGGAGACGATCACCATCTCCATCGTTATCGGCGAAGGGGGAAGCGGCGGCGCCCTGGCCATCGGCGTGGCCGACCGGCTGGCGATGATGCGCTACTCTGTTTTCAGTGTTATCTCACCTGAAGGCTGCTCCGCGATCCTCTGGAACGATCCGGCCAAGGCGGAAGCGGCGACGAAAGCACTCAAGATCACGAGCAGCGACCTCAAAGAGCTCGACCTGATCGATGACGTCATCGATGAACCGATGATCGGGGCGCACCGCGATAAGTCCGGTGCGGCGGAGGCGATGAAAAGCTACATCCTCGAGCGTATCAATGAGCTCTCGAACTTCAGCGGTTCCGAACGCCGCCACAAGCGCTATGACCGTCTGACGGGTATGGGCGCTTACTCCGAAAACTAATCAAACAAACTCTCTTTTTCTAATTGGAGCGGCTTGGCTGCTCCGACCTCTCTTTATTTTCATGGACTTTTTTTGTTCCCTTTCTTCTTTGCTCGTGCAAAGAAGAAACCGAACCCGAAAGAAGAAAACACGAAAGGCTGCGCCCTGGAAGAAATACTCTCGGAGTGCGCTTTCGGGACATGCCATGCATCACAGATCCGCTCGACACGCTAATGACCGTTCTCGGCCTTGACAGAAGAAGCGGATACGGACAAGCTCTACCTACTACAACGAAGGATAGTGCTTACGCTTCGGGTGTTGTCTGTTCCGGGGGCTGGGGCGGGAATTTTGGGCGTTTGAGGCGTTTGGCCTTCTTGGAGAAGGTGATGAGTTCCTCGACCGTCTGGATCTCCGTGGGGATGCATCTGAGGGTACGTTTGAAGAGCTTGGCCGTCGTCATTGCGTCGGAGAGGGCGCGGTGGTGGGTCGCCTCTTTGTAGAGTTCGAGCTGTTCGTTCAGGAAGGCCAGACCGTAGCGGTAGGAGCTGATGGTACGCTCGGCGAGGTCGATGGTGCAGAGGCTGCGGTTGAGCAGGGGCGCCATCCCGACGCGCTCCATCATCTTCGAGGTGAACTGGAAGTCGAACTTGACGTCGTGCCCGACGAAGATGTCGTTGCCGAGGAAGAGCTTGAACGCTTCGAGGACCTCTTTCATAGCGGGGGCATCCTGGGTGTCCTCTTCGGCGATACCCGTGATCTCGGTGATGTGCCCCGAGATATGGTCGCAGCGCACCAGGCTCTCAAAACGGTCGATGATGTGGAGGTTCTGCACCTTGACGGCACCGATCTCGATGATCTGGTGCTTGTCGGGTTTGGAGCCGTTGGTCTCGATGTCGACGATGCAGAAGGTCGCTGCCGAGAGGAGCTGGTCGCAGCTTTGGGGGTAGTAGCGCGTTCCGTCACGGCTGACGAGCTCGAGCCCCTGGGCCCGCATGAGCTCGACGGCGAGTTCGGCGCTTTCGCCGGTGAGCTGTTCGATCTGGTAGGTCGTCAGCCCCTCGCAGAGTTTCTGGGGAAGTTGGGACGCTTCGATCACCCTTTGGCCTTTGCGATGAACTGGCGTACTTTGACCGGATCTTTTTTCCCCTTGGAAGCTTCGACCCCGCTGCTGACATCAAGGGCATAGAAACCGAAGGGGAGGCACTCCTCGACATTGTCCGGGGAGAGCCCGCCGGCGAGGATGATCTTCGAGCAGTCGACCCCGTCGAACCACTCCAGGTTCAGCCGTTTGCCCATCCCGCCGTACGCCTCGCAGAAGGCATCGACGAGGCGGTACTCCTCAGCGTGCGATTTGACGTCTTTGGGAGTCTGTGCCCGGATTACGCGGACATAGGGACACTCCAGAGCGTCAAAGAGGGCATCGGGAGCGTCGAAATGGATCTGTGCGAGGGTGATGCCGCTCGTCTTCGCCGCCGCGTTGATGGCGGGAGCTTCCTCGTTGACGAAGAGACCGACCTTTTCAACAAAGGGGGGAAGCCTTCGGATGATCGCCGCCGCGGCATCGGGGGTGATATGGCGCGGCGAAGGGGGGTAGAAAACAAAACCGAGCGCGTCGGCCCCGGCATCGATCGCCGCCATGGCGTCTTCATAGGAGGTGATGCCGCAGATCTTGACGCGCACGGGTGGCTCAGACTTTCAGGCTGTCGATGGCGGTTTTGAGGCCGTCTGCGTGTTTGAAGACGTAGCTTCCGGCGACACAGACGTCGACGCCCGCTTCTTTAAGCGCGCCGATGTTCGCATCGTTGACACCGCCGTCGACTTCGATAAGGCAGTCGGGGTTGATGCGGTCGCGCAGGTCGCGCAGGCGGCGGACCTTTTCATAGACATCAATGAACTTCTGGCCGCCGAACCCGGGGTTGACGCTCATGACGAGTACCATATCGATGTAGGGGAGTAGGTACTCGAGGCTTTCGGCCGGCGTGTGCGGGTTGAGGACGATCGCCGGACGGATGCCGAGGCTGCGGATGTACTGCGCGAGGCGGTGGGGATGCTTCTCCTCTTCGATATGGAAGGAGATGTACTCCGGCTTCAGCGGGGCGAAGAGGTCGACGAAGAAGGTGTTGTTCTCGACCATCAGGTGGATGTCGAGGGGTTTCGTGGCCGCTGCCGCGACGGCGGAGACGACGACGGGCCCGATGGTGAGGTTCGGGACGAAGTGACCGTCCATGACGTCGACGTGTACGAGGTCGCAACCGGCGTCGCAGATCGCTTTGACGTCGCGTGCGAGGTTGCCGAAATCGGCGGAGAGAATACTGGGGGCTACAAGCATTGAGCTACCCTTTCTTGTTTTTGCCATTTTATCCAAATAGTGTGTGCATTGCGATAAAATGTCGGTACACACCGTGCTACAGTGGTTCTTTAAGGAACTCTTTTGATTTTAGAGGATATAATGCGCCACTAAATTTACGCAAGGAGCCTACAAATGGCAAGAAAATGTGCTATTAGCGGTAAGGGCCCAATGAGCGGGAACAACGTTTCTCACGCGAAAAATCGCACGAAAAGACGTTTCATGCCTAATCTTCGCACCGTCCGCGTCCAGATGGAAGACGGTACAACTAAGAAGATTAAGATCTCTGCTTCTGAGCTTCGTACTATGAAGAAAAAACAGGCGTAACTCCTTACGTCTAACACAGAGCGCCGTTTGAATCTGATCCAAAAGATTCGCGCCTTTCTTCACTGGGAGACCCCTCCCAAACCCCAATACGATCTACTTCCCGATATTTACAGCCACCTCAAACCGTTTCGTCTGCCGCTGATCTTTACGGCAATTATCATGTTCCTCGGCACCATCGGCTACATGGTGATAGACGATTTTTCGCTGATCGACGCCATCTACCAGACGGGGATCACCTTTACGACGGTCGGCTTCGGGGAGATCGCCCCCATCTCCGATGCGGGGAGGCTCTTTACGATCACGCTGATCATTACCGGTTTCGCCGTCTTTTCGATGGCGGTCGGTATTCTGGTCAACGAGATCAACCGCGGGAATATCTACAAAACCATAAAGGAGCGGGACATGCTCTACAAGATCGCGCGCTTGAAAAAGCATTTTGTCATCTGCTACCACAACGATTACACCATCGAAGTCACGAAGGAGCTGCGCCGTTCGCACATCCCCTTTGTCGTGATCGATCCCCGCGAGGAGATCGAAGCGTGGGCGAAACAGCACAAGTACCCCTATTTCCTCCGTGAAGAGCCCCACACCGAGGTGGCGATGCTCAAGGGGCACCTGAGCTCTGCGAGCGGGGTGATCACCCTCTCGCCGCTGATCGCGGACAACATCGCGATCATCGCCTCGGTGCGTCTTTTTGAGAAAGAGCATGCGCTGCCGAGGCCCTATAACCTGATCAGCTCCGCCGAGACGATGAGCGACGTGGAGAAGCTGAAAAAACTCGGGGCCGATACCGTTGTCTCGCCGACGAAACTGACGGCGCAGCGCATCACCTCCATGGCGGCGCGCCCGGATATGGAAAACCTCCTCGAGGAGTTCCTCTACCGCAGCGACACCCCGCTGGACATGGAGGAGATCTTCGTGCCCAAATACAGCTGGATGGTGCTTAACCGTCTCAAGGAGACCCACCTGCGTGAGATCGCGAACGTCTCCGTTGTCGGGGTCACGCGCAAAGACGGCAAGTTCGTCGCCATGCCCAAGGGTGACGACCTTGTTACCAGCGAGTCGAAGCTGCTGGTCGTCGGCACCGAAAAGGGCATCAAAATGACCAAAGAGCTGGTACGCCAGCGTAAAAAACCGCAGGAGTTGCGTTATGTTTGAGTTGAAAAAAGTCGGCGGCGGCGTCTGCGCGCCGGAGGGGTTCTTTGCAGGGGCGGCGAGTGCCGGCCTGCGCCCGGAGGGGGCGGACGACGTCGCCTTTATCTATGCCGACACCCCCTGTGAAATGGCGGCGGTCTTTACGACCAACAAGATGACGGCTGCGCCGATCCGCCACTACCGTGCCAAGGGAAGCTTCAAGAGCAACTTCGTGCTGATGAACGCCAAGAACGCCAACGCGATGACGGGACCGGAGGGCATCAGCGATATCGACGAGATCCTGGAGGAGCTGCAGGCGCAATACGGCGTCTTTGAAAACCCGGTCATGAGTTCCACAGGGGTCATCGGTGTGCGTCTACCCAAAGCGAAGATCACGGCGGCCGCTAAGACCTTCGACCTTGGCAGCCGGGACAGCCTGGCGGCGGCAAAAGCGATCATGACGACGGACACCTTCTACAAGATGGTCTCGACGGAGGTCGTCCTGGAGGGCGGCAAGCGTTTCCGCATCGGGGCGATCGCCAAGGGCGCGGGGATGATCAACCCCGCAATGGCGACGATGCTCTGTTTTGTGACGACCGATGCCGATGCCGGTGCCCAGGAGCTGCAGGCGTGCCTGGATGCGGTCATCCCGACGACCTTCAACGCGGCCAGCGTGGACGGCGATACCTCCACGAACGATACGGTGATGCTCCTGGCCAACCGCAAAAGCGGCGCTTTTGACGCCGAAGCGTTCAAAGCGGCCCTGCACGAGATGCTGCTGGAACTGGCGCAGATGATGGTGAGCGACGGGGAGGGGGCGACGAAGATGGTCACCTTCCACGTCACGGGTGCCGCCAGCGACGCCGAGGCGGAGACGGCCGCAAAGGCACTCTCCAACTCGCTGCTGATGAAAACGGCCATCTACGGCGAGGACCCCAACTGGGGCCGGGTCGCATCGACCATCGGTGCCAGCGGCGTTACGTGCGACGAGGCGACGCTGACGGTCAGTTTCGACGAGGTATGCGTCTACGACAAGGGGACGATCCTCTTTGATGCGGAATCGGAAAAGCTGGCGGCGGCGGTGATGAAACGCGAACGCTTTACGATCAGCTGTGACCTGGGCGTGGGCGAGGGTGCCTTTGACGCCTACGGCTGCGACCTCGGTCACGAGTACGTGAAGATCAACGCCGACTACAGAACGTAGCGGCGATTTGAAGGAGAATACGGCGGCCCGTGCGGCCGTCGTTAGAAGCGGTAGCCTACCTTAAGAAGGGTCCGCAGATTGTCGAGGCTGTATTTCTTCGTCCCGCCGAAATCGTTTTCGGTGGTCCAGGTACGGCGGATATCCACACCCGCCAGGAAACTTCCCATATAGTATTTCAGACCCGCGCCGGCCTGCAGCGTAAAGAGCCAGTCATTCTGGGTATCGGTGGATGTCGTCGGGAACAGTCCGCCTGTACTCGTGGTCACGGGGTATTCGGTATACATTGCACCGATTCCGGGTCCGACGCCGAGGACGAGGTTCTTGGTGAAATGGATGAAATAGTAGGGGTTCATTTCGATCGCAGTGATCGTCACGTCATTTTTATCGTAACGGCTCAGGCTCAGCTGCTGGCGAAGCAGGTTGTCGCCGGGCAGGGTGAATACGGGGCAGTCGAGGGAGACTTCGACACCGTAGTTGTAGTCATCCTTGACGGAACCGTTGTCAAAATCTATCGTCCCGCCTACGGCGGCGACTTCGATGTTCGCTTTCCAGTCCGGGTTGTTCAAAATGGGCAGCCATACGAACTTGTCGGCGGCGGTTGCCGCCGATGCCGACAGGATCGCGGTGCCTGCAAGGACGCTGAGCAGTTGGGTCGTTTTCTTCATTTTTACTCCTCTCTTGAAGAAAGATGGTGTGCACGATAGGCAAACTTTTTTCATTTATCATACAGACAATCACATTTTATTCACATTTTTCTGAAAAATAAAAAAAAGTTATTTGATATCTCCCGCGAAATTGCAGGTTTCAGCGCGGGGGAAGGTCGAGGTGGGGGAGGTGCCAGCCGCGGTAGTGGGCGACCAGGCGTAGCACGGTGGCAAAAAGGGCGACGGCGAGAACGGCGGTGTCGTTCAGCCAGCCGACGGCGTCAAGCAGGATGAGCAGCACGGCGACGATCACGGCGATGGTACCGTAGAAGTCGCTGGTCAGGATGGCGGGGACGGTGTTGACGAGTACGTCGCGGGTGACCCCGCCGCCGATGGCGGTGAGGAAGCTGACGATGATGACGCCGAAGAAGTTGAACTCTGCCGCAATGCCCAGCAGGGCGCCGGTGATGCTGAACGCAACGAGGCCCACGGTATCGCTGATGATAAAGAGCCATTTGCGCTCCAACGCATCACGGCGGTAGAGCCGTAGGGCGAGAGCCAGCACGACGCTGGCGATGACGGTCACTGCCGGGTAGTAGTGGGTAAAGGCGAAGGGGGTACGGTCGAGCATGAGGTCGCGGATCACCCCGCCGCCGAGTGCCGTCAGGGAGGCGACAATGATGAGCCCCAGCAGGTCGAGGCGGTGGCGTACGCCGGCAAGGAAGCCGCTCAGGGCAAAGGCGACGATACCGATGATGTCGGCGAGGATGAAAAAGTCCATCGTTCCGGTGTTTTAGGCACCCGCGATGCGGAAATCCTCTTTGAACGCGACATAGCGTTCTGCCGAGGCGTAAAGCTCTTTGACCTCTTCATCAGAGAGCTCCCGGACGACTTTGGCCGGGGAGCCCATAATGAGCGAACGGGGCGGGAAGACCTTGTTCTTCGTCACCAGCGCCCCGGCGCCGACGATGGACTCCTTGCCGATCACGGCGCCGTCGAGGATGGTCGCACTCATCCCGATCAGGCAGGCATCTTCGACCGTACAGCCGTGGAGCATGACCCGGTGGCCGATGGTGACGTCGCTGCCGATAATGGTCGGGTGGCCGTCGCTCATATCGGGTTTTTTGTAGTGGGTGACGTGGATCATAGAGAGATCCTGGATGTTGGTTCGGTCGCCGATGACGATGCGGTGGACGTCCCCGCGGATGACGCAGCCGAACCAGACGGCACACGCTTCGCCCATGGTGACATTCCCGATGACATCCGCACTCTTTGCGATCCAGGTGTTGTCACCGAGTTGAGGTTCCCATTGCTTAAATGGATAAGTCATGTTTGTCATCTCCCATGTTTTTGTTTAGTAATTTTACTCCTGAAGAGTATGCCCCCGGCATCCCTTTCAGGAGATATCATTCCCGATGACATCCGCACTCTTTGCGATCCAGGTGTTGTCACCGCGTTGGGTTCCCATTGCTTTGAAAGGGTAGGTCAATACTTTTCCTTGCCGGCCTCAGCTCTCTTTGAAGAGACGGGAGGCTAGTTTGTTGATATAGGTCGTGTCGCGTTTTTTCGACGATTTGTACATCTTGGTCGTATGCTGTTCGAGCAGGAGCTGTGAGTTGATAGGGGTCTCGCTCGTCTCGACCCGGTGGTAGCTCCCGTCGCTCTGGAGTTCGTGGGCAAGCATGTTGTCGGTGAGCTGCAGGGTGAGCAGCTGCAGGAGCTTCTCTTTGGACTCCTCGTCCTCGATGCCCGTCATCAGCTCGATACGGCGCACGAGGTTCCGCGGCATCCAGTCGGCACTGGAGATGAACATCTGCGGATGGCCGTGTTTGAAGTAGAAGATCCGGGCGTGTTCGAGGTACTTGCCGATCAGCGAGGTGACCCTGATGTTTTCGCTCACTCCTTCGATGCCCGGGACGAGGCAGCAGATCCCGCGGACGATCAGGTCGACCTTGACCCCGGCCTGCGACGCCTTGTAGAGTGCGCGGATGACATCCTCGTCGACAAGGGAGTTGACCTTGACGATGATGCGCCCCTCCGTTCCCATGCGGGTTTCGTTCTGGATCAGCGAGAGGATCTTCGGCTTCGTCTGGGTCGGCGACATGTAGAGCTTGTTGAGCTTTCCTTTCTTGCTGAACCCCGTCAGGAAGTGGAAGAAGCGGGTCATGTCGTTGGTGATCGCCTCGTTGGAGGTCATGTAGCTGACATCGGTATAGATCTTCGCCGTACCGGGGTTGTAGTTCCCCGTGCCCAGGTGGGCGTACTGCTTCAGCTTGTCGCCGACCTTGCGGGTGACGAGGGCGGCTTTGGCGTGGACCTTGAAGCCGGGGATACCGTAGATAACATGCGCCCCCGCGCTCTCCAGCGCCTTGGCCCAGATCAGGTTGTTCTCCTCGTCAAAACGCGCCTTGAGCTCGACCATGGTCGTGACCTGCTTGCCCGATTCGGCGGCCTGCATCAGGGCGTTGACGATGGGGGAGTTCGTCCCGCTGCGGTAGAGGGTCATCCGGATGGAGACGACATCGGGGTCCTTGGCCGCGGCCTGGATGAACTTGACGATGGGCTCGAAGCTCTCATAGGGGTGATACAGCAGGACGTCCTGCTTGTCCAGTACGGTGTAGATACTGTCCTCCGAATCGAGCGGGGGGAGGTTCCGCGGCTTGTACGGCGCCGCGACCAGGTGCGCGAAATCCTTGTTGCCGACGATCTGCCAGAGGCTCGCGAGGTTGAGCACGATCTTGAAGCGGTAGAGGTCGTCTTTGTAGACGTTGGTATGGCGGTTGAAGAAGTCGATCAGTTCATCATCGGCGTCGACGCCGATCTCCAGGCGGACGAGCTCCCCTTTCTTACGGAGTTTCAGCCCCTCTTCGAGCATCTCCATAAAGTCGTCGGCTTCTTCCTCCTCGATGGTGATGTCGGCGTTACGCGTGACGCGGAACGGGGTGTACTGCAGCAGGGTGTAGCCCGGGAAGAGCTCGTCGATGTGCTGGGCGACGATGCTGCCGATAGGGACGTAGATGCCGGTACCGATCTGCACGAAGCGCGGCAGGACCCGTGGGATACGGACAAGGCCGTAGCGCTGGACGCTGGGGTCGTCATTGTCCTGGAGCTTGACGATGAGGCCGAAGCTGAGGTTGTTCAGGTGCGGGAAGGGGTGGGTGCCGTCGACGGCGATCGGGACGATGACCGGGTAGATATGTTCGTGGAAATAGCGGTTGACCTCCCCCTTCTCCTGGTTGTTCAGTTCCGAATAGCGTTTGAGGAAGATCCCCTCGTTTTTGAGGCCGGACATGATCTCGATAAAGGTGTGCTCGACGACCTGCAGTTCGCGGTGGAGATACTTGCGGATCTCGCGCAGCTGCTGCAGCGGGGTGAGGCGGTCGGGGCCGGAGAGGATGATCCCGGAGGTGAAGAGCTTTTTGAGACCCGCGACGCGGATCATATAGAACTCATCGAGGTTGGTACCGTAGATGGCGAGGAACTTCAGGCGTTCAAGCAGCGGCTGCTTTTTGTCCTGGGCCTGCTGCAGCACACGGGTGTTGAACTGGAGCCAGGAGAGTTCCCGGTTGAAATAGAATTTTGGGTCTTTCAGATTAGTCATTGGCGGGCTCGGGAAATATATTGGAATGGGTTATATTATAGCGAAGAATTGTTATCGAACGGGTTACGGTCTGCGCGCACAGGGAAGAGGCCGGGTGATGAGGTAGGCGCCAAGCAGGATCGGCAGGGTGCCGAGCAGCTGCCGCGGTGTCGGGACCTCCCCGAGTGCCGGATAGGCGAAGATCAGGGTAAAAAGCGGCATAAAGGCGATCATGGCGCTGAGCTTGGTAATGCCGATGCGGTGCAGCGCCTCGATCCAGAGGATCTTGGCGAGGACATAGACCAGGAGCGCGACGGCGGCGATGGCGGGGAGGACCTTCAGGAGCGCATCAGAGGTAGGCAGGCCCTCGAAGAGCAGGGCGGCGCCGAAGAGCACGGGGAGGGCCGCCAGGTTACGGAAGGTGAGAATGGTCAGGGCGCTGACCCTCTGGCGGGCGCGCTTCTGGTAGAGGTTCGCCAGGGGGGCGGTCGCGGCGGCAAGGAGGATGAGCAGGTCGCCCGGGTTGAAGGTGAAGGTCGCGGGAAAGAGGATGATCACGGCACCCGACCCCATCAAAAAGGCGGCAAAGGTGTGCAGGGCATCGAGCTTCTCCCTGCCCGGCAGGTTAAAATAGAGGTAGGAGAAGAAGAGCTGCAGCGTCAGGATGACGGCCATGTTCCCCGCCGTGGTATAGCGCAGCCCGATAAAAACGAGGGTGAAGAGCAGGGTGATATAAAAGGAGGTCCACAACAGGTCGGGCAGGGCCTCCCGCTCGGCAAGCCCGCCGAACCCCTCCCGCACGTAGAGCAGGAACAGCAGTACGGCGGTGGCGATAACGAGGATGAAGCCGTAGGTGTTCAGCGGGCCGATGGTCTGGACGGCGACGAGGGCGAGGATGGGGAACCAGCTCTCCAGCAGCGACAAGATGACGGCGTAGAGCTCTCCCTGGCGCTGCGGGGTCACGGCCGGTGCCGTTGCAGGGCATCGCGGTGGGTCTGTACGAAATGCGTGAACGAATCGACGATATTGAAATCC
The DNA here is from genome assembly GCF_054862725.1 of Thiomicrolovo sp. ZZH C-3. Lineage (NCBI taxonomy): Bacteria > Pseudomonadati > Campylobacterota > Epsilonproteobacteria > Campylobacterales > Sulfurimonadaceae > Thiomicrolovo > Thiomicrolovo sp. ZZH C-3. Next base: position 493,332 of record NZ_JBTKXX010000001.1, read on the forward strand.
TGCATGTTCTCATACCCCTGCTTCCCGAAATTTTGCCGTAGTGTAGCATTTTCAAGGAGGGCTTCCAAGGCTGCGACCCAGGCGTCGGGATCATTGCCTTTGACGATCATGCCGCCGGCCCTGCCGGTAGGGTTGACGATACCCTGGGGGCCGCCCACGTCCGAGACGAGGCAGCAGACCCGGCTGGCCTGCGCTTCCATGACGACCTGTCCCAGCGTATCGGTGACGGAGGGGAAGACGAAGAGGTCGCTGGAGGCGTAGAGAGAAGAGAGGTCGTCGCCGATCACGGGGCCGGCGAAGATGACGTCATCGAGGGCGAGGCTGGCACGTTTGTGGCGCAGCGCACCTTCGCCGACGAGGAGCAGTTCGGCCTCGCACCCGGGGTTGCAGGCTTTGTAGCGCTGCCAGACATCAAGCAGGAAGGGGACGTTCTTCTCCTTGGAGATGCGGCCGACATAGAGCACTTTCGGACCCTCTCCCGTCGCCCCGTATTTGGCAAAGACGGTGTCGCTGCGGTGCGAGGGGTGGAAGCGTTTGCGGTTGGTGCCCGGGGAGAGCAGCTCGCTGCGCGCACGCTCGATCCCGATCTCGCGTTCCATGATCTCCAGGTATTCGGTCGAACGGGTAAACACCCTTTTGAAGGGGCGGTAGAAGCGGGCCATCGTTTTGTCGGCGATCCGTTTGGCCCACTCCAGCCCCGTATTGTCACGGATATAGGCGGGGAAATCCGTATGGTAGGTTCCGAGCACGGGGAGGTGCTGTTTTGCGGCAAGCTTCTTGGCGATGATGCCGACGGGCCCCGGGGTGGAGATGTGGACGATGTCGGGGCGCAGTTCGCGCAGCATTCTCTCCAGGGCCTCGGCCGAAGGGTAGGCGAGGTCGAGTTCACGGTAAAAAGGCATCGGTACTCTCCAGCGGGGCGGGAGGTTGTGGACATTGGGAAGGTCGGGGCAGTATTTGGCCGTCGAGGCGACGATGTGGAGGTCGATACCGTGTGCGAGGGCCTGTTCCCCCATGTCCTGGATAAAACGCGAGACACCATTGAGATCACCGAGGGTGTCGGTAAAAATGCAGATGCGCATGCTTGTTGCTCCGTAGCGAAAAGTCGTCAATCGTAACGTGGGGGTGTTTCAGTGCGGTTACAGGCTGCAGTGGCCGTGTGATTGTCATAAAAATAGTAACAAAAGCAATTATTATTAATAAATAATGTTAAAGTGTGTGTATAAATTAAATAAAGTTAAACAATTTACTAACAAATCGATGAAATAGTTAGGAAACTGTTAAATTCAATTCAATTTAATAAAAAAGAAAATAATATTTTGCAGAGGACGGCTCAACGGTCTTCAATATTTTTACAGGAGTGTATATATGAAAAAGATGATGATGGGTGTCGCAGCAGCGGCAGGTATCACTTCAGTTGCATCTGCAGCGGAACTGGCAGCTACTGATGCTCAGTTTATGTTTGGTGCAAGCAATGTTGACGCGGTTGCAATGACTGGTGCTGAAATGGTCGGTACTCAGGGTCAACTGCTTGGTCTGACTATCCTGGATCCGGTTCTGAACATCGTCGGCAGCCTGCCGCTCGTCGGACCGATCGCGACTGGTCTGCTCAACACTGTTGACGGTCTGCTCGCCGGCCTGCTTGGCAACCTTCCGCTCGTCGGTGGTCTGCTCGGCGGCGGTCTCCCCCTGCTCGGCTAACACACCCCTCTTACCCTTACCCTCCCTCCGGGGAGGGGTTCTTCTTCCGATTTATCAACCTTTTCTTTTCCAAACCACACCAATTCAGCCCGATACATTGCGTATCACAAATAATTTTCTAATGATGTGAAAAGAAATAATAATGTTTCTTACTGTTTTAAATGTGATTTTGATACAAAATGTATATTTATTTGATTATTGTTAGATTTTTAACAAAACTTTAAAGTTATAAGTTATAAAGTTGAGGCAAGAACGTTGATTTAAACGCTTCAGGTATCACATCTAAAGGAGAAAAGATGAAAAAAGTGTTGGCAAGTATTGCAGTAGCAGGGATGATTACAAGCGTTAGCGCTGCTGACTTCGGTGCGGCAGATGCGCAGTTTATGTTTGGTCAGGAGAGTGTCAATGTCGTCACGATGAGTGGTGCGGAAATGGCACAGACAGAAGGCCAGCTTCTCGAAGCACTTGGTGCGCTCGGTGCGATCCCGGTTGCAGGCCCGATCCTGACCGACGTGCTCGCAAGCCTGAACCTCGGCGCACTGCTTGGACTCGTACCGGCGGCACTCGGTGCGGCATTCCCGATCACGGCTGACCTCGATGTCAATGTCGGCGGTCTGCTGAGCATCGATACCGGCAGAGATCCGCTGACAGTCGACTCTGGACTCCCGGCACTCGTCGGTGCGGTCGTTTCCTCACTGTAACCTATCCCGGTGTGCAGGTGCGAACCTGCACACACCCCTTTTTCTTCTTTTACTTTTTAAGTTGAATCCCCCTAGAATCATGACTAAATTACACAAAGGTTATTTATGTTCAACAAAAAAGCATTATTAGGCTTTTTAGGTGCGGCGACACTGCTCTCATCGCTGCTGCAAGCGGACGGGCAGACTCCGCTGAAGGTGGAGGAGCTGCTCTCGAAAAAGAACGCATTTAACGCCGACATCTCCTTCGCGTACTCCAATATCGATCAGAAAACGGCGATGAGTACGGTGGTACCGGTGTCGACGCTGCTCTCGTTCATCTATGTCCCGGCCTATGCGGGGGAACAGATCCTCGACCAGGATGTCGTCGTGGCATCCCTGAACCTCAAATACGGTCTGACCGATTGGCTCGAGCTGGTCATGTACGCCAACGGGCACAATACCGCCAGCCGCGTGCAGCTCGGCGATGCGATCGGGAACCAGTCAGATACGGATTTCGACCACGCCGGTATCGGGGCGACATTTAGGGTTAAGGACGAAGGGGTTTATCCTTCGCTGCTGGTGGGGGTATCGACCAATGTCGTCGGCCGGCTGACCTTTGCCGACCGCGATGTTGACGGCAACGTCATCGGGACGACCAAGGAGGACAAGAACTTTGAGTCGTTCAACTTCTTCGCGCTCTCCTACTACACGGTCGACCCGGTCGTCTTTGTGTTCAAGGCGCAGTACCAGTGGAGTGTGGAAGAGGATTACAAGGGGGATACCAGTGACCGCCCGGACATCCTGGCGATTTCCCCGCAGGTCTACTTCGCCATCAACCCCTATACCAACCTCAGCTGGGGCGTCACCTACCGCTACCAGACGGAGCAGCGCTACAACGGGAAGACGGAAACGATCGCGGAGTCGTCCATCGGGTATAACATCGGGGTGAGCTACGAGGTCTCCCGGGGCAACATCATCTCCCTCGATGCCAGCAACAACGAAACGGCCACCTACAGCCAGAACACGATCAACCTGATTTACTCAAAGCGGTTCTGATGAAACGGGCAGTTCAGGCACTCTTACCGGCATTGATGCTGTTGGCGGCAGCGGAAGCGGCCGGCTCGGTCCAAAGCGCCGGGGCAGAGGAGATCAAAAGCGCCCTGCCGATCATCGAGCAGGAGTACACCGTAAGGGTCCCGGTGAAAAGCTGGAGCGAACTCAAAGAGAAGCGTGTCGTGCGCCAGCGCTACGACTTCTCGTGCGGGGCGGCCTCGATGGCGACGATCATGAATTACTTCTACGACCAGAATGTGACCGAAAACGGGATCGTGCGCGCCGTCTTGGAGATGAAGGGGGTCGGGAGCGACGCCCATAAACTTGAAAAGAGCGACTTCGCCCTCTCCTTCGCGGACCTGGCAGACTACGGCCAGACCATCGGCTTCAGGGGCGTCGGCGTCGCAATGGACATCAACGCGCTGCGCAAACTGCGCATCCCGGTCATCCTCTATGTCAAGATCAGGCGTTTTGAACACTTTACCGTTTTCAAAGGGATACAGGGCGACTTTGTCTACCTCGCCGACCCTTCGTTCGGCAATATGAAAGTGAAGATGGCGAAGTTTCTGGAGATGTTCTATCAGCGCGATGACCTGAAACACCCCGGGCGGGTACTGGCCTTTATTCCGCTGGACAAAGAGACGGTCCGGCCCGACAGGGAGTTTATGACGGTTCCCGAATCCACCGACTACCTCTATCAGTACATCGAAAACAGGATCGACCACTAGCCTTTGGCGGCCGGCGCGCCCGCGTGCGCACCGTTAGAAGAGGAAGTTGATCCCGCCGTAATAGCGGACGGAGTTGTCATCCGTCGAGAGTTCCGTGTAGGCGGGATTGTAATAGGCGATATCCTGCCACGTACGCCACTGAAAATCGACCCCGCCCATCAGCTCCAGCTGCGGAGCGATACGAAAGATCAGCCCCATACCGATTTTAAGACTGACCTCGCCGATGCTGTCGTCGTGGGGGTAGTAGTAGTTGTCAAGCTGCATCGAGCCGCTGCCGATACCCGCCTGGATAAAGGGGTAGAGGTTGGAGTAGGTGTCAAAGGTCTTGATGACATCCAGCCCGAGCTCATAGAGTTCGTCGTTGGAGTCATCAAAGAGCGGCTCGTCGAAGAGTTCGCCGAGCAGATACCCCTGCAGCCGCCAGCCGTCGTAGAGAATGGCGCCGAACTTGAGGGCAAACCCTTTGCTCCCGATGGTGGGTCTTTCGTGAAAACCGTTGGCTTCAAAGTCGAATTTGTTTTCGCTGCCGAAAAGGTTCAGACCGAAATAGAGGTCGGCCCGCTGCGCCCAGGCATTGGCGGAGAGGGCCCCCAGCAGCAGCGGGGTCAACAGGAGAGACTTTCGCATGGTGATTCCTTCTTAATGGTTTAATCGCATCTACTATTATTCATAGTTTACAGTAAACAAGCCATGGAAGAAAATGAAACGGTGCCGGCCTTGCTACGGTTTTGCTACGCTAATCCGTTACAATCCACCTAAAAAAGGAGCCGCCATGGAAGCGATCAAATTCCCTTTTCTGGAACACACCGGCGCGACGCTGAAGCGTGCGGAAGCGGGGGAGGCGGAGGTGGAGCTGCACGTCCAGCCGCACCACCTGCAGCACCTGGGCTTCGTACACGGCGGGGTGATCTCGACGCTGATGGACAATACCGGCTGGTACGCCGCCGTCTCCAACCTGGACGAAGGCTTTACGGCGGTAACGATGGAGATCAAGATCAACTATCTCAAACCCGCCTCGGGCAAACACCTGCTGGCCTCGGCCGCCGTGAAAAGACAGGGGCGCAAGACGGCCTTCGTCACCATTGAACTGCACGACGAAGGCAAGCTTGTCGCCTTCGCCACGGGCACCTACGCCATCATGGAAGACCCGCAGCACGCCTGACAGCTACATAATGAGGTCCGAGTTGTAGTGGCAGGTGAAGCACTCGGGGCGTTCATCGAGGACTTCCGCCAGGATCTCGGCAAAATCGGGCAGCACGATACTCCTTAGCCCCGCTTCCTGCGCCTCGACGATCTTGATCAGCTCTTCGGGCCAGTAGACGTAGGTGGTCGTGCGCGCCGCGTTTTTATAGATGTGGATTTTATCGTCGATGATGTCGTATTCCATGTGCCGGCTCAGTCCGGGGTGTTCTGCATGGCTTCGATGACGGCGTTTCTGTATGTTTCGGCCTCCGCCATCGTCGTGTAATAGCGCGTCCAGACGATGCCCGCGATGATCTTGAAGTAGTAGAGCTTCTCATCCATCTTGGTGCTGTTCGCGACGTAGTTCTCGTTTTCGTAGATACCGGTGACCCCCGATATGTTTTTGACGGCGATGACGTTGCCGTAGCTGTCCTCAAGCAGTTGCATGCTCGCTCCTGTGTATTGGCATTGGAACAATTATATATGCAAGCGCCTCTCTTACAGAGGGGATAGTTGCCTACTATTTGGCGTCATATTGAAAAGAGGGTAACCGTTTTGAGAGCGGAAGTTCCCGGTTTTGGAAGAAAGAAGGGCTTGGAGGTTTTGAACGGCGGGGGTTGAAAAAAGAGGCCCCCAACGACGGACCCAATGCCTAGGATCGGTCCGACACAGGGGTGGTGACTTATCTGCTGCACATCGGCGAGCAGTAGTCGCATCCATCTACAGCTTCGTAATATACTTTCGCAGCGTTGACTGCGTTGAGGCAGTGTGAGAAACCGCCCAGGAAGATTCTGCTGCCTGTCGCCGGCAGTTTTGAACAATCTTCTTTATGAACCGCGTGGTGTCCTGTACTCTCTGCGTCTTTACTTACATAATATTTAGCTGCCATGTCTTGTCCTTATGTTGTCAGCATGAGTGGTGAGACGTGACACATCAGTCTGTTTATTAGGGTAATCTTAGATTTTCAGCCCTAATTTCTTGTCCACAGACTAAAATATGTTTTGCGTTATTGTCTGAAACCACTTCTACTGGTTTTTGATTCTGACCGGAGTGCCATTCCCAGTGGCACTCTAATCACACCTAAAATGTTACTTCATTCCGAAACGGACTCAGTGCCGTTCGAAAAATCATACCGGCTTTCAAAATGCAGTGCACATCGTATTTCTACTCACCACGTAAACAAGTACATTCATATCAATGACTCAAAATACGGCGTGCATAAATTATTCAAGAACGTAATATTTCCGGCCCTTTGTTTTCATTTTGTGACATAACTTTTTACACATTTTGAGCAAGCTTTACAGAGCTTTAATAATGGAGAATATTTATTATTTACAAGGGTGTGAATGTACCTGTCTGGATACGTTCCTATCAACAAGGTTAGGGAAAGCCCGTATTTAAGCGTTTAAACCAGTGCCTACTATTGAGAAGGTCTGAATAAGTTATTGCCTTCATCCTTAAAGTTGATGCACTTTACAGTAAAGAGTGGTTTTGGAAATAAACGATAATGATCTGTTTTACTGAAATTGTAAATTTTTTGAAAAGTTTCTAGTTTGGAAGTTTTGTGGGAAGTTTATGCTTGGATGGTGCGACCGGCAAGATTTGAAAAAATACACCGTATTTATGAATAACGTTGATGAAATTTTTGTAAGGACTCAACCTGTATTTGTTCAGCTTTCAGAGGTGAATTATTAATAATGTATTCTTTTAGGGTATTCACTGATGTGAGACAATAATCTGGGAGAGCTGCAAAAAATCTCAACTCATCTTCATCATTTGTTACTCCACCGTCTCTTGTAATTAGGATCGTTGACATTCGATTATCAAGAGCTACATTAATTGCATAGATATGGTCAGGAGAGTATATAACTCCATTATATGTATTCCTAGTAGCGGCACCAATGATGTTTGGAGTTGTAAACACTGTTTCATGAGTTAGTTTTTTACAATTAATCAAGCCATGATTTGTTTCTATTACTATCAGAATTTTGCTTTTAAATGATAGTTTATAGTTAGTATAGAAAGACACGGGTTGAAGACTAATATTAGAAGATTCTAGAGGTTTTAAAATTAGTGGTATATCAAATTTTTCCAATTGTATATGTATATGATTATCAACTAGTGCGTAGAGTTTAAAAATTGTAAGTGGTTTGTTTTTTTTGTTTAAAAGCAATACATTCGAAATATAGACTGGATACCCTACAGAGGTCGTGATCGTGTATTGATATTCAACTTTATTAAAAAGTTTTTGCCAGGCAAAATATAGTGAAAATCCAGTAATTGCAAAAGAAGCAGTACTTTTGACAATTTCGCTAATAATTTCTAAATATATCATCTATTATTTTTCCAACCGTCTCTTAAATGCCAAAATAAACGATCCGAGCATGAACAGCAGGACTAACCCTATCAGATTCCATAGAACAAAATACCAAGTATTTTTTTCCTTGAACCAGTCATTCGTTTTTACTTTGAGAACATCGACTTTTGAAAGCGTATAGGCAAACCCTAGTTCCAAGTAATGTAATGTTGTCAATGCTGAAGTTTCAGGAGGTGTATTCGTCCCTGGCTGCTCTTTCAGTTTATGGTTTTCATTTGTCTTTGTGCTATTGAGTGCCTGTAATGAAACGGGTGCTTTATTTTGTACATCATATGTGTCACTTTGATAAGAGAATAAAACGATCGACAGGACAAAAATCGTCACAAAGTTTGATAACGCTCTACGCCATCTACGTCCAAACCCATTGACAAGGTAATTGTAAAAATCGACACTTCGATAGTTCTCAAGAAGGTTCTTTTGTCGAAGTTTCATAACGCCTTCAGAATACAGGAACTCGTTTGCCATCTGCTTGTTTGAATCATTTTCAAAAGAGACCTTTAACTGACGATAGATGCTTTCCAGTCGTTCATATTTCTTCTTTATTTCCGGATCAACATCGTTGACGAATCCCGATCCTATTGTATCTTCGTCAATTGCTTCTATCTCATCCAACGTACGTTTATGTTTGGCATTTATGAATACAGAAATTATTGGTCTGAATAGCACATAAAGTCCAACTGTACCGATTAACAGACCAAGTGAAATTATTTGCAGTACTTCTTTTGGGAATATATTTATTTCTACAGATACAAGATATAAAACAAGAGCAACAAATAAAAAGACTGCAACAACTTCGTGGAGTCTTTGGTTCACTTTGCTAAGGGGCCAGTCTGATGTTTTTTCAGCATCGCATTCGTAGAATTTTGCTTCTGATATCAGGCTATTGTTGAATTGGCATTTTGATAAATCTACGTTTCTGAAATATGACTCGCCTAGATATATGTTTTGAAGTTCTAGTTTTTCTTGAATAGTAATATCTGTGAGGTTGAGTAGAAGATCGGCATAGAGCATTTCACCTTTGATATCTAGGTTGGTAAATTTGACTTTTGAAATATCAAGATGTGTCTGGGAAACGGAAAGTGAAGTTGTCAGAAAATCTACTGAAAGTGTCTCGTTCCCTTTCGGATAAATTTTGCATTTTTGGACATTTTTTTGAACATCTATCACGTCTATATGACAGTCACTTCCAAAAGATGAAATTTCCAAAAAGTTTTCAGTGGTAATTTTCTTGAGAATGATCATGTCTGACCTCTCACAGCCAATACTTATTTCTTGGCTTTTAACATCATCAAGTCTGATTTCCAGAATCTTTTCACCATTGATTTCTAGGGATTCACATTGAAGTTCATTTGCTTTAAAAGATTTTATATCAGTATCTTGGATAAAAATATTTTTTATTGATGATTGTGAAACGATGAAAAAATCAATTTCACATTTAATAATTCTTAGGTTCGATAGTTCCTGGGTATTATCAACATCGATACCCATTATTTTACAATTTGAAAATATGACATCTCTTACCAGAAACGAATGACCATTATGTTCAAATCTATCATCAAATTTAAATATGACATTATGATTGATTATGGCATTTGAAATAGAAATAGCTTTTTTTTGAGTAAAGACTTGTATTTGATCTTTTTCTAATAATGTAAGCAGTTTGATAAATCTAATGTCTTTTACGGCATAGTCCAATAATTCTATAGGTATTCGATTTTCACTCATTTGAGTTTGAACTTCCCTTGACAGGCTTTCTCTTTTATCTCTTCCAACCGTTTTAAATGCTCGCGTGTTGCTTCAATGCTCTCATCCAGGGCAAGACCCTGATTAATGATCAGACGCATGAGCGAGATAGAGTGTTTGTAAGAACAATAATAGTCTTTTTAGTTGAAATTATCGATTTATGGAAAAATTTTGTTTTTGTGAGTGATTGTCTTTACCCAAGAAGAGGCTTCTTGGGATGTATCGTTTATTCTTTCTCTGCGCAACGGCCCTGTCATATTGGACAGCCGTTGCCTGGGTAGACAAGCGCATCATTGTCGTCGCAGTCCCCGGTAGGATCGGTGAAAGTGGCTTCACCGTAGTCGACGCAGTCCAGGTCCATTGAGAGGACGGTGCTCGTGCTGTCGGGACGGTAGCCATCGTTGTCGGCATCCTTGTAGCAGAGTTCGCGGCCGTCGCAGTTGCTGTCGATGCCGTCATCTACCGTTTCCGTTGCGCCCGGATTGATCGCTTCATTGGCATCATCGCAGTCGCTGCCGTTGTCCGCGTAACCGTCACCTGCACTGCTGCCGCAGGCACCGGCGGTCAGACTGGTACCGTTCAAAGCCGGATAGGCTTCTGTCGTCGATGAAAAAGTGCCGTAGGTGTCGTTGTCCGCATCTATGAAACAGGCGACGAAGTCGTTGCAGTTCTCATCGATGTCGTTTCCGGCAGTGTCTGTCGCACCCGGATTGATGGATGCATCGGTGTCGGCGCAGTCACCGGTATTGGGGGCGGATCCGCCGGCGTTGGCGTTGTAGAGTGAAGCGACATAGGTGTCGCCGTCCTGGTCGTAGTCGTTCATATTGTCGCAGTTCTCATCGATACCGTCGTACCAGATTTCCGTCGCCCCGGGGTGGACGATGGCATTGGCATCATTACAGTCGCCCAGGGTGACACAGTAACCGTCGGCGTCGGCGTCGGTACAGCTGGTACCGGTATAGAGGATACGCAGCGTTACGGAGGCGCCGTCACTGGTGCCGCCCGGTATGCTCATTGCCGGAGAGCTTTCAAACGTCAAAGGGTTGGGGTCGCTGCCGTCGGCGACGGCGTCGTCATCCGTATCGGCATCGGCAGGGTTCGTCTCGGAGACATCGACAGTGCCGTTCACATTCATATCTTCACCGCTACTGCAGACTGCGGCAACCGTGGCCGCTCCGTCGCACAGGCCGTCATTGTCACTGTCCGGATCGAGCGGGTCGGTGTGTGTCGCGGGGTCATTGTCCGGCTGCCAGGATGGGTCCGTACCGCTGTAAGCAATGGCCGCTGCACCGTCACTGGTACCGCCCGGAATACCGGTAGTGTTTCCGATCTCAAGGCCGTCATTAAGGCCATCGTTGTCACTGTCATTGTCGAGCGGATTGAGGGACAAGCCGACTTCAATGCCGTCCATGATGCCGTCATCATCGGTGTCGGCGTCGAGGGCATCGGTGCTGGCAGTGAGCTCCTGACCGTCATTGAGGCCGTCATTGTCCGTGTCGGGGTCATTCGGGTCAGTGCCGTTTGTGGTTTCCGCGGCGTCCGAGACCCCATCACCGTCCGTATCGGGAGAAAGGGTACCGCTGCAGACCCCCGATCCGTCGCAGGTATCGTCGACGGTCAGCGGGTCCAGGTCGTTACAGGCCGTACCGGCAGCAAGAAGCTCGATGTTACAGCCGGTGACCGGATCAGCGCTGAGCGCTGCGGGGTTGCATGATGCGGCAGTACAGGGGTTGCTGTCATCGCAGATCGTATCATTGGGTGTATTGGTGCATGACCCTGCGGTACATCCATCCATCGTACAGGCAAAGTTGTCGTCGCACGTCGTTACCCCGTCCTCATCCGTCGCACCGTCGCAGTCGTTGTCCAGAGAGTCACACCCGTCCAGGGTACTGCTATAGTCGGCACTGTGTGCAAGGTAGACAGTTGCGTCACACTCAAGCCATCCTAAAACACCGCCGCAGGTTTTGGTGGCACCGCTGCAGACGCCGTCTTGCAGTGCACAAGGCGGTGCGATGAGGTCGGGATCGTCCATGTCGACGAGGCCGTCGCCGTCATTGTCGACGCCGTCGCACACTTCCACTTCATCGATCATGCCGTTACAGTTGTCGTCGATGCCGTTGCCTACGATTTCGGTCGCGCCCGGGTAGACGTTGGGGTTGGTGTCGTTACAGTCGGTCGTAAAGGGGTAGCCGTCCGCATCGGCATCGGCGGGAGGTGTCACGGTGTAGCTGAGCGAGAGCTGCTCCAGTGCATTGGCGCCGGTGTCATTGACGTCGATAACAAGGGTCTGGGCCCCTTCCGTCCAGTAGGTTTTGGCTGATAAGGTCAGGCGGTCATTGGCATGGACATCCAGGCTCCAGGCCCCGCCGTTACTCTGGGGACTCATCGTGCCTGAAAGCAGGAGGCTGGCCGTATCCATGCTCCGGGTAAAAACGACGGTGATGGTGTCGTTGACCTCAATGTCCGAACCGCTTTCGGGAACGGCGATCGCCTTGAGCGGGACGGTCATGCCTGCGGCCACCATCCCTTCGCCCAGGGTGTGCATCGCTTCGACCGCCCCGACCAGTGTGATGCCCAGTGCCGCTTCGACATCTGCGGCGAAAGTGGGGGAGCTGAAATCCGTCCCCGCAGGGAGGGAGGCGATCAGAGTGGTGTTGAGATCAATGAGCCCGTTGTTGGGGTCGCCGTCCCCGTCAAGCGATTGCAGCAGCCGGGCCAGGTTGACGGCGGCCACGGTGTCGGCAGGGAAGAAGCTGTAGGGGGCAACCGGGCCGCTTTCGGCCGTGACGGTCCCGATAGTGACGGCGCCGACCGAGAAGGTGACGGTGTCGCCGTCCGGGCAGGTGTATTCGCCGCCGGCACCGGTTGTACCTGCGGTGCCGGAAGAACAGGCATAGCCCAGCCCCTGGACGGGAGCGTCAATAAACTGCCCGGTCACCATCGGTGTTTCGCCACCTCCACCTCCGCCACCGCCGCAGGCAGCCAACAAGATCAACGCCGTAAAGGCGGGTAAGAGTATTCTCATCCGGATCATCATACTATCCTTTGTAAGAGCAATAATTTTATTATTAAACGATCCCTCTTAGAAGCGTATAAAAATGATGACAGAAGGGGCAGGAGCAGTAGCAAAGAATGCAGCATCGCATAGGAAGAAATATACAAAAGGTTTTTTGTTTCAGTGTTTGAAGTCAGTTTCGAATGATTTTGTGAAAAAGTAAGAAGATGGTGCGACCGGCGAGATTTGAACTCGCACACCAAGTTGGCACTACCCCCTCAAGATAGCGTGTCTACCAATTCCACCACGGTCGCGTTTTAACAGTAAGTTTTAAAAGACCAGAATTATACCGGTCAGAATGTTATAAACAGCTTAAAATTCTTTAGGCTGTCAAAAAAAACGAAGGCCGAAGCCTTCGCGGGTTTTTCGGCTGCTTAGCCGAGGTACGGGTTAGCGTACAGAGCGATCAGGGCAATAACGAGTGTATAGATGACCTGAGCTTCGATCATCGCGAGGGCGATGAACATTGTTGTCATGAGCTTACCACCCAGACCCGGGTTGCGAGCAGTACCTGCGATAGTCGCAGCAGCAGTGTGACCCATACCGATAGCGCCACCGAGAGCAGCGAGACCGAGGCCAACGCCTGCAGCGATCATAGAGTAAGCTTTGAGTGTCTGGTTTGCAACGTCAGCGTCAGCTGCGAAAGCAGCACCGGCGAAAGCAACCATCAGAAAAAGAATCTTTTTCATGGAGTTCTCCAATAAATTTTTTTGTGTCAAAGTCCGTTCGGCTTGCGTATCCCTACTTGTCACTTTGCGGGCGAATTATAGATATTGCACGCTTAAGAGGCGCTTTGTTGTCTATAAAGTGATAGGGATGACGCTCCCGAAGGGGACTTCCCGCTCCGTTTCCGGGGTGACCCAGACGGTGTCGATGAGGGGCTCTTTGTCCGGGAAACGGCCGTCGCAGTCAGTGAAGTAGAGCAGCAGCGGGGCCATGGGGGCGTGGCGTTCGGTCCATTCAAAAACAGGGCGGAAGTCGGTGCCGCCCCCGCCTTTGAGGTCGAAGCGCAGGGGTTCGCCCGGGTAGAACTGGCGGTGCGACTGCACCTTGGCATCGCTCACAAGCAGTTCGATGCGGTAGTCGGTGAAGGTCTCCAGGAGCGACTCGACCTCGGCGATGAAGCGCCCCAGCAGCACCTCGTCGACGGAGCCGGAGCTGTCGATGGCAAGAACGATGTCGAGGGTCTCCGAGGTGGACGAGGGGAGGTAGATGTGGTTGTAGAGCAGCTTTTTGGAGGGCGGGAGCATTCGGTAGTCGCTTTTGAGGTGGCGGGAGAGGGCGTGAAAGAGCTCGCTGCGCCAGTCGATGACGCTCTGCGTGGTAGGAATGAAAAAGCGCTCCAGCCCCAGGGGGGTGTCGCCCTGCTGCTCCAGCATCTCCCGGACCGCCTTTTCAAAATGCTCAAAGAGCGACTCGTCCACGCTGTTCTCCACCTCCATCTGCGGGCGTTTTTTGTCCGGGTCGTGGTCCCCCTCGGCGTTTTTCAGCTCGTCGCGTTTGCGCTGGTTGTTCTCGTTGAAGCCGGTATCGTTACTTTCGTCGTCGTTGTACTCTTCGTTTTGTATCTCGTCTTTGAGCTGGGCGTAAATCGCCTCGGCGTACATCCCCTCGAAGCGGGGATCGTAGTTGACCTGCGGGGGCAGGGCAAAGTTGTTCTGTACGAGCATGGCGTTGATGGCGTGGTCGGTGGCCAGCTGCCACAGCCAGCTCATCCGCCCGTTCTGGCGCCGCTCGTGAACAAGCGCCGCGTGCATCGCCCCGTTGGCGAGCATGAATTCGCACTCCCCGTCGTCGAGGCTTTCGACGTAGTCGGGGTTGTACTCCAGGCGGAGGCCGTTGCTGAGAAAGCCCGGGATGTCCTCGCTGGTGTCCAGCTCCAGGCGGCTGGCGAGGGTGCCGAAGTAGGGGGAGTTCAGCAGGAGGCGGGCTTTGGCTTTGCCCAGTTTTTCCAGGGCTGTTTTTTCAGACATGGGTTAGAGCCTGAGGGGTTGTTCCCCTTCTTTTTTGCTTATCCAAAAAAGAAGCCGAACCGGGAAGAAAAAAGGATAATTTAGCTGCCGCGCATGAATGGTGTTGATCGAATGTCCGATTTCTTCTATTACGTGCGCGCTCCATGCTGTTCCCTTTTTCTTGTTTATTCAAGAAGGAAGGCGAACTTGCCGACCCAGTTGCCGTAGGCGTCGAGGTGGTCCATCATGACGCCGTTTTTCTGGAGGTCCTGGATGATGAGGACGGCGAACTCCGGGGGGAGCAGGTGGGTGTAGTCGAGCAGGCGGGCCAGTACGTCGTCGTCGGGGGCTTTGAGCACTTTGGAGACGAGGGTGGAAGCAAGGGCGTAGAGGGCGCTGAGATCTTCCGGGACCTCGTGCGACTCCCCGCGCAAAACGGCGTCGGTGTCGGGCAGGAGGTGCATCACCTTGGCAAAGGCCGTGAAGGCGACGGCGCGCTCCTCGCCGACGGCCCCGGCAATGGCGTTCATTGAAAGGGCGGGGTTCATACCGGCACGCAGGATGCCGTGCACGAACTCCCAGCTGCGCGGGGTGGGGAAGCTTTTGGTATCACTGGCGGGGTCGAAACCGAAGAGGGCGTCGTTGTTGGCGGTGATGTAGCCGATGATGCGCTCGTCGATGTTTCTATGGTAAGCCCAGCGGCGCCAGTCGTCGACGTTGACGTCCATCTCCAGGTGGATGAAGCGGTTGGCCAGCGGCAGGGGCATGCGGTAGACGACGCCCCGGTCGTTCTCGCGGTTGCCCGCGGCGACGATGGCCCACCCCTCGGGCAGTTCGTACTCGCCGACCTTGCGGTCGAGGATGAGCTGGTAGGCCGAGGCCTGAACGGAGGGCGCGGCAGTGTTGAGCTCGTCGAGGAAGAGGATGCCGCTCCCCTCCCGGGGCAGGAACGAAGGCGGGGCCCAGACGGCCTGGTGCGCCTGGTTCTCATAGAAGGGGATCCCCTTGAGGTCGGTCGGGTCCATCAGGGAGAGGCGCAGGTCGATAAAGCCTATTCCCTTGGCCTCGGCGATCTGCTTGACGACGGAGGATTTGCCGATGCCCGGCGCTCCCCACAAAAAGGTCGGCAGCTTCTGCTCGACCAGGGCGTCTAATGTTTCAATGATCTCTTGGCTTCTCAAGGGCAGCTCCAATGATAATTTTCTCTGTAACGCTGGAAACGCGGAGGGGAGTTGGATGTGTTCTCATAACCATCCTATGTTTTCGCGTTGAATGAACTGCCCGAAGGCGTCGTTGGTCCGGACGGCACGTTCGAAACGGGCGTCAAGCTGCAGCTGCTGCAGGATCTCGATGGGGGTGGACGTGTTGGCAGCGAGGGCACCCAAAACGTCCGCATCCCCCTGTGAATAGAGCTGCTCGAGCAGGGCGGCGGGCGAAGCGGGGTTGGCGGCCAGCGCCGCGTCGCATCCCGAACCGGCCAGCGCCGTCAGGGCTTCTTCGGTCATGGCGGGGTTGGCCGCCAGGGCGGCGCGCACGGCGGGGAGCCCCGTTCCCATGAGCACCCCGGCGATCTGCAGCGAAGGGTTGGCGGCCAGTGCCGCCATGACCGCCTCGTCGTCCGTGCCCATGAGGCGCTGCTGCATCGTGGTGGTCAATGCGGGGTTGGCGGCCAGGGCCCGGGCGTGGTGCGCAAGTCCCTTCTCAAAACGCGCCTCGTCCAGGGCGATGTGGGCATACCCGGTTTCGGCCAGGGCGTCGTCGGCAAAGAGACGCTCCGCCAGCGCCGCGTCGAGCATCGGGTTGGAGACGAGGGCCGACGTGACCGCCGGTATGTTGAGGGCGGCCAGCTCCTGCTGAAGGGCCGGGCTGAGGGCGGGGTGGGCCGCGACGAGGGCGCGCAGGGCGTCGTCGCCCTGGCGGATGAAGTGTTTCAGGGTCGGCTCGTCTGTGTCGGGGTGCAGGGCCAGCGCCTCGAGGATCGCGCGCATCTGGCGCTCCTGGCTCCCCACGGCCTGGCGCAGCGGCGCGAGGGAACCGATAACGCGGATGAGGCGGGGACGGCGGGTCTGTCGGAGCAGGTGCATCAGTCCGAGGGTGGAGTACTGGACGTTGTGGTTGCGTTCGATGTTTTCGTAGTAGCGCCCGATCAGCGCTGCCGTGACGTCCCGGTTCTCGTCCGTATCGAAGAACCCCTCCCCCTTCCAGTCATACAGCTGCAGCAGTTTCAGGAAAAAGTCGTTCGAGATATAGGGGTTTTGCAAAAAGGCGTGGAGCCGCTCGTTGTCGCGGGTGAGCTTGAGGCTCATCATGATCCGCTCGGGCTCGATCTGGGTACAGAGCGTTTTTTCAAAGGCATCGATGGAGAGGGGCACGACCTTGTCGCTGTCGTAGAGACGGTCAAGCTCCTCCTGCTCGAGGGGATTGATGAGCCGCCCCTCGACCACGGCATCGACATCGGCATCGTAACGGTCGGCCAGGGTGATGTCCGCGGCACGCAGAAGACGGTCGAACTCCTCGCGGTTCAGCGCGCGCGGGGCGCCGAAAAGCAGGATGCGTTTATGGGTGAATGTTCGCAGTTGCATGGACGTATTATAACGCTTCGGTCTTGACGCATTTGGAATAATATCTGCATTTAAGCTTGGCATCTGCCAAAATACACATGATAACATAGTGGAATACTGTGGATTGCAGACAAATTCTCATTGCTTCGTCTATAATAGCAGCGAAGCAACACTAAAGGGCACCTCTGAGAACCGTACAGGGTGTTTAGAGGTGCCCCCTGATAAGGATAAGGAATGATAGCGTCAAACATCACCGAACTGATCGGCAATACACCGCTGATTCGTCTCAATGCCCCCTCCGAACAGACCGGAGCGACGATCCTCGGCAAGTGCGAGTTCATGAACCCGACGAGCTCCGTCAAGGACCGGATCGGTTTCAACATGATCAAAACGGCGATGGATGACGGCATCATCAATTCGCAGACGACGATTATCGAGCCGACCAGCGGCAACACGGGGATCGCCCTCGCCTCCATCTGCGCGGCGCTGGGGCTGAAACTGACCCTGACCATGCCCGAGTCCATGAGTATCGAACGCCGCAATATCCTGAAAGCCCTCGGCGCGGAGCTGGTACTGACCCCGGCGATGGCCGGTATGAAGGGGGCGATCGAGAAGGCGGAGGAGCTCAAAGAGAACCTGGGCAACGCCATCATTTTGCAGCAGTTCCAGAACCCGGCCAACCCGGCGGTCCATATCAAAACGACGGCCGAAGAGATCCTGCGGGACACGGACGGCAACCTTGACATCTTCGTGGCCGCCGTCGGGACGGGGGGAACGCTGACGGGGACGGGCACGCGCCTCAAAGAGGTGATCCCCGCCATCGAGATCATCGCCGTCGAACCGACGGACTCGGCGGTCCTCTCCGGCGGCAAACCGGGGCCGCACAAGATCCAGGGGATCGGCGCGGGCTTCGTGCCGGATGTCCTCAACACGCAGATCTACGGCGAGGTCATCACCGTCAGCAACGACGACGCGATGGCAACGGCGCGGATGCTGGCCAAAGAGGAGGGGCTGCTCGTGGGTATCTCCGCCGGGGCGAACGTCTACGCCGCGATGCAGGTCGCCGCGCGTCCGGAGAACAAGGGCAAGACCATCGTCACCATTCTCTGCGACACGGCCGAACGCTACCTCTCGACGGCACTGTTCAGCGAATAGGCATGCCGTTTCTGGAGACGATCCTGGCCGAAGAGGGACGTTTCCCCTACCTGCCATGGCATCAGCAGCGCCTGGACCGCACGCTGAAGCGCCACGGCATCCCGAACCTTTACGACCTTGAGCGTCGCCTGGAAGCCCCGGAAACAGGGCGTTGGCGCTGCCGGGTCCGGTATGATGAACAAATGTTCACATATGAACTTCTCCCCTATACCCCCCGCATTATGACCTCACTGCAGCCGGTCACGGACGAGACGATCACCTACCGCGACAAAACGACCGAACGCACACGGCTCAATCAGCTTTTTGACCTGCGGGGCGGGGCGGACGACGTCCTGATCGTGCAGGCGGGCCTCATCACCGATACGACCATCGCCAATGTCGCCTGTTTCATCGGGGGGCAGTGGCTGACCCCGAAGCAGCCCCTGCTCGAAGGCACGGCGCGGGCCCGGCTGATCGCCGAGGGGACGCTGACCTGTGCCGACATCACCCTCGATGCGGCACGGGGCGCGGAGCGGGTGGCCGTGATGAATGCCCTGTCAGGCTTTGTCGAGGTGAGCGGTGGTATACTTCCCCCGATTAATTAACTTGGAGAGATGATGCTCATCAATATTCTGAATGATGAAAAATTTGTCGATTTAATGCAGCGGCATGTCGAGGAGCTGATGCTCTACCTCTTCGAACATGACCAGTCTTTCGGCATTCTTTGCAAGATCGAGCATCTGAGCTTCGAACCGGAGCTGCCCGAGCACATCACGGAGTCGTTCCGCCCGATGACCCTCTTTTACCTGGCGGGGTACACCTTCGACAGCGCGCGCATCGACGGCAACCGGCTCATTTTCGAGGCGGGGTTCGGACCGGAGAACATCGGCAGCTTCGTCACGGTGCCGCTGCCGAGCATTATGCAGATCATCATCGACGAAACCCCCATCTTTATCAACCACGCCGTCTACAAAGAGGGCGAAGAAGAGACCGAAGCGGTCGATGACGGCGGGATCGAGAATTCGATGGCGGCGTTTTTGTCGAATCCGGAAAACGAGAAGTTTCTGAAGAAGAAGTGATGAGGTTCGTTCCCTTTCTTCTTTGCGCGCACAAAGAAGAAACCGAACCCGAAAGAAGAAAGTGCGAAAGGCTGCCGCTTGCGGCATATGCCATGCATCACAAATCTGCTCGACACGCTAATGACCGTTTCGGCCTTGACAGAAGAAGCGGATACAGACATCCTTCACGTAGCACGTAGCACGTAGCACGTAGCACGTAGCACGTAGCACCCGCCTCGGAGAAAGTCCCCCGGGGGATAGAAGAGTATGAAACGTACTTACATCCGCATGGTGAGCAGGAAGTCGACGACGTTGTTGACGAAGGCGTCGTGCTTGCGCTCTTTGGAGTAGGCGATGTAGAACTTGCGGTGAACGCGGAAGTTGCGCATGCGTGATTCGTACAGTTTGCCCTCGGCGATCTCGTCCTCGATGACGTGGCGGGAGATGACCGATACGATCGGGCGCTCGGCGTCTTTCGGGGAGCGCATGATCGTCTCTTTGACCGCCGTCGGCGACTGGACGACCCCGATGACGTTGAAGGTTGAACAGTCGATCTCAAGCTCTTCGAAGGCTTCGGAGACGAGCTTGCGGGTGTGGGAGTTCTCGTCGCGGCAGACCCAGTCGAAGGTGAAGAAGTCCTCTTTTTTCAGGTACTTGGGCAGCGGCTGGTTGGAGAAGAGCACCAGTTCGTCCTCCATCCATTCGCGGTAGATGATCCCGTCGCGGAAGACCGGGGACTCGATCAGCGCGACGTCGATCTTCTTGTCCTCGAGTTCGTCGATGATCTCGTTGGAGAGGCCGACGTGCATGTAGACTTCGTTGTTGATCTTCTCTTTGATCGCGCCGAGGTAGGTCGGGATGACGTAGTTCCCGATCGCGTAGGAGGCGCCCAGGATAAAGGTGAAATCTTTGTTGATGATTTTGAGCAGCTCTTTCTGGCTGGTGTTGATCGCCTTTTCAAGCTTGACGGCGATGCGGTAGAGATCCTCGCCCTCTTTGGTCAGCTTGATTCCGTTCTTTTTGCGCTCGACGATGCGCGTGTCAAGATACTCTTCGATAAATTTGATCTGTTGGGTGACGGCGGGCTGGGAGATGCCCAGTTTCGCAGACGCCTTGGAAAAGCTCTTCTCTTTGACAACGGTTAAAAAGGTTTGGAGTTTGGCGAAGTCTTTCAGCATTCAAATATCCTTGGCAAATGGGCCGTATTTGTCTATGTTATAAAGCGGACGCTTTTCAGTGACAGGGCACCATAAAAATAAAACATCAGAATTATAACGTACAATGATAGTCATTTCAATAAGAAGAATTAGTTTTGATTACTTTTTTTATAATTTTCCGAAGTTGTAACGCGAAAAGTGTCATCAAACAATGAGAGCTTAAAAAATTATTGATATAATAGATTAACCTAAAAACACGAAAAACGGAAGATGGAACAAATTTTCAAAAACCTCAACGAGCAGCAGGCCGAAGCCGTCAAAAAGATCGACGGTCCCTTACTGATCCTGGCGGGCGCAGGCAGCGGCAAAACGACGACGATCACCTCGCGTCTCGCCTATCTGCTGGACGTTGTCGGGATCCCGGCAAGCAACACGCTGACGCTGACCTTTACCAACAAAGCGGCCAAGGAGATGCGTGAACGCGCCCTGAAAATGATCGACGCCAAGAGCTACCCGCCGCTGCTGTGTACCTTCCACAAGTTCGGCCTGCTCTTTTTGAAGTTCCATATTCACCGGATGGGGCGGGAGAACAACTTCGTCGTCATCGATACGGACGACAAGAAGCGGATCCTTAAAAAACTTGCCGGCGATCTGCCGATGCCCCTGGTGGCCAGCGAGATCTCCCGCTATAAAAACTCCCTGATCACGCCGGAAGAGGCGCACGCCCAGGCGGAGCAGAAGAATTATGAGCAGATCGCGAAGGTGTACAAGGAGTACGAGGCGTACCTGGTCGAGAACAACCTGGTGGACTTCGACGACCTGATCGCCCTGACCTACAAACTCCTCGACGAACACCCGGAGCTGGCCGAAGAGACGAGCAAGCGCTACCAGTACATCATGATCGACGAGTACCAGGATACGAACGAACTGCAGTTCAAGCTGCTCCAGAAGCTCTGCAGCGTGCACAACAACCTCTGCGTGGTCGGGGATGACGACCAGAGCATCTACGGCTGGCGCGGGGCGCACGTGCGCAATATCCTGGAGTTCGACCAGGATTTCCAGGACGCGATGGTGGTCAAGCTCGAACACAACTACCGCTCGCGCACCCCGATCCTGACCGTCGCCAACGCGTTGATCGAGCATAACCGCTCCCGCCTGGGCAAAACGCTGCTGCCGACCCGGGGCGACGGGGACGCCGTCAAGATGCTCTCGTCGAACGACGAGAACGAGGAGGCGGGCAAGATCGCCCTGCAGATCAAGAAACTGATCGGCGAGGGGGTGCGCCCCAACGAGATCGCCGTGCTCTACCGCATCAATGCGCTCAGCCGCTCCCTCGAAGAGGGGCTCAACCGCGCCGGGATCCCCTACAAGCTCGTCGGCGGGCTGCGCTTTTACGACCGGGCCGAGATCAAAGACCTGATCAGCTACCTGCGCGTCATCACCAATCACCACGACAACTTCTCGATGAAACGCATCATCAACAAGCCCAAGCGCGGCATCGGGAAAGCTTCCATCGACAAGCTGGAACTGGCGGCGATACAGCAGGAACGCTCCCTGTACGACCTGATCCGCCTCAGCAGCAGTGCCGAGCTGGAAGCCCTGGTGCGCAAGAAAAATGCCACGACCCTGAAGCAGTTCATCAGCGAACTGGAGCAGATGCGCGCGATCGCGGACGAGTCGCTCTATACCTTTGCCGAACGGCTCGACGAGATCTTCAAGATCAAGGCCTTCTACGAGGCGATGCCCGACGGGACGGAAAGGGTACAGAATATCGACGAGTTCTTCGGGCTTTTCCGCGACTTTATCAAGCAGAACCCGGAGGCGACCCTGGACGCATTCCTGAATGAAGTCTCCCTGCAGAGCGAACAGGATCAGGTCGAAGGGGAGAGCATCTACATCATGAGCATCCACGCCTCGAAGGGGCTGGAGTTCGAGCACCTCTTCATCATCGGTCTTGAAGAGGGGTTCCTGCCCCTGGTCGGGGACGGCAGCGACCTGGAGGAGGAGCGCCGCCTGGGCTACGTCTCCTTTACGCGCGCCAAGGATACACTGACCCTGTCGCACGTGCAGAGCCGTTACTACAAGGGGCGCCGTACCGAACTGGAGAAGAGCCGTTTCTTCGGCGAAGCGGGTCTTTGCGAAAGTTCGCTGAAGATCGAGAAGAACACGGCGTTCAAAAAAGGGGACCTCGTCCGCCACAAGATCTTTGGCGCAGGACGGGTCATAGGCGTGAGCAAGGCCGGGCGCGAATTCAAGCTCAATATCAACTTCGGCGGCAACAAGCGGGAGATCCTCGCCTCCTTTGTCGAACGCCTCTGATACGTCTATGAACCGACTTTTTGTTGCTTATAAGCCCTCCGGGCTCAGCTCCAACCAGTTCCTGCGGACCCTCAAGCGCAAGTACGGGGTGAAAAAAGCGGGCTATTCGGGGACCCTGGACCCCTTTGCCAAAGGGGTGCTCATCGTCGCCTTCGGCAAATACACCTCGCTCTTCCGCTTCCTGAACAAAACCCCCAAACGCTACCGGGCAACGCTCTGGCTCGGGGCGCACTCCGACACCCTCGACATCGAAGGGGTTGAGCGCATCGACGCGGTCGCACCGCTGCCGGTAGCAGCAGTAAGGGAAGCCGTCGAATCGCTTCAGGGGGAACAGGCCTACCCGCCGCCGATCTTCAGTGCGAAGCGGATCAACGGCAAGCGGGCCTACGACCTGGCGCGGGCGGGCATTCCCTTTGAACTGGAGACGATCCGTTCGACGGTATATGATGTCAAGATGCTGCACTACTGCCACCCCTTTGTGACCTTCGAGGCCACGGTTTCCGAGGGGACCTATATCCGTTCGCTAGGACGGCTCGTGTACGAACGGCTCGGCCTGGAGGGGGGATCGCTGAGCATGCTCGAGCGTCTGTGCGAGGGGCAGTTCGTCTACGAGGGGGAGAAGCCCCTCGATATCCGCACTGCGCTGCGTGTGCCGCCCATCGAATACCGGGGGGAGTGGCGCAAGATCACCCTGGGGCAGCCGCTGACGCGTGACGAGTTCGCCCCCGGCGAGGACGGCATCTACCGCGTCGACGACGGGCAGGAGCTCTCCATCTTCTCCTTTGACGCCGAGGGCGTGCATTACGTGTTGAACAAGGTGGCACTATGAAACATTACAAGGCACCGGCCAAAGTGAATATTTTTTTGAAGATCACGGGTAAACGCGGGGAGTACCACGAGATCCTCTCACGCTTTATGGTGGTGGAGCAGCTGCACGACCTGCTCTACTTCTTCCCCAAGGAGCAGGAGGGGTTCGTCATCGACGGCGATTTCACCTGCGCCACGGAGCAGAACACGATCTACAAGGCCTACCGGGCGCTCTTGGAGGCGACGGGATCGACGGAACTCGAGCGGCTGATGCAGACCCACGGGATCGCCGTGAACAAGCATATTCCCGCCTTTGCGGGCCTGGGCGGGGGCAGTTCGGATGCGGCGACCTACCTGAAGATGTGCAACGAAGTGCTGCACCTGGGGCTTGATGTCGGCGCGCTGGCCGCGATCGGCGCAAAAGTCGGGGCGGATGTCCCCTTTTTCGTCTACGGCTATCCCAGTGCGAACGTCTCGGGTATCGGCGAGATCGTCGAACCCTTCGACGAGGCACCGCTGCAGCTCGAGACGCGCACGCCGTCGATCGAGATCAGCACCCCCGCCGTCTACCGCCGCTTCCGGGAGGGGTTTTACAAGGAGCTCTCCGCCGGGGATTATGACTACTATGCAAAACGCGATTCAAAAACGCTGCTCTCCGAACTGAGCGCCGACGACGCGAACGACCTTTTCGAGCCGGCCCTGTCGCTCTACCCGGAGCTCAAAGAGCATTTCCGCCACGGCTGGTTCTTCTCCGGCAGCGGGAGCAGTTTTTTCAGGCCTGTTCCTCCGGCGTAGGCAGCTGTGATGCGAGCCTGCAGTGTTCGGAGTAGGGGAGGAAAAGACTGAAGGTCGTTCCCGTCTTTGAGGTGTCGACGGCGATGGCGCCGGCAAAGATCTTTTCGATGATCTGGCGGCTCATGTGCAGCCCGATACCGCTCCCTTTCATCTGTTTTTTTGTCGTAAAGTAGGGGTCGAAGATCTTCGGCTTGACCGCAGGGTCGATGCCGGGGCCGTTATCCGAGACGGTGACGGTCATCCCCTCCCCGTTTTTGTTGAATGAAAGGCTGATCTGCTTGCGGTCAGTCTCGTACCCCTCCAGGGCGTCCTTGGCATTGCTGATGAGGTTCAGCAGCACCTGCGAGATGGCCGTTGCGATCTCCACCGGGGTCTCTTTAAAGGCGTCGGTATAGACGATCTGCAAGGAGATACGGGCGGTTTTGAGCAGCGGGGCGACGATCCCCTCCATCTCGGAGACGATCTGTTTCAGGGGCAGGATCTTGGTCGGTGCCCGGTTCTGGAAAAAGGAGCGGAAATCTTCGATGGTATCGGAGAGGTAGAGGGTGTTCTGTTCGATGGTCTCAAAGGCCTTCTCCAGGGTCTCGTCGTCAAGTTTCCCCGTGGCCTGGGCGAGTTTGAGCGACAGGAGGGTGAGGTTGACGGCATTGAGGGGCTGGCGCCATTGGTGGGAGATGTTGGAGAGCATCTCACCCATAAGGACGAAGCGCTCCTGTTCAAACAGCAGCATATCTTTCGCACGGTTTTTTTCGATCTCCGCTTCGAGCGCCGTTTTGTAGCGCTCCATCCGCAGCATCATGTTGAGGACGGCGGAGAGGATCGTCGGGGTCAGCAGCAGCGGCATGACAATGGAGAGAAAGGCGACAATGGGGAGCAGTTCCCCCATAAAAAGATAGAAGATCCCCCCGGCCAGCACAAAGGAGATGGTGGTGGAAACCAGGGTGGCCCAGATGATGATGGTTCGCGGACGGTACTGGCTGATTTTGTCGAAAAGACGGGCAAAAAGATTCATAAGAAATTATAGGTGCAGATTGATTAAAACAAGATCGCTTCCGGTGCGATGAGTGGCGGCAGGAGGGCGGTTTCTGCTATGATTGCATCACTGATTCAAAGGACTGCAAGTGGGCGAAACGATTGCCAAAAACAAAAAAGCCTATCATGACTACGAGATCCTCGAAAAATTCGAAGCGGGCCTCGTGCTCAAGGGAAGCGAAGTCAAGGGGATTCGGGCCGGACGGGTCAATCTCAAGGACAGTTTTGTAAAGATCGTCAGAGGCGAGGCTTTTTTGTTCAATGCCCATATCGGCCGGCTGGAGACGACGCACCACTACTACGGCCACGAGGAGCGCGGCAGCCGGAAACTTCTTCTGCATAAAAAAGAGATCGCCAAGCTGATTGCCGCCGTTGAAAAAGAGGGGCACACCATCGTCCCGCTGCAGCTCTACTTCAACCGAAAGAACATCGTCAAGATCCAGATCGCCATCGCGCGGGGTAAAAAGCTGCACGACAAACGCGCCGATATGAAAGAGAAGGATATGAAGCGCGACATCGAACGGGCGCTCAAAGATTACTAGCAGCTTTTTGCGGCTCGAACAGAGCCGTCTTCAGTGGCCATAGCGGCGAGCGAAAGTTCGCGGGGCTTTGCTCCGGGGGACGGCAATGAAAATGGTCGCACGACAAACGCGCCGATATGAAAGAGAAGGATATGAAGCGCGACATCGAACGGGCGCTCAAAGATTACTAGCAGTTTTTTATCGGCTTGTGCAGAGCGGTGTATTCCAAGATTTTTTGTGCTTTGTTCCCCTTCTTTTTTGCTTATCCAAAAAAGAAGCCGAACCGGGAAGAAAAAAGGATAAAAGGCTGCTGCTTTCGGGACATTCCATTCGCCGGCGATCCGGTCGATACGCTAATGACCGTTTTCGGCCTTGACAGCAGGAGCGGATGCTGACATCCTACTACCTACTACCTACTACCTACTACCTACTAGCACTATTGCCCCGCGGTCCTCATGACCTCTATCAGGGTGATGAGGATGGCGACGACGGCGGAGGCGATGGCGACCCTGTCGGCTTTTTTTATCGCCTTGTAGATGCGTTCGAGTTCGTCGTCGCCGAGGTCGGCGAATTTGTGGGCGCGAATGTACTTGACCGCTTCGCGGAAGCGGGGGTCGCCGAACTGGATGTTCCAGCGGGGGCGTCCCATGGCTTCATAGCGAGAAGGGTGGTGGTCGCGCAGGCGGTTGAGAAAGGCGTTTGTTTCCAGCAGCTGTTTTAAAACGGCGATGATGAAGAGGGCCGTAGCGGTAATGAATAAGAGGTTAAGCGTCATAGGGGTTCCTTGTAAAGGAAGCGGTTGGTTGTAAAAAGTGTGTGGGGAAGTGTGTTGGGTGTGAAGGGCGTCCGCAATTACTTGCGGAGCTCTTTGATACGTGCAGATTTACCGGCACGGTCGCGCAGGTAGAAGAGTTTCGCACGGCGTACACGTCCGCGGCGAAGTACTTTGATCTCGTTGATGCTGTCGCTGTAGATCGGGAAAACACGCTCGATACCGACGCCGTTGGCACCGATTTTACGAACGGTAATGGTTTTACCCGTTCCCTGACCGCGCATTGCGATACATACACCCTCGTAGTTCTGAACACGAGTTTTGTCACCCTCTTTAATGGTAACAGCGAGGCGTACGGTATCACCGGCGCGGAATTCTGGGACGTTCTTTTCAGCGACTTGAGCATTTTCGAAATTTTCGATGTATTTATTTCTCATACAATGTCCTTTTTCTATGCCTTTTAAGCTGCTCAGGCCTGAAGAATTTAGTCTTGCATTCTGACAAGGCAATTTTGAGTGCCGCAATTTTACTGTGGTTTCCCTTTAAGAATTCTGATGGCACACCCATATTTTCAAAAAGCGGCGGCTTTCCGTATGAAGGGGCTTCCAGCAGATGGGTCTCAAAGCTTTCGGTCTCCAGCGACTCGCTGTTTCCGAGGACGCCTTCGAGGTTGCGGGCAATGGCATCTGTCATCACCAGCGAGGGCAGCTCCCCGCCGGTAAGGATATAGTCGCCGATACTGAAGACCTCGTCCGCAAAGGTCTCGATGACCCTTTCGTCGATGCCTTCATAACGGCCGCTGACAAATGCAACGTGGCTTTTCTTGGCGAGGCGTTTGGCGTCATTCTGCACAAACGGCTTGCCGACCGGGGTCGCGAAAACGATATGGACGTCCGGATCGTTCTCGCGGAGTTGTTTCAGGGCGTCGAAGAGCGGCTGCGGCGTCATGACCATTCCGGCCCCGCCGCCGACGGCCGTGTCGTCGACCTTGCCGTGTTTGTTCGTCGTAAAATCGCGCGGGTTGAGATAAGCGACGCTGAAGCGCCCCTTTTCCTGTGCCCGTTTGAGGATGGAGTCCTGGAAATACCCCTCGATCAGGTTCGAGAAGAGGGTGACGTAGGTAAAGGTCACGACTCCTCCAGGATGGCCATCGCGCCGTGCGCGGTGATCAGTGCCGCAGCGGTATCGACGCTTTCGACGAAGGGTGGCTGCTTGGGCAGCAGGAACTGCTTGGGCAGCCGTTGCTTCAGCAGCGCATCGTCGGTCTTGATCTGCAGGTAGTCGACCGCGCCGATACGCTCGATCTCCACCACCTTGCCCAGCGCCACACCGTCTTCCATGACCGTACAGCCGATCAGGTCGAACCAGAAGTGCTCCCCCTCGTCGAGGTGGCACATTTCGCGGGTACGGCCGTAGGTTGTGTAGAGCATGACGTTGGTGTAGCGTTTGGCCTCTTCTGGCGTGTCGATGCCTTCAAGTTTGACCAGTTCGCGCTCCATATTGACCGTTTCAAACCGCAGCGGGGTACGCTCTTTGGTATAGAAGGTCTCGCCGGGAACAAACTGTTCGGGGAAATCGGTGAAGAGGTGCAGCTTCATCTCGCCGTGCAGGCCGACGGTGCGGCCCAGCGTGGCGATATGGAGCAGCCGGTCGCTATTCTGCCGCTTCGACATTGATGCGGTAGCTCTTGCCGTCTTTGGCTTTGCAGCCGGAGATGACGGTTTTGATGGCGCCGATCATCTTGCCCTCTTTGCCGATCAGCTTGCCGATATCGGCACCGTTGGCATAGAGGACAATTTCGGCGATCTCGTCACCTTCGAACATCTCGACGCGGATGTCCTCGGGATAGGAGGCGATGAGACGTGCGTATTCGGCGACGAAATCGGTGACCATGATTACTTGCCGGTGATCTTTTTGACGCGGTCGCTCATGGTCGCGCCGACGCTGATCCAGTAGTTCAGACGCTCTTCGTCGATCTTCTGCTCTTTGGTCATCGGGTTGTACCAGCCGATCAGTTCGATCCAGCCGCCGTCACGGCGCTTGCGGGAGTCAGTAACCGCAACGCGGTAGAAAGGCTGTTTTTTGCGTCCCATACGGGTAAGACGGATTGTTGTCATTGTTCGTTCCTTACGATAAAAATAAAGTGAATGGTTTTTCGGAACGTTGGAAAAAGAGGGCAGGGCTGCGGGACGATGAAGGAGTCACTCTCACATTGATACCGCGGCCTCTAACCGTCTTGTCGGAGACGTTCCGTGCAAACCGTTCGGGTATGCGATACGCCAATGTCACAGAGGTATTGTTCATAAGCGTAAAACGATGGCGAAATTATAGCGAATAATTCTGGATTGCACAAGGGCGGGGGTGACCCCGCCGCATTGGGCGAAGGATACGCACAACTGAACGGTGGTGCGTCCTCAGGGTCTCGGCGCTATTCTGATCTCCAGTTCGTCGGCATTGTTGTTTTCGTTACGCTCTGCGATCGCGTGCCCCGCATCGGCAATGACTTTCACATAGAGTACATCCGGTGTGTTTTTGACCCTGCCGTAGATGATGTGCTGCGTGAGGGACTCCCCCGGTTCAAGGTTTTTGGTGACCCAGATGGTCTTTTCCTTGTGCACCGGGCCGGAGTAGCCGTATCTGAACTGGACGGTGATCTTGAACTTTTTGCGGCTGTGCCCGTCATAGGCAAAGACGTTTTCGATAGTGGTGTCCAGTTCAAGGGGCTCATTGACGTAGAGCTTGCGGACATGACTCAGTATGGTGCCGCCTCTTTGGGTATAGGCCGTGATACCGGTCACCGTCAGATCCGGTTTTTCGACAGGCTGCTGGGAAGAGGAGGGGGGCACGATTTTCTGGGGCACCTTGGTCGAGACGGCGGGGCGCTGTATCTGCACCTGGGGCTCTATGGCAACTGCGGTGAGCGGCAAGAGAAACAGGGGGAGGTAAAGAAGGCGTGTACGCATGATCTCTCCTTGTGGGAAAATGCACGAAGATGTGACCATTATAACAGTTTCGCTGCAGCGGATACAATCATTGAAAAAAAGGAGGAAGGGAGCGTGCCGTATGCAAACGGCGCGGCGGGGGGATCAGCGCGGGAACTTTCCGCCCTGCATCTGGCTCATCATGTTCTGCAGATCCTGCATCCCTTTTTTGCCGGAGAACTTCTTCGCCATCTTCGCGGCATTTTTGAACTGCTTGAGGATACGGTTGACGTCCATCTGATCCATTCCGGCCCCTTTGGCCAGCCGCTGCTTGCGGCTGTTGTTGAGCAGGTCGGGGTTCTCGCGCTCTTTGGGGGTCATGGAGCTCACCAGCGCCTTGATCTGTTTGAGCTCCTGGGAGTTCTCAAGGTCGAAGTCTTTGAGCGCCTTGGACATATCGCCCATCCCCGGGATCATCCCCAGCAGGGATTTCATGGAGCCGAGCTTCTTCATGCTCTCCATCTGCTCGAGGAAGTCGTTGAAGTTGAACTGCCCCTTCTTGATCTTCTGGGTCAGCTTTTTCGCCTGCTTCTCATCGATGACGCTGGACGCTTTCTCCGCCAGCCCTTCGATGTCCCCCAGCCCCATCAGGCGGTTGACGATGCGGTCGGGGAGGAAGACTTCGAGGTCCGCCATCTTCTCGCCGGCACCGATAAAGCGCAGCGGTACCTGAACCTGAGAGGCGATGCCCAGCGCGACGCCGCCTTTGGCGTCACCGTCGTATTTGCTCAGGATCACCCCGTCGATTCCGATCTGCTCTTTGAAGCTCTGGGCGGTGCGGACTGCATCCTGGCCCGTCATGGCGTCGGCGACGTAGAAGATCTCGCTCGGATTCGCGGCGTCACGCACCTGCTTCAACTCGCTCATCAGCTCTTCGTCGATGGCCAGGCGTCCGGCGGTATCGACGAGCACGACGTCGTACAGGTTGCTTTTGGCCTTGGCCATGGCTGCGGTGACGACCTCCACCGGGTTCTTGGTTGCCTCGTCCTCGTAAAGGTCGACGCCGATCTGTGCCGTGATCTGGCGGAGCTGTTCGACGGCGGCCATACGCTGCAGGTCCGCCGCGACGATCATGACCTTTTTCTTTTTCTGCTCTTTGAGGTAGGTGGCGAGTTTCCCTGTTGTCGTCGTTTTCCCCGACCCCTGAAGGCCGGTCATGAGGATCACGGTGGGGGGATTCGCGGCAAAAACAAACCCCTGGTGCCCCTCGGTTTTCAGCAGGTCGTGCAGGGTGAAGCGCATCGCATCGAGGAACTGGTCCTTGCCGATGCCGGCTTTTTTCGTATCCAGTTCGACGCGATCGATAAGCTCTTTAACGACTTTGTGATGGACATCGGCTTTGAGGAGCGCTTTTTTCAGTTCGGTCAGCGCTTTTTTCAATGCCTTGTCGTCATCGTGGAATCGGATCTTCTTAATGGCGGACGTAAATGAATCCGTCAAGGTATCAAACACGGGTGCTCCTTATGCTCTGCATCATAACTATATAGGGTGGGTGCAAAATGAATGAAGGCGCATTATAGCGAAACAGCCTTTGCAGGACGATTGAGCGCCGTTGACATCATCCATAATATAGAACAAAGGCAGAGAGACAGACGCTATACCCTGAAATACGTTACGGACTGGTCGTGTTGGCAGGGATGACAGCTTTTTTGATATTCATGGAAAAACATGTTGAAATACACAAATACCGTTAATATAAAAAAATAGTTCAAAATAAAATGGATTGAATAAATATAATACACCAAAAAAAACTACAAAAAAACAAATATAAGAAATAGTTTTATTATGATTCCTTTTTATTTTCTTAAACGTGTAGAATAGTAACATACGGCATGTCGTGTATTGCAGATTTTTATATCTATGAAGCTGAACCCCGACTTTGCAATGGCATAATTTTCATACCACGACTCTAAAGAACAATTTGGCATCAGGTTTCACGTCAATTGCAGGAATTGAGGAAGGGTAAGAGGTGGCATCGGTAAGGGCTGATTGCTACTGGTGTTAAACATTGCACTGAGGCGAACCGTTTAGGCTGAGATTGAGCTTTCCTATCGGTTTTGGGCGGATGGAAACGATCCGTAATGCGAAATCTGCACTTGCTACTGTGCACGACAGACTTCTAGAGTAAATATAAGGAAAAAACAATGAAACAATCACTACGTGGCGTACGGGGTATTTTGATGTCAAGTGCT
This sequence comes from Thiomicrolovo sp. ZZH C-3, assembly GCF_054862725.1. NCBI lineage: Bacteria > Pseudomonadati > Campylobacterota > Epsilonproteobacteria > Campylobacterales > Sulfurimonadaceae > Thiomicrolovo > Thiomicrolovo sp. ZZH C-3. Next base: position 525,132 of record NZ_JBTKXX010000001.1, read on the forward strand.
GTGGGGGCAGCACTTCTGTTATCAGGATGTGGTTCTTCATCCTCTTCATCTACGACATCAGGTACCGTAGTCGGTGCAGAGCAGGCGACGGCGCTCCTCGGCACGCTTGAGTGTGTTCTCAATACGACAACCGGTACACTTACCAACGCGCTGAGCGCAGCCGACCTCAGCATTCTTACTTCCATTCCGCTTGACCTTGCCGCTGTCGCGAATGCCATGGTCGAACTCGGTCTGACGACATCAGACGTCACGGTCGGTGCGATGCTGGAGACAAGCGTATCCCTGAGCCAAGTACTCGATATCATCGGTCTTGTCGGCGGTACGCCGGACGTTCTGGCGATCGTCGCTTCGCTTAAAGATGCGCTGGACCCGGCAACGCTGCTGCAGACGCTGCCGCTGGGCGATCTGCTTGCCGTAGCACCGAGCCTGCTGACGGAAGTACTGAGCACGGTCACTGCGACGACTGCCGGTGTGGCTGAAACAGGTGTCGATGCGCTGACCTTCCTGGATGATACGATCATGGGTGTCGGTTACGATGTTGCGGCCTGTATCCCGCAGCTCGAACCGGTCGTCGCAACACTCGACTGTGCGACAGACAGTGTCCTGGGCGGTGCCGCTCTGACAGCTGAAAACCTGAAAACGCTGGCCGTTGCACTCCCGCTCGGCGATCTGCTTGGTGCCGTTCAGAGTGCGACGGGCCTGCTCAGCACAGATACACTTGGCGAACTCCTGTCCGCTCCGCTCAGCGCGGGCGATCTGTTCAGTATCCTCGGTACACTGACATCCGGTGACCCGGCGGACGTCCTGTCGACACTGACAGGCGCGCTTGACCCTTCCCAACTGACAAATACCCTGAGTCTGGGTGATCTGATCGTCGTGCCGCAGGAACTGCTTGGTACGACACTCGGCAGCCTGCCGGCAACACTGCTGACAACGACGACGGGTCTGCTCGGTACGGTTGAAGGTCTGCTTGCACAGGTTGCGGGCGATCTGACATCCTGTATCGATCCTAACCTGCTGGTCGGCTCCCTGACAAGTCTGCTTGGTGTACTTCCGCTTGGCGACGGCAGCCTGCTGCTTGATCCTGCAGGACTCCTGAGCCTGGTCAGCACCGATACGACGATCAACGATATTATCGAAGCGGCGAAAACGCTTCCGGTCCTCAGCGCACTTCCGCTGGATGAGCTGATGGCAACGAAACTGAGTGTTGCGCAGCTGATCGAGATCATCAATGCCCTCCCGGTTCCTGCACCGGTCGCGGATGTGCTCACAACGGTACTCGGTGCAGTACCGGATCTGAACCTGCCGGCAATGTCCCTGAACGATATCCTGGCCATGCCGGGTGAAGTTCTTCCGTTCGGTATCGACCCGATGAATACGAGCGTCAACGGTCTTCTGCTGACTTCTGTCAATATGCTGGCGCTGATGGAATCGATGGCGCACAATATGAATGCCGCCGCGGCATCCATGCTGATCAATGGGGCGGTTGTCCTGCCAGTCGTCACAACGATCGACAAGCTTGGTGGTTTTGCCATCCTTGGTGGTCTGATGACCAACGTGCCGTACCTGACGCAGACACTGCCGCTGGGCGACCTGACAGGTCTGCTGGTAGATGGTAGCCCGCTCGGTGCCCTCGATCTGGCTAACCTGTCAAGCCTGCTCGATACGATCCTCGGCAGCGGTGATCCTACCGGTGTTCTGACAAGTATTCTTGGCTCCCTTGGTAGTGTTGATGGGGGACTGTTGACATCTCTGCTCGGTTCTCTGCTTAATCTGGGTGATGTCTTGAATCTGCTTGATGGTTCTCTCCTGGGGGACCTGCTGACGACATTGACAAGCCTGCTTGGCGGTGATCTTGCCGGCACGATCACATCTCTGCTCGGTAGTCTGACAACGGATCCGACAGCCATTCTGCAGACGCTTCTGAGCCTTCTGAATGCTCAGAACCTGGCGCTGCCGCTCTAAATACACCTTTTCTACACCTACCGCAGCATTTTGCTGTGGCGGGATCACATCAAATTCCCCACCAGAAAACATCTCTTTTAGCAAAAGATATGGCACTTTTCCAGTCTTGTATGAGATGCTGTCGACACCCATTACCAGCTGATTCCACTTTATGATAAAACTGTAATTTCCTGCCATATAATGTTTTGGTTTAATTCAGTTTGATGTGATATTATTGATGGAATTCTTCCGTCCATATTTTACGGCGGGGATGGCGGTCAGAAGCAACCTGAACCGAGACAAATGCTTCATGAATGAAGGAGTTTATAATGCAACTGTTTTTGCATACGAAGAAGGGGTTGGCACTCCTCCTCGGCATGGCAATGATGCTCATGTTGGCGGGATGCGGTGCGGACAGTGCCTTTGACAATAATGTCAAGGGTAGTGGCCTTGAGGTGACAGTGTCACCTGCCGACGGGGCAACGAACGTTTTCCTTAATACTGATATTACGGGAACGTTCAACAAGGACATCCGGCAAGATACGTTGATCGAGGGGACAACGTTCTACCTGCTGGATCCCAATAATAATATGGTGCCGGGTTCCTGGTCCTACCTGAACAAAGTACTGCGGTTCAAGCCTGACGCAAACCTGACGGAGAACACGACGTACCGTTTCGTCATCACGAACGGGATCAGAGCGACAGACTACGCCCGCCTCGGTGGAGACGTTGTCACACAGTTTACGACCGGCACGTTACTGGGTCTGACCGTCACGCTCAACCCGCAGCAGGGGGATACGAACGTATCGCTCAATCCCAATATCACGGCGACGTTCAACGAGCCGGTTGATATTGCATCAGTCGATGGCAACAGTTTCTATCTGCTGGATAAGAATGACGTAAAAGTGCCGGTAACATCTATCGAGCATACCGACGATAATACGACGCTGATCTTGAAGCTTGCCTCCAACCTTGCACCTTTTGAAACCTATACGACGGTCGTCACGACGGATGTCACGGCACCGACCGGGCATATGCTGGCAGCTGATGAGGAAGCGATGTTCGTGACGGGGGATTGGCTGCACCTGGCAGTTTCCATCAACCCGCCGGACGGTGCAACGAACGTGCCGATCAATACGATGATCACCGCCACCTTCAACAAGCCGATGGACCTTTCAACACTGAATTCGGGCAATATCTACCTGATGGATGAAAACGGCACCCATGTCCCGGGCACGCTGCATACGGCTACTGATGCGAGCGGCAATACCGTTGTGACCTTTATCCTCGATCCGGGTACGACTCTGGCACCGAACAGTGATTACACCTTCGTGGTTGAAAACGATGTGACCTCCCTTGACGGCGAGCAGCTCGGTACGGACGAGACATCGACGTTCACGACGGGAACACAGACGGAGCTTCAGGTCTATATCGTTCCAGCCGATGGAGAAACAGGCGTTGCCGTTACGGACAATATCGTTGCATACTTCAATGAAGATGTGAATGATACGACGCTTGACGGTACGACCTTCTATCTCGAAAACAATGTGACCGGTGTGATTCCGGGCGCGATCAGCTATGACGGCGCCAATTACATCGCCGTCTTCAACCCGGATGCGAACCTCACGGCGTATACGACCTATACGTTCACGGTCACAACCGGTGTTGAGGCTGTCAACGGCGATACGCTGGCAAGCGATGCAAGTTCAACCTTTACGACCGGCAACCTGATCCGGGTGATCGATGCGGCAGTCTTCACGATGAACAGTAACGCTGCGACGGTCGACACAAACGAGTCTTCAGTTCTCGGCGGCCTTACGGGTAACCTGCTTGGAACACAGCTGCAGGTCGACGCTGCCGGTGTCCAGGGGCTTGCTGAAACGGATGTCCAGTTTGTCGGGTTTGTGACTGGCCTCGCAAACGAAGTCAATGCGACAACGATCGAAGATCTGGTCGACAGTAATCTCACGGTAACACAGGCACTTCAGGTGCTCGCTGACCAGTACGGCGCGATTCCGGCCGGACCGGCACAGGATGTCATCAATCAGCTTATCGCCGCGATTGACAGCAACGGCACGGATCAGACGATCAATGTCAGTGATCTGCTGCAGTTCCCGGCCAGCATGCTGCCGATGGATGTGACGGAGCTGGTTTCCACAGAGGATCTTGCTGCGGCCACTACGGATGGCATTGCAATCCTGAGCGGTCTCAACTCTGCGCTGATGCCGGTTGCCGAAAGCATTATTGAAGTGCCGCTGGACCTGGCGGGGCTCCTTGGTGCAGACGGTACGCTGCGTGCACAACTGGTTTCGCCTGCGGCCTATGCCGTGATGGTCGAGGGGGATACGATCAAAGCGTCGCAGTCACGCATTCAGCTTCACCTGCAGGTCGACGGTGGTCTGTTGACAGGTCTGCTTGGCAGTCTGACGGACCTGCTGAATACACTGTTGCTTGGCCTGGTGACGATTGATGTGCCAACGCTCGTAGACATCCCGCTCTACATCGTGTTGGCTGAGGCAGAGGGGACGTTGGAAACACTCTCCGTAGATGAGATCGTGATGGCCGTTCAGAACGGTCTGGCCAAGATCTATCTCGGTGCGATCCCGGATGATATCTTCTTCTCTGATCAAGTCATCGGTGCAGAGGATTTCGATGCGGTCAGTCTGCTGGATCTGAATCTCACTGTCTTGGGTATCCCGACACCGATCAAAGTCGATGTCAAAGCCTTTGCCAACGGTTCACCGTCTGCCTTTACGCCGATGAATTTCATGCCAATCAATGTTGCGCAGACTGACAGTGCATTTGCACCGTTGGGAGATACGACGGATGCTCTGGTGGCTGATCTTGTAGCGAACCTTGAACTGAACGTTACGGTTGGCGCATTGACGCTTGGTACTTCAGACCCGCTTCTTGGAACGATCCTTGGCAGCGTCACGGATCTGTTGGCCAATACGATTGTCCCTGCGCTCTCTCCGGTATTGAACTCCGTGAGTGAGCTGCTCGGTACCTATACCGGCCGTGCGGACGTCACCATGCTCGGACTCATCGAGCATTATATTGTGCAGCCGTAAAACGTAGAATAGAGAATGTAAACGGGGCTTGGCCCCGTGAAATGAAGGATGATAATAATGAGAAAATATTCATTGGCCGCGGCGGCACTTTTGCTCACCACTGCGGCGTATGCTGATTTCCCGGCGAAACGCATTGCTTTCCCCGGGCTCTATATCGGGGGCAATGTCGGTTACGCGATCGGCAGGGTGAATGAGACCGATACGGCCGAAGAGGCGTGTAACGGCGACCCGGCCTGTACCGTCATCAGCTCCTCGATCGAGGAGAAAGCCTTTGGCCTCAAACTCTTCGGCGGTTACCTGTTTAACGACTACTTTGCCGTTGAAGGGGGCTATTTCAACCTCGGCGAGATCTCGTTCAAGCACAATACCAGTGCGGGCGAGACCTACAAGGGAACCGCGAAGATGCAGGGGCTTAATGCCGACGTGGTCGGGCACCTGCCTATCCTGGAACAGCTGACCGTCTTCGGCCGTCTCGGTTTCATGTACGCCGAAGTCGACAAACAGTACTCCTTTTCAGGCGGTACGCTCTACGTGAACGGCGTCCCCAAAGACATGAGTGCCAGCCAGTGGGGTGCCGGCGTGAAACTGGGCATGGGCGTGCAGTACGACTTCACACCACGCATCGGCGTCCGCGGCGAGTGGGAAGGGTACCATATGGAAGAGGATGCTTCCGATTCCGGCCTCGACATGAACCTCTGGTCCATCGGTATCGTCTACCGCTTCGGTGACGATCCGAACGCACCGGTCCCGCCGCCGGAACCGGAAAAGGTCATCGTGGTCAAAGAGGTCCCGGTACCGGCCGAACCTGTTGTCGTCGAAAAAGTCGTCGAGAAAGAGGTCATCAAAGAGGTACCGGCCGAACCTGTTGTCATCCGGAAACCGGTCGAACGTGTCGTCCTGGCGACGGATGCCCTCTTTGACTTCAACAAGGCCGTCGTCAAACCGGAAGGGAAAGCGGCGATCAGAGACCTCGTGGCCAAACTGCAAAAAGACGACAAGCTGATTGTCACGGGCCATACGGACAGTATCGGTTCGGAACTGTACAACCTCAAGCTGTCACAGCGCCGTGCCGACGCGGTCAAGAACGAACTGGTCATCAACGGTATCGAAGCCGACCGCATCGAAACGAAGGCCAAAGGCGAGAGCGACCCGGTGGCAACCAACGCAACCGACGAAGGCCGCGCACAGAACCGCCGTGTCGATATCGACATCATCGCGGCACCGAAAGAACCCGGCGAAGAGATCACACCCCCCGCGGATGAAGTGACCATGCCGGCAACGGACGCGCAGTAAGAGCGCATCCAATGAAAGGGACTCCATGGAGTCCCCTTCACCCCTGAAACACCCCGCAAAATCTATCCCCGACAAAATCGATATAACCCATCTTTCTTCTATCGGATATTTCCGGCATCTATCGACCGTGACACTATTGCGCGTCATTTGTGAGCATCGGTAAAACTCCAATGCATAAATCAAGATAATCTTTTTGATAATAATTTGATAAATAAACAGAATGTAATAAAAATATATCATTTATGATATTTATTAAGTATCATGAAGATATGATTCAAATTGTTATAAATGAGATGACGGTGGGATCGCGGAAAGGGGTCACATCCAGTCTCGGGGAAGAGGTGAATGCCGTCGTTCAGGTTGGACGGTGTTCCAGATCTATATGAAGGAGTGTTAAGTGAATACGTCTATGTTTAAGCGTGGGTTGGCAGGTCTGCTCGGTCTGGCAATGGTGATGATTCTGGCCGGGTGCGGGCGTGACAGTGCTTTTGACGATAATGTCAACGGCGGTGAACTGCAGGTGACGGTCGATCCGTCCGAGGGCGCGGTCAATGTCCCGATCAATAAGGTCATAACGGCGAAGTTCAACAAAGAGATGAACGTCTCGACCGTGAACGATTCGACCTTCTACCTGCTCGATGAGAACGGTACCAAGGTCCCCTCGGCGATCAAGTTCTACGGGACGGATACCAGACTCTTCACCCTGACGTCCGATACGGACCTGTTGAAAGATGCGAATTACACCGTCTATGTCACCCGGGGTGTCAAGGCGAGCGACGGCTACCTCCTTGCGGCCGACAATGTATTCCATTTCACAACAGGCACGCTCAAATACCTTCAGGTGACGGTGCTGCCCAATGACGGCGATACCAACGTCTCCGTCGGTGCACACATCCTCGGAAACTTCAATGAAGCGGTCAATACGGCGACACTGAATGCGACCAACGTCTATCTGCATGACAGCAACGGCAGCGCGGTCGACGGTACGATCGGTTACAGCGACGTCGGCGATGACCACCTGATGACGTTTACGCCGTCGTTGCCGCTCGATTACAATGCGACCTATACCTTTACGATCAAACAGCCCGTGACATCCCTGGGGGGCCTGCAGCTGGAGTATGACAGCGTGAACAGCTTTACGACGGGCCCGCTGAAACTGGTCAAGGCGGCCGTCTTCTCCATGGCGTCCGCCCCGGTGGCGGTTGACACGAACAACTCGGAGCTGCTCGGGGGCGTTCTCGGCGGCCTGCTGGGGACGCAGGCGTCCGTGGAGGTACTCGGTGCAGGCGGCCTGGCCGACGCCAAACTCGGATTCCCCGACCTGGTCGCGGATCTGGGTGACGTCGTGGATGCCGCGACGGTGGAGGATCTGCTCGACAGCAATATTACGCTCGATGCGATGCTGAAGCTCATTGCCGGCGAGCTCGAAGGGGTGAATGCCACCGATGCGCAGAAGCTCATTACCGACCTGCTGGCCGGGGTTGAAGCAGCAGGACTCGGCAGCACAAAGGTGACCGTCAGCAGTCTGCTGCAGTTCCCGGTCGATACCCTGCCGATGTACCTGAACGATGTGCTGTCGATGACGGGCATCTCTACGGCGCAGCTGAGCGTCCAGTCGCTGCTGGCCGGCATCAACCAGGCACTGGCACCTACCCTGGGCACGCCGATCGAAATCCCGCTTGCCCTGCCGCTGCTGACGGATGAGAGCAGCGGACTCAAGCTGCAGGTCGTCTCCCCGCCGGCGATCGCCATGATGGCAGAGGGAGATACGATCCACTCTGCATCCACGCGTCTGCAGCTCAACCTGAAAGTCGGGGGGATCCTGGGGGATCTTCTGGGCGCATTGAATACGGAACTCGACGGGGAAGGGACGGTGAGTGCGGACCTGGTCAACCTGCCGCTCTACCTGGAGCTCGGGTCCTCTGTGGGAAGCCTGACAGCGCTCAACAACGATGAGATTGCCATGAGTGTTCAGAACGGTTTGGCGACGCTGGTGATCGGGACGATCCCCGACGACCAGTTCTTTTCGAATGCCCCGCTCTCCCCGGAAGATGTCAGTGCGGCGGATCTCGTCAATCTCCTGGGGCTGGTAAAAGTGAGTGTCAAAGCCTATGCCGCCGGAGTGGCCAATAGCGGTGCGATCAATTTCGTCCCGGTCGATATGCAGCAGATGCAGAGCATTTATGCACCGACAGGGTCGACAACCGATGCCCTGCTCAACACCCTGATCAGCAATCTGGAACTGAAGATTACGCTGCTCGACATCATACCGCTTGATGTGAGCGCGCTGCTGGGGGACCTGCTCAATCCTCTGCTCTCTATCCTGCTGCCGCTGCTCTCCCCGCTTTTGGACACGGTCACAGGCCTGCTGGGTGCCAGTATCGGCAAGGCGGACGTGACGATGATGAGCCTGGTATACGGCTATTAGCCCCGGGCAGACTATACGGGGGAGCCTCCCCGGTAACGGAAGGAAGATGATGAAAATGAAACGGACGGCGGTAACGGCGGTTTTGGTGGCGGCGGCCCTGCAGGCAGAGGCGGTGGAACGCATCGCGATGCCGGGACCCTACCTCGGGCTGAACCTGGGGTATGCGACCGGGTCGGTCTCACTCTCGACGACTGAAAAAGAGGTGTGTCAGGGGGACCCGGCCTGTTATGTGACGAACGCTTCGGCGGACGAGGAGGTGTTCGGGGCCAAACTGTTCGGCGGTTACCTGCTGAACCACTATTTTGCAGTGGAAGGGGGGTATTTCAATCTGGGCGAACTCTCCTTCAAAGATGTCACCAATACGGGGGAGGTTTATAAAGGCACGCTCTCGGCACAGGGGATCAACCTGGACGGGTTGGCGCACCTGCCGCTGATGGATACTCTCTCCCTCTTTGCCCGTATCGGGGTGCTGTACGGGGGGATGAGCAAGAACTACAGCTACAGCGGCGGTGTGCTGCTTGTCAACGGCGCGCCCAAGGATATGCACGTGACCGAATGGGACGTCGGCTACAAGCTCGGCGCCGGCGTCCAGTACGATTTCACCCCCGCGCTCGGCGTGCGCGGCGAGTGGGAGGCGTACCACCTCGCCGAAGCCGGATCCCGATCGGATTATGATATCAACCTCTACTCTTTGGGAGTAGTCTACCGGTTCGGTATCCCGGAACCGGAGCCTGAAAAGATCGTCATGGTCAAAGAAGTACCGGTCCCCGGCGAGGGTACGGTCCTCGAAAAAGAGGTCGTCAAGGAGGTGGAAGTCGTTAAAGAAGTTGAGGTGGTTAAAGAGGTGGAGGTCGTTAAAGAGGTACCAAAGCCGGTCATCATCAAGAAACCGACCGAACGCGTCGTGCTCGCGTCGGATACCCTTTTCGATTTTGACAAGTCCGACGTGAAGCCGCAGGGTGATGCCGCGCTGAAACAGCTGGCGGGAAGGCTGCAGCAGAATGACCGGCTGGTCGTTGTCGGCCACACGGACAGTGTCGGGACGGAGATATACAATATGAAACTTTCGCAGCGGCGCGCCAACGCCGTTCGCAGCAGGCTGATCGGCCTCGGTATCGTGCCGGAGCAGATCGAAACCCGTGCGATGGGCGAGAGCCGGCCGGTGGCGACGAACGCGACGGACCAAGGACGGACGGCGAACCGCCGCGTCGAGATCGAGGTCTACGCGGCACCGAAAAAAGAGGAGTAGCCCTCAGGCCGAGAAGTGGGTGAAGAGCTTCGGCTCTTTCGTTTCGAAGGTCATGCCGAGGAGTTCGACCTTTTTCGCATGGAGCATGACCCGCTGGCTGCGGCGCCCGCCGTACTGCTCATCCCCGATGATCGGGTGCCCGAAAGCGCGCAGGTGGACGCGGATCTGGTGGGTACGGCCGTGGTGGATGATGAGCTTGAGCTTGCTTTTCTTGGCCGAGACCTCCAGGGGGTAGATCTCCGTGACCGCAGGTTTGCCCTTTTTGGAGATTTTCGAGTGGGCCTTGCCGTGGCGTTTCTCCGTCAGAATCGGCTCATCCATCACCGCTTCTTCCGTCACAACGCCTTCGACCCAGGCGACGTACTCTTTATAGACCTCGTCTTTTCTGAACGCCTCGATCGCTTTTTCGCGGAAGGCTTCGTTTTTGACCAGCATCAGTACCCCGCTCGTTTCCCGGTCAAGCCGGTGGAGCAGGCGGGTCCCCTTGAACTGGCGCTCCACTTCATCGGCGTTGAGGAAGGCGGGCTTGTCGACGACGATGAGGTCGTCGTTCTCGAAGATCGGACGGATGCGCTCGACTTTCTGAACTTTGAACTCCGTTTTGAGCGGCAGTTCGCCCCGGGCGATCATCACCTTCTTGTTGCCGACGTAGACCAGCCCGCGGTCGATCAGCTCCTTGGCCTTGGCGTTGGAGATCCCCTCCTGCGCCGCCAGCAGTTTATAGGCTTTGTCGGAGGGGCCGCTCGGGCGGGTCTGGACGTAGCGGCTCTCTTCGGGCTCCGCGGATTTGGCCCGCTGTGCTCCCGGTTTATTGCGGCCGGCATCTTTCTTGGCGTAGGCCTTGGATTTGATCTTGTTCTTGGCTTCGAGTTTTTTACTCTGTCCGCGGTAATCGTTCGGGGATTTTTTCATGAGGCGCTCTCCTTGGTGAGGTAGTCAAAAAATGGTTGGAGATCGACGCTGCCGTTGATCGCTGCGGGGCGCAGCTTTTCGGCGTGCAGCAGTGCTTCGGTCAGGGCATCGTTCTCGACGACGGCAACGTTGTCGACGTAGCGCATCAGTTCGCGCTGGTTGAAAAAGTGGGTCCCGGTGAGGGTCCGGCAGCCGAAGTGGGCCGGTTCCAGGGGGTTGTGGCCCCCGACGTCCGCTTTGAAGGCACCGCCGAGCACAGCGATGTCGCTGATGGCGTAGAGGTTGTTGAGCTCGCCCATGGCGTCGACGAGGACGACGGGGTGCTCCCGCAGCGCCTCGATGCCGCCGTCCCTGCTCCACCGCGCGATACGCTCGCCGTCGCACTGGCCGTGCAGCATCTCCCAGACGGCGTCAAAACGCTCGGGGTGGCGTGGCACGACCAGCAGGCGGCTGTCGGGGTGCTCGGCACGGCGGGCACGGAAGGCCTCCAGGATCAGGGCCTCCTCCCCCTCGTGGGTGCTGGCGGCGACGATGGTCTCGCCTTCGGGCTTGGGGTAGGTCTTCGTCGCAGTGATGTTCTGGGCCAGCTTGATATTGCCGATCACCTCGATATTGGAGGCGCCCAGCTGTTCAAAACGGGCCTTGTCCGCGGTGCTCTGGCAGAAGATCTTGTCGACCCGGGCAAACAGACGCCGGTAGAACCAGCGCAGCTTCAGGTACTTGGGAAAGCTGCGTTCGGAGAGGCGGGCATTGAGTAAAACAACCTTCGCCCCCCGGGCACGGGCGACGGCGAAGAGCAGGTACCAAAACTCCGCCTCGAGCACGACGAGGACGCGCTGGGGCTTGACCCACCACGGCGTAAAGAGCTCGTACGGGAGGTAGCGGTGGGCGACACCGTACCCCCGGGCGACGTCCTGGCCGGTCTGCGTGACGGTGCTGATGCGCACCTCTTCCGGGGAGAGCGGGTCGAGCAGCGGTTTCAGTGCACGGGTTTCGCCGACGGAGCAGGCGTGGAACCAGATCCCCTTCGGCGCAAAGGGCGGGTTGCCTTTGAGAAAAAAGCGCGCCGGAACGGATTCGCGGTATTTCGGACGGAGGCAGAGCAGCAGCAACAGCGGCAGTGCGGCTATGTAGAGCAGGGCGCTGAGGAGGAAATAGATGAGTGAAAACGGCTTCATGCGGGTGCCGTGCAATGGGGGGTGCGAAGCTTACGCTTCGGCAGTCGCTTCCTCTTCGAGGTAGAGGATACGTCCGCAGTGCGGACAGGTGGTGATCTCTTCGCCTTTGATGACGTCGGCGTAGACCTTGTCGCTGATGACCATGAAACAGCCCATGCACGCCTGGTTGCGTACCGGCACGGCCGTGGTGTTCTTCGCCCAGCGGCGGATCTTCTGGTAGAAAGAGAGGCCCTTCTGGTTCATCTGGGAGACGAGCTCCTGTTTGCGGGCAAAGACCAGCTGGCGTTCGCCGTCGATCTCCGCGAGTTTCGCATCGACCTCTTCCTTGACGCTGCCGAGGTTGGCTTCGAGCTCGCCCATCTGCGCTTTGAGCTCATTGACACGTTCGGTCTTGCTCTCGATGATGCGGTCGAGGCGTTCGATCTCTTCGTTGGCGAAGCTGATCTGCTCCTTGGCGATCTCCTCTTCGAGCTGGAGGGATTTCATCTCTTTCTCGGTCTTGATCTCCGCGCTTTTTTTGCGGTTCTCTTCGAGCTTCTGGGAGAGTTCGGCGAGGTGGAGCTCGTTCTTCTTATGCTTGAGCTGCTCGTCCTTGATCTCGTTTTCGAGGCCTTCGATGTTGCTTTCGAGGCCCTCTTTTTTGACAAGGGCAGATTCGTATTTGTGGTTGGCCGCCTCGATCTGCGGGTCGAATGCGTCGATCTCTTTGTCGATCTTGGAGAGGTCGATCAGTTGTTTGAGGTGCTTGTTCACAGAAGATTCCTTTATCCGTGGGAAAGTTTGAAACAGCATTGTTTGCAATGCCGCTACCCGTTGCCGTCGGGGGCTACTACGATCAATAATATGTGAACGGGTTTTTCGATGACGAAATTATAACCGTTAATCCGAAATTTTTCAAATGCGGGGCCAGGACCTCGGGGAAAAAGCGTTCGCTTTCAAAGTGGCCGATGTCGATCATGGAGAGGCCGAGGGCCTTGGCCTCCATGGCGTCGTGGTACTTGATGTCGCCGGTGAGGAGGCAGTCGGCGTTGAGGCCGCGCATCAGGGAGGCGCCGGAACCCGTCACCAGGGCGACGCGCCCCAGGCGGTCATGGCACCGGACGGTTTTGAGCTGCGCCAGCCCGAAGCGTCCGGCGACGTCGCGGGCGAAGCTGTCAAAGTCGGTATCGACGTCGAAACAGGCGAGGAAACCCTCCTGCTCGATGGCCGACTGCCCCAGGACCTCCTGCGCGACCCAGCGGTTGAGGTGGGTCTGGTCGAAATTGGTGTGCATGGCGATATTGGCAATGTTTTTTTTGACCATCGTCTGCAGCAGTTTCGCCGGGTACTGCGTGAAATCAAGCGCGCCCAGCCCGCCGAAGATCAGGGGGTGGTGGGTGATGAGGAGGGTTCCCTCTTCGAGCTCCTCCAGCAGCGCCGCGTCGACGTCGATGCTGAGCACCACGGTCGTGATCTCCTGCGCCGGGTCGCCGACGATGAGGCCGGAGTTGTCCCACTTCTCCTGCAGCTCAAAGGGGGATAGGGCGTCGAGGGCGTCGTAGATGGCTCCCAGGGTCATGCGCGGTATCTCCTTTTCTTGTGTTTGTTGCGGATAAAGAGGCCGCGGGTATTGGTGAGGGGGTCTTCGTCTTTGAAATCGAAGGCCTCCGTGGCGCGGATCAGTTCGCCGAGCTTTTTGAAACCGTAGCTCCGGGGGTCGAAGTCGGGGAGCTTGTTGGCGACGAGCTGCCCGACCATCCCGAGGTTGGCCCACCCTGAATCGTCGGCGGCGTCGTCGACGGCGTCGCGCAGAAGCTCCAGCAGCTTCTTCTCCTTCGTCACGTCGACGCTCTCTTTCGCGATGACGTCCCTGCGCAGGTTCTCGGTATAGATGAACTTGTCGCAGGCGCTGAGGAAGGGTTTGGGCGTTTTGCGTTCGCCGAAGCCGTAGACGCTGACGCCGCTCTCGCGGATGCGGCTGGCCAGGCGGGTGAAGTCGCTGTCGCTGGAGACGATGCAGAAACCTTCGAAATTCCCCGTATAGAGCAGGTCCATCGCGTCGATGATCATCGCGCTGTCGGTAGCGTTCTTGCCCGTCGTGTAGCCGAACTGCTGGATGGGCTGGATGCCGTGTTCGAGCAGGTGGGCTTTCCACCCCTTGAGCTGCGTCGAGGTCCAGTCCCCGTAGATGCGTTTGACGCTGGCGATACCGTACTGGGCGATCTCGTCGAGGAGCCCCTCGATGATGGAGGGCTGGGAGTTGTCCGCGTCGATGAGGACGGCGAGGCGCTGCTGGTTCACTTCAAACGCTCCAGGGCTTCAGTCGCCTCGGGGTAGTCCGGGCGCAGCTCCAGCGCTTTTTCAAACATCATGCGCGCCCCTTCCATGTCCCCTTTTTCGATCAGGAGGCGTCCGTAGTTGTAGTAGGTCTCTTCGAAAGCGTCGTCGATGTCGACGGCGCTCTTGTAGTGCTCCTGCGCCTCGTCAAGGCGTCCGAGCTTCCGCAACACGCCCGCGACGGCGTTGTGGGTCAGGTCGTCGTCCGGATCAAGGGAGAGGGAGCGGTTGTATTTTTGCAGGGCCTCTTCGTTCGATCCCTCTTTAAAGAGGATAAAGGCGAGTTTGTTGAGCACCTCCGGATTGTCCGGGTCCTGTTTCTCGGCCCGCTCCAGGTAGACCCGCGCTTCGGCGAGATTGCCCTCGCCGTAGGCGGTGTCGGCCTTGTCAATAAGGGTGTCGATCTCCTGGGCGCCGGGATAGGCGGGACGCGCGGGTTCGGGCCGGGACGGTGCGTCGCTGTGGGAGGGGAGTTTCGTTTCGCCGTCACCGAGGGACTGGACGAATTTATAGATCTGCCAGGCAAAGAAGGCGGAGGCGGCGAAGAGGATAATCTGGAAGAGGGTCAAGCGGGAGCCTTTTTGGTCACTATTTTAGCATAATGATACCCGCCTGTCGCCCCGTCGTGCCGCCTTCGGCACGGTAGGAGAAAAAGCGGTCGGTGTGGCAGGCGGTACAGCGGCCGAGAAGGTCGATATGTCCGGTTGTAATACCTGCGGCTTCGAGCTGATTGACGAGGATGCGGTTGACGTCAAGGTAGCGGCTCCCCTCCCGGCGGGAGAGGGCCCTGCCAAAGCCGGCCGCTTCGACCTCCGCGGCGACTTCCGGGCCGATCTCGTAGCAGCAGCTCCCGATCGAGGGGCCCAGTACCGCGATCACATCGGTCGGATCGCTGCCGTAGGTGTCGTGCATCGCGGCCACGGTCTTGCCGACGATGTTTTTCAATGCCCCGGCACGGCCGGCGTGCACGGCGGCGACGGCGCGGCGGCTCGGGTCGAACAGCAGCACGGGGGTGCAGTCGGCGACCATGACCATCAGCGGCTGCCCCGCGATGTCGGTCATCAGCGCGTCGCACTCGGGCCGGCTGTGAAAGTCCATCTCTGTGGTGCAGCGCACGATCCGGTCCGAGTGGATCTGGCGCATGTGGACGAGGCGATCCTGCGCATACCCGATCTGTCCGGCCAGCAGGGCGTGGTTCGCATCGACGGCGGCGGCATCGTCCCCGACGTGGTAGGCGAGGTTCAACGACGCATAGGGCGTAGCGCTCTTGCCACCGGGGCGTTCGGTGAAGCCGTGCGAGACTTCCTTGGCTTCGGCGAGGAGCTTTGATGTGATCACTCGATCACCCCCGTTCCCGCGGCATTGGCGACGTGGAAGATGCGGGTGTGGTGGCGTCTCGCGTAGTAGGTCATCAGCAGCCGCTGCAGCGTCGGTTCGATCGAGGGGGTGAACCAGGCGTTGTTGCTGATGGCGATCATATATTCCGGGTCCCCCGCGAAGAGCGGTTCGGTCGTCGCTTCGTAGCAGACGGCGTTGCGGAAGAGGGTTCCGCCGATCAGGAAGTCGGTGGGGTGGTCGGCGGCGAGGTAGTCCGACGCCCCGTCGAAGACGACCTCGTTGACCCAGCCGCCCAGCCACTTGGGCAGGGGGATGTATTCGCCGAAGGGGACGAGGACCATCTTCTTGGCGACCTGCATCTCTCCCTTATGGAAGAAGTAGGTGACGTTGTAGTTGTTGCCGTCCTCGAAGAGCAGGGCCCCCGTCACAATCGCGATCTTTTCCGAACGCGCTTTGAGCTCCTCGATCAACTCCGGCGCCTTGTTGAGAAAGAGGGGGAAGACCGATTCGGGGAGGATGATGAGGTCAAAGCCCTGCGCGGCGGCATCGTCGATGCGCGCAAAATTTCCCAGGATGGTCGGCACCTGATACGCCTTCTCCCACTTGAGCTCCTGGGGGACGGCGGTGGCGGCGAGTTTGACCTTCAGCGGCGGGGAGGGCGGCGGCGTGTAGGCGGGTGCGGCGGCGAAGCCGACGAGCAGCAGCGCGCCGAAGCGCAGCGGCGAGCGCAGCGAGGCTACGGCGGCAAGGGCGAAAAGGATGAGGGCGAACTGCCACTTTTCAACGCCGAGGTAGCTGTGCAGGAGCGGCAGCTCCGGGACCATCCAGTTGAAGCCCATCGGGGCGACGAAGGTGAGCCCGAAGAGCAGAACTGCACGTGTTAACGGCTGTTCACTTAGGGAGAGGACGCCGAAATAGAGGAGGTAGACGACCCCGAAAAGCAGGGTCATCAGCGGCATCGCCCAGGGCATGCCGTAGTAGCGGAAACTGAAACCGATCCAGTAGAACCAGAAGATCCCGATGAGAAATCCCGCCTGCAGCAGGGTGCGGCGGGGGGCGGCGAGCAGCCCGTAATAAGAAAAGAGGGCCAGGAGGGTCTCGGCGGCGGCAATGTGCGGCAGGGCGAAGTAGTCGACATAGATAAAGGCCGAGAACGCCAGAGCGATCGCAAAGGCGACGGCCAGCGACTGCATAAAGGGAAGGCGTTTCGCGGCGGGTCTGAAAAACGTGTTGATCCGTTCGGTGCCAAAGCTCATCAATCAGGCCCTGCCGTAAAGTGCCAGCATGTTTTTCAGCTCCTCCCAGGGGGCGGCTTCGAGCTGCTGCGGCGTCACGCGCCAGCGCCAGTTCCCCTCGGCCGTACCCGGGGTGTTCATGCGCGCGTCGGAGCCCAGCCCCAGCAGGTCCTGCAGCGGCAGCACCGCGAGGTTCGCCGTGCTGGCAAGGGCCGTGCGGTTCAGGCTCTCGTGAAACGCCTCCCAGGGGCAGTGGAGGTAGCGCATGGTGTGTGCCCGCTCGGCCTCTTCCGGCGGCGCGGCGTAGAACCAGCCGTTGGTCGTGTCGTTGTCGTGGGTGCCGGTGTAGACGACGCAGTTGCGGATGTGGTTGTGGGGCAGGTAGGGGTTGCCGGCGTCGCTGCCGAAGGCGAACTGCAGGATCTTCATCCCCGGCAGGGCGTAGTCGTCGCGCAGCGCCTCCACTTCGGGGGTGATGATGCCGAGGTCTTCGGCGATGATGGGCAGCTCCTGCCCAAGGGCGGCGCGGAAGGCGTTGAAGAGCCTGCCCCCCGGCCCGGTGATCCACGCACCGTTGATCGCCGTCTCCTCTTCTGCGGGGACGGACCAGTAGGCTTCGAAGCCGCGGAAGTGGTCGATGCGGACCCAGTCGTGAAGCTCCAGGGCGCCTTTGAGGCGGGCGACCCACCAGGCAAACCCCTCCTGTTCCAGCCGCTCCCAGTCAAAGAGCGGGTTACCCCAGCGCTGGCCGGTGGCGCTGAAGTAGTCCGGCGGCACTCCGGCTACCGCCGTGGGCTGCAGGTCGTCGTCGAGCTGAAAGTATTCGGGGTGCGCCCAGACGTCGGCGCTGTTCATGGCGACGTAAATGGGGAGATCACCGATGATCCGCACCCCTTTCGCGTTTGCGTAGGCGCGCAGCGTTTCCCACTGGGTGTAGAAGCAGTACTGCACGAAACGGTGGTAGGCGGTTTCGTCCTTGAGAATATTTGTATAGTAGGCCAGGGTCTCCGGTTCGCGCCGGCGGATGTTCTCCGGCCAGTCGTTCCAGACCCGTTCGTTGAAGTAGCTTTTGAGCGCCATGAACAGCGCGTAGTCGTCCAGCCAGGCGGCATGATCGCTACAGAAGGCGTCGAAATCCTTCGTCGGACGGAAGCGGGCATGGGCTTTTTCCAGCATTGCCGTGTGGCGGGCGATCACGGTGTCGAAATCGACGGCGGAACCCTCTGCCGAGCGGGGCGGGCGCTCGTCCGCGTTGAGGAACCCCGCGTCGACAAGGAGGTCGGGGTCGATCAGCAGGGCGTTGCCGGCAAAGGCGGAGTAGCACTGGTAGGGGGAGTGCCCGAACCCCGTCGGGCCCAGCGGCAGGATCTGCCAGTAGCCGACCCCGGCACTGCTGAGGCGGTCAACCCACCGGCGGGCGATACTGCCGAGGGTGCCGATGCCGTAGGGGCCGGGCAGGGAGGTGGGGTGGAGCAGGAGTCCGGCGGCACGGGGCATCATAAGTGGGTCCTTGAAGTATGGGCGTTCTTTACGGCGGATTATAGCAGATACGAACCCCCGAAACGTGCCGCAGGTGACCGATCGTGCATCACCGCTGCGTGGTACAGCATTCTAAGAGGTGCCCTTTAGTATAATGGCACGAATTTTGGGGCACGACCCCGTACACGTAAGGATACACCCAATGGAAATCATCGGACAGTTACTGCCCTTTATCTTTTTGATCGCGATCATGTACTTCATCATCATCCGCCCGCAGCAGCAGCAGGCGAAGAAGCACAAGGAGATGGTCGAGAACCTGAAAAAAGGGGACAAGATCGTCACCTCCGGCGGCCTGATCGCCGAAGTCAAGAAAGTGGAAGAGACGTTTTTCACCGTGACACTGGCCGATAACGTGACCGTCAAACTGACCAAAGACGCCGTCGCGCGCAAAGACGAGGACGAAGCGTAAGCTTTTTGCTTCGTAGAGGTCCCCGGCATCTGTGCCCGGAGACCGCGCTGCCGGCGTGCGCCCGGTAGCTTTTTGAGAGGATGTAAATGAAACTGAACTTTAGAGTAATCGTCTTCGCCGCAGCGATCCTGTTCGGGGTGGTCTTCTCCATCCCGTCGCTGCTGCAGACGGATAAAGGGACCAAGATCACCCTCGGGCTCGACCTGCAGGGCGGTCTGCACATGCTGCTCGGCGTCAAGACCGAAGAGGCCGTGAGCTCCCGCCTCAAGGCGATCGCTTCGGGGATCAACCACTTCAGTGAACGCGAAGAGGTCCTGATCGACGGCCTCACCGCCGACGATGAATCGGTCCGTTTCACGCTGCTCGACAGCGACGACGCGCCGGCAATGGACAAGATGCTCGCCGAGATCGAGGGGGGCAAGGTCGTCCACGACGGCGAGAACTACCACATCTCCCTGACGCCCGAAGCGGTGCAGAAGACCCAGAAGCAGGCGGTCGACCAGGCGATCGAGACGATCCGCAACCGCCTCGACCAGTTCGGCCTTGCCGAGCCGACCGTCGCGCGCCAGGGCGTCGACAACATCCTCGTCGAACTCCCGGGGATCAAGAGCGCCGAAGAGGAGCAGCGTGCACGTGAGCTGATCTCCCGCGCCGCGAAGCTCGAACTGATGGCGGTGGACGAAGAGCGCAAGATGCGCGCCTATTCGATGACGCCTGCGGAAGCGGCGCGCTTCGGCGACGTCATCCTCCCCGACGCGGAGCAGGCAGGCGGCAAGTACCTTGTCCGCGAGATCCCCATCCTCGACGGTTCCATGCTCACCGACGCCCAGGTGGCGTTCAACCAGAACAACCAGCCGGTCATCAACTTCTCGCTCAACTCCGAAGGCGCGCAGATCTTCGGCGACTTCACCGGCAAGAACGTCGGTAACCACCTCGCCATCGTCCTCGACGGCCAGGTCTACTCCGCCCCGGTCATCAACGAGCGCATCGGCGGCGGCCACGGCCAGATCAGCGGGAACTATACGGTCGAGCAGGCCCAGGACCTCGCGATCGCACTGCGTTCGGGTGCGCTACTGGCGCCGATTTTCATGCTGGAGAAACGCTCCGTCGGTCCGAGCCTCGGTGCCGACAGCATCAAGGCGAGCCTGGTCGCGCTTATCGGCGGCTTCGTGATGGTCTTCATCTTTATGATCGTCTACTACAAGATCGCGGGGATCGTCGCGAACATCGCGCTGGTGGCGAACCTCTTCCTTATTCTTGCCGTCATGGCGATGTTCGGCGCGACGCTGACCCTGCCCGGGATGGCGGGGATCGTCCTGACCGTCGGTATGGCGGTGGATGCCAACGTCATTATCTCCGAACGGATCCGCGAGCTGCTCTACCAGGGCGTCTCCATCCACAAGGCGATCGAGGAGGGGTACGCCAACGCGATGCGCGCCATCCTCGACGCGAACATCACGACCCTGATCGCGGCCGTCGTCCTCTATGTCTACGGTACGGGGGCCATCAAGGGCTTCGCGATCACGATCAGCATCGGTATCCTCGCCTCCATGCTGACGGCGATCCTGGGAACCCACGGCATCTACGAGATGCTTGAGACACGCATTGCCAAGAGCAAGAACGTCAGCCTCTGGTTCGGCATCAGTAAAAAGAAGGCGGCTGCATAATGGAATTTTTCAGACAGACGAAAACCATCAACTTTATGGGCCGGTCGAAGATCGCCATCGCGGTCTCCGTGATCCTGGTCCTCCTCTCCTGGGGCGTCCTGGCGATGAAGGGGCTCAACTACGGCATCGACTTCGCCGGCGGTACGATCGTTCAGGTCAAGTACGAAGGTGCTGCGCCTATTGACACGGTCCGTGACACGCTGGCCGCCAACCCGCTCTACGAGGGGGCGCAGATCACCGAATTCGGTTCCCCCGAAGAGATCATCATCCGCCTCAAGACCTCCAGCAAGGACGTCCAGTCCGACATGGGCGACGTGACGCGCGAGGCCCTCAAAGGCACGGGCAGCTTCGAAGTCCGCCGGGTCGACATCGTCGGGCCGAAAGTCGGGAGCGAACTGCGCGAAAAAGGGGTCATGGCGATGCTGCTGGCGATCCTGGGGATCCTGATCTACGTCGCGGTTCGCTTTGAGTGGCGCTTCGCCGTCGCCTCCATCGCGGCATTGATCCACGACGTCTCCATCGCGATGGGCGCGATCTCGCTCTTCGCCATCGACGTCAACCTTGACGTCCTGGCGGCTCTGCTGACCCTGCTGGGCTACTCGCTCAACGATACGATCATCGTTTTCGACCGTATCCGTGAAGGGGTCACGGCATCAAAGAGCATCGAGCTCGCCGACGTCATCAACGAGTCGGTCACGAAGACCCTGTCGCGTACGACGCTGACGTCATTGACGACCTTCTTCGTCGTCCTGACGCTCTTCATGTTCGGCGGGGAGATCATCCACGCCTTCGCCTTTACGCTGCTGGTGGGCATCATCGTGGGGACCTACTCCTCCATCTTTGTCGCCTCGCCGATTCTGATGTGGTTCGGCTTCAATGTCGCCAACTACCGTACGAAGCTGGCCGATGCGGCCAAGCGCCGCGCCGAAAAAGAGAAGATGCGCGCCATGTACGAACAAGGGACGGTTTAACCGTCTAAAAGGAGCTATCTATGGATTGGGGTAAAGTAATCTACGTCTTTTTTACGTTGATGAGTCTGACGTCGACGGCGGGCTTCCTCTACGAGCACGGGGCCGTCTCCCTTTTCGTCGCGGCGAGCCTGAACCTCGTATCGACGATCCTCAAGATCGGGGTGCGCAACCTCCTCTCGGCCGAACTGCTCGCCAGTTCGCTCGTGGCGGACCTGCACCTGATCCCGGCGTTCATCTACCTCGTCGTCGTCGGCAACATGGACGTCGCGGTCGCTCTGACCATCGGCGCCCTGATTGCCAACGTCTTCTCCATGGGCCTGGTCTATATCGAAAGCTCCAAAACAAGAGAAGAGTACTAAACAACAGGCGCACCGCGCCGATTTTCGAAATACAGTGAGGCGGATCGCACCGCTTCGAGGAGTTACCTTGCAATACAACCCGTCCGATATCGAAACCAAGTGGCAGGCGTTCTGGGACGCAGAGCGCAGTTTTGAACCCGCTGATGATCTTACGAAACCGAAAAAGTATGTGCTCAGCATGTTCCCCTACCCGTCGGGGCGCATCCACATGGGGCACGTGCGCAACTACACCATCGGCGACGCCTTTGCGCGCTACTACCGCCAGCAGGGCCTGAACGTCCTTCACCCCATCGGATGGGACAGTTTCGGGATGCCGGCGGAGAACGCCGCGATCAAGCACGGGGTACACCCGAAGAAGTGGACCTACGAGAACATCGACTACATGCGCAAAGAGCTCGCCACCCTGGGGCTCTCCTTCTCCAAGGAGCGCGAGTTCGCCACCTCCGACCCGCTCTATACGAAATTCGAGCAGGGCTTCATCATCGACCTCTTCGAGAAGGGGCTGCTCTACCGCAAGAAGGCCTTCCTAAACTGGTGTCCGCACGACCTTACCGTCCTGGCTAACGAGCAGGTCGTCGACGGCTGCTGCTGGCGCTGCGACACCCCGATCGTTAAAAAAGAGATGCACCAGTACTACCTCCGCATCACCGACTACGCCGACGAGCTGATCGACGACCTCGAACAGCTGGAGAAAGGGTGGCCGAAGCAGGTCCTCTCCATGCAGGAGAACTGGATCGGCCGCAGCAGCGGGCTCGAGTTTACGCTGCATCTCGAAGAGCACTCCAAGAAGCGCCTGCGTGATACGTTTGAGGGCTTCGAGGTCTACACGACCCGCCCCGATACGATCTACGGCGTCAGCTATACGGCCCTGGCGCCGGAGCACGAACTGGTCACCTACATGATCGACAACGGCCTGCTCTCCACGGAGACGGCCGCCGAGATCAACGCGATGAAGAACAGCAGCTCCATCGACCGCCAGAAAGAGAAGCACGGCGTGGCGCTGGGCATCAATGTCGTGCACCCGCTCACCGGCAAACCGGTGCCGGTCTGGGTCGCGAACTTCGTCCTGATGGATTACGGCTCCGGCGCGGTCATGGCCGTCCCGGCCCACGACGAGCGTGACTACGACTTCGCGACGAAGTACGAGCTGCCGATCACGCCGGTCATTGCCCACCCCGAGGCGGGCGTCGTCGAAGGCAAAGCGATGACGGAACCGGGCATGCTCTTCAACTCCGGCGCATTCAGCGAGATGATGAGCGACGCGGCGAAAGAGGCCATTATCGCCCACTTCGAAAACGAGGGCATCGGCAAGCGCGTGACGAACTACCGCCTCAAAGACTGGGGGATCAGCCGCCAGCGCTACTGGGGCGCCCCGATCCCGCTCATCCACTGCCCGACCTGCGGGATCGTCCCGGAGAAAAAAGAGAACCTGCCGGTCGAACTCCCCGACGACGTCGAGATCACCGGCGAGGGGAACCCGCTGGAGCACCACCCCACATGGAAGCAGTGCAGCTGTCCCAAGTGCGGCGGCGCGGCCGAGCGCGAAACGGATACGATGGACACCTTTGTCCAGTCGTCGTGGTACTTCCTGCGCTACACGGCGGGGCGCGACACCTGGGAAAAAGAGGCCTTCGACAAGGAGGAGCTCGCCTACTGGATGAACGTCGACCACTACATCGGGGGCATCGAGCACGCCATCTTGCACCTGCTCTACAGCCGCTTCTTTACCAAGGCGCTGCGCGACCTGGGCTACGTCGACGTCAAGGAGCCGTTTGAGCGGCTGCTGACCCAGGGAATGGTGCTCAAGGACGGGGCGAAGATGAGCAAGTCCAAGGGCAACACGGTCGATCCGGATGCCCTCATCGAGAAGTACGGCGCCGACACGGCCCGCCTCTTCATCCTCTTTGCCGCCCCGCCGACCCAGGAGCTGGAGTGGAACGACAGCGCCGTCGAGGGGGCCTACCGCTTCCTGCGCCGTTTCCACGACCGCAGCGAAAAAGCGGCGGCGACGGACACCCTGCCGGCAATTGACCACGCCGCTCTCTCCAAAGAGGAGAAGGCCGCGCGCAAGAAGGTGTACGAAGCGCTGGTGCGCGCCAACGACGTCTTCGGTGAGCGCTACACCTTCAACACGATGATCGCCGGGGTCATGGAGGCGATGAACGCCCTTAACGAGCAGGAGAACGAAGCGGTCTGGACGGAAGCGTACTGGGTCCTCACCTCCCTGATGGAGCCCATCGTCCCGCACGTCTGCTGGGAGATCAGCGACCGCCTCTTCGGCCGCAAGAACCTCGGCGCACAGACGCTCATCGAGGAGGTCTTCGCCCTCGATACGATCACCCTGGGCGTCTCCGTCAACGGCAAGAACCGCGGCCAGATCGACGTGGCGCCGGATGCGTCCAAAGAGGCGATGATCGAAGCCGCCAAGGCGATCATTCCGCAGTGGCTCGAGGGCAAGACGGTCGTCAAAGAGATCGTCGTGCCGAACAAGCTCGTCAACATCGTCGTCAAGTAAGGAAGAGATTATGGGTGGATTGCAGCGGTTCGGTTCGGTGCTCATCGCCGTGGCGCTGCTCGCGGGCTGCGGCTACCGGCCGACGAGCCGGGCCGTCAAGCCGGTATTGCAGGAGAGTGTGAGCACGAAGATCGTCATCTCCATGCAGGACCCGGACAACACCGTCTACATCAAAGACGCCCTCGACGAGGCCGTCGTCAACCGTTTCCGCACCCGTCTGACCGACGCGGAGCACGCCAGTACCCACCTGACCATCTCCCTGCGCAATGTCGTCTTCACCCCGGTGCAGTACGACACCAACGGCTACATCGTCGCCTACCGCGCCATCGTCACCCTCGACATCGACCGGGAGCACGGGGAGCAGACGCGCCGCTACAACGCGCGGGGAAGCTACCTCTTTACCATCGAACCCAACGCCATCATCTCCGACCTTGTCCGCTTCGAAGCGATCAAGTACGGCTCGGAGAAGGCGCTCGACAGCTTTGTCGCCCAGGTCGCGGGCGAGGGGGCCTCTGCTGAAGTACGCTGAGTTTCTCGACGCGAAACCGCTCTACTACGACAAGATCGACCTGGAGCGGATGCCGCGGGCCTGGGAACAGGTAAAAGCGAGTGTGTCGCTGCCGAAGATCATCCACCTCGTCGGCACCAACGGCAAGGGGACGACGGGGCGCTTCCTCGCCTCGGCCCTCCTGCATGCCGGTCAGAGCGTCGGCCATTACACCTCACCCCATATCCTGCGCTTCAACGAACGCCTCTGGCTGAACGGCAGCGACGCCACTGACGAACAGCTGCAAAACGCCTTTGAAAAGGTGATGGGGTGGCTGGACCCGGAGACGGCCGACGCGCTCAGCTACTTCGAGTTCACAACCCTGATGGCCGCGGCGCTCTATGAGCCCTGCGACTACGTCGTCATGGAAGCGGGCCTCGGCGGCGAGTTCGACGCGACCGCCGTCTTTCCCAAAACGCTCACCCTCGTCACCCCCATCGACCTCGACCACCAGGCCTTCCTGGGCGACACCATCGAAGCGATCGCCGCGACGAAACTGCGGGCGATGGGGCCGACGGTGATTATGGGCCTGCAGCCCCACCAGGAGGTCTACGCCATCGCCTCGGAGATCGCCGCGGAGCGGGGCGCGACCCTGCTGCGCTGTGAACGGCTGTTAGACCAAGATGCTATAATGGCGCTTCAAAAGAGGGCGGAAGCGCTGGAACTGCCGGCGTACCTCCGCGACAACCTCCTGCTTGCCGCGAGCGCGCTGCAGGTACTCGGCGTCCCCTTCGACGCAGAGAGCTTCAGCGCGCCGCTCTTCGGCCGCCTCTCGCGGATCGCCCCGAACGTCTGGCTCGACGTGGGCCACAACGTCCTCGCCGCCCGGGCCATCGCCCGCGCGCTCGGGACGCAGAAGGTCGTCCTTGTCTACAACAGCTACGGCGACAAGGACTACGCCGCCATCCTCGCCGCGCTCCGGGCGAACATCGAGCGCGTCGAGCTGATCGGGGTACAGAGCGAACGCGCCGCCGCCCGCGAAGCGCTCGTCGGGGCGCTCGAAGCGCTGGATATCCCCTACGGCAGTTTCGAAGGGGTGCAGGCACAGAAAATGTACCTGGTCTTCGGCTCGTTCAGCGTGGCGGAGGCCTTTATAAAAATGACGGGATTGAAATGAACCATACAGTGACGGCGACCCTGGGAACTGCGCCGAAAACCCTCCGCAACGATACGGCACGCTGAGTATGCAGGCCAAGCTCTACGCCTACCTGAAAAAGGGTAGCCTCCCCGACGTTCTTATCTGCGAAGATGCCGCCGAAGCGCAGCAGCTCCGCGACCTCTGCCGTTTCAAGGAGATCGAGGCGGTCGTCCTCCCCGATTTCCGCGCGACCTGGCTTGATGACCTGCGCCCTTTCAGCGAAGAGCTGAGCCAGATGGCCGAGGCGCTGCGGCACTACTACGAGGCGCCCAAAAAGCCCCTCGTCATCGCCCCCTTCAAGAGTCTCCTCTTTCCGCTGCCCAAAACGAACCTCCTGCGCACGAAGCAGATCGCCTTCGGCGACCGCCTCGACCTTGCAGCCCTCAAAACGGAGCTGCTGCACTGGGGCTACAGCTTCGTCGATCTGGTGGAGATGGAGGGGGAGGTCTCCTTCCGCGGCGACATCATCGACGTCTTCGCCCCCGGCACGGAGAGCCCCTACCGCATCTCCCTCTTCGACGACGAGATCGAGCAGATCAAGGCCTTCGAGGTAGAGACCCAGCGCACCGTCGGCGAAGAGCTGGAGGGGTTCGAGCTGCACAGCGCCCCCTACGCCTTCGACGAGGCCGGGTACGAGCGTATCGTGAGCGCCGTCGAGGCGTCTGCCAGCGACAGTTTCGTCAAAGACCTCGACTCCCTGGGCTTCTGGTACCTGGACGGCGATGCCGAGAACTTCCTGGAAGGCAAAAAGGTCGCCGCCGTCAAACGCCTCGACGCGATGATCGGCGAGGCCTACACCCTCAACACCCCGCAGGTAGAGGCAACGGATTTTGAATCCGTCGCGGTCCTCCCCGAGGACGACCGGGTCAAAGCCCTCGCGGTCACCGATGTCAAAACCCTGCTGGAGGTCCACCCGAACAAGAGGGTGACCATTATCGCCGGCAGCGATGCCCAGCTGAAGCAGGCGGGCATCTTCGACACGAAGGGCATCACTGTCAAGCGCTCCGGCGAGATCGTCAACCTTATTACCGACACCGAGCTCATCATCTCGCTGAACAAACCGGTGCGCAAAAAGCGGCGCCGCAAGAGCAGCCTGCTGCTCGACGACCTCAAGCCGGGCGACTACGTCGTCCACGAGGAGCACGGGGTCGGGATCTTCGAGGCGATCGAGCAGGCGGAGATCCTGGGAAGCGTGCGCGACTTCATCGCCATCAGGTACCAGGGCGACGAGCGCGTCCTGCTGCCGGTGGAGAACCTCGACGCCATCGACCGCTACATCGCGGGCGCCGGGGCGCCGCCGGTCCTCGACCGCCTGGGCAAGGGGAGCTTCGGCCGTCTCAAGGAGAAGGTCAAGAAGCGTCTCTTCGAGATCGCCTCGGAGATCGTCAACACCGCCGCTCAGCGCGCGCTCATCAGCGCCCCCGTCATCGAGACGGACGCCAAAAAGCTGGCGGCGTTCCAGGCGGAGGCGGGCTTCGAGTACACCGAGGACCAGGCGCGCTCCATCGCCGAGATCATCGCCGAGATCGGCAGCGGCCACGTCATGGACCGGCTGCTGAGCGGGGACGTCGGTTTCGGCAAGACCGAGGTGGCGATGAACGCGATGTTCGCCGCGGCTTCTGCGGGGTACCAGTCGGCGGTGATCGTCCCGACGACCCTGCTCAGCTCCCAGCACTTCGCCTCGCTCAAGGCCCGCTTCGCCGAGTATGATTTCCACATCGCCAAGATCGACCGCTTCGTCACCCCCAAGGTGAAAAAAGCCGTCGAGGCGGGGTTGGCCGACGGGAGCATCGACATGGTCGTCGGCACCCACGCGCTCTTCGGGACGAAGTTCGCCAAACTGGGCCTCGTCGTCATCGACGAAGAGCACAAGTTCGGGGTAAAACAGAAAGAGAAGCTCAAGACCCTCTACGAGAAGACGCACCTGCTCACCATGAGCGCCACGCCGATCCCGCGGAGCCTCAACCAGGCGCTCAGCTCCATCAAGACGCTCAGCACCCTCATGACCCCTCCGGGCGAACGGCAGGGGGTAAGGACCTTCGTCAAGGCCTACGACGAAAAGCTCGTCAAAGAGGTGATCTTGCGCGAGCTGCGCCGGGGCGGGCAGGTCTTTTACGTCTACAACTCCATCGACCACATGCCGATCAAGCTGGGCGAGCTCAAGGCGATCTTGCCCGACCTGCGCATTCTGATGCTCCACTCACAGGTTGGGGCCGTCGAAACCGAGAAGGAGCTGCTGAAGTTCCAGGACGGCGAGTACGACCTGATGCTGGCGACCTCCATCATCGAGTCGGGCATCCACATGCCGCGGGTCAACACGATGATCATCGACGGGGCCGACCGCTTCGGCATCGCCGACCTGCACCAGCTCCGCGGCCGCGTCGGCCGGGGCCACACGGAGGGGTACGCCTACTTCATCGTCGAGGACAAGGAGCTCATTACCGAGGAGGCGAAGAAGCGCCTCGTCGCCCTGGAGTCCAACTCCTTCCTCGGCAGCGGCTCGGTGCTCGCCTACCATGACCTGGAAATCCGGGGCGGGGGGAACCTCGTGGGCGACGCGCAGAGCGGGCACATCAAGAACATCGGGTACAGCCTTTACCTGCGGATGCTCGAGGACGCCATCAAGGAGCTGAGCAACAAAAAAGAGACGCCCAAGGCGAAGGTGGACCTCAAGCTCGCCGTCAGCGCCTACATCAGCGACGAGCTCGTCAGTGAGGACCGCCTGCGCCTGGAGCTCTACCGCCGCCTCAGCCTCTGCGAGAACCCGACGGAGGTCTACGAGATCGAGGAGGAGGTCACGGAGCGCTTTGGACGCCCGGACGGCCCGACGAAGCAGTTCTTCGAGCTGATGGTCATCAAGCTGATGGGGCTGGAGAAGCACATCAAGATGCTCAGCTCCTACGGCCAGAACATCACCGTGGAGTACCTGAGCGGCGCTAAAGAGTTTGTCACCGCCGACAGCAAAGACGACGACGATATCATCAAGGCGGTCCTGCACTACCTGCGCACGGCGAAGCCGAAAGTGCTGTAGCGCCGTTTGCGGCGGACGCATGTCTGTCAGAGGGCGCTGCAGTGATGCGGGAAAAATAGGGGCTGAAGGGAAAACGGAGAGCGGCAGAACGCCGGGGCCCCGGCGGCTGCGGGAGAAGCGGCAGGCTAGGCGAACTTGAGCGCACACGCCTCTTCGTAGCTTTTGGGCGCCGCGCGAAGGGTACTGCCCTTGAGCTCGTCGTAGATGGTGTCGAGCTTATCTTCGGAGCCCATGCGCTTGAGCTCTTTCTTGTCCAGGTCGGCGGATTCGACAAGCTCGTTCCAGACGGAGCTCTCGTCCAGCGAAAAGGCGTGGATACTGATGCCTTCGTAGTCGAAGACGGCATCGCCGGCGATGTCGCTGAAGAAGAACGTTGTCAGGGTTTCGGGGGTGAAGAGGCTTTTGTAGCGTTCGAAGGCCGCTTCGAAGTCGTCGAAACTTGCCAGCTCTCCGGCGAAAAAGAGCATCTTCTCCTCGTCCGATACGGCGATGGCCTGTTTGAGCATGGTCTGGGGCTTCGCCTTGCCCTCGGTGACGACGAGCGCCCCGCGGTAGCCGTAACGGCCCGGTACGCCCAGCGCGCCTTTGAATGACGGCTGCCATTCGAGTTTGTTTTCATAGATGTAATCGATCGGTGTTCCCATGGGTGTTCCTAAGTGTGAACCCATCGTAAAAAAGTCATGAATGAACGAAATATTATCTCTGCTTCCGCGTTCTGAAATCTTTGCAATGCAATTCGAGATGTGCTTCGTTCAAGTTGTGTGCGAGCACCGGAATAAGAGATAGCTGCCGTTACGCTTGTAAGAAGAACAAACCCAATGCATATACCATGCTACGGCAGGAGCAGCACGGCGGAGCCGAAAGCCGAAACGGCTTCGCGCAGGCCTATTCGTATACCCCCGCCCCGACGATGAGGGGTTCGCCCTCTACCACGACCTTTTTGACATAGGTGATCTTCTGGACAGGGATCTGCGGGGCCTGCGGGCGGGGCCAGTAGTAGGAGACCCATCCCTCTCCTTTGAGCATCGCCAGGTCGATGTACTCCCGCGCGATGGCCTTCTCTTTTATGTCCGTGATCGTCAGGACGTTGCGCCCCTCGATGCCGGGAAAGGCCGGGTTGACCAGTTCGACGCCGGAGGCGGAGGTGACGAAGACGTAGGTGTCGTGGAAATAGAAGCGGCTCTTCTTGTCGCGCAGGGTCTTGAAGGCGGCCTTTCCCTCCTTTTGCAGCAGGGCGACGGCGGCGTTGACTTCATCGACCAGGAACGCCTTTTCCATCACGCTTTTGTAGTTGCCGCTGCCGACGAGGTAGACCCTGCCCGAGGGGGCGGTGCTTCGCATGACGTAGGTGGATTTCCAGATGGGCGCACTCTCTCCCGGGCGGTTCCACTGGTAGTGGACCCACCCTCTGCCCGCTTTGCTCGCGGCCGCATCGACGATCATCCGCCCGATCGGCTTGCCGCCGACGTCTGTGAGCCCGATGAGGTTCCGCTTCTCATGCGCAAGATCGGGCGGATAGACGTAGCGGTTGCCTTTGAGGTCCCAGACGAAGATGTACCTGTCGCCCCGGAACCATTTCCCGCCTTTTTGTCTGAAAGCGGGGAAGACGGCTTCGCCCTCCTTGGCCACCGCGTCGGCCGCCGCCTGGACGAAGGCGACGAGGTCGCGGGTCTCCTTGTGCTCATACGCCACCGGCTCCGCGGCGGCAAGGTTCACCGCCGTCCAGATGAAAAGCAGCAGCGCCGCGCTTCTGATCCCCCGTAGAACTTTCATGATATCTGCCTCCGTGTTGAGGTGTGCAGCTTTTATCGTATGGCAATCCCGCTAAAAGGTATCTAAAGGCAGTGGAGCGGCGAAGGGCATGAAGATGCCCTTCGCCCTATTTAAGAGGAGCAGGTGACGTGGGAGATGCCGGCGATCTCGAAGTACTCGGTGGGCTTTTTCCGGTAGTACTTCGCCGCTGTCGCCTCGGACTGTTCGCCGTAGGGGTCTGTCATGACCGCCTGCAGCTCTTTGATAAGCGTATAGTCCCCCTCGGCGGCCTGCTGATAGGCCGGGACGAGGAACCACTCCCGCAGAGTGTACTTGGGGTTGACGGCTTTCATCCAGCGTGAGAGCTTTTCGCGGGATTCCGGCGAAGCGGCGTTGATGTCGTCGGGGTTGGTCGCCTGTACGACACCCTTCCACTTCTCCAGCCATTCGCTCCAGCGCTCCAGCAGCGCGGCATCTTTGACCCCGTCGCCGTAAAAGCTAAGTGTCAGCGGGGCGATATCTTCCGGCACCGATGAGAGCTCGCGGAAGAAGATGGTGTAATCCACCCCCGTTTCGATCATCAGCGTCACCAGTTCATTGAACAGCGCCGCGTCCAGCTTATGCAGCCCCAGCTTGGACGCCCACATGGGGATCATCTTCCCCTGCATCGCTCTTGCAAATCGAAGCGTCAGCATATCCAGCTCGTTCACTGCCTTTTCATCAGCAGCCAGCAGCGGTTTCAGCGCGCTGCAGAACATGGCAAAGTTCGTTTCCGCAGCCTGGGGCTGGTTCAGGAAGGAGAAGTGGTCTCCTCCGCCCGTCCACGGCTGGTAGCGCGGGTCGAACATCTCGATGAAGCCGAAGGGGCCGTAATCGAGGGTGAAGCCGCCGGCGGCAGTGTTGTCGCTGTTGAAGTTGCCCTGGCAGTAGCCCACGCGTATCCACTCTGCCACCAGCGTGGTGAGACGGTCGCGGAACGCCGTTGCCAGCAGGAGCACCTTGTCCCGGAGGGGCAGCGCGGCGTCGATAGTGTCGCTGTATTCCCGGTCGATGAGGTGCAGGACGATCTGCTCGAGCTCCTCCATCGCCCGCGGGTGCTCGTTCTTGCGCGCCCGACGGCCGAAAAGCTCGACCTGGCCCACCCGGATAAACGAGGGGGCGACCCGCGTGGTGATGGCCACGGCCTCCTCGAGCATGACTTCGGGGTTTCGCGAGTAGGAGCCGTTGTTGAACCACGGCCTTGCTACCGTTTCCGTCTGGGAGGTGTAGAGGCTCAGCGAGCGCGACGTCTTGACGCCCAGGGCGTGCATGTGCTCCTGCGCCAGGAATTCTCGGATGCTGGAACGCAGCACGGCGCGGCCGTCGGCACCGCGGCAGTAGGGTGTCCTGCCGCCGCCTTTGAGCTGCATCTCCCAGCGCTGCCCGTTAATGACCGCTTCGAGGATGGAAACGGCGCGCCCGTCGCCGTAGCCGTTGCCTGTACGGAAGGGGCACTGCTCGTAGTATTCTGTCCCGTAGATGGAGAGCGCGTACCCCGTCGCCCAGCCCCGGCGGCGCAGCGGCTTGGGTAGCTGCGAACTGTCGCCGGTGAACATCCGCATAAACTCCTCCGAGGTCGCCAATGCGTCGCTAAAGCCCAGTTCGCGGAAAAAGGTCTCGCTGTGCGCGATGTACACGGGGGTCTCTATGGGCGTGGGGTTCACAGGAACGTAGTGCCCGCTGAAGACCTGCCGG
Source organism: Thiomicrolovo sp. ZZH C-3 (assembly GCF_054862725.1). Taxonomy (NCBI): domain Bacteria; kingdom Pseudomonadati; phylum Campylobacterota; class Epsilonproteobacteria; order Campylobacterales; family Sulfurimonadaceae; genus Thiomicrolovo; species Thiomicrolovo sp. ZZH C-3. Next base: position 557,758 of record NZ_JBTKXX010000001.1, read on the forward strand.
GGCGCGTGGTCTACGCCGTCCGCTGTCGCCTCGGGGTCGGGGGTCAACGTGTCCATGAGCGAATAATTCGCCAGCGCTGCGAGATCGTCAAGGCTCTTTACCGCTGTAGGGGTTTCAATTGCTGCTTTCATACTTGTTTCCTTTAACCTTCACGTCGGGCATGCAAAAATGGTTCGGTTATCTCAGAAGGTGAATTTTTGCAGGCAATTCTAAAAAAGGCTATTAATGAGGTTTGGTACAAAAGGTTCGGTGTTTTTTCTTTAAGGAGCGGGATCGTTGAATTTGGCTGTGGATATGGGAACAGCCGTTATTATCTCTTTGCCTAACGTTTAAAATGAGCAATCAAAAAGCCGTTGGCTTTTTTTATTGGCTCGATTGATTTGTTATACAAACATACTCCTTTAAAAACTTGTTTGCTATAATTTCTTTTAGTTGATTCATAGCAGCGTTGATGCTGGCCTCACCGAATGGTGGATTTTTTGTAGCTATCGTTTTAAGCATATTGTTGTTCTTTGGAACTTTCTTTTTTCATTTTATAAAAAAAGGAGGTGAATTTATGAGAAAAAACATAACTCTTCAAAACTTTACAACTGGAGTGTTAAGCTCTTTAGTTGCTACACAAATCCACCAAGTGTGGTTATTCAGTCTTGCTATGAGTTAACTTTTCTTCTAGACTACTTCCTTTTAATATCGCATCTTTAAAATTTGTTCCACGAATTTTTGCACCATTGAATTTTGTATTTGTCAGGTTTGCTTTATAAAAATTTGTATGAAACAAGTTTGCTCCGGTAAAGTCAGAATTACTCAAATCACAAAAAGAAAAATTTGCAAACTTTAAACTGGCAGCTCGAAAAATACAGTTTGTTAATTTTGATTGTGAAAATTTTGCTTTAAATGCTTCTATCTTTTTAAAGTTTCTATTTGATAAATCTTTTTTCCCAAAAATTACATTTGGAAATTTACAGTATGAGTAATCTTCTTTGTTTAATGTTGTCCATGATAAATCACGATTGTCAAATCTTTTCGATTTTCTATATTTTGATGTTTTTCTTTTTTTTCTACTCATTTAATTTCTTTGTATAACGTTTAAAATGAGTAATCAAAAAGCCGCCCGCAGTTTTTTGATCAGCTCCGCTGATTTGTTAGGCTTTTATGCAATATTCGCCGAGTATATTTTTTTGCAGAATATCCATGTCTACTAGATTATTTATTTTCGCCAAAATTTCTTTTTCTGAGAACTTTTTCTTTTTTAAATCAGACCATTCGTGTACCTTTTTTACTATGTCTTTTTCATTAATATTTGGATTGTTCATTACAACAAAACTTATGGTGGACAATAATTCAATTTCTGCATTAGATGCATACGAGTTTACCAACTTTGTTGCTTTGTCAATTGCATAAGAGAAATTTACTAAGTCTTTTTCTAGTTTTTTACTCGTCAAGGTTTGCTGAGCATAGTTTAATGCTTTGTCTGTAGTGAACTTGTGGTATTGCTGGAACTCTTTGATATCTCTTGATAGTATTTCTATTGAATGCGAATATGGACCGTAATGGTGTGGATCAAATTTGAAATAATTTTGATGACTAAACAGATTAATAAAAAAAGCTGTTTTTTGTAATCTGAATTTTGAAAATGAAGTTAATTCTTTTTTTATATTCATTAAGATCAAATGTGACATTGTGAGCTTTGGAGCTTTTTTTATTTCGGCTTTATAGGACAGCGAAGGTTCATATATAAAGAATTCTTTGTTAGTAGAAAGTGGAAAAATATATTTAATTATAATTTTTTTGACTTCTTCCCAATTTAATCCCCCATTACCACTTCCTAATGGAGGGATGGCAATTGATTGAATATCTTTTTCATTGATGAGTTCGACCAATGCTTTCATGCCATCATCAATATATTTGAGTTTTGATTTCTCCCTCCATTTGTCTTTGGTTGGAAAGTTGATAATTAATTTTCCATTCTCATCATAATAGTGCAGTTCACCTGGATGTAATTTGTTGTGTTTACAAGCATTTATATAAGATTTGTTTGTTTCAGGAAACATATTTTTAAATTGGTATGCCAAGCCTTTTCCCATAAAACCTTCACAGTTTACGGTGTTTACTAAACATTCAGCATCACTTTCGAGAATATTTCCTGTCATAAGTGTCAACATATTAATTACCTATAAATCTCCGTGGTTCAACATCAATATAAAAAGTTTGTCTACAGTCGGCTCCATATAATTTCTGACACAGCTGCTCTAAATAGTTTTTTGTTTCTTCGGATTTTACTATTATTGAATGGAAAGCTTTTGCAGGAACACTACGATGAACTGCAACACATTCGGCCATGCATGTCTCCTTGCATTCATTGTCTGAATAATCTCTTTTTTCCATTAATTCCCAATCAATTTTCTGAAAACCTTCTTCATAATCAAAGATTTCTAAAGGATTCATGTGTTTAGGATGTGTTGGAAAGATTTTAAAGTTATTTCTTTTACTTTTTGCAGTATCTCTGTGAACTGTAATATACACAAACTCTACACTTGGATGATCTTTCTGGACTCTCCCTGCAAATGGTGTCCCTGCAAAAAAGTGGAATGGCACAAGATTGGAAATGTTATGAGCATTCCTAAAATCGATTATATCCTGTTCTGCTACATCTTTGAAGACTTCAGTTAAGTTCGCTCTAGGCTTTAAGCCATTAGTCAAAATCGATTCAATGTTTGTTAATGCAGTCAAATGATACAAGAGTTTCCCATCTTTAATTGATGTCCCCATGAATTATGCCTTTATGTTGATCTTTGATTTTGTAGTCTGACTATTGATCGGCAAATATTTTATGGAAAAAAACCTTTAATAATTAAAAAAAATAAACTTATGATTGTGTGATAGTTGTCATGGTCACCGTAAAGAGCCAGATTAACCCGCAAAGCGATACAATGCCGATTATGAAAAATCTCACAGTAGCAATGATCGGTGACGTTGTCGGGCGGCCGGGTCGGTCGATGATCAAGCAGCACCTGCCGCGGCTCAGGAAGGAGCACGGCATCGACTTCGTCGTGGCCAACTACGAGAATGCCAGCCACGGCTTCGGGCTGACCGCCAAGAACGCCGACGAGCTCTTCGGTGCGGGCGTAGACGTCATGACCGGGGGCAACCACAGTTTCGACAAGAAAGAGATTATCCCCCTTTTTGAGAAGCTGCCGCTTTTGCGCCCGCACAACTACCCCGAGGCGATGCCGGGCAAAGGCATGGGTATTTACGAGGTGAACGGCGTCAAAGTTGGGGTACTGAACGTCATGGGCTACTACGCCATGCCGATGGTCGACAACCCTTTCATCTGCGCGCAGAAGAGCGTCGAGGCGCTGCGGCGCGAGGGGGCCGAAGTCATCCTCGTCGACATGCATGCCGAGGCGACGAGCGAGAAAAGGGCGCTGCTGATGATGCTGCGGGGCCACGTCAGCGCCATCATCGGCACCCATACCCACGTGGCGACGGACGACCTGCAGATAGACGGCGGCACGGGCTACGTCACGGACCTGGGCCTCAGCGGCTGCCGCGACAACGTTATCGGGATGGACCCCAAGATCCCGCTGCAGCGTTTCCTGACCGGGTTGCCCGGCCACTTCAATGTCCCGGAAAAGTGTAAAAAGATTTTGCAGACGGCCGTGTTCGAGCTGGATGAAAAGGGGCGCTGCGTGAGCGCAAAGAAGATCAAGACCTTCGACGACGGGCGCGAGATCGTCACCGACGCATGGGAGGTCTAGATAGACATGCGCCTTAGAGCGCCAGTTTGAGGATCGTTCTGAGAACGTCCTCGGTGTAGGTGTCGGCCAGGCCGAACATCTTGGCATTTGCCGCGGCATTTTCGACGATGGCGTCGATGTCACTCTCTTTGATGGAGAACTGCGACAGCTTCGTCGGCGTGCCGACCTTGTCGAACCACTGCTCCAGCGCTTCTATTCCCTCCATGGCAGTTGTTTTTCCGAAAAGATTCTTTGCAAACCGTTCGAACTGCGCTTCATTCTGCGTGTGGTACCACTTCATCCACGCGGGCATGATGACCGAGAGGCCGGCACCGTGGGCGACGTTGAAGAGGGCCGAGAGGCTGTGCTCTATCATGTGGTTGGGGAAGCTGTAGCCTGCGACGCCGAGGGTCGTCGTGCCGTTGAGCGCCTGCGTCGCCGCCCAGGCGAACTCGCCGCGCGCATCGTAGTCGTCCGGGTCCGCCAGAAGCGTCTCCGTCGTGCTCATGACGGTGGAGATGTTCGCCTCGATGTACTTGGCGATGATGTCGGGGTGGTAAGAGGCGGTAAAGTACCCTTCAATGGAGTGGGCAATGATGTCCGCGGCGGAGTAGACGAGGTACTCTTTGGAGATGGACTTCTGCAGCTCCGGGTTGACGACGGAGACTTTCGGGTAGACGTAGGGCGAGGCGATGGAGAACTTCTGCTGCGTCTTCTCGTTGGTGACGACGGCGTAGGTGTTCATCTCGCTCCCCGTCGCGGCGAGGGTGATGATGTCAAAGACCGGCAGCGCTTTTTCAATGACGCTTTTGCCGATAAAGAAGTCCCAGACGTCCCCGTCGTAGAGGCTGCCCGCCGCGATGGCCTTGGAACTGTCCAAAACGGAACCGCCGCCGACGCTGAGGATGGCCCCGACGCCTTCGGCTTTGGCCGTCTCGACCCCCTCGTAGACCTTCGAGAGCAGCGGGTTGCTGACGATGCCGCCCAGTTCGACGTACTCGATGCCGTTCGCTTTGAGGCTGGCGACGACGGTGTCGAAGAGGCCGTCTTTTTTAATGCGGTCGCTGCCGAAGGTGAGGAGCACCTTCTTGATGCCCGCCGCGGCGATGTGGTCGCCGATGGCTTTCTCCTTGTCTCTTCCGAATTCGATCTTGGTGGGGTTATGGTAAGTAAAATCGGTCATGTTGTTCTCCTGGATTCTTTCGAACTATTATAGGAGGATTTGCGTTTACGCGGTAGAACGATGCTATGCGGGAGTTGCCTGATTCTCCAAGCGTTTCATAAATGTGACGGATTTGTAAAAATGAAGAGGGGGAAGGGGACGGGACGCGTGGGGCGCCCGCCTCAATAATTATTTGATTTTGGCTTTGGAACTCTTGGTGTTGCCCTTGAGGTCAACCCAGGTCATAACGAGTTCGTCACCCTTTTTGAAGTCGCCTTTGAACGCGAACTTGAAAATAGGGTTCTTGGAGAGGAACTGGCTGACAGAAGCGTCAAGAACAGTCGCCGCGCCGACTTTGGCGTCGATGTGCGTGATGAAGTTCGCGTTGTTGCGGTCGCCGGTTTTCTTCTCAGCGATGTCGTATGTCCACATGTCGTGCTTCGCCATCGCTTTTACAGAAACAACATTACCTTTGAGTTTTGCTTTGATTCTCATGATATTACCTTTCTATTTTCGTTTTTGATAGGCGAAGGCGATCAGCCCTCACAACCACCGAGTGCAACGTCGAGTGTTTTGGAGCCGCTGTAGAGCTTGCCGTCGTTACCCTGTACGACTGCTGTGATCGTACCGGAAGCTTTCATCTTGATCTTGATAGAGAAGTCGATGATGCTGTACTCGTTGAGGTCGTAAACGATCACCGCAGATTCCGGGTTGACGTTCTGGACGATGATCAGGGATTTTGCAGCGATGTCAGACTTGACATCGACCGGAACCGCACCACCGTTGCTTGCAACGTCCGGAGCGACGACAGTGACGCCTTCAGCGACAGTAGCAGTCGTGCCGTACATCGCTTTGAGCGCGTCGTCAACAGTTTTAGCTGTCCAGACAGTCGGCTTGGATTTACGGAAATCTTCCGCCAGGACGCTTGCCGGTACCGCAGCGAGGGCACAGGCGCCGGCTGCCATAGAGAGGAATGTTCTTCTTTGCATAGGGTTATCCTTTGGTTCGAGATCTATTTGCTCTGAGGGAGCATGATATCAATCACAGTGTTAATGTAACCTATAAATGTGAATTGATTGTGAACACCGCGGCGTCGGAGGTGCCGCAGTGCGAAAATGGTGGGGGATTAGAAGTCGCCGATCGCTGCGCGTGCCGGGATCTCGTCCATCGCCTTTTTGACGGAGAGGGCCATCTTGAGCATATCTTCGGGCAGTTCGTAACCGCCGTGGATCGCGAGTGTCATATCCATGCTCACGAGCCAGCGGTCGCCGTTACCGTACTCGACGAGCATGATGCGGCACGGCATGAAACCGCCGTAGTAGCGTGAGTGGTTCAGGAAGACCTTCGCGATCGGCAGGCTGCACAGGGAGAAGATGCGCGCGTGCTTGACCTCTTCGGGTGCCGCGTCGTCTTTGGTGTACATTTTGATGTCGCCGGTGACGCGCATGTTGTACTCTTCCGCGAGGGACTTGATCGTCTCTGCGACGTCGTCGTTCGGGATGTCGGCGTTGACCAGCCACTCCTGCATCATGGCACGTGCAGGGTCGCCGTACTCGACAACCTTGGTGAACATGTTGTCATACGCTTCCATGGCGTTGTCGTCAAGCTTGTGCTGACCCGTGACGGCCGTCCAGCCCATGTGCATTGTAGAACAGCCGCTCATCAGCATTGTGAGGGCAACCGCGAACAGTGAAGTCATCAGACCTTTTATCATTACGTTTCCTTCAATAAAGTTTTCACTATGAATAATAGTCTATTTATTAATGGATTTGAATGGGTAAATCTACGAAAATGTTGCCTAATTGTACAAAAGGAGCTTTCACTTATGAAAGAAAAACTCATCGAGGCGCTTTTCAAAAAGTATGATTTTGAGCATGAAGTGGGGGTGAAACCCACCCACCTGGAGAAGGTCAAACTGCTTAAAAGCGACCATTATGAGCATGGCAAGGAGCTCCTCTACAACCGCGGCATCTTTCTCATTGCCAGCGGGCAGAACCGGGGGATCATCGACGACGAGCAGGTGACGCTGGGCAGCGGCCAGTACGTCATCATCGCCACCGTCCACCCTGCCGAATGCAAAACCTTCCTCTTCGACAAGGTGATGAAAGGGGTCTACATCGACCTGGACCTTCAGCGGCTGCAGAAGATCCATTCGCTGATGGAGAAGCAGCCGCCGGCCGACCCGTTTAAAACGCCCAAGAACGTCGTCACCGGCACGATGAACGAAGAGATCGAGTCCGCATTCAACCGGTTGATGAAAATTCTGCTCGACCCCCAGGAGTCCAAGATCCTCGGCGACCATGTGCTCGACGAACTCTACTACCGCATCATCAATACGAGCGCGGGGGAGCACCTGCTGCAGCTCTGCTGCCAGCTCACCCACTTTTCAAGGATTTCGACCATCGTCGACGAGGTGCAGAACCAGCTCGACCAGGAGATCAACATCGACGATCTGGCGCAGCGGGCCAATATGCGCAAGGCGAATTTCCATAAAAAGTTCAAAGAGATCTATAACGACTCGCCGATCCAGTATATCAAGAAGATCCGCCTCAACAAGGCACGGCAGTACATCATGTTCGACAAGATGAAGATCTCGGACGCCGCGGCTAAAGTGGGCTACGAAAGCCCCGCCCAGTTCAGCCGCGAATTCAAAAGCCACTTCGGCTTCCCGCCCTCGGAGCTGAAAAACCAGTGAGGGCAGGGGGCTCGTCGCGGCTTACTGCGCCGCTTCGACCGTGATGACCCCGGACATCGTTTGAATATGCTCACCACCTTCTAGCGCATGTCCCAGCTCGTACAGCCCGCTGCAGTTCCAAAAGAGTCTCCGCCTCCAGGAAGCGCGCCAACTGCTGATGTCGCGGGACGTCGAAGCGGCGGAGGTCGCCTTCGAAGTGGGCTACGAGAGCCCGTCGCAGTTCAGCCGGGAGTACGCCAGGATGTTCGGGCTGCCGCCCAAGGCGGACACCCGTTTATAAAATCCCCCCTTTTTTCGTCCCAAAACGTGAAGTTGAACTTTACAAAAAAGAAAAAATTATAATAACTCTGTGATATTTCTCCGGTAGAATCATCTAAAATTTCCGTCGGAGTGATATAAATGTTACGAATGATGACCGCTGCACTCCTGCTCGGCACGGCGGCGCTGGCCTACAACGCCCAGCCCCCCTTCGCGCAGGACAGACTGATACCGACCACGATCGAACAGAACGGCAAAAAGGTTGACGCGTTCAACCCCTTCAACAAATACAACGTCTTCATCAACTACGAGCTCGGCATGCACTGCGCCGGGTTCGACGAGAGCTACTGCTGCATCATCCCGCCCTACAACAGCATCCAGGCGCAGGGGGTCATCACCGGCAAGGACGGCAAGTCTCCCTATTTCATCCGCAAGGACAACGAGATCCAGCTCTACTACTACGTGGATGACAACAGCTACTCGGAGGGGAACAAGATGCGCTACTGGGGCGTCAAGAAGGATGTCAACGGCAACGGCCGCACCGACGACAACAACGACAACCTCCCCAACTACGTCTGGAAGCACCTCTACATCTACGAGGACACCCAGGGGACGATTCCCAAGGGCGCGACCAAGGCGGACCGCAAATACCTCGGCCTCGACATGCCTATCAAGACCGACCACGGCCCGACGAACAAGCCGCTGTACGGCGGTTACCTCGACTTTGCCGACGAGCACGGCGACAACGTCGTCATGACCGAGACGCTCATCCCCGAGCTGCAGGACGTGAAACTGAAGCTCAGCGCCGAGTACACCTGGGATGCCCTGGGGCTGCCGCTGACGGCCTTTACGGACACGGAACGCAAAGGCACCATCCGCGGGGTCGACGACCGCACCTTCCAGCCTTACCAGGTCTCCAAAGTGCGCGTCCACGACAAGCACGGCAAGGCGATCCTCGACGACGAGAAGAGGGTCTACGAGTTCATGGGCACGAACCCCATCGACATCCCCAACTGCCAGGTCTGCCACTCCCGCCAGGGCGTTGCCGCCGTCAAGTCCCGTGAAGAGGGGGTCTGGCAGAGCGACACCGAGTACGACTACTGGATCGATTACCACCCCGACGTCACCGAGTACATGGCGCGGCTGGCCGAGGGGCTCATCAACATCCTCGCCCTGCATGACAAGCATCACGGCACGGACTTCCTGCGCGACTACAAGACCGACACGCCGAACTTCCGCCTGGGAACCGTCAGCTCCGTCAACTGTACCGACTGCCACGGCGACAACATCTCCGGCAACCTGAAGACGCCGCGTGACGGGGTCACGAGCTACAAAGTCATGAAGGCGAAACCGCTGGCCGAGGCGGTCCACGGCTTCCACATGAAAGCGGCCCCGGTGCCCGATGGCGCCGACCGCCCGGCGAACTGCCAGGTCTGCCACCCGACGCACGGGCAGGACAAGAGCATGAACGACGCCGATATGCTCTTCCGCCTCACAGACGCCTATGGCCGCAACATGGTGAAGAACAAAGACCTCCGCATCGCCGGGGGCGGCTGCTACAACGGCCGCGACGCCCACACGAACCAAGATGTCAAACCGCCCTTCTTCCTCAACAGCGTCGGCCGCTACTACCTCGAAGAGGTTAGCATGAAGGACGAAAAGGGCAAGAAGGTCGAGAAGATGCGCGGGCTCTACTGTACGCACTGCCACAATGCGCTGTCGCAGGAGCTCTACGCCTACGACGCCATCAAGGACCCTAAGTACCAGTCCGGCAAGACCCTGCGCAACCGCGACCTCAAAACGGTCGTCTCCGCCCTCGCCGGCGGCAGCATGAAGAAATTCGCCGCGATGGCGGACCCGAAAGTGGCGGAGACGGAGGCCTACTACACCGAGCATGAGGGCGCGGTGCTCTCCACGGTAAAAGGGACGAAAAAAGACGGCAGTCCTATTCTAGGCGAGTGGGATGACCCGAAAGGCAAAGCGGTCGGCTACGACGCCGTCAGTGGCGGCTCCGACTGGTGGCTGGCCTCGGGCGAACCGCACTGCGCCGACTGCCACGCGGCGCCCTTTGTCGAGGACGAGGGCGGGGACTACTTCCCGATGGACCAGAACAAAAAGTATGCCCTCTACCGCCACTCGAAAGGGCACGGCAAGCTCTCCTGCCAGAGCTGCCACGAGTCGACGCACGGCCTCTACCCGACCCGCTTTGACGGTACACGGAGCATCGACCAGACGACCCACGACCAGGCCATGCAGTACAGCCCCGACGGCGAGTACGCCGGCCCGGTCACCTGCAGCGCCTGCCATACGGTCAACAAAGAGGGCGTCCCGACGTCCCTGGCGGGCACGGAGTACGAGCACGACTACTGGGCGTCGGTCACCCTGATGCACTTCATGCGCCAGAAGAACTTCGACATGCTCCTGCCCATCGATGAACTGCTGGAACGCTACCCCTATAAGCGCTCGAAGCAGATCGTAGAGGAGAGCTGGAAATAATTACCAGGGCTGCGGCCCTGAATGACGGAATCCTGACTTTTCATCTTCTCATGCTGCTGTTGCAATCAAATTCATAATTTTCCAAATCATCATTTTTTATTCGCTCTCCAATAACATGCGGACAGAGTCTCCTAGGTATAATGCGTAAAACAGCCAAAAGAGGGAGAGAGTAATGGTGGAATTGCCCGATGCGAATGCCCTCTACAGCGCCCTGGAATCGCTGAACCTGCTCGAAGGGAAACCGCCGATGTGGTGGCCGGAGTACGGCACTTTTGCCGTCGTCGTCGGGGCGGTGCTGACGCAGAACAGCCAGTGGACGCGGGTGGAGCAGTCGCTGGCAAACCTGGATACGGCGGGAATACTTACGGCTGAAGCGATTGCAGACGCCGATCTCGACGCGCTGATGGAGCTGATCCGCCCCAGCGGGCTTTTCAAGAACAAGGCGAGGGTGCTGCAGGCGCTTTCGGCGGCGCTTCTTGAATCCTACGGCGACTTTGAGACCTTCCGCGATGAGGTCGGCAGGGAGTGGCTGCTGGAGCAGAAGGGAATAGGCCCAGAGACGGCGGATTCCATCCTCTGCTACGCCTGCGGGCGCGACGCGATGGTCGTGGATGCTTATACGGCGCGGCTGCTGCGGGCTTTCGGATTCGAGCATGAGAGCTACGACGAATTGCAGGCGTGGTGCGTCGAGGGGATGACGGGACGTTTCGAGGCACAGGAGCTGCCCTCGATCTATGCCCTTTTCCACGGGATGATCGTCGAATACGTCAAGCGGTACAAGAAGGGGAGAGAGGTGGACGTCGAAGCGTTAGCGCCCCTGCTGTGAACCGCCCTGCGATTTTTCGATCTGCTGCTGATGGAGCTGCTGCGGGGTGAGCCGCGCGGAGGGGGAGAAGAGCAGGGCGTAGGCGAGCATCAGCAGCGGGATGCCGATGCCGATCAGACCCGCCAGCCATATCTGCCCTTTGTGCGGCGGTTTCGGCGGACCCTTCTCCCCGGCGCGGATGAGCAGGTACATCACGGCGATCGCGATCAGCGTGGCGAAGAAGACGGTGACGAAGACGACCATAGCGGCCCTGGTAACGGGATCATCCAACATCCCATAACTTTAGCCCAATCGCAAAGCATTTGTCAAAGGGCGTGAAGCGAACCGGGGCCGGAAATGCGCTATGATAGTGCAAAATCTGCCAAGGTCGGATGCATGGCGAATCGTAAAAGCTACCTCGGACGCTATGAACGTGATGCACAGGGGCGCTACATCATCGATGTGGCGGCAGAGCGGCCCGAAGCGCTTTACAACTATTTCGACAAGCATGCCGACTACCTGCGCCGGGACCTCGACCAGGAATTGACGGACTACCTGACGTCGTCTGCCAAAGAGCTGCCGGGGACACCTCTGGTCATCCGCTTTACCTTTCCGGAAGAGGAAGCGGAAGAGAAATACGCCCGCATCCGCAGCAGCATCGGCACGTTTTTCCGGTACATGGCCGAGCTGGAACGGGAAAAGACGGCGGAGATGCTGCGCAAGGCGGGGCTGCTTTTTGCCGTCGGCGTGGCCATTATGTTCCTGGCCGTCTGGGTACGGCAGTGGATAGGCGAAAGCCCCTCCGTCGTGGGGGAGGTTTTCGCCGAGGGGCTGACCGTGGCGGCCTGGGTGTCGCTCTGGGAAGGGGTGGCCCTCGTGCTGCTGGAGTGGCGTCCCCACCGCAGACGGGTACGGCGCTACGAACGGCTGGCGTCGGCAGAGGTTCAGTTCCGCAGCAAGGCGTGAGTATAAGACGATTTCAAGGTGTAATCAGGAGGTTGGATGGAGATGTTTGAACAGGCGGTCGCAGCGGCGGCGGGCTTTATCTGGGGGGCGCCGGTCCTTATACTGCTGGTCGGGACGGGGCTGTTTCTGACCGTCAGGCTGCGGGGGCTCCAGTTCCGTGCGCTGGGCCACGCCTTCAAGCTGATCTGGCACCGCAACGACGAGTGCGAGGGGGATATCTCCCACTTCGCCGCGCTGATGACGGCCCTGGCCGCGACAGTGGGCATCGGGAACATTGTCGGGGTCGCGACGGCGATTGCCCTGGGCGGTCCGGGCGCGGTCTTCTGGATGTGGACGATAGGGCTTATCGGGATGGCCACGAAGTACTCCGAGGCGGTCCTGGCGGTCAAGTACCGCGTCAAGGGGAGCAACGGCATGAAAGGCGGGCCGATGTACTACATCTCCGAGGGTGCCGGTCTGCCGTGGCTGGGGGCGGCCTTTGCCGTCTTTACGGCGGTGGCGGCCTTCGGCATCGGCAACATGGTGCAGTCCAACGCCGTGGCGTCGGCGCTGCAGGGCCAGTTCGCGCTCCCCACCTGGGTGACGGGGATCGTCCTGACGGTGCTCTCGGGGGTCGTCATCCTCGGCGGCATCAAGTCCATCGCGCGCTTTACGAGCGTCCTCGTCCCCTTTATGATCGCCGGGTACGTGCTGGGGGCGCTCGCCATCATCGTGCTGAACCTTGACAAGGTGCCGGGGGCGTTCGGGCTTATCTTTACCCATGCCGTCACGCCTATTGCGGCGGGGGGCGGTTTTGTGGGGGCGACGGTGGCGGCGGCGATAAGGTACGGGGTCGCGCGGGGCGTCTTCTCGAACGAATCGGGCCTCGGCTCTGCGCCCATCGCCGCCGCCGCGGCCAAGACGGATTCGCCGACGCGGCAGGCGCTGGTGAGCATGACGCAGACCTTCATCGACACCCTGGTCGTCTGTACGATGACGGCCCTGGTCATCCTCATGGCGCCGCAGTGGCACGAAGGGGTGGCGGCCGGGGAGCTGACGATGGCGAGCTTCACCCACTTCCTGGGGGTTGCCGGGACAGTGATCGTGACGGCCGCGACGGTGCTGTTCGCCTACTCGACGCTGATCGGCTGGGGCTATTACGGCGAAAAGGCGATCGAGTACCTCTTTGGCGAGGGGCATATCCGCTACTACCGTGTCGTCTTCGTGCTGATGATCTTCGTCGGGGCGGTGCTGAAGCTGGAGCTGGTCTGGAACATCTCCGACCTCTTCAACGGGCTGATGATCATCCCGAACCTGATCGGCCTGCTACTGCTGCACAAGGTGATTGTGGGCGAGACCGAGCACTATTTCGGCGGAAGTAAAACGGAGTAGGTCTAAATGCAGACGCTCTTCTGGATCGGGTTGCTCTTCGCGGTCGGGTACGGCGCCGGACTTCTGAGCGAACGTTTCCGGCTGCCGAAGGTGACGGGATACCTGTTGACCGGGCTGCTGCTCAGCCCCTCCGTCAGCGGGATCCTCCCGGTCTCTTTCATGGAGGGGAGCCGGGAGATCGTCCATTTTGCGCTGGCGGTGATCGCCTTTATGATCGGGGGTTCGTTGAAGCTTGACAAGATCCGGAAGCTGGAAAAGAGCATCATCGCGATCATGCTGGGGGAGTCGGAACTGGCCTTTCTGACCGTCTGGGCCGGCATGGTCTTCGGCCTGACCTTTCTGCTGCCCGGTAGGGGGGAGGATGTCGTGCTGATCACGGCGCTTTTCCTCGGGGCCATCAGTGCCGCGACGGCCCCGGCCGCCGTCTTGGCGGTGATCCACCAGTTCCGTGCCCGGGGGCCGCTGACGCTGACCATCCTGGGCGTCGTGGCGACGGATGACGCGGTGGCGCTCATCAACTTCTCCATCGTGCTCGGCATCGCCTCGACGCTGATGGGCTTCACCGACGCACCGCTCTTCGTCTCATTGATCTCCCCCTTTGTCGGCATCGTCGTCTCGCTGGCCTGCGGCATTGCCGCGGGGTGGCTGCAGGGGCTTCACCTGCGGTATGTGGCTTCGGAGAGCGGACTGGTGATCTCATCGGCGGCGGTACTGCTGCTGCTCTACGGCAGCATGGACACATTCGGCTTTGATGGCCTGCTGGCCGCCATGGCCTACGGGATGACGCTGGTGAACAGCAGCCCGCGCAGCGATACACTCTTCCTGACGATAAGGCATCATTTCGAGGAGATGATCTTCGTGCTCTTTTTCCTCATTTCCGGGGCGACGATGGAGCTCGAGGTGATGGCGCAGGTGTGGCCGGTCGCACTGTTCTACGTGGGGCTCCGCCTGATGGGAAAAGTCGCGGGGAGCCGGATCGGGGCGCGCCTCTCAGGGGCGCCCGAAGCGGTGCGGATGCATATCGGACCGGCGCTGATGCCGCAGGCGGGGGTGGCGCTGGGCCTCGCGCTGATCCTTTTCCACCACCCCGAGTTCGGCGCCATCGGGACGACGGTGCTCAATACGGTGATCGCCGCCACGGTGGTGAATGAACTGGTCGGCCCGCTGCTGCTGAAGCGGATGCTGGTGCGCGCAGGCGAAGTGGAGGAGAGAAGATGAAAACAGTGACGGTGGGAATGTTCCTGGAACGTTCAAATGCCCCGTACGGTGCCGTAACGGTGCGCAAAGAGGCGACGCTGCGGGAGATCCTCGACACGATGCTGCGCCACGGTGAGGAGCGGGCAGTGTTCGTTGTTGACGACGCGGGCGCCCTGGCGGGGGTGATCTCCCTCGGCGCCCTGGCACGCCATGTCATGCACGAGGGGATCGCCCCACAGAACGGCTTCTCGCCGGCCACCGACATCCTCCACTATCTGACGGCGGAGAACGCCGCGGATATTATGGAGACGGAGGTGATCTGCTGTACGGAGGACGAACCGCTTGAAGAGGTGCGGCAGAAGATGCTGAGCCGGAAGGTCTACAAGGTTCTCCCGGTCGTGGATGCCTCCTACCGCATTATCGGGGTGCTGAACCTGATCGCACTGCTGGAGGCCTCCCTGGCGGAGGAGTGAAGCGTCAGACGGCTGGAGGGGTGAAGCGGATGCAGAAGCGGTGCGTTCCTTCGCGGTAGTCGTAGACGAGGGAGAAGCCGTGCGCTCTCATGACGGTGTCGGTGATGGAGAGGCCGAGGCCGAGCCCGCCGGCGGGGTTGGCGCTGGAAAAGGGCTGCATCACGGTGTCCAAAGGCACTTCCAGCGGCGCACCCGCGTTGGCGATGCAGATCCCCCCGCGGTCGGCGGTGACGGTGACCGGAGGCGCGCTGCTGTATTTCAGCGCGTTGTCGAGGAGGTTGCACAGGGCGCTGACGAAGAGGGGGGCATCGGCGTCGATGCTGACATCCGGGTCAGCGGTGATACGCAGCGCCTGGCGCCGCTCCGCGGAAAGGTAGAGCTGGTTCACCGCCGTTTCCAGCAGTGTAGCGACGTTTTGCGGCGTGCAGTCGAGCCCGACGCTCTGGAGTTTTTCAATCTGGGCCACGCCGTTGATGAGATCGTCCATCCGTGTGAAGAGGCGGTTGAGGTAAGCCGTCTGTTCGCTCTCTTCCATCATCGCCAGGGAGAGTTTTCCCTTGGTCAGCGGGGTTTTCAACTCATGCATGACGTTGCGCAGAAAGAGCTGGCGTGACGCGCGCAGCTGCCGGAGCTGCTCCAGGGCGTCGTTGAACTCGTTGGCGATCGCCGCGATCTCGTCGCGGCGCGTGCTGGAGGTGTCGATATCGAGTTCACCCCGGCCGAAACGGCGGATCTGGGTGTGCAGATCGCGCAGCGGCAGCAGGCTGCGGCGCAGCAGGACATAGAGGGTGACGAGCCCTGCCAGCAGGAACACGAAGATCAGCTGCAGGCCGCCGAAGTTTTCGGCGGGCCGCTCGTCTCTGACGACGAAGGGGTCGCGTCGGAGCGTGGAGCGGAAGTAGTAGCTCCCGTCCGCCTCGTAGAGGCGAAGATGCGGTTTCTCCCGGTGTTCATCCTCTTCATGGCCCTTCTCGCGGCGGGGCGGCAGCAGTTCTCTGGCACCGGAGGGGAGGGCATCGTGGTCAAGAAGGGTGAATTGCGCCTCCAGGAGCGCGGCGGCGCGTTCGGTTTCATCCGCGCCGCGGGTGTGGCGCAGCAGCCGTCCCAGCTCCATCCCCCTCAGAACCTCCCGGCGATCCTCCATATGCGACGCGGTGATATGGAACAGGGCGAAGAGCAGCGCCAGGGTGGAGAGGGCGAGCAGGAAGAAGAGGTTGAGCTTGAAAAAAATGGAGCTGCGGCGGGGCATGGTCACTCCGTGAACTTGTAGCCGACGCCGCGGACGGAGTGGATGAAGGCGGGGTGCTTGGGATCCGCTTCGATCTTGCGGCGTATGCGGCCGATGAGCACGTCGATGCTGCGTTCCGTGCTCTCCCATCCGATAGCGTCGACATTGTTGGCGATGAAATCGCGGGAGACGACTTCGCCTTTATGCTTGATGAGCAGGGCGAGGAGTTCGTATTCGGCCACGGTGAGGGAGAGGGGTTCGCCCTCCTTGTCGATACGCATGCGCGCGCTATCGACCGAAAAGCGCGAGGAGCGGCGCGTGACGGTCCCCGCGTAGCGCCGCAGGTGGCTCTGGATGCGGGCAACGAGTTCGCGCGGTTCGTAGGGTTTGGGCAGGTAATCGTCCGCCCCGTACTCGAGGGCGATGACCTTGTCGCTGAGGTCGTGCCGGGCGGAGGAGATGATGATGGGGATGTCGCTGCGTTCGCGCAGCCGCCGGCACACCTCGAGCCCGTCGATCTGGGGCAGGGTCAGGTCGAGCAGCACGGCATCGTACGATTCGATGCCGAGCGATGCGAGGGCGCTTTCGGGATGGGTATAGGAGACGACCTCCATCCCGTACTGCCCGAGGTAGCGTTCGAGCAGAGCCGTGATCTCGGTGTCATCTTCGATTAACAGAATTTTTGCCATTGCCTAGTCGTATTTTGGTCTCTTCATAGGCATTTTATCACGATCGCACCGTTTATCCATACGCTGTTTCATACGGTCGCTGCGTGCGGCGATGTAGGCTTTCTTCTGGTCGTCGGTGAGGACGGCGAGGATGCGGTCGTTTGTTTTGTCGCGCAGGTCGTCCATCTGGTCCATCAGTTTGAACCGTTCGTTGCGCGCCTCTTTGCGGATGGTCTTGAGCTGCTGTTTTTGCGCCGTTGTGAGGTCGAGGGAATTGAGAAGCATGCGGCTGTCGCCGTGCGGTCCTGCGAAGGCACTCGTGCCGGCGGCTGTGAGCAGTGCTCCGATGAGAAGTGTCCGTTTCATAGTCTATCCTTTGGAAGGGGATTAAGGGCACCTCTAAAGACCGTGCAGGATCTTTAGAGGTGCCCTAAAAGAGGAAACATCCTCTTTACGTTTACCATGATAGGACGTCCATGTAAGCGCTCGCGCAACGGGGTGTAAACCTTTGTAAACGGATGAAGGGTGCTAAGTGCTAAGTAGTGGGTAGTGGGTAGTGGGTAGTGGGTAGTGGGTAGTGCGCCGTAGGCGCGTTACGAGCTTCGGCGTGCTGAAGCGCATTAAGTCAAATGGCAATGGTCGTTGAGCGTTCTTTGGAAGCCATCCCGGAGGCAGAAAGCCGGGAGGGATGAGCGATTCGCGATACGACGATTTTTGTGCTACTTTTTTTAAAAAAGTGGCAAGGGGTTGTGCCTGGAGTTCGATGGTGGGTGGATCAGGCCCGCATCGATTGCCGTTTTGTCGATGCAGTTCCCTGTGCGGCCTCCCCGCCGCCGCTCTCCTCTGGGGCATAGATGCGCAGAAAGGGCGGCAGGCGCTTGCCGTGGCTCTTGGCAAAATCTGCGGCCATCGCACGGCCGACCTGCTCTTTGTCGTAGTGCCTGACATCGACAAGGTAGTCGAAGAGGAGCCGCGCCATCCGCTCCTGGGCGATCTTCCAGGTCGCCGCGGTCTCACCGTAGACCCAGGCGCTGAAATCCCCGAAGCCGTCAAAGACCTTCCCTTCGGGCCAGAGCAGGGCGACGCTTTGGGTGAAGTTGCCGCTGTTGTAAAGGATGTCCCAGTAGCGGGCGAAGCGCTTCATCTTCTGGATCTCTTCGAAGGAGACATGGGCCGTTTTGAGGACGTCGTAAGGCGGGGTGTCGGCGTAGACCATGCCGAAGGGGTCGTCGTGGCGGGCTATCGTCGTACCGGAGAGCTTCTTGAGGATGCCGATCTGGATCTCCCCGCTGCTCCATGAGACGAGGGTATCGAGCCCGCGGGCGAAGCTCTCCAGGGTCTCGCCGGGGAGGCCCACGATCAGGTCGAGGTGCAGGTGGGCGCGGGTGTGCTCCTCCAAAAAGCGGAGGTTCTCCTCTATCTTTGCGAGCCGCAGGGGGCGGTGGATGTTGTCGGCGATCTCGGGGTTGAGGGTCTGGATGCCGACCTCGAGCTGCAGCGCAGCCGGGGCGAAACGCGCGATCCGGCCCCGCAGCGCTTCGGGGAAGTGGTCGGGGATCACTTCGAAGTGCAGAAAGTAGGGTTCATCCTTGGCGAGGAAGAAGTCGAGGATCCTGTTCGCAAAGGCGAGCTTGAGGTTGAAGGTACGGTCGATGAACTTGAAATTGCGCACCCCGCGCTGCCACAGCTTTTCGAACTCCGCGGTCATGACGTCGATGTCGAAGTAGCGCATCTTGTCATCGATCGCCGAGAGGCAGAACTCGCAAAGATAGGGGCAGCCCCGTGACGTCTCCAGGTAGATGTAGCGGTTCTGGATATCGTTGCTGTCGTAGTCGTCATAGGGGAGGGTGATGGCGGCGAGGTCGACCATCGGGGCCTTGATCAATTTTTCCTTCCGTTCCGTGCCTGCGAGCAGGTCGCGGCAGAGCTCGTAGAAGGCGATCTCCCCTTCGCCGCTGATGATGTAGTCCGCGTGTGAGAAATCGACACGGTGGGGAAGGTGCGACGCTTCCGGGCCGCCCAGGACGATGACGGTCTCCGGGGAGACTTTTTTGAGGATGCCGATCAGCTCCGCGACGTCGCCGGCGTTCCAGATGTAGGTGCTGATCCCGACGATCTTCGGGCTTTCGGCGAGGATACGTTCGGTGATCTGCTGGATGTTCTCGTTGATGACGAATTCGCGGATGACGCTCCGGGGGCGGAGTTCGCGCAGATTGGCATAGAGGTAGCGCAGCGCGAGAGAGGCGTGGCTGTAGCGTGCATTGAAGGTGGCGAGAACGATGGTATGCATAACGGCATTGTAGCGCGTCGGAGAGTGCGGCAAGCTGATTCTAACGGGCGCGCGGCTATAATCAAACGAAAAAACAAGGAGATTGTATGCGTATTACTGGAATGGTATCCGCAGCCCTTCTGGCCCTCGCTCTGTTCGGCGGCTGTTCGGGCAAGCAGGTTAACGAGACAACAAACAGTATCGTCGACGACGTCAAACAGTTTGGCAACAAGGTGACGGAGCAGCACTAGGCTGCCGGCGGCCTAGACCTTGTTCTGGATCGTGATCTTCGTCGCTTCGAAGAGCTCGGTCGCTTTCTGGATCATCGGCTCGTCGAGAATGGCGTTGCCGTCGATCTCCCGGGTGCTCAGATCCGGTTCACAGCTCCCGGTCACACAGCTTCCCGAACCCGTTTCGACCTCTTCGGTCATCGAGGCGCTCTGGGGCGCCTCCTGCGCAGGGTTGTAGCTCTCCATATAGGCGGGGCGCTCTTCCATCTCTTCTACTGCTGATACACTGCTCTGTGAATCATAACCGGTTTCGGGCATCGGTGCTTCGTTTACCGGTCCGGAAACCGGTTCAGGCTTTGGGGAAGCTTCCTCCGCCGGTTTTGAGCAGGGGTTGTGCTTTATTTTCGTCTCGAACCCGAACACCTCCCTTACCAGCTGTTTGATCACCGGGAAACCGTGCTTGAGCTTGGCGCGGCAGTCGCCGTCGGCGCAGCTCTCCCAGGTGAGGGTGTCGTCACCGTAGGCGATGAAGGTGATCTGTTCGCGGAAACACGCGCCCAGATCCGCACTGCGGTCCTCGATGCGAGCGCAGAGCTCCTCGAATTTCGCAAGGGCAGGGTCGGGTACGGGTGCAGCGACCGGTTCCGGTTCGGGTGCGGCCGGTGTTTCCGGCACGCTTTCGCGCTCTGCGGCCGGTGCTGCGGCAGGAGGCGTGGGAGCAGCAGGGGCGGCCGTGGTAGCGGGAGCCGCCGCATAGGCGACGCTGTCGGGGCGGGCGACCTGGGCTTCGAGGGATTCGATCATCTGGTCGATCTCTTTGACCTTCAGCGCCTCCATCATCTTGAAGAAGATCAGCCCCAGGACGAAGCTCCCTTCGGCGTTGATGGCGAAGAGGGACTTCGCCTCGCTGAGGATGCGGAAGAAACGCTCCAGCAGCAGCGGAGAGAAGCGGGCGTCGTCATGGTCGTAGAGGCGCTCTTTGAGCCAGGAGGTGAGTTCGTCGACGACCATCTCCGCCTCGTAGGCCTCCAGCTCCCGGAGGGTGTCGACGAGCCGTGCACGGTCTTTGGAAAAGACGACGCCGAAAAGCGACTCGAAAAACTGCGGGTCGATCAGGCCCAGCATCTCCGTGACGGTGGAGACGTCGACGTGGTGCTTGGAGTAGATGATGGCCTGGTCGAGCAGGGTCAGGGTGTCACGGAGACTTCCCGAACCGCTGCGGGCGAGGATCTGCAGCGCCTCGGGCTCGTAGGTGATGTTCTCGAGGTTGAGGATATGGCTGAGGTGCGCGCTGACGTTCTGCGGCGAGATCTTCTTGAAGCGGAAGTGCTGGGTCCGGCTGAGGATCGTCGCGGGGAGTTTCAGCGGGTCGGTCGTCGCGAGGATGAACTTCACGAAGGGCGGCGGCTCCTCCAGGGTCTTGAGCAGGGCGTTGAACGCCTCTTTGGTGAGCATATGGACTTCGTCGATGATGAAGATCTTGAACTTCGCACTGGCCGGTTGGTATTTGGTGTGTTCGATGAGGTCGCGGATATCGTCGATCTTGCGGCTCGACGCCGCGTCCATCTCGATGATGTCCATGTGGCGCCCCTCGTTGGCGGTGACGCAGTGCTCGCACTGTTCGCAGGGGTGGGAAGTCGGTCCGTTTTCACACATCAGCGCCTTGGCGAAGATCCGCGCCGTCGAGGTCTTGCCCGAACCGCGCAGGCCGGAGAAGAGGTAGGCGTGCGAGAGGCGTTTGGAATCCAGCGCCAGGGAGAGTGTCTGCGCGATCGTCTCCTGCCCGATCAGGTCTTCAAAACGGCGGGGACGGTACTTCAGGGCCAGGACTTGCGAGCGCTCGTTCAAACGGATTCCTTTGTTAAATATAGTCATTGAGTTTAACACAGTGTCGATTAGTTTTGGGTGAGTTTTGACATTGGCTACAATGCCTTAAACATTATGGAGGCGTGATGACGCGCAGAGCTTTTTTGCAGAAGAAACTTAACGGGCAGCTGGCGTTGATGTTCGGCCTGATCATCACGGGAATGGTGACGATCATATGGATACAGTCCGTGCCTGTCGCGGTGGGCGTGGTGATCGCATTTGTCGTCGTCAGCCGTACCGGTTACCGCCGTTTCAAATGCCCCTGCTGCCGACAGTCGGTCTATAATGCGATCGTGAAAGAAACGAACCTTTTCCTCTCGCAGGTACCGTCGCACTGTCCCCGGTGCGGTTGCAATTATGACGAACCGGTGTAGGCGGCGTCAGCGCGGCGCGAGCCCCAGCCACTGCGCGGCGACCTGCCGCAGCCCGTCGGGGTTTTCCGAGGCGAAGAATTTCATCTCGGTATTCGCGGCGCTCTCTTTGATGCCGTAATGGGCTTCGAGGTACTCCACGATCGCTTCGCCGGAGTGGATCATCAGCGCTTTGTCCCCGAAATAGCCGGAGATGGCCCCGGCGATGAGGGGGAAGTGGGTGCAGCCGAGGATGACGGCATCGGGGGCTTTGCACCCGGCGAAGTAGTGGTGCATCGTGCTTTCGAGGACTTCACCCTCGAAGAGCCCCTCTTCGACGATGGGGACAAAGAGGCCCGTCGCCTTGGCTTCGACGTTGCGGTAGCCGTGGGAGGTGAGCAGCTGCTGGTAGGCCCCGGAGCCGACGGTCGCCTTCGTGCCGAGCACGAGGACCTCCGCGTCGCTGTCGCCCAGGGCGTTCTTGGCGGCGAGGATGCCCGGCTCGACGACGCCGACGACGTCGAAGGGGGCCTGGGCGCGCATCTCGTCCAGGGCGTAGGCGCTGACGGTGTTGCAGGCGACGATGAGCAGGTCGATGTCGAAGTTCTTGAAAAATTCCACCGCTTCGAGGGCGTAGCGGACGATGGTGTTGCGGTCTTTGACCCCGTAGGGGACGCGGGCGGTATCGCCGTAGTAGACGATCTCCTCGAAGAGGCGGTGTTCCAGCAGGGATTTGACGACGGTCAGGCCGCCGATACCGCTGTCGAAAACACCGACGCGCATTCTATTAGCACCCAACCGGAGCAAAGCCCCGGTTGCTACGATAACTCTGCGTTTGCTTCAGCAGCAGGCTCACGTGCAGTAAACCGCACTTGAGAGAGCAACACATCGCCATCATCTGCAATCCTTAGCCCTCGTTCATCATAGAGAGGAATTCGTCGTTGGACTTGGTCTTCTGCATCTTGGTGTAGAGGAAGCGGAGTGCCTCGACCTCGTCTTCCTGCTTATGCAGCATGGAGCGGAGGATAAAGACCTTCTGCAGGACGTCCGGTCCGATGAGGAGCTCCTCTTTGCGGGTACCGGACTTGAGGATATCGATCGCCGGGAAGATACGGCGGTCGGAGATCTTGCGGCTGAGCACGACCTCGGAGTTACCCGTCCCTTTGAACTCTTCGAAGATGACCTCGTCCATGCGGCTTCCCGTCTCGATCAGGGCCGTGGCGATGATGGTGAGGGAGCCGCCGTTCTCGATGTTACGGGCGGCACCGAAGAAGCGCTTCGGTTTGTGCAGGGCGTTGGCGTCGACACCCCCCGAGAGGACCTTGCCTGAACTCGGTGTCACGGTGTTGTAGGCGCGGGCGAGGCGGGTGATGGAGTCGAGAAGAATGACGACGTCTTTACCGATCTCGACGCGGCGCTTGGCGCGCTCGATGACCATCTCGGCGACTTTGACGTGGTTCTTCGCCGGCATGTCGAAGGTGGAGGAGTAGACCTCGCCCTTGACGGAGCGCTCCATGTCGGTGACCTCTTCGGGACGTTCGTCGACGAGCAGGACCATCAGTTCCGCTTCGGGGTGGTTGTGGCTGATGCCGTGGGCGATCTCTTTCATCAGCTCCGTTTTACCCGAACGCGGCGGGGCGACGATGAGGCCGCGCTGCCCTTTACCGATGGGGGCAAAGAGGTCCATCATACGGCCGGTGAGGTGGGTCGGCTGGTACTCGAGCTTGAGCTGCTCCAGGGCATAGAGGGGCGTGAGGTTTTCGAAGAGCGGGCGTTTTTTGCTCTCTTCGGGCGGCACGTAGTTGATGGCCTCGATCTTGAGCAGGGCGTAGTAGCGCTCCTGGTCCTTGGGCGCACGGACCTGGCCGGTGACGACGTCCCCGTTACGAAGCGCAAAGCGCTTGATCTGGGTGCTGGAGACGTAGGCATCGTTGAGGGAGTCGCTGAAGCTCTTGTCCACGGAGCGGAGGAAGCCGTAGCCGTCCTGCATCACTTCGAGGATACCGGTGAAGAGGATAAATCCTCCCTGGGCCGTCTGGGCCTTGAGGATTTCGAAGATGATATCCTGGCGTTTGAGCTCGTTGGGGCTCTCGACGCCGAGCTCTTCGGCCATCGCGACCAGTTCGTCGATCGTCTTCTCTCTGAGGGCCTCTACGGTGTAGCCTTCGACGGGCTTATGGGTCCTGTTTTTATTGTTTCGTGAATTGTTGCTGCGCGAAGTATCGCTCATGAAGGTATTCCTCTATGTCTGCTGAGTGGATTTTTCTAAGTGAAGAAATCGAGGTCGTTAATGTGAAAGATTTCCCGTATTTTATACTATTTGCTTTTTACTTGTCAACAAGTAACGCGCTTTTTACCCTATCGGCGGTACAATGGCATCACTACTAATAGAGAGAGGAAGGAAGAAGCACTGATGAGAGCTTACCTTGAAAACGAGATTTCAGCTTCCATAGAGACCAAACAGAAGATTTTGAACGACGACGCCCTGCTGGGCACGATTGAAAAGGCCGCCACGGCCTGTGTCGAGGCCTACCGGCGCGGCAACAAAACCCTGCTCGCGGGCAACGGCGGCAGCGCGGCGGACGCCCAGCACATCGCCGCGGAACTGGTCGGCCGCTACGGCTTCGACCGCCCCTCCATCCCGTCGCTGGCGCTCACCACCGATACTTCCAACCTGACGGCGATCGGGAACGACTACGGCTACGACAAGGTCTTCTCCCGCCAGCTCGAAGGCATGGGCGTGGAAGGTGACATCTTCTTCGGCATCTCCACCTCAGGCAACTCCCAGAACATCGTCAATGCCTTCGAGAGCGCCAAGGCGAAGGGGATCACGACCGTGGCCCTCGTCGGCCGCGACGGCGGCAAGATGGGGCAGATGGCGGACATCGCCATTATCGTCCCTTCCAATGCGACGCCGCGTATCCAGGAGTCGCACATCCTGATCGGGCACATCATCTGCGACGTGATCGAGAAAGAGCTCTTCGGCGACGGCGTCGGAGCATAGGCAAACAGACGATGCGTATGTCTGAGAATTCACAAAGAGCGCAAGGCGCGAGGGCACGCCGCCGAGGCGAACTCAGCGTTGGCGTAGCTGTCCGTACTTAGTTCGGATGGTGTTTTCATCAATGGGTAAACCGGCCCTTTTCCTTGACCGCGACGGCGTGATCAACGTCGACACGGACTACCTCTACCGCATTGAAGATTTCGAGTTTATCGACGGCATCTTCGAACTCTGCGCCGCCTACCAGGCGCGGGGCTACCTGATCGTCGTCGTGACCAACCAGTCGGGCATCGCCCGCGGGCGCTACAGCGAAGCGGATTTTGACCGTCTGACAGCGTGGATGGTGGAGGAGTTCGGCAAGCACGGCGTCAGGATCGCCGGGGTCTATTACTGCCCGCACCATCCGGAGGTGACAGGGGCCTGCACCTGCCGCAAACCCGAACCGGGGATGCTGCTGCAGGCCGCCGAAGAGCTGGGAATAGACCTGGCACATTCGGTGATGGTCGGCGACAAGGAGCGCGACATTGTCGCCGCCCACCGTGCCGGTGTTCAGGAAACCTACCTGTTCGATGCCGATCCGAAGGCCACGGAAGCATCGCGCACTATCAAATCGTTAAGGGAGCTGTTATGAAGATCCTCAATACCGGCGGGACGTTCAACAAACGCTATGATCCCATCCTGGGGGAGCTCGAGGTCCCCTTTGACAACGAAGCGGTCGAGGATATCGTCGAGAGCTTCGCCTACAGCGTCGAGATCGCCGGGATGCTCTATAAAGATTCGCTGGAGATGACGGATGAAGACCGCGAGCAGCTTATCAACATCATCGACGTCGACGACGAGGAGGTCTACGTCATCGTCCACGGTACCGACACGATGGACCTGACGGCCAAAGCCCTGGCGGAGTGGATGGAAGAGGATGAAGAGGAGCGCGTTATCGTTCTTACCGGTGCCATGGTCCCCTTCAGCATCGACAAGACCGAAGCCAGCGTCAACCTCGGGATGGCACTGGGCTACGCCGCGACGCAGCCCGCCCCCGGGGTCTATATCTGCATGAGCGGAATCATCGCGCCCTACGACCGCATCCGCAAAAACCGTGGAGAGGGGATTTTCGAGATTGTCTAACGTCAAGTGCGACCACTGCCATCTGCAGTTCGATGAATCGGTGATGATCAAGGAGGGGGAGCTCCACTTCTGCTGTAAAGGGTGCCAGGGGATATATCACCTCCTTAAAGACGAAGGGCTGGAGCGCTTCTACGACAAGCTCGGCGAAGAGACCCTCGTCCCGCCGACGGAGCAGTTCGAGGACAGCGGCAACTTCAACTCGCCGGCCTTCTACGACCGCTACGTCACGGCGGACAGCGAAGGCTTCAGCGAGGTGTCGCTCATTATCGAGGGGATCCACTGCTCCGCCTGTGTCTGGCTCAATGAGAAGGCCCTGCATAAGATGGAGGGCGTCGTCGAGGCGCACATCAACCATACGAACAACAAAGCGCGCATCGTCTGGGATGACGAAACGGTCAAACTCTCCCAGATCATCGATATGATCCGCGCCATCGGCTACGACGCCTTCCCGTACGATCCGCAGATCCAGGAAGCGCGGGCGGAGAAGGAGCGCAAGGATTACTACCTCCGTATCGCCGTTGCCGTCTTTGCCATGATGAACATCATGACCATTGCCGTAGCACAGTACGCCGGTTTCTTTACGGGGATGACGCAGGGGATCAAGAACATCCTCAACGTCGCCGAATGGATTCTCTCGACGCCGGTACTCTTTTACAGCGGCTGGGTCTTCTTCCGGGGGGCCTACTACGGCATACGTACCCGGTCGGTCAATATGGACATCCTTGTCGCGACCGGGGCGTCGCTGACCTATCTCTACTCCATCTATATTACCCTCCTGGAGCTGGGCGAGGCGTACTTCGACTCGGTGACGATGATCATCACTTTCGTCCTTGTCGGGAAGTTCCTGGAGGTGCTCAGCAAAAAAAGCGCCGCCGATACCCTCGACGTGCTCTCCAAGCATGTGCCGGGGGAAGTGACCCTGCTTAAAGACGGTACCCAGGTGAACGTCGGGGTCAGCGAGGTTGTCGTCGGCGACGTCATCCTGCTCAAAGCGGGGGAGAAGGCGGGCATCGACGGCGAGATCCTTTCAGGCGAGGGGAGCTTTGACGAGTCGAGCCTGACGGGGGAGAGCGACCCCATCTACAAGCGTGAAGGCGACAGTGTCGTCAGCGGTACGACGAGTATCGATGCCGTCGTGCAGTACAAAGCGACGAAGGATTTCGAACATTCGACCCTGTCGAACATCCTGACGATGCTCGAACGCTCCATGGCGAAGAAACCGCGTATTGAGCAGCTGGCCAACAGGCTCTCAGAGTACTTCTCCAGCGTCATTCTGCTGCTGGCGTTCGGCACTTTCCTTGTCTGGTGGTTCTGGCCGCATCCTTTCAATATCGCCTTTATGGTCGGTATCTCCGTTATTGTCATCGCCTGTCCCTGCGCCCTGGCGCTGGCGACGCCGGTCGCGACCCTGGTCGGTCTGGGGCAGGGGGCGAAGCGGGGTATCCTCTTCAAAGAGGCAGCCCAACTCGAGACCCTGGCACAGACCGATACCCTGGTGCTTGATAAAACGGGCACCATCACCGAGGGACGTCCGCAGGTCGTCGACGTCCAGTGGTACGGCACGGATCATGAAGCCTACCGCCTGAAGCTCCAGGCCCTGCTCAACGCCTCCAAACACCCCGTTGCCATCGGCGTTTCCGAATACCTCAGCGGCGAAACGGCACTGACGGCGCTGCCCATCCTCGATGAGGTGCGCCAGATCGCGGCCAAGGGGATGGTCGCGCGCTGCGAGGAGCAGATGCTCAGCGGCGGCAACGCGGCACTGATGCGAGAGCAGGGGATCGCCCCTGCCGACGAGAGTGCGCATACGCTCTTCTATTTTGCGGTAGGTGACACGCTGGTGGCGCGGTTCGAGCTGGCGGACAAACCCCGCCCCGACGCGCAGGAGGCGATCCGTGCGCTGACCCATGCCGGTATTGATGTGGTTATGCTGACGGGGGACCATGAACGCTCCGCGCGCAAGGTGGCTGCGGCAGTGGGAATAGAGCACTACCATGCCGAGCTGACCCCGGAGGCAAAGGCCGCCATGGTGGCGCAGATGCAGAGCGAGGGCCACAAGGTCGTGATGGCCGGCGACGGCGTTAACGACATCCTCGCGCTGGCCCAGGCCGAGATCGGCATTGCGATGGGCAACGGCAGCGACATCGCCATCGACGTCAGCGACGTGGTCCTGATGAACGATTCGCTCACCTCCCTCGAAGAGGCGTTCCGGATCGGGCGTGCGACCTACGGCCTGGTCAAACAGAACCTCGGCCTTTCGCTGGTGTATAATGCGATTACCGTACCGTTGGCGATGGCAGGGTATATCATTCCGCTGGTCGCCGCGATCTCGATGTCGTTGAGTTCCCTGCTGGTCGTGGGCAATTCGATGCGCATCTCCTACAGCTGGAAGCGCGCGGCGAAACGCCGCTGAAAGGAGCCCCCATGGACAGTTGGGTAATTATTATGATGCTGGCCGTCTCGGTCTTTCTGGGGACGCTGGCATTGCTGGGGATCATGTGGGCCATCCGGACCGGGCAGTTTGATGACAAAGAGAAGTTCCTCAACCAGGTGCAGTACGACGGGGAGGACGAACTCAACGACGCCGCGAAACAGGCGGAAAAGAAAAAGGCGATGAAAAAGAAAAAAGAAGAGGCTTACCGGCCGGAATAACCCGCTTTTCATCCTTCCTCAAACCTTCTGCACCCTTTCATGATTTTTTCATACCGTATCTTTACAATAGCTCCAAACAACAAAGGAGTAAAAACAATGAAAAAAACAGTGATGGCTGTCGCAGCAACGGCGGTAATGGCGACAAGCGGTATGGCGGCGAAGGGAACGGTTCCGGCTGTGACGGAGGAGCAGCTCGATACGCTCGTGTTTATCTACCAGGAGGAGAAGGTCGCCCGCGACACGTACATTACACTGGGGAATATGTACACGAACCAAACGGTGTTTGCCAATATCCAGGTGTCGGAGCAGGAGCATATCGACCAGGTACAGGTGCTGTGTGAGCGTTACGGCGCCGATATCTCCGGCATCGACGAAACGGAAGTGGGCGTGTTTGAGATCCCGGTACTCCAGGAGCTCTATGACACGCTGGTTGCCCAGGGAACGCAATCCGAGCTGAGCGCACTGATGGTCGGCGAGTACATCGAGATCACCGACATCGATGACCTTGAAGCGGCCGAAGAGGGGATGCCTTCGGATGTCGTCAACACCTTTGAAAACCTCAAAGCGGGCTCACTGAACCACCTGGCGGGCTTCCGCGACGCCATCGACGCCTACAACAGCAGCAAGTAAGCGTGCGGTTCTTTCTGCTCGCAGCTGCCTTCGCCGGCCTGCTGTCCGCCGGCGGGCTGCAACTTTCCACCCCCGTTGATACCGTTACTTCCTACTACCGGGCGATGAACAGTGCTGATCTTAGCGCATTGAAACAGATCATGGACAAAGCGTCCTACGATACGGAGATACAGGTCTATGCCCTTTCGATCGCATTCAAAGACCCCGGTTTTCATCAACGCCTGAAAGGCTATGCGGAACACAAGGCGGACAGGCGCGCAGTCGAACGCGCCGTTGCTGAAAAACTCAGACAGCGTCCGAAACGTTCTATTGGCGGTTTCACCGTTCAGAAGATCGGGAAAGTGCGCTGCAGCGTGAAGTACATGGAAGACGGTAAAAAGCGGGTGCTCTACGTCCGGAAATTCAATGAAACGTGGAAAATAGACCACAAGGCGGGTCGGCCGACAAAGCAGACCGGGTCGACGGAACAAAAGCGTGTGGGTTTATTAGAAGGCTGACAATACGGTATTGCTAGGATATGTGAACGTGAGTGGTACGCCCGGAGGGATTCGAACCCCCGACTCCTGGTACCGGAAACCAGTGCTCTATCCAGCTGAGCTACGGACGCATTGATAGGTGAAGAGCGAAATTATAGCCTAGAATCTTTAAGAGAGGTAAAGGGCGTGCAATGGAGGCTGGGCGAATGCCTAATCTGCCTGTGAGAAGTGGATCACTTTCCCCTCTTTAGTTATGGTGATCCCTGTCCCTTTCTGTTTTTGCCATGCATTGTGCAGTGCAACGAGCAGGGCGAGATCGGGGCGCTTTTGCGTGATGAGCGGCTTGAAAAATTCGGCCTCCTCGAAGATCTCTGCATGCGTATCCTTCTCAAAGCCCATCGATACCAGTCCCCTGGGGTGTGAAAGCCCTAGTGCCACGGCAATGGGGTGGAGGCTTGCTTCGTCCTTGCGCTCGATCGCTTCGTCGTAGATACAGTAGGTTTCCAGGGGGTTTTGGAGGTAGCACTGGTAGATGGATGCCAGATCCGCGATGTAGAAGATGTCGTCGGTGAGCTGTTTGTAGGCTTCACCCCGGTCGGCTTCCGGGCCGAAATTAAGCGATGCGATATCGCTGCCGGCCTGATGAAGCAGGGCGCTGCCGATCACAACGAGCCATTCGGCCATGGGGAGCGTATCGATCTCCGCATCGCGGCCGATGATGATAACGGGCCCGACCCGTTCCTGACGGAACGCAAGGCCTTTGCCCGTGACATCGATAATAGGGGGGAGCGGATCGACCCCGAAGGCTTTGAGATGGTCTTCCATAAATGCTTTGGTTTTTTCGAACATCGGGTCTCCAGAGTTTTGATTGCGCTATTGTACTCCAAAGGTGTGTAAAGGGGATGCAAAACGGTTAAGCAATGCAAATAGAGCTTACTGGCTTGCCCTGAAAAAAGATGGTAGACCGGGGGGGAACATGACACTTAGTTGGTATGGAAGAGACAACACCCCGATCGCAGGTGCTGTCGATCGTCGCTGATTTTCTGAAACGTTATGAAATAACTTACGTTAGCCAAATCAAGGTCGGTATGACACATGACAGATGTGTTGGATACTTTGAAAATCGTTTAACAGTAGTAAGAATGTTTGTGTGGATTGTATTCTTGAAAGTAAATGGTGCGCCCGGAGCGATTCGAACGCCCGACCGCTGGTACCGCAAACCAGTGCTCTATCCAGCTGAGCTACGAGCGCACACCAGTTATCCGTTAAGGAGGCTGAAATTATAGCTGTAAAAGCTTAGAGTTTTTTTAAAACTCCTGCTTTTGCGCCAATTCAGTCAAGAAAGTCTCCATGTCGTATTTACTGCGGTATTCCGGCGTCATAATGTGAATGAGAACATCACCGAGGTCGACGACGATCCATTCGCCGCTTTCATCCACCTGGTTGAACTGCTCTCCGGGCTTGAGGTCCTTTTTGAGGTAGTCCAGAAGGGCGTGGGTGTGACGTTCACCCAGGGAGGTGGCGATAATAACGTAGTCGACGAAGTAGTCCCGCTCGCGAAGGTCGAAGAGTTCGATCGCCTCCGCTTTGTTGCGGTCAAGCACTTCAATTATATTTTCAAGTCGTTTTTGCACTGAATTTCCTTGTAATAGTTTTCAATCTCTTCCCGGACAGTGTCGGGGATAAGGTGGGTCTTCTCCATCGCACGCAGTTCGGTCGAACTGACGTCGACATCGACGTCCAGGCGAAGGTAGCGGCCGGGGACTTCTTTGCCGGTCCGGCTGGCGACGACCCAGGTGACCATCCGGTCCAGAGCTTCGTACTCATGCCACTTAGTCAGTGTATCAAGGTTGTCCGCACCGATGATGAGATAGATCTCGGGATCGATCGTTTTGAAATGGCGGACGGTCTCGATGGTCGAGACAGGACGCCCCTGCTCGATTTCAAATGCGCTGACACGGACACGCTCGCTGGAGGCAAAAATCCGCTCCAGCCACCTCAGACGCAGTTCCGGAGGTGCGTGGGTGCCGCTTTTGAACGGATTGACGTATGCCGGAACGACATAGAGCGTATCGATCGGCAGTACTTCCAGCACCCGAGATACGACCGCGGCGTGTCCGGCATGGGGAGGATCGAAAGAACCGCCGAAAATCGCTACCGCCATTACGCCCGCTTTTTAACGAAATTATATCTTAGCTTGGGTAAAATCACGCACAATCATAACTCTAGTGAAGGACACACTGCATGGAGCTTCTAAACATCAAAGATCTGGACCTGCAGGACAAAAAAGTATTTATCCGCTGTGATTTTAACGTGCCACTGGATTCATTCGGAAATATCTCCGACGACCGCCGTATCCGTTCGGCGATTGCGACGATCAACTACTGCCTCGATAAAGACTGTGCCGTGATCCTGGCATCACACATGGGACGCCCGAAGGGTGAGGTTGATCCGAAATACTCCCTTGAGCCGGTCCGCCTGCGCCTGCAGCAGCTGCTCAAGCGCAGTGTCGCCCTGGCCAAGGATGTCGTCGGTGAAGATGCCCTCGCCAAAGCGGCCGAACTGCCGCGCCATGAAGTCCTTCTGCTGGAAAACCTCCGTTTTGAAAAGGGCGAAACGAAAAATGACGATGTGCTGGCCGAGAAACTGGCGGGCATGGCCGATTTCTACATCAACGATGCATTCGGTGTGAGCCACCGCGCGCATGCCTCCGTCGAAGCGATCACCAAGCATTTTGATGAGAAGCACAAGGCGGCGGGCTTCCTGCTGCAAAAAGAGATCCGCTTCTTCGGTACGCTGATCAAGCAGCCGGTCCGTCCTTTTGCGGCGATCGTCGGCGGGAGCAAGGTCTCCGGCAAGCTCGAAGCACTGATCAACCTGCTGCCGCGGGTCGATAAGATCATCATCGGCGGGGGGATGGCCTTTACCTTCCTCAAGCAGCTCGGCTACGATGTCGGAAACTCCCTGGTGGAAGATGACCTGCTCGAAGAGGCGCAGAAGATCATGGACGAGGCACGCCGCCGCAAGGTGAAGTTCTACCTGCCGGTCGATGTTGTCGCGGCACAGACCTTCTCCGCCGATGCCACCAGCAAGCTCGTCTCCGCCCAGGAGATCCCGCAGGGGTGGATGGGCCTCGATATCGGGCCGGCGACGGTACGTCTTTACCGCGAAGTCCTCAACGATGTCCAGACGGTCCTCTGGAACGGTCCGATGGGCGTCTACGAGATGGAGCGCTTCGCCCGCGGTTCCAGCAAGATCGCCCACTTCGTTGCCGACTCCTATGCGACGACGGTCGTCGGCGGGGGGGATACGGCGGACCTGGTCCAGCGTATCGGCCTTGACGAAGAGATGACCTTTATCTCCACGGGGGGCGGGGCGTCCCTGGAGCTGCTCGAAGGTAAAGTACTTCCGGGCGTCAAGCCGCTCCTGATCAAGGCACACGATTGATCATCGCGGCCAACTTCAAAACGAACCATACCCGTGCCGCCACCGAAGCGTACCTGGAGAAGGTGACCGCTTACATCGCCGAAGCAGAGATTACCGATGAGGTGATGGTCTTTCCGCCCGCGACCGCACTCTGTGCTAGCAGAGGCGGCGTGACCGTCGGTGTGCAAAACGCCTGGCCGACGGAAAACGGTGCATACACGGGCGAGATCGGGACAGAGCAGCTTGACGAGTTCGGGATCCGTACCGTCCTGCTCGGCCATTCGGAACGCCGTCATATCCTGGGGGAGTCGCAGGAACTTGTCGCGGAGAAGTTCGCCTATTTCAAAGGGCTCGGGTATCGCATCGTCTACTGCATCGGCGAACCCCTTGAAGTCCGTGATGCCGGGAACGAAGCGCTGATGGCCTACCTGGCCGAACAGCTCGAAGGGATCGATCTCGCGTATGCGAACCTGGTCATCGCCTATGAACCGGTCTGGGCGATCGGCACGGGCCGCGTCCCCAGCGAAAACGAGATCGAACTGATCCACGGTGCCCTGGCCAAACTGACGGCAGCTCCGCTGCTCTACGGCGGCAGTGTCAAGGTCGGGAACGCTGCGGATATTCTGGCGCTCAAGCATGTGGACGGGGCGCTTGTCGGAAGCGGTGCGCTCGATGCAGATGACTTCTGCCGGATGATCGCGACGGCGAAACAAATTAATAAACAGGAGGTTTAACATGTTGATGAAGGGTAAAAAGGGGCTGATCGTCGGACTGGCAAATGACAAATCAATTGCGTACGGTATCGCCAAGGCGTGCCACGACCAGGGGGCGGAGCTGGCGTTCACCTACCTTAACGATGCGCTGAAAAAACGCGTAGAGCCCATTGCCGAATCCTTCGGTTCGGACAAAGTGTACGAGCTTGACGTCTCCAACCCCGATCATATGGATGCGATCGCGGGACTCATTGAAAAGGACATGGGCAAGATCGATTTCCTCGTGCACTCTGTTGCTTTTGCTCCGAAAGAGGCGCTGACAGGCAGCTTCCTGGAAACCACGAAGAGCGCTTTCAATATCGCCATGGAGATCTCCGTCTTCTCGCTGATCGACCTGACGAACAAGCTTCAGCCGGTACTTGCGGATGACGCTTCGATCCTGACACTGAGCTACCTCGGCGGACCGAAATATGTCGCCAACTATAATGTGATGGGTGTTGCCAAAGCCGCCCTGGAGTCAACGGTACGCTACATGGCGGTCGACCTTGGAACAAAAGGTCAGCGTGTCAACGCCATCAGCGCCGGTCCGATCAAGACCCTCGCCGCCGCAGGAATAGGCGACTTCAAACAGATCCTGCGCTGGAACGAACTCAACGCCCCGCTGAAGAAGAATGTTACGATCGAAGAGGTCGGGAATTCGGCAATGTACCTGCTCAGCGACCTGGCTTCCGGCGTCAGCGGGGAGATCCACTACGTCGATGCGGGCTATAACATTATGGGAATGGCGGCCGTCGAGAAGAACGCCGAGGGCAGAACGGTCCTCAGCTGGGACGAAAACAAGTAGTCATGCAGTAAAGAGAGCGTCACGCTCCTTTTATAATGTATATTGCAGGCGCTTTGCAGCGCTTGCTCCTTCTTTATCTATTTTCCTATCACAGGCATCTTTTCAAGCTCTTCCGAGTGCAGCGGTTCGGTCCGGTTTTTCTCTTTGTTATCCATATACCGTCCCCATTTGTCAAAATAGTATTGCAGCGTGAAACTTTTCTCGGGGTCGGTCTCAGGCTCGGCCGCTGTCTCAGTCGTCTCATCGGCTTTGGCAGCTTCAGCGGTCGGTTCGGTGTCGACGGCTGCTTCTTCGGTTACCTTTGACACCTCCGGTTCCTCGACCTGAGTCGCGTCCGTAGATACTTCCGGCTCGGGAGCCGGTTCCGGCTGCGTATTCTCTTCCCACTCGGTTGCTTCCCAGTGTTCGTAACTGCGCTGCAGAAAGCCTTTTTTCTCAGGCTCTATCTTGCCTGAAGGGGTGATGGCATTGAGTTCCGTATTTTGTGTAGGGGAACTCGTGTCTATGTCAGAAGCACCTGCTGTTACATGAAGGATACAACCTGTCACTATTATGGGCACAAAAAGTTTCATACCTGTTACCTTTGAGTTTTCTTGCATAGTATAGTTATATTAAACATAATCGAAGCTTTGGGAGAATGATAGACTTTTTTAATATTATCACAAAGCTATCAAGCCCGCTGTACAGGGGGTTTGGGCGGTGTAAAAATTTCTTTTGAATTACAGAATTTTTTAAGATTTGTGTGTTAGAATGGACGGCGACGAAACTTAAACATAGGTCAAGCTTAACTTGAAGGAGAATGAATGAAGTTAGTCAAAATGAGCCTGGCAGCAGCGATGCTGATGGGTGTTAGTGCGTTTGCGGTTGACAATGTAAAGATCAGCGGTGACGCTCAGGTTTTCTATAGCACGACAGATGCTGATGGCGTAGGTTACGCAGGTCTTCTCGGTAAAGACGGTGAACTGTTTGATAAAGACTCTTCTGCGGCAGACGCTGCACTGCACCTGAACGTCAGCGCGGACCTGCTCCCGGGTGTTTCTGCGGGTGCGTCTTACACAGCTATTTCAAGCCTTGGTCTTGAAAATAACTTCGTTTCCAATGTTTGGGCGGGTTCTCATACAGCTGCAAATCTTGGTAGCAACGGAAGCAACTATGCTGCGAAAGTTGAAAATGCAAGCTGGTTCAACGAAGCATGGGCAGCTGTAACACTTGGTAAGACAACAGCAAAAGTCGGTCGTATGGCTCTTGATACTCCGTTGGCGTTTACAGAAACATGGACTATCGAACAAAATACTTTCGAAGCAGCAGTCCTTCTGAACCAGGATCTTCCGGATACAACACTTGTTGCTGCATTCGTCGGTAACGGTAACGGTACAGAGTGGTATGGCGATACTCCGACACCAGTAACAGTTCCAGCCGGTCCGACGTTTGGTCCTGGTGTTAGTACAAGTGGTGTTTACCAGCTTGGTCTTGCAATGGGCGGCGTTGTAAACGCAGACGGTCAGTTTGCGACTTACGGTACAGACGGTGCTTACGCATTCGGTATCGTGAATAACTCGTTCAAACCGCTGACGGTTCAGGCGTGGTACTACGATGTTACTCGTATGGCTCAGGCTTACTGGATCCAGGCTGACCTGAATATGGAAGGAATTCTCCTTGGCGGTCAGTATACAAATGTTGATGCAGGTGATTACGCTTCTGCACTTGAAGACAATACTGCCTACGCAGCAATGATCGGTTACGCGACAGATATGTTCACAATCAAGGGTTCTTACTCTTCTGTCAATGACAATGCAGGTATCGGTGCTGGTTTCAACACTGCAACTAACTATCAGACAGCTCAGTCCAAGCTCTATACAGAGGCATGGTGGAACTACGGTCATGTGACTCAGAATGACACAACTGCTTTCAACGTAACAGCTGAAGCATCTCTGAGTGGATTTGATCTTGGCGCATACTACACAAGCATTGATCATGGAAATGACAATATTTGGGGTACCGCTGACATCAATGAACTGACAATCACTGCCGGTACACAACTGATGGGTGCTCTTGATGTAACACTTGCTTATATCAACGCAGATGTGGATGCTCCGGACTCTGACTCTAACACAGTCCAGGGCTATATCACTCTGAACTTCTAATTCAAGAAGTTCTTCTTCCGCCTCCGGGCGGAACCCTTTCTTTTCTTTTTTCTTTTCCCGCTATAATTTTTCAGTCCAACAAAAAGTACACGCTTTGAACCTACTCTTGCGCAAGGCAGGTTACCTGCTGCTGATGCTCCTGCTTATTACGGTTATCTCTTTTATAGCCATTCATGCGGCTCCCAACAGTTTTCTGAGCGGTGGTGAGCTCAATCCCAATATGTCCGCCGAAGCGATTGAGCGTCTCAAAGCCGTCTACGGCCTGGACAAGCCGTTGTGGCAGCAGTACACGGATTGGATCGCCAACATGACACAGCTGGATTTCGGTATCTCCTTCGTCAGCGGGCAGGATGTGACCGCCGAGATCATGAAGCGCCTCCCGATCACGTTGGGGATCAATATCGTCTCGCTGCTGCTCGTCTTCGCCCTGTCGCTCTGGCTGGGCATCAAGGCGGCGATGCGCTTCGAGCAGAAGGCCGATCATGCGATCCGGCAGCTTTCCCTGGTCTCTTTCGCGATGCCGTCGTTCTACCTGGCACTGCTGATGATCCTGCTCTTCAGTGTCGAGCTGGAGTGGCTGCCGATCACAGGCCTGCACAGTATCGGCGGACCGGAGGAGGGGGTGGCCTACTGGCTCGATATGGCGTGGCACCTGATCCTCCCCGTTTTTGTCATGGTCTTCCTGGCCCTGGGGTCGATGACGGTCTACGTGCGTTCACTGACGCTGGAAATCCTCAAAAGCGACTACTACTTCTTCGCAAAGGCAAGAGACCTGCCGGAACGGATACTCTTTCGCCGCTACATCCTGCCGAATCTCATGCCCCCCGTTATTACGCTTCTGGGCCTCTCACTGCCGGGGCTCATCGGGGGGAGCGTCATCCTGGAACAGATCTTCGGGATCGAGGGGATGGGGCAGCTCTTTTATCTCAGCGCACTCAGTCGTGACTATCCCGTCATTATGGGGATATTGATGATCACGGCATTTCTGACGCTGCTGGGGAATATGCTGGCGGATATGCTGCTGCTGAAACTAAACCCCTACGCGAAGCGGGGGTGAGCGTATTACGTGTTAAGTGTTACGTGCTACGAAATGGGAGTGATAGTCAAATACAATATTAAGAGGGAAAAAAGGGTGCTCTGTCACCCTTCACTTAGCACTTAGCACTTAGCACTTAGCACTTAGCACTTAGCACTTAGCACTTAGCACTTAGCACGGCGTGAAAACGCGCCTATTCGCCGAACAGCGCTTCGAGGGAGGAGAGGTCCTCTTTCTTCTCTTCGGCCGGCATACCCTCTTCGGTAGTGGTTCCACCCTGCTCGACAAGCTCGATGGCGTAGCCGGTGAGCATGGATGCCAGGCGGATGTTGATACCGCTTTTGCCGATCGCTTTGGATTTCTGGTCGCTCGGCAGGGTAACGATGGCCTTTGCTTCGCTCTCTTCGTCCTCCGGGTCGCCCTCGATCGTAACGGAGCTGATGATCGCCGGGCTCATCGCGCGGGCGATGAAGAGTTCCGGGACGGAGGTGTATTCGACACAGTCGATGTTTTCGCCCAGCAGTTCATCGCTGACGGCGTTGATACGGACCCCTTTGACCCCGACGGTCGCGCCAACCGGGTCGACCTGCGGATGGGTCGAGAGCAGAGCGATCTTGGCCCGTTCGCCCGGGATACGCGCACACTTCTCGACGATAACGAGCTTGTCGTTGATCTCGGGAACTTCAAGGCGGAGCAGCTCTTCGAGGAATTTCGGAGAGGTGCGTGAGAGCTCGATGGAGATGCCGTTGACCTTGTCGATGTTGACGCGGCGGACAACGGCGTTGACGACGTCTCCGACCTTGAAATGCTCACCCTTGATACGGCTTTTCATCGGCAGGACGGCCTTGACCTCTTCCATCTCAATGTAGGTGTTCTGTTTGCCGTCGACGCGGGTAACGCGCCCGGAGACGATGGTGCCGATCTTCTCCTTGTACTTGTTGTACAGTTCGTTCTCGACCATGCGCTGGATATGGAACTCGATTTCGCGGAACAGGGTCGCGGCCGCGGTACGGCCGTGGGATTCGATGTCGTGTTCGATCTGGAACTCGTCGCCGACTTCGACGTCGGGGTCGACCTCGGCCTTGGCGCGGGTCAGTCCGACATAGGCGGCGGCCTCTTCACCTTCGAGGCGTTCGTCATCATCTTCGACGACCGTAATAGTCTGGTAAACACGGATGCTCTTCGTCTCCGGGTCTATTTCCGCATCGTAGGCGAAATCGGGGTTGACCAGGCGTTTTGCCGTCTGGATGAACGCCGTTTTGACTGCCTCTTTCACGCTGTCGGGGGAGAGCCCTTTCTCGTGTGCGATTGATTCAATGATGTCCAGAATATTTTCCATAAGTATCCCTGTGTGTTTTCGCTAGTCGTTCCATAAAAAAATGTGGTGTGATTGTTTTTTATAGAAGGGTAGTATTATACCTGAAAAAGGCTAAAGTTGTCACTAGGTATGCAACTTAATGCATGCTTAATTAAACGCGGGCTATAATCGCGTCATTATTAAAAGCGCTGATATGAGGCGGGAGAAAGGATGAGTATGGAGCTTAAAATCGCTCGCAGCAACACCGAGAAGAAACCGAAAAAAGTTGATGTTGAGAAGATCGAGGGAATGGTCGAAAAAGAGGGTTCCGTGATCCTCTATTTTGACCGCGAAAACTCGCACAAGGACCTGCTGGCACTGCAGGAGCACTTCGAGAACGAAGGCAAAAGCGTCTACATGCGCGAAGTACGTTTCGGTCTTGCCGATAACGAATATATGTACGAAGTGCATATCCTCTAAGCCCTCCCGGGCACCCAAAGCATTCCTGTGAAAAAACTGTTTATCGAAACCCTCGGCTGCGCCATGAACGTCCGCGACAGCGAACATATGATCGCCGAACTGTCGCAAAAAGAGGATTATGCTCTCTGTGACAGCGCCGAAGAGGCTGACCTGATCCTGATCAACACCTGCTCCGTCCGCGAAAAGCCGGTCCATAAACTCTTCTCCGAACTGGGCGCGTTCAACAAAAAGAAAAAGGCCGATGCGAAAATCGGCGTCTGCGGCTGTACGGCCTCGCACCTTGGAGATGAGATCATCAAAAAGGCGCCCTACGTCAATTTCGTCCTGGGGGCGCGCAACGTCTCAAAGATCACCGACGTGCTGCACCGCGACAAGGCCGTCGAGACGGAGATCGATTACGATGAGTCCCAGTTCGCGTTCAGTGAATTCCGCAGTTCGCCGTGGAAGGCCTTTATCAACATCTCCATCGGCTGCGACAAGCAGTGTACCTTCTGCATCGTACCCAAGACGCGCGGCGACGAGATCTCCATCCCCGCGGACCTGATCGTCAAGGAAGCGCAGAAGGCGGCGGCCACCGGCGCCAAAGAGATCTTCCTGCTGGGGCAGAACGTCAACAACTACGGCCGCCGCTTCTCCGGTGAGCATGAAAAGATCAACTTCACCGAACTGCTGCGCCGCGTCAGCGCCGTCGAGGGGATCGAGCGGATCCGCTTCACCTCCCCGCACCCCTTCCACATGGATGACGAGTTTATTGAAGAGTTTGCTGCCAATCCGAAGATCTGCAAGTCCATCCATGTTCCCCTGCAGAGCGGCTCGACCCCGATTCTCAAGGCAATGAAACGCGGGTACACCAAAGAGTGGTTCCTCAACCGTATCGAGAAGCTCCGCACCATGGTGCCCGATGTGAGCATCAGTACCGACGTCATTGTCGCTTTCCCCGGCGAGAGCGAAGCGGATTTCGAAGAGACGATGGACGTTGTGCGTCAATCCTCTTTCGAACAGATGTTCAGCTTCAAATACTCCCCGCGCCCGCTGACCGAAGCGGCGGAATACGCGGACGTTGTCGATCCGGAAGTCGCCTCGGAGCGCCTGATGCGCCTGCAGAGCATGCATGACGCGATGCTGGATGAAAAGTGCAAAGCATATCTGGGCCGAACCTTCACCGTCTATTTCGAAGAGCTGCGAAGCGACGGTTACGTGGCCGGGCGCAGCGACAACAACCTTCTGATCAAAGTCAAGGGCAGCGAGGAGCTGCTGGGGCAGTTCGCGGACGTGCGCATTACCCAGACCTACCGCATGGGCCAGGTAGGGGAGCTGGTCGGCGAATAAGATGGCGGCGAAGACGAAGCGAAAGTCGTTCAAAAAGGCGCTGCTTCAGAAGCTGGGCCTCTGGATCCTGCCCCCGATCGGCGCCCTGCTGATCCGCGTCATCTACCACACCTCGAAAAAACGGTTCAACCTCCCGGAGCACGTGCCCGAAGACCCCGTCATTTTTGCCTTCTGGCACGGGGACCTGCTGCTGATGCCCTATCTCTACTACCGTTTCCGAAACATTCCCAATGCCAACGTGCTGATCTCAGACCATTTCGACGGCCGGATCATCGCGCGGGTCATGCGCTTTTTCCGCCTGGGGACCATCCACGGCTCCTCCAACCGCAATGCGGCCAAGGTGCTGATCGCGGCGATGCGCACCCTCAAAGCGGGGGCGGATATCGGGATCACCCCCGACGGCCCCCGGGGGCCGCGCTATGAAGTGGCCGACGGGATCGTTGCAATGGCGCAGAAGACCGGGGCGAAAGTGATCGTTTTCAGCTGTGTGCCGAGCCGCTGTTGGCGGCTGAAGAGCTGGGACCG
Organism: Thiomicrolovo sp. ZZH C-3; assembly: GCF_054862725.1. NCBI lineage: Bacteria > Pseudomonadati > Campylobacterota > Epsilonproteobacteria > Campylobacterales > Sulfurimonadaceae > Thiomicrolovo > Thiomicrolovo sp. ZZH C-3. Next base: position 599,204 of record NZ_JBTKXX010000001.1, read on the forward strand.
CTTCGTCATCCCCAAACCCTTCAGCCGGTTGACGTTCTACGCCTCCGAACCGGTCGATCTTCAGGGGCTGGAACTGGATGCGGCGAAAGACGTGGTAAAATCAACGTTGATGGAACACGCGCTGGAGTAGCAAAATGACCAAAGCCGACCTCGGCCGATACCGCCTTGACTTCCTGGATTACCTGCTGGATATCCGGGGCTATTCGGATCTGACGGTCAAGAGTTACGACGAGGCGCTGCGCGAAGCGCTTCCCCGGGTCGAATGGGAGCAGGAGTCGGGCATCGCCGTGATTGATCTGATGCCCTACCGGCTGATGATCGCTGCGCAAAAGCCCCGGACGATCGCGAAGAAGCTCAGTGCCTGGCGCAGTTACGTCGCCTACCTGAAAAAACAGGGTATGGCGGTGGAGCTTCGTGCGGATGAAAGCATCAAAGTCCCCAAAACCCTTCCCAAGCCCGTCTCCCACGCCCATATCATGGAAGCTCTCGCCGTCACCGAACCGGAGGAACGGCTGGTGGTGACGCTGCTGTATACCCTTGGGCTGCGTCTTTCGGAACTGTACGGCCTGCGAATGGATCAGATAGGGCAGGAGTGGGTGCGCATCCGGGGGAAGGGGGAGAAGGTTCGTGATGTCCCGCTGACACAGGCGGCTGGCGAGGTAATTGCAATACACAAAGAAGCGTGTTCTCCCCGGACTTTCCTCTGCGAGTGTCACGGTAGGCGTTTAAGCGAAAATAGTTTAAGATACCTCGTCAACAGGGCATTTGCGCGGGTCGGCCTGAAGGTGACCCCGCACCAGCTCCGCCACGCGTATGCGACCGAACTGCTCAATCATGATGCCCGGATCGCCGACGTGAGCGAACTGCTGGGTCATGCGTCGATGGCAACGACGCAGATTTATACGAAACTGGGCAGTGCCCTGAAAATGAAGCATTACCGGACCGCCCATCCGCTGTGCAAGGAGACCGATGGCACTGGCTGATTTTCTCGCCCGCTTTTATGACAAGGTCTTCATCGGCCTCTATGCCCACGAAGATACCCTCCAGATAGGGGTTGTGACGCAGACGAGACGCGGCGAGATCCAGGTACGGCAGCGGGTCTTTTTTGCCGGACTGGACGACGAGGCAAGCGCGTTTTTGCAAGAGGCGGTCGAGCGCACGCCCTATAACTACATCGCGGTGCTGACCGATCATGAGCTGTGCGGCGCGGTCCCGACCTGTTCGCTTTCCAAGGCAAAAGAGATGGCACCGATCGTTGAACGGAGCCGGACCCTCTGTATCGATGAAGAGTGGATGAATTACTGCGACGAAGAGGTGCTTTACGGGCTTCAGGAGCGCTATGCGGATCTGGCCCCCGATGCCATCTACACCCCCTTTGCCGTACTGCATGCCTATTTTGAATCGACCATGGCCGGTGTGCACGCGCTTTATGTACTGATCACGCCGGGCGGGATGAGCCTGGCGGTTGTCAAGGAGAGCCATCTGCGCTTTGCAGAGCAGTACCGCTGCAACGGCAACGGTTCCGCCGCACCGATGGTGGAGAAAATTGAGACGACGCTCGATACCTATTACGGCAAACCGTGTTGCAGGGGTGAGTTTATTGAGGCGGTTTATATCCTCGATGCCACCGGTTCGGGAGAAGAACTCGCAGCTGCCCTGGAAGAGACCCTGCTGGTGGAAGCGCAGACCCGCATGGTCGACGCTGCCGCGCTTTGCGCCCAAACGTGTATGAAGGAAAACGGCTATGGATTATAGTTTTATTGATCAGGCGGTCAAAAGCCCCTTTACGGCTGCGGTACGCCGGGTGTGGATCGGCGGAAGCGTTCTGGTCGGACTTTTGCTGGCAGCATCGGCTTCCTTGCACCTGATGAACGGGGAACTGCGGATCGCAGCGGAAAAAGAGCAGAAAGCGCAGGGAACCATTCTGCTCCAGACGGCGCAGCTGCAGACCCAACAGGCACAGTTCACGCGCAAACAGGGGGCGTGGCGGCAGACCGTCGCCACGGATAAGCTCCTGGCGGATCAGCTCTATGATCTGCTCGACCGCATTCCTGACGATGCGGTGCTGTCACGTTTTGCCTATGATGCAAAGAACATCACGTTTGAAGGTACATGCCGCCGTTTCAGCGCATTGAAGGCGGACCTTGAACGTGGGCTGTCGGGGCGCTATGTCCTGGCGGATTCCACATTCAAATCCGGACGCTTCAGCCTGCGGTTTGACGCTACGGGAGGATTGCAGTAATGCTGAAACGCCAGAGTACGAGTTTTGAACTGACCCTTTCGTTCTTCGCGGTGATCCTCATGAGCCTCGGCGTGACGATCGGCGTATTGATCCCGGAGACGAAAGCTTACCTGCAACTTCAGGATGAGGTCCAGAGCGCGGTCGAGCGCAGTGACCGGCTGCAGATGGCGTATGACCGGCTCTATGAGAACAAGGAACAGCTGGCCGTGGAAGATGCCCGGCTATCCGAGCGTTTCGAGAACCCGCTTGATGCCGCGCAGCTGCAGACATGGATTGCAACGGTACTGAAAGATGCCCCGCTAAGTGTCAGGGCATCGGCTGGAGGATTCGAGGTCTCCGCACTGTTGAAAAGCCCGATGGCCTTCTATACGCTGATCGGTACGCTCGAGACAGCACCGTGGGTTTTGACGGTGGGGCCTTCCGTTTCCATGCAGGCCGAGAAGGGACTGGTCAGAGTGACGTTTTCGCTGCTCCCTTTGACGCAGAAAGCTGCGTCTTCACCGCGTTGAAACACGCCTGATCCTTATAGAGATAGGGACGGACAGCCGGTCCGATGCCCAGTAGGCGGCATGTTTCCCTGAACGTTTTCGGCATGGATGCCTCTGCCAATGGTGTCACCAGTGTGCAGCGAGGGGTGATGCTCAGGGCATAGCGCCGTCCCAGCACAAGCTCATCTTCGTTCAGCATCCGCTCTTTTTCCCCTTGGCGCAGAAGGTACCCCTGCCGTTTCAGCCAGCGGTCAACGGCGCGCATCAGTGTGGCACGGTCCTGCCGGCCGGCAAACATGAGGATCTCATTGTCGATGGCGGGAACCGGCAGCGGCGGCAGGGCCGCGGCATCGCGGCCGAGAAAGTCCAGCGTGTTCCGGATCCCGGTACTGTACTGCTCCAGCAGGGGTGAGGCGTGCTGCTCCCGGAAGCGGTTGCGCATATGGCGGGGATCGCTGTTGGTACTGTCTTCAAAGTAGCGGTATCCGTGCGTATCGAGCCAGGAACGCAGGTCGTTTTTGGTGACATCGAGCAGGGGACGGACAAGCTGGTATCCTTTGCGCTGGGTGACCGGGGCCATCCCCAGTAGCTCGGGGAGTCCGGCACCCTTGCACAGCTGCATCAGCAGCCACTCGAGGCGGTCGTCAAGCTGGTGTGCCGTCAGCAGGACGGTATAGCCGTGCTGCGTGATCAGTGCGTCGAAGAAGTCATAGCGGATACGGCGGGCTTCCGCCTCGAAATTCTCCCGGATCGTGTCGGCATTATGAAGGTAGCATGCTTTGCCGTACTGTTTTGCCAGGGCAAGGGCGTGGGCAGCTTCCGCATTGCTCTGTTCTCTTGTATGGTAGTTGACGTGGGCGATATCGAAGGGGATATTTTCCTGCAGCAGGAGGTAGAACAGGGCGGTTGAATCGATGCCGGCGGAGAAGGCCAGCAGATTCTTTCCCGCTTTTAAATGGTCGAGGGTCTGCGCCTCAAGCATGGCCTGTAACGGTCGCCGTCAGCGTCTCCCCGACGAGTTCGGTGATCTTGGCGCGGTAGGGGACCCCGAAGGAGAGCTCTTCGTCGAGGGCGTTGTCGTTGACGTAGATCTCGCCGTCGATCTCCGGGGCCCAGTGCAGGTCGCGGGCGCTGAGAAGGTATTCGTGCTCGTCGCTTTCGCCGTCGATGACGAGGATGATCTCACGCCCGACCATCTTCTGCAGGGAGGCAAGTTTCGCCTCTTCGGCAATGGCACCGAGGAGCTCGGCGCGCGCTGCGATCGTCTCCGGGTCGACCTTGTCCGTACGCTCAAAGGCGCTTGTTCCCTCTTCGTCGGAGTAGGCGAAGACATTGATACGGTCAAAACCGAAGTCACGGGCGTAGTCGCACATTGTCTCGAAGCTTTCCTCTGTTTCGCCCGGATGCCCGACGATAAAGCTGGTACGCACGAAACGCTCCGGCAGTCTGCGCATGTAATCGAGCAGTTTCTCCGTCTGCTCACGGCCGGCACCGCGTTTCATGATCTTGAGCATGCTGTCGTCGATATGCTGGATAGGCATATCGAAATAGTTGTGGAAGATTTTCGAATTCGCGATCGTCTCCAGCAGTTTCATCGACGTGGTCGTGGGGTAGAGGTAGAGGATACGTGCGCTTCTGACGCCATCGATCAGCTCAATACGTTTGATGAGCTGGATAAGCCCGTCTTTGAACCCCTGGTCGCGGAGGAAGGAGCTGGAGTCCTGGGAAATAAAGCTGAAGTCGTAATAGCCCTTCTTCACAAGCCCCTCGACCTCGGCGGCGATGCTCTCCAGGGTGCGGGAATGCAGTTTGCCTTTGAAGGAGGGGATGGCGCAGAAAGAGCAGCTCTGGTTGCATCCCTCGGAGAGTTTGACGTAGGCGTGATAGGTGGAACCCGTGACGACGCGCTCGGCGCCGTCGATGAGGTAGACCTCGTCGCTGAAGCGGCTCTGCTTCGCCGCCAGGAGTTCGTCGATCTTGTCATAGTCGCCGACACCGGTGAAGATGTCGACCTCGCTGAGCTCTTTGCTCAGCTCCTCTTTGTAGCGTTCGCTGAGGCAGCCGGCCATCACAAGCACCGAGTCGTCTTTGCGGGCGGCATCAAGGCTCAGGACCGTGTTGAGGGACTCCTCCTTCGCCGCATCGATAAAGCCGCAGGTGTTGACGATGATGACGTCGGCATCTTCGCTCTCGGGCGTCAGTTCATATGATTGGAGCCGTCCCATCATGACTTCGGTATCGACGAGGTTCTTGGTACACCCCAGTGAAACGATATGCAGTTTTTTTGTACTCATGAATTGCCTGTGACAGGGAACAGCGGTTTTCACCGCACCCTTTATTATAATTACGCAATTATAGCGAAAGGGCGAAAGGAGACGCGTGGAGTTTGATGTAGCCATTCTCGGCGGCGGCGCGGCGGGCCTGATGGCCGCGGCCCGCCTGAGTGAACGGGGCGGGTTCTCCGTCTGTGTCGTAGAGGTCAATGCCAAGCCGGGCGCCAAAATACGCATCAGCGGGGGCGGGAAGTGCAACCTGACCAACGTTTCGGTTTCCGAAGGCAACTATCTCGGGGATGAGACACTGGTAAAGAGCGTCCTGAAACGTTTTGACGACCATGCTTTGCTTACTTGGGTCCGGACGCGGGGGTGTGAACCGGTGATCCGCAAAGCGCGTTACTACTTCTGTCCCCGCAGTGCACAGGAGATGATCGACATCCTGGTTCAATCCGCTGCCGGGACCCGTTTTTTTCTCGGGGATAACATAGAAGGTGTCCGAAAAGTGGAGGGAGAATTTCTTATCACGACTAACAAACGGGCATTGAAAGCGCGCAACGTCATAGTTGCGACGGGCGGCGTCAGCTACGCCTCCGTCGGCGCGACGGATATCGGTCTGAAGATCGCGGAAAGCTTCGGAATCGAAACGGTGCCGTTCCGTCCGGCGCTGGCGGGGATGACCCTGCAAAAAGAGCAGTTCTGGATGAAAGCCCTGACCGGGATCAGTTTCCCGGTGACGATAAGCGTGGGTGAGAAGCGCCTGCGTGAAGATATGCTCTTCGCCCACCGGGGTATCAGCGGTCCCGCCGTCCTGTCCGCATCACTCTACTGGGAGAAGGGGACGATCGCAATCGATTTCCTTGACGGAGTCACTGTCGAAGATGTGCTGAAGCGGGGCGGGAACAAAAAAATTGCTACCGCAATTCCACTGCCAAAACGATTTGTAACACAGTTTCTTGAAACGCTGGGGGTGACGGACAAGCCCTGCAGTGCAGTGACAGCAGAAGAAAAAGTAATGCTGAAGGCATTCAACGCCTATACATTCGCCCCGGCCGGGACCTTCGGATTTACGAAAGCGGAAGTGAGCAAGGGCGGTGTCGCCTGCGGCGCACTGCAGCCCTATGCTTGCGAGAGCCGGGAGGTGGAGGGACTCTACTTCGTTGGGGAGGTCGTCGATGTGACGGGGGAGCTTGGCGGTTACAACTTCCAGTGGGCCTTTGCAAGCGGACGGTGCGCGGCGGATCACATTACTGCGGTTTAAAGTTGCGTTAAAATCGCAGTGGGTATAATCAGGGAAACACAGCAGGTGTTATACTGTACTAAAAGGTGTACTATGTTGAAAAAAATCATGCTGCCGGCATTGTTGGTTCTGGGAATGAACGCCTATGCCGAAGAAGAGATTGCCAAAGGGCTTATCGGGGTGGAAGCCGGATACGTTAATACAAAATACAACACGGAAAATACGGCAGTCGGTGAAACCGCGGAAGTGGGAACAGCGACACTCGGTTTGAAACTGGGTGCGGAGAGTCGCCACTACCGTGTGTTTATTGACAGCAGTTTCTGGTATACGGACCAATACAAGAAAGCAGGGAAGATCGGTGCTTCACTGCAGTATCTTGTGCCAATCGGCGATGTTTTCAATATCTTCATGGGTCTTAATGCGGGTGTCATCAACTCGATCAATGATACGGATGTTGACCCCTACTATGGTGCGGATCTCGGTTTCAATTTGAACGTAAGTGAAGATTTCGGCATCGAAGTGGGGGCAAGATACTGTGACGTTGCAGACTCAAGTAAAGCTCTCGTGATTAATGACATGGTACAGGGGTATATCTCTGCCATTTTCAAATTTGACAGCGATTATTAATCCGCTGTTTTAGCAGCGGCCAAGCCGCTGCACTGCATCTATAGCATTGATCTACAATGCAACGGTTTTATCTTCGTTCTGAAGAGCTCACGTCTTGACGTATGTAACCGTGTTCCCCAATATGTTTTCAGAAATATCGTATGATCCGAATAATTGCATTGGACTTTTTGCCCGTATTTTCTATAACGTTTTGAGAGGGAAGCGATGCGTGCCCCCACTATGCAGCAAAGAGATTCTAGAGATGATCAAAACTCCGTATATAAGCGTCGACGGTATTGTCGAACTTTTTAACGATGAAGGAACCTTTACCGGTATCGTACTGATCTCGCGGAAAAACCCGCCCCATGGCTGGGCGCTTCCCGGCGGATTTGTTGATATCGGCGAAACGGTCGAACAGGCGGTGCGCCGTGAGATGCAAGAAGAGATCAGCCTGGATGTGCAGGTGGAGCGGTTGCTGGGCGTCTACTCGGACCCTTCCCGCGATCCGCGTTTTCACACGGTTTCAGCCGTTTTTGTCTGCCGGGCGTCAGGGACACCCCGGGCCGCCGACGATGCGAAAGAGGTTCGGGTCGTTTCCCGCGAGGAAGCAGGCTCGTTGCCGCTGGTCTTTGACCATCAGCGGATCGTGGATGATTACCTCTCGGGGAAGCAGTGCGTGACCGACTGAGCCGCTGCCATCGGCGCCTCAGAAAGGAGTGGCTATAATTGCGTAATTTTTTTCAAGGCGATAGCGATGTTGACATTTAGTGACCTGCTGCTCAAACTGCAGCAATTTTGGAAGGAACAAGGCTGTAATATCGTACAACCCTACGATATCCCGGCCGGTGCGGGGACGTTCCACCCCGCGACGTTCCTCCGTTCGCTTGATTCGACGCCGTGGTCGGTGGCCTATGTCGCCCCGAGCCGCCGTCCGACGGACGGGCGCTACGGCGAGAACCCCAACCGCCTGGGGAGCTACTACCAGTTCCAGGTCCTGATCAAGCCTAGCCCGGACAATATCCAGGAGCTCTACCTCAAAAGTCTGGAGTATCTCGGGCTGAACCTCAAAGAACACGATATCCGTTTTGTCGAGGATAACTGGGAATCCCCGACACTGGGGGCCTGGGGTCTTGGCTGGGAAGTCTGGCTCAACGGGATGGAAGTCACGCAGTTCACCTATTTCCAGCAGGTCGGCGGGGTCGCCTGCGACCCCGTCGCCGTCGAGATCACCTACGGGACGGAACGCCTGGCCATGTACCTGCAGGGCGTCGATACGGTCTTTGACATCGTCTGGAACGACAAGGTGAACGGCGGAGCCGGAGAAGGTGCCCTGGGGCAAAACGCATTCGGCAAGACGCTCTACCGCGACATCCATAAAGAGGGGGAGATCGAGTTCTCCAAGTATAACTTCGAAGTGGCAGATACGGCGATGCTCTTTGCCGACTTTGATGCGAAGGCCGCGGAGTGTAAGCGTGCCCTCGATGCGGAACTTCCCTTGCCGGCGTATGACCTCTGTATGGCGGCCAGCCATACCTTTAATACCCTTGATGCGCGCAAGGCGATTTCCCAGACGGAACGCGCCAACTACATCCTCAAGATCCGCGAACTGGCAAAGGGGTGCGCGGAGCTTTACAAAGCCCAGGAAGCGGAGCGGCTTGCACGCGTAAAGGCGTAACCTCCTTTTCATGAAACTCATCGGCCAGATCGAGAAGATCTTTTACGAGGACGAAGGCTTCTTCGTCGGCGTGCTGGGTACAGGTGAAAAGATCAGCGGGCACTACTTTGAGAGCAGTGTTGCCAGCATCGAAAACGCGGCCGTCACCCTTGAAGGCGAATACGTCGAACACCCCAAATACGGCCGTACCTTCAAATTCCATACGCTTAACGTCAACCAGCATGAACTTTTTTTCTTTCTCAACCGTGTCGTAAAGGGGTTCCCGAAAAAGGTCACGGCGGAACTGATCGAGCGCTTCGGAGAAGCAGGAGTGATCGAGATTCTCGACAATGACATCGAAAAACTGACGGAATTTGCGGGCATCAAACAGAAGCGCCTGGAACGGATACAGGGGCGCTGGAAACAGTTCCGATCCATGCGTGAACTGGGAAGTCTCCTGGCCCCATATGATGTGACCCCATCGATGCTGACGACGATCGCCGGCGCGATGAAAGATGTCAATGATCCTGTCGCGGCCATCAAAAAGAACCCCTATGTTCTGATCAACGTGGAGGGGATCGGCTTCCGGCGTGCCGATGAGCTCGCGCTGAAGATGGGCGTAGAGACAGGGGACGACCGTCGACTCGCCTGCGCCATGGAGTACGCCATTGCACAGCGCTGCGAACGTGAAGGCAACAGCTGCCTGGGCAAAGCGGAGCTGTTCGCGGAGCTGGATACCCTACTGCAGGAGGGTGCCGTGTCGCAGCGTTATGAAGCTGTGCTGGCGGAGCATATCGCGGAAGAGTCGATTCGTCCGCTGAGTGGGGAGCTGCTCGCACCTGTCCGGCTGTACGAAGCCGAACGCTTCATTTTCGAAGAGTTCCGTCGCCGTCTGAAACGGCGCGACGAACCATTGACGGGCGATCTCGAGGCTTTTTTGGCGGAGACCTCTTTTACACCGGGGGCGCAGCAACGCGAAGCGCTTGAGACGCTTAACGGGGGAACGCGGTTACTCTGCCTGGTGGGGTATGCCGGGACGGGGAAGAGTACAACGGCGAAGCTGCTGCTGGACCTCCTCGCGCTGCGGCATGGGCATGAACAGGTGATCACCTGTGCGCTCAGCGGCATCGCCTCCCAGCGTATCGGGGAGGTGAGCGGATATGAAAGCGCAACGATCCAGAGCCTGCTGGTGCGCTTCGAAGGGCGTGACGCCATGCCCTACAAGGTCGTGCTGATCGACGAGGCGTCCATGATCAATGCACCGCTCTTCGCCCGCCTGCTCAGCAGATGCCACCGGGATGCGGTGATCATCATTGTCGGTGATGACGCACAGCTCCCGCCGATCGGCGCCGGGGACGTGCTCGGCGACATTATCCGGTTCACACTGATGCCGGTGGTGACACTGACGAAGATCTACCGCCAGAGCGAGACACAGGCGATCCCGGCCATCGCCGATGCCGTACGGCACAGCGAAATCCCCGCACTTTTCGGAGACTACGACGATTTCCGTTTCCTGCCGGTCGCTTCACGCGATTTTCCGGACCGTGAAACCCATGCAGAGTCCTTGCTGGCCGCCCTGGCGGAAGAGGCGGTCCGGGCGATCCCGGCCTGCCGGGAACACCTGAAACAAAAAGAGCTCTATGCCTATCTGACGGCATTCCAGGTGATCAGCCCGATGAAGGGCGGTACCCTCGGCACGGAGAACCTCAACCGGGTGCTGCAGGGCTATTTCAATCCTTCCGCCCGCCAGACCGTCCAGCGGGGCGACAGGCGGTTCGCGCTGATGGACAAGGTCGTTCACACGAAAAACGACAACATGCCGGCCTGGAGCCAGGAGGGGTATAAGGCGGAGACCCCTTCGGAAAAGCACCGCATTTTCAACGGGATGCTGGGGCTGCTGTTCCGGATCGACGAGGAGGCGGAGCAGGTTTACGTCGTCTACCCCCTTGAAGAGATGGTCGTCTGCTACGACTACACGCAGCTCACCTCCCACCTGATGCTCGCCTACGCCCTGACCGTGCACAAGGTCCAGGGGATGGAATACCGTACCGTCGCGATGCCGCTGACCTTCAGCCACTACGCCATGCTGGACCGTAAACTGCTCTATACGGCGATCACCCGCGCCAAAGAGCGCTGCGTTATTGCCGGGGAAACGGACGGGTTTGCACGTGCTCTGCTGCGGGGGGAGACGGTTTCGCGCCGTACGGTGCTGCAGTACCTGGCGGCTGCAGAGTAAAATAGTTTTCATTTTCAGTTATATTTTATGACAGCGGGTATAAACTCGATAAAAAAGATGAGGTGTTTTTGCCCTACAGTGCTCCCAGCCCCCTTCATGTCAAATGGAACCGCCTGTTCAATGGCATCCTCCTTGTCACTGCAGTTTTCTCCGAAGAGGTGGAGCTGCTTTATCTCTTCCTCGCACTGAACAGTGTCACGCTGGTGGTCCAAATACGGCGCGGTCCGGCACGATGGCTGCTGCTGCTTTTCGAAAAATATGTGAAAGGGTGGTTGGACGTCCCGCCGGCGTATGAGCGTTCGTATGCCATGACAGTTTCGCGCGAACGTTTTGAGATTGCCCTGCGTCTGCTCGCCATCTCCTTGGTACTGCTCCTTTACCCCTGCTGTCCGCTTGCCGCCTGGCTGCTCACCGTCGCGATGGGGATTTTTATGCTGATCAGCACTTTTTTCGGGTTCTGCCTCTCCTCGTACGGGTTGATCGGAATGCAATATGTCCGAAAGCACTGCTGTGTCCGCGCCTAAAGTGAACCGCTTCGTCGAGCCCGGGAACACGGCCCTTAACCACAACTGCCTGCTGGCACGGAACGGTTTCAAGCCCTATGCGCGGTGTGACCACTGCGAACTCTCCGCACAGTCCTGTATGGGGATGCAGTCGACCGGCGCGATTTTTGTCATCAGTTTCCTGGCGGCCCTGTTCCTTTTTATTGATGATCCGTTCTGGACCAGAGTCAATATCATCCTCATCGTCGGGATGCTGTTCTGGCTGGGGTACCGCATTATGCTGCATACGGACAAATTGGCGGAAACGAGCGAAAAAAACCGCCAGCTCGGTGAACAGCTTGGGCTTTACAACCTTTCGCTCGAGACGGAAGTGAACCGGCGCACTTCCCAACTGCGGAAAATGGCGACGCAGGACGGGTTGACGGGGTTGATGAACCGCCAGGCGTTCGAACAGGTGCTGACGAAGATGATGCACCAGGTCAAGGAGGAAGCATCCGAACACGTCCTCTGTTTTATCGACCTTGACCAGTTCAAGATCGTCAACGACACCTGCGGGCATGTCGCGGGGGATGAACTGTTGCGCCAGATCGCCATTCTGCTGAAGGAAGGTCTGGACGAAACGGATGTGGTGGCACGGCTCGGCGGTGACGAATTTGCCATTATCTATGCGGATGTGACACCCAAAACAGCCGAGCAGAAGGCCCAGCGCCTGTTGCAGCGTATCGGCGCCTTCCGGTTTTTGTGGGAGGGCAAAATGTTCAGGATCGGGGCGAGCATCGGTATGGTCGCCATCGAAAAAGGGTGTTGTACCCTGGCCGTGCTGCTCTCCCGCGCCGATACGGCGTGCTATGCGGCGAAGGAGGAGGGACGGAACCGGATCCATATGGCCACGGAAGATGACAGCATCGTCCGCTTGCGCCATGAACAGATGCAGTGGATCGGGCGGATCGAGCGCGCGCTCGAAGAGGAGCGGTTCGCGCTGTATGTGCAGCCTATTGTCGCGTTGACGGATCCGATGGCGGTCGTGCACTACGAAGTCCTGCTGCGGATGAAGTCATATGATGAGAACATGGTGGCACCGATGGCCTTTATTCCCGCGGCGGAACGCTACGGAAAGATGGTGGATATGGACCGGTGGGTGATCGAGACACTGCTGGGCAGCTTCTACGATGTCCGGCGGCAGCTGCGCAAAAATGTCCGGTTCAATATCAACCTTTCCGGGCTCTCCCTCAATGATGAAACGATGGCCGGGTTCATCCAGGAGTGTTTCGAACGCTTTGCGGTGCCTTATGAAGCGATCACCTTTGAAGTGACCGAGACGGCAGCGATCGGGAATATTAAAAATGCCAAAGCGTTCATCGAACACTTTAGACTGCTCGGTTGCCGTTTCGCCCTGGATGATTTCGGCTGCGGCCTCTCCTCTTTCGCCTATCTGCAGAACCTGCCGGTGGATTACCTCAAGATCGACGGTTCGTTCGTCATGGACATCGACAGCAACGATGTCAACCTGGCGATGGTCGACGCGATCAATAAGATCGGGCATGTCATGGGGATCAAAACGGTGTGCGAATGCGTGGAGAATGCCTCGGTAATCCGGATGCTGGAGACGATCGGGGTGGATTTTGTCCAGGGGTACCACGTGGGCCGTCCGCAGCCGCTGAGCGCACTGCACGGGATCTGATTACTCACCCAGACCTTTAAAGTATTTCCGGACATCGGGCAGGCTTTTGCGGGGGACCTGTACGAGGAGGGGCTGCCGGGCCGGGTCGAGCCAATGAATGATGGTTTCGAGCGCCGGTACCGGCATGGAGGTGCACCCGGCCGTCCCCGAACCGGGGGCTCTTTCGATATGCAAAAAGATGCATGAACCGCGTCCGGCTTCGGCGTCGCCGTTGTGCCCGACGACGACACCCCACCGGTAAAGCCCGTCCTCCCGCCGCATCCACTCGAAACTGCCGAAGGCGTATTCCGGCCGGACGGTAACGACACGGTTATAGGCCGCCGAACGGCTGTCGTCGATACAGACCAGGTCCGCAGAGGCTTTGATGTAGGGCATCCGCGTCTCGGCACCGGCGGCATAGCCGAAGACCGGGCCCAGGGTGAAGATTCCGGCGGGGGCCCGCCCGTCCCCTTCATGTTTGACCGGGTCGGCAGGGGATCGGGGCAGCTCAAGGGTGCCGATGCCCCAGCCGAGCCCGTTACGGCCGAGGTTGACGGGGACACTTTCGCCGATGCGCTTCCAGCCATCCGCAGCGGCCGTGTAACGCTGCAGCACGGCAGTAGAACGGTTCATATCTTCCGCGACGACAAGCAGGATCTGGTCGTGTGCGTAGAGTGTCACACCGATCACATAAGAAAACAGATAAATCATATTTGCAAAACGTAACATCTCGTGGTACACTTACCTCATAACGATAAAATGGTGGTTACATCATAACATAGACGCCAGGGACGCAAATGAATTTGAGTGTCAGAAAAGCGACGGAAAACGATGCCGAAATCGTGGCAGACGCGATGCTTTCAAGCTCGAGAGCAGGAAAGAAGATCGGTATTTTCGATCTTATTTTCGAGACGTCGGATGAGACGCTTCTGAAAGAGCACCTGCGGGCATTGACGCTGGCGGCCACCAAAAGCTATTGTCATTTCAGCAACTTTCTCCTGGCAGTTTCGGACGGTGCCGTTGCCGGAACGATCTGCGGCTATGAGCCGCGGTTGGCGACCGATGATGTCTTTACGAAAGCCCTTTCGGAAATCGGGATTGATGAGGGGTACCAGGAGCGGATCGCCACTTATCTTCTGGTGAAGCCGGAAATCGACCGGCAGACCTGGGTGGTTGATTTTATGACGGTTAACGAGGGCTTCGAACCGTTGCCCGTCTTCGCGGAACTGATCAAAAAGAGTCTGCTCTCCGCACGTTTGAAGGGGTACCGCAAAGCACAGACAATGGTGGAGATAGGTTCTTCGGACGCACAGATCCTTTATGAAAAGCTCGGCTTTGATGTGATGGACGAGAAGCGCAGCGAGCTGTACGCCGATCAGTTCGGGCGGGCCGGGATCAAACGTCTTCAGATGGCCCTGTGACCTACACGCCTGACGTCTTTTCACTGCTGCCGCCGGTTGCGGCAATCGTACTTGCGCTGTTGACGCGCCGGGTGCTGCTCTCCCTGGCTGTCGGTACTGCAGCGGGGATACTGGTCTTTACCCGTTTCGACCTGGCGGCAGCGGTGGGAGAGACCGAAGCGCTCTTTATCACGCTTTTCAGCACGCCGTGGATATTGAAGACCCTCGGATTTGCCGTTTTGGTGGGGTCGGTCATGGAACTGGTCCGCCGCTCGGGCGGAATAGACGGGTTTGTGCATCTGCTGCAGGAGCGTTACCGGATGCTCCGTTCCCGCCGGGGTGCACTGTTGCTGGTGTACGCGACAGGGCTTGTCATCTTCATCGAATCTTCCATCACCTCGTTGATCGCCGGGGCTATCGGCAGACCCCTCGCGGGGCGTTTCGGGTTCAGCCGCGAAAAACTGGCCTACGTCTGCGACTCCACGGCGGCCCCCGTCTGTTCTTTGCTCGTCATTAACGGCTGGGGGGCGCTGTTGCTGGGCCTGATTACGACGCAGATTACCGCGGGATACCTCCACGGTGATGCCGTCAATATCCTTGTGCATTCGGTCGTGTTCAATTTCTACGCCATGATCGCGCTCGTGCTGACCTTTTCGGTGATCTGGTTTGAGTGGGATATCGGACCGATGCGCCGCTGCAGTGTAGAGCACGGGACCTATGAACAGGAGGGACGGCGCGGCGATGCCTCTTTGATGATCGTTCCGCTGCTGTTGATGGTGGCAGGGGTCTTTCTCTTTTTGTGGATTTCCGGCGGGGGCGATCTGCTCAAGGGGAGCGGAAGCAGTGCCGTCTTCTATACGATGCTGCTGACGCTGGGCGGGATTGCGCTGCAATACCGCCTGAAAGGGGTTATGGCGTGGCAGGAGTACTGGGAGGCGGCCGTAAGCGGTGCACGTGCGCTGATCCCTATTGCCGCGATCCTGCTGTTCGCTTTTGCGATCGGGAAAGTGATCGATTTGGTTGGGACAGGGAGCTACCTTGCCGGTTTTCTCGAAGCGGGGATGGCCCATGCCTGGCTACCCGCAGCCGTCTTCATACTGGCCTCGATCATGGCGTTTGCGACGGGGACAAGCTGGGGAACGTTCAGTGTGATGCTACCTATTGCCGTTGCGATGGGGACCGCGGGGGAGAGCTATATGCCGCTGCTGATCGGTGCCGTGATCTCGGGCGGGGTGTTTGGCGACCACTGCTCCCCGATTTCCGATACGACGATCATCTCCTCCCTCGCGGCGGGGTGTGATCATATTGATCATGTGCGCACCCAGCTGCCTTATGCGCTGCTGGCCGGCGGCGTTGCGTTCGTCATGTTCCTGGCGGCGGGGTACGGTATCGAGGGGCGCTAGGAGGAGAGGAGTTCGAAACCTTCCGCTTTTTTGGCGGAGATGATATTGAGCGAACCGAGCAACGCCTCTTTTTTACTGCTGAAGTAGTGCTTTTTGGATGATTTCGAACAGTGCAGACCGCAGTGGTGGATGACAAGGTAGTCGTTGAACAGCGTCGGGTAGAGGACGATCTTGTAGTAGGAGAGGGACCGGTTGTTTTTGCGTACCAGGGTCATTTTCCGCATTCCTGTTCGGTTTTGTTCATTGTAACGGATTTACTGTCAAAATGCAAAAAAACGGTGGAAAACACCTACACGGCCGGTGCGGAGAAGGGGGACTACTCGCTGTCGGGAGCGGTGACAGCCGTGCGGAATGCCCCGCTGTCGATATAGTGTAGTAGCGCTTTGGGGTAGACAGGCGGAATGGAGACCGTGAGCTCGCCCTTGGGCCCAAGGAAGAGCAGAGCCGTCTCCGTCTGGGCTGCGGATTCAAGCCAGGAACGCGGCACACTGATGTAAAAGTTGTCGTAATAGAGCCCGTTACGGATATGGGAGGTGTAGGGGAAGACATTATGCTGTTGGCCTGCGGTATCGACGGCGCTTTTAAAGCCTCCCCAGGCTTTTGCCCTGAGGCTGAAGAGCAGCAGGTACCTTGCCGGGATGATGTCCGTTACTTCCCCGGCGTCATCCAGTGTCAATTGAACGGTAAAGGTGGTACTGATGGCCGCAACCTCTCCCAGAAACCGGGGAGAGGAGAGCCGGCTCGGCGGCACGATGCTGACGAGGTTACTTTCCGGGTAAGAGACCTCCATATGTTCGAGGAGATACGCTTCCGTCATGGGGTCCGGTATAGGTTCGGGTGCCGGTTTTTTGGCACAGCCCGTAGCCAGGAGAATAATAAGAAGTGGAAGTAACCAAAAGACCGTGCGCTGCATTGTCGACAATTTTACCATATCCTGATACAATCAACCGTATGAAGAAGACGACGATCCTGCTGCTTGAAGACGATACGGCCCTGCACGAAACCCTGAGTGAATACCTTGAAGAGGAGGGTTTTGACGTTGTCGGCTGTTTCGACGGCGAGTGTGCGGAAGACCAGCTTTATGAACGCAGTTTTGATCTTCTGATCCTGGATGTCAATGTTCCCGGAAAGAACGGGTTCGAGGTCCTGCGGGAGGCCAGAGAACGCGGCGTCGAGACCCCGGCGCTCTTTCTGACGACGCGGGACAGCGCCGCCGATGCGGAGCAGGGGTTCGAGAGCGGGGCGGACGATTATGTACGCAAACCCTTCTCGCTCAAAGAGCTGCTGTTGCGGGTCCAGAGTATGCTCCGCCGCCGTTTCTCCCACCCCGTCAGTGAACGGATGGATCTGGGAGAGGGGTTGGCATTCGATGTGCAGAATGCGCTGCTCTACGCCAACGGGGAACCGGTGAAACTGGCCGAAAAACCGCGCAAGCTATTGGAGCTGCTGCTGCAGCGCCGCGGTGACGTCGTGACCCACGAGGTGATCAATACGCACCTCTGGGGCTTTGAAGAGACCCCGAGCGAAGAGGCGCTGCGCACCTACATCAAAACCCTCAGGAGTGCCGTTGGCAAAGACCGTATCATCAGCCACAAACGTACGGGCTATCAGTTTCGCTGAGAACCGGACGTTCCGCTCTTTTGTCCTGCTCTATACCCTGATGGGGCTCGCTATCCTCGCGCTGCTGGGACTGCTTTACTTTCAGGCTTCCAAGTCGGAGATGCTCTCTTCTCACCGTTTGGCGATGCAGCTCGAAGGGGAGAGTTACCTGCCGAACTTGATCAGATGGATGCAGGGGGAACGGGCGGACTTTCCGGCGGACCCGGCCTACGATACCGCTTTTTATCTCGGCGGCAAACGGGTCGGGGGCGATCTGCCGATGCTCCCGCCGGATTTCTCGCCCGGCATTCACGAAAGTGCCGGGAAGATCTACCTGATCATACCGATGGGCTCCTACGGTCTCAAAGACGGCAAAACGGTGATGATGACCGAGGACGACGGGCTGTGGCTTCGGCTCTACTGGCGCAGTGCGGCCATGTACGGTGCCGTTTTATTCATACTGCTGCTGTTGACCGGGGTGGGATTGTCACGCCTTTTCCTCCGGCCGATGAAAGAAGCTGTAGCGCTGCTGGACAGTTTTATCAAGGATACGACCCATGAGCTCAATACGCCGGTAACGGCGATCTTGACCAACGTGGAGCGCCTTGATACGGCGGTTCTGAATGAAAAGCAGCGCAAAAAGATCGCCCGTATCGAGACCGCGGCGCGGACGATCGGATCGATCTATGACGATCTTACCTTTTTGCTATTGCGCCGGGATGTCCGTATTGAAGACGTCCCGATTGATATGGAGGCTTTCGTCCATGAACGCCTGGAGTATTTCCAGACCCGTTTTGACGCAAAGGGATTGCAGCTTGAAATCAGCGTGAATGCGCCGATGGATGTGGTCATGGACCGGACGCTGGCGGCACGCCTTCTGGACAACCTGCTTTCCAATGCGGTCAAGTACAGTGACAGGGAGACGAAAGTGTCGGTAGAGATTGGGGGAAATGTACTGCGGATCGCCAACACCGGGGTGCCGATCCCGGAAGAGAAACTCTCCCGGATCTTCGAGCGGTTTGCCCGGGCGGACGAGAGCCGGGGCGGATTCGGTATCGGGCTGCATCTGGTCGCCCAGATCGCGTCGCGCTACCGTGTCCGCATCCGGGTGGAAACGGAGGGGAAACTGACGCAGTTCGTGCTTACTTGGCCCCGATGAATTCGGCGATCGTTTTGATCTGTGCTTCGTCCAGGGAAGCAGCCTGGCCTTTCATGAGTGCTTTCATAGAAGCGCCGTACGTGCCGTCTTTGTAGCCCTTGAGGGCGGTTTCGATCTCTGCGGGGGTCATCGTATTGATGACTTTGCTTTTGCCCAGGGCGTGTTTTTCGCCGTTGGCACCGTGGCAGGCGGCACATTTCTTAAAGAGGGCCGCTCCGTCCGCCGCGCTGAGTGCGACGCCGAGGATGGTAATGAGTAACAGTGACTTTTTCATGGTGTATCTCCTAATGTTTTGATACAGGCAGTATAGGAAAGGATCGTGGAGGGATTGTGAAGCGCTGTTTTCAAGCAAAGAAAATTTTCGGGTGATGAAAAAATACCCATATGTGCAATGGCTGAAAGACAGGGAATACAGGGGCCGGAATGGGTGCCTTGAAACCGAATGAGACAGCTTAACTTCGCACTTTCAGGATGCTTATGCCTTCAACGACGTATAATTCCCCACTTCGTTTTTGTATGCGGCCCGCACACAGTGTCTTTAAGCGAAAGCAAACGGTGGGCCTAATACCATATAAGAACAGCAAAAGAGAGAAGGCAGACAAGATGATAAATGCGGAAGCACTGGAAGCATTAGGCATTAAGAATACCCAAGAGATTTTTTACAACCTTTCCATGGACGATCTGATCGACCATGAGCTGAAGAACGGCGAGTGTCATATGACCAGCAGCGGTGCGACCACGGTCGATACCGGTATCTTCACCGGCCGCAGCCCCAAGGACAAATTCTTTGTCTTTGAAGAGCCTTCCAACAAATATATCGCCTGGGGTGACGTGAATCAGCCCGTATCGAAAGCGGTGTTTGATGAGGTGTATGCCGTCGCCGTCAAAGAGCTTTCCGGTAAGAAGCTCTATGTCAACGACCTCTTCAGCGGTGCCAGCGCCTCCAGCCGCCGCAATATCCGTTTCGTCTCCGAAATCGCATGGCAGTCCCACTTCGTCCGTAACATGTTCATCGTACCGGAGGAAGAGGAGCTTGAAGGCTTCACACCGGATTTCACGCTGCTCAATGCCTGTAAAGCCGTGAATGAGAAGTGGGAAGAACATGGTCTCAACTCCGAAGTATTCGTGCTGTTCAACGTTGAGGAGAACATCGCGATCGTCGGCGGTACCTTCTACGGAGGGGAGATGAAAAAAGGGATCTTCTCCATGATGAACTACTGGCTGCCGCTCGAGGGCAAGATGGCCATGCACTGTTCCGCCAACGTCGGCAAGGATGGGGATACGGCACTCTTCTTCGGCCTCTCCGGTACGGGCAAGACGACCCTCTCCACCGACCCGAACCGCGCGCTGATCGGTGACGATGAGCACGGCTGGGATGACGAAGGGGTCTTCAACTTCGAGGGCGGCTGTTACGCCAAAGTCATCGATATCGATCCGAAGAACGAGCCTGAGATCTACGCGGCGATCCGCCGCGGTGCCCTGCTGGAAAACGTCGTCTTCGACGAAGAGGGAATCGTCGACTACGGTGACGGCAGTAAAACGGAGAACACCCGTGTCTCCTACCCCATCGAGCATATCGAGAACCGCCAGCCGGGCCTGATGGCCGGGCATCCGAAAAACATCATCTTCCTCACCGCGGACGCCTTCGGTGTTTTGCCTCCGGTCTCCAAACTCTCCAAAGAGCAGGCGATGTACTACTTCCTCAGCGGTTACACGGCCAAAGTCGCTGGCACCGAACGCGGAATTACCGAGCCGGTCGCAACCTTCTCCGCCTGTTTCGGCGAAGCGTTCCTGCCGCTGCACCCGACGGTCTATGCGAAACTCCTCGGCGAGAAGATCGACAAGCACGGTGTTAACGTCTACCTGGTCAACACCGGCTGGACGGGCGGCCCCTATGGTATCGGCAAACGTATGAGCATCAAAGATACGCGTGCATGTATCGATGCCATCCTTGACGGTTCCATCAACGACTGCGAGTTCGATACGACGCGTACCTTCCGTCTCCAGGTCCCGCAAGCGCTCGGCGATATCGACCCGAAAGTGCTCAACCCGCGTAACGCATGGGCAAACAAAGAGGAGTTCGACGCTGCGCGCGACCGCCTCGCGGCAATGTTTATCGACAACTTCCACAAATATGAAGAGCAGAGCGGGCACGAATTCGATTACCACGAAGCCGGACCGAAGATCGAGTCCTGATATAGGGGCGGGGTCTCCCCGTTGGCCTTCCCTTTTTCTCTTTAGAGTATAATCCCCCAAATTTCTTTATCGGACACTATATGGAAGATATGTTCTCCAACTTGACGACGTACGGCTATATTGCACTGTTTCTCTACTCGCTGGGCGGCGGTTTTGTCGGCCTGATGGCGGCCGGGGTGCTCTCCTATATGGGGAAGATGGATCTCGCCACTGCAATGGCCGTTGCAATGGTGTCGAACTTTCTCGGGGACACCCTGCTGTTTTACATGGCGCGCTATCATAAAAAAGAGGTGTTGAACTATTTTCACAAACACCGCCGTAAACTGGCCCTGTCGCATATGCTGATGAAGAAGCACGGCAGCTGGATCATCTTCATGCAGAAGTTCGTCTACGGCATTAAAACGCTGATCCCGCTTGCGATCGGGATCACGAAGTATGACTTTACCCGCTTCTCCGTCCTTAACTTTTTCGCGGCGCTGCTCTGGACACTGGTCGTTGGTCTGGGGAGCTACCTTGCCGGCAAACCGATCATGGGCGTCTACGAAGCGATCGTCGAACGCCCCTATATCGCGCCGCTGATCATCGTCGTACTTGGCGGGCTCATCTGGTTCTATCTCAGCCGGGCAACGAAGAAAAAAGCATAACCTTCCTGGCTTGAGCAAAGAGCGGGCGCTCAGGCCTGCATAACACGGAACTACAGCTGCCGGATTTTCGCGATCTCGTCGCGGAGGCGGGCCGCCTCTTCAAACTCCAGTTTTTTGGCCGCCTCTTTCATCTTCAGGTTCAGCTCGGCCAGGATCTTTTTACGCTCGGCTGCCGGCATCTTCTCCAGCTTTTTGCGCTTGTTGTAAAGTTCGCCCGTCTCCTCGAGCTTGAGGTTCTCATCCAGCTTGCGTTTGACGGTCGTCGGCGTAATGCCGTGGGCCTCGTTATAGGCGATCTGTTTTTCGCGACGCTGCTTGTTGATGTCGATGGCGGCCTTCATGGAACGCGTCATCTTCTTGGCATAGAGGATGACACGGCCGTCGGCATTACGCGCGGCGCGTCCAATGGTTTGCACCAGAGAAGTTTCAGAGCGGAGAAAGCCTTCTTTGTCGGCGTCGAGTATGGTAACGAGGCTGACTTCCGGCAGATCGAGTCCTTCGCGCAGCAGGTTGATCCCGATCAGAACATCGAACTCCCCCAGGCGCAGGCTACGGATGATCTGGTTGCGTTCGATCGCGTCGATATCGGAGTGCATGTATTGCACCTTGATACCCAGGTCGGCCAGGTACGTGGTAAGGGACTCTGCCATCTTCTTCGTCAATACGGTCACCAGGACGCGGTCGCCTTTTTCGACGGTCTTCTTGATCTCGTCGTGGAGGTCTTCGACCTGATTGTCAGAGTCCTTGATCGTGACGACGGGGTCGAGTAGTCCCGTCGGGCGGATGATCTGTTCGGCCTTGACGGCGCTCAGCTCGAGTTCCGTTTCGGCGGGGGTGGCGGAGACGAAGAGGTAGTGGGGCGCCTTGTTGATGAACTCCTCATATTTGAGCGGGCGGTTATCCAGGGCGCTGGGAAGTCGGAAGCCATACTCCACGAGTACCTCTTTGCGGCTGCGGTCCCCGGCGTACATCCCCCGGAATTGCGGCAGGGAGACGTGGGATTCGTCGACGATGATCATGTACTTGTCATGGTTGATGGCGAAGTAGTCCAGGAGGGTGTAAGGGGCTTCCCCCGGCTTTTTGGCCGTGAGGTGACGGGAGTAGTTCTCGATCCCTTTGCACATACCGACGGTCTCCAGCATCTCGAGGTCGAACTCGGTGCGCTGTTTCAGCCGCTGTGCTTCGACGATCTTTTCGTTGGCTAGCAGGTTGTCCAGCCGCTCGCCCAGTTCGTCCTCAATCGTCTTAACGGCCCGCGAGAGCTTCTCCTGCCCGACGGTGAACTGGCTCGTGGCGTAGACGGTCACCTTCTCCTTCTCTTCGAGCTTCTTGTTGGCGATGACCTCGAACGTGTAGATGGCTTCGATCTCGTCGCCGAAGAACTCCACGCGGATCGCCTCGTCCTCGAGGTAGGGTGGGTAGATGTCGAGTACGTCGCCGCTGACGCGCAGGTGGCCGCTGTCGAAGTAGGTGTCGTTGCGGGAGTACCCCATTTCCACGAGGCGCAAGAGAAGTTCTTTTTGTCCGATCTCCTCTCCGACCTCGAGGATCTGCACCATCTTCGCATACTCCTCCGGATCCCCAAGACCGTAGTTGGCGGAGACGGAGGCGATGACGATGACGTCGTCGTAGCTGAGAAGGTTGGCCGTTGCGGAGAGGCGGAGGCGTTCGAGCTCGTCGTTGATAGAGCTGTCTTTCTCGATAAAAAGATCCTGGCGCGGAATGTAGGCCTCGGGTTGGTAATAGTCGTAGTAACTGATAAAGTATTCGACATGGTTGTTGGGAAAGAAGGCCTTGAACTCGCTGTAGAGCTGGGCGGCGAGGGTTTTGTTGTGGGTCATGATGATCGTCGGCAGCTGGGTCTTTTCAATGACTTTGGCCATGGTAAAGGTCTTGCCGCTTCCGGTCACCCCCTCGAGGGTCTGGTATCGGTGCCCGTTGAGGACACTCTCGGCGAGGGTTGCTATCGCCCCGGGCTGATCTCCAGCCGGTGCATACTCGGTGACGACTTCAAATCTGCCCACGTATCATCCTTTACTCTTATCTCTTTGTGATAGAATTATAACCAAGCGCGGCGGGGAGCACTCCCGTTGCCCAAATGAGAGAAACAGGATTGAGAAAAATTATGGAACAGCAAGGACAAAGCGTCGTTGACAGACTCGGCGGAAAGATTTCACAGGTCATGGCACAGCTCCAGGCGCTCAAAGAGGAGAACGAAGTCCTCAAAAACGACCTGATGAACCAGCAGGCGCAAAACGAAGCCTATCGCGGCCAGATCGAACGCCTCGAGGCGGACAATGCCGCCAAAGAGCGCGAGATCGAAGAGATCGTCAACAAGATCGAGAGCATTCTCGGATAAGCCGGAGGTCCGGCACAGCGCATGAGCAAAAAAGTCTCCCTCACCGTCAACCGCAGCCGCTTCGACATCGACCTCGATGATGCCTTCGCGGATTTCTTGCTCGATCAACTCGATAAAGATTTCAAACTGGATGCCAACAATGATCTGAAAGTACTGCTGCAGGCATATGTGCGCAAAAACTACGAACTCTTCGAGCTCGAAAGCAGACTTGAAACGATGTTGGCAACAGTGGACGGTAAAAAATAAACAATTCCATTAATCTTTCTATAAGTAAGAAGATTACATAATAACATCAGGTTACGAGTGTGGCCAAAACTTATGTTAAGGAGTCTCTTATGAAAAGAGCTGGTTTTACAATGATCGAATTGATCTTCGTTATCGTTATTCTTGGTATTTTGGCGGCTGTCGCCATTCCGAAGCTTGCCGCAACACGTGATGATGCTAAAATTTCTGCAATTGTCGGAAATGCACGTACAGCATTGGGTGATTTTACATCATTCTATACTTCACAGGGTCAGGCAATTTGGCAAAATGCGGCAACAACTGTTAATGTCGTTTCGAATGTTCCGCTTGCTCAAGGTACATGTGATGTGCCTGCAACTGCACAAGTAGCAAGTGGTACAGCATTCCTTCTTTGTGATGGTAACACTGCGACATCAGCAGCTTGTGTTTCAATCGATGCTAACGCTACACACGTGACTGTAACAGACCTGGCTAATGCTTCAACAGTTTGTACGGCAGTTTCAGACGATCCTGCTATTGTTGCAATGACGACGCAGCCGACTCAGCTCGGTGGTACAGGTGTTGTACGCTAACACTACATTATAATGCCTTGAGCACTTGCTCAAGGCAGCATTGTTAGAATCATGGATGTTCCCGGGTTCTAATCCTCCTTTATTCTTCAGTCAAAAAGTGTCTTATTGTTCGTATCTGTTCTTATTAAGAATTCAATTAGACTTAATTGGATACGATGAAGTTATATTAAAGTGTATAGATGCAAAGGGCGGTTTATGAAATCGAGTGCTTTTACGATGATCGAACTGATATTTGTCATCGTAGTATTAGGGGTGTTGGCAGTCATCGCAATTCCGAAACTTGCTGCCACACGTGACGATGCTGAAATCTCGAGAATGGGTCAGGATATAATGACAGGCAGTTTTGAATGTGCATCATATGTTGTTGCACGAGGAGTAGTTGACCCGATCATGTCCAATATGTCCAGGGCAATTGATGGAGCTGTCGCCGCTGGAAAGGCCACTGAATTGGCTAGACACGTCTCATTCAAAATGGGACAGACGGATGACTGTGTTATGCTGGATATCAATCAGAGCGTTGATGGTAATGTTGAAGAGATACAAATCAGCTTTGCTAACGCCGGCACCGACCATCTTTGTTCGGGATTGCAGCAAGTGATTGACGAGGGGAAATTCCCTATCCCACTAAAAGGAAAAGTAATTGCACGCTAAGAAATACGGATTTACAATGATTGAACTAGTTTTTGTGATTGTCGTGCTTGGAATTTTGGCTGCCGTTGCAGTTCCAAAGTTTGCGGCGACAAGAGAAGATGCACAGATATCGAAGGGGGCGGCTGATGTCGCTGCGATCCGTTCCGGGATCGTTTCGGTACGGCAGCAATACCTTCTGCGGGGGCAGACATCATACCCGACGCGGATCAGCGGGGATGCAGGCGGAGCAAGCGGATTGCTTTTTGACGGAAACGGAACCGGGAAGATTCTGATGTACCCAATTTCGCCGAAAACCGCGGGCGGGCACTGGAGAGCTGGAAATGGTGCCGGTGATTATATCTATCAAGTCGGAAACATCGACTGTGCTTTTCACTATGATGATAATGACGGCACGTTCAGCTTAACGACCGCAAACCAGGAATATTGCGACGGGCTTGTCGGCAACTGATGTTGTTGTGGCTATTGTGAAACTTTTTTCTTTCCTTTCACGATAGCCAATGAATTATTTTTTTGAACTCTCTCTTTTAAATACTCCCCTTACTGCGCTGACTTACGCATCTGACACGCCCTTGGAACAGGGACAGGTTGTCGAGGTGTCGTTACAGTCTAGAAAGCGACTTGGCATTGTCATGAAAAAGGTTGAACAACCAGCTTTCGATACAGAAAAGATCACTGCGGTACAAAGCACCTATTTCAAAAATTGGCAAATTGAATTCGCAAGATTTATCTCAGAGTACTATTTCTGCTCTCTGGGGGAGGCGCTGGGTCTCTTTGTCCCCTATGACGGGGTGTCAGGCGAAGTGGGTAAGACGATGTATGGAGCAATTACGCTTTCGCAACGCCAGGAAGAGGCGTTTTCATTTTTAGAACAGTATCCTATCTCCCTGCTTTTCGGCGATACCGGTTCGGGCAAAACCGAGATATACATGAAATATTTTGAGGCGATGCTGTCAAAGGGAAAACGTTCCCTGTTCCTGATGCCGGAAATCTCGCTGACACCGCAGATGCAGAAGCGTCTGGAAGCGCATTTTGGGGATGCCGTAGTGATGTGGCACTCGAAACTGACGAAGAAGCAGAAGGAGAAGGCCCTCTCGAAGATCCGTAGCGGGGAGGCGGGGATCATCGCCGGCCCGCGCTCTGCGCTGTTCCTGCCGATTGACGATCTTGGCGTGATCGTCGTTGACGAAGAGCATGACGATAGTTATAAATCCTCTTCGCGTCCGCGCTACCATGCCCGCGACATGGCAATCTATTACGGCAAACTGCTCAAGATCCCCGTTGTGCTCGGCAGTGCGACTCCATCCCTCACCTCCTATGTAAAGTTCCCTCACTACAGGCTCAAAGGAGGGCATTTCCAGAGCGAGCGAGCGTTTGAGTTTGAAGCGCATGCCGAGGGGATCACACCGAAGATCGAATCGGCCATCGAGGTGGCTGTGGCCCAAAAAGAGCAGGCGATGCTCTTTATCCCGACGAGGGCAAACTTCAAGTATCTTATCTGCAGCAGCTGCGGCTACACCTACGAGTGCCCCTTCTGCAGTGTCGGGATGAGCGTGCACCGCTACCGCCGCCAGGTGCGCTGCCACTACTGCGGGTATGCAGAGGCGATTCCCCAGCACTGCCCCGAATGCCAGACCGGCGACCTAGTCAGTTCGCGACTGGGCACGGCGGAGGCGGTCGAATATTTCCATGAGCAGCGGCCACAGTGGCGGGTGGCGCAGTTCGACCGGGACAAGATCACGACGCAAAAAAAGCTCAAGGAGCTGCTGCACGCCTTCAACGAACACGAGATCGATCTGCTTGTCGGGACGCAGATGCTCTCGAAGGGGCATGATTACCATGCGGTGACACTGGCGGTCGTGCTGGGTTTGGACAACCTGCTGAGCCTCAGCGACTACCGTGCTCGGGAACGCGGGTTGTCGCTTCTGCTTCAGATCGCGGGGCGTAGCGGCCGGAAAAAGGCGGCACGGGTTATCGTACAGACCTTCAATGCTGAGTTCTTTTCCGCCTACGTGGATGGTTATGAACGTTTTTTGGAAGAGGAAAAACTGTTCCGGGAGGGGATGTACCCGCCCTACAAGAAGCTTTGCCGCGTGCTTTTTGCCCATAAAAAGAGCGAGACGGCTGAAGCAGCTATGCGGCAGATGGAAGCGGGGCTGAAAGCGTTCGCAGCGGTGGAGATTGTCGGTGCGGGAAAAGCCCCGATCGAAAAGATTGCCGGGAAATATCGCTTCCAGTTGCTGTTGCGCGCTGATAAGAGCACCGATCTGATCCGCGCACTCAAAACGACGAAGGTGCCGCTGGCCGAGATCGACATGGACCCCATTGAGTTTGGGTAATGTCTATTTGAAAGCTCAAACTAACGCCCATCTGGCTAAAATCCCTCTATGATTAAGCGCTACCCCACCAAGCAGATCTATGTCGGAAATGTCCCCGTCGGCGGGGATGCGCCTATTTCCGTGCAGTCGATGACCTACAGCCGTACCCGCGACGTCGAAGCGACGGTCGAGCAGATCAACCGTCTCCATTTCGCAGGGTGCGACATTGTGCGCGTTGCCGTCCCGGATATGGAGGACGCGCTGGCGCTGAAGGCGATCAAGGAGCGGATCTCTTTGCCGCTTGTCGCCGATATCCACTTCAACTACAAACTGGCCCTCGTGGCGGCGGAAGTTGTCGACTGTATCCGCATCAACCCGGGCAACATTGGCGAAAAGAGCCGGGTCACGGATATCGTCAAAGCCTGCCAGGAACGCAACATCCCGATCCGCATCGGTGTGAATGCGGGCAGCCTTGAGAAGCAGTTTGATGCAAAGTATGGCCAGACGGCGGAGGGGATGGTCGCCTCGGCGGAGTACAACATCAAGTTTCTCGAGGACCTTGGCTTCAGCGATATCAAGGTCTCGCTCAAAGCCAGCGACGTACAGCGCACCGTCGAGGCGTATCGCCTGCTGCGCCCGAAGAACAATTACCCTTTCCACCTTGGGGTGACCGAAGCGGGCACGAAGTTCCACGCGACGGTCAAGAGTGCCATCGGTTTGGGCACGCTGCTGCTTGAGGGGATAGGCGATACCCTGCGCGTTTCCATTACCGGTGAGCTCGAAGAGGAGATCAACGTCGGCCGTGCGATTCTCAAAGACTCCGGCGCGGCGGGCGAGGGGCTTAATATCATCTCCTGTCCGACCTGTGGCCGGATCGAAGCGGACCTGGTAAGCGCGGTGGACGAGATCGAAAAGCGCACCAAGCATATCAAGGCCCCGCTGAACGTCTCCGTTATGGGGTGCGTCGTCAATGCCATCGGTGAAGCGCAGCATGCCGATGTCGCGATCGCCTACGGCAAAGGGAGCGGCCTGGTGATGGTCAAGGGCGAAGTCGTTGCACGCCTGGAGGAGAAGGAACTGGTGGACAAGTTCGTCGACGAGGTTGAGAAGATGGCGGAAGGGAACGAATAATGGAAGAGAAACTCTACAACCTCGCCTTTGAAAAGGCCGTACTCAGTTCGATCATCTTCGAACCCTCCCAGTTCGAGGACCTCGAAGCGATTCTGAAGTCCGAGGATTTTTACCTGCCGGCACACCAGGATATCTACGGGGCCATCGTCTCCCTCTCCCGGCGGGACGAGCCGATTGACGAGGAGTTTATTCGTAAAGAGCTCAACGCAAAGAAGAAGTTCGACGAGAACGTGATGCTCGAGATCCTTTCGGCCAACCCGATCTCGAATACGGCGGCCTACGTCAAAGAGCTGAAGGACAAATCCCTCAAGCGCCATCTGCTGACCCTGACGACGGAGATCAAGAAGGTCGCGCTCGAAGAGGAGTGGCCCAGCAGTGAAGTCGTCGATATGGTCGAGAAAAAACTCTACGAGATCACGCAGGATTCTCAGACGAGCGACTTCAAAGACGCCGAGTCGGTCACGATCGATACGATGCGCTACATCGAAGAGATGAAAGCGCGGGGCAACTCGGTCCTCGTCGGTGTCGATACGGGGTTCGCCGAACTCAACAAAATGACGACGGGATTCGGCAAGGGAGACCTCGTCATCGTTGCGGCGCGCCCGGCGATGGGGAAGACCTCCTTTGCGCTTAATATGGTGCAGAACCTGCTCAAAAAAGGCAAAGGCGTCGCCTTCTTCTCCCTGGAGATGCCGGCGGAGCAGCTGATGCTGCGTCTGCTCTCCGTCGATACTTCCGTCCCGCTGCAGAAGCTCCGTGTCGGCGATATGAATGACGAGGAGTGGACACGGCTAGGCCAGGCGGTCGAGCGGATGCAGTCGAGCAAACTCTTTGTCGATGACCAGGGTTCGGTCAACATCAACCAGCTCCGTTCCCGTCTGCGCAAGCTCAAGGGGCAGCACCCCGAGATTGAAATGGCCGTCATCGACTACCTGCAGATCATGAGCGGCACGGGCACGCGTGACCGCCACCTGGAAGTCAGCGAAATGTCCCGGGGACTGAAGATGCTGGCGCGTGAGCTGGAGATGCCCATCGTCGCACTCTCCCAGCTCAACCGCGGTCTGGAGTCGCGTAACGATAAGCGTCCGATGCTCAGCGATATCCGCGAATCCGGTTCTATCGAGCAGGATGCCGATATCATCCTTTTCGTCTACCGCGACGACGTCTACCTCTACAAGGAGGAGAAAGAGCGTGAAAAGGCCGCGAAGGCCGAGGGCAAGGAGTTTACGCCCACCTATGTCGAGAAGGAGGAAGAGGAGGCCGAGATCATTATCGGCAAGCAGCGTAACGGTCCGACGGGCCATGTCAAGCTGCTCTTCCAGAAGCGGCTGACCCGCTTTATCGACATGCCGACCTATAACGCGACGGAGATCGTTTACGAGAACGTCGATACGAAGAGTGCGGAGATGGATGTCGGCAGCGTTTCCATGCCGACGATTTAACACGCAGACTCTCCATTTTCCCCTTCAAGAAGTTTTGATAGAATAGCTATAAACCAAAATAGTTATTCTATATGAAACTTGAGCCCCCTGCGCTTTTAACCTCCCCGAGGGAAGTGATACTTTCCCTGGGTCTCCTAATCGCTGTTTTTCTCCTCTCCCTGGGCGGGGAGTATCGTGCCTATAAACGGCTGACCCGGTATGACGATGCGGTGATCTTTGCGACCGTCGAGCAGCAGTATGAAAAACGCAAGGCGGAGCGAATCTATCAGGTACTCAAGTTGCGCAGCGAGGCAGGTGCCTCCTTTTATATGACGGCCCCGGCGGCCCTGCGAAACCTGCAGGGGTATGCGGTACGGGTCTGGCTGCGAACGGACCGTCTGGATTTCAGGCACTACCTCAGCGGTTTTTTCGCCTATGGTGCCGTCGATGCCGTCTTGCCGCAACGCCAGTGGAAGTTTTGGGCGGGGGAGTGGTTTGCCGCCCAGCACGACGAAGGACGAAGCGGTGCACTGTTTGCAGCGCTTTTTACGGCTACGCCGCTTCCCCCCGCAGTACGAACGTCGTTGGGGCAGCTGGGCATCAGCCACCTGCTGGCAATCAGCGGCTTTCACCTGGGATTGCTCAGCGTGCTGCTATTTACGCTGCTGCGTTTTCCCTACCGCGCCCTGCAGTCGCGCTGGTTTCCTTGGCGAAATGCGAATAGGGATCTGTTCGGCGTCACGGCCATCATCCTGTTGGGCTATGCCCTCTTTTTGCAGCTGCCGCCCTCCGTGCTGCGCGCCTTTGCAATGATGCTCATCGGCTTTTTCCTTTATGACCGCGGTTTAAGGCTGCTCTCGTTCCAGTCCCTCTTTATCGCCGCCGTACTCTTGATTGCGCTCTGGCCCCGACTGCTCTTTTCCGTCGGTTTCTGGCTCTCTGTGGCGGGGGTCTACTACATTTTTCTATTTTTGCACACTTTCGCCGATAGGGGTAAAGTTTTTACCTTCGTCGGGATACACGTGTGGGTCTACCTCATGATGCTGCCGATCGCTCTGGCGATTTTCGGTACCTTCTCGGCGCTACATCCGCTCTCTATCCTCTGGACAATGCTCTTTATCCCCTTCTACCCGCTGGCGCTGTTGCTGCACGCAGTCGGTGCAGGAGGCATCCTTGACGCAGCGATCGTCCGGATCCTCGAATTGCCCGTGTCCGCCGTCAGGGTAGAAGCGGGATGGTGGTTATTAATTTGCTGGGTGGGTCTAAGCCTGCTTGCGCTTCCATCCAAGACGGTCAAAATGCTCCTGCCCCTTCTGGCCGCGGCGGTATTTGTAGGCGCGGTCTATCAGGTAGCATAGTTTGAGGCCGTAGACGAAGATGATCCACGATGTATAGATCCAGATGAAGGTGAAGAGAACGATGGAGAAGGAGCCGTAGACAGTCGAATAGGTCTTGTTGTAGAAGATGTAGTAGACGAAACCGTTCTTCGCCAGCGTCCAGACGGCGGCGATGATAAAGGAGGTGATAAAGGAGGCCTTGGTGTCGACGTTGGTGTTGGGCGAGATCTTGTAGATGATGAAGAAGAGCATCCAGACGATGAAGTAGGGGAAGATACTCACCAGGTTGAACCAGGCCGTCGCCCCGTATTCGGCGAGTATGGCAGCGGCCCGGGTGGAGAGGTAGATGGAGAGCCCGAAGGCGATCGGGCTCAGTGTCACCAGGGTCCAGTAGGTTGTGACGGACTGCCAGATGGTACGGCGCTTGGTATGGAAGATCTTGTTGACGATGTACTCGTAGTTTTCGAAAAAGAGCATGGAGGCGACGACGATCATCAGGGAACCGACGACGCTGAGCTTGACGGCGTTGCTGAGAAACTCGTCGATATACTGGGAGATCTGTTCGGACTGCACCGGCAGAAGGTTCTCGATGAGAAAGGCCTTCAGGTCCGCGTAATACTCCTGGAAACTCGGCATCGTCACCGCGATGGAGAGGATGATCATCAGCAGCGGGATAACGGTGAAGATCGTGTAGAAACTGAGGCTCGAAGCGTAATAGGTCAGCTCGGAGTCAAGGAGCTGGTTCCAGTAGTATCGGGCGTGCCGCTTAAAGCGTTTCCAGGAGTAGCGGTGGATGTTCTCTTGCATACGAAGATTGTAGCACAAAGCGCTTTACGGAAGCGGTGCACGGGGGTGCACCGGGGAAGGCGGTTTAGTCGAGGCCCATCTTGTTCGGGTTGAGGATATTGTTGGGATCGAAGGCTTTTTTGATCGCCTTGAAGAGGTTCATCTCCTCGTCGGTGAAGGCCATGCCCATGTAGGGGGCCTTCGCCAGGCCGATGCCGTGCTCGCCGCTCAGCGTCCCGCCCATGTCGATGGTGGCCTGGAAGACCTCTTCGATCGCCTTGTAGCCGATCTTGACCTGTTCGGGGTCTTTGCCGTCTACCATGACGTTGGTGTGGACGTTGCCGTCGCCCGTGTGGCCGAAGCAGGGGATGTTGATATTGTACTTCTCGGCGATGGCGTAGAACTTCTCGAGCAGTCCCGGCAGGGCGGAACGGGGGACGGTGACGTCCTCGTTGATCTTCTTGCTGCCGTAGACGGCGAGGGATTGGCTGGCGTTGCGGCGGGCGAACCAGAGGTCGGCCGCTTCAGCCTTGTCCTTGGCGATGACGAAGTCCGAACAGCCGTTCTCGCGGAAGACCTTCTCGATCTGGGCGAGCTGGAAGTCCAGGTCGGGTTCGAGGTTGCCGTCGACGTCGGTGACGAGGATGGCGCCCGCATCGACGGGAAGGCCTTTGTTGAAGGTCTGCTCGACGGCGCGGATGGTGAGGTTGTCGAGGAACTCCATCGCGACCGGGGTGACGCCCGATGCCATTGTTTTGTAGACCGCTTCCATCGCTTCGGTGACAGAGGAGAAAACGCCCATCGCCGTTTTGGTCATTTTCGGTTTGGCGATCAGTTTGAGGGTGACTTCCGTCGTGACGGCGAGGGTCCCTTCCGAGGCGATCAGAATGCCTGCGATGTTGTAGCCGGCGACATCCTTGATGGTCCGTTTGCCGGCCTTGATAACGTCGCCGTTGGGCAGCACCGCCCTGATGGCCATGACATAGTCCTTGGTGATGCCGTATTTCGCCGCGCGCATACCGCCGGCGTTCTCACTGACGTTGCCGCCGATCGTGGAGTAGTCCTGGCTGGCCGGGTCCGGCGGGTAGAAAAGGCCGACCGCTTCGACGGCGCGCTGCAGGTCCATGTTGATGACCCCGGGCTGTACGACGGCGACCATATTCTGCATATCGATCTCGAGGATCTTGTTCATATGCTTTTCAAAGGCGAGGACGATCCCGCCGTGGCTGGGGAGCGCCCCGCCGGTGAAGCCGCTGCCCGCGCCGCGGGGGACGATGACGATGCCGTGTTCGTCGCAGTAGCGCAGAATGTCGCTGACATCCTGTTCATGGCGCGGGAAGAGGACGGCATCGGGTTCGAAACGTTCGCGGGTCGCATCGTAGGAGTAGGCGAGCAGGTGCGCTTTGTCGCTGTAGATATTGTCGTCGCCGACAACGGCGGCAAAGTGCTGCAGGTGCTTGGGATCGATCATGGCTGGCCCTTCAGGTCAAATTCGTCTAATAATTGCTTATCGGCGCTTGGATGCGACTGAATAAAGTCGTATAGTTTCTGCGAGTGCGGGTTGTTTTCAACGAGCAGTTCGAGGTAGTAGGGCCCGTAGGCATCGAGCCTGCCGCTGCCGCTGCCGAACCAGTTGGCGTCGATCTCTTCGACCCGGGTGTAGAAAGGCAGCTGCGGCTCGTCGTAGCTCAGGCCGGCCTGGCTCATCTGCAGCAGGCTCAGGCTCTGGCAGTCGAGGGTGAAGAGGGTGTCATCCAGGTAGAGAAAGAGCAGCCCCGTCGTGGCGACGGTACAGAAACCGGCCAGGTCTTCCTTGAGGGGCGTCGGATGACCCTCGTAGGAGAGATAGGTCGCCAGGGTGTCGGGGTGCATCCACTCGACACTGCCAAGCTGCTCGGTCAGCTTGAAGTAGAGCGAGCGCGTCGGGGCGAGCAGCACACCGCGGGTATAGGCGAAAGCGAGGATCACCTCGTCACCCGCTTCGGGCTGCCACTCACCGCGCGGCAGGGAGTTCTGCTGCAATCCGCTGTACTCTGAGAAGGCGACGGTCAGCACGCCGGCCGCGTCGTCATAGCGCTTGGCAACGGCATTGGCGATGATCGCACTGTGCTCCGGGGTAAAGTGGCGGACGACAAAGCCGCTGACGCCCGGTTCGACCCGGGCGGTCTTGATCGTACCGGTCTCCTTCTCGGCGGAGACGCTTTCGAGGGAGAGGTGCAGTGCGCCGGCATGAAGAAGCCCGAAAAAGAACGGAAGCATAAAGATGAGTCTTGTCACTGAAAACCTTGGCAGTCTAAATGGGAAAAAATTATAGCCTAGCGTTGATAAATGGGCTCTTTATGCCCTTTAGAGCTGGGCTTTAGCACGAATCTGCTACCCTTTCACATCCGTTGGATGGAGGTGAGATTTGGTTCGGTTCTTTTGGCTGCTCTTGGCGCCCCTGGTGCTGCTGGCGTCGTCGGTGGAAACGTACAAATGGAGCGAAGGCGAAACGTACCTGATGTTCCTGGAACGCCTCCACCTGCCCCAGGCGCTCTATTACGATATCGACAGCGACGACCAGAAGCTGACCGAGGAACTTCGCAGCGGCATGCCTTACCAGGTGATGCATGACCGCAACGGCACCATCGAACAGGTGCTCATTCCCGTCTCAGACGAACTGCAGCTGCATCTCTACCGAAAAGCAGGCACCTTCGCCTTTGAAGCGATCCCGGTGATTGCGTCGACCAAACAGGAATCGATCAGCCTCTCCATTGAAAACTCCCCCTATTATGACATCCTCAAAGCGACCGGTTCCCGCTCCCTGGCACATGCTTTCGTCGCCGGATTCAAGAACTCTCTGAACTTCCGCCGCGATCTGCGCAAAGGGGACAAACTGGTCATGGTCTATACGCAGAAATACCGTCTTGGAAGCCCCTTCGGCATGCCGGAGCTTCAGGTCGGAATGATCGAGATGCGGGGGAAACGGCACTCGGTCTACCTCAACAGCGATGAGCGCTATTATGACGAAAAGGGGCGCCAGGTCGAGGGGTTCCTGCTCTCCAGACCCGTGCGAAACGGCCGGGTCAGTTCCGGGTTCACGCTGCGGCGCTACCACCCGATCCTCAAGCGCTACCGGGCACATCTGGGTGTGGACTATGCCGCACCCCGGGGAACGCCAATCGTTGCCGCCGGCAGCGGTACCGTCATCTTTGCCGGACGCACCCGCGGCTACGGCAAGCTGATCAAAATCCGGCACAGTGACGGCTATATGACGCTCTATGCCCACCAAAAAGCGTTCAGACGCGGTATTCATCGCGGCAAGCACGTCAAACAGGGGCAGGTGATCGGCTACGTGGGGAGCACGGGGCTCTCGACGGGACCGCACCTGCACTTCGGGCTCTATAAGAACGGCCGGGCGATCAACCCCGCCCGCGTGGTCCAGGTGACGACAAAGAAGCTCGGCGGCAAGGCGCTCAAAGCCTTCCGGGGTGAAATGGCGCGTCTGAATACTCTGGTCGATGACGTACTGGCACACCCGACGAAGGCCGTCAGGGTTGAGACGATCGACAATGCCTGCTATATCGACCCCGAAAACTGCCGTCCGCTGAAAAGGGGGGAGAACAATGAAACACATCAGTGAGATCAAGCACGCTTTCGATCAGTTTCTGCTGGGCAAGACGGACCATCTCCCCCACGCCAGTGAGATCGCCTACCTGCTCAAAAACATCCACCAGGAGAACCCGGAGGATTTCCGCGGGATGCTCGGCCGGATCCCCCAGGATGTCCGGGGTGAGGTCCTGCTGGAGCTCTCTGAAAAGCTCAAAGAGGAAGCGATCGAGTTTTACTCCAGCGAAGAGCTGGCCGAGGCGGTCGAGGGGCTGGATTCGGACGATGCCGCGGAGCTGATCGAGGATATTGTCGATATCGACGAAGACAAATCCGAGGCCGTTTACGAACAGCTCGACGAGGAAGACCGCGAAGATATCGACAAGATCCGCAGCTACGAGGCCGACCAGGCCGGGGCGTGGATGCAGACGGAGCTCTTCGAGGCGACCCTCGACGAGACGGTGCGCGATGCGATCGCCCGGCTCAAACGGCTCAAGGAAGAGGGTGAGCTGGAGAACGTCCATCAGCTCTATATCGTCAATGACGAGCACCGTCTGGTGGCAACCGTCGCCCTGGAAGATATGATCCTGATGGACTTCGAACAGACCTTCCGGGCACAGCTGGGTACCAAAGAATTCCGTTCGGTCGAAGCGACCGACGACATCGACGAAGTCGCGACGATCTTCGAACAGTACGACGTTGCCGTGCTGCCGGTCGTCGACCACGACAGTCGCCTGGTCGGCCGGATCACCTCGGATGATATCTACGACGTTATCGAAGAGCGTGCGACCGAGCAGATCTATAACCTGGCAGGGGTCAACGACGAGGTCGAGCAGGAAGAGGATATCCGGGGGGTTTTCAAAAACCGCGCGAGCTGGCTCTTTGTCAACCTGCTGACGGCCATTCTCGCCTCGGCGGTCATCGGGCTCTTCGACGCGACCATCGCCGCCTATGTCCCGCTGGCGATCCTGATGCCGATTGTCGCGTCGATGGGGGGCAACGCGGGGACGCAGACCCTGACGGTCATGGTACGCCAGATGGCGCTGGGGGACATCGAGTTCGGCAATGCCAAGTCGGCGCTCTACAAGGAGATCGCCGTTGCGCTGCTCAACGGGCTGCTCTTCGCCCTGATCATGGGGCTGATCGCCTGGGCCTGGTTCCAGCTGCCGCTGCTGGGGCTGGTCATCGGCATGGCGATGATCATCAACCTCTTTATCGCCGGCTTCTTCGGGGCTTCCATTCCCCTGCTACTCAAGCGGCTCAACATCGACCCGGCGGTCGGTTCGACCGTGCTGCTGACGACGGCAACGGACGTCTTCGGCTTCTTCAGCTTCCTTGGACTGGCCAAGGTTATTCTGCTCTGATCCTTTCCTTCTTTTTGTCTGTAGAATGAATGTTTTTGTTCCCCTTCTTCTTTGCACCCCAGGGTATCCTCTCTTGAGGCTGCGCCTCAATTCACCTTGTCTTGTGCAAAGCAGAAGCCGAACCGGGGAAAAAAAGCACAAAGGGCTGCTGCTCTGAAAGAAATACTCTCGGGGTGCGCCTTCGGCAACATCCAACCATTAATTATCCGCTCGATCCGCTAATGACCATTTCGATCTTGATATTTCAACCGAAGTAAGACACGTTGTTTTTCGGGGGTAAAAGATAAAAGTGCGGTTTGCTGCACGCGCCCCGGAGGAAGTGCCCTCGGGGTATGAGCCCGCTGCTGAAGCGGACACAGCATCAGCGTAGCTGCCAGGGGCTTTCAAGGAAACATCGCGTTGCGAGCGGTACCCTTGTTTTGCTCCTGCGGCGTATCAAAATTTGTATGAGACGTTGGCGTAGTAGTAGCGGCCCGGCTCGTTCAGTAGCATGACGTCGCCGGCAGGGTCGAGGCTGAGGAGCGTCAGGTCTTTGTAGGTGTTGGAAACGGCATAGGTCGCGTTGAAGACGTTGTCGACGCCGAGGATCAGACCGAAGTTGCGGTTGATACGGTGATCGACTTTGAGGTTCATGACCGCCCAGGCACCGATGGCCTGTTCACCGTTCTCCGCATCGTAACGGTCCCACTGGTGCGCAGCGACCCCTTCGATGGTCGCCATACTGTCGTCACGATAGTTCCAGTTGAGGGCCAGGTGGCCTTTGAGCGGCGGGATGTCGGCGAGGTTGGTGCCGTTCTGGTCTCTGAGCGCACTGTCTTTTTTGCCGTACTGGTATGCTGCGCCGAAGTCGATATAGACGGAATCGGTTGCAAACCATGTCCCGGCGATTTCAGCCCCCCAGATCGTGGCATCGATATTCTCGAACTTGTTCTGCGTGATCGTCGGCGTGGCGTTATAGTAGATGTAGTCCTTCAGACGGCTGTAGAAGAGGCGCGTCTTCAGATTGAAATTGCTGTAGGTGTTGGTCATCCCGAGGTCGGCTTCGTAGTTCGTCGTCTGCTCAAGATCGGGCGTACCGACGATCATGCCGCTTTTCTGGAAGTAGAGCTCGCGGGCGTCCGGGACGCGGGAGGCCATACCGATGCCGCCGAAGAAACCGAGGTACTCCGTCAGGGAGTAGTCGGCAAAGAGGTTGAGGCCGACGGAGGTGTAGTCGTTGTCCTGCAGTGCGGGATTCCCGGTAGTGATGGCCGTATCGTCATAGCGCAGCCCCAGTTTGTACGCGGCGTTGCGATAGCGTTTTTCCAGTTCGGCGAAGAAGGCGACGTTGCGGGTGTCGGCATCATCGATGCTCGCGCCCATTGGCATGGTGCCGTTCAGGTCGTAGGCGCCGTCCCAGTTGCGGAGGCTGCCGTCAAGCCCGAAGGTAATATCCATCGTGTCTGAAACGGCCGTCGTGTTTTTGAGCGTCGCCCCCTGGATCGTGGAGGTGAGGTGGTTGGTCATGGTGCCCATCATCATGGAGGATTTGCGCCATGCAGTCCACATCGGGTGATCGACGTAGGAGTAGTAGTAGGTCGCGCTCAGCTCCTTGGACCAGCCGGCCAGATCCGTGGCTACGTACTGGACGTTGTAGAGGTCCGAGTTGTCGTAGCGGGCGTCCATCCCGGAGTTGGGGTAGAGGACACCGTCGCTGCGGTTGCCCGTATAGCCCAGGCGAAGTTCCTGGTTTTCGGCCAGGTTGACAAAGAGCTTCGCCATGACGGAGCGTTTTGCGTAGGCACTGCGGTCGCGTTCGGAGGGCAGGTAGGCATTGGGGGCCTTGGCGGTGCCCGCGGCGACGGCGTTGTCGATCTGGTCGGCGAAGGTGTTGCCGCTGCCGTCTTCGTACTGGCCGCTCCACTCGCCCGAGACGCCGATCAGCGCGCGGACCGTATCGTTCCCGCCGGTGAGGGTACCGGCGACCTTCGAGTAGCCGTAACTACCGATCCCGGCGTTGAAGTTACCGTGCATCCCTTTGTCGGGCTGGACGGTGTCGACGGTCACGAGGCCGCTGAGGGTCCCGGCGTGTTCAACGTCATACGGTCCCTCGATGATGCTGATCGAGGAGATGTTGTTCGTGATGACGTGGGAGGTCGGCGGGTCCATACGGTTGGGACAGGCGCCGTAGATCTTGCCGCCGTCGACGATGACGTTGATGTTGTCGCGCTTCTGGCCGCGGAGGATGATATCGTTGGCGATACCGCTGCGGCGGACCAGGGTGATGCTCGGCACCTGCTTGGCCAGCGCCTCGGCGGTGTCGGCGGATTTGATCTCTTCGGTGTTGACGTCGCTGAGCGACGAGCTTTCGACAACGATACTGTCGAGGGTTGCTTCCCCGCCGGCGGTCGCGTTGTTCTCTGCCGCGTCATTGGCCAGCAGTGCTGCCGCTGCCAGTGAAACCAATACTGTTTTCTTCATTCTTGTCCTTCATTTCATTGCATTCAAAACCACAAATACTAGAGAAAAATTGTTAAGGGGGTGTTAAATGGCCGCGACATGACGACGGGTGCGTTACAATGGCGCTCATGAATGCAAAAACGAAACAGATTATTAAAATTATCCTGCTGCTTGCCGGGTCGGGTTTCTTTCTATTTCAGGGCTTCTCCCTGCTCTTTACGGAGCAGGAGGTGACACCGGAGAAGGTCGAAGCCGTTATTGGGGGCAGTTCAGAGTAACGCAGGCGGGGAACTGCATCGTCACGCAGTGCAGTGAACCGTGCTGGCGGATCAGGACGCTGCAGTCGATGCCGATGACCTCACGGTCGGGGAAGAGCGTTCTGAAAACCGCCAGCGCTTCGTCGTCATGGGGGTCGTTGTAGACCGGGACGAGGACGGCGCCGTTGATGATGAGGAAGTTTGCGTAGGTCGCCGGCAGCCGTTCATCCTCAAAATGGATCGCTTGGGTCATCGGCAGGGGGACGAGGCGGAAAGGCTCGCCGCGGTCGTTGCGCAGTGCGCGGAGCTCCTGCTCCATCTTTTGCAGGGCCTCATAATGTTCGTCGTCGGTATCCGTGCACTTGACGTAGCAGATGGTGTCGGCGTCGCAGAAGCGGGCGAGGGTGTCGATGTGGCTGTCGGTGTCGTCCCCGGCGAGGTAGCCCGAGGTGAGCCAGAGGGTCCGTTTGACGCCCAGGATCTCGGAAAGCACGGCTTCGATCTCTGCGCGGCTTGTCAGGGCCGTGTTGCGGTTGGGGTTGAGCAGGCACGCTTCGGTGACGAGCAGTACTCCTTCGCCGTTGCTCTCGATCCCGCCCCCTTCGAGGATGAAGCGGTGCGAGGCAACCGGGGCATCGTAGCATCCGGCAATCGCAGCGGTCATGGCACTGTCCCTGGCCGCTTCGAACTTGCCGCCCCACCCGGTAAAGGTGAAGTCCTGGATCAGGCACCCTGTCTCCGTTTCGACGGTGATGCCGCTGCAGTCGCGGGCCCAGGTATCGTCGGTCTTGTACGCTGTGAAACAGCGGTTCGCGCCCGGGGCGACGTAACGCTGGACCCGGTCGATGTCGTCGCAGACGATCAGGCAGGGCTGGTAGCGGGAAACGGCCTCGGCGATACGGGCAAACGTAAGGCATGCTTCATCCAGATAGGGGGCCCAGTCGCTGGTGGCGTGGGGGAAGATCAGCTGGACGAAGGACTGGGGTTCAAACTCGGCGGGGAGACGTTTCGGCTGGGGCACTGCTGGGCTCGCTATATTCAATTTATGACATTATAATGTCGTATGGCTTTTATCACCCTAGACCGCAAAGCGTTCCACCACAATCTCAATATGATCTCCAAACAGCTCCAGAGCCGTGACAAGATCGCACTGGTCCTCAAGGACAATGCGTACGGGCACGGCTTGAAGCAGATCGCGCAGGTCGCGAGCAAGTACGGGATCACCCGGGCCGTCGTCCGTACCATTGACGAGGCGGAGCAGGTCCGGGACAAGTTCCATTACATCCTTGTCCTCGCGGATACGCCGGCCGTGCTGATGCCCGCATACTGTTTCACCATCAATGCGATGGAGCAGATCAAAAGCTTCCCCCCCGGCAGTCGGGTGGAGCTGAAGGTCGATACGGGGATGCACCGCAACGGGGTCCCGCCGCACCTGCTGCACCACGCTTTTGAAAAGATCAGCAAGAACGGCTTGAAGCTCGAAGGGGTATTGACCCACCACCGCAGCGCGGACGAAATGGGGAGCGAATACTTCTGGCAGCGCCACACCTTTGAAAGCGTCAAGCGCGAAGCCCTGATGCTGGCCAAACGCTACGGCTTCACCAAACTCCGTTTCCACTCCGCGAACTCCGCCGCGACCTTTAGAAGTCATGAAGGGCATGATGACATGGTGCGCGTCGGGATTGCGGCGTACGGCTGTCTGGAGATGCCCGAGGGGCTGCCGCAGCCGGACCTGCTCCCCATCCTTTCGCTCTGGGGCGAAAAGCTCTCCCAGCGTCGGCTCAACCAGGGCGAACGCGTCGGGTACGGCGGCTGTTTCAGCGCCGATCACCAGCTGCAGATCAGCAATTACGATGTGGGGTATGCCGACGGGCTGCTGCGCACGGCCTCGAACCGCTACAGTGCGCCCGGCGGCGAAAGGATGCTGGGGCGCGTCTCCATGGACAACTGCAGCTTTTCCGGCGAGGCGGAGGAGCTGCTCATCTTCAATGACGCCCGCAGCTACGCGGCCGCGGCCGGGACCATCTCGTATGAGGTCCTTGTCGGCCTGGATCCCCGTCTGCCGCGCAAAATTATCGAGTAGGACTCACCGGGACATCTACCCGGTGACTTTGATCACCGCTTCGGCGAACACGACGCCGTCAATCCCCTCGAACGCCATCGCCTCGATCTGCGTCTCCTCCTCAATATAGGTCAATACTTTTGCATCGAAGAGGTAGGTCTCGGCGACCTTCTGTACCGAAGGGGCCAGGGCGGTGTCGACGAGGATAAAACGGGCGCCGCTGTTCTCGGCAAAGAGCGCCGCTTTCACGGAGCCGGCCTCGAGGGCGAAGGGGATGTCGTTCGCGCTGCAGTAGGCGATGAGGTCAAGGTTCGCCGCGCCCCACGCGAAAAGCACCGTACTGCCCGCCGGGGTCGCCGCGATCGCTTCGGGGCCGTCGATGTGGTAGAAGGATTCCGAGGCGAGGTGCGGGTGACCGAAGATCAGCATCTCAGGCGCCCTCCATGCAGCTTTTTGAACAGTAGTATTTCCCCTCTTTGATAAAGGCTTCCTTGACGCTGACGAAGACGCCGCAGGCTTCGCACGGCACCATCGTGTCGTCGTCACTCTTTTTCGAAGGGGTGTCGGATTTCGGCTGCTTAGCGACCGGTGTACTTTTTTTAAAGAAGATGAAATAGACGGCGGCGATAACGCCGAGGACAAGCAGAAGTTTCAAGAGCATGCGGTCTCCTTGGGAGGGTTGATAAGAAGGTAGTGGCGTTCTTCGGTCTCGATAATGCGGTAGGACAGATCCTCCGGCACTTCGTTGTAGACGTTCTCGCCTTTGTAAAAGAGCAGCATCGTCTCCGCGTCCCGGTAGGGGGCGCTGAGGTTCAGGAGCATCCCGGTATCGGTGACGGCCCGGGAGGTGATGAGGTCGAAACGCTGATCCTCCAGTGCCTCGACGCGGCAGTTTTCCACGGTGACGTTCTCCAGTTTCAGCGTCGCTTTGACGAACTGCAGGAATCCGGCCCGCTTCTGCAGCGGCTCGACCAGGGTCCAGTGGGTCTGCGGCTGTGCCATGGCGAGGATCAGCCCGGGGAAGCCCGCGCCGGTTCCGATATCCATAGCCGTCGCGACCGGCGGCAGGAAGATAACGGGATAGACGGCGTCGTGGAGGTAGTAGTCGATCGTTGCCGCATCTTTGTAGCCGCTGAGGTTATGGACCTTGTTCCACTGCAGGAGCAGCTCGCGGTAGCGCGTGACGCGCTCGAAGAAGATGTCGTCGAGTGTGATGCCCTCGTGCAGGAGGGTCGATTTAAGATCCATGAAACGCCTGTTTTTTGCCGCTATTATAGCGAAACGCCCCGTAGCGGATTCAAGGCACGGGGGGCAGCCGTCAGCGTACCGGGACGAAGACGGAGCCCTTCACGGGGCGTTCTTGCGTTTCGGGTGCCTTGGAGGGAGCGATCTCCTTGGACGGTTCGGTGCCCTTGGCGGCCGGCGGCGGCGTGGAGAGGGTACGCTGCAGCGGTGCCGTGCCGCCGCGGCCGGCGCAGTTTCCGGTGAGGTTGACGGTCAGCTCGTAACGCTGCTGCTCGCTGCTTTTGCCGCGGGAGTTCAGCGTCAGTGAGAGGCGGTTCGTCCCGGGGACAAGGTCGACGGTCTCGGTCACTTTCCGGGAGGTGCCTGCGGCAAGCCCGTTCATCCGCTGTTCCGCTGCCCGGCCCTTGAGGTTCCGGTTCTCCCAGCGGCGGTAGTAGGCGCCGCTGCTGCCCTCCCCGCGGTTTTGGAGGGTGTATTCGACCCGGAAGCGGCAGGTTCCGTTGGCCCGGGAAAGCGCATGCTCGGCGCCGAGCGTCACGCTCCGACCCCAGTAGGCCCGCGTACCGGCGATCGTCAGCTGTTTTCCTCCCTCGATCCTGACCGCTTTCGTCAGTTGGGCACCGGCGCTAACCTTTGCAAAGGCCTTGGCGCCGCTTTTGGGCTGCTGTCCCGCAGGAAGCGTCCCGCTCATCGGCTGGGTCGGTGCGCTCTGCGGTTGTGTGCTGCCGGCCAGTTTCTGGCGGGAAAAGACCTGTTTGGACGTCGCCGGCGAGGTGACGGCCTGCATGACCTTCTGGTTGAACCCCGGTTTGGTGATGGGGTCGATCTTGCCGTCGATGACGTTGGCGTCGACCGTCAGCCGCTCTTTTTTGAGGGCGTCTTTGAGCTTGGAGGCCATGTCGTGGAAGATGACGGGGTGATCCTGCCCGTCGATGGCATCGGGGAAGGCCATGTAGG
Source organism: Thiomicrolovo sp. ZZH C-3 (assembly GCF_054862725.1). Lineage (NCBI taxonomy): Bacteria > Pseudomonadati > Campylobacterota > Epsilonproteobacteria > Campylobacterales > Sulfurimonadaceae > Thiomicrolovo > Thiomicrolovo sp. ZZH C-3. Next base: position 643,234 of record NZ_JBTKXX010000001.1, read on the forward strand.
AGGCGACGGTAAAGCCCCCGAAACCGTAATCGCCGTCATCCTCTTTGAGGATATCGAGGTCCTGGGCCGAGCCCGTCCCCACGACCAGCGGGTCGCGCTGGGGATCGATCACCCCGACGAAGACGGCCTGGTTCGCATATTTTGTATTGATTGCGTCGACGGCGGCCTTGACCTTCTCGGCGAGGGCCAGGTATTCGGCATCGATCTGCATCGATTTCTGGAGAGGCTGCTGCGGCAGATCGGCGTATTTTTGGTAGAAACGGTCGAAATAGAAGGCGTGCGAAGGGCGGTAACAGGGGAATGCCAGCGGGGCGTTCAGGATGGTGTCCATTCCTGTGACGGCTGCCGTGGTGCTTTTGCCGAAGCTTTTCGCCGTGACGCCCTTGGAGGCCGTGAGCTGGAGCTTGGGCCCGTAATAGCTGCTCCCCTTTTTCTTGAACTCCCCGAGGATCTCCTCTTTCACGGCGGCGGCCGCTTTGACACTTAGGCGGCAGCGCTCCTGCATCCCGAAGGGGGTCAGCAGTTTCAGGCAGCGCCGGTAGTTGTCCACGCTGCCGCATCCAAGATTGTCACCCGCGCTGAAGCAGTACCCTTTCTGGACAATGTACTGGCGGGCGTTTTGACCGAAGACCTCCTTGTTCAGATCAAAGAACTCCCGGCAGAGGTCGTTGTTGGTTTTGATGCCGAAGGTCGCGCCGCTGCCCGCTACAGGGAAGCCGGAGAGCCAGCGGTCGACATGGGCATACCCGAAATCGTTGCGGAACTGGCTGACGCAGCGCTCCTGGATCGCCCGGCGTTCGTTCCACGCCGCGGGGCTTTTTTCGTAATCTTGCAGCATCAGCAGGGACATGAAGTTGAGGTTGTTCGGGTTGGTATAGGTGATCATGGTGCCGCGGCGCTCGGTATCGACCCGTTTGCGGATGTCGTCGCCCCACTGGGTGTCGACGTTGTTTTGGTAGATCTTGGCGGCTTCGGCGATGCTTTGGGGGTTGAAGAAGCTGCCGATAAGCATGGGAGCGTAGCCGCCGGGAAGGATCGGGTCGGGTTGGTGCAGGGCGTCTTTCTCGATTTTTTGCAGCAGCTGGGTGAAGGCGTTGGCGTCGGTGGATTCCCGGGCGGTTACCCCGGCGGCGATCTGGGGATGGTACATCAATTGGTAGACGATAACGAAGTCGGGCGTATCGGGTTCGTCACACCCCCCGAAGGCCTTGGCCACGCTGCAGTAGGCCCCTGAAAGCGTCTCAAGGACGGCGCCGCCGAGGTCTTTGGCCCATTCGTAGACCGCCGAGGCGGCATCGAGCATCCCTTCGGCCAGGGCGTAGAGCTCTTCGAGGAGCTGGCAGACGTCGACGCCCCCGGTGAGCACCTGGGAGACGATACAGATCGCCGTCGTGCCCAGGTGGGAGATGACTCCCTGGAAATCGCCGTTCTTGAAGGCAGCGTAGAGATCCAGAAAGTCCCAGAACCAGCTGGGAGTGCCTTGCCCGGTGAGGGTCTGGCCGATCGGGTCGTTTTCATGCTCCTCGACGCACAGCAGGACGTCTTTGCCGTCACTGATGCATTCGAACAGCCCTTTGGAGAGCCTGAGCGTTTCACCGTTGAGCCCCTGCGAAGCGTAGGGGTTGGCGGGGCCCATCTGGTCGAGTACCCAGGCAATATCGTCGATCGTGTCCGCCTGCAGCGGCGTCGCCGGTATGAGGGCGAGGAAAAAGAGGGTGAGCAGCTGCAGCAGACGATGTTTCAGGCGTGCTACCGGTTTCATTTCCGGCCCCCTTTGTACTCGCGCGCGGCGTTGTCACGCAGGGAGGCGGACTGTTCGAGGTAGCTTTTGAGCTCCCCGACCGTGATCCGCTTGCCGCCGGGGGATTGCAGCACGGTATCGTCGGGTTTTTGGAGGATGCCGCGCCAGTAGGCTTTGTCGTTGGATGCGGTGACATTCACTGCCTTCCCCTGCGGCAGCGAACGTTTGGCCGGTGCCGCGCTGGAGCGTCTGATCCGCTGCTCGGCCAGCCCGTAGGCCATCTTCAGTACCTTCGCCGTGACGAGCTTGCCCGAGGGGAGGCGTACGGTGTCATCGTCGGGAAGCCGCAGCGCATTGGTGAGGTCTGCCCGGGTGGTAATGGCGGTTTTGACGTTGCGCGCATCGGGCTTGCGGCGCAGCGCGGCCGCGGCCGGCGATGCTTTGGCGGCACGGAGCTTGTGCTGGAAGCTCTGAAGGCGCCGCAGATCCTCGACGCTGATACTGCGGCCCGATTGGAAAACGACACGCTCCGCGGGCGCAGCGCTCATAAGGTCGGCCATGGTGAGCCCGGGCTTGTAGGCAATGGATTTCGCCGCGCTGCTTTGTGCGGCGGGGGCGGTACTCTGGGCGGCGGAAGCCGGCAGCAGTGCGGCGGCGGCGAGCCATCCGGCCAGCACGCAGCGGGAAAGGGGGGAGAACAGCCGCTGCTTCCGAAGCGGTGCGGAAGAGGAAGAACCTGTCATAGTATGCTCCTTGTATAGGGTTGCTGATGCGGCCCGCGGTCAGTTTCGCAGCAGCGTGAAGGTACGCGATGCGCTTTTGGCGACGGCGTTCCCTTCGCTGTCATACCCGGTGACCCGCCAGAAGTAACGTTTTCCTGTTTCGAAGCGGGTCTTGACGGCGTAAGGCGGCAGGGTGTACTCCCCGACGGTCGTATAGGCAGAGAAAAGCGCTTCTCTTGCCCCGAACGCGAAGAACTCGACGAGATAGCTGGCGACCTTGTCGCTGGTCGCCCACCGGTAGGCGGGGGCCTGGAGGAAAAGCGCGGCATTCTCCTCCGGACTTTTCAGGAGCAGGGGGATCAGGGGTGCTTTGGGGGCGTGGCCGACGAGGTAAAACATATAGGGGGCGGCGAAGGCCGGAACGGGGGAGGTGACGACGAATTCGACACGGTGGCTGCCGGGGTTGAAGGTCGGCAGCGACTGCACCTCCGAAAATTTCACAATGACGCTTTCACGGCCCGAAAGGGCCCGGCTGACCGGGGGGTAGGGGCGGCCGTCCACCTGCCAGTAACCGCGGAGCAGTCCGCTGCCGCTGAAGGTGATTTTCGCGTAGGCGTTGAGGCGGTCGTTCATGGCGACCGAAGCGCGCGGCGTATGGTCGTCGAAGAAGAGCTCGATACGGTTGAGGGCGAAATCGCTGGCGGCCTGCGTTGTGATGTCCACGCGCAGGTCGGCGTTGTCCGTGACGGTCGTCGACGTACAGGTGACGGTGAACGCCCGGCGGAAGATGAGCTGGCGGGCACCGTTCTGCCGGGCGAGGTTGACGATCGCGGGGGTGACGCGTACACTTTCGGCCGCCGTCGCGCTGCCGTTGGTGAGGGCGACGGAGAGCGATCCGGGGATAGTCGTCAGCAGCGTCAGGTCCAGGGGATGGAGCACTTCGATGGCGCCGGAAACGGCCTGGGAACAGGTTGCCGGTTCGCTGAAGAGGTAGCGCACGCTCTGTGAAACGGTGCGGTTGTAGGGGACTTTCACCGCGGCGGGCGATACCGCGACCGCCGCCATCAGCGTCGTGAAGGGTGACAGCAGTATCACAAAGGCTGCTGCAAGGAGGGTGCTTTTCATCGATAGGCTCCTTAGAAAGCGTAGGCCAACGGCAGGTTGACAAAGAGTTGCACGGTATAGACTTCCGAGGCAGCGGTGGTGTTGAGGTCGTCGCTTTTGCGGTAATCGGCCTTGATGCCTGCAGAGGGCGACTGCATCCACGGCAGCGGCACGGCAAACTGGTACTCCAGGCGGGCCGAAGCGTTGTAGCTTGTCGCATCGTCCATGGCCTGTTCGTCGTAGACTTTCCGTTGAGCGCTACCGTTGAACGCGTACCGGAACCGTTCGCCGTCGAGCGTGCCGGAGAGGAAGAGGTTCAGTGCATAGGTGTCCGAGCTTGTCATCCCCGTTTCGCGCAGATAGCTCAACGTCGGCGATACCGTGCTGAGGAAGGGGCTTCCCGGCGAATAGGCGGGGGAGAAGGCGCTGTCGAAGGATTCGGCGTCACCCGCGGCGCTGAAGCGGTCGTCGTGGATACTGTAGCGCAGGCTCAGAAGATGGGTCCAGGCACCGGCCATATATTGGAGCGTACCGCCGAGGTCGTCCTGGTCCGATCCGATCGCGTCGCTGCCGGCGGGCAGCGATTCGCCGTGCTGCATCGTCCGGGCGTAATTGAGGGCGGCGTACCATTGCGGCAGCCCGAAATAGGCATAGTTCACGCTTCCCGTTTCGGTATAGACCGTCGGCAGCAGAGGATCGTCGTCGGTATTGTCCCGCAGCTGCGAGAGTGCGACATTGAGCGACTGGTTCTCTCCGAAAAGTCCGGCGTCGGCACCGAAGCCCTGCTGGTCATTGACAAAGGCCTCATTCCCGATGGGGGTGTATTCCGCCCCGATCCTGGTGTGATAGAGGTGATACTGCAATGCGCCGTAGGCGCCGCCCAGCCCGATTTTGAGGGCATTGTCCGTCGCCGCATCCACCGTGTCGGCCGTATCGCTGTCGAATTCCGCCCGATCCCATTCGACCTGCACCGCGAGGAGCGCTTCGATGAGGTCCGCTTCGGCATAGACCCCGAAAACGTTCCCCTCCTGCGCGACCGGTTCCGCCCCGATCCCGATGCCGGTGTTGTTCGTTCCCCCGCGGGCGTAGACCAGTTTGAGACGGGCCCGGCCGGAAAAGAACGAAGAGGCCAGCGACGCGCCGTAGATGTTCTTCGCATCGTCCACGCCTGCGCCTACCCCTTTGTCGAAACTGTAGGCCGTATCCCCCAGGACGCTGAAGGTGTTGAGGGTGACGCCTTCGTACTGCAGGTTGAACTGCATCCCCCGCCGGCTCAGCTGGGAGAGGGTCATCTCCGTTTCATAGATGCTGACGTCGCCGATCTCGAGCGCCGCCCCTAAAGAGTCCCCGGAATATTGCGAACGGAAAAGGAAATCGTTCAGCACGACTTTCTCACGCTGTTCGGGGTAGCGGTCGGGGTCGGCGTACTGGAGATGGGAGGTAAAGAGGGTGTCCCAGTGTTCGGTTTCGGCGCGGGCATTGATCCCCAGGGCGGTGTCGATCGTGGAAGGCGAACCCTCGTCGGGGTTCCGGGCCACGGCATAGGCGTACTCCCCGGCCAGGGTGACGTCCGTCTGAAGCGTCTTGTAGCGTTCATCGTGGCGGGTTTCAAAGGCGAAGGCGCTCGCGTCGGTGCCGATGACGATTTCCAGGTTGTGCCGGCCTGAGGGCAGCACGGTCGGCGGCCGGTAGGCAAAGCCGGCGGCGTCCCACTCCAGCAACGCGGTGATATCGATGCCGTCGAGCATGACAAGGACCTCGTCGCGGACAAAATCACCTTCCAGCGTACATTCGAGCGTCGGCCTTTTATCGATGATGACGCTGCCGGAAAGGGGAGAAGGGGTCGAGAGGTTGAGAATGGCGGGGGGCTGGGCATGGGCCTGCAGGCCCATAAAGAGCAGCCCGGCGATACAAGGGAGTTGCAACAGGCTGAAGTGCGGTCGTTGCATGGTTTGGCCCTCCGTCTTGAATGGGTGCGAAAACGCGACACCGGCCCGGCGGGAAACCCTCCGAACACAGCGTGTAATCAAAGCTATATTAACATGAAAATCGTGAGTCTGCAATAACAGTTGTCGTTTTTGGTGATGCCGTTGCAAGGGGCGGTTCGAAGGGGGGCAGACGGGAACGCGTCCCGCCGAAGGCGTGATTACAGGAGGTGCCCCATCTGATCTTTCTTGACCTGCAGGTACTCTTCGTTGTGCTCGTTGGGGTCGATGATGATCGGCAGGCGCTCAACGATCTCGATCCCCTCGAGGGCATTGATCTTCTGCGGGTTGTTGGTCAGCAGGCGGATCTTTTTGATGCCGTAGTGGGCCAGGATGAACTGGACCATCTCGTAGGTGCGTTCGTCGGCGGCGAAGCCCAGCTGGTGGTTGGCGGCGACGGTGTCGAACCCTTTGTCCTGCAGGGCGTAGGCGTTGATCTTGTTGAGCAGGCCGATGTTACGCCCCTCCTGTCGGAGGTAGATGACGATGCCGCCCTCTTTTTCGATCAGATTAAGGGCGAAGGCGAGCTGGTCGCCGCAGTCGCACTTGAGACTGCCCAGGGCGTCGCCGGTGAGGCACTCGGAGTGGACCCGTACGACCGGGGTGTCGCCAAAGGGCTCGCGCAGGATCGCCAGGTGCTCTTTATGGCCCTGCTTGAAGGCCTGGACTTTAAACTTCCCGAAACGGGAGGGGAGGTTGGCAACATCAGAAATTTTTATATTTTGAAGCAAAAACAGTTCTTTAACGATGGAATTGTTACAATGCGATTATAGCAAAATTGTCAAGGGTAAACATGTTCCAACGTTTCCGCCGTAACCGGCTCAATTCCCATCTGCGTGCTCTGGTACGCGAATACCATGTCCGTGCGGACGATTTCATCTATCCTCTTTTCGTGCGTTCGGGCGAAGGGATCAAGACGGAAGTCGCCTCGATGCCGGGCGTTTTCCAGATGAGCATCGACGAAGCCATCCGGGAGTGTGAAACGCTCAAGGCGCTGGGGATCTACTCTATCATCCTCTTCGGCATCCCCGACGTCAAGGACTCCGTGGGCTCCGATGCGCTGGATGAGAACGGCATCATTGCCACGGCCGTCAAGGCGATCAAGCGGGCCCACCCCGAGATGTTCGTCGTCACGGACCTCTGCTTCTGCGAATACACCGATCACGGTCACTGCGGGATCATCGACCATGTCCACGAGACCGTCGATAACGATGCGACGCTTGCGATCTCCGGCCAGCAGGCGATCATCCATGCCGAGGCGGGCGCGGATATGATCGCGCCTTCGGGGATGATGGACGGGATCATCGAGACCCTGCGCACGGCGCTGGACGGCAACGGGTACGAGAATCTGCCGGTCATGAGCTACTCGACGAAGTTCGCCAGCGGCTACTACGGCCCCTTCCGCGACGTCGCCGAATCAACGCCTTCTTTCGGTGACCGCGCCACGTATCAGATGGACCCGGCCAACCGCCGCGAGGCGATCGCGGAGAGCATCGCCGACGAGATGCAGGGGGCGGACATTTTAATGGTCAAACCGGCCCTGGCCTACCTCGATATCATCCGCGACATCCGCGAAGCGACCTCCCTGCCGCTCGCGGTCTACAACGTCAGCGGCGAATACGCCATGCTCAAACACGCCGGGCAAGCCGGCTTGATCGACTACGAACGGGTCATGATGGAGACGATGCTCGGCTTCAAACGCGCCGGCGCGGACATCATTATCAGCTATCACGCCAAAGAGGTGGCAGGGCTGCTGTAAGCTTTTTCGCACTTTACGCTATAATGGGCGCTTTCATTCCGGGGCAACCCGTTACGCCGTGAGCAGAGAATGCGACACTTTTTAACCCTCAGAGATTACACCAAAGAGGAGATCCTCTCCATTATCGACCTCGGACTGCAGATCAAGTCCGAGTGCAAACGCCGCGAGCACAAGCCCTATCTGGACAAGCAGACGCTGGCGATGATCTTCGAGAAGAGTTCGACGCGGACCCGGGTCAGTTTCGAGACCGGGATCTATCAGCTCGGCGGGCAGGGGCTCTTCCTCTCCAACCGTGATATCCACCTCGGACGTGGCGAACCGGTCAAAGACACGGCCCGCGTTATCTCCTCCATGTGCGATATGGTGATGATCCGCACCTTCGAGCAGAGCATGCTCGAAGAGTTCGCCACTTATTCCAAAGTCCCCGTCATCAACGGCCTCACCGACAGCTACCACCCGGTGCAGCTGCTGGCCGATTATATGACGATGATCGAGCACGGCCAGGCGGAGAACCCTGTTGTCGCCTATGTCGGCGACGGCAACAACATGACTCACTCCTGGCTGATGCTTGCCGCCAAGCTCGGGTTCGAACTGCGCGTGGCAACGCCGAAAGGGTATGAAGTCGATGCGGGGATCCTGCAAGACGCCCTGGAGATGGCCAAGGCGAGCGGTGCCGTCATCAAGGTCGGGAACGACCCGGAAGAGGCGATCGCCGGTGCGACGGTCGTCACGACGGACACCTGGGCTTCCATGGGCCAGGAGGACGAAAAAGAGCAGCGCGTCCGCGACTTCGCCGGCTACATCGTTGACGAAGCGAAGATGGCGCTGGCCGACAAGGCGGCGATCTTCCTGCACTGCCTGCCCGCCTACCGGGGACAGGAAGTCAGCGAGGGGGTCCTCGAAGGTCCCCAAAGCGTCATCTTCGATGAGGCGGAGAACCGTCTGCATGCGCAAAAAGGTTTGATGGTCTGGCTCGATCGGGCACGTTAAAATCTGTTTAATTGACTTTGGCCCCTCTACGCCCTATAATAGTTTTAATCATATTTAAACTGTTAAAAAAGGGACCAAGGTTATGAAACGTTTTGCCGCGACTCTACTGACGTTTGCCGCTTTCGGCGCCTCACTGTATGCAACAGAGGCCGCCCCTGAACTCAATGCTCAATATCACGATTCGAGCAAGTGTAAATCCTGCCACGCCGCTATCGTCAACGAATGGTCCACTTCCTATCACGCCAAATCACACTACAAACATGATGAGTATCTTCGCCAATCGATGGAGTACTACGCCCGCAAGACGCGCAAACCCATCAACGCCGTAAAGGTGGAGTGTGCCGCCTGTCATAACCCCCGTGTCGCTGTCACGACGACGGATATCAACTACCAGATCGATGTCCTGATGGGACTGGATGAAGGAAGCGAGGTCAATGCCGCGGTCAGCGACAGCTCGCTCTCGGAGGGGGTCAACTGCCTCGTCTGTCACAATGTCGACAGCATCAAGCACGACCTGCCGGCGGATAAGCGGGGGGTCCACCGGATCCAGTGGAACCCGGTCGGCATCATGAGCGGTCCGATCGAGGACGCGAAGTCTCCGTACCATAAGACCCAGTACCGCGATTTCTTCGGCAAGGACCCTAAGCAGCTCTGTTTCGTCTGCCACGCCAATGACCGTTCCACGGAGAGCTTCGTCTTCGCGAACACGCAAAAAGAGTACAAAGATACGAAAAAACAGTGTGCCGACTGCCACATGAGCCCGAAAAAAGAGGGGGTCGCGTCCAACCTCCCGATCGACAACGGCAAGCCGAAGAAGCGGATGGTCCGTGAGCACGGCTTTGTCGGTGCCCATACGAACTGGCTCTGGCAGGATGCCCTGGGGATTGAAGCGAAAAAGAGCGGCGACAGCTTTATCGTGACCCTCACCAATGAGAATCCCCACAACATCCCGACGGGCTTCGGTGCCAGAGAGCTGATCCTTGACGTTATCTACCGCAGCGGTTCCAAGGTGATTGAAACGAAGAGCATTTCGATGACCCAGCACTATACGGACAAACGGGGCAAACCGACGATCCCGCATCTGGCGGCAACCGCGACCGAGGATATGTCCGTTCCGGCACGCGGTACGAAGACGTTCAAAGTCCCGATGGTCAAAGGGACGGGGCAGGTGACGTTCGAGCTGCATTACCGTCTGGTGAATGATGAAATCAGAACACTGCTCGATCTGAAACAACCGCAGTGGAGCGAGAAGAAGTTTATCAACCGCACGACCGTACGGCTGTAACCGCGGGGCGGTGAGGCCGCTTAGCGGTTGATGAGCTTGATCATCACTTCGTCATCCGCACTCTCTTCAGGGCGGAAGAAGTGTTTCCCGCAGAACTGATCGTTGATGGTTCTGCACAGTCCCTTCGCATACAGCATCGCGGCATCCTTGGTGTCAAATGACATTTCCGAATCAATATTCCTTGCATCTTTGAAGCAGCCGCACTCTTTTTCCAGTTTTACCGTCACCATTGTTCTTTCCTTATTGTATGTTTTACAGAGATAAAACTGCGGATGCATCGGCTGTTCTACCGCGCCGTTAAAGAGACGGAATCCAGGCGTTGTTATTTGGAGAAATAGGTGGAATGAGTCGGGCGATGATAGGGTGTGATGAACGGCTCAGCCGTTCATCGCGAGGTTGATAGTCATTTCGTCTTCCGCTGTTTCGGTGACGCGGAAAACGTGTTTCTGGCAGAAGGTCTCGTTCATATCCGCACAGAGCTCCTGGGCATACAGGAGGGCATCATCTTTGCTTTCGAAGGTTTTGACCGCTTCAAAGTCCGAACGTTTGAAACAGCCGCACTCTTTTTCCATTTTAACTGTGATCATTTCTCTATCCTCAAATGAAATTCAGGAGCAGCATTCTACAGACGATGGTTTAAGGGGGAGTAAAAAATCGGAGTCAGGTCGCCCGGGGTGGGCGCGGTGTCAGTATGCGGCGCCGGTGACGCTGCGGACCTTCTCCGTGATCTCGCGGGCGGCTTCGCTGGCCTTGGCCGCACCGGCATTGAGAATATCGCGCACTTCGTCCTGGTGGGCTTCGTAGTAGGCGCGTTTTTCGCGGTAGGGGCGGAAGTGTTCCCAGATCACCTCGGCCAGGTAGAGCTTGAAGTGGCCGTGCCCTTCGCCGCCGCGCTCGTAGCGCTCCTGCAGTGCCAGGCACTCATCCTCGTCGAGGAAGAGCTTGGCGATGTTGTAGACGTTGCATCCGCGCCACTCTTTGGGTTCCTCCATCGGGACGGCTTCGGTGACGATCTTCTTGATCGTCTTGAGCTGGGCCTTCTCGTCGCCGAAGATATTGATTGTGTTGCCGTAGCTTTTACTCATCTTCTGGCCGTCGATGCCCGGGACCGTCGCAACGTTCTCGTCGACACGGAATTCGGGCAGTTTCAGGATGTCGCCGTAGGCGTTGTTGAAACGGATGGCGATGTCGCGGGCGATCTCGACATGCTGGATCTGGTCTTTGCCGACGGGGACGACGTCGACGTCGTAAAGCAGGATGTCCGCGGCCATCAGCACGGGGTAGGCGAAGAGGCTGTGGTTGGCGGAAATCCCCTTGGCAACCTTGTCTTTGTAGCTGTGGGCACGCTCGAGCAGTCCCATCGGGGTGAAGGAGGAGAGAAACCAGTAGAGCTCGAGGACCTCTTTGACGTCGCTCTGGACCCAAAAGGTCGATTTTTCCGGGTCGATGCCCAGGGCGAGGAAGTCGGTGGCGGCCTGCATTGTCAGTTCGGAGAGGCGCGCACCGTCGTGGACCGTCGTCATGGCGTGATAGTTGGCGATAAAGGCAAAAACCTCGTTCTCCGTCTGCGAATCGACCATGGCCTTGATCGAGCCGAAATAGTTGCCGATATGCAGGTCACCGGAGGGCTGGATGCCCGTAAAAACTCTCATTGTTTCTCCTCTTTTAGTCGCGGCATTATAGCGTAAGAGGTTGAAAAGGGGCGGAAAGCCCCTTGGACAGCGGAATCGTTGATATCGATTTAGATATCTTCTGTTATACTTTTTTTATCCCAAAAAAAAAGGATTTTCGATGAATACTCCTATTCGCACAAAAGATATTACCCTGACGGACAACACCCGCGACCATGTTCAAAAAGCCAAAGAACAGTTTATGAAATTCGGACTCGATATTACGACGATCAATGTACTGCTCAGCAAAGTCAAAAACGGCGTTGAAGCAGAATTCGATATCCACATTGCCCATAACACGCCGGTGGTAATCACCCAGCAGGACAATGACCTCGATGCAGCGATCGATATGGCTGTCGAGCGTGCGAATAAGGCGCTGCGCCGTCTGCATGACAAAATCAAATCCCACCGCGGCCCTGGCCTCAAAGACCTCGAGGTTCAGGAGGCCTAAGGGTCATGGATAAGCGCAAAGTGGTCTGCCCCCATTGCGGGCAGGTCAATGCCGTCCCGGTCAAAGAGACCTACGCCAAGGCCAACTGCGGCCACTGCAGACACTCCCTGCTCGATACGAAACCCATCGCCCTCGATCCAAGCGCCTTCGACAACCAGATCGCCAACAGCGACATTCCGGTCATCGTCGATTTCTGGGCACCGTGGTGCGGCCCCTGCCGCATGATGGCCCCGGCGTTCGAGGAAGCGGCTTCCTCCTTCGTGCTGAAAGCCCGTTTCGCGAAGGTCAATACGGAAGAGCAGCAGGCGTTGGCATCGCGCTTTCATATCCAGTCCATCCCCACACTGATCGTCTTCAAAGGGGGGTGGGAAGTCGACCGGGTTTCCGGTGCTCTCAGCGCCGAACAGCTCCGGCAATGGGTCGGGCGTTTTCTCTGATATAATGCTGCCCCATGAAACGGGGCACGACTTTGAAATTACTTCTTCTACTTCTTTTTACCTTGACACTGGCAACGGCTGATAATAATGTGACCGCGGACGATAACGACTACTCCGTACGGGTCGGATACGGTTTTTCCGATGCAAGCGACCTGGGGGAGATCATCTCCATGATGGGCGACCAGCATCCTGCGGGGACCTCGGCCGGCGGTGTCGAACTGGGCTACCGTTTTTCGCACGATACCTGGGGTCTGCCCCTGGACTTCTACCTCAAAGGAGGCGTGAACCGCTTCTTCGAGAACGGGCATCAGCCCGATTTTATGGAAGTCACCTTCTATATCAAGGCCTACTGGAACTTCCGGCCGTGGGAGCGGACGATCCGCCTGGGATTCGGCGAAGGGGCTTCCTATGCCTGGGGCATCCCCTACGTCGAGCGGTTGGAAGCGGAGGCCGAGGGCGATCATAACTCCCGCTTTCTCAACTACCTTGACATCTCCCTCGACTTCGACCTGGGGCGTATGGTCGGTTACGGGCCGCTTTACGATACCTATGTCGGGTATGCCCTCAAGCACCGTTCGGGTATCTACGGGGCGATCAACGGCGTCCGCCGCGGCGGATCAAACTACAACCTCTGGTATTTTGAACACAACTTCTAGGAGCAAAACATGGAATATTACACTTGGATTCTCGCCTTTCACGTCATGAGCCTTATCAGCTGGATGGCCGTGCTGTTTTACCTGCCGCGCCTCTTTGTCTACCACACCGAGCATGCGGCTAACGCGGGCTTCGTCGAGGTCGTCAAGATCCAGGAATACAAGATCTACCACTACATCGGCGTACCGGCGATGTGGGCGACAATCCTGAGCGGCGGGGCGCTGATCGCGCTGAACCCTTCGCTGTTTCAGAGCGGCGGCTGGCTGCATGCGAAACTGACGGCGGCCCTGCTGTTGATCATCTACCACTTTACGCTGGGGCGCTACAAGAAGCAGCTCGCGGAGGGGACGTACACGAAGAGCGGCAAATTCTTCCGTGCCTACAACGAAGTCCCGACCCTGCTGATGATCTTTATCGTCATCATGGTGATCATCAAGCCTTTCTAAGCCTGCAGGGCTTCAGCCTCGGCCAGACAGGCCAGCCCGAACGCCTCCGCGTCGGTATCGGGGGAGTACTCCTCCGTCTGCAGGGCAAGCAGATGATCGTTTTTCAGCATGCGCTGCAGACGCTCTGTCAGGGGGACAAGATCGGCTGCATGGGCATGGGACGTCAGAAGTGCGAAAGCGACGGGTGACAGCCTGAAAAGCTTCTCTTCCCTTCGGCAGCTGTCATGCAGGTCTTTGAGCAGCTGTCTGAGGGGACGTTTGCGGGTGGCCTGCTTGTCAAACACCATGAGGACAACGGAGAAGGATGCATGTTCGCGCCGGGCGGTCAGAGCATGCACCGTACACTCTTCCAAAAATGCCTGGGTATTGTAGAGCCCGGTCTGAAGGTCGATACGCTGGTTGGTTTCCAGGTCCACACGGACATAGCGGTAGATGAGGTAGAGCAGGTAGAGGATCAGCAGGCTGCCGAAGAGCCCCAGCATAAAGAGGGTGTTGAGCAGCCGTTTGCTTTTCGCTTTCATGACGTTGTGCAGGTCGAAAAGCGCATGGTTCCCCTGCAGCCAGCAGAGCTCTCCCTCTTTAGTGAATGTACCGTCAGTGGTTGCTGACGTCGTTTTGATCGTTTCCCAGCACGATTTTACCGCCAGGTAGCTTCTTGCCAGCATCATTTCTGCTTCGCCGGGCTGGAGAAGGGCGGGATAGACAAGCTCCGAAGAGCGGAAGGCTTCATCGATCTCCGTTTCTATTCCTTTATGTTCCTCCGGGTTTTTGATATAGCGTTGTATAGAACCGCCGATAAAAGTGATGCGTTTGAGCAGGGCCTCGTCATCGTTCCGGTTGTCGAGCTGGTAGGAGACGGTGAAGTATGCAAGCGGCAGCAGTAATAAGATGATGACGGTAAAAGCTGCCAGAAAACTGGACCGATGTTTCACGCGAGCTCCTTTTTCATAAATTGTACTGAATTTCAATAAAAATCATTATGCCATACCAAACCGGTTTTGGGGCAGAATCCGGGGAGGAAGCCAGAGAGGTATCGGCGCTTTTTCGTTATAATTGCAAAAAATCAAGGGCACCTCTGAAAGCCCTCAATTGGGATATTGATGAAAAAACTGGCCATTATCGGGCGACCGAACGTAGGCAAAAGCTCCTTTTTTAACCGTCTGCTGAAAGAGCGCGATGCTATTACGTCGGAGATGGCGGGGACGACGCGCGACGTCAAAAAACGGGTCGCCACCGTCCTTGACCGGGAGGTCGAAGTGCTCGATACCGGCGGTCTTGACGAGGGAAGCGAACTCTTTGACAAGGTACGCGAGAAGTCGATCGCGGCCGCCAAAGCGGCGGATATCATCCTGTTCATGGTCGACGGCAAGAACCTGCCGATCGAAGAGGACAAAAAGCTGTTTCACGAACTCGAAGCGATGGGCAAAAGCATGGCCCTCGTCGTCAACAAGATCGATAACGACAAGATGAAAGAGAAGGTGTGGGAGTATTACGAGTTCGGCACCCAGACGATCTTCGGCATTTCCGTCTCCCACAACCGTTCCATCAACCCGCTGCTCGAGTGGATCGCCAAACAGCTGCCCTATATCCCCAAAGCCGAAGAGCTTGAGGCGGCAGAACCGGACATGATGGACGAATTCGACGACCTCCTTGATGCGTATATGGAGGAAGACGAAGAAGAGGGTTCCATCTACGACGAAAATGATGAGATCAAAGAGAGCGACGAGGACCCGGACCATATCAATGTCGCTATCATCGGCCGGGTCAATGTCGGGAAAAGCTCTCTGCTCAACGCCTTGCTTGGGGAGGAGCGCTCCGTCGTCAGCGACGTCGCCGGGACGACCATAGACCCCATCGACGAAACGATTGAGCGCGACGATAAGACGATCACCTTCATCGACACGGCCGGTATCCGCAAGCGCGGGAAGATCGAGGGGATCGAGCGCTATGCGCTCTACCGCACCCGCACGATGCTCGAGCGCGCCAATCTCGCCCTGCTGGTCCTGGACGCTTCTGAGCCGTTCCGCGACCTCGACGAGAAGATCGCCGGCCTGATCGACGAGAACCGCCTGGCCTGTATGATCGTACTCAACAAGTGGGACAAGGCACCCAAAGAGGATTACGACAAGATCGTCCAGCAGGTGCGCGACCGCTTCAAGTTCCTGCACTACGCGCCGGTCATCACGGTTTCGGCACTGACGAAGCAGCGCATCCACAAGCTTTACGAGATGATCATCCAGATCAACGACAACTATTCGCAGCGTATTACGACGTCGCGGCTCAACGAGGCGTTGGCCTTTGCCATGCGCAAACACCCGATCCCGTCGATGCACGGCCAGGTGATCCGTCTGTACTACGCGACGCAGTACGCGACGCGCCCGCCGCAGATCGCACTGATCATGAACAAGCCCAAAGGGCTGCACTTCACCTACCGCCGTTTCCTCGCCAACCAGCTGCGCGAGGCGTTCAATTTTGAAGGTACCCCGCTGCTCTTCAAGGCGAAGAAGCGGGGCGAGAAGTAGGGCTTAGCCCGCCGCCAGGAGCAAGGGCTCCTCTTCGACCTGCTGGGGATGGAAGTGCAGCAGCTTCCACTCCCCCTCCATCGTCTCTACAATCGCCGTACACGACTCCACCCAGTCACCGCAGTTGAGGTAGTGCACCCCGTCGATATCCCGGTTCTCCGCTTTGTGGATGTGGCCGCAGATCACCCCGTCGAATTCCCGCCGTTTCGCCTCGGATACGAGGACCTGTTCGTAATCGTCAATGAACATCACGGCCTTTTTGACGCTCTGCTTGGCGAAGTTTGAAAGGGACCAGAACCGTTTGTACCCGATCAGGCTCCGGAGACGGTTGATGGGTTTGTTAAGCTTGAGCAGCATCTCATAGCTGATATCGCCGAATTTTGCCAGCCACTTCTTTGTCATCGTGATGCTGTCGAAAAAGTCGCCGTGGGTGACCAGGTACTCCCTTCCGTCGGCAGCGGTAAAGTGGTGTTCGTTCGTGACTTCGATGTTGTCCCCCAGGGTCAGGGGGAGAAAAGAGCGGACAAATTCGTCGTGGTTGCCGAGGACGTAGACGATCCTGGTTCCTTTGCGGGCGCGCCGCAGCAGTTTCTGGATGACGTCGGAGTGTTCCTGCGGCCAGGTCCAGCGGCGGCGCAGCGCCCAGCCGTCAATGATGTCGCCGACGAGGAAGAGCTGTTCGCACTCAAAATCGCGGAAAAATTCAAGCAGGGCATCGGCTTGGGAGTGGCGCGATCCCAGGTGGATATCGGAGAGAAAAACGGAACGGTACTGCCGGACGCTGTTATCCATTTGTGTCACTTTCGTTTGGTTTGTGAAACCATACTCCACCATAATTGCGAAATGGATACAAAGGTATTACTGATCAGCGACACGGTCTACGACGCCAACGGGGTGTCGCGTTTCATTCAGGATATGGCGGCACAGTCGCGGGAGAAAGGCGGCCGTTTTTCGGTGCTGAGTTCCTCACCGCTTGGCGGCGATAACGGTGCGGAGAACATCACCAATATCAGGCCCTTCTGGTATGTAAGGATGCCCTTTTACCGTGAGCAGTTCCTCACACTCATCCCGCCGTGGATGCATATGTACCGCCATGTCAAAGCGGTTGCCCCGGATGTGATCCATATCTCGACACCGGGACCGCTGGGGATCTGCGCCATGCTCATTGCCAAGCGCTGCGGGATCCCCGTAGCCGGGACATACCACACGGATTTTCCCTCCTATATCCGCAAACAGATGAAGCTGCAGGTCGCCGAAACAATGACGCGGCGTTTCATGCGCTTCTTTTTTCACCGGATGCAGCGGGTCTTCTCCCGTTCGCAGCACTACATGGAAGTGCTGGAACATGACCTGAACATGGACGGCCGGAAACTGCGTTTTCTGCCGCCGGGGAGCAATACGCAGCGCTTCTCGCCGCTGCACCGCAACACGGCGCTCTGGTCCAGGTTCGATATTCCCGCGCAGACGCTGAAGATCCTCTATGTCGGCAGGCTCAGCGTGGAGAAGAATTTCCTCTTTGTCGTCGACCTCTTCGAGACGCTGCAGCGCCTCTGCGACGTGCCGCTCTCCCTGATCGTCGTCGGGGAGGGGAGCCTGGCCGAGCGTGTGAGCCGGCGGCGCAACAGCCATATCCACCTGCTGGGCCTTCAGGGCGGCGCGGACCTCTCCGCACTCTACGCCTCGTCGGACCTGATGCTCTTTGCCTCCGTCACCGAGACGCTGGGGCAGGTCGTGATGGAGGCACAGGCTTCCGGGCTTCCCTGCATTGTCAGCGACCAGGGCGGCGTCACCGATACGGTGGCCCACGGCGAGACGGGCTACTGCCTCAGCATCGAGGATAGCGAACAGTGGCAGAGCAAAGCAAAGGAGCTGATCGAAAACAGTGTGCTCCGTGAGCAGATGGGCCTGGCCGGCTGGCAGCGGATGCAGACGCGTTCGATCGCACAGACCTATGAGCGGTTTATGCAGGCGCATAATGAAATTGTCAAACGTTAAGAGTTAAGAGTTAAGAGTTAAGAGTTAAGAGTTAAGAGTTAAGAGTTAAGAGTTAAGAGTTAAGAGTTAAGAGTTAAGAGTTAAGAGTTAAGAGTTAAGAAGGCCGGCCGGGGCCGGTGAAGGGCTTAGAGCTCTTCGGAGTGTTTTGCGAGGTAGTCGGCAACACCTGCAGTGTCGGCTTTCATACCTTCGTCACCCTTGTTCCAACCTGCCGGGCAGACTTCGCCGTGCTCGTTGGTGAAGAGCATCGTGTCGACCATACGCAGCATCTCGTCGATGTTACGGCCGAGCGGGAGGTCGTTGATGACCGCGTGGCGGACGGTACCGTCTGTGTCGATCAGGAAAGAGCCGCGCAGTGCAACACCGCCGTCGAGCAGAACGTCGTACGCTTTGGAGATCTCTTTGGTGAGGTCAGCGACGAGCGGGTAGCGGACCTGGCCGATACCGCCGTTTTCTACCGGCGTGTTTTTCCACGCGAAGTGGCTGAACTGGGAGTCGATGGAGACACCGATAACGTTGATGCCGCGATCGTGGAACTCCTGGAGACGGTGGTCAAATGCGATGATCTCTGACGGGCAGACGAATGTGAAGTCCAGCGGGTAGAAGAAAAGGACGGTCCCTTTTTCACCGAAGTTTTCGTAGAGGTTGAAGTTGTCGACGATCTGGTTGTCGCCGAGGACGGTAGTAGCGGTAAAGTCCGGTGCTTTCTGTGTAACGAGCATGATTGAAACTCCTGTTTTTGGTCTAAACGCACGACTGAAACCATGTGGAACGTTTCAGCCGTGCGCTTAATGGTGCACATTCTATTCAAATACTCTTTTAAAAAAAATTATCCTTTAGAAAATGCGGCGTCGCTTTAACATCACTTCAGCACAGCGTATCTGGTGCCGCATATGCATTGGGCCGAAAGCGGATACTGCGTGCCGGTGAACGGTGCGGAAAGTACCCGAAAAGCTTAAAGAGAGCACAGGCAAACCCGCGTGCTTCCATGTATAGGGTTTTGGAAGTGCCCTTTGGCTATACTTCGATGATTTTTAGCTTTTTGCTATCTTTCATCAACTGGGCACCTCATAAGCTCCTCGAGATGACGGGGGTTTTTGAGGTGCCGATTTTACGATAAAGGAAAGATGTGTCTAAAGAGTATATTTTTACTTCCGAATCCGTCACTGAAGGACATCCGGACAAGATGGCCGACCAGATCAGCGATGCGATCTTAGACGATATTATTTCAAAAGACCCCAGTTCCCATGTTGCCTGCGAAACCCTTGTTTCCAACGGATTCTGCGTTATTGCCGGCGAATTGAAAACCCATGCGTACACCCCGATGCAGGATATCGTGCGCAATGTTGTCAAAGAGATCGGGTACACGGACTCCACCTACGGGTTCGACCACCGCTCCGCCGCGGTACTCAACGCCATCGGCGAGCAGTCCCCGGAGATCGACCAGGGCGTCTCCCGCGAAGGCGGCGAGATCGGGGCGGGAGACCAGGGGCTGATGTTCGGCTACGCCTGCCGCGAAACCGACGTTTTGATGCCGCTGCCGATCTACCTGGCGCACCGCATTACCGAGCGGCTCGCCGAAGCGCGCAAAGAGGGGATCATCCCCTACCTGCGCCCCGACGGCAAGGCCCAGGTGAGCGTCCGCTACATCGACGGGAAACCCGTCAGCGTCGAAACAGTCGTCGTCTCGACCCAGCACCATGAGAACATCCCCCAGGAGCAGATCCATAACGATGTGATCGAATCGGTGATCAAGCATGTCATTCCCGCCGATCTCCTCAGCGAGGATATTGTCTACCACATCAACCCGACCGGCTCCTTCGTCGTCGGCGGACCGCAGGGTGATGCCGGTCTGACCGGGCGGAAGATCATCGTCGACACCTACGGCGGTTCCTGTCCGCACGGCGGGGGCGCGTTCAGCGGGAAAGACCCGACCAAGGTCGACCGCTCCGCAGCCTACGCGGCACGCTACGTGGCGAAGAACCTTGTCGCCTCGGGTGCCTGCGAGCGCGCGACGATCCAGGTCGCCTATGCCATCGGTGTCGTCGAGCCGATCTCCATCATGGTCGACACCCACGGTACGGCCGTCGTGGACGAAGAGAAGATCGAGGCCTGTGTCCGTGAACTCTTCGACCTGACGCCGAAGGGCATTATCGAGACCCTCGACCTGCTGCGCCCGATCTACCGCAAAACGGCCGCCTACGGCCATTTCGGCCGGGAACTTCCGGAATTTACCTGGGAGAAAACCGACAAAGCCGAAGCGATCCGCGCCTACCTCGGATTCTAAGCGGCAAAACGGCGGAAAACGGCGGTGTTGAAACCGCCGTTTTCCCCGCCATACACGCCGCTTTGGCGATTTTTCCTGTTACCAATCTTCAGTCCAATTTTTGTGCGACCGTTTCAGCTCCATTTTTTAGGAATCATTAAAGTTCTTTCGCTAAACTTTTTTCACATCTACCATAATTGAAGGAGAAAATATGGCAGTATTGATTAACGACACATGTATCAACTGTGGTGCCTGTATTGACGAATGCCCGGTTGAGGCGATCGTAGACGAGGACGATAACCCGACGGGTGAAGAGATCTATTACGTTTACGGCGACAAATGTGTTGAATGTGTTGGCCACCACGATGAGCCGGCATGTGCAACTGCTTGTCCGACAGAAGGCTGTATCGTTTGGGACGCCGTCGGCGAAAGCCCGTCCAGCCGTGATGATATCACTGACGATATGCGTAACGACCACGTACCGGTTGTTGAGTAATCGATTCAACTAATCTACCGTTGCACCTTCGGGTGCAACGCTTCTTCTACAATTCCCCCGAAATTTTTCCATTTCATTAGAATCAGATCTTTTTTTTGCTATAATTCCACCCTATTTTTGACTACTATAGGAGATACCGAATGGAACAAACACTGTCCATCATTAAGCCGGATGCCGTAGCGAAGGGTGTTGTCGGCAAGATTCTTGATCGTTTTGAAAGCAATGGTCTGCGCGTTGCTGCAACAAAAATGCTGCAGCTTTCCCGCAAAGACGCTCAGGATTTCTATGCTGTTCACAAAGAACGCCCTTTCTTTACTGACCTGGTTGAATTCATGGTCAGCGGCCCGGTCGTGGTCAGCGTTCTTGAAGGTGAAAACGCCGTAGCCAAAAATCGTGACCTGATGGGCGCGACAAACCCGCAGGAAGCGGCAGCGGGCACCATCCGTGCCGACTTCGCGGAAAACATCGATGCCAACGCGGTTCACGGCAGCGACTCTCTTGAGAACGCTGAGATCGAAATTCGTTTCTTCTTCGCACAGAGAGAGATCTCCTAACGCAGATGAACATCCCGTTTCGTCGCGTCACGGCCGACCCGCAGCCCTTCGTTCTGGAAAAGAACGGCGTACGGTTTGAGGGGACGCTTCGCAAATATCGCAGCGGTCTTGTACTGCTCGAAGCGACGATGCAGGGGGGTCTTGACGTAGATTGCTATCTCTGCGGCGATTCCTTTGCTATAATGCCGGATGAAAAAGTCGAATTTCTGATTTCTGACGGTGTTTTTCATGGTCAGGATGAAACATATGATGTGGTCGAGATGCACGATGGCAACATCGATCTCGACGAAGTGTTCGATTCGGAAGTCGCTTTGATCGAAAGCGACTATCACGCCTGCCCCAACTGCAGGTAATCTACAAAGAAAGGAAATAACATGGCAGTACCTAAGAGACGCGTATCCCACACGCGTGCAGCAAAACGCCGCACCCACTACAAAATCAAACTGGCACGTCCGGTCAAAGACAGTGACGGCACCTACAAAATGCCGCACCATGTCAATCCGACGACCGGCGAGTATAAATAATTGAAGGTCAAAATCGCGATTGACGCGATGGGTGGGGACTTCGGTCCCGAGCCTATTGTCAAAGGAACGATTGCCGCACTGAAACACTACCGTTTTGAGCCGATCCTTGTCGGAAAGAAAGAGGAGATTTTGCCTTTGATTCCGGGCGGGTTCAAAGACAAGATTTCGATTGTCGAAGCGGAGGATGTCATCGCGATGTCCGATGCGGCGACCGATGCACTCAAGCGCAAAGAGAGCTCCATCTACAAGGCGGTCGAACTGGTGC
Source organism: Thiomicrolovo sp. ZZH C-3 (assembly GCF_054862725.1). Classification (NCBI taxonomy): domain Bacteria; kingdom Pseudomonadati; phylum Campylobacterota; class Epsilonproteobacteria; order Campylobacterales; family Sulfurimonadaceae; genus Thiomicrolovo; species Thiomicrolovo sp. ZZH C-3. The sequence goes on from NZ_JBTKXX010000001.1 coordinate 665,100, forward strand.
GTAACGGGGAGGCCCACGGCGTCGTTTCCGCGGGGCACAGCGGTGCGACGATGTCGGTAGCGACCCTGCGCCTCGGGCGTCTGAAACACGTGCTGCGTCCGGCACTGGTCACGCTGATGCCGAACAAGCACAAGAAACGTACCGTACTGCTCGATGTCGGCGCCAACGTCGACTGCAAGCCGGAGCACCTGGCGCAGTTCGCGGTCATGGGGAGCTGTTATGCGCACGATATGTGGGCGATCAACCTCCCGACCGTGGGCCTGCTGGCCAACGGCGAGGAGGAGTCCAAGGGCAACGACGTCACGAAAGGCGCTTTCCAGAAACTCCGGGGGATGGAAGGCTTCGTCGGTAACGTCGAAGGGCGCGATATCTTCAACGGTTCCGTTGATGTCGTCGTCTGCGACGGTTTCATCGGGAACCTGGTCCTCAAGTCCTCCGAAGGGGTCGCGAGCACGATCACGCATCTGATCAAGGACTATATCCGCAAATCGCCGATTGCCATTACCGGTGCACTGCTGATGCGCAAGGTCTTTAAACTCCTGAAAAAAGAGCTTGACTACGCCGAAGTCGGCGGGGCGCCGCTGATCGGCGTCAAGGGGTGTACGATTGTCAGCCACGGCAAGAGCAACGCCAAAGCGATTAAAAACGCGATCAAACAGGCGATCGACTTCGTCGATACCGGGGTCAACGTTCATATTGAACGGGCCCTGGATGCCACTGCCAATTAAAGGATAAAGCCATGTATGCAGCTTTTCGTTCGGTAGGTGCCTATGTGCCCGAGCGTATTCTGACCAACGCCGACCTCGAGAAAATGGTCGATACGTCTGACGAGTGGATCACGAAACGCACCGGTATCAAGGAGCGCCATATCGCCGCCGACGACGAGTTTACCAGCGACATGGGAGCCAAGGCGGCCGCCCTGGCCATTGAACGTGCCGGCATCGCCAAAGAGGAGATCGACCTCGTTATCTGCGCGACGATCTCTCCGGACTACTTCAACATGCCCTCCACCGCGACGATCATCTCCTCCAAACTGGGCCTGCCCCAGGTGATGGCGTTCGATATCTCCGCAGCGTGTACGGGGTTCGTCTACGTCGTCAGCATGGCGAAGGCCTTTATCGAGTCCGGGATGAAAAAGAACGTCCTCGTGATCGGGGCGGAGAAACTCAGTGCCATTACCGACTATACGGACCGTACGACCTGTATCCTTTTCGGGGACGGTGCCGGTGCCGCGGTGATCAGTGCGACCGAGAACAAAGACGAAGCGATCCTTGATGTGCACACGGGTGCCGACGGCACCTATGCCGATCTGCTGATGACACCGAACGGCGGGACGGGTTCGGCCCACGACGCACTGGATGCCGAAGCGAAGACCGGCTGTTTTATGCAGATGAAAGGGAACGAGACCTTCAAAGTGGCCGTCCGTACCCTCACCAACGATGTCAAGGATATCCTGGCCGAGAACGGTATGAATGCCGACGATATCAAACACTTCGTACCGCACCAGGCGAACTACCGCATCATCAAAGCGGTCGGGGACGCCCTCAAGCTGCGTGATGAACAGGTCGTCCTGACGGTACACAAATACGGCAACACCTCCGGTTCGTCCATCCCCATCGCGATCAACGACCTTTATGAGAGCGGCAAGCTAGAAAAAGGCGATATGATGCTGCTCGATGCCTTCGGCGGCGGCCTGACCTGGGGTAGCGCACTGGTTCCGTTTGCGGGACCCGCATCGGTATGATATAATCCCCGGGATATCGGGTAGGAAAGAGGCTTATGGTATACGCAGCGATCGGAATCTCATTACTGTTTGTCTTCCTCCTTATCTCCTTTAACGTCCGTTCAGGCCACTGGCGGAACCGCCGCAAGCATCAGCGCCGCGAAGTGCCCGACCGTCGCGTGAACAAAGGGCGCCGGAAACGGAACAACCTCGATCACGAGAGCAGCCTCCCGGATCGCCGACACGGCGGTGACCGCCGCGTCGGACCGGAGACGCGCCGCCACAAGAAACGCCGCGCGGAAGACCGCCTTGGCCATAGTTGACCTCCCCCTTCTCTTTATCGAGCTCCACGAGAGCGAAGTGCCGTGGCTGAAAATCTTTGTCCGCCGCAGTGTCCGTGAGTTCAGTGAATGTACGGCCGAAGAGAAAACCGCGATCTGGGACGCGCTTGACGTGATCGAGCGGGAGATGCTCTCTTACTACCGCCCCGAAAAGATCAACATCGCCTCTTTCGGCAATATGCTGCCGCAGGTCCATTGGCATATTATGGCCCGTTTCAAAGAGGACAGCTATTTTCCCGAACCCATGTGGGGCCCGGTGCAGCGCGACGGCTCTCTTGCACTGCCGCCGATGGCACCGTTCCTCGAACGCCTTCGCCGTAAACTTCTCCCCGAATCCTGACTTCATCCCTTTTTTGTTAGAATGGGGCGAAAACGAGAGAAAGGAAAGTTTTGCACCGTTTTCACTCCTATCCGGTCAGACTGGACGGAACGGATCCGAAGGGGACGCGTGATGCGATCCGTCACGATTTTCTAGCCGCTTTTTCACTTTTTGAATCCCTCTTTGAGCTGCTGAAAGACGAGAATGTCTTCTACCGCCGCTCCGAACCGGCCCGCCATGCGATGATCTTCTATTTCGGGCATACGGCCACATTTTTTATCAACAAGCTTGTGCTCGCCAAGGTGATCGACCGGCGGATCAACCCCGACTTCGAATCCCTCTTCGCGATCGGCGTCGATGAGATGGCCTGGGATGATATGGACAGCGCCCGCTATGACTGGCCCGGTGTTGATGCGGTCCGGGCGTACCGTGCCGAGGTCAAAGCGCAGGTGCTCGAACTGATCGACAGGCTCCCGCTGCAGCTACCGATAACGCAGCAGAGCCCCTGGTGGGTTATTCTCATGGGGATCGAACATGAACGGATCCATATCGAGACCTCGAGCGTGCTGCACCGGCAGATGCCGCTGGAGTACATCCGCCCCTCCGAACAGTTCTCCTATTGTGAAGCATCCGGCCCGGCACCGGACAACGGCCTGGTAGCGATCAAGGGCGGTAGCGTGCAGCTCGGGAAAGGACAAAAAGATCCCTACTACGGCTGGGATAACGAATACGGCAGTGCGCACAGAGATGTACCTGCATTCCGGGCGGCACGGATGCTGGTCAGCCATGCGGAGTTTCTCCCTTTCGTTGAAGCGGGCGGATATGAAGACCCTGCGTACTGGGATGAGGAGGGCGTGCGATTTCTGGAACGGAGCGGTGCGAAGCATCCGCCGTTCTGGGTACCGAAAGCAGCGGGCGGCTACCGTCTGCGCCTGCTGGACCGGGAGATCGATCTGCCGATGGACTGGCCGGTGGAGGTCAACTGCCTCGAAGCGGAAGCGTTCTGCCGCTTTAAGAGCATGAAGGAGGGACGCGCTTACCGCCTGCCGACGGAAGCCGAATGGGTACGGATGCTCGAGACCTCCACGGTGCTCGAGGGTGAGCGGTTTGACGACCGCCATGCGAATATCAATTTCAACCACTTTGCTTCTTCCGTCCCCGTTGATACCTTCTCGCAAGGCGAACTGTACGATGTCGCCGGGAATGTCTGGCAGTGGACGTCGACACCTATTGAGGGGTATGAGGGGTTCGAACCCCACCCGGTGTATGACGACTTCTCCCTGCCGACGTTTGACGGAAAGCACAACCTGATCAAAGGCGGGTCGTGGGCCTCGACGGGGAACGAGACCCTTCGCCATTCACGCTACGCTTTCCGCCGCCATTTTTACCAGCATGCGGGGTTCCGTTACGTGGAAGCCGATGCCCCTGTTGAGAGCACGGCCGGGAATATCTATGAGACGGACAGCCTGGTGGCGCAGTACTGTGAATTCCAGTACGGGCCTGACTATTTCGGCGTGAAAAATTTTGCGCGCAGCTGCGCCGAGCATGCCATCGCTTTCTCGGACGCCACCCCCCGGAAGCGGGCGCTGGATCTCGGCTGCGCGACGGGGCGGGCCTCCTTTGAACTGGCACGGGTCTTCGACGACGTCACCGGGATCGATTTCTCCGCCCGCTTCATCCAGGTCGGCGCGGCGCTGAAAGCACAGGGCGAGATCGCCTATGAACGGGTGGAAGAGGGGGCGGTGACGACCCGCCAGGTGCATTCGCTTGCGGAGTTGGATCTGCAGGAGACGGCGGGGCATGTGCAGTTCTGGCAGGGGGATGCATGCAACCTCAAGGCACATTTCAGCGGGTATGATCTGATCATGGCGACCAACCTGATCGACCGTCTCTACGAACCGGAACGCTTTTTGGGTACGGTGCATGAACGGCTGAATGACGGCGGGATACTCTTGCTGACATCACCCTATACCTGGCTGGAGGAGTATACGCAAAAAGCGCACTGGCTCGGAGGCTATTATGATGAAAAAGGGGAGGCCGTTGACGGTCTGAGCGGGCTCAAGGCGATTCTTTCGCCGCATTTCGAGCTGCTGGAGACGCAAGACGTGCCGTTCGTGATACGGGAGACGGCGCGTAAATACCAGCATACGCTCGCACAGATGAGCGTCTGGAAAAAGCGTTAGGAGAATAGAAGCACGGTTTTACTGTGTGTGGGTACTCCGCCGAGGAGAGCATAGCGCTAGCGTAGGGAACCGGGCTTTCAGGAAACATCGCTTCGCGAGCAGTACCCTTGTTTTGCTCGGATTCCGTTTAAGCTAATAACTCCGCCGCGACGTTGAACTGGTTGGCCATCATCAGGTGCACTTTCGGGTGCAGGGCCATGACGTCATCGAAGAGCTGTTTGCTCAGATCGAAACCGATTTTGTACGCGTCGTCCGCGTCTTTGGCCGCGCCGAGGGCCTCGAGCCAGGAGGGCGGAACGTGGATCCCCGGAACGTGGGCATCAAGGAACTGGGCGGTGCGCAGTTTCGTAATGGGGAAGAGCCCGAGGACGAGCTGTGCACGTGCACCGTGCTTCGTATTGGCCTCGTCCATCAGTTCCAGCAGCACCTTGGCGTTATCGAGGTCGAAGACCGGCTGGGTGATGATCCCCTGGGCGCCGTGCTCGACTTTCTTGGCCATTTTCTTGTAGAGGCTCTTGGGGTTGCGGGCGAAGGAGTTGACGACGGCAAAGGGGAGAATGGGCTGCGGGGGAACGGCGAAGGCTTTGCCCTCCAGGTCGGTGCCGGCGTTGAAGGCGGCGATAATGTCCAGCAGGAGGCTGCTGTCGCTTTCAAACACCCCTTTGGCGTCTTTCTGGTCGGAGTTTTTGGCCGGGTCGCCGGTCAGGGCCAGGATGGCGCGGACGCCGGCTTCATTGGCCCCGAGCAGGTCGCTTTGCAGGGCGATACGGTTGCGGTCACGCATGCTCATGGTCGCCAGCACCGGCTTGCCGAAACGCTGCTGCATAAGGGCGGCGGCAAAGAGGGCGTTGTATTTCAGCTTGGCAAGGGGGTTGTCGGTGGTACTGAAGGCGTCGACGCGTTCATGCAGGCCGAGGGATTCGATTTTGTCGATGACGGGGGCAAAGGAGGCGGAGTGCGACGGTGTTGTCTCGAGACTGACATAACGGCCGTTTTTTAGCTTTGCTTCCAGTGCGTCAAACACGATTTACCCCTGCGGTGCGATATAATGGCGCCATTATAACCTAGGGCTCCGCCAAAAAACCTGTACCGGGTCGGAGGATGCCCTTAGAGAGCGTAAAGGATAGGAATGCGGTTATGCGTGTTTGATTTTGATTCGACGTTGATGGATGGCGAGACCATCGACTTTTTTGCCGAGGCGCTGGGCATAGGCGAAGAGGTCGCCGCGATCACGGAGCGGGCCATGAACGGGGAACTCGATTTCTTCGAGAGCCTGCAGCAGCGGGTCAAGCTGCTCGCGGGGCTGGACGTCGAAACGGTGGAGCGCATCAGCCGGTCGCTGCCCTACATGCCCGGGGCCGAGGAGACGATCGCGGCCCTGAAGGCGCAGGACATTACCGTCGTCTGTTTCAGCGGCGGTTTCCGTACGGCGACCTCCTATGCCAAGGATGTCCTCGGGTTCGACGCGGATTTCTCCAACGCGCTGCACGCCAAAGCGGGGAAGCTGACCGGAGAAGTCGGCGGGGATATGATGTTCAACTGGTCGAAGGGGGATATGCTTGTGCGCCTGCAGGGGCTGCTCAAGGTGACACCGGAAGAGACGATGGTCGTCGGGGACGGGGCCAATGACCTCAGTATGTTCGCCCATGCCGGCACAAGGGTCGCCTTCTGCGCGAAACCGGTCCTGAAGGAGGCGGCGAATATCATCATCGACACCAAAGACCTTCGCGAAATCCTGGGGCGTCTCGTATGAATCTCTGGGAACGCTATAACGCTGAGATACTGCTCGGCAGTGTGCTGGGAGAGATGACCAATCTGCCGCTGATGCAGTGTTCGGAGAAGACGCTCTTTGAAGCGCTCAAGCGCCACCTGACGCGTAAAGAGCTGCGCTGCTGGGTCATGGCCCAGGGCGGGGTTGCCCCGGAGACGATCGCGGCGGAGACCGGGCTGGAGGCCGAGGAGATCGACAAGGCGGTCCACAAAGCTTCCAAAAAGGTGCGCCAGCCCAAGCTCCGCAGCGAATTCCAGCAGCTGCTCGGTGCCCTTGAAGCGGAGGATGAGTAACGGGCAATGTTAAGTTTTCTTTATCTTTCGTTCAGCCTTGCGTGATAGAATTGTGTTACTTTAACGGTTTAGGAGGGATGGTACGTATGAAGAAACAATTATCGACCCTGTTGGGCGCGGCACTGCTGCTCGGCACTTTTTCAACGGCGGCGAATGCCGATGTCAAACGAGGGCAGAAAGCCTACCTGAAGAAGTGTAAGCGCTGTCACGGCAACGGCACGAAAGGCGCCGCAATGAAGACCCAGAAAGAGTGGGAAGACGCTTTCGCGAACGACGCGGCACAGTTTAGAGCGTGGCACAAAGATGACAAGAAGGCGATGAAGTACATCGACAGCAGCCGCTTCAAGAAAGATGCCCCGAATCTGAAGGACTTCCTCTACGAATACGGTTCGGACTCCGGAAACGTCCCCTCCTGCGGCTAAAACCTCCTCACCGTCCCGGCGGGACGGATGACCTCTCTACTCCGACGCCTCATCACTGTTGATCTCGATGGCACCGTACTCCTGTAACAGTTCAATGATCTGCTTGCGCTGATGTTTCTGCGCGATCCGCATGGCGCTCATCCCCTGCGGCGAGATGCGGTTGACGTCACAGCCGCATTCGCACAGAAAACGGCAGACGTCGATATGGTTGTAGTAGACGGCAAGCATCAGCGCGCTCCATCCGTAGTGGTCGATCCGGTCGATATCAGCATAGTTGCTAATGAGCACTTCGACCGCCGACTGGCGGCCCATGGAGGCGGCGACCATCAGTGCGGTCCGTCCGTTCTTGTCGGTATAGTTGACGTCGCTTCCCAGCTGCATCAGCAGGCGGAGGTGCTTCTTGATGCCGTCGTCCTGGCGCCGTGCGACGGTGTGAAAGAGCGGGGTCCAGCCCGCCCGGTTCGTGGGAATGTCCGTATGGGCCCCGCGGTCGAGCATGATGCGCAGCAGGTTGCGGTAACTGTCGGCGATCTCCGGGTAGGTCTCGATCCCGCGGTGCACCAAAGAGAGCGGCGTATGCAGGCCGTCGTAGGTGAGGATATTCGCACCGTGCCGGATCAGCGCGGCGGCCCCGTCGGGGTTGCCGTTGCGCAGGGCGATGGTCAGGGCCGTCGCATGGTTGTCCGTACGGTGCTCCAGGGTCGGGTAGCGCTGCAGCAGTTTTTCCAGCAGCCGTACGAACTTGGGGTGGGAGGCGGCAATGATGACGGGCGTGATCCCGTGCAGGTCGCCGGCGTCGATTGCGAGTCCCTTGTTGAGCAGGTAGGTGACGAGTTTCGGGTTGTTCCCGAAGACGGCGTGGTGCAGCAGCGTACGGTTCTGTACATCGCGCTTCGAGAGCTCCATCGGCGTCGCCTCGGCATTGACGATGGCATAGAGGTTCCCCTTGGAGGCGAGCTCAAAGAGGTCCGGTTCGGCCGGGAGATCGAAAACGGGCTGGACCTCTTCGAGCAGGGAGAGGAGGGTTTTGCTCTTCTGGGTTTTGGCGATGGTCACCGGGGTCAGCCCCTCGCTGTTCTTTGCCAGGGGACGGGCACCGTACTGCAACAGCTGCAGCACGATCTCGGGGTCGCCGAGTTTGACGGCGAAGTGCAGGGGTGTTTCCCCCTCCCGGTCCGCGAGGTTGGGGTTGGCACCGAGCAGGAGGAGGGTTTCGACGATCCGCGTGCGCTGCTGCATGACGGCGACAATCAGCGGGGGACGGTGGCCGAAGGCGTGGTAATCGACGTCGAACCCCTCCTCGATCATCGACAGTAGGGTCGCCTTGTCGTCGCTGCGGATGGCATTGAAAAAGGTCTCGCTTTTGTGTTCGATGATCTCACCGGCACTGGGGTCGTAGAGATGTGTTCCCAAAAGCATGGCACTGTGCAGACGCTCCATAAAGGGCATGACGGCTCCTGCAGATGAATGGATTTTGTTCTATCCTAGCATAAAAGTGTAAAAGGGGATTGAAGAAATAGGTGAAAAAATAAGCTCAAAGCTCCGAAGCGGGTGCTCCGGAGGGCGAAATTACTTGATAATTTCGAACGGGTTGACGACAACTTCCTTGCGGGAAATTGTGTACGGGATGATCGCGGCGGAACGTGCACGCTTGATCGCGATCGTCACCATGTCCTGGTGGCGCTTGCAGTTACCTGTCAGGCGGCGCGGCATGATTTTGTAGCGCTCAGAGAGTGAGTGCTTGAGGCTAGAAGCGTCTTTGTAGTCGATGAAGTCGATTTTTGCTTCACAATATTTGCAATAACGTTTTTTATATTTGCGTTTTTCTGCCATGGTTTTTTTCCTTGCTGTCTATTATTCTAGAATGGGATCTCGTCTTCGTCGATGTCGATCTCGGGAATCGTGTTCTCCGGCATCTGCTGTTTCGGCGGCTGGTAGGCATTCTGCGGTTTCGGCTGCTGCGGCGGCGGGTTGTAGCCCTGCTGCGGCGCATTATACCCCTGGGAACTCGGGGCGTTGTAGCCTCCGTTGCCCTGCGGAGCATCGTAACCGCCCTGCGGCGCGTCGCCGCGGGAATCCAGCATCTTCATCTCTTCGACGTTGATCGAGTGTTTGGAGCGTTTCTGCCCGTTCTGGTCCGTCCACTGCTCAAGCATCAGTCGCCCTTCGACGAGGACTTTGCTCCCCTTGCGAAGGTACTGGTTTGCAACCTCGCCGCTGCGGCCGAAGAAGGTGATATCGATGAACATCGTTTCATCGACCATTTCGCCGCTCTGTTTCTTGAACTTGCGGTTCGTCGCAATGCCGGTTTTGGCGATGGCCATGCCGCCTTGCGTGTAGCGCAGCTCAATGTCGCGGGTGAGGTTGCCTACCAGGATGACTTTGTTGAACATGTGGGAACTCTCCTAACTGCTTAAGAAGCGGCGCTTTCGCTGCTCTCTTCGGTTTTCGCCGGCTGTTTTGTCTTCTCGACCATATCGTTCCATGCTTTGACTTCGCGCTTGGAATCGTATTTGATCGTGACGTAACGGAGGAGTTCCTCGTTGATGCGGAAGCGGCGTTCGATCTCCGCGATCGCAGACGGCTCGATCATGTAATAGACAACGTGGAAGTAACCACGCGGGCTTTTTTCAATCGGGTAGGCCAGTTTGCGCATACCCATCTCGTCGCGTGCAACGATTTCGCCGCCGTTTTCAGTGATGACGGCTTCGATTGCAGCGATGCTGTTTTTGATCTCTTCTTCTGTCAGGGTCGGTTTGACGATGACAAGGTTTTCGTAATGTCTCATGTAGAGTATTTCTCCTTATGGTTTCATCCCTTATGGCTCTCGATCACGGACGATTCCGCGCGATAATATGCATTGCGTCGCAAAGCACAAAGAGTAAGGAACGCGCAATATTACATAATTTTCGCTTAATTTAAGGTGAAATTCAGACGCTGTACCGTGTGCCGGAGGAGAGGCGGTTCCCAACCGTGCAGGTTGGTACGCTTTTCAGGGAGGCGGGCGGAGCTACAGGAGGGACTGGACTTTCAGAAAGGTCGCGGCGAGGAGGGCGCTTTTGCTCCCGCCACCTGCGGATTTCATCTGCAGCTCCGTTTCGCCGAGCAGGCTCATCATGCGGGTGTACTGCGGCTGCTTGAAGCGGACGCTCTGCTGTGAACGCGCCTGCTCGATGCGCGGAGGCAGTTTGTAGCCGAGGATCTTGGCCGAATCCGCCACACCGTTCAGGCGGATGGAGGCGTAGAAGAGGTAGAGCTGGGCGATGTGGTTGGAGAGTGCCGTGAGCAGCCTGATCTCATCTTCGCCGTGTTCGAGCAGGCGGCGCATCAGGGGAACGAAATCCTGTTTCTGCAGCAGCGCGTCGATGAGCTGGTCTACCTTGACCTCGGCGACCCCGTAGACGAGCTCGTCGATCTCCTTGATGCCGATGCGCCCCTGCAGCAGGGAGAACTTGTCCAGTTCGTTGATCGTGAGGGCGAGGTCGCCGTTTTGCGATTCGAGCAGGTGGGTCGCGGCGTAGGGGTCGAGGTTGATGCCGCGCGCGGCCGCCTCGTTGAGCACGATCTGGCGGGCCTCGTTGGGGAAGGGGCGGAAGAGCCGGACGTCCGCACCGCCCGATTTCGGGGTGAAAGCGCTTGTGGCGCTTTTCTTGAAATCAGTGCCGAAATAGGCGTAGATGAAAAGGTTCCCGGGATTCTTCTGCACCAGGTCGATCAGGGCCGTCAGGTCGTTTTTCGGCAGCTTTTTCTCGCTCTTGACAATCAGGACGTTGCGGCCGCCGAAGAGCGAGCCCTGCGAGAGGTGTGCCTTGGCGCTCGCAAACTGGTACTCGTCAAAGTAGACGCTGAGCAGGTTCGGGTCCTCGACGTCGGCGAGCTGTTTGGTGTAGTGTTCGATCAGGAAATGGCTTTCGCCGTAGAGCATGACGGCCCCGGGGGCTTTGCCCTGCCGGATCAGGTTGTCCAGATCCTGCCGCTTCATTCCGTCTCCTTGGAGAGGGTCGCATGGGACTCCACGGTGCGGACATAGGTCGTATGGATCCGCGCGGTGGCCAGACTGACGTTCTCGATACGCAGCTCGATGTCGTCAAAGAGCATGACCGGTTCGTTCGTGACGACTTTGACCTTGGCGCCGCGCAGCGGTCCGGTGATCTCGGCGCGCAGTTCCGGATCGGTCGCGTAGACCCGCGCCGGGAAGACCTCGCCGATGTGTTCATTGGCCCAGCGGGCGAATTTGCGGTCCATGAAACGCACTTCGATGTCGCTTGCCTCGCGCTCCTTGTCGCTGATGGCGAAACAGAGTGCATCGATGTTGCGCAGGACGTAGGAGCCCTCCTCTTTGTCGCCGCGCGCGATCGCTTTGAGCAGCCGGTGGACGATGAGGTCGGAGTAGCGGCGGATAGGGGAGGTGAAGTGGGTGTAGCGCTCGAACCCCAGCCCGAAGTGGCCGACGTTGTCCGGGGCGTAGCGCGCCTGCATCTGGGAACGGATGATGAGGGTGTCGACCTCGTGGGCGATCCCGCGCTTTTGGGCTTCGTGCTGGATCCCGGTAATGGTCTCCTTGAGGCTCTCTTTCTGCTCGGCGATGATCCCGATACCGGCGAGTTCCGTGTAGAGGCTCTGCAGTTTGGCCGGGCTGGGGGATTCGTGGATACGGAAAACACCGCGCTCGTACATCGCCGCCGCGGCCTTGTTCGCCAGCAGCATACAGTCTTCGATGAGCGCATGCGACGGCGTCTCCTCCGCGACGGTCGTCTCCACGATGTTCTGGGCGTCGTCGAGGGCCATCTCCAGCTCCTCGGAACGGAAGTCGAATCCGACTTTGAGGCGCTTTTCGCGCAGGGCGTCGGTCAGCTTGCGCAGTTCGAACAGGTTGGCGATAACGGCACCCTCATCGTCGTTCGCCGGTACAGCCTTGTCCGGGGCGTCAAAGAGCGCGTCGACCTCTTCGTAGTTGAACCGGCGTTTGGAGTGGATGATCGTCTCGTAGAGCTCCGTCTCGACAACTTCAAGGCTGTCGGGATCGAGGACCATTTTGAAGGTGTAGGCGAGACGGTCGACGTGCGGCTGCAGGGAGCAGAGCGTCTCGGAGAGTTCGCGCGGCAGCATCGGGATGGAGCGGTGGGGCAGGTAGATGGAGAAGCTGCGGTAGATCGCCTCGGCATCGATGGGGCCGAAGGGGGTGACGTAGGCACTGACGTCCGCGATGGCGACGTAGAGGGTGTGGGACTCGGGCAGGTAGCAAACGGCGTCGTCGAAGTCCTTGGCCGTGACGGGGTCGATGGTGCAGAAGGGGAGGCTGCGCAGGTCTTTGCGGCCGGGGTATTTTGAACTGTCGACGCTCTTATCGAAACTCGCGGCGAGTTTTTTGACCTCGTCGTCGAATTCATCATGCTTGTTGTACATAGCAAGGACGATCTTTTCATCCACCATCGGGTCGGCCAGGTTGCCGAGGACCTCCATGATCTCGCCGTTTTGGTTGTTGACCTTGAAAAGTGTCCCCTCCTCATAGCCGGCAAGGGCCTCGGCGCTTAGCGGCACCCCGGCGGGGTAGTCGTTTCGGATGTCGAGCACCGATTTGACCCCGTTTTGGATCTTGATGTAGGCGACGCTGAAGGTTTCCGCCCGGCCGACGACGGCGACGAGTTTCGCCGAAGGCCTTCCCCTGCGCCCGAGCAGCCGTTTGACGATGACGAGGTCACCCTCTTTGGCATCACCCAGGTCCTGCTCGTCGATAAAGAGGTCGCGCACGTTCGCGCCGAGGACCTGAAGATAGGCGCCGCTGCCCGACTGGTTCATGGCGATGGCACCGGCACGGTACTGCGACGGGAGGCGGTAGACGCCCTCTTCGAGGACGACGAGCCCTTCCGAGAGCCATTGCTCGACAAGGGGCTTCTCTTCTTCGGTGACGTCCTGGGCATAGAGTCCGACGGTCAATCTGACTAAAAGTGATTTCATGGAGACTTTTCGATTTTTTACCAGATTATAGCGTATGGGATAACTTATGCTAAAATTTTCGACTACCCGATATTAAACAAATTAGGAGAAAAAGCATTGCAGTTTATTGACAGTGAAGCGGTATTGAAACAGCTCGGTTATACACCGAACGAGGCACTCATGGAGCAGGTCGGACGCATCGAAGCGAATACGGCCGGGTATGACAAGATCCAGAAACATATCCTTGAGCTGCACGAGCAGCTGAAAGTCGATGACAGTTTCGTGGCCCTTTCCAACACACGCGACTGTTTCAAGATCAAGATCGAGGCGCCGAGCGACGAACGCAAGGCCGAAGCGATGGAACGCCTGAACCATTTCACCGAAAAATACAAGATCGACCTGGAACAGGTCCCGGGCAAAGAGACCTATTACATCCTGGGGTACAGCAAGTAACCCGATGCGGGTCGAGCCTATGACCCCCGAAGGGTATGACCTGCTGACGCGGGAGTTCAAATTCCTCAAAGAGGTCGAAAAACCCCGCGTCAACCACGAAAAACAGGTGGCGGCAGAGCTTGGGGACCGCAGCGAAAACGCGGAGTACCATGCCGCCAAGGAGAAGCTCCGCCATATCGACAAGCGTCTTTTCTACCTCAACGGCATGATCGAAAAGGCGCGGGTGATCGACCCCGCGGGACTCGACCACACCCGGGTGCATTTCGGTGCGACGGTCACCCTGGAGCGCATCGAGGACGGGGAGGAAGAGCGCTACACGATCTGCGGGGTGCTAGAGAGCGAACCGGAGATCGGGCTCATCTCCGTGCATGCACCTCTCTCCCGGGCGGTCATGGGCAAAGCGGAGGGGGACGAACTGACGGTAAAACTGCCTGCCGGAACGCGGGCATATGAGGTGCTGAGCATCGAATACATCCCGCTTTTTTCACTGAAAAAAAAGATCCGGGGCGAGGCCGATTTCAGTTTCGCCTGAAAAGCGTTCCCCCTCTGCGTTGCCGTCAACCGGCACCACCGGAAATTCAACTCCCCTTTGCTATAATCCTTCCCACTATTTATGCGTAAGGAAATGCAGTGAATCAGCCACTAGAAAACATAGACGAGCTTCTGGCCCAGCACAAACTGTCCAAGCTTGATTATGCCCATATCAAAGAGATCCTCGGGCGCGAACCGAACCTGGTAGAACTTGGAATTTTCTCAGCGATGTGGTCGGAGCACTGCAGTTACAAATCCTCGAAAAAGCACCTCAGCGGCTTCCCGACGAAGGCGCCGTGGGTTATCCAGGGGCCGGGCGAGAATGCCGGTGTCATCGACATCGGCGACGGGTACGCGGCCGTCTTCAAGATGGAGAGCCACAACCACCCCTCCTTTATCGAACCGTATCAGGGTGCCGCGACGGGCGTCGGCGGGATCATGCGCGACGTCTTCACCATGGGGGCGCGCCCGGTCGCCAGTCTCAATGCCCTGCGTTTCGGTAACGTGCATGGCGATGATGAGACGGCACACCACCAGCGCTACCTCGTCCGCGGCGTCGTCGAGGGGATCGGCGGCTACGGCAACTGCATGGGGGTCCCGACGATCGGCGGTGAGATCAGCTTCGACGAGTGCTATAACGGCAATATCCTCGTCAATGCCTTCAACCTCGGTGTCGCGAAGGCCGACGAGATCTTCTACGGCCGCGCGGAGGGGATCGGTAACCCGGTCATCTACGTCGGTTCCAAAACGGGCCGCGACGGCCTTGGCGGGGCGGTCATGAGCTCCGACTCCTTCACCGAGGAGTCCAAGCAGCTGCGCCCGACGGTCCAGGTCGGCGACCCCTTCACGGAGAAGCTGCTGCTTGAGGCGTGTCTGGAACTCTTCAAGACCGACTACGTCATCGGTATCCAGGATATGGGTGCGGCGGGGCTGACGTCCAGCTCCTTCGAGATGGCGGGCCGCTCCGGTTCGGGGATGATCATGCACCTCGATAAGGTCCCGGCGCGCGAAGAGGGGATGATGCCCTACGAGTTCATGCTCTCCGAGTCCCAGGAGCGGATGCTTCTCTGCGCGAAAAAGGGAAGTGAACAGGCGATCATCGACATCTTCGAGAAGTGGGACCTCGATGCGGCCGTCGTCGGCGAAGTGACCGACACGGGCCGCATGGAGCTCTTCTGGCACGGCGAGAAGTGCGCGGACGTCCCGGTCGACCCGGTTTCCGAAGAGGCACCTGTGCTCGACCGCCCGACGGTGCGCCCGGCCTACCTTGACACGATCAAGGGTGTCTCCATCAACGATTTTGAAACACCGTCCAACCAGGAGGCGTTTGAAAAACTGATGGCTTCCATGGAGGTCGTCGACAAGGCGTGGGTCTACGAGCAGTACGACTCCATGGTCCAGACGAACACCGTGAAAAAAGGCGGAATGCTTGACGCTTCCGTCGTCCGTGTCAAAGAGAACGGCCGTGCCCTGGCAATGAGCTCGGACTGTAACGTCCGCTACTGTTACGTCGATCCGAAAAACGGCGCGGCGGCCGCCGTCGTCGAAGCGGGCCGCAATGTCGCGATGAGCGGCGCGCGTCCGCTGGCCATCACCGACTGTCTGAACTACGGCAACCCGGAGAACCCGGAAGTGATGTGGCAGTTTGCTGAAGGGTGCCTGGGGATCAAAGAGGCATGTGCCGAACTGAACACTCCGGTTATCGGCGGGAACGTGTCGCTTTACAATGAAACGAACGGCGTTTCCGTTTTCCCGACCCCGGCGATCGCGACCGTCGGCGTTAACGACGACGAGAAGAAGGTCCTGATGTCTTCTTTCCAGAAGGCGGGCAACCTGCTTTACCTCGTCGGCGAGACGAAGAGCGAGTTCGGCGGTTCACTCTATATGAAAGAGCTCTGCAACACCGTCGCAGGCGAGATGCCGGCGATCGACTACAAGAACGAACTGGCACTCTGGGAGCTCGTCATCGAGGCGAACAAGCAGGGCCTGCTCTCCTGCGCGAAAGACCTCAGCTCCGGCGGGACAGCGGTCGCGCTCGGCAAGATGGCGGCAACAAGCGGCCTGGGCTGTGACGTCACCATGACGGTCGCGGATGCGCGCGACATCTTCTCCGAGAGTATGGCCCGTGCGATCATCGAGGTCGCGCCGGAAAACGCGGCGGCCTTCGAAGCGATGGCCGGCAGCCTCGCCTTCGAGAAGATCGGTATGGTCGGCGGTGACGCTGTCCGCATCAACGACGTTTCACTCCCGCTCGCGACACTGGACGACCTCTACTTCAACACCTTCAAACGCGTCGTCGAGCAGGATATCTGACCCCACCCGCACGATACTGTAACCTCCTCTGATACCTCATGTCGGCGTTAGCCGGCATGATAGAAAAAGCCCCCGATTCCCAGCGTAAAGACAAGATTGCCGTAGAGGGAGTGCTCAATGGCGCTCATGGCGACGGAGCGGGTACGCAGATAGGTACGCATAAAGAGCAGCCCTCCCAGAAAACTCAGGATCATGGCGACAGGATTGCCGAATACCCCGTGCACAAGGGAAAAGAGCAGGGCGTTAAACAGGATGAGAATCCGCCGGTCGGCGATGAGGCGTTCAAACCGGTAAGTGAAAAAGGCCCGGAAGAGGATCTCCTGCGCCAGGGCGGAGAGCAGAGGATAGAGAAGCATCACCATCAGCCAGAGCCCGGAGTGCTCGACGGGAAACGCAAAAAGCCGTTCGGGGAAAATGATCCATACCGCGACACCCAATAATGTTCCCAACAGGGCGAAGCGGATAAGTATCCTCCAAAGTTCGCCGCCGTTGATATGCCATCGCAGCTGCGTGTCACCCTTTTTTCGCAGTACATAGAGGGCATAGAGCATGCCGAGCCACAACAGCGGCATCACGGCAAACTTCGGCAGCAAACCCGTGATGATCAGCAGCGGAAGCGCAAAGTAGAGCAGCACTGTCTCGAACAGGAGCCGGAGACGGGAGAAGATAACGATGTTTGTAAAGGGAGGCACGTCAGTTCCATTTTTCATCGAAAATTCTTTTGCTGTACCAGGGTGCCCTTTTCAGGGCACGTTGATGCCTCAAAGCAGCAGGGTGGCCGTGACGAAGTCGCTCTGCCCTCCGCCGTCATTGACCTGCTGGACACCGATGGTGACGGTACGGCCGGCACTCTGGGGGAGGGGGAGTGAAAGCGAATCGAACAGATGGTAGCTCTGGTAAGGGGATTGCGCCCGCTGCTCTCCGGGGACGGCTTCCGCAGCGAAATCACCGGGGGTGCCGTCAGCCCACCAGACGGTGTAAAGACCGGCAGAGAGCGGGTTGGTGAAGGTCAGTTTGATCATCGTACGGTTATAGAAATCGACGCCGAGGGGTTCGGCAATGAACGGCGGCGGAACCGTGGGAGTCACCGGGATTCGGACCGCCCGGACGGTATTGCCGGCGGGGCCCACTTTGCCAAGGGCCTTGAGGCGCAGATGGTAGGCCACGGTGTCGGATACCCCGTCGGGACCGGGGAGAGGATCGGGCACGTTAAGTTCGGTCGGAAGGGTTGCGGGGTCGAACTCTGCAACCTTCGTCCAGAGGTCGAGATGCGTCGGCATCTGATGGAGTTCGGCGGCTCCGGCGGGAAAAAGGGTAGTGCCGCCGTCTCCCGGTTCAAAGAAGACGTCGCTGCCCGAGACGCCCGTGACTTCCGCTTTGAACGGCGGGGCGACGAGGAATCCTCCCAGGAAATCGTCCAATGCACCTGCCCCGGCAACGGTTGTGCGGTAGCGGTTGGCGCCGACGTAGACCGGTGCGGATACCGTGACGGCTTCCAGACGGGGCTGACCCGCCGCGCCGCTTTTTTGCCGATAGACATGCACCTTGGCCCCGGCATCTTCTTTGATGACTTTGTCGGGCAACCAGCCGGGGAGCGCCGGCGTCTCCGTTTTGCGTATCAGGGTGGCGGTCCCGCCCTGATAGCGTGCTTCTACCAACGGCGGGGCCGGCGGTTCATACCCAAAGGAGAGGCCGTTCCACGGCGACCATGCACTGAAGCTGCTTTCGCGATCCCACGCATCGGTAGCGCAGACCCTGCAGCGGACCCAGACATCATGGAAAGGGACTTCCCGGCGCCGGGTCAGGTTGCCTTCGCCCGGCAGCTCATCGGGGAAGCGGGTACGGTTCTCGACACTCTCCTTCAGCAGATCGCCCCCGATGGAAGGGCTTTTTGAAGTCTCCTCTTCGAGCCGTACCCCCAGGGCATCTGCAGCCGTCTGCTGCCAGTGCAGGTTATAGCTGGCCTCGAAGACGGGTTTATCCGTTTTGGCGTCGATGCCGAAATGCACTTTGGGATCGCCGTAGAGGGGCACACCGGGCGCAGTCAGATCGGCAACGGGACGGGAGAGGCAGATGACGAGATTGCTGGGGCCGACCCGTTTGTCTTTTTCTCTGACGCGGTAGACGGCGGTCTTGCCCGAGGGTATCTTGTCGAGCAGCAGGTCGCGTTTGAGATCGTCTATCTTCGGCCACTTGGGCCGGGGACCGTCGAAAAAGCCGTGGCCGAACAGAAGGGCATGTTCCCATCGAAGGGCTGTCATCATCCCGAAGATCTCCCAGGGGGAGGCTTCCCCCTCTTTGAGATCGGCCGGGCCCGAAGCCTGACCTTCCTGTGCCGCCGTGACAAACTCGTGCCATTCCGCCGCATCGAGGGTCGTCGGTATCGAGCTGCGCGGCGCCACGGCTGCCAGGTCGGCATCGAGGGTCTTTTTGACACGGATGCGGGCGATCTCCTCAAAGGAGAGCCCCCGGTCATCGAAGAGGTCGAGGCTGCGGAAGTTTTCGAAACGGCTTCCCATGCCGAGCAGTTCAAAACGGTCCATGTCTGCCGCTTCGATCAGCACGGCTTCCCCGTCGGAGACGCTGCGTTCGGCCACGAGTGTGTCCGTCGCGCTATCAAATACGCGAAGCCGGGTCGTCATGCCGCGATAGGTAAATCGGACAGCCTGGACGGGGGCCGGCAGCTCAAACCGGCAGACAATCAATCCGTCGGGAATGATGTCGCCGTGCACGTTCCACCAGCTGGCGGGCACGCTAAGCAGTGCCGTTGATTCGCCGGGGGTTTCCGGTTTGCGGGGGGAGAGTTCGTCCATCCATGCCCGTTCCACGATGATGGTATCGGGCAGACCGAGAAAACCGCCGGAACCGTCCGGCGCCTGCAGGGGGTACGACCAGCGTAACCGGTGGCCTGTGGGTGCGTCGTCGACCCAACCGAGTCCTGTAAGATAGAGTTTCATTCCATGCCTCCTTTATCTGATACGTCGCTATCGAGCCCAACGTCGGGAGCGGACGTTTTCGGCACGCTTTTGGTTTCCGCTGCGGAGAGGGTGCGAATGGCACTTCCAAGGCTCTCCGGCAGGTCGGCAAGGCGTTTTGAGACTTTTTCAAGCTGTTTCACGGCGGAAGAGAATGCATCCAGTGCGGGCTGATCCGGCGTTTGAAGCGGCGGTGTCGGGTCGCCTCTGAGGCGCTCTTTGATCCAGTCGGGGTCGACCCGGGGGTCGATCAGGGCATCGATGATGTCCCATGGGATCTCGTAAATGACGGCAAGCCGTTCGAGCAGACCGGCAGGAATTTCGATGGGCGAGGCCGGCAGCGGCCACCGCTCCCCGAACGGCTGTATGAACGTCAGGGCAATCTGCTCGGTCGGGCCGCCGACGGCCGGTGAGGGGCGCAGGCGCGGCAGCCCCGGCAGCGTCGTGTCAAACCGGAGGGTCAAGGTATATTCGCCGCGGGGCAGCCGGGTGCGGTGCCCGGCCAGTCCCCCGACCAGGAATGCGGATGTGGCATCCGGACTCGGCAGGATTTCGACGGTCAGTTCAAGAGGATGGCGCAGCTCGTATCCGGTAGGGCAGTCGCCGCTCTGTTCGACATGTCTGATCTGCAGCGACGCTTCGACACGGCGCCAATCCACCGGTTCGGGTGTTCGGACCCACAGCGCCAAAGGACGGCCGCTGCCGTCGGTGACAGCCTCTATGGTCGTGCGCTCGACGGTATCATTGATCCCGTCGAGGATATCGCCGCTCCCGTCGTTGAACCGGGCGCCGGATGCCGCGGCGAATCGCGTGAAGCGCTCGGCACTGAGAGCGTCAAGGGGGGTGATCCACTGGGTCATCGCCGTCGGGAGGCGCCAGTTGACGGGCGGGACACTGAGCTCTTCGGGGTAGACAGGCTGGATCAGGTCGCCGCTGCCGATCCGTCGGTCGTTCTCGAAAACGGGGCGGAATGTTTCAGCGAAAGAGAGCGTTTTTCGTGCGAAAATCGGATCGACACGGTTTCCTTTCCGCACGGGGCGGTGGGGTTTCTGAGACGAAACGGGGATGATCGAAGGGCAGCATGCGCTTTCGGTGCGCCCGCCGGGGCCGTAGCGCACGGTGAGGCACCGGCTGTTCCAGTCGAGGTGCTCTGTAAAGGAGGCGAACATGGAGACGTAGCAGTTCCAGCCGTCGAGTTTCACCTCGCCGCGTTCGGGGTGCTCGAACGCAAGGGCCACCGCGGCCGGACCGCTTTGGGTCAGGAGGTCGGGAAGGACGATCTCCTGATCCGGCGAGACCGTGCCGCAGTGTTCCGCTATCCATTGACGCGACTGTCCCGGGAGGTAGGAGTCGCCGTCACCGTTCGGACCCGGAATAAGGTCCTGGACGACGGTCCCCCCGCTCTCCCAGACGATGCGCATCCGCAGCGGATTGAAGATCGCGTCCATATAGGGTACGAGAAAGCGGACTGCCGGACGGTAGTCCTGGTAAATCGGGAAACCGAAGCCGTACATCGTGGGGTTCCAGGGCAGAGATTCGTCAAAAAAGATCCGGTTGTCACCGATGGTGGTGGAGCGGATATAGGGACGCAGGGTTTCGGGGAAATCGATGTTGAAGGTATCGTTGAGTTCCCATTCGGTCGTTTTGCTGCTGGGCAGGCCCCCGCCGGGATACTCCGCAACGGAGGTGCCGGAGAGTGACACTTCGTACCGGCCCGGTGTCAGGACAACCTTCTCCTGCCAGTTACAGCTGCGTTGGCGTGCTTCGGTGTAGCGTACGGCATAGAGCAGCAGGTCGCGATCCTTGCTGCCGGACGAGATGACAATGGTCGCTTCGGGTTGCGGCAGCTGAATGGTCAGGGCCATCAGCTGCAGAGTGTCGTAAGGACTCCAGACGACATCCGATACGGTATAGACACCATATTTGGTCTCGATCCGCATTTTCCGATCGTATTCGAGATTTCCCACCAGATACAGGGTGATCTGCTCTACTTCGACGGGAAGGTCGGTTGCCGTGCGGAAAGCGAGTTCAAACCGTTCGCTTTTAAACACCCGGGTCGGCAGTGCCGGCTGGAACACCGTTTCAAGCGAGCCCATGTTCTGAATGGGGTCGACGAGCATCTCATTGAAACGCCGGGGATTGATGAAATGCTCCTCCGTGCCGTACCCGAAGTTCACTTCACAGGTACGCCCCGGGGTTTCATAGGTGCTCTCTATCGTATCCACGTGGGGGACGACCCAGGCAAAGGGGTCCTGCCCGTTGATGTGAAGCCGTGCGGTATCGCCGCCCGGTCCTGCCGCCCAAACCGCCTGGATACCGGCGACGGTCGTGCCCTGGGCGATGTCGGTCACTGTGAGGGCGTCCAGCCGGTGGGTGACGGTGTAGCCTCCCTCCGACGCGGCGCTGATGGCGGAGCCGACAACTTTGCCGGTCTGGTCGATGACGCGTGTGCTGAACGGTATCACGATCTCGGCATCAGGCCAGGCCCCGCGCGCTTCGGCATTGAACTCCCACTGCCGTCCGGTCAGGGCATGCAGCAGCGCCGGTTTCATCGCGCCGCTGTCCGATTCGGCCCCCCGCTTCCACGTCCCGGCTAGCAGCGGCGAGGCGACCGCAGGCGCTTCGGGCTCTTCATCCCCGAGGGTCAGCGTCTTTTCGCCTTTGATATCGGGAATAGGCCAGGGAAGGTTCAGTTTGTATTTGAACGTGACATCCAGTTCCGTCGGATCGGGCGTATGTCCCAGGACCTCCGCCGCGCCGCTCAGGGCAAACTTGAATTTCCACACTTTGAGCCCCAGCTCGCCCCAGATCTTGAACAGCCCTTCGAGCAGGACCGGGTTCCATCCGATGGTGGCGGCGACGGCCGCGCCGATCCGGGCGAAGAGGGTGATGATACTCCATTTCCACTCGCCCCCGATCGAGATACCGGCGCCGAAGGCCATACGGTAATTGTTGATCATAAAGAAGAGTTCGGCGCGGAGCAGGTCGGAGAGGATCTTTCCGCTGATCTGCTTCTGCTGGGTACCAAGGTTGATATACCAGGTGGTCGGGTTTTCAAAGGAGAAAAAAGCGTCGAGGACTCCGTTCGCACGGAGGAGATAGGTCTTCCCATCTTTGGGGATGTTGACCTTGACACCCATGCCGAGCGCCATGGAGGCCGAGGCAATGTCGACGACGATGTACCCTTCGACCTGCGCCGAGTCGCTGGAGATCAGCTTGCCCGTTCCGCCCAGGATAAAGACCGGGCCCGGGGTCAGCACCGCCAGACCGATCGGCTCGAGTTTGAGCACGTAGCCGTTGTCCGCCAGGGTGACCAGGTCCGTTCGGATGCCGACGCCCACGGCTGTCTGGTCGATGGGACCGGCCTGCCAGCGGTCGAGCTCCTTGTTCTTCGCCCAGCGGACATAATCATTGGCGGCCGGGTCGGTGACAGGCAGGCCGTTCTTTTCAAGACGGGCGATGAAATTGTAGGCGAAGTCGCCTCCCATCCCGGCGAGTCCCAGGCCCGTACTGCCCAGCGGGACGGGTGCCGGAAGGTCGACATCCAGCCCGATCATGACACCGCGGTCGCTCAGACCGCCCAGGAAGAGGTCCAGGCCGAAACCGGCCGGCTCTATTTTCAGCGCGCCGTGTCCCATCCAGACCCCGTCGTCGTAGCCCAGACCAAGCTGGGCGTTGAAGACCTTCTTTTTCCTGATCTTGAGGTCGCCCATGACGGTAATCCATTCGATGATGGTGATGGGAGAACCCCCGCTCATCAAATCGACGTCCGTAGAGATGATGACCTCCACACGCATAAAGACCGATTCCATCCCCTTGAACAGGGGAATGCGTCCCCGGATGAGAAAGGTGATATGGTCTATTTCCGGATCGGATGTGGCGGTATAATTTGTCACCCGTACCAGCGGTGAGGATGCCAGCGGCTTTTCGCTGCCGACTTCACTTGCAAGCTCTTTGAGCTTGGTTTCAATTTGCGTTTCTCCCCATGTGGCGATGTCCTCCCACATGTCTCGGAGAGCCTGCCAGATGATTTCCCTAAAAAGATTGTCAAGCCATTGATCCATCGTTCCCGCCCCTTTGCGTTTGCCTGCGTTCCGTTTGACGTTTCCCTAACGACTCCTACCGTGAGCTATGCCTTTTACGCCTCTACCGTATGCATACTAAAAAACATACATTCATATTAATAATTAAAAAGACGTACTAGACAATTCTACAAGTTGTAACTTAAAAGACACAACAAGATGCCGTATATAAGTATGGGGAGGCAAACGGCCGTGGTGTCGCCGGAAAGGGGAAAGGAGCTGTCAGCGCATTTTGAATGCCAGCGTGAAATCCTCGTAGTCCAGGTAGGTGAAGCGGAAAAAGAAGCTGTCCAGACGCTTACAGCACTTTGTAAAGATATTGGTAGACTCTGCTTTCATGTGTTCCATCATAGTACGCTTCTATTACCTCCGGGGGACAGATCCGCAACCGTTTGATAACATCTTGGGGAACGCAGTGATGATAGATGTCGGTTCTGAAAGGTGGCGAATCTGCTACCGGTGACGCTCGGCGATGCGGCGGAACTCCTCTTTGAGCGCGAGGAAGACGTCGACGATCTGCGGGTCGAAATGGCTCCCCCGGCCTTCGAGAATGATTGCTTCGGTCTGTTCGAAGGAGAAAGCCTCCTTGTAGTAGCGCCGGCTGATCAGGGCATCATACACGTCCGCCAGGGCCATCAGGCGCGCTTCGAGGGGGATGGCTTCTCCGGAAATCCCCTGGGGATAGCCGCTGCCGTTCCACTTTTCGTGGTGGGAGTAGGCGATATTGCGGGCGACGCGGAGCATGGCATTGTCATGGTAGCTGTCGATGGCGTTGTCGAGGATCTCTTTGCCGTACGTCGTATGGAGTTTCATCGTCTCGAACTCTTCGGGCGTCAGGCTACCCGGTTTTTTGAGGATATGGTCGGGTATGCCGACCTTGCCGATATCATGCAGCGGTGCCGTGTGGAAGAGCTGCTCGATGTAGTTCGCAGTGAGGGTTTCGTTGTAGGCCCCTTTCCGGGCCATCGCCATGGCAAGAAGTTTGACATAGTTTTTGGTGCGGATGATGTGGGCCCCGGTCTCGGTGTCACGGGTCTCCGCGACAAGGGCCATACTGTCGAGGGCGGCCTGGTGAGAGTGGCTGAGCTGCTCGTAGAACTGTTTGCGCTGGGTATAGCCAATGACGGCGATGGAGAGGGCCGTAATAAGGAAACTGAGGGCCAGGGGGGAGAGGAAATAGCCCGGTGCAATGTAAAGGGCATAGGTCAGGGCGGTAACGGCGGCGGCACTGTAGAGCAGCGTCATCGTACTGAAGAAGATGATGATCGAGAGGTAGCGTCTGTGCCGGAACATGAGCAGTGCTGCCATGGCACTCAGAAACGAGAGCAGCATGTTGAGCGGCGGGAAGATACCGGGTTGGGAGATGAGGTCGCCGTTCAAAACGTTCTCGATGAGCGTGGCGTGCATATAGATGCCGGGCAGTGTCTCCCCGGGGGCCACGGTATAACGGTCATGCAGCCCAACGGCTGTGGCGCCGACCAGCACGTATTTTCCCCGGATATCGGCGGGATCCACACGCCCGCGGAGGAGGTCGACGGCGGAGATGTGCCGGTAGGTGTTTTTGGGGTAGAAACGGAGGAGAACGTTGGCATGGTCATCGGTATAGAACCGATGGTCGCCGAGTACCGCCTGGAGGCCGTAAGGGGTGCCAATCAGCTGCAGGTTTGACGGGAAGCGCCCCGAGGTGAGCAGCATGGCCGCGGTGAGTGCGGCGACGGGCTCCTCACGGAAGCGCATGGCCAGTGCCATCCGGCGGAAAATACCGTCGCGGTCCGCATGGGCATTGATGAACCCGGTCGAACGTGCCTGGGTCTGAAGTTCGGGGATATTGCACAGGAGCCCGACACCGGTATAAAGTGTGTCAATCCCTTTTGCATCGATGTGGTAACCGGCTTTGTCAAAACAGGCGGCGGTATCATCCTCCGTCGTGTTTTTGAGATAGAGCGGCAGAAGCAGCGGCAGGCGGGCGATCGTATCGGCCAGCAGGGTGTCATTATTGTAAAGCTGCTCAGGGAGCCCCTCAATGTGCAGGGAGAGGCCGAAATAGTTTCGGTAGAACTGTATCAGCTCCTGCGGCGAGGTCCGGTCGTTTTCGGGGAAGATGATATCTGCCGCAATGGCGGCAGGCTTGTAGGTGCCGATCTGTTCGAGCAGCTTGGCCGTCAGGACCCTCGGCCAGGGCCACTGTCCCAGTGTTTCGAGACTCTCGTCGTCGATCTCGACAATCACCGTTGCGGGTTCGCCGAGCTGCAGCGGAGAGACGGCCGTCGCCATCCTTTTATAGAGGTCATACAGGAGGTTGTCGCTTTGCTGCAGGAGGGAAGTAGGGTAAACGGCAAGGTAGAAGAGCAGCGTCGTGACGGCGACGACGACGTAAAAATTCCGCATAGCGCTACCGGATCGTCATCTCGACACGGCGGTTTTTCGGTTCGGTCGTTTCATCCGGTGTCTGGACCTGGAGAAGGTACTCCCCCAGGCCGTCGGTCTGGCAGCGGCGCATCGCTACATGCTGCTGTTCGAGCAGCGTTCTGAGTGCCGAGGCCCGTTTTTCGGAGAGGGCAAGATTGTAAGACGCACTTCCCGTCGTGTCGGTGTACCCGGTGATGGCAACGTACAGGGGGCTCAGCTCCCGGAGCAGCGGAAGGATCAGGTCGAGATCGCGGCGCGATTTCGGGGTAAGATCATCGCTGTTGTTTTTGAAATAGAGGGTGAGGGTCAGCGGCGGAGGGGGAACCGCGGCGAAGGTGTCGGCGTCGTCGGCGTTCAGCGCCGCATCCGAAACCGTCTCAGGCGCGCTGGGCGCTTCCGAAGTGCTCTCCAGACTGGTGCCTTCGTAGGGGGTGTCAATGGTGACACTTCCGCCTTCGGTGGAGACGATGATGGCGTTTCGGCTGCTGTTGTTGTCCAGCAGGACGACATCCGTCCCGGAGGGTTTCATCACGAGCGCGGTGACAACAATGACGAGGGAAACAAGGAGGACTTCGACCATATCAGTGCACCTTTACGAAAAAGCGCGTACCCCGCACCCCGATGGTACCCTCGGGGACTCTGAACGTGACGGATTCGGGAGAGAGCTTGCCGATTTTTCCGGTCTCGACGATAGCGCTTCCTTCGTCCAGGGAGAGGTCGAAACGGTAGGCTTTTTGACCCGGGTCAAAAAGATAATCGTCGATTTTCAGCACACTCTTGTGTCCGAGGGCAACCGTGCTTCCGTCATTAAAAACAATGCTGAGGACACCCTTTTTGCCGGTAAAAAGGATGTCGCCGCGGTAGAGTTCCGCACGGTCTGTTTGCGGGGTGATAACACTGCCTCCCCGGCGGATACCGACCTCGTTCTTTTGGCTCTCCAGTACGGCAACGGCTTCGGCGGACCAGAGCTGAAGAGTTAATAGGCTGAGAAGTAGGGCGCGTTTCATCGGGTCACCTTAAGCGGGGGACATTTTTTATAGATTGTATGACAAATTGTGTGTAATTGTCAATCTTATGTTCCGAGAGAAGAGCGATAAAGGATATGGTATATGTCTGGGGAGATAGCAGAATCGGTGAGCGAAAGACGTTAATGCCGAAAGAGATAGAAAAAGAGTGAGAGCACGATGCTGATGATGATCATCGAGGTGATGGGGATGTAGATACGGGAGTGTTCGTTTTCAATGCGGATATCGCCGGGGAGTCTGCCGAACCAGTTGAATAGGCCCGGTGCAAAGTGCAAGAGAAGGCCGACGGCAACCAGCACGATGCCGGCGAGGATCAGCCATTTCGCCGTCATAGGTTGACCGCAACCTTGTAGGTGGGGTCAGTGACCTCGTAGGTGCAGTGCGGGCCGGCGGCTTTAAGCAGCTTCTTGCAGTCTTCGCTCAGGTGCCGCAGGGTGAGCTGCTTGTTGGCATCCTCGTATTTGCGGGTGATCGTGTCGATCGCTTCGACGCCGGAGGCGTCCATGACGCGGGCATTGCGGAAGTCGATCACGACGCGCGGGGGGTCGCGGTCGATCGTAAAGGCGTCGAAGAAGCTCGCCGTCGAACCGAAGAAGAGGGGGCCGTCAAGTTCATAGACTTTCGTGCCGTCCGCTTCGACCTGGCTTTTGGCGTAGATGCGCGCATGTTTCCAGGCAAAGACAAGGGCGGAGATGATGACGCCGGAGATGACGGCGATGGCCAGGTCCTCGACGATCGTGATAAGCGTGACGGCGACCATGACAAAGGCGTCGGAGCGCGGCATATGCCGGATATGGCTGAAACTGCTCCACTCAAAGGTCCCAATGCTGACCATGAACATAATGCCGACGAGCACGGCAATGGGGATGACGTTGAGCACGTCGGTGAGCGATGCAACGAGCACCATCAGGCCGACGGCGGCGGTGACGCCAGAGAGGCGGCCGAGACCGCCGGAGGTGTAATTGATGATGGACTGGCCGATCATCGCACACCCCGGCATCCCGCCGAAGAGTCCGCAGGTCATGTTCCCGGTCCCGAGCGCGATGCACTCCTGGTTGCCGCTGCCGCGGGTGCCGCTCATCTCGTCAAGCACCGCCAGGGTCAGCAGGGACTCGATCAGGCCGACAAGGGCCATGATGACAGCGTAGGGGAGAACGACGAGGATCGCCTCCGGGTCAAGGATGAAGTCCGGAATGTGGAATGAGGGAAGGTGCCCTTTGAATTCGGAGAGGTTCGCCATGTCGCCGACGGTACCGGTCTGGAGGCCGAAGAGGTAGGCGATGAGGGTGAGCGCAACGATGGCGATGAGGCCTGCCGGTACCGCTTTGGTGTAGCGCGGCAGCACGAACATGATCAGCATCGTGATCGCGACGAGGGTATACATGATGACGCCTTCGCCCTCAAAGAACTTGAACTGTGCTGTGGCGATGACGATGGCCAGGCCGTTGACGAAGCCGTACATTGCCGGCTGGGGGACGAGGCGGATGAATTTACCCATCTTGAAGACGCCGAAGAGGATCTGGATGGCCCCCGTCAGCAGGGCGGCGAGGGTGACGTACTGAAGCACGCCCCAGGCCAGCGCTTCTCCGCCCATTCCCTGGGAACGCAGGAGTCCGGAGACTTCCAGGGTTAGCCCGATAAGCACGACGGCGACGGAGCCGGTCGCCCCGCTGATCATGCCGGGCTTTCCGCCGATCAGTGCCGTGATGAGGCCGAGAATAAAGGCAGTGTAGAGGCCGACGATGGGGCTTACTTCGGCGATGAAAGCGAAGGCGATCGCTTCGGGCACAAGGGCAACGGCAACGACGAGCCCGGAGAGGACGTCGTTCTTGATGTTATCGGTACGGTAGTTCTGGAGGTTGAACATCAGGCTCCCTGCAGGCTCTCGAGCTGGTCGAGGATCTTGCGTTGTTTGTTCTGGGCGTCGACAAGGGCTTCGCGGTTGGTGGCGACGACCTCTTCAGGCGCGTTGGCGACGAAGCGCTCGTTGTTGAGCATGCCCGCCAGTTTGGCGATCTCTTTTTCCAGCTTTGCGTTCTGCTTCTCCAGCCGGTCGACGATCGGCGCGAGGTCGATGGAACCGGTCGGGATAAAGACCTCGACCTTCTCCCCGACGTCGCTGACGGCGTTTTCCATTTTCTCTGTGACGAAACCGACCTTCTCGACCTTGCCGAGACGGCAGATGTAGGCATCCATCGCTTCGGAGGTCTCGGCATCGGTTTTGACATAGGCCTCTTCGATCTTCTGGTTGCCCATGTCGATGAGGGTTTTCGCGCGGCGGACGGTGACGATGGCATCCATGATGACGTCGAACATCGCTTCGATTTGCATATCGCGTTCGCCCGCTTCCGGATAGCGGCTGATCATGATGGAGTCGCCGCTTTCAAGCGACGTGCCGGAGAGCTCGTGGTAGAGGTACTCGGTCATGAACGGCATGAACGGGTGCAGCAGCTTCATGGACGCTTTGAAGATGGCACCCAGTTCCGGTACGCTCTCCTTGCTGACCTTGGAAAGCTCGATACCCCAGTCGCAGAACTCGTTCCACAAGAAGCGGTAGAGGACCGTCGCCGCATCGTTGAAACGGTACTCGTCGAGGAATCCGCGGGTTTCGACGACGGCGGCGTTGAAGCGGCTCTGCATATAGCGTCCCAGGTCGGTTGTGACCGTGATGTTCTCCAGGTCGTCGAAGGTCTCGACGTTCATCTGGAGGAACTTCGCCGCGTTGTAGAGCTTGTTGGTGAAGTTGCGGCTCAGTTCCAGTTTCTCTTCGCTGAGGCGGATGTCGCGTCCCTGGACGGCGAGGACGGCCAGGGTAAAGCGCAGGGCATCGGCGCTGTATTTCTCGACCATGTCGAGCGGGTCGATGACGTTGCCCTTGGACTTGGACATCTTCTGACCGTGTTCGTCGCGTACCAGGGCGTGCAGGTAGATGTGGTCGAACGGCAGTTTGCCCATGAAGGTCTCGCCCATCAGCATCATCCGTGCGACCCAGAAGAAGAGAATGTCAAAGCCGGTGATCAGCAGGCTGTTCGGGTAGAAGTTCTTGAGGTCGTCGCTTTCGAAGAGCTTGTCCATGACCGGATCACCGTTGCCCCAGCCCAGGGTCGAGAAGGGCCAGAGCGCCGAGGAGAACCAGGTGTCGAGGACATCCGGGTCCTGAACGATGTTCTTGGAGGAGCAGTGCGGACACGCTTCGGGTTCCTCCTGCTGCGTCGCCCACTCGTGGCCGCAGTCGTTGCAGTAGAAGACCGGGATGCGGTGGCCCCACCAGAGCTGGCGGGAGATACACCAGTCGCGCAGATCGTTCATCCAGGCGTTGTAGCTGTTGATCCAGTGCTGCGGGAAGAACTTCACCAGTCCGTCGTTGACCTTCTCGATGCTCCCTTTGGCCGTTTCAGCGCGGACGAACCACTGCTTGGAGATGTAGGGTTCGACGACGTTCTTACAGCGGTAGCAGTGGCCGACCTGGTGGACGTGGTCTTCGATCTTCTCAACGAAGCCTTCCTCTTCGAGGCGCTTGACGATGACCTCGCGCGCTTCAAGGCGTTCGAGCCCTTTGAACTCGCCCGCGAAGTCGTTGAGGATACCCTTCTCGTCGAAGACGGTGATGAATTCGAGGTCATGGCGCTTGCCGACTTCGTAGTCGTTCGGGTCGTGCGCCGGGGTGACCTTGACCATCCCCGTTCCGAACTCCATGTCGACGTGCTCGTCGGCAATGATGGGGATCTCGCGGTCGATGAGCGGCAGTTTCAGTTTTTTCCCGATAAGGGCCTTGTAGCGCTCGTCATCCGGATGGACCATGACGGCCGTGTCCCCGAAGTAGGTCTCCGGACGGGTCGTG
This sequence comes from Thiomicrolovo sp. ZZH C-3, assembly GCF_054862725.1. Classification (NCBI taxonomy): domain Bacteria; kingdom Pseudomonadati; phylum Campylobacterota; class Epsilonproteobacteria; order Campylobacterales; family Sulfurimonadaceae; genus Thiomicrolovo; species Thiomicrolovo sp. ZZH C-3. The sequence goes on from NZ_JBTKXX010000001.1 coordinate 695,718, forward strand.
GCGACGACGATGTGACCGCTGCCGTCCGCATAGGGGTAGCGGACGTGGTAGAAGTGGCCGTTATGCTCTTCGTATTCGACCTCGATATCGGAGAGGGCACCGTCGTGGGTACACCAGTTGACCATGTAGTTGCCGCGGACGATAAGCCCTTTGTCGTAGAGGTTGACGAAGGCTTCCTTGACGGCGGATTTAAGCCCCTCGTCCATGGTGAAGCGCTCGCGGCTCCATGCCGGGGAGACGCCCATTTTGCGTAACTGGCCGACCATGATCCCGCCGGACTCCTCTTTCCACGCCCAGACACGCTCCAGGAACTTCTCGCGGCCGAGTTCTTCTTTGGTCGTTCCCTCTTCGAGCAGCTGTTTCTCAACGACGTTCTGCGTCGCGATGCCCGCGTGGTCCGTGCCCGGCTGCCACAGGGTCTTGTAGCCGTCCATCCGCTTGTAGCGGACAATGATGTCCTGGAGGGTGAAGGTGAGGGAGTGGCCGATGTGCAGGCGTCCGGTGACGTTCGGCGGCGGCATCATGATGGCGAAGTTCTTGTCTTCTTTCTGGATGGCTTTGTTCCCGTCGATCTCAAAATAGCCGCGTTCTTCCCAGATAGGGTAGAACGCCGACTCGACGGATGAAGGATCATAGCTTTTTTTTGACATGGATGTCCCCGTATTCTGCGCTTGTTTTGTTCAGATTTTGAAATGAATGAAGGCGCTTAAATTTTAGGCGGATTATAGCGAAACGGAGGTAAAATGCCGGACTCAACAGCGTAAAGCCGTCACCTTGACAGCCGAATTTTCCCGCATCTCACCCGTAAGAGCGAAGTCTACCCGCAAAGGACAGCAGTGCCCCTTTCCCGTCTCAACGAAGAACAGTACCGTGCCGCGACGGCACCCTTCGGCCATAACCTGATCATCGCCTCCGCCGGTACGGGAAAGACGTCGACGATCGTCGGGCGGATCGCGCACCTGCTGGGGCAGGGGGTGCAGCCCCACGAGATCCTGCTGCTGACCTTCACGAACAAAGCGGCGGCGGAGATGGTCGAACGTGTCGCTTCCTTTTTCGGCACGGAGAAGGCCGGGCAGATCGATGCGGGTACCTTCCATGCGGTAAGTTACCGCTGGCTCAAACGGCAGCAGGGCAAGGTCGTTCTCAAGCAGCAGCGTGAGCTTAAGACCCTCTTCCGCAGCGTCTACGAAAAACGCAGTTTCCACCACCTGGAGGGGGAGAACGAACCCTACGGCGCCAACTACCTCTACGACCTCTACTCCTACTACCAGAATACGGAGATGGACAAGAGTTTCGAGATGTGGATTGCAGAGAGGCAGGAGGAACATGACCGTTTTGCCATGATCTATGCCGACATCATCGATGAGTTCGAGGAGCTGAAAACCCAGTACGGTTTTTTGAACTTCAACGATTTGCTCCTGCAGATGCGTAAGCTCTGCGAACGGATGGAACTGGGGTATAAAGAGGTGCTTGTCGACGAGTACCAGGACACCAATGCCCTGCAGGGGACACTGATCGACGCTATGAGCCCGCCGTCACTCTTCTGCGTCGGCGATTACGACCAGTCCATCTACGCCTTCAACGGGGCGGACATCTCCATTATCGGCACTTTTTCGCAGAAGTACCCCGACGCCGACGTCCATACCCTCTCGAAGAACTACCGGTCAACGGTTCCGATCCTCTCCCTGGCGAACAAGGTCATTGCCAAGAATGAACGCATCTATCCGAAACAGCTGGAGGTGACCCGTGATCATGTGGCACCGCCGCCGAAGCTGCTCGTCTACGACGAACTGTTCGAGCAGTATCACGGCATTGCGGAAATGATCGGCAAGAGCGTAACTGAGCCTGAAGAGATCGCCGTCATCTTCCGCAACAACTCCAGCGCGGACGGGATCGAGGCGGCACTGCGGGAGAAGGGGATAGCCTGCCGCCGGCGCGGCGGGGTCAGTTTCTTTGATGCCAAAGAGGTGAAGTTTATTCTCGATATCTATACACTGCTCGTCAACGAGAGCGATATGATGGCGTTCATCCATGTGTTCGAACATGCTAAAGGGGTTGGAAGCGCGTTGGCCAAGGAGCTCTACGTGGCGCTGCAGTTCCTCGGTGGAGGATCGATGTTGCGGGGGCTCTATACACCCGACCTGAAGATTTCAAATCCCTTCGAAAAGCGGAAACTGAATCACCAGTTGGGACTCTTCGATGATTTTCTTGAACTGGGACATGCCGGACGTTTCGCCGAGGTCATCAGTGAAAAGAAACTGCTCAAAAATCCAGTTTTGAAGCATCCGAAACTGACCAAAGACGGCGCCAGAATGCTTTCACAGTTCTATACACTGCTGCAGGCGATCAAAAACCTCTCCCGACCTCAGAATGTCGTGCAGAAGATCGCATCCTCCGAACTGTATGCAACGGTGGCAGAACAGCTGGCCGTCCGGCGTGCCATACTGCCTGACGGTCAGGTCGATGCGAAGCTTAAAACGGAATCATTGGAGCGTATCCGCCGTAAACCGGCGGTACTTCAGGAACTGGCCAAGCCCTACAAAGAGCATGAACGCTTTCTTAATGCGATGATCCTGGGCTCCCAGGACCTGACGCAGGGCGAGGGGGTGCATCTGCTCAGTATCCATGCGTCCAAGGGACTGGAGTATAAAGAGGTTTATGTCATCGATTTGATGGACGGGCGTTTCCCCAACCGGAAACTGATGGGAAGGGGAGGGAGCCTGGACGAAGAGCGGCGGCTCTTCTATGTAGCGGTGACCCGCGCCAAGGATATACTCTATCTCAGTTTTGCCAAATACGACCGGATCAAAAAAGCACAGTTTGTTCCATCGATATTTCTGTATGAGGCCGGTATGTTAAAAGAGGATGAAGAGTACAGAATGCTTGTGAAAAAAGAGGAAGCTAAAGAAGAGAAATAAGAAGACGCTGCAAAGCGTCCTCTTTCAGATCAACGGCCGTGGACGGCGTCGTTGAGAGACCACATCGGCAGGAAGATACCGAGGGCAAGCAGCAGGACCATTGATGCAATGATGAAGAGCATGATCGGCTCGATCGCTTCGGCAAGACCGTCGATGATCTGGTCGAAACGCATCTTATAATAGTCTGTGACCTTTTCAAGCATCGAGTCGAGCTGACCCCCTTGCTCACCTGCAGAGATCATCTGGATAATCATATTCTCAAACAGGTTTGTATCTGCAAGCCCTTCACTGAGAGAAGCTCCCTTTTCAACGGCCTGTCTTACGGTCAGAAGTTTCTCCTGCAGCGGAAGATTGTCGATCATGGCAACGGAAGTTTCAAGCGCGTCGGCAATAGGAATCCCCGCTTTGACAAGTGCGGAGAAAACCAGTGTAAAGCGGTTGAGTGTCGAATACATGATCAGGTCTTTGATCAGATAGACTTTGAGTAGAAGCTGATGCCATCGGAATCTGAATTCACGATTCGTATTGAGCATATATCTGAATATGATAAAGATGACAATAAGACCTGCAAGGACATAGGGACCGAAGTTGTTGAATAGATATTCCAGTTTCAACAGAATGATCGTCGGCAATGGCAGATCGGCATGGAGCTCTGCAAAGATCTGTTTAAATTGTGGAACGACATAGGAGATCAGAATCGTAAAGGCAACGGCCATGGCGATCATGACGTTACGCGGATACGCCATCGCTTTTTTGAACTTGATGACGTTGCGTCGGATCTCTTCGAGCATGTCGGCGAGCTGATAGAGTGATTCAGCCATATTACCGGTCTGCTCTCCTAGTTCAACCATTGCCAGAGTGAGACCACCAAGCTGAAAGCGGAAATTTTCCATGGACTTGGACATACTTGAACCCGAGTTGATATCTTCAGCTACGGAGGAAAAAATCTCTTCAAGGACGGGGTCGTTTGATGCCCGTGCGATTTCGTTCAACGCATCATGGACTGAAATACCCGCATTGGTCATAACGGCAAGCTGGCGGATTGCCGCAATCAGTGAGTCGGGTTTGACTTTTTTCTTTTTGACACTGCCGATAAACCGCTCTTTGAAATATTTGAGCTGGTCTTCTAAAGGCGCTGCACCCTCCATAACATTGACAACGATACCGGGGTAACGGACTTTGGCAATATACATTGCCTCTTTTTTACCGTCGGCATAAAAACCGTGCTGGACTTTTTTCCCTTTGGAAAGGACTGTTGCGAGATAGTATTTCATTCTTTTGCCACCCTCAAGACTTCTTCGATAGTTGTTTTGCCTTCGACGACTTTTTTCATCCCATTTTGGAACATACTAACAAAACCTTCCTGAATCGCCTGTTTCATCATCTCTTCTTTGGATGCGCTCCTGGCGATCATACTGCTGAGTGTTTCCGTAATGGGAAGCACCTCACTGATCATCTCCCGTCCGAGATAACCGCTGCCGTTACACTCTTTGCAGCCTTCCCCGTGGTAGAAGATCGTATCCGGCGGAATGTATGCCTTATACTCTTTCAGAACGGATTGCGGAACCTCAAGCTCTTTTTTACAGTGCGGACAGATCTTCCGGACGAGACGCTGTGCCTGAACGGCAACGACGGCCCCACTGATAAGGTAGGGCTCGATGCCCATATCGGCCATACGGGGCAGGGCGGAAATGGCATCGTTGGTATGGAGGGTCGAAATGACAAGGTGACCCGTCAGTGCCGCCTTGATAGCGATCTCCAGGGTCTCATGGTCACGGATCTCACCGATCATGATCTTGTCCGGGTCCTGACGCAGGATCGAGCGCAGGGCCGCGGCGAAGGTCATACCAACCTGCGGATGGACCTGAACCTGCTGAATAAGGTTCATACGGTATTCAACCGGGTCTTCGACCGTAATGACTTTGTCCTCGACGTTACGCAGTTCGTTGAGGGCGCCGTAAAGTGTCGTGGTTTTCCCCGATCCGGTCGGACCGGTAACCAAGAGAATGCCGTGGGGCTTTTTCAGTGCCTGGATCAGCTTTTTGTATCCGTCCGTATCCATACCGGCATCTTCCAGCCGGATAAGTGCTTTCTCCTTGTCGAGAATACGCATAACGATCGATTCGCCGTAGAGAATCGGGAGGGTTGAAAAACGGAAGTCATACTCACGGTCCCCCACCATGGCGGAAAAACGTCCGTCCTGAGGTTTTCGCTTTTCGGCGATATCGAGATTGGAGAGGAGCTTGAAGCGTGAGGAGAGCGGCGGATAGATGTCCTGGTCAAAGATAAACATCTCTGCCAGTTTTCCGTCGACGCGTGCCCGGACGACACAGTTGTTCTCCGTCGGTTCAATATGAATATCGCTGGCACGGCTCTTGATACAAGTCTTTAGAATAACGTTGATCAATTGGAGGATCGATGAGGCGTCTTTCTGCTCTTCGGGTGAACCGATCGTGTTAAGCTCTTTACGGATATTGTCAACAAGACCTTTGACGCTGCTTTTGATGTCGATTTTGAAGAGGTAGGACTGGATCTGTTTACCCGAAGAAATGGCAACCTGCAGCGGTTTGCGGGGGAAAACGCGTTGAATAGCTTCCTGCGCATCGATATTGAGTGGGTCGGCAAAAGCGACTGTGATACTCATATCACTCTCCGCTACCGGAAGAGCATTGGAACGTTGCAGCAGGTTCAGCGGCACCCGTTCTGCCAGACGGTAGTCCATATCGATAGAATCCAGGTCGATATACTGGATTTCCAGGACTTCCGCCAGATACTCTAAGACGGCTCTTTCGGGAAGAAATGGATACTGTTTGAGAATCTCCAGGTCATATTTGCCGGCCCGGATCTGTTCAACGACGAAACGTTTGACAAAGTTGAGGGACACTGCCCCAACTTTTGTCAGTGTTTCCAGCAAAATCTCCTCTTTGACCCCTACTTTGACCAGACGGTCGATCTGTGTCTGAGAGATATGCTTTTTTTCCAGAAGATCGTGTGTAATTCTATCCACTACGGATTGCCTTTAACGGTAAATATGCTGTTTTGTTAATATTGTATCATAATATTCCGTGATGCCCAGACGGAGTGATTGACTGGAACGTTCAAGGAAAAGTTTGTAACTTCGACGGGGATTTTGCGGGTCTGTCAGGATATAGTCATTGCCACTTTTTACATATTGGTTTGCACTGAACAGATCAAAAACCCGGGAGATCAGATGCTCTGATGTCGGCAACTTCAGACCTGTCAATTGCATATCATTCTCCAGCGCGTTGACCAGCAGGTTTTTTTGCAACAGAATTGCCGTTAAATACGTGGCATTTTTTCGTGCTTCTTTGGAATGCTTCATCATGATGATGATTGGCATTGCCAGCCGGTCAATGCGGTCGGCCTCAAGGCAGGAAAACGCATAGAGCGAAACAAAGCGTTCATCCTGTTCATGCCTGTGCAGTGCCTTAACACCCTGGTTACAGGCCTGCAGGTACTGGCCGTTTTGGTAGAGTGTATAAAGTTGACTGTTGTCAGAGGCATGGAGCAGTATTGAAACGAGGCTCAGAAGTGCAACCAGTCGCCTCATTCCATTGTTCCCTTTTCCATCTGATCAAGAGTGATTTTGGCCTTGACGGAGCTGCTCTCTTGCATGTAGCTTCTGAGGGTTTTGATGGCCATCTCTTTTTGATCCATTTTATAAAGCGATTTTGCAAAAATCAGCCATGAATCTTCGATGGTACTATCCAGTTCATTGGTGATCAAAGCATAGTTGTATGCCTGTTGGTAATTACCGATATGATAATAGCGCTTGGCGACAAAAAGACTCAAAATGGGGTTTTTACTCTTTTTGAAACGGGCGATGACATCCTGAATATCTTTCATGTCGTCATCGCGAAGGATCGTCATCCCCTCAGATGATGGTGAATTATCTGATTGAGCACGGGATGGTTCGAGGGGCGGAGGAGTGCTTCTGCGTGTTGAAGAGGCCTGGATCCCCGGTAAGGTTTCAGCGTTTTTGACAGGAACATCTATCGGCTGTATCTCCTCTTTTGGAGGTGCCGAAATGACTGGAGCCGGAGCAGGTGCCTGATATGCCGGTTTCTGTTGGACTGGCAAGGCGGACTGATAGCTTGCTTGCGGTTGCGGCTCTTGGGTATTGACATGGGAATAATAGTCCATGACGTCTGATTCGAACTCATGCATGAACCCCATGGAAGGCGCCAGTTTCAGGGCCGGCTGCTCTGCAGCGACTTTTTGCACCGGCGCAGGCTGTGAGGCGTTGAGCTCTTGTCCCTGTGCAGTAACAGTCTGGCTAGATACGGTTACTGTCGGTGCTGTCTCTTTGGGTGCGGCCGGGGTCGGTATGACCGCCTGCGGTTTTGATGGTGTCGGAGTTGACGGTGACAGGAGTAAATAGCTCGCAGCAACGATGAGGAGTGCCGCGGCACCTCCGCCGACAAGGTACGGGAGCTGACGTGTCCGTCGGTAGCGCTTCCAGCGCTGTTCAAGTTCCGGAACATTAAGCATGGATGAACCCCGTTTCAATCCCCGCCATTTCAATCATTTTACGATTGACAGCCGTATAGTTGATCTGTGTCGGCTGATTCTCTTCATACCATGATGCAATACTGAAAAGGGCATAGAGTAACTTGTTCGTGTTACGGTAGTTACCGTCAGTCATTGCATGAATCCATCGAACATTTTTATCATTGAACATATTGGCGACATCGAAACAGTTCGATCGGAGCAGTTTCTTTTGAATATAAATCTTCAGTTCGGATGCCGAAGCGTTATGAAGCTCCTGCGCTTCCCAGATACGTGTCTGGAAATGTTCTTTAGCGATGATGTCCTCTTTTTCTGTTTTATGCAGGGAGATAATGAACTTGATCTGGCGCGTATCGGAGATCAGTCGGATCTTCTCCAAAAGTTCCGAAGAGTACATCTGCGCTTCATCAAGCATCACAACAGGCGTTGTGTCGAAACTGTACTGTTCAGACAGCTCATTGAAACGGGTAAATGCCATAGGCTCATCTGAAATATAGTTATAAACATCACGTGCCAGTGAGCGGAAAAATGCATCTTCATCGGTAATGGGCGTCTGATAAAGGACAATCTTCTGTCTGTCGTGCCGCTCTTTGTAGATACGGCTGAGCATCATACTCTTGCCTGTTCCGGGTTTCCCAAAGAGCAGAATCATTTTTAGGGGTTTTTTTATGGCTTCCATAAGGGATTTGTAGACGATCGCGACGCGATCGAGCTGCACATAGGCATTCGCGTCTACGACATCGATAAAGACCTCTTTGGAAGCGTCAAAGAGGTTGTTATTCTGCATTGGCCTCTGCAGCTGTTTCTTTCGGTTTCAGGCCGGCATCGCTGTCGGTAAACTTGGTGTAGCCAAGATCAGAAAGGGAGAGCGTATTGTTCTCTTTCTTGATAATGTGCGGCTCGATCACGATGACGAGTTCCGTCGTATCGATCGCTTTCTCTTCGTACTTGAAGAGATAGCCAAGGCCCGGAATATCGCCAAGCAGCGGTACTCTGTTGGTATGCATACTTTCGGATTTGTCGATCAGACCCCCGATAATGATGCTGTTGCCGTCTTTGACCGTCACAACAGATGCGAGCTGGCGGCGGTCAAGATCCGGCGGCATGGAGCGTTTCTGCTGCTCGATCTCATCGCTGCTGAGCTTAATCCTCGTCTGACTGACGGATGGATTGATCTTGAGGGTGATCGTATTGTCATTGGCAATCTCCGGAGTGATGTCGAGCAGAACACCGGCAAAGATGGAGTTGACCTCTTCATTCTGTGTTGTCTGTGACGTCCCTGCTGAACTACCTGCAAGGATCTGGGACTGCTGGATCTTATAGAAGTACTCTGTACCGACGGTAATCAGGGCCGGCTGGTTGTTCAGTGTCAGTACTTTCGGATTGGAGATGGCATCGACATCCCCTTGTGTTTTAAGGAACTTCACCAGTTCGGTAATCGTATTGCCGCCGGTGAGCTTGAGCAGTGATGCAGGTCCGGAATAACCACCGGCGCCTCCTGTCAGAATATTACCCGTTGTATCAAAGGTGGAGACATTCAGGGCGTCGAGCTTGTCAACATGGAAAGAGAGGTTCTGCAGTGCATAGATCTGCGACCAGTCAATACCGGTTGAGCTGCTGTCGTTCAATGTGACGGCCATCATACGCACGTCAATCAGTACCTGATACTGAATCTTTTTTTGCAGCTCTTTGAGATACTTTTCAAGACGCTGCTGTTGGCGAACGGTTGCCGTGACAGTAACAAGTCCTGCGTTTTTGTTGACAATCGGTGCTTCCGCTTGGTAGAAGTCCGTCGGACGGTTCAGGACGCGCTGCAGTTCAAGGTCCAGTTCTTCCCAGAATTTGACTTCATCCAGGGATTCGATCTTGATCCCGGAAGTGTTGTTCTGTGTAAACTGCATCGAGCCGCCGCCGAGGTCGGTTCCCTGGCCACCACCGCCACCAGAACCGCCGGATTGGCTGTTGCTGCCTCCAGTAGCCTGGGAGCTGCTGAGGAGAATGTCAGTGCTGCCGATACTTTTACGTGCACTGATAATATAGTCGATATTATACGTCTGTGTCTCGATAAAAGAGATCTTGAGGATATTGTTCTCCAGTGTATAGTTGAGATTGTTGTCAACCAGGAGAATATCAAGGACCTCATTCAGCGTCAGGTTTTTCAGGTTTGTCCGCTGTAGACGCTTTGACATCTTCTTTTCAGCTTCGTTATCACTGATGATCAACGTGAGTTCGCACTCGTTGCTCAGTTGATCTACATACTTGGAGATTGTCATACCCTTCGCTCCGCTAATGGAAAAGAGTTCATAGGTACAATCTGCTGCCTGTACCGATGCAGCCAACAGCACTGCCGCGGCAACCGAAGTGAGTGACTTGTTGATTTTGTGGAATGGAGTCATGTTTTTCATCGTCTTTTCCTATTTGGCGTTGATTTGGATTTTAGGGTTCTTCTTCTTCAGCGTCAGGGTTACTTGCTTCTTTTTCTTTTGAAGCATAACACTGTCGCGCTCGATCTTCGTGATAACGTACCCGTAAATGGTGTCGTCCTGCTTATACCATTTACCGTCAATCAGCGCTGAGCGGCTGTTAATGACGGACTCAAGGGTCATGTATCTCCGCGCAGGGCGTTTGACATAGGTTCCCGTTCCCTTTGCCTTTGCAGGCTGGTTGAGGATGAGTTGTGCCCTAAACGGATCTCGCAGTCCGTACAGTGCACTGGAGTGCACGCCTTTCCGGGGCGGTTTGATCGCCGCAATCTCTTGATCGACCCATTGCATATCCGGCTGGACACCCTCCTGGGCGAGAGCGATCAACGGTAGGATAAGGAGTAGTAGCTTCGTTTTCATTAGTAAGTAATCCCCCATACAGATGAGTTGACGTCGAGCTCCAGTTTTTCCTTCGCTCTGAGGTCAAGACCGTGAAGGTCGATGACAAGATCACTCTGCTCCATCGCATTGATGAATTTGAGCATATTGTCGAATTGACCACTGGCATAGACTTTAATGTCCAAAACGTGACCGAATTTCTCTTTTTCCAGTGCGCGCTTATTGCTGAGTACCGCAAGCTTGATGTTATACTTTTTGGCATTTTCGGAAATCGAGTCGATATATTTACCCCAAGCTTCTTCATTATAGAAGAGTTCGGAGATCTGGCTGATTTTGAAGTTGATGTACTCGTTTTTCTCCTGCGTAGCAACGGTCTCCATCTTAATGGCTTCAATCTGAGCTTCGATCTGACGAATTTCACTTTCAGGGTGCATGGCCAGATACTGCTCATCTGCCCGGAGTTTCTGTTCAACGGCAATACGTTCTTTTTTTACCTGTTGGTATTCTCGTTCAGAGCTTTCCCAAAAGAGCAGGTATGAAAATGCTACAAGCGCTACGAAGATCAAACCGTAGATCATGTAGACTTCACTCTGTTTCTTACTAGCGAAAGACTGATCTATCGGGTATAGGTATTGTTCAAGATTGAATTTCATTTCAGTACCACCTTCAAGTCACCGCGATAATAGGTCTTGTTTTCATCCAATGCGATCTCTTCGATATTGTAATGGAAACGCTGGGTACGGTGCTTCGTCATAAATTCGACCAGATCAGTGATCTGTTTGTCTTTTTTGGCCATCACAAGCAGACTGAAAGATTTTTCATTCTCGTTTTGGTTATAGGAGATCTTTGAAACACCGACGTCAAAGCGGTTCAATTCCCTGGTCAGGGAAGCCATCATCTCTGCCTTCATGGGGTAATTGACCTTGACGTCGTGAATCTTGATCAGCGTTGCTTTGCGTTCCTCAAAGAGTTCAACCTCTGCGTCCAGCAGTTTCTGTGCTTCAGCTTTTTGTGCCAGTTTGAGATTGATCGTCTCTTCACGCGTTACTTTGATAGCATGGGTCTCGCGGTACTGCTTCTCCAGCAGCGCTTTGCGTACGCTTTCGGCATATCCCATCGTCCAGTAGGTGACGGGATAGGCAAATGCGACGACGAGGGAGAGTGCCGTAACGGCAAAAAGTTTACCGCTGTGGCGCTGGAAGAACGGGGGCGGACGGTGGTAAATGGAGAAGTTGACGTCGTAACGCGCCGCTTTGTCTGTGCGCGCATACAGCTGCATCAGCTGGTGGATCTGGTCAATGTAACTGTCCGTCGCAAATCCGTAGGAGAAGTCAAACGATTTCGCCTCGAATCCCAGGTAGGTCTGGCAATACTCGTCTACGCCTGCAATGGACCCGATCTGTGAACCGATGTAGATCTCCTCGATCGTTTCGATTTCATAGGCACGCTTGGCGTAATTGAGGACATCGTTGATATGCAGGAAAAGCTCGCCGAAGAGTTTGATCAGATATTTCTGATACTCCGGGTTCTGTGTCGCAAGCCCTTCGGTTGCCAGCAGTGTCTGGAAGTCGGCAAGGTCGATCTGCTCCCCCAGAAGTTCGCAGAAACGCTCATGCATATCACGGAAAGAGTACTTCAAGCTCTTCGTATAGACAAACTCCTGCTCGTTGTAGAGCGTAAAGAAGGCGTCGTTTTCCTGGAAATAGATGTAACAGTGGGCACCGTAACCCTGCACGATCTCATGGCTGTAAAGGGTTTTGAGCAGCAGCGGAACCGGGACAATCTGGTCGACATACTGAAGGTCGGCAACCGTACGTTCAAAGGTCTCGTCGATGACAAGCGGATCGACGATGAAAACATGGAAGGTGCGTTCTTTCGCACTCCCGTCCGTCGGCACCTCGATATAATCGATCGTATATTCGATCGCCATGTCAAGGGCGAGCTCTTCATAGGCCTTGGTCTCGATGACAAATGCAAGGTCATCGTCCGGGATATTTTTGCTTACACCGATCTGTGCCGTAATGAAGCTACTCGTGTTGAGATAGGAAATCCCGTACTGTTTCTTACCGTACTGCGGGTTTTTGGAAACGCTTAACTGGTTCCCGCTCCCCAGGTAGTAGGTGTGATTGTACGGGTTGTTCGAGAGGACCGTATCAAAAACCTGCTCGTTAGAATTGTTCATGTCGCAAATCCCTGTTCTTTTTGGACTGTCCGGCAGCCATATCATGATGGGTGTTTGCTATCTCTAGATAGCCGGGGGAATCCGGAATTCCACACCAATATTTCACCGCATTCATTTTATAAAAACATAAAACAACGTAGACGTATAACATAAATTGTTATCGTTCTGAAGTTTCACACATTTTCATTGTAGCCCAAGTAAACTTAAAAATTTTCTTATATGTGGGCAAAAAGCGCCCAGGTATGGATGTCGCGGAGGGGTGATGGGTAGAGAGTCTATTGGGTGGGTACACTGAAAGTTCAGGTTTGGTACCCGAGATCTTCCAGCATCTTTTTGTCATTCGTCCAGTTGGGTTTCACGCTGACGAACAGATCGAGGTAGGCACGGTGGCCGGAGAGGGACTCGATCTTCTGGCGGGCATGCTTGCCGATGCGTTTGATCGTCGCACCGCCTTTGCCGATCATAATTCCTTTTTGGCTCTCTTTTTCAACGATGATGGTGGCACGGATGTGATCAATGTCGTCGGCTTCGTCAATCTTGTCGATGACGACGTCAGTACCGTAGGGGATCTCATCGCTGATATTCTCGAAGATCGATTCGCGGATGAACTCCCTGAAGATATCGCGCAGTTTCTCATTGGTGAGGTCTTCGGGGTCGAAGAGGTAGGGGGATTCGGGCAGGAACCTTGTAATGACCTCTTTGAGCTGTTCAAGACCGGTATGCTTGGTCACAGAGACGGGGATGAGGGCCTCGAAATGCTCCGAGAAAGCGTTGTATTCCGAGATACGCGCCAGCAACTCCCCCTGGGAGATCTGGTCGATCTTGCTGAGCGCAATCAGGTGTCTTTTCCCGCCGGAAAGCTCCAAGAAGCGTTTATAGTGTTTGACGCTGTCCGCAGCCGGAGCCAGGTAGACGATCAGATCACAGTCGCCGATCGCCTTGAGGGCCTCCTCGAGCATAAACTGATTGATTTTGCGCTCTTTTTCATGCAGGCCGGGGGTATCAACGAAGATCAGCTGATCCTCCCCGTGCATGACGATGGCGTTGAGGCGCCTGCGTGTGGCATTCGCCTTCTGGCTGACCAGGGCGATCTTTTCGCCCAGCAGCGCATTGAGTAGGGTGCTTTTGCCCGCGTTCGGGCGTCCGACGAGGGCAACGAATCCGGCTTTGGTCATGCTCGGGCTCCTTTATAGGATATAACGGGAGAGATCTTCATCCTCGATAACAATGTCCAGTTTGTCATGGACGATCGCCTTGGTGACGGTATAGGTCTCTCCGGCATAGGTTTCGGCGTCGAAACTGATCTCCTCGAGCACCTTTTCCAGGATGGTGTGCAGGCGTCTGGCGCCGATGTCTTCGGTCTTTTCATTGGCCTGCTGTGCAAGTGCGGCGATGGCACGGATCGCGTCGTCATCAAATTCGAGGGTAACGTTTTCGACGGCGAGCAGCGCCTTGTACTGTTTGATCAGTGAGTGTTTCGGCTGGGTGAGGATAGCGTAGAGCGCCTCCTCGTCCAGCGACTGCAGCTCGACCCGCAACGGGAAGCGCCCCTGAAGTTCCGGGATGAGATCGCTGGGCTTTGTGAGGTGAAAAGCCCCGGCGGCAATGAAGAGGATGTGATCGGTTTTGACCGGGCCGTACTTGGTACTGACGCTGCTCCCTTCGACGATGGGGAGCAGGTCACGCTGAACCCCCTCCTTGCTGGGATCGTTACGCCCCTGGCTTTTGGAGCTGACGGCGATCTTGTCGATCTCGTCAAGGAAGATGATACCGCCGCTCTCCGCGCGGCGCACGGCTTCGCTGCGGATGGCGTCCATATCCAGCAGGGCGTCGGTCGCCTCGCTGTCGAGGATGCGGATCGCATCGGAGACCTTCATCTCCTTCTTGTTCTCTTTTTTATTGATAGTGCTGAACATTTTGGCAAAGGATTCCTGCATCTTTGCCATCTCCGGCGGCATGCCGGTGTCATTGAACTCGATGTTCCCTTTTGGCAGTTCGATCTCGATGGTTTTGTCATCCATCTCGCCGTTGATCACGCGTTCGCGCATCCGTTCGCGGGAGGAGGCATATTCAGCTTTCTTGGTCTCGGAAGAGAGGGGCGGCAGCGGCGGCAGCAGTTTGTCGACGATCTTGTCGAGGACGTACTCTTTGATGTCGTCCTCGCTTGCCGCTTTCTGCTCCTCTTTGACGAGGGCGATAGAGGTCATGACGAGGTCGCGGACCATCGATTCGACGTCGCGGCCGACGAAGCCGACCTCCGTGAACTTGCTTGCTTCGACCTTGATGAAGGGGACGCCCATCATTTTGGCGAGGCGGCGGGAGATCTCCGTTTTACCGACCCCGGTCGAGCCGATCATCAGGATGTTCTTGGGCATGATCTCGTGCTGCATCTCGCCGTCGAGCTGCATCCGGCGGTAGCGGGTGCGCAGGGCGAGGGCGATGCTCTTTTTCGCGGCCTGCTGGCCGATAATGTAGGCATCGAGGTAGGAGACGATCTCTTTGGGGGTCATGTTCATGTTTCCGAGGCCTCCAGGGTGAGGATTTTGATCTCATGGTTGGTGTAGATACAGAGGTCCGCCGCGATATGCAGACTCTCTTCGACAAGGGCTTCGGGGGCCATGTCCGCATGTTTTTTCAGGGCGCGGGCGCTGGCGATGGCGTAGTTTCCGCCGCTGCCGATGGAAGCGATCTGGCCGTCTTCGGGCTCGACGACGTCGCCGTTACCGGTCAGGATAAAGATGTGCTCCGTGTTGAGGACGATCATCATTGCTTCCAGACGCCGAAGCACTTTGTCCTTGCGCCACGCTTTGGAGAAATCGATGATGGCCTTGACCATGTCGCCTTTGCGCGCAGAGAGGAATTCCTCGAACATGTCGAAGAGGTTGAAAGCGTCCGCCGTGGAACCGGCAAAGCCGGCCAGGACCTGGCCGTTATGCAGCTTGCGGATCTTGGTGGCGTTGTTTTTCAAAACGGTGTTTCCGAAGGTGACCTGCCCGTCGCCGCCGATGACCGCCTTGCCCTCACTTTTGTAGGCGAGGATCGTCGTTGCGTCGAACATTACGCACCTACGATGTCGAGATGCAGCAGCGCGTGGATGCCGTGGCCGAGTTTGAGGTCGACCTCGTGTTTTCCGGTCATTTTGATCGCCTTTTTGGCTTCGATATGTTTTTTATCGATGGTGATGCCGTGTGCATCCTCGAGCGCCTTGGCAATGTCATCTTTGGTGACGGCACCGAAGAGGTGACCGGTGTCACCGAGCTTTTTGGCGATGGTGACTTCGAGGGTTTCTAGCTTCGCTTTCATGGCGGTGAGGTCGGCGATCTCCTGGGCCTCATTCGCGGCAGCCTGGCGCTTCGCCTCTTCCCACTCGGCGATGACCTCGTCGGTGGCATGTTTGGCAAACCCCTTGCCGATCAGGAAGTTCTTGCCGTAGCCGTCTTTGACCTCTTTGACCTCGCCGGCTTTGCCGAGGCTTTTGACATCTTTGATCAACAGTACTCTCATCTTTTCTCCTTCTGTTTCAGCGTTCGAGTTCGCCGCCGTAGGCGACGATTCCGTAGGTTAGGTTGCCGACGTTTTCAAACCCCATATCACTGAGGATACGCTGGCAGTGCGCACTCCGGCTGCCAACATGGCAGTAGACGATCAGCTTCTCTTGTTTGGAGAGCTTCGCACTCTCCAGGGTATCGAAGAAGCTGCTGGTGGGGATGAGGCGGTCGGCACCCTTGATATGCCCCATCTGCCACTCCATGTGTTCGCGCACGTCGATCAGTTTGAAATCGACCATCCCGAGCGCACGCCCCTCAAGCAGGGCGGCGAGCTCGTCGCCGTCGAACTGCTCTTTTTGAAGCAGGAGCGCGCACTCTTCGGCGCTGAGCCCTCTGGAGTGCTGGTGGACAACCTCTTCGATCTCCTCTTCACTGCGGTGCTGGGCTGCATATTCCGGGGTGCAGAAGATCTGGCAGTGGCAGACCCCGTCTTCGGGGATCTCTTTTTCGATCGCCGGCTTGCAGGGGCAGATGCGGTCCTGTTCCTTGTCGCCGGTGACAAAGAAGCAGGGGCAGTAGCGCTTGCCGTGCATCAGCTTGTTGCGTGTCAGCCCCAGCTGAATCCCCTCGTTGATCTCTGCATCGGGGTTGTAGGACCAGCCAAACTGCTCGACAACCTTGTCGGTGAAGCGGATCGTCCGCTCGAGCTCGCTCTGGAATTCGTCAGAGTTGATATCGATCTTCGTAATTCCGCCGGCCATACACTTTTCCCCTTACTATTTGTTGCGCGCTTTGCCCGCGATGATGAAGCGCAGGGCGTTGAGCTTGATAAAGCCGTTGGCGTCTTTCTGGTCGTAGACCGCATCCTCTTCGAAGGTACAGTACTCCGGATTGAACAGGGACTGCTCGGAGCTGCGGCCGACGACGATGACGTTACCCTTGTAGAGCTTGAGGCGGACGGTGCCTTCAACGTTCTCTTGGGTCTTGTCGATGGCCGCCTGGAGCATCTCGCGCTCCGGCGCGAACCAGTAGCCGTTGTAGATCAGCTTCGCGTAGCGCGGCATCAGCTCGTCTTTAAGGTGTGCCTCTTCGCGGTCGAGACAGAGCGACTCGATGGCGCGGTGCGCTTTGAGCATGATCGTCCCGCCCGGTGTTTCGTAGCAGCCGCGGCTTTTCATCCCGACGTAGCGGTTTTCGACGATGTCGGCGCGGCCGATGCCGTGTTTGCCCGCCAGCTTGTTCAGGGTTTCGAGCATCGTTGCCGGGGAGAGGGCTTCGCCGTTCAGGCTGACCGGGTCGCCGTTTTTGTAGCCGATCTCGATGTATTCGGGCTCGTCCGGTGCCGCCTCCGGGGAGACGGTCCAGCGCCACATATCTTCTTCCGGTTCCGCGGCGGGGTCCTCGAGGATACCGCCCTCGTAGGAGATGTGCAGCAGGTTGGCGTCCATGGAGTAGGGGGATTTTTTCCCGCTTTTCTCAATTTTGATACCGTGTTTCTCGGCATAGGCCAGCAGCTTTTCACGGGAGTTGAGGTCCCATTCGCGCCACGGGGCGATGATCGTGAGGCTGCTGTTCTGGCCGAGGTAGCCCAGCTCGAAGCGCACCTGGTCGTTACCCTTGCCGGTCGCACCGTGGCTGACGCCGTCGGCACCGGTGATCTTCGCGATCTCCGCCTGGCGCTTGGCGATCAGCGGGCGGGCGATGGAGGTACCGAGGAGATACTCGCCTTCGTAGATGGCATTGGCGCGGAACATCGGGAAGACGTAATCACGGACGAACTCTTCGCGCAGGTCGTCGATGAAGATGTTTTCAGGCTTGATTCCCAGGTCGAGCGCTTTCTGGCGTGCCGGTTCGACCTCTTCGCCCTGGCCGATATCGGCAGTAAAGGTGACGACTTCGCAGTTGTATTCATCCTGCAGCCATTTGAGGATGACGCTGGTGTCCAGGCCGCCGGAGTAGGCCAAAACGACTTTGTTGACTTCTTTTTTCATGGATAGGTGTCCTTGAAGGGTTATGGTGACGCGATTTTAGCGCAGATTAGATGACGGTGAGGTAAATCGTTTCGGGTGCTTTCGGGGGACTTGCTATACTGTCGAAAAATATTTGGAGCCCTCCATGCCCAGTTTTGCCATTATCGGCGGGATTTTGCTCAATGTCGGCGCCTTTCTGACTTACCGCGGAAAAATCTTTGAAGCGGTGTGGGCCTACCTGGTGGCGGATCTGTGCTGGATTGCGATGGCATGGGAACGTAACGACGGCTGGGGGATGCTCTTCATCGCCGTCGGCATCGCCTTCGGGCTGCTCGCCTTTCGGCGGATGCACCGGGGCGACATGGAAAAATCACTGAACAAGGATGAACGTGGCTGACACGATGCTTTACGAGGCGCAGGGCCTGCAGCTCGACCTCTCCAAAATCACCCGCCTCTATCCGGCGGCGATCGTCGAAGGGGGCGGGGCCGAAGCCCAGGTCTCCCTGGAATGGGCGGAGCTTAAGAAGGATGAAGTCAAGATCGCGGAGTACGTGCTGGTCTTTGACTTCGACCCCCCGGGAGAGGTCCCGGCCCAGCGCAAACTGCTGCACTTCGAGACGAAAGCGGCACTGTTCGAGACGATGCAGACCCTCTCCGATATCTTCGAAAAGGCCTACAAGGGGGCTTAGCGGATCACCTGCAGCGGGTCGATGTGGTAGTTCTTCTGGGTCACTTCGAACATCAGTTCATCATTGACCCGTCCGATGACACTCCCTTTTTTAAGCCGCTTACCCTTACGCACCGTCGGGGCGATCTGGTCGAGGTGGGCGTAGATGGTATGCAAGCCGCCGGAGTGTTCGATAATGACGACGTTCTCCAACATCGGCGTCTCCTGGGCCAGAATAACCTTGCCGTTGAAGATGGCCTTGACCTTGGCGTTGGGGCTTTTGGGCTGTAGGGAGACCGATTCGTTGAAGATCTTGATCTTGTAGATCGGGTCGGTGTAGGTCCCGTAGCGCTTCAGGACGGTGTACGCATCGAGCGGCGCGATCGTCTTTGAACCGCGGTAGCGGCGGGTCCGCGCTTTGTGGTAGCTGCTGCCGACCGAACGGACATCGGGGACCTCTTTGGAGGCCAGCAGCGCTTCGTTGCGCTTCTCCTCCTGCCGCGCGGCCGCTTTTTGCGATTCGCTCTCCTGGATGATGTGCAGATTGGCAAGGGTCTTTTTCAGGGCCGATTTCTGGGCAAGGATCTTTTTCAGCTCTTTCTTGTAACGGCTCTTCTTCGTCTTCAGGTCCCCCAGCGCTTGCTCGTTCGTCTTCTTCGCTTTTTGAAGGTCGCGTTTCTCCTGTTCGATCGAGGCGATATCCGTTTTGAGCCGCGCCGTCTTCTCCGTCAGCTGCTTCAGTGCGGCTTCGTTCGCCCGGTACTCGTTGCGCAGCTGCTGGATCTGGGCCTTGGTCTGTTCGTTCAACGCAGCAAAAACCGCCTCGCCGATGACCGCGTCGGGGGAGAGGGTATTGCTGTCCGCCTGGGTCATCGTCAGCGATACGATACGCGCCATCAGGTCGGCGAGGTCATTGCGCAGTTTTTGACGGTTGGCTTCCAGGGTCTCCTGCGTCTCGGCGAGCGTGATCAGCTCATCCTTGGCGCCGGAAAGAATGGTGGCCTTGCCCTGCAGTGCGGATTCGAGGGCCTTGATCTTCTTCTGCTGGGTCAGGACCGTGCGCTTTTTTTTCAGGATCGCCTTGGCGGTCTTGGCCATTTTGGCATTGACCGAGGCGTAGTTGCGGTCGAAGGAGTTGAGACTTTTGGAAGTCTCGTCGATCTTGTCATCGATGCTCTTGGCGGCAACGGCGGCGGTGAGGAGCAGGAAAAGCAGCAGGACGGACCGGATCATACCTCTTCTCTGTGCCCCATCACGATCATCGAGGCGAGCAGGATGGAGAGGGAGATGGCCACGCCGGTCAGCAGCGGCACGTCGTGCAGCGGCTGGAAGAGGGTCGGCTGCAGCTGTACGAGGGAGAGCAGCTGCGCCATCCATCCATAGTGGTCGACGAAGAGGAAAGCGGTCGTTGCCAATACGGAGGCGATGACGGCGTCGACGATGGCCAGGCGGAAGAGGACGGCCGAACGGAGCCAGACCGGGGCGCCGAAAAGGGCCATGATGTTCATCCGTTCACGGTGCTGGAACTGCCACAGGCGCATCTCTTTGATGATCAGCAGCGAGGTGACGAGCAGGACGACGGCCGCCAGGACGCTGACGACTTTCTTGAAGAGCTGCAGCAGGCGGTAGACGGTGTCATGCTGCTGCGCAAAGGTCTCGACGCGGCTGATCGCACGGTCGCGCAGCAGCCGCTTCCCCAGTTCCCGCGCATCGTCGGGAGTGATGAAGTGGGCCATCCGCAGGCGGTAGAAGTGCGGAAGGTTCAGCGTCATCAGGTTGATCTGGGAGTCGCCCGTTTGCTGCTGGAGCTGCTGCAGGACCCGGGTGGGCGAGAGGGGTTCGACGGCACTGATGGCATCGTCGATACCCTGGAAAAAGGCGAGGGAGAGGTTATTGTCGCTGACGACGACGATACCGTAGTTGTCCCCCAGGCGCTGTTCGTATGCGCCGATGACCCGCTCCAGACTCAAAAAGAGCTGCAGGGTGATGAGGATGGAGAAGAGCGCCGTAATCAGCGAAAAGTGGCTTTTAAGAGACTTCATAGACGTCTCCGTGCTCGATATGGTAGTGCTTGTATTTGATCCCCAGCGTTTCGGGGATGTGGTGGGTGACGACGACGACGGTCGCCTCGAGCTGGGTGTTGGCCCCCTCCAGCAGGTTCCAGATTACCTTGGAGGAGTACTCGTCCAGGTTCCCCGTCGGCTCATCCGCAAGGATCAGGATGGGGTTGTGCGCGAGGGCGCGCGCCATGGCGACGCGCTGCTGCTCGCCCCCGCTCAGCTCCATAGGGTACTTGCCCCGCTGATGGGTGAGCTTGACGTGGCCGAGCAGCTTCTCCACCTGCATCTCGCTGATGTCGCGGGCGTAACCGTTGATGAGCAGCGGCAGCATGACGTTCTTCTCGATCGTCCACTCTTTGACGAGCTTGTAATCCTGGAAGACGATCCCGACGTGGCGGCGGAGGAAGTTGAGCTTCTTGCTGTTGATGCTCTCCATGTCGACCCCGCCGACGGTAAGGGAGCCCGAAAGCATGGGGAGGGCACCGAAGAAGGATTTCAGCAGGGTGGATTTCCCGCTCCCGCTGGCCCCGGTGATGAAAACGAAGCTCCCCGAATCGATCGAGAAGGTTGCCTTGGAGATGATCGTTTCGTGCTTGCTGTAGCCCAGGGAGAGGTTGTCGACGATGATGATCTTATCCATGCAGGGCCTCGATCAGGAGCCGGTGTGCCCGGGCGTTGGTCCGGGAACGCACCGGCGGCGTCGGAAGGTAGCGCGGCGCATCGCCGAGGATCAGGTAGAGATGCTCGGGGCGGGCGTAGGGGCCCATGGAGAGGCGGAACATGGCGCGGTCGTCATCGGTGCGGTAGAGACGTTCGAAATGCACGAATCCCTCGTCGAAGCGGAGGGTGGTGCCGTTGAGGGCTTCGAGGCGTGCCGCATCGGGTGCGAGGGCGTCGAAAACAAAGGGGGCGATCGCCTCCAGCGGTGAGGAGCGCTCTTCGTTGTGCATCAGCACGTCGTAGATATTCTTCTCCATCCGGCGCCAGCGGTCCTCGTACTTGCTGCTGACCTCCAGGGCGCGGTTCTTGTAGATCTCGATATGGTTCTGGTTGAGGGCCATAAAGGTCTCGAAACTGTAGGCAAAGTAGTTATCGCTGTCGGTGCGCAGCTCCAGCTTCCCCTCGGGCTTCAGCACCCGGATGCTTTCGGCGATGAAGGCTTCGCCGATGACGCGGCGGTGGGGTTTTTTGTCCCAGGGAACGGGGAAGTGGACATAGATGCGCCCGGCGAGGTTGGAGGGGACGAGCTCCAGGAAGAGGCGGGCGTCGTAGTCGAGCAGCAGGATGTTGCCCAGTTGCTGGATATTGATCTGTTTGAGGACCTGCTCGATGGAGGGCTTGTGGATCTCGATCCCGATAAAGAGGATGTCGGGGTTGGCCTTGGCCTGGTGCAGCAGGTGGCGGCCGGAACCGAATCCCACCTCGATGCGGATTTCGCGGTCGGTGGGGAAGTCACGTTCGAAGTCGTGGATGCTCCACAGCGCACTGTCGTTGCCCAGGTGCATGTTCACTTCGCCGCTGTCGACGTTCGAGGCGAGGACCTCCAGCCCGGTAAGCCCCGCGTAGGCCTGCAGGGCACGCTTGACGTAGTGGGTGGCCGAAGGGCGGGAGATCTTGTCCGCCTTGAGCAGGGTCTTGTCCGGCAGCCGCTTGAGCAGCAGGAAGAACTCCTTCTCACCGATGGAGGCCGCGATCAGCTTCTCATCGTCGTGGAGGGTATTCTCCGCCATGTAGTGAAAGGTGACCCCGTCCGCGGCCGCGGGGAAGGCCGGGGCCTTGAACTCGGCGATATGCAGGTGGGGCATCGGGTTACTGGCCCTCCAGGACGATGGTCTTGGACGCGGAAGGGTCCGACTTGAGCCCATTGGCGTCGACGGCGATCACCTTGTAGCTGTACTCCAGACCCGGGGAGACATTCACATCCGTGAAGCTTTCGGTCTTGATATCGCGGATGACGGTCTCTTTACTGTCGAACCACCCGCTGCGGGTCGTCTTCAGCAGCTCAAAACCGACGGCGCGGCTGTCCTGGGCTTTCCAGCGTACCACCACGGCCTTGTTGCGCAGGGCGAGGCCGGTCAGTTCCGGAACGGCGGGCGCGGCCATCGTCGTGCCTTCGGCGGGTTCGCTCGGCAGGCTCTCCAGCTCATCCTTGTCAACGGCCGCGATCTTGTAGAAGTAGCGGGCACCGTTTTCATCGACCTTGTCCGTGAAGGCGGTGCGGGCGACTTTGGCCCGGTAGCTGTAGTAGCCGTCCTCACGCTCGGCACGGTAGACCTTGTAGTAGACGATCCCCTTGTTGGGGGAGGGCTGCCACTGCAGATCGACTTTGTGGATCGCTCCCCGTCCGGCAGAAAGCTGCGACGGCGGCAGCGGGAGCGGTTTGGTCGCGACGGTGACGACGGCGGAGGGGGCGCTTTTCTCGCCGCTGAAGGTGCGGGCGAGGATGCGGTAGCGGTAGACGCTGTCGTCGTCGAGGTCGTGGTCGATGTGTTCGGCGTGGAGGCGGCCGTCGATGCGGGCGATCCAGTGGAAGGATTTCTCGCCCGGGTCGAGGCGCTCGATCTCATACCCCTCGACGCGCAGATCCGGGTGGGGACGCCAGAGGAGTTTGGCGCTGCGTGCCAGCTCTTTGGTCGCCGTGAAGTAGCTGACGGGTTCGGGGAGGCTCAGCGTTTTGGCGGCAACGGTGTTGTCGGGCATCGATTCGCGTCCCTTGGCGTCGACGGTCGTGAAGCGGTAGCGGTAGGTCGTCGCAGGCTGCAGACCGGTGTCGACGTAGTGGGTACGGAGGGTGTCCTCGATCGCGGCGATGCGGTAGAGCTTGTTGTCTTCGCCGCCCGGGGTGTCGCGGTAGATGTGCACGCCCTTTACCCGCGGGTCCTTGACCGGCTTCCATTCAAAGGCGATGGCGGCGGTGTCGCTGAGGTAGCCGTTGATGCTGACCTGGGGCAGGGTGTTGTCGATAGCGACAGGTTCGGCGGGGGCGGGCTCCCCGACACAGCCGCTAATCAGCAGTGTCAGTGTCGAAAAGAGTGCCGATACGATCAGGGGCGAGCGTCTCATCATCCAGTGTCTCCGTAGGGAAATGCGACTGCAGCCTCTCGGTGAGCGCCGCGGGAAGCGGGGCCGCGAAACGCATCGTCTCCCCCGTCCGCGGATGGGTGAAGTAGAGCGTGTAGGCGTGCAGCAGAATACGCTGGATTTTATCGGGATTGCTCTTAATGCCGTATAAATGGTCGCCGAGGATGTGGCGGCTGAAACTCTCCAGGTGAACGCGGATCTGGTGGGTGCGCCCCGTAAAGAGTTTGCAGGCGATCAGCTCCTCCTTCTCATCTTTGGAGAGCAGCAGCTTTTTAAAGAGCGTCTGCGCGCTCTTGCCGTGGGGAACGACGGCCATCTTGAGGCGGTTGTGGGGGCTGCGGCCGATCGGCTTGTCCACCAGGGTAAGATCCTCTTTGAGCGGCGGGGTGACGACGGCGAGGTAGTAGCGTCCCATACTCTTGTCCTGCAGCTGTTTGGAAAGGGCGTCGTGGGCCTCGTTTGTTTTGGCGACGATCATGACGCCGCTGGTGCCTTTGTCGAGGCGGTGGACGATGCCGTGGCGCTCCTCGCCGCTGAGCGTCGAGAGACGGATGTTGTGGTGCTTGAGCCAGTCGACGAGGGTCGGTTCCTTGACGCTGGGGGCGGGGTGGACGGTGAGGCCGCTGGGTTTGTCGATGATGAGCAGGTCGTCATCCTCATAGAGGATGGGCACATCGAAATCGATGGGCTGTGCTTCTTCGGGCTCCATCTGCGGCAGCGTGACCGTGACTTTTTCGCCGGCTTTGAGCTTCACCCCCGGCTTGGCCGCCGCCTTGGCCTCAACGGTGACATGGCCGTTTTTGATAAGGTGGGCGATCTGGTTGCGGGGCTCATTCATCGCCTGGCCCAGAAAGGTGTCGAGGCGTTCGCCTCCGGCGGCTTCGAAAGTCAGGACAGTTGGCTGCATGGGAACCTTTGTTATAATTTTGGCACTGGGCATTAGGCGCTGGGCAGGAAGCGGGAACGGGTCATCCCCACGCGCTTCGTCTGGCACGCTTAACGCTTAATGCTAAACAAGAGAGGACGCGCCTTGCGCAGAATAGATAGACGCATTTTAGCACACTTCGATTTTGTCATCCCGGCGCTGGTTGTGCCCCTTGTCCTGGTCTCCGGGTGGCTGATCGGGGAGATTCACCCCCTCCTGGCGCACAAGCATCTCGTCTATGTCGGCGTCGGGGCGGTCGTCTTCACCTTTTTCTTCTTCCTGCCCGTACGGCGGCTGAGCTGGATGATCCCGATCTTCTACTGGTTCAACATCGGCCTGCTGCTCGCCGTCGAGTTCTTCGGGCATGCGCGCCTGGGGGCGAAGCGCTGGATCGAACTCCCCTTCGTCCACTTTACCCTGCAGCCCTCCGAGTTGATGAAACCGGCGTTCATCCTGATGCTGGCCTATCTCGTTTCGCGCAATCCGCCCCCCTACGGCGGTTACAGCTGGGCCGCCTTTGTGAAGCTGTCGTTCTATATTCTGCTCCCCTTTTTCCTGATCGCCAAGGAGCCCGACCTGGGGACGGCCACCGTCTTGCTGCTGCTGGGAGTGGGGGTGCTCTTCCTCGTCGGGGTGCGCTGGAAGATCTGGCTGACGCTGGCGGTAGGTTTTATTGTCTCGCTGCCGCTGATCTATACCCAGCTGCATGATTACCAGAAGCAGCGGATCACGGACTTCATGAGCGAAAAACCGAGCTACCACGTTCAGCAGTCCATCATCGCCATCGGCTCGGGGGGCGTTGTCGGCAAGCCCAAGGAAGAGGCGACCCAGACACAGATGAAGTTCCTCCCCATTGCGTCGAGCGACTTTATTTTTGCCTACGTTGTGGAGCGTTTCGGGTTTATGGGGGCGGTGCTGCTGATCGGGCTCTATGCCCTGATCATCATCCACCTGCTCGGTATCAGCCTTTATACCCATGACCCCTACATCAAGGTCGTCAGTGCTTCGGTTTCGCTGTTGATCTTCGTCTATATGGGCGTCAACATCGCCATGACCATCGGGCTTGCCCCGGTCGTCGGCGTTCCGCTGCCGATGTTCAGCTACGGGGGCAGCAGCTTTGTCAACTTCATGATCCTCTTCGGGATCCTCGAAAACCTGATGGCCTTCCGCTTTATGGAGCTCTACCACCGGCGGGGTAAAAAAAGCTTCGTCTAAAGGGCGCGAAAGTATAATTCGCTCCTTCACCGGATGTGGGTCTTTAGCTCAGTTGGTTAGAGCCCCCCGCTCATAACGGGGTGGTCCAGGGTTCGAGTCCCTGAGGACCCACCATCTATTTTAGGGCGTTTCAGCCGTTTTTTAAATCCTTCGAAAAATCTACTGTCACCAAACTGTCACCATACAGACCGATGGTGGTGATCTCTAGGGTCTGGAAAAGCGTTGAAAAAGCAAGGATGCGGTTTCTTCTTTGGCTAAACAGAACAGTACTGCTGTGGCAACTCTTGCCGATTGACCGGATGTATGAAGACGCATATGACAAAACGGCTTCTTTAAGTTCTATCAAGAAGTAGTCTTTTAATGGTCTTTTCCCCCTTGAGTTGGTAAGGGCGGTGAAGGGGCTATAACTGGAAGAAAGTTACATAAACTGTCAAAATTACTCAAAAGCTGCTAGTAGATTTCTAGCTTTATCTGCATATACGGACTCTGGATATTTAGATAAAAACTCCTTGTACCCCTCTCGAGAGCCTTTCTTCTTAGCCTTCAAAAAGGTATCGCGTTCTAGGATAAAATTCGGGTCCGTCGCATCTTGCAGTACTTTGGCAAGATCCCAATTGTCCCAGGAGTTTGCATAGTATAGTGCATCTTCATCCGAGCTGTTCATCCGGGAAGGATCAGCGCCGTTCTCGATCAAAATCTTAGCTGTTTTGATAGAGCCTGTCATATCTTGATGAAGTGTTTTTGAAAGAACAAGGAGTGGTGTATTCCCTTTTTTGTCTAATGCATTAACATTGGCGCCATTGTCAATCAAATACTCAGCTATCTTGCTGTTGCCTTGCATTGCAGCATAGTGTAATGCAGTTCTTCGAGGCATGTCGCATCTCATATTTACGTTATCGTTTAAGACCAAATCTTTTGCGACCTGCATATCTTCCCCAGCCTGATAGCATTTCGACGTACAACCACCCATAGAAATACCAAGCACTGTAATGGCGATAAAGAATTTAATCCCCTTCTTCATCTTCCCTATCCTTTGAGCGAAAACATCTGTTTTTTTTAGAAAACAAGGACATTCTATTACGTTGGGATGTGATATGTCAAGCAGTTTCTTGATTGATCAAATACTAGGTGACGATCTATGACCTCTAGCGTTTTTGGACTAGGGATGAAGGTGTATTCCTCTGTGCAAAAAATATCGAGTACTGACGTAAGAATACTAGTATGAGATTAATCAAGCAATGATTCAATCGCGCTTTCAAGTTCTTTGGGTTTGGTCGAAGGTGCAAAGCGTTCGACGACGTTGCCGCTGCGGTCGACGAGGAACTTGGTGAAGTTCCACTTGATCGCCTCGCTGCCAAGTACCCCTTTCTGGGCCTTTTTGAGGTGGCGGTAGAGGGGGTGGGCGTCGTCGCCGTTGACATCGATCTTGGCGAACATCGGGAAGGTGACCCCGAAATTGCTCCGGCAGAAGGTCATGATCTCCTTCTCTGTCCCGGGCTCCTGGGAACCGAACTGGTTACAGGGGAAGCCGAGGACGACCAGGCCCCGGGAGCTGTATTTTTCATAGAGCGCTTCAAGCCCCTCGTACTGCGGGGTAAAACCGCAGCGGCTGGCGACGTTGACGATCAGCATGACCTTGCCGCGGTAGGGTTCAAGCGTTGTGGTGCTGCCGTCAATGGTGTTAACGTGAAAAGCGTAGATGTCGGTCATCGTATTCTCCTTGGCGCAGTTTTGGATGGAAATGAGCAGAAGGAACCAGAAAAGTCCCCGTAGCGTGCGTTGTGTCATTGGCTTCCTCCCTGTGGCGGATCTGTCGGTCTGATACCGCATTGTAACATCGAAAGTGCCGCCCAGCTGCTGCAAAAGGAGCGGTGCCCGGGAACAGCGGTGGATCCGGGGTGTGAAAAGCTGTGGAGCGCCCGGCGGAAGTGGGTGAAAAATAGGCGTCGTTTTCCCGAAGTTGAATCGAGAAGAGTATATAATGCACGGATATTCCTAGGACGCACAAGGAAAACTATGGCGCTCAAAGTCGTTATCTCCCACAAAACCGCTTACCATTATGACCGTTATGTGTCGCTCTCGCCGCATACCATCCGTTTACGCCCCGCGCCGCACAGCCGTACGCCGATCGAGGCCTACTCGCTTAAGATCAAGCCCGAAAACCACTTTATCAACTGGCAGCAGGACCCGTTCGGCAACTACCTTGCCCGTATCGTTTTCCCGGAAAAGACGAAAGAGATGAGCATCGACGTCGAGATCATCGCCGACCTGATCACCATCAACCCCTTCGATTTCTTTGTCGACGAGTATGCGAAGGACTTCCCGTTCAAATACAAGCCGGAACTGAAAAAGGAGCTGCTGCCCTACCTCGAGATTACGGACAAAGGCAAAAAGCTCAAGACGTTCATGGAGTCGCTCGACCTGAAGACGAAACGCAATATAAACGACTTCCTCGTCTACCTTAATACCGAGATCCACAAGTACCTTGACTATACGATCCGTCTCGACCCCGGCGTGCAGACCTGCGAAGTGACCCTGGGCAACAAACTGGGGAGCTGCCGCGACTACGCCTGGCTCTTCGTGCAGGTGCTGCGCCACCTGGGACTCGCGGCGCGCTTCGTCTCGGGCTACCTCGTGCAGCTCACCGCGGACGTCAAGTCCCTTGACGGTCCGAGCGGCCCGGAAGCGGACTTTACGGACCTGCACGCCTGGACGGAAGTGTATGTCCCGGGGGCAGGGTGGATCGGACTCGATGCGACCAGCGGCCTCTTTGCCGGAGAGGGGCATATCCCCCTGGCGTGTACGCCCCACTACGACAGTGCTCACGCCATCGACGGGGCAACGGACAAGTGCGAAACGGAGTTCGACTACTCCAACACCGTGACGCGGATCTTCGAATCCCCCCGGGTCACCAAGCCCTACCGCGACGAACAGTGGGAGGCGATCTACAACCTCGGGTTCGAGGTCGACAAAGAGCTCGAGGCCAACGATGTCCGCCTCTCGATGGGGGGCGAGCCGACCTTTGTCTCCATCGACGACATGGAGTCCGAGCAGTGGAACACCGAGGCCGACGGCGAGCACAAACGCGAACGGGCCGATGTCCTTGCCCACCGTCTGCTGGGGAGCTTCGGCAAGGGCGGAATGCTGCACTACGCCCAGGGGAAATGGTACCCGGGCGAACCGCTGCCGCGCTGGCAGAAATCGGTCATCTGGCGTAAAGACGGCAAACCGATCTGGCGCAACCCGAACCTCTTTGCCGATATGAATGCGACCTACAGCTATACGACCGAGGATGCAAAGCGCTTTATGGAACTGCTGGCCCTGACCCTGGGCGTCAGCGACAAGAACATGATCGCAGCCTATGAAGACCCGGTCTACTATGTGATGAAAGAGGCGGAGCTCCCCGCCGACGTCGATCCGGAGAAGTTCGACCTGGAGGACCCGCTTGAGCGCCGCACCCTGGCACAGCTGCTGCAGCAGGGGCTGGCCAACCCGGTGGGCTATGTCCTGCCGCTGGGCTACGGCCAGACCCGCTGGATTACCTCGGCCTGGGAGTTCCGCCGTGGGAAACTCTTCCTCAGTGCGGGGAACTCGCCGCTGGGCCTGCGGATGCCGCTGGAATCGCTGATGGCCAAACCCCATGTGGAGCTGGCGCAGAACTTCGAACCCGACCTGTTCGCGGAGTCCCCTGCCTTGGGGGATTACCTCGACGACGCGCGGGCGCGCTGCGAAGCGGCGGTGCCGGACACGACGGAGGCGAACCGCTACGACGCTTTCGTGCGGACGGCGATCAGTACGGAAGTACGCGACGGCAAGCTCTACATCTTCCTGCCGCCGCTCAACCATACCGAGGCTTTCCTGGACCTTATGGCCTCCATCGAGGCGGTCGCGGCGAAGCTCAATATCAAAGTCGTCCTGGAAGGGTACGAACCGGCCCACGACAACCGCATCGAACGCATCAAGGTGACCCCGGACCCGGGCGTCATCGAAGTCAACATCCACCCCGCGAAGAACTGGAGCGAACTGACCGAAACAATGCTCGGACTTTACGAGGATGCGCGCCAGTCGCGGCTGGGAACAGAGAAATTCATGGTCGACGGCAAGCATACGGGAACGGGCGGGGGGAACCACGTCACCATCGGGGCGATGACCCCGCACGACAGCCCGCTGCTGCGCCGCCCGGAACTGCTGCGCAGCCTCGTCACCTTCTGGCAGCACCACCCCTCTTTGAGTTACCTCTTCTCCGGTGCCTTTATCGGTCCGACGTCCCAGGCCCCGCGGGTCGACGAAGGACGGGCGGAGAACCTCTACGAGCTGGAGATCGCCTTTGCGCAGATCCCCGAGAACACGGAGGTGCCCTACTGGCTTACCGACCGGCTCTTCCGCCATATGCTCACCGACATCACCGGCAACACCCACCGCTCCGAGTTCTGTATCGACAAGCTCTATTCGCCCGATTCAAGTACCGGCCGCCTGGGGATCCTGGAGCTGCGCGGTTTCGACATGCCGCCGCATTCACAGATGGCCCTGATGCAGATGCTGCTGGTGCGTACCCTGGTGTCGCTTTTCTGGCGCAAGCCCTATCGCCACAAGCTGGTGCGCTGGGGGACCCAGCTGCACGACAAGTTCCTGCTGGAGCACTACGTTAAGGAGGATATCGCCGATATCGTCCGATTCCTCAACTCCGAAGGCTACCCCTTCGAACTGGACTGGTTCGACCCCTTCTTCGAGTTCCGCTTCCCGCTCTACGGCATGGCGACGGTGGAGAATGTCCACCTCGAACTGCGCGCGGCCATCGAGCCGTGGCACGTTCTTGGGGAGGAGAGCGGTTCGCAGGGGACGTCGCGCTACGTCGACTCGTCGCTGGAACGCGTCCAGGTGAAGGTAAACAACTTCGTCCCGGAGCGCTATGTGCTGACCTGTAACGGGGTCGCGGTACCGCTGAACCCGACGGGCATCGAAGGGGAGTTCGTCGCCGGGGTCAAGTACAAGGCGTGGGAGCCGTGGTCGGCGCTGCATCCGACAATAGGGGTCGATACCCCGCTCACGTTCGATGTCGTCGACCGCTGGAACCAGCGCTCTATCGGCGGGATGACCTATTATGTCTCCCACCCGGGCGGCCGCAGTTACGACACCTTCCCCGTCAACAGCTACGAGGCGGAGTCACGCCGTATCAACCGCTTCTGGGGCTTCAACCATACCCAGGGCAGTGTCGATGAGGTACCGACCCATGTCGTCGAGCAGGCGCTGCCCAAAGGGGAGCATGAAGTGGCGCGCAAAGTGGCCGAGAAACATGCCGGCAGCAAGGTTTTTGTGTTCCAGGAGCTGCCGCGCAGTGCGGAATACCCGCATACGCTCGACCTCAGACGCAAGTGGACACGGGTGTAAATGGGGATCTTCGACCGCTATTTTTCCGAAAGCTCCTTTGACGAGATGGTCGATGCGCAGCGGCAGTGCCGCCCGCATTGGCAGACGATCTGCGACCAGATCGAGGCGACCGGTATCGAGGGGCTGAAAGCCAAGCAGGCGGAGCTGGACTGGAGTCTCGAAGAGAACGGCGTCACCTACAACGTCTACGACGCCCCCGACGGGATCACCAAACGGCGCTGGACCCTCGATCCCATCCCCTTTGTCGTCACCCAGACGGAGTGGGACCGGGTCGTCAAAGGGCTGCGCCAGCGTGCCAAGCTTTTTGACCTGATGCTGCGCGACCTCTACGGGGACCAGCACCTGCTGCGGCAGGGAATCCTGCCCGCCGAAGTGGTCTACGCCCACAAAGGGTATGCGCCGGAGGTGTTCGGGTTCGGGCACAAAACGGATTTCGAGCTCTTCTTTTATGCGACGGACATGGCCCGTGGGCCCGACGGGAAGTTCTGGGTCGTCAACGACCGTATCCAGGCACCTTCGGGGCTGGGCTACGCCGTTGAAAACCGTCTGAGCATGAACATCATCGCCAAATCGCTCTACCCGGGGGTACACACCCGCCGGCTCGCCGGTTTCATCGACGAGATGAAATCGATGATCGACCGTCTCAGCGGGGGGGACCGCTCGAAGGCGGCCCTGCTGACACCGGGACCGCACAACGAAACCTACTTCGAACACGCCTATCTCAGCTCCCTGCTGGAGATCAGTCTGGTACAGGGGGAGGACCTGCTGTCCAAGGATGGGGCACTCTGGCTCAAAAACCTCAGCGGCCTGACACGGATCAACACCCTGTTGCGCCGGGTGGACGACCGCTACTGCGATCCGCTGGAGCTGAAAAGCGATTCGCACCTGGGGGTCGCTGGGCTCGTCGATGCCGCGCGCCGGGAGAACCTGGCGATGATCAATCCTGTGGGCAGCGGTATTCTCGAGAACCTCGGCTTCAACCCCTTTATGAAGAACATTGCGAAGTTCTTCCTCGATGAAGAGCTGATCCTGCCCCAGATCGCCACCTGGTGGTGCGGGCAGCCCGGCGAACTCGAATATGTCCTCAAACACCTGGATAAACTGATCGTCAAACATATCGACCGCACGGAGAGTGCCACGGTCTACTTCGGCCGGAAGATGGACGCCGGGGAGCTCGATGCACTGAGGGCACGGCTGAAGGCGGCGCCGCACCTCTACGTGGCGCAGGAGGAGATCGGCTTCTCCACCGTGCCGTACTTTACCGGGGAGTCCGTCGAACCGCGCAATGCCGTCATCCGCTCCTACGCCTTCAAGCGCGGCAGCCAATACTGGGTGATGAACGGCGGGCTCGTGCGCGTCGCCTCGCAAAAAGACGCTTTCCTGATCTCGTCGCAAAAAGGGGGCACCAGCAAGGACCTCTGGATCGTCGGCGAGGAGGAGGAGCGCGCGCCGAGCAATCCGTTCAAACAGCTGCCCTGCATCGATGCCTCCATCGACCAGATCCCGACCCGCCGGGCGGAGAACCTCTTCTGGCTGGGGCGCTACCTCTCACGGGCTATTATCACGACGCGCCTTATCCGCTACGCGGTCAAGCGCCTCATCAACGTCTATCGCGACGAGTCGAACACCGCCGGGGAGTCGCAGCACCAGCTGCTGCGCGCGATCACGCACATGACGATGACCTATCCGGGGTTCCTGGATAAGAAAAAGGCCGACAAGCTCCTGGAGAACCCGATGAAAGAGATCGTCTCCGTGCTTAAAGAGCAGAGCCGGGTCGGGTCGCTCTCCTTTACACTGGCGATGCTTTCGGGGTCGAACGTCAGTATCAAGAACCTGCTGGGAATCGAGGCGTGGAAACTCTTCGACAAGCTCCAGTGGGAGTGGCAGGCGTTCTGCAGCGCCAATACCCGCATGAACCGTACCATCGTCAACGAGATGGACAAGCTGCATGTGAACCTGCTGGCGTACAAGGAGCTGGTCGAAGAGAGCATGTTCCGCGAGCAGGGGCTGGTGCTGTACGATATCGGCTACCGGATGGAGAGTGTGCAGCTGCTGATCTCCAAGGCGCGCTCCCTGCTCTGCCCGCGTCAGGAGAAAGCCGAGGAGTACGAACTGCTCGAAGCGCTGCTCAACACCTGCGAAAGCTTCAACGCCTACCGTGCCCACTACCGCAGCGCCCTGCAGCTCGAGAACGTCATCGAGTTTCTGCTGCTCAACCCGCAGTATCCCAAATCGCTGACCTACCAGACCCAGAAACTGCTCTCGGACCTGAAGGACCTGCCGAAGTCCCGCACCCATCTGACACAGTACGAGGCGCCGATCTTTCAGGCCTATTCGCGCCTGAAGCTCGCCACCGCGCAGGCACTGCTGACCTATGAGGAGTCCGATGGCATCTACACCGAGCTCGATACGCTGCTGTCCGAACTCTCCGAGCTTTTCATGAAGGCGTCGGACGAGTTTTCCAAAACCTATTTTTCCCATTACGACGAGTGAGCATGATCTACGATATTTTTCACGAAACGGTCTTCCATTATCAGAGTCAGGTGACCTTCAGCCACAACATCGCGCGGCTGAAGCCCAAAGAGAGCCGGGACCAGGAACTGCTCTCCTTCCGGCTCGATGCGGAGCCGTACGCGTCGGAGATCCATGCCTTTGTCGATATGTTCGGCAATACCAACCACCACCTCCTGCTGCGCGAACCCCACACCTCCCTGACGGTCACGGGGCATTCGCGGGTGCGCCGCAGGATCAAAGAGGCGCAGCGGGCGATTGAACGGCTCAGAAAGGGGGCGATGAGCTACGAGAAGGCATTGCAGCGCCTCTCCGGCTTCAACACGCGTGACATCGCCGCGAAGCAGTTCCTCTTTGCCTCGGACCTGGTTCCTGTCGATATTGCGCCGCTGCGCGACTATGCCCTGGAGTCGTTCCATCCGGAGCGCAGCCTTTTCGAGGCCGGCGAAGAGCTGATGGGGCGCATTTTCAAAGACTTCGAGTTCAACCCCGCCTTCAGCGACCTGACGACGCCGGTGACGACCATTTTCGACGAGAAGAAGGGGGTCTGCCAGGACTTTGCACATTTGGCACTCGCGGCACTGCGTTCCATCGGGCTGCCGGCCCGTTACGTGAGCGGCTACATCGAGACCATCCCGCCCGAAGGGACGGTGAAGCTTTTCGGCGCCGACGCGTCGCACGCCTGGGTGTCGCTCTACGTGCCCGGCGGCGGCTGGCTCGACCTCGACCCGACGAACAACATCATTCCCCTGGAACAGCACATCGTCATGGGGCACGGGCGGGATTACAAGGATATCTCGCCGCTCAAAGGGGTGGTGCGCGGAAGCGGACAGAGCCGCCTCAGCGTCCGTGTGGATGTCCGCCGCGCTTCGTTGGAAGCGGAGGAGACGGCCCCTACCCAGTCACAATCGCAGTCGCAGTCGCAGACGCAATCACAGTCACAATCGACGAAGTAGGTCACTGCTCCCCTGCGGGTTCAATGGATCTTGGCGATGCGGTAGGCGACGGCGTTTTCGAAGATCAGCGAGTGCATGTAGGTACAGGTGATCATCCCGTCGCAAGGCGCGAGGAAACGGTGGACGACCTCGCCTTCCAGGGCGTGGACGATCTTGCCGATCGTATCATCCTTGGAGACCGTCGTACCGGGTTTTTTTGTCGGGATGAAGATCCCGCTGTAGGGGCTTTGAACGATCTCGATGCGCTCGCGGCTCACAACGGTCGAATCGTAGCCGTTGAAGGTTTCATACCGGATGATACGGCTGTGGCTGAGGAAATTGATGAGGCTGTCGAGGATGACCCCGGCGGATTCGGGGTCGATCAGGGGCTGGTGCGGACAGATGACCGAGCACGCCTTGGTGCCCCACAGCTGCCAGTTGTACTGCAGCGACACCGTCTCGATCGATTCGGGTTCACGGTGGTGGATGACTTTGAGCCCGAGTTTACGCGCGCTGTCGACATCTTCGTAGCCGGTCTTGAAGAGTTTGACGTAGGGCAGACAGGTGGCGAGGTCCGAGCGGGTCTCCAGGATGATGCCGTAGTCGTAGCCCTGGATTGCTTCAAAGAGCCTGTGGGCAATGCGCTGGGTCGTTTCCCCCTCGCCGTACCCGGGGAACATCATATTGATATCGGTCTTGTCCAGGGGCCAGAAGCGCTCGTTGATGTTGAGGGCATAGTGGTTGACGGAGGGGATGACGAGGATGCTTCCGAGGATCTTTTCCGTCCCGAGCTTATTGCGCAGGAAATCGACCAGTTTGGAGGCGCTGTACAGCGGCAGGGTCGTCGCCCCTTCCATGGCACCGATCACGGCGACGCTGGGGGCGTCGGGGTCACTCCCTTCAAAGAGGTAGCCCTCGACGACCATCGGCGCCCGGCTGAGGGATTCGAGTTTCAGGATCTCAATTTTTTTCATTGGGTACTCCGAAAATCCGTGCAAGCAGGGAACCCTCGTAGACGACGGGGTATTCGCGCAGGGTGAACAAAATACCGCCGTTGGGGGCGTAGAGGGATTCGCGCACCGCACCGCTGAGCGGGTCGACGATATCGCCGATCCACTGCTCTTTTTCAATGACGTCGCAGTGATCGAGGGCGGGGACGAAAAGACCGGCGGCGGGGGCATTGATGTAGAAGACCTCCCCGACCTGGGAGGTGAAGGGCTCACGGACCTTGAACTCCGTCGGGGTCTCGATGATCCCCTCCTCGCGCATAAGGTTCAGAATGCCCCGCAGCAGCTGCCGCCCGTAGGCCTTGGTCAGGCGCATCCCCACCCCCATCTCGACGACGAGGGTCTTCGTCCCCCGTTCGTTCATCGTGTGCGAAAAGGTCGCCTCGAGCACCGTGACGGCGTCGTGGATCCAGATGAAGTCGCAGTTGAGCCGTTTGGCCAGGGGAAGGGTCGCCTCGGAGAAGGCCTTGTTGATGCGGATCTGCGGGATCTCGCGCAGGAAGATGTTGGAGGAGTGGATATCGATGGCGATATCGCTGCCTTCGACGTCCTCGGCCAGGGCGTGGACCACCTGTGCGGGCAGGAAGTCGTTGCGTGCCCCGGGGAAGGCGCGGTTGAGGTCGATCTCGTAGAGGGGGAAGCCCCGGATGATGGTGTCGACCCCCAGGGCGTTGACGGCGGGGTAGAGGTCGACCGTCCCCCGCAGCGCTTCGGGATGGTCGCGCAGCCAGGCCGCCAGGAGGTAGATGACAAGCTGCCCCTCGAGCTCATCGCCATGGATGCCGCTGACGATGCTGATGCGTTTGGCATCGGCGTCGGGTTTTTCCGGTGCAAAACGGGCGCGCTGGATGCGCAGCGTCTCCCCTACCGGCAGTTCGGAGGAGAAGATCTCGGTGATTTCGGGGGCCATGGTCTAGTAGACGACCAGCTCGTCTATGAGGGCGTTGATGGCGTCGAGGTTGGCCTCTTCGTCGGTGCGGGAGATGGCCAGTTTGGCCTCGGGCGCGATCTTCTGCGCCGTTTGCAGAATGGTGTTGAGGTACTCGACGGGTTCTTCCCCATCCTTGCCGTGGCGCAGGTGTAGGTCGACCTTCTCGGTCAGTTTGCCCAGGCGGATAAAGTGGTCGCTTTTGCAGCGGATCAGGCCGCGGTTCATGCTCCCCCAGATCTCGTTGACGAGGGAGAGGGCGTCGTCGACGAAGCGGTAGTCGACGTAGACGGCGCTTTTCGAGGCATGGTCAAAGCGTTCGGCGAGGTGGATGGTCTCGCCGAAGGCGTCCGTATCGATATAGGCCCGGGAGATGATCGCGTTTTCGCGGGCGAAACGCATGATCTCCGCCAGGTTGGAAGGGTGCTCGCCGAAGATAGCGTTGTCGAGGAACTGGGAAGCGTTGGCGTAGTCGAGCTCGATCTCGAGGTGCTCGAAATAGCGCCGGCCGGCGTCCTTGTCCGTGTCGATGCTGCAGTCGAAGATCTCGATGACATCGACGAGGGTTGTTTCGACGCGCTGCAGGTGGCGTCCGAACCAGTAGAGATTGGTGGCGACGTTGGTGCTCAGCAGTTGATCCATCTTAAAGCTCCATGACCCAGGTGTCTTTGAACCCGCCGCCCTGCGACGAGTTGACAAGGTAGTTGCCTGCTTCCATCGCGTAGCGCGTCAGCCCGCACTCCCAGACATTGACCTTCTCGCCCATGACGACGTAGGCG
The DNA here is from genome assembly GCF_054862725.1 of Thiomicrolovo sp. ZZH C-3. Lineage (NCBI taxonomy): Bacteria > Pseudomonadati > Campylobacterota > Epsilonproteobacteria > Campylobacterales > Sulfurimonadaceae > Thiomicrolovo > Thiomicrolovo sp. ZZH C-3. The sequence goes on from NZ_JBTKXX010000001.1 coordinate 733,124, forward strand.
CGGAAGTCCGCCTTGCGGGGACTCAGTTCCCCTTTGATCAGACACTCCTCGTCATAGAACTCGACAAGCTCCTGGGCGATAAAGCGGCGCGGGTTGGCCTCGATGATCGTCTTGAGGTCCTCGAGCTGGATCTTGGACATGGCGTGCCCGAACATGACGCCGTAGCCGCCGGCCTCTGCGACATCCTTGACGACGAGCTTGTCGATGTTGTCGAAGATGTACTTCTTGTCCTTTTCAAAATAGGGCAGGTAGGTCGGCGCGTTGTGCATGATGGGCTCTTCGCCCAGGTAGTACTTGATCATCTGCGGAACGAAGTAGTAGATCCCCTTGTCGTCCGCCACCCCGTTGCCGACGGCGTTCATGATTGCCACGTTGCCCGCGAGGTAGGCTTCGATGATGCCCGGCACGCCGATGAGGCTTTCGGGATTGAAGAACTTGGGGTCAAGGAAGTCGTCGTCCAGACGGCGGTAGACCGCCCCGACGCGGATGCGGCGGCCGTCGTAGTTTTTGAAGTAGAGGACCTTGTTCTCCACGACGAGTTCGGCGGCGCGGACCAGTTCGGCCCCGATCTGCCCGGCGAGGTAGCTGTGCTCATAATACGCCGAGTTGTAGCGGCCCGGGGTCAGGACGACGTTGATGCCGCCGGTATTGACGTACTCCATCGCGTTGCGAAGGTAGGAGGAGTACTGCTTGATCGGCTCGATCTTGAGCTCTTCGAAGAACTCCGGGTAGATCTTGCGGTAGGTGTCGCGGATGGAAAGGGGGTAGCTCGCCCCGCTGGGGACACGCAGGTTGTCTTCGAGGATGACCCACTCATCGCTCTTGGTATCCTTGACGAGGTCGATACCGTTGATGTGCGTCCGTACTTTCTGTGACGGGGAGAAACCGACGAACTCTTTGAGGTACCCCTTCGCCTGGTGGATGAAGGTTTCGGGAATGATGCCGTCCTTGACGATCTTGGCATCGGTGTAAAGGTCTTCCAGGAAGAGGTTCAGTGCGGTGATGCGCTGCTCGAGGCCGCGCTGCATCTTGCCGAACTCCTGCTTGGAGATGATACGGGGGATGACGTCAAAAGGCAGTGAACGTTCGATGAAGTTTCCGTCTTTATAAAGATTGAAGTTGACAGCGAACTTGTCCATGTAGCGCTGAAACTCTTCGACTTTCTGTCGATCCTGCCGGGAAAAAATTTCCCAGAACTTTTCGTGTAGTTTTCCGGTTTCTTCTATCAATGTATCTCCCTTGATGCTTGTATGCGAACATCACTCCGTTCCGTGGGACCACGGTAGCAAGGGTGGTGTGGGTATATAAGATCATATTGCATATTCTATGAGAAAATGCTTTTATTTGGTGCTTTTGTGGTGTTTGTTTTTTCGTCAGTGCACGGCGGGCTAGCCGCCCCGGTCCGTGGACTTGATGAACGGGCGTTCTTTCAGGCTGATCCGGTGCCAGAATGTGGTGGCAGGCGGGGTGCGGTTGAGGAACTTTTTACGCATCTAGGCCACGATCAGGTTGTCAAAGAGATCGTTGATGGCGTCAAGGTTAGCCTCGTCATCTTTTTCATCAATGAGCATCTCCGCCTCCGGCGCGATCCGCTGCGCGGTAATGAGGATGTTATGCAGGTAGATGACCGATTCGTTCCCGTCCTTGCCGTGGCGGAGGTGGAGGTCGACCTTCTCGATCAGTTTGCCCAGCCGGATGAACTGGTCGCTTTTGCGCCGCAGAAGGCCGCGGGCCATGATCCCCCAGATCTCGTTGATGAGGGAGAGGGCATCGCCGATGAAGCGGTAGTCGACCTTGGCGTCGGTCTTTAAAGAGGTATCGAGGAGGTTGAAGAGCCTGATCGTCTCCCCGAAGGCTTCGGCGTCGAGGTGGGGGCGGCAGATAATGGCGTTTTCCCGGGCACTGCTCATGATGCCGGCCAGGTTGGCGGGGTGCTCGCCGAAGACGGCCTGCTGCAGGAAGTCCTGCGCGTTCTTGTACTGCAGTTCGATGCCGAGATGGTCGAAATAGCGTACGCCTGCTTCTTTGTCGGTGTCGATGACCTTGTTGAAGAGCTCCAGCACGTCGATCAGGGTCGATTCGACCCGCTGAAGGTGCCGCCCGAACCAGTAGAGGTTGGTCGCGACGTAGGTCGTGAGGAGCTGGTGCTCATGGCTGTGCTGGGGCCAGGTTTCGACGAATTTGATGCTCGGGTACTGCCGGTAATCGGCATAGCCGTTGAGATAGTCACGAAGCCTTTTGAAAAGCGTCACAACGTTGAAGGTCCAGATATGTTTGGGGTCTCTGTCGACCGGGGGTACGTGTACTGCGTTCATTGTGCGCCTCCTGCTGATACGGCGGGTCCAGTCGGGCTCAAACACGGTTTCGAGCATAGATTTTGACCATTATAAAACGCCAAACGAAGGAGAGAGCCGATTGTCTGATTAACTTTTGTACAAACTGCACTTTTTTAGCATGAAATATGGGTTAATTCACAGAAATAAACTGTCAAATCAGTCGAAAACTTAGAGGAAGTGGAACTTCTGACCCGCAAAGGGTTGGATGCGGCAGTGCACAGGCAGGCGGCGCTGTGATGCGTGTCTCACGAGGCAGGGGGGACGTTTTCAAAGCCTTCGGCACGCTTGTGGAGCGACAGGATCATATCGCGGAAAACGAGAAAATGCAGGGGGATGAGCAGGTGCCAGTACAGACGCCCCCACACCCCCTTCGGAATGAAGTAAGCACTCTGCACGAGGTGGTCGCCGTCGATCCTGAACTCCAGCCAGGCTCTGCCGGGGAGTTTCATCTGCGCAAAGAGCAGCAGCCGTTCGTCCGGGACGACATCGACGACCTTCCAGAAGTCGAGGCTGTCGCCGACGCGGAGTTCATTCTGCGATCGGCGGCCCCGGTTCAGCCCGGCGCCGCCGGCCAGCTTGTCGAAGAAGCCCCGCAGTCTCCACAGCGGGTCGTAGGCGAACCAGCCGTTCTGTCCCCCGATGGCGCAGACGCTTTTAAAGAGGGCCGGAGCCGTACAGTTCCCCAGCGGCAGGGTCTTGCGGTCGACGAAAACGGCGTCGGCGATCGAACGGCCGTGGTCGGTTTCCCAGACATCGCCGCCGCGGTCGCTCCAGCGGCTGAGCACCTGCTGCTCTTCGGCCTCCTTGAGCGCCCCGGCGACGGCACTTTTGAACGGGGCCGGCTGGATATCCGGGAAGAGCCGTGCAGCGTTGTCGTTCTGCACAACGACTTCGGATCCGAGCCCCTCGATCAGGGAACGCGCCACGGCGTAGGGCACGGGCGTGAAGAGGTTCAGCCAGTACGAGGAGAGGGTGACGGAGAGAAAGGGGACCGGAAAAATCAGGCGCTTCAGCCCCATCACGCCGGCGCACAGGCGCATCATCTCCCCGTAGGAGAGGACCTCCGCCCCGATGTCGACCGTACGGCTGCCCGTGATCGCGGGGCTGCGGGCGGCGTCGAGGTAGGCGATGACGTCGTTGACGCCGATGGGCTGGGCGCGGGTACTGACCCATTTGGGTGTGATCATGACCGGGAGTTTTTGGATGAGGTTCCGGATGATCTCGAAGCTCGCGCTTCCCGACCCGATGATGACGCCGGCACGGAACCAGAGTACGTCGATCCTGTCGGGGCGGGCCGAGAGGAGCTCCCCGGTCTCGATCCGGCTGAGCAGGTGTTCGCTCGTGCCCGTTGCCTTGACGCCGAGCCCCCCGAGGTAGACGATTTTTTTCACCCCCGCCTGCAGGGCGGCGTCGCGGAAGTTGACGGCGCTGGTGCGGTCTTTCTCGGCAAAATCACCGCTGCCCAGGGAGTGGATGAGGTAGTAGGCGACGTCGATCCCCTCCATGGCCTGTACGAGCGCTTCGGGCGTGAAAGTGCTTCCCCGGACGACCTCGGCGCGTGCGCGTACCGCGCCTCCAAGGGCGTCGGGGTTGCGCACCAGCAGGCGCAAAGAGACGCCGGGGTCTTCCAGCAGCCGCCGTTTCAGCCGCCGCCCGATATACCCCGTGGCCCCGGTCAGAAGAATACGCTGGTTCGGTGTATCTGTTTTCATACTATTTATTGTAGCACCGATTGGCATCAACCGGAGGCTTCAAGTGACTGAGGGCAGTGTTTCAGCGGCTGCTCTCTAAGTGCGAACGCAGCGCCATGGATTTGGGGTAGGGGTCGAGGAAGGTCTGTTCCAGGAGGTACTCTACCCCGTACTTCATTGCCAGGAATTTGATGGTGCTGACCGGGGTCATGAGGGTGAGCACCTTCGCCGCGTAGTCGTCGATCTGCTCATGCAGTATCGCTTTTTCGGCGGGGGTGAGGAGGCGCTTGAAGAAACCGGCCATATGCTCGAGGACGTTGCGGGTGCGCCGCAGGGAGCTTTTTTCGGCGATGGCGCTTTTGAAGAGGTGCTCGTAGGTCTGCATCACCTCCGCCGGCGTTCTGTTCTCGGCGTTGGCGACGACGCGTCCCATCTGCCGGTAGCGGGTTTCGTCCTTGGACTGCAGCAGAAACTTGTTGACGGTGTGGAAGCGGACGAGGTCGTGAATGCCCCGGCATTCGGCTTTCATTTTTTCGAAAGCGTCGTAGGCGAAGAGCTGCATGATAAAGTTCTCCCGCAGCCATGCATCCTGCAGCCGTGCCTCCTCCTCCATCGGCAGCAGGGGGAAGGCCTCTTTGCATCGCTGTACGAACAGACCGTCGTGCTTGCCGTCGCTGTGGCCGTTGGGCAGATGCATCTTCGCGCTGCCGAACCCGCAGCTGGGCGATTTGGCCTTGAAGATGATGCCGGTGAGCGGTGCCCCGCGCAGACGGCCGAGCTCCGTCTGCACGCTTTCGGCGAGCGCAGCCGTGACATCTTTCCCTGTTTTGTTCGAGAGGACGTAGGTATGGGTCTCGTCGTGTACGAGCCTTATCGAGGGGCGCGGGGTGCCGAAGGCGAGGTTTTCGGGGCAGAACGGCACGAAGGTCGCGTACTCCGCGAGCGATTCGGTCAGAAAGCGGAAGTGCTTGTGGCCGCCGTCAAAACGGACTTTTTCGCCGAGCAGACAGGCAGAAACGGCAAGGGTCATGGAAGCTCCTTTCAGCGGAAGATATAGGTCAGTTTGAACATCAGCCCCGCGGAGGGTTTGATGCGGTAGCTCTCCAGGGCGTCGGCCGCGTGGTCGTAGAGGTGGATCTCGCGCCGGAAAGCGTAGAGCAGGTCGCTGCTGAACTCCCACTGCTCCGCGGGGCTCAGGCGCACCCCGGTGCTTACCTGGTAGTCCTGGGCCTCCAGGTAGCCCCGGGGTTCGATGCCGCTGTTGTCTGCGAGCCTTATGACGGCCTGCGAAAAGAGGAAGCCGGCCCGCAGCAGAACGCCGGGGGCGATATGGTACCCGGCAAAGGCGCGCGGGAAACCGACGACGGCGGTGAACCCGTCGTCGGCACGGGCACGGTAGCTGTAGCCGATGACGGGGAGGGCGAGGGTCGTGATGGGGTGGTAGTTGACGAAGGCCCCCATCTGCAGCGAGTGGTCATGGTCGATCTTATAGGCGAAAAAGCCGAAGACTCCCCCGCCCAGGGCATTGCCGTCGAGCTCACGTTCGTAGGTGGCGTTCATGTTCACGGAGAGGAGCATGTTCCAGTGCGGGTCCAGGCGCCGGAAGAAGTTGCCGAAAATCCTGAACCGGTTCATCTGTTCGATAGGGGCCTTCCCCCGGTAAAACGGGAGGGACGCTTCATCTTTCCAGCTGAAACGCCACCGCGCATAGTTGATCCCGCCGAAGGCGTTGTTGATTTTGACGTTGTACTTGCCCGTGCTTACCTTGGCGTCATAGCCGGCGATGCCGCTTTCGGCAAGCCGTACGGCTTCGACGGAGAGCTTCGGCTGGACCATCTTTTCGAGCAGCGAGGGGCGTACCTGCGCGGCGAGGGATGCGACCATGACAAAGAGCAGGAAGAGCGCCGGCATCCGCATCCTTTCGCAGGGGAGATAAAGGAGGGTATACCAACTTTCTTTAAACTCTGCGAAGCGACAGGCGTCTATGTTGCTTCTTTAGCCGGACTTTTGTTCCGGCAGGGCGCGGGCAGTGCGGCCTCAGCGTTTGCGGGCGTTGATGAAGTAGACGGCGGCGGTGCTGACCGCGCCCCCCGCCACGAGCCAGAAGGAGGGGCGTTCCCCAAGCAGCAGGAAACTGGCCACCAGGGCGGTCAGCGGCACGAGGAACATATAGCTGCCGGCCCTGGCCGAGCCGATCTTGCCCGCGGCGACAAAGAAGATGGTCGACGCCACCGTCTGCCCCATGATGGCCAGAAAGAGCAGCCCCGTCCAGAAACGCCACTCCTGGTCCGGCACCGTGCCTAACCCGGCGGGCAGCGCCGGAACGAGCGCGATGGGCACGGCGAAAACGGCCAGCCAGAAGTTGAAATGGATGGGCTCCATCTCCGTATGCGACTGCTGCCCCAGGAGGGTGAGCACGGCCCACACCAGCGCACTGCCGATAAAGAAGACGTTGCCGCTGTGCAGCAGGTCGGCGTGCCAGACTTCCAGCATCAGCATCCCGCCGAACAGCCCGACGCCCAGGCCGAGCAGCTGCGGCGGGGTGACACGGGTGCGGAAGACAAGGAGGGCGAGCAGGGCGGTGAGGATGGGGCTGGCCACGGTAATGATGACCCCGCCCGCCCCGGCGCTGCCCGTCTGTACTCCCCAGAAGGCGAAGTACATAAACGCGACGTTGAGCGCGCCTGCGGCAACGGCGAAGCGCAGCGTCCGGCGGTTGAGACGCAGCGGCTTGCGCCGCCAGTAGAGGATGGGCAGGAAGGAAACCGCCATGATGGCGAAGCGCAGAAAGGTGACGGTCTCGACCGGGACCTCAGTATCCGTCACGACCTTGAGCGCGGGCCAGCCGATGCCCCACAACACCATCGCCAGTACGATCCAACCCGCCATTTTTTTTCCCTGCAGAAAATTTCGGGAATTATACTGCGATAACGGCACGATGTGAGATTTCAATGATTTCTATTTGCTACTTTGCTATCATGGCTTTTGAACGAAATGTATGATTTACCCCGGTTTCCAATAGATAAACATACATTTTTGCTTGCTAATAAATAGTTAGGTGTAGAGGCTGACATGAAAGATAAAGAACGACAAAAATATGCAAATGTCATGAACGAAATTAACAGAAGAACAAATGTGGTTCAATCATTTTTAGCTGGTGAAAGAAATGCTATGTATAACGTAGTTAACATTGAATTGATCTGTTTGCAAATTAGAAAGATTTTAGAATTGATTGCTTTGGGTTCATTAGTAGCGAATCAAAAAATCTTTCTCAAAAAAGTCAACAATTTACAGAAGATGTGGAATGCTAAATACATTTTGAGTGATATAGAAAAATTAAATCCAGACTTCTATCCCCGCCCCATTGACGAACAACCAAGTAAACTGGATGGTGTAGTAAATGATTTAATGGATGTGACAGAAGGTTATTTGACGAAAGATGATTTCATATTGATATACGATAAATGTGGAAAGATTTTACATGCAGAAAACCCATTAGGTAATGGCACAGACTATCAATATTATGAAAAACATATCCCAATATGGATGCAAAAAATAAAAAGATTACTTGGTACACACAAAGTCACATTGCTTAATGACAAAAATATGTATTTAGTTCATATGCAAGAACATGGAAAAGAAGGAGCGACTGTATATGTATTTGTGCCACAGAGAAAAGCACCTAACAAATCATAGGAGACCAATCAAAAACCCGCAGGCGGCTTTTTGATTGCTCATTTTAAACGTTGTGTAAAAGAAGATGAAGGAAGGTAAGAAACATGAAAAGTGACACTCCGATCATCAGGCTGTTTTTCGCAAAAATGAAAACAGCGTTTTTTGAACTTTTGGAAGAAGAGAGAGCTGCATTTATGGCTAAGGACAGGGCGAACCTCGACAGCCTGGGGATGAAAGCGGTCTCGATGATAGACTGCAGCAGTACGGATGAGAAGTGGGACTATATCGGGGTGGAGAGCTGGCCGTCAATGGACGCGGTCAAAAAGCGTGAAGCGTTCGAGAATGAGGAACTCCATATCTCCGACTATGTCGACTATGAGGTCCACATGGGGGTGGAACAGTCGTTTGAGAACTATGGAAAGTGATCACAGCCCCGCAACCGGCTTATGCCTCACATTTTAAATGTAAACTTCCAGGAAAAAAGGAGATGAACCAGTGAAATCTGACAGGTATGAAATCGGAAGGGAGATGCTGGGCAAGGTCGGCGGCGATCAGGGGGATAAGATCATTGAGGCCCTCAGTGCAATCGCTCCGGAGTTCGCTGACCTGCTTGTGGAGTTTCCCTTTGGAGACATCTACAGCCGTCCCGGGTTGGACCTGCGCTCCCGTGAGATCGCCACGGTGGCTGCCCTGACGGCCATGGGGACGGCCGCGCCCCAGTTAAAGGCCCATGTGCACGGTGCGCTCAATGTCGGCTGCACGCCGCAGGAGATCATCGAGATCATGATTCAGATGGCGGTCTATGCCGGTTTCCCCGCCGCGCTGAACGGGCTCGCGACCGCCAAAGAAGTTTTTGACGAACGGGGCATCCAAGTCGATCGTTGACGGGTGGAGGATTCCGGGCGCTTCAAAACCGTGTTCGGACAGGCCCTGAAGCGGTAATTACCCCGCCCACTTCTCCAGTTTCGCCGCGTTGTGGTTGTAGTCGGGCTCTTTGGACTCCGGGTCGAGGAGGTCGTTGGTGAGGTAGTTGATACGGCGGTCGGTGACGGGGACGAAGAGGGTCTTTTCGCGGATGTTTTCTGTCACTTTCGCCTCGAAGACGAGCGAACCCCTCGCCGTCGTCACCTTGACCTTGTCACCGTCCGCGATGCCCGCGTTCTGCGCATCCTCACTGTTGATCTCGATGTAGCTCAGCGGTTTGTGCTTGAGCAGGCGGTCGACGAAGGCGGTCTTCGTACCGCTGTGCCACTGGTCGCGGGTCCGCCCGGTCGTGAGCAGGTAAGGGAACTCCAGCGAGGTGTTTTCGCTGCGGCGTTCATTCTGCACGAAGATGAGGTTCGCCCGACCGTCGGGGGTGAGGAACTCGTTGTTGTCAAAGAGCCCTTCGCCCCAGACATGGCCGCCGTTTTTGAGGCTGGCGGCGTCGACGCCGCTGATGTCCATGTGCCCTTTCGGGCTGAGCGCCGTCATGCGGCGGTACTCGTCCCAGATCGCTTCGGCGTTTTGGTAGTCAAAGGCGCTTACGAACCCCATGGCCCGCCCGATCATCGAAAAGATCTCCCAGTCGGGTTTGCAGTCGATGCTGCGGCGGGTCAGACGCTCCTGGCGGGTGATGCTGCGGTCCATGTTGGTCTGGGTGCCCTCCTTTTCGCCCCAGGGGGCCGCCGGCAGCCGCAGGTGGGCAAAGGGTTTCGTTTCGCTGTCATCGTAGGCGTTGATCTCGACAATGAAGGGCACCTTCTTCAGCGCCGCTTCGACCCGGCTGCGGTTGGGGAGGTGGTAGACGGGGTCGGTGTGGCAGATGATGAGGACGTCGAGTTCGCGCCGTTCGGCCGCTTCGATCATCTCGAAGGCTGTCAGCCCGGGAGCGGGGGCGATGTTCTCCGTACCCCAGAATTCGCTCACCTTGGCGATGGACTCCTCGTTAAAATCGAGGTGCACGGCGAGGGTCGTCGCCAGGCCCCCGACCTCGCGGCCCCCCATGGCGTTGGGCTGGCCGGTCAGGGAGAAGGGGCCGTTGCCGGGACGGTTGATCTTGCCGGTGAGCAGGTGGAGGTTGATGAGCGCGAGGTTCTTGTCGACCCCCTGTGCGCTTTGGTTCAGCCCCATCGTCCAGGCGGAGATGACGTTCTCGCTTTCGTAAAAGAGTTCCATAAACGCTTCGAACGCCTCTTCTTCCAGCCCGCACCGTTTGAGCAGCTTCTTGGTCGGGATCTTCTTGATCTTTTTAAGATAGGCGTCAAACCCGTTGACGTGGGCGTCGAGGAAGGCCTCGTCAGTTTTGCCGTCGTCGACGATGCGGCGCGCGACAAGGCTGAGGAAGTCGATGTCGGTGCCGACGCGGATGGGGAGGTGGAGGTCCGCCTGCTCGGCGGTTTCCGTGCGGCGCGGGTCGATGACAACGGTTTTGAGCCCCTCTTTTTTCGCTTTTTTTATCTTGTTGTTAAAGACGACGTGCGCTTCAGCAGGGTTCGCACCGATCATGATCAGCAGGTCGCAGTGCCCGATCTCCTCCATACGCACGGGAACGTAGTCGGCGCCGAAGACCTTCTTGTGGGCGACGACGGCGCTGGCCATACAGGTGCGCGAGTTGGTGTCGACGTTGTTGGTGCCCAGGAACCCCTTGCCGAGCTTGTTGGCGACGTAGTAGTCCTCGGTGAGCATCTGGCCCGAGAGGTAGAAGCCGATCCGCTCGGGGGAGGTGGAGCGGATGTTGTGGACGATCGTCTCAATGGCCATCTCCCAGGAGATATCCGTAAAGTCTTCGTAGGCTCTGCGCAGTTTGGGGCGCAGCAGCCGGGTCGGTGTCTCGATGGTATGAAGCTCGCTGGCCCCCTTGGAGCAGACGAGCCCTTCGTTGACGGGATAATCGATGTCGCCGACGAGGCGGCGGGTGTCGTATTCGATGCCGCAGCCCACCCCGCAGTATCCGCAGACGGATTTGATTTTCATAACAGGCCTTTCTCTATATATAGGGGTTGTATTTTCATTGTTGCTGACGTATTATGACATTCTTTGCTAAGAAAATATTAAGACTATTGTATAAAAAACATACAAAAAATACGTTAAATTCCTCCCTATACCATGCCATAATGGTGCAACCGAAACAGAGTTTCAAAAAAAATAAAGGTTAAAGCAATGAAAAGTGCATCTGGATTGAAAGGTTTGACACTGGCCGGACTTGCCCTCGGGCTGGCGGCGACGACGCTGATGGCAGGCGTCGAAAAGAAGAAGCTGACCATCGGCTTTATTGCGCTGACGGATTGTGCTCCAATCGTCATCGCGGAGGAGAAGGGCTTCTTTGACAAGTACGGCCTGGATGTCCACGTCGTCAAAGAGGGCGGCGGCTGGCCGGGGATCCAGCAGAAGGTGATCAACGGCGAGTACGACTTCTCGCACGCCCTGGCTGGGATGCCGATTGCGGCGACGCTGGGCATCAACGGTGATGCAAACCTCCAGGCGCTGCTGAGCCTCGACTTCAACGGCAACGGCATCACGTTCGGCAACAACATTATCAAGAAGATGAAAACCTACGGTATGGACGAGAAGACACGTCCGCTCGGTTCCGAGTCGCTGAAAAAGTATATTGACGCCAAGCATCAAAAAGAGGGTGGCAAATACCAGCCGCTCAGTTTCGGCATGGTCCACCCGGTCTCGACGCACAACTACGAGCTGCGCTACTGGATGGCATCCTCGGGCATTGAGCCCGACCGCGACGCGACGATCAAACCCTTTCCGCCGCCGACGATGCCCAGCAACCTGATCGCCGGCAACATCGAAGGGTACTGCGTCGGGGAGCCGTGGAACGAACGGATCGTCCTGAAGAAGAAGGGCTCGACCCTCGTCACCAACTACGACATCTGGAACAACAATCCCGAGAAGGTGCTCCAGGCCCGGGCGGACTTTGTCGAAAAGAACCCCGAAACGACCAAGGCGGTCATGAAGGCGATCATCGAGGCGCAGATGTGGCTGGATGAAAGCTGGGAACACCGCAAAGAGGCGGCGAAGATCCTCAGCAAGCCCAACTACGTCAAAGCGCCGGTCTCGGTGCTTGAAAAGTCCATGACGGGGACCTTCCAGTACCTCAAAGGGCAGGACTCCGAGCCCAACCCGATGTTCAACGTCTTCGCCAACTACTACGCGGCGTACCCCTTTTACAGTCACGGCATGTGGTTCATCACGCAGATGTACCGCTGGGGTCAGCTCGACAAGCCCGTCGATATGAAAGCGGTCATCGAGAAGACCTACCGCCCGGACCTCTTTGAGATCGCGGCCAAAGAGGTGGGGTATGCGCTGCCGCCGAGCCCGTGGAAGAAAGACGGCGTGGACAAGTACAACATGTTTATGGACGGCAAGGTCTACGACCCGAACAAAGCGGTTGAGTATATCTACAGCTTCAAGGTGACGAACCCGCTCGTGAGCGAGGCGGACCTCAAAGCGGCCAACGCCTGGGAGGGAAGCCTCAAGACGGCCCAGCCCGACTACGTCTGCCCCTACGGCCCTGCCGGCTGTGCCGACCCCAAATACGTCACGAAATAAATCTTCGGCCCTTCGCGGCTGAAACCAGGAAAACATGATGCAGGAAATTATCAAGAAAACCGCGCTGCCGCTGATGGTGCTGTTCGTCGTGCTGGCGGGCTGGCAACTGGTGGCCAACAATGTCGAAGAGTTCCCGACGCCCCACAATACATGGGTGGCGGCCTTCGGGGGAATCAATGCCGACGGCGACGAGATCGAGGGGGTGCTCTCCGATCCGTTCTACGTCGAGAACGAGGATGACAAAGGGATCGCCTGGCAGATCACCAACTCCCTCGGCCGGGTCTTCGGGGGCTTCGCGCTGGCGATCCTCGTGGGGATCCCGGTGGGGCTGCTGATCGGGATGAGCAAAAGCTTTATGCTGGCGCTCAACCCCTATATTCAGATCCTCAAGCCGGTCTCGCCGCTGGCGTGGCTGCCGCTGCTGCTGATGGTCTTCCAGGATATCAACCTGACGGCGGTCGCAACGATCTTTATCACCTCCATCTGGCCGATCATCATCAATACGGCCCTGGGGGTACGCAGTGTCAACCAGGATTACCTCAACGTTGCGAAGGTGCTGCAGTTCACCCCCTTCGAGACGATCCGCAAGATTATCCTGCCCGTCGCGGTGCCGTACATCTTTACGGGGATGCGGCTGAGCCTGGGGATCGCCTGGCTCGTCATCGTTGCGGCGGAGATGCTTACCGGCGGGATCGGTATCGGGTTCTGGATCTGGGATGAGTACAACAATCTGAACTACCCGAACATCATTATCGGGATCATCATTGTCGGTGTCGTGGGGTATATCCTCGACGTCATCATGGGCAAGATCGCCGATTTCTTCGACTACCGAAAACGCGCCTAAGGAGGACAGCATGGGTAAATTTCTCTCACTGGAACATGTCGACAAGGTGTTCCCGCTCCCGGGCGGGAAGGAGTACGTAGCGGTCCGGGACGTCGACCTGGAGATTAAAAAGAACGAGATCATCTCGATCATCGGACATTCGGGCTGCGGAAAATCGACGCTGCTCAACATGATCGCCGGGCTCGACCTCAACACGGCCGGCGGGATCTTCCTGAACAACAAGGAGATCGGCGGCCCGGGCCCCGAGCGCGCCGTTGTCTTCCAGAACCACTCGCTGCTGCCGTGGCTGACGGTCTACCAGAACATCGAGATGGCCGTCAAGAAGGTGATGCCGGAACTGAACAAGCAGGCGCTAGCAGCACGCGTCATGAAGTTCGTCAGCATGGTCAACCTCGACCACGCCAAGGACAAGTACCCCGGCGAGATCAGCGGGGGGATGAAGCAGCGCGTGGGGATCGCCCGCGCGCTCTCCATCAAGCCCGAGGTCCTGCTGATGGACGAACCCTTCGGCGCCCTTGACTCGCTGACGCGCGCCAACCTCCAGGAGCACCTGATGCGTATCCAGGAGAAGGTGCAGAACACCGTTATCATCATTACGCACGACGTGGATGAAGCGGTGCTGCTCAGCGACCGGGTCATCATGATGACCAACGGCCCCGAGGCGACGGTGGGGGAGATCCTCGAGGTGAACCTGGAGCGCCCGCGCGACCGTGTGGCGCTGCAGCATGACCCTGAGTACGTCCGCTGCCGCGAAGCGATCCTCAGTTTCCTCTACGAGAAGTTCGCCAAGGATGACGAATAACGAAGTGAACAACCGGTCATAGTGTGTTTCTGCCGGAGCAGGGGAGGTATTCCCCCGGCATTCCGGTGCAAAAGATCGCCGGTATCTGTGGGGAGTCCCGACGCATCATGCGGGGCTCTCCAGAGGTGCCGCCTCGGAGATTGTAAAAGGATAAATTGAATGAAGAAGTGGATGATGTCGCTGGCCGCCGTGCCGGTTATTGTGGGAAGTTTCAGTGTGGCCGCAACCGCGGCGGAAGAGATCGTCCTCCTGGACGGTATGAAGATGAGCGGGGAGATCCGCCCGCGCTACGAGATGGCGGACGTGAAGGATAACGGCCTCGATACGGCCAACGCTTTCACGGCCCGTACACGCCTCGCGGTCGAAGGGACCCTCCTCGGCCTTGAAGGTCTCAGTGCCAAAGTGGGAATGACCTCGGTCAACAACTTCGGCTACAACGACTACGCGCCGCAGGATGCGACCTATGACCTGATCCTCGACCCGCAGCAGGCGATCCTGACCGAGGGTTACCTGGCTTATACGGCGGCGGACACGACCCTGCTCGCGGGGCGCTCCTTCGTCAACCTCGACGACCAGCGCTTCGTGGGGACCGTCGGCTGGCGCCAGATGGAGCGTGCCTACGATACGGTGACACTGAGTAACGGTTCCATCGACGGCCTCTCCCTGATGGGGTCGTGGATCTATGGCTACCAGGGTGTCAACGCCAACCCGACGACGGACACGGGCTCACTGCTCCTGCACGCGACATACACGGCGGGCAAGGCGCTCTCCGTCACGGGATTCGGCTATATGCTTGCGGATATTCATGACACCTACGGCCTGCGCATTGCCGGCGATATCGCCCTGGACGGTGTGACGCTGAACTATGCGGCTTCCTATGCCAAACAGAATGACGCGTCGCTGACGTACGCCCTCGATGATGCGCCGGAGATCGACGCGGCCTACTACGACATCGCCCTGGGCGCGAACATCTCCGGCCTCATTGTCGGGGCGGAGTACGAGGTGCTCGGCGACGCCGAGAGCAACAGCACCAAGGGCTTCACGACTCCGCTGGCGACCCTGCACAAGTTCCAGGGGTGGGCGGACGTCTTTCTGGGGCGTACGGCAGGCAGCAACAACGACGGTCTGGCGGACCTGAGCGGCAAACTGGGGTACGCAGCCCCGGGCTTCGGGAAGGTGCTGGGGGTCTACCACAAGTTTGACGCGCTCTCCGGCGCAAACAAGGACCTCGGCAGCGAGTTTGACGTGCTCTACGCCAACAAGGTTCCGGGCGTCAAGGACCTTGCGTTCCTGGCCAAGGCGGCCTTCTATTCCAAGGGCGACACCGGTAACGACGTGACCAAAGTCTGGGCCCAGCTCGATTACAAGTTTATGGTCAAATAAAGTTCGTGCGGCCGGTCCGGCCGCCGGGGACGGTCATGTTTTTTGACGCTTCTTCACCACCGAAGGCGCATTAAAAAACATACGAAGGATTCATGATGCAAAGAATTACCCTTCCCGTTGTGCTGCACAACCCGAAGATACTGCTGATAGGCGGCGGGCCGGTTGCCCTGCAAAAGGCGCAGGTAATGCGCCGCAACCAGATCGATTTCGACGTTATCGCCGCGCTGTGCAGCGAGCCGATGCGTACCCTTGTCCCGGAGGCGTGTGAACGCCCGGTGACGGAGGAGGATTGCCGGGAGTACGGCATCATCATCGACGCCACCGGCAACCCCGGGGTCACGGCGATGCTGACGGCACTGAAGCAGCGGCAGCGTTTCCTGCTCAACGTCGTCGACGTTCCGGAACAGTGCGACTTCTTCTTTGCCGCACTGGTCGAGCAGGGGCCGGTCAAGATCGCGGTGAGTTCCGGCGGGGGCTCGCCGGCAGTGGCCCAGGCCATTCGCGACAAGATCGCCCGGATGCTGCCCGCGTCGATGGCCGCACTGGGCCGGAAGGCGATGCGCGAACGCCTCGCCGGGCAGATCCGTCCGGGGGCGCTGAAGGCCGAAGCGAACCGCCGTCTCGGACGGGTACACCTTGTCGGCTGCGGCACGGGGGACGTGGACCTGCTGACACTCAAAGCGTACCGCCTTATCACGGAAGCCGACGTCGTCTTCGTTGACCACCTCGTCAGCGAGGAGATCAAGGCGCTCATCCCCAAAGCGACGATGGTCATCCACGTCGGCAAACGCAAGGGGCACCACAGCATCAAGCAGGAGAAGATCAACGCCCTCCTGATCGAGTATGCGCAGAAGGGGCTGGAGGTCGCGCGCCTCAAAGCGGGGGACCCCTACATTTTCGGGCGCGGGGCGGAAGAGGCGCAGGCGCTTGTCGCGGAAGGAATCCGCGTCGAAGTCGTGCCGGGGATCTCTTCGGCCGTCGCCGGACCGCTCGCCGCAGGGATCGCCCCGACGGCGCGCGGGTACGCGGCGAACCTCTCCATCGTCTCCGCGCACCTGGCGGGTAACCGCATCAACACGGAGTGGATCGATCTGCTGAAGCTGAAAAACCATACGACCATCGTCCTGATGGGGGTCTCGCGCGCCAAAGAGATCGTGGAGAAGGCGCTGGAGGCCGGCGCGGAAACAGCGATGCCCTGCGCCGTCATCTCCAACGCCTCCCGGCCGGACCAGCAGCGCTTCATCACCACGCTTGAAGGGCTGCCGACGGTGGCCGCAAACGCCCCGCGCCCCGCGATCATCGTCTTCGGTGACGTCGTCAACCTGCACGCGGTGCTGCCGCAGTACATCAACGAAGGGGCGTGCCATGATCAGCGTATTGCAAGCGGCCTCTGAAGCCCGGAACACCAAAACGAACAAGGTCGAGCAGACCAAGGCGCTCAAAACCCCCAAAGAGGCGTTCGAGCAGATCGCCGAGTACGCCAAAGCGGGCTACGGCAGCATCCCCAAGGAGGACCTGGGCTACTTCCTGAAGTGCTTCGGCATTTTCGACCGCCCGATGACCCCGGAGCGTTTCATGATGCGGGTGCGCATTCCCGGCGGCCAGCTGGATGCGGCCCAGGCGCGCACCGTCGGCGAGATCGCCAAGGAGTATGGCCAGGACTACATGGACATTTCGACCCGGGCCCAGATCGTACTGCGCTACCTGAGCATCGAAGCGATGCCGGAGATCCTAGAGCGCCTTGAAAACGTGGGTCTGACGACCTTCCATACGGGGGTCGACAACTTCCGCAACATGGTCAACGACCCTCTCGACGGGGTGGCCTTCGACAATATCCTGCCATCCCAGGGGCTGCTGCAAAAGCTGCAAGAGCTTTTCCTGGGGCACTGGGAGTGGGTCAGCGCCCTGCCGCGCAAGTTCAACACGGGGGTTTGCGGGTCGCTCGCCAACCGCTGCAACATCTTCGGGCAGGACTGCGGCTTCGTGCTGGCGCAAAAAGAGGGTGTTTACGGCTACAACGTCTACCTCGGCGGACGGGTCGGGGTGATCGCGCGCAACGCCGATATCTTCGTGCGCGACGAGGCGGAAGCCGTGGCGATGTTCCGGGCCCTGATCGAGCTCTACCGCGATTACGGCTTCCGGGACAACCGCAACAAGAACCGGCTGCACTTCCTGATCGAGGCGGTGGGGATGGAGGCCCTCGCCGCGGCCATCCGTGAAAAGGCGGGCATCGACTTCGCCACGGCCGGGGAGACGCTGACCCAGCTTGACAACAATGACTCTGATCAGGGGCGGGTCCAGCTGAACAACGGCACCTTCGCCGTCCATGCCGTCGTCCCCTCCGGCGTCTTCAGCGGCAGCGACCTTGTCGCCGCGGCGGAGGCGGCGGAGACGTTCGGCGACGGGCGTGTGCGCCTCGACATCGAACAGAGCCTCTACCTCCTCGGGGTGGATGCCGTGCGCTACGAGGCCCTGATGGAGACGCCGTTTTTCGGGACCTATCAGAGCGTATCCAGCCCCTATTTCAACCACCTGATCGCCTGCGCCGGCGAGGAGCACTGCCCCTTCGGCGTCATTCCGAACAAACCCGATGCCATCGAGATGGCCGAGTATCTGAGCCGCGCGGTGCCGCTGGAGGGCGGCCGCGTGCGGATGCACTGGTCGGGCTGTGTCAAAGGGTGCGGCCTGCACGGGGTCGGTGACGTCGGTTTCGAGGGGTGCAAGGCCAAGGTGAACGGCGAGACGGAGCACGGGGTGCACATCACCCTCGGGGGCAAACTCACTTCCGAAGGGCAGGAGGGGTACAGCGTCATGAAATCCGTGCCGCTTCGGATCGCGCGCTACCACGTCGAGTCACTGATGCGCGAGTACCGCCGCCTGCGCAACGCGGGGGAGAGCTTCGGACAGTTCCACGACCGGGTGCTGGCCCACTACTCGCCCGCGGCGATCGGCTTTATCATGCAGCTGCAGGCCTACCTGCGCGACAAGACGATTGCGCTTGAATTCGGATTCGAAACGGGTGCGAAAAGCGGCCGGAACGAATCGTTCGAGCTCTTCGATTTCGGTTGCCGGCTCTATAAGAAACTGACGGGCGAAACGGCCTACCCGCTGCAGGCGCACTATATGCCCTCGGAAGGGGAACGGCTGGATATGACACCGCTCGACCGCCCCGGCATCGACGCCAACCTGGCCCGGATGGTTGTAAAGATGCTCGAGCCCAATACCAACCTCCGCGCCAAAGCCTTTACGGAAGTCAACGGCTTCGTGGCACTCTCCCAGGCATAAAACGCTGAAACCTTCCTGTACAGCGTGCCCCTCTCCCCGGGCGATTCCATAAAAAAGAGGGTGTGACTGCTTACCGATATGCGGTGGCACTGCCGCCAAATCGTTGTACTCGACTGACCGCAAAAACATTTTGTGAAAAAGCTGTTAAGTTCTATTTTTAATCAATATGCTCCATCGTAAACAGTTTTAGTGTTCAGAAAATAATAAGATTTGTGTATAAAATACATACAATTTTCTGCTACCAAGAACAAAATATAAGCGCTAGAATTTTCCAGGTTGATCGGACCGTGGTAGCGCTTACAGCACCGCTGGACAGAAGGACCACGCCCTTGCCGATGCCGCTCTCCGTGAAGGGCAGCAGCGTCGGGAAGCGGCTTCGATCAACAACACGATAAGGAGATATCCAATGGCCTATTTGGCTCCAAGCGAATTTGTAACAAAAATGGTCGATTCGGGAGAATCGAAAGTCTATATGTCCACAAAGGACACCCTCATCCGCGCCTATATGGCGGGGGCTATCCTGGCACTGGCAGCGGTCTTCGCCGTCACGGTCGCAATGAAAACTGGCTCACCGCTGGTCGGCGCGATGCTCTTCCCGGTCGGCTTCATTATGCTCTACCTCATGAGCTTTGACCTGCTCACAGGTGTTTTCGTTCTCGTCCCGCTGGCATGGCTGGATAAACGTCCGGGCGTTTCGGTTGCCCAGATACTGCGTAACTGGGGCTTTGTGGCACTGGGGAACCTGATGGGCGCCCTGACGGTCGCGTTTATGATGGCCTTTATTTTTACATACGGTTTTGACACGGACGGCGGCGAGATCGCCAAGAAAGTGGCGGGCATCGGTGAAGCGCGTACGCTGGGGTACCAGTCCCACGGTGTTTCCGGCTGGTTTACGGTTTTTGTCCGCGGGATGCTCTGTAACTGGATGGTCTCCATGGGTGTCGTCGGCGCGATGATCTCCACGACGGTCAGCGGCAAGTTCCTGGCGATGTGGATGCCGGTTATGCTCTTCTTCTTCATGGGCTTCGAGCACTCCATCGTCAACATGTTCCTGTTCCCGTTCTCCCTGATCATGGGCGGTAACTTCACCATCTCTGACTACATCCTCTGGAACGAGGTTCCGGTTGCACTGGGTAACCTGGTCGGCGGTCTGGCGTTTACGGGTCTGACGCTCTACGCGACACACGTCAGAACAAGCCCGAAACGTACGCTGGGGTAACCCGGCACTTGCGGCTCCGGCCGTATCCATTCAATAACAAAAAGGAAATATTTTTTATGACAAAGCTTGAAATGACTGAAACGATTATGGCGGCGAAAAAAAGCAGCGGTCTGGGCTGGGAGGCGATCTCGGAGCAGGTCGGTCTCGGTTCCGTGTTCCTGACTTCGGCGTGCCTCGGCATGAACAGCCTGAAGCCCGAGCCGGCAGACAAACTGTGTGAAGTCCTGGGGCTGGATGCCGCGGTCTCCGAAGCGCTGCAGGAGTTCCCGAACAAAAAGTGGGATCAGACCGTTCCGACCGACCCGCTCATCTACCGCCTCTATGAAGTCGTCGGCGTCTACGGCGAAACGATCAAGGAGATCGTCGGCGAGAAGTTCGGCGACGGCATTATGAGTGCGATCGATTTCTCCATGGACATCGACAAAGAGGAGAATCCGGCGGGTGACCGCGTCGTGATCACCATGAACGGCAAATTCCTGCCCTACAAGTCGTGGTAACACGACTTTTTTTGAGCACTGCCGCGGTGGCGGCCGTGTTCAAAAGGAGTCTGACAAAGATGATCAAGCGATGAATACAGCCGTGAAACTCACCGTCGGCAGCCACACCGACAAAGGGCGCAAACCCCTGAACCAGGACTTTCACGATCTGCGCATCCCCGACGACACGCTGCTCTGCACCAAGGGCGCGGCCGCGGCGCTGGCCGATGGCATCAGCAGCAGCGAGGTGAGCCAGATCGCCAGCCAGGTCGCCGTCGTCTCCTTTCTGGAGGATTACTTCAGCACCCCGGAGACCTGGTCGGTCGGCCGGGCGGCCCGGCAGGTGCTCAAGGCGACGAACTCCTGGCTTTACGCCCAGACCAGGCGGGGGCCGGAGCGTTTCGATATGGACAAAGGGTACGTCTGCACTTTCAGCGCACTGGTGCTGCGGGGGCGAAGCGTGCACCTTTTTCATATCGGCGACGCGCGGATCTACCGGCTCCGCGACGGGGTACTGGAGCAGCAGACCGAGGATCACCGCCTGCGGATCTCGCAGAACGAGAGCTATCTCAGCCGGGCGATGGGAATGGACTCGCAGCTCATGATCGACCATGCCGTGCTGAGTGCGGAAGCGGGGGATGTCTTTTTCCTGATGACCGACGGGGTCTACGAGCATATCCGTGACGAGGATATCCTGCAAACGCTGCAGGGGTGCGGCGACGATTACGACGCTGCGGCGGAGGCACTGGTCAACCGGGCACTGGAAAACGGCAGCGAGGACAACCTGACGCTGATGCTCCTGCGCATTGACGCCCTGCCGGAACAGGCGATCGACGAGCGCTACAAGGAGGTGATCGAAAAGCCCTTCGCGCCGCTGCTCGAACCCCGCTCGGAGTTTGACGGCTACCGTATCGTCCGTACGCTCAGCAGGACAAGCCGCAGCCATGTCTACCTCGCCGTCGATACGCAGACCGAGGCACCCGTGGTACTCAAGACCCTCGCGACGGAGCTGCAGCACGACCGCACGCAGGTGGAGCGGTTCCTGACCGAGGAGTGGATCGCCCGCCGGGTCAGCAACGCCCATCTGCTCAAGGCCTACCCGCAGCAGCGCCCGCGTGCCTACCTCTACACCGTGACCGAGTATGTGGAGGGGCAGTCGCTGGCGCAATGGATGACGGACAACCCCCGTCCCGACCTTGAGACGGTCCGGCGCTTTGCCGAACAGATCGCGCGGGGGCTGCTCGCGCTGCACCGCCGCGAGATGGTGCACCAGGATCTGCGCCCGGAAAACATCCTGATCGACGCCACGGGGACCCTCAAGATCATTGATTTCGGGTCGGTAAAGATCGAGGGAATCCAGGAGACGGTACCGGAGCGCGAAGGGACGCAGATGCCCGGTACGGCGCATTACTCGGCCCCGGAGTATTTCCTGGGCGGCGCAGGCACACCGCGTTCGGACCTCTATTCGCTGGCGGCGATCCTCTACCGGATGCTCTCGGGCAGCTCCCCCTACGGACTCAACGTGGCGCGGACCAAACAGCGCTCCGAGCAGAAGAAGCTCAAATACGTTCCGCTCGCGACCGAGGGAAGCGGCGTGCCGGTCTGGTTTGACGAAGCGCTGCGCAAGGCGCTCGACCCGGACCCGGAGCGCCGCTACGAGGATGTCGCCGAGTTCGTCTACGACCTGCGCCATCCCAACCGGGCCTTTTTGAATAAAAGCAGACCGCCGCTGATTGAACGCGATCCCGTCCGTTTCTGGCAGGGGCTTTCCCTCCTGCTCGGATTCGCCCTCGTCATGGTGGCGGCGCAGTGCCTGGGCGGGTGAAGGCCACTAGGGTACTTCTGGGGAGTTCCGCCCACGCTGCGCGGAATTTCCCAGAGGTATAACCTCACACGAATAACTAAAGGAATAACTATATGAAAAAATGGATGATATCCCTGGCGGCGGCGCCGTTAATGATTACAGCGATGAATACGGCGGCGGCAGCCGAAGAGAGCATTACGATTTTGGACGATATGAAGATGAGCGGGGAGATCCGCCCGCGCTACGAGATGGCGGACGTGAAGGACAACGGCCTCGATACGGCCAACGCCTTCACGGCCCGTACACGCCTCGCGGTCGAAGGGACCCTCCTCGGCCTCGAGGGGCTCACTGCCAAAGTGGGGATGACCTCGGTCAACAACTTCGGCTACAACGACTACGCGCCGCAGGATGCGACGTATGACCTGATCCTCGACCCGCAGCAGGCGATCCTGACCGAGGGTTACCTGGCTTATACGGCGGCGGACACGACCCTGCTCGCGGGGCGCTCATTCGTCAACCTCGACGACCAGCGCTTCGTGGGGACCGTCGGCTGGCGCCAGATGGAGCGTGCCTACGATACGGTGACGGTCGTGAACAAGTCCGTCGAAGGGCTGACGCTGCTGGGGGCGTGGGTCTATGGCTACCAGGGGGTCAACACGAACCCGACGACCGATACGGGTTCGGCGCTGCTCAACGTCAATTACAAGGTGGCGGATGCACTCACCGTCACGCTCTTTGACTATATGCTCGCCGATATCCACGACACCTACGGTATCCGCGTCAACGGCGTCGTACCGATGGAGGGGATCAAGTTCGATTACGCCGCCTCCTATGCAATGCAGACGGACGCGACGCTTGACTATGCCCTGGATACGGCGCCGGAGATCGACGCCTCCTACTATGACATCGCCCTCGGTGCGAACATCTCCGGCATCATCGCCGGGGCGGAGTACGAAGTGCTCGGCGACGCCTCCGGCAGCAGCACCAAAGGGTTCACGACCCCGCTGGCGACCCTGCACAAGTTCCAAGGGTGGGCGGACGTCTTTCTGGGGCGTACGGCAGGCAGCAACAACGCCGGTCTGGCGGACCTGAGCGGCAAGCTCGGCTATGCCGCCCCGGGCTTCGGGAAAGTCCTGGGGGTCTACCACAAGTTTGACGCGCTCTCCGGTGCGAACAAGGATCTCGGAAGCGAGTTTGACGTGCTCTATGCCAACAAGGTTCCGGGTGTCAAGGACCTCGCGTTCCTGGCGAAAGCGGCCTTCTATTCCAAGGGCGACACCGGCAACGACGTGACCAAAGCCTGGCTCCAGCTCGACTACAAGTTCGCAACGAAGTAAACCCACAGGCACGGCGCCGGAATGGCGTGCGTGTCTTTTAGATGACAAAGGAGTATCATCATGAGTCTGTCCAAAGAGACGATCGAGATCATCAAGGCGACGGCGAAGCCCGTTGCGGAAAATGCCGAAGCGATCACGGCGCGGATGTACGAAATCCTTTTCGAGCATTACCCGGAGACGAAGGCGCTGTTCAAAGAGGCGTCGCCGGACCAGCACAAGAAGCTGGCCGCGGCGGTCGCTGCCTATGCGGCCAACATCGAAAAGCTGGAGCTGCTCGGAGAAGCCCTCGAGAAGATGGCGCAGTCGCATGTCCGTGCCGGCGTGCAGCCCGAACACTACCCCGTCGTCGGGGTGTCGCTGCTCACCGCCGTCAAAGAAGTGCTTGGCGACGCGGCGACGGATGAAGTGCTGAGCGCCTGGAAAGAGGCCTATTTTTTCCTCGGCGATCTGCTGATCGCCCGTGAACAGGCCCTGTACGCCGCGGCGTAAAGGACTACGTTCTCCTCAGGCGGACAAACTTCTCCGCCTCCATCACTACAACCAGCCCCAGCGCGAAAATCAGCAGTTCCACCCACACCTCCAATGACACCGGTTCCAGTGACAGCAGATGCTGCATCCATGGCAGCTGCATCGCGGCGATATGTACGGCCTGCGCTGCCACGATCGACAGCGGCAGCAGCAGGTTCTTGAAGTGGCTGATCGTGAAGAGGTAGCGCGTCTCACTCCGGCTGTTGAAGGCGTGCAGGTTCTCAAAAAGTACCATCAGCAGCAGGGTGTCGTTGCGGGCGGATTCCACCGGAACGCCCTGCGCGAGCAGGGTATAAAAGAGCCCGAAACCGATCAAGCCCATATAGGCCGCCCCCAGGACGATACGCCGGATCATAAGCCTATTGAAGATGGGCTCTTTGGGGGGACGGGGGCCGCGTTTGAGCACATGGGGTTCGGCGGGCTCCAGCCCCAGGGCGACATCCTGGATGCCGTTGGTGACGAGGTTGAGCCAGAGCAGGTGGATGGGCAGCAGCGGCACGGGGGTCGCAAAGGCGAGGGAGAGCAGCACCAGGATGATCTCTGCCAGCCCGGTGGAGATGAGCAGGTGGACGACTTTGCGGATATTGTCGTAGGCGCGGCGCCCCTCCTCGATGCCGCCCACGATGGAGGTAAAGGCATCGTCGGTGAGGATCAGGTCGGCGCTCTCCTTGGCGACGTCCGTGCCGCTCTTCCCCATCGCGATCCCGATGTGCGCGCTTTTGAGCGCCGGGGCGTCGTTGACGCCGTCCCCGGTCACGGCGACATAGTGCCCGAGGCTCTGGAAGGCGCGGACGATCTGCAGCTTCTGTTCGGGCGATACCCGCGCAAAGACGCGGATGCCGGCGAGGGCCTGCGGATCGGCCCCGTTCTCGTACCAGTGGCTGAGGGCTTCGCCGTCGATCACCTGGGTCGCATCCTGCGCCATCTGCAGCTGCCTGGCGATGTGCAGCGCCGTTGCGGGGTGGTCGCCCGTGACCATCGCGACCGTGATGCCCGCTTCGCGGCAGTGGGCCACGGCCGTTTCAACCCCGTCGCGCAGGGGGTCGGTAATGGCGGCCAGGGCGGCCCATTCAAACTGCTTTGCGTCGATGGCCACCTGCAGGTTCGGGAGAGCCGGTTCGGCATAGGCGACCCCGATGAGGCGGTACCCCTCCCGGGCCAGGCGCTCCACCCGCGCCAGCAGCGCGTCGTGCTCCGCCCGGTCGATGCGGCAGGCCGCCAGGATCACCTCGGGCGAGCCCTTGACCGCCGCGAAGTATCCCCGCTCCGTTTCGATGACGGCACCGGAGAACTTCTGGGAGGGTTCGTAGGGGAGCAGATCGCTCTTGGGATGTTCGAGCAGTTCGGCCAGGCCGGCGTTCTGCCGGTGCGCATACCGTACCAGTGCCACGTCGACCTGGTCGCCGCCGAATCGCCCCTCGCGGTTGCGGTAGGCTTCGTTGGCAACGACGATCGCCTCGAGGGCTTTGTCACCGTCCGCGTCGATCTCGAACGATTCGACGCTGAGCCGGTTCTGGGTCAGCGTCCCCGTCTTGTCGGTGGCGATGAAGGTACACGAGCCCAGGGTCTCTATCGCCGGGAGTTTGCGCACGATGACGCTGCGGCGGGACATGGCGACCGCCGCCGAGGCGAGGGCGACCGTGATGGCGACGGGCAGCCCTTCGGGCACGGCGGAGACGAAGAGGGCGACGGTCAGGAAGAAGATCTCCAGCAGCGGCGTCCCCCGGAAGAGCGACAGGGCAATGATCAGCAGCGAAATGACGCCGACGGCGGCCGCGATCTTGAGGGAAAAAGCCTCCAGGCGTGCGATGAGGGGGACCTTGACGGCGGATTTGCCGATGAGGAGCTCGGCGATCCGCCCGATCTGGGTATGCAGGCCGACGGCGCAGACGATGCCCCTGGCCCGCCCGCTGGTGATGTAGGTCCCGGCAAAGAGCATGTTGCTGCGGTCGCCGAGGGGGAGGTCCGGGTCGTCGAAACGGGTTTCCGCATCTTTGGCGACCTCCATCGATTCGCCGGTCAGCAGCGATTCGTCGGCGGAGAGGTGGTAGGTGTGGATGAGCCGGAGGTCGGCCGGGACCTTATCCCCGCTCTCGATGACCACGATGTCGCCGAGGGCGAGGCCTGTAGCGTCGATCAGCTCCTCTTTGCCGTCGCGCAGCACCTTCGCCAGGGTCTTGACACTGTGGGTGAGGGCATGGGCCTGCTGGTCGGCGCTGTGTTCGAGCGCCGTCCCGATGGCGGCGTTGATGACCAATACGGCAAGGATAAACCCGGCATCGAGCACTTCGCCGATGCCGAAACTGATCAGTGCGGCGATCAGGAGGATGAGGATGATGGGGTTCTTGAATTGCGAAAGGATGATGTGCAGCAGCGGGGTCGGCGGGGCGACGGGGAGGGCGTTCGGCCCGTCGCGTTTCAGGCGCGCTTCGGCCTCGGCACTGCTCAGCCCGCTGCCGCTGCTGTCAAAATGTCTGAAGGTGGTATCGATCCCCAGGGTGTGATGCGCGTCGAATTCCATACCCTATTGTATCAGGCATCGTGCGCATCGGTAAAGGGGCGTTTATCAGCCGTTGTTGCGGTTGAAAAAGGCGAGGCCGAGGGCGACGACGATCAGCACGCCGAAGGTGATCCCCCAGATGAGAAGATTGATATCCCCGTCGAGGGGCGGATTGTCCGGATTCATGATTGCTCGCTTTCATCCCGGGTCAGGTAGATCCAGTAATCCTGGTAGCTGTAACCCCGGTTGAGAAAATAGAGTTGCAAAACGGCGACGCGGTAGAGCGTCAGCGCCATCTTGGCGAAGGGGACGGCGAGGCTGAGCCCCGAGAGCCATCCCTGCTGCTTTTTTCCGCGGATCTCCTGCATTGTCTCGATGCCGATGTTCTGCATGAGGTACCAGCCGAAAAGAAAAGAGAAAATGAAGTTCGCCACCACCCCGAGAAGGGCGAGGGCAAGGAGGTCCTGTTCGAAAAGACCGAAGAGCACCGCTTAGGCGTTTTCGATAGCGTCTTGGAGGATTTTGGTCGCAGCGGCTTTGTTCTGGTAGTCTTTGACCTTGACCCATTTGCCCGGCTCGAGCGCCTTGTAGGTTTCGAAGAAGTTCTTGATCTTCGCCAGGGTGTGCTTCGGCAGGTCGTCGATATCCTGGATCTCTTCGTACGTCGGGTCGATCTTGGAGACCGGTACGGCCAGCAGTTTCTCGTCGATACCGCTCTCGTCTTCCATGATCAGAACACCGATCAGGCGGCAGTTCACGACGGAACCGGCCTGCATCGGGTACTCGGTCAGAACGAGGACGTCAGCCGGGTCGCCGTCTTGTGAAAGGGTCTTGTTGACGAAGCCGTAGTTGGCCGGGTAGTACATCGCAGAGTGCATGACGCGGTCGACGACGACGGCGCCGCTCTCTTTTTCGATTTCATACTTGATGTTGGACCCGTAGGGGATCTCGATCACCGCTTTGACTTTGTCCGGGTTTTCTCCGTAACCGATTTTGCTCAAATCCATAGCGTTCTCCAAAAATATTTGGCGTGATTGTAGCAAAGCCGACCTCTGAAATCCCTGTAGTGCTTCAAAATAGATGGCGGCGTATGGTAACAGTCCTGGCTTAGGGGAATGGGATTTTGCGGTTATATCATACGCTTTTTATCTTCTTTTCTATACTATAGGCCGAGTATTTTTTATGAAGGCGCAGGCTTTCGAAACTAAAAATAAGGGTAGATCATGGAAGTGAACCTCGTCGTCGAGGGATTAAAGTTCATGGTGCTCGGAATGGGCATCGTCTTTTTGTTCCTCGTACTGTTGATTTTCGCGATGAACGTGATGTCAAAGATCATTCACCGCTTTTTCCCGGAACCGCAGGCGGCAGAGTCGGGAAAGTCCGCTCCGGCAGCGGCGGATAAACTGAAGAAGGTGGCGGCGATTGCCGCGGCTATTCACCACCATAACACTAAGTAAGGATTGGCATGGCGAAAAAATTCATTGACGTGATGGATACGACGTTCCGCGACGGATTTCAGTCCGTTTTCGGCGGACGGGTACTGCTGAACGACTTCCTGCCGGCAGTCGAAGCGGCAAAAGAGGCGGGGATCACCCACTTCGAGTTCGGCGGGGGCGCACGCTTCCAGGTGCCTTATTTCTACCTCAACGAGAACGCTTTTGACAACATGGACAAGTTCCGCGAGATCGTCGGGCCTGATGCCAACCTGCAGACGCTGGCCCGCGGGGTCAACACGGTTATGCTCGACACGGGCAGCCGCGAATTGGTCGACCTGCACGCGAAGATGTTCAAAAAGCACGGCACGACAACGATCCGTAACTTCGATGCCCTCAACGACGTCAACAACCTCATTGACAGCGGCCGCAGCATTGTCAACCACGGTCTGAAGCACGAAGTCGTCGTCACGATGATGGATCTCCCCCCGGGATGCCAAGGGGCCCATACGGTTGATTTCTACGAGAAGATCCTCCGTGACATCCTCGATGCCGAGATCCCGTATGATTCCGTCTGTTTCAAAGACGCCACCGGTACCGCCAATCCGCAGAAAGTCTACGAGACGATCAAAATGGCACGCAGACTGCTGCCGGAAGGGACGCATATCCGCCTGCACACGCAGGAGACTGCGGGTATCAGCGTTGCGCAGAACCTCGCGGCCCTCGAAGCGGGCGCCGACGGTATCGACGCCGCGGCACACCCGGTCTCCGGCGGTACGAGCCAGCCGGACCTGCTGGTGATGATGCATGCCATCAAAGGCAAGGATTACGATTTCGGTTTTGATTTCGAAAAGATCCTCAAATACGAAGCGACCCTCAAAGAGTGCCTGGCGGATTACTTCATCCCGCCGGAAGCGACCATGGTCGAACCGCTGATCCAGTTCTCACCGATGCCGGGCGGCGCGCTGACGGCGAATACGCAGATGCTGCGCGACAACAACATGATGGACAAGTTCCACGATGCGATCCTCGCCATGCGCGAAGTCGTCGAGAAGGGTGGCTACGGCACCTCCGTCACCCCGGTATCGCAGTTTTACTTCCAGCAGGCGCTCAACAATACCCTGATGGGACCGTGGAAGAAGATCGCACCGGGTTACGGCCGGATGGTCCTGGGCTACTTCGGCAAGACACCGGTGGCACCGGACGAAGCGGTCGTCAAGATCGCCGCGGAGCAGCTCGGACTCGAGCCGACCACGGAAAAAGCGATCGACCTTGCCGACAAAGACGAGAAGAAATCCGTCGCCTTCTGGACCAAGCGTCTTGAAGAAGAGGGGATCGAAACCACTGAAGAGAACATCTTCATCGCGGCAGCCTGCGATGAAAAAGGGATCACCTTCCTTAAAGGTGAAGCGGAAGTCAACGTCCGCAAACTTTCCGAAATGCAAAACGAAAAAGAGGAGTGCACAGGTATGGGTTCAGGAAACTACACAGTCGTCGTCGACGGTCAGAAATTCAGCGTTCAGGTCGCCGAGGGCGATGCAGATATCCAGGTGACAGCGGTTCAGGGCGAAGCGGTAGCGGCGCCTGCAGCAGCATCCGGTGAGGGGGAAGAGATCAAGGCACTCCTTCCGGGCAACGTCTGGAAAGTCGTGGCCAACCCGGGCCAGAGCGTGGCAGAAGGCGAAAAGATCATGATCCTCGAATCCATGAAAATGGAGATCGATGTCGTGGCACCGCGCGGCGGCGTCATCAAGTCCATCAACGTTAACGTCAACGATAAGGTCGTCGAAGGCCAGGTTGTCGCGGTAATCGGATAAGCGGATGAGAGCGCTGTTTATCAAACTGCTGCTGGCACTGTCACTGTTCGGCGCCGTGTCGGCGTCGGCATCCGATGCCCATGCCGCGCATGAGGCGCCGGCGGTGGAGCAGAAGGCGTACGAGTCGCAAAGCATCGGCCACCTGTTGGTCAACTTTGCCAAATCGACCGGGGTCTATGCGATCCTCTTTCCCGATCCGGACGAGATGAGCGCCGTCGGCAAACCGATGAGCGATTTCCACAAAGGGTGGGGACGTGTCATTATGATCCTGGTCGCCTTTGTGCTCTTCTACCTGGCGATCGCCAAAGGGTTTGAACCGCTGCTGCTTCTGCCGATCGGTTTCGGGGGGCTGCTCTCGAACATTCCGGTCGCCGACATCGCGGGGCCGCACGGTTTCCTGGGTGTTATTTACCAGGCGGGGCTTGCGAACGAGCTCTTCCCGATTATCATCTTTATGGGCGTCGGGGCGATGACCGACTTCGGTCCGCTGCTCTCGAATCCGAAAACGGCGCTGCTCGGCGGCGCCGCGCAGTTCGGGATCTTCGGGACCCTCGTCGGGGCGGTTGCGCTGTCACAGTATACGGACCTCTTTGACTTTACGCTCCAGCAGGCTTCCGCCATCTCCATCATCGGCGGTGCGGACGGCCCGACGTCGATCTATATTGCCACGAAGCTGGCACCGGAGCTGCTGGGGGCGATCGCGGTCGCGTCGTATTCATACATGGCGCTGGTGCCGATCATCCAGCCGCCGATCATGAAGGCGCTGACCAACGCCAAAGAGCGCAAGATCAAGATGACGACCCTGCGCCACGTCAGCCGGATGGAAAAACTGATCTTCCCGATCCTGGTTCTCGTCCTGGCGATCCTGGTCCTGCCGGATTCCACGCCGCTGATCGGTGCCTTTGCGTTCGGGAACTTCCTCAAAGAGTCCGGCGTCGTCGAGCGTCTCTCTGACACACTGCAAAACGCACTGATCAACATCGTCACGATCTTCCTCGGGCTCGGTGTCGGTTCCAAGCTGGCAGCGGACCAGTTCCTCGTCGCCGACACGCTGGCGATCCTGGCCCTGGGCCTGGTCGCCTTCTCCGTCGGTACGGCCGCCGGGGTCATCATGGCGAAGATCATGAACCTCTTCCCGGGCACGAAGATCAACCCGCTTATCGGTTCGGCGGGAGTTTCCGCGGTGCCGATGGCCGCGCGTGTCTCCAACAAAGTCGGTATGGAATATGACCGCACCAACATGCTGCTCATGCACGCGATGGGCCCGAATGTCGCGGGTGTCATCGGCTCCGCCGTCGCCGCGGGTGTCATGATCAGTATCTTCGCGTAAGCGCAGAAATACCTTCGCTTTCCGGGGTTACCCGGAACAGCTTCTTCTCTAAACAATACCTGATTTTTTACAGTGTCATTGGCAGATCAGCGCCGCATCAGATAGGCATCGCACCCGTCTTTGTAAAACCCCGTGAGTGTTTTGACGGTTTCGAAGCCGAAACGTTTATAGAGCGCGATGGCGGCGACGTTGTCACAGCGGACTTCGAGGACACAGTGTGTGAAACCGTGTGCATCCAGATCGGTCAGCATCCGTTCCATCAACGCCGACGCAATGCCCATGTTGCGATAGACCGGGGCAATACCGAGGGAGTAGAGCTTCGGTTCGCGCCGCCGCACCAAAGCGAGGATATAACCGGCGATCTCCCCGTTGTCGCTCTGTGCGACGAGCAGCAGGCTGTGGCGGATGTGGTAGTAGAACACACGCCGGGTCAGGGGGTAGTTCTCCGCAGAAAAGAGCGTGCGTTCAAGCTGTTCTAGTGCCGCGGCATCGGCGGCAACGGCGGCTCTTATCGTCATTTCTGGTAGATGGTATATTTGGGGACGAGCTTGAACGGGCGGTAGGACATCTTCACCTTCTTGAGGTTTTCAAAGCCCATGTCGTCGCCGACGTTGATATAGACGATGCCGTACCGCTCCTTGAGCAGTTTGGAGAACTCGCGGAAGATGAACTGGGCGCACCCCATCACTTCGAAATCGGTCTTTTCGATGATGACGCAGGCCGTATCGCCGCTGATGCGTTCGCCCGCCGTAAAGCCTTTGATCTCCCCGTCGATGTAGATGACGAGGCCGAGCAGTCCCAGTTCCCTGTAATGCTTGAGCATCCGTTTGACGGCGTGGCGCTCCTGGTGGATCCCCTCGAGAAAGAGCTCCGCTTCCTCCCCGGGCATGTATTTGACCCGGTCCGAGACCCATTTGTTGAATAGCGCCATGATCCCCTCATAGTGCTTTTCACTGTCAAGTTCCTCGAGGTAGGTGTTCGGGTAGGAGTTGCGGAAACGGTTGATCTCGGTACGCTTCGTATGGTAGCTGTTGCCGCGCAGCTCTATGAGTTTGTCGGCCTCGTAGACATAATCGACGAGCTTTTTCTCGATGATGTAGTGTTCAAGCATTTCGAACATACTCTGGGCTTCGTCCTCGCTCTGGACGAACTCGGTGAGCGTCGACGCCTGGACATAGTCAATACGGGCGTAATAGGGCGATGAGTTGTTCGCATTCATGATCTCGAAACACTGTACGATCGCCTTGTCGACGTTCTTTTTCTTCCCGATGGGTGGCAGCAGCATCGTCAGCTCCCCTCCCGTGATGACAAAGAGACAGAAACATTTGTTGATGACGGCGTAGAATCCGCTGCTGTTTCCCAGCCAGATGTAGTTGGCGGCAAAGGTGTAGTCGCTGATGTCGACGTCGATTTTACGCAAGTACTTTTCCAGCACAGGTTTGGCTTTGAGGCTGAGGGGCTTGAGCTCCTGTTTATTGATGACGAGGTTCGCCATGGGGTTAGGGTGTCCTTTGACGGAGAGATGACGGCGGAATTTTACTCCGCTTTTCGCTTTTTGCATCCGGGAATTTTTTGCAGCTGTCAAATGACGCAAATCAGGGCATCGAACAAATGAGTAAACAGTATAATGGCACTGTAAAAAGGATTGACGATGCTAAAAATGATGATCGGTTTTATGAAAGACTACTGGAAGTACCGCGACGCGGTGAAAAAACAGCACCGCTGGATCGTGAAGTACGCCGAGCAGAAGGGGTATGCCATCAACCCCAGCCTGATGATGAGCAAGAACCTCGAGGTGTGGCTGAGCGAGATGGAGGCGACCTTCGGCAAGCGTTACTGCCCCTGTTTCGAACCCTCCGGGGATGCGAAGCTCGACAAGGCGATGTGCTGCCCCTGCGAGTTCATCGAGGATGAGATCGACGAGTACGGCACCTGCCACTGCGCGCTTTTTGGCCGTGGGGACCTGGACAAGGCGGGCTGGAAGGCGTCGTCGCAGCGCCTGATGGGCGAGTACCGCGTACCGCTGAACATGAAAGCGGGTGTGCTCGATACCCGCGGCATGCCCCTTGATCCGCGCCGCGGCCTTCCCATCCCCGACGCCATGCACCAGATGAAAGCGACCCTCAACGGGTACGGCGGCAAAACGCTGAAGATGATTGTGGCACGGGACCAGGAGGCGAAAAACCTGGAGACGATCGCGGCATTCCGCGGGTACGGTTTTTCGGCACAGGCGTCGGAGGAAGGCATCACCGTCACGCTGGACCTGGAGAATAAAAACGCCCAGGGCACTTCGGGCAGCTGCGGGCAGTAGCCCCGTTCCCGAAGATTACTCCCCCCTTTTTCAAAATCTAATGAGATTTTTCCTATACTGTAGATATTGATATATAATAGTGAAAAAGGGGGACAAGATGAAAAAACTTGCACTCATTCTGGGCCTGGCCGTGTCGCTGACGGCGGCGGAGAAATGTGCGGTCTATGCCGTGAAGTACCAGGAGATCCCACAGATCAAGGTGGTGACGATCAACGGGATGTCCACCTGCGAATCGGGAACGGTGGTCATCAAGATCTACGACGGGAAAGGGCAGTACCTGCAGAAGATCTCCGCACCCATCGAAGACAGCGCCTTTTCTACACAGTTTGAAGGCACAACGGCCAACGGCCTGCGCTTTAAACACTCCGTGCTCGATAAAGACGGCAACGTGCTGGACCGTTACTGAGCGGCCCGCCGTGAAGGTCTGGATTTCTGCGTAACAAAAGGGACGGTCGTACGCTTTGATCGCCCCTCTCCTCTATCCATCCGGGTTGTTTTCAACGATCAATGACAGAAGATGAAGCGATAGACAGTTGTGTTATCGGCACCAATCTTTCGTTTTTGTTCCCCCGTCATACCGCACCGCCAGACCGCTGCCGATCAGGCTCTGCGCGACACTTTTGCCGTCCACGTAGACATCGGCCACGATCCGGAAATATTTCCCGCGTTTCATGTTCCGAAGCTCGATCGCTTTGGCGCCGCGGAGCATGGCGACGGTGTGCTGCTTCGCCTCGCGTGCCAACTGCTTCTCTGCCGGGCATTTTCCCCGCATCTCCGGCGTGTCGATCCCGTTGATCCGGATGCCGATGCGTTCGCCGATGAGCTGGGGCCATGCCGCGATCCTTGCGCGGAAGGTGTCGCCGTCATAGATACTGGTGACCTCGTCGACGTTGACGGAACCGAAGTTCTTGTTGGTAATCGACGCGGCGTCCAGGGTGAGGCATAGGATGAGAACAGTCAGGTATGTTTTCAATGATTTCCGTACTTTGAATCCCAAAAAAACGGGTGAGATGGTGGTGCTGATGGGGAGACTCGAACTCCCGGCCTCTTGATTACGAATCAAGTGCTCTAGCCGACTGAGCTACATCAGCATTCAGGGGGCGGCATTATACGATGCTGTTGCTTATTCCGCAAGGGTGAGAAGGTGGTCTGCGGCAAAATAGGCCGCCCCGTCGAGGGCCGTTTCGGGGTTGAGGGAGACTCGGACCGGCATTGATTCCAGCAGCGGGGCAAAACGCCCCTTGGCCAGGAAGGCCTTCATGAAGTGCTGCTGCAGGCAGGGGAGGATCTTCGGGGCGATCCCGCCGCCGATATAGACGCCCCCCGTGGCCATCGTTTTGAGTGCCAGGTTGCCCGCTTCGGCCCCGTAGATGGTAGCGAAGAGGGCAAGGGTCTCCCGGCAGAGCGGGTCATCGTGCAGCAGTGCCCCTTCGCTGATCTTGGCGCTGCGGTCTTCGCCCGGGGAGAGTTCCCGCATAAAGTCAGGTTCCGGTGCCACCCCTTTGGTTTTCAGAAAGTCGTAGAGGGCGTGCACGCCCGGACCGGAGAGGACGCGTTCGGTACTGGCATGATCGGGGTGGCGTTCCCAGAGCCAGCTGAGCAGCTCCTGCTGCAGCGCATCGGTAGGGGCGAAATCGCTGTGTCCCCCCTCCGAACCGACCGGCTGGTAACCCCGGCCGTCGAAAAAGAGCATCGCTTCGCCCAGCCCTGTTCCGGCGGCAATGACGGCGCGGTTGCCAGCGGCGGTGTCGGCACCGGCATTGAGGTCGGTGAAATCGCTCTCTTCGAGGTAGAGCATGCCGTAGGCGGTCGCCTCCAGGTCGTTGAGGAGACGGACTTTCGGGGTATCCAGTCTCTCCTGAAGGGTTTGGGTATCGATCACCCAGGGGAGGTTCGTCGTTTTGCAGACCCTGCCGATCACGGGGCCGGCGATGCCGAAACAGGCGGCATCGACTCGGGCGATCTCCGCGGTCTCCAAAAAGGCGTCGATCACCGAGGTGAAATCGTCATGGGCGCCGCTGGCAAACTGCTGTTTCGTTTCGATCTCGAGGCACCCCTCCCGGTAGCGGTAGAGGGCGAGATTCGTCTTGGTCCCGCCGATGTCGCCGGCGAGGATCAGGGGCGAGCGTGTCATTCGAATCCTTCATGAAGCAGATGACGGAAGGCGGCGACGAAGGCGGCTTCCGTGTCACGGGGGGAGCGGTGGTAAAAGGCCTCCCAGGCCTGCCCGCGCTGTTCGTTATAGTGGGCGTCCCCGTGTTCCTCCGTCCAGGCGATGCGCACCGCGTGGCCGATAAGGACGTCCAGAACGATATCGTTTTCGACCTTCAGTTCGGGGTTTTGACGGAAGAGCCAGGTGAGACTTTCGATCGCCTCGAGGTTGAGCTGGCGGTACTCCGGGGCCTGGATGCCCTGCAGCAGGGTATCGATGCGCAGTTCGAAGCTGCGTTCGCCGGCGGTGGTATCGAGGGTTAGTTCGCTGCCGATGCGGTTGGCGGTGTCGTACTTGTCCCCGATGATGATGCCGTTGCACTGCTGCAGCAGGTACCAGACGTCTTTGTAAAAGCGTTCGGCGTGATGGCCGATCAGCCCGCTGTCATGGCGCCAATGCATCCAGTTCTCCACCTGGGAGAGCTCCGTGATGCGTGCGACCGATTTGATCTGTGAAAAGCCCGAAGCGCGGAGGGTCTCCATCTCGTTCATGCGGCGCCGTTCGGTGGCGAAGGTCTGCAGCACCTCCCGCAGGCGGTGGAGGATCGCATGGGGCGAGAGGGTGAGCAGGGTCTCGTAGGCTTCGCCCATCGGCAGCTGCATCTCCCGGCTGATACGGCTGACGAGCAGCTGTACGAAGTACCAGGTGCGCAGGGTGATGAGCTGTTCAAAGAGCTCCGGCTCGATGCGGATGAGGTGGCCGAGGTGGAGGATGATCTCCTGGGTGAGGACGGTCTCGGCGGCGCTGTTGCCGCAGTAGGCGTAGATGGTCTCGACGATGGC
Organism: Thiomicrolovo sp. ZZH C-3; assembly: GCF_054862725.1. NCBI lineage: Bacteria > Pseudomonadati > Campylobacterota > Epsilonproteobacteria > Campylobacterales > Sulfurimonadaceae > Thiomicrolovo > Thiomicrolovo sp. ZZH C-3. The sequence goes on from NZ_JBTKXX010000001.1 coordinate 769,431, forward strand.
CGTACTCTCCGCGGGGTGGCTGAAGGTCGCCTTTTCGAAATAGGCGCGCCCGACGGCCAGGCGTTTTTGGCGGATGACGATGTCGAGCAGGACATCTTCGAGGCGTTCGTCGTAGCGGTAGAGCAGGTCCGCCAGGCGGCGCACGGCTGCCCAGTCGTGGCGGGCGGAAGCCGCTTCATACTGCTGCTGCGCGATCGCGTTGAGGGCCTGTTCCCCCCGGACGGTCTGGACCATGAACGCCTCGCCATGGCGGCGCCAGAGCTGCTGCAGCGCTTCGACGGCACGGGGGTCGGGCATGAGCGGATGAAGCAGTGCCACGAGCGCATCGTCGTCAAGCTGCTCGATCTCCTGCCGTGCTTCAAAAGAGAGGTGGTAGTGTTCCTCTGTCATGGTGTCGGGCAGGGATGCCGCCCCGTTCGGGCGGAACTGAAGCGGTTCGGGCCGGTAGGCTTCGCGCTGCCCCATCTGTTCGCGGGATGCCGCAGTGAGCAGGGTGTGCAGCGGGCCGGATTGGACCGCCGTGCCGCAGCAGCTGCCCGATTCGACGGCGCGCAGCAGTTCAAGAACGCTCTCCTGCGTCGCCGCTTCGAGCATGTCGTCACGCACGAGCAGGAGCATGAGCGGCCGCCCGGGCTGGTCCCAGTTCCCGGCCAGGAATTTCAGCGACGAGCGGACGTGGTCGACAAGCAGACGGTTGTCGTAATGGAAGTAGAAGGCCATGGGGTCGAAGTGGTAGGGGAGGAAGACGTAGGTCTCGTCGCCCACCTGGTAAAGGCGGGAGGTCGTGATGGTGCGCGAAACCTGCTGCGGACGGCCGGAGAGGTGCAGTTTTCGATTGGCGCCGACATCGCTGAACAGCCGGGTGAGCTCCGAGGCGTGCAGGACCTGTGCCGGTGCCGCCTCTTCGAGGGTCTCTGCGCGGATACCGAGGGCATGCAGCCGCTGTTTGACGTCAGGACTTTCGGCGACGACGGTGACGAGCGGGGTGGTCGTCCGGGGCGCACCGACACGTTCGCGCCGCCGCAGCGGGTCGATATCATCGGGGGTGAGCAGCCCGTCGTCGAGCAGGGAGGCGAGCAGGTAGAGGCTCTGGGCCCAGACGAGGGGAACGTTCTCGTTGGGCTGCCGCTCCTGGGAGCCCGGGGCAGCCTTTTCGGCGTCGATCGCCGCTTCGGGAACGATATAGAGTTCGGGCAGCAGCCTGACGCCCTCCACCTCGACGAAGAGGGGCTCCAGTTTGGCTTTCCACTCCCCGGCGGCTTCCGTATCCCCGCGCAGCAGGGCATCGAGCATCAGGTAGGTGAAAAAGAGCGGCCACTCCGATTCGATGTGTTCGAACTGCCGCAGCTCCTCGGCCTCGTAATGAAGCCGGGAGGTGTCTTCGAGCACGCTCTGGTGGCCGTCGAGCAGAAAACGTTTGCAGCCGAAGCGGCCGGCGAGTTTTTTGCGGATCTTCTGGGACGTTTTGTTCACCAGTTCCGCATCTTCAATGGCGTAGGCGGGGTAGCCGATGATGGAGAGCAGCGCCGCGTCGGTCTCTTTGGAGGTCGATTCCCGCGGCAGCAGGCCGTGTAGGGTGAAGCGTGAACGCGCGATGTCGCTGGCAACGACGTGTATCACGCCTTCGAGCCCCCGTGCCGTACCATAGAGATTGAAACCATCCAGGGCCTCCAGGGCGGCCTTGGCCATCCCGACGGAGCTGCAGTTGATCTCCGGGTCGCCGTGGTTGATCTTGTTGCCCCGCTCCCAGATGCCGTAATCGGGGGTGGCGTAGGTCCGGCTGATGTAGTGGACGAGGTTCTGGACAAAGTCGACCTCGTCGTCGCTGTAGATGATCTGAAGGCCCGATGCCGTCATTTGGGCGAGCATCAGCAAAAAGAGCGAGGTGGCATCGAGCTGAAGGTGTCCCCACTCGTTGTCGCCGACGACCGCGAGGCCGCTTTGAGTACCGTACTTGGCGTGCAGGGCATCGAGGGGGTTCTGGGTGCGTTTGAAACGTTCGACCCGGTCGGACTGGCGCATCATGGCCGTCAGCACCCCCCGCATCAGTTTGACGACGCTGAGCGAGAGCGAAAGGGTACGGGCATGGGCGGGGTCGTGCCGCTTGTAGGCGAGGGCGAGCCCCCAGACACAGAGGATGCTGTAGACGTTGTCGCGTACCCAGGCATCGGTATAGTCACCATGGGCGTTGACGGCGGTGCTGGCGGGAAGCAGTCCTGTCACGGCGTCCTGCCGCTCGAGAATGATCTTCGAGACGGCGACAAAACGTTCTGAAAGGCGTGTTTCGAGTGTCATGATTGTGGTCGTCCCGTTGGCGAATTTATGGTTGGGAGGATGATAGCACATCCGCCCTTTTCGGAGGGGGAGGCGGTGGCGTTTTTTTGGGCAGAAGCCGGAGTTTGAATTCTCCGTAAACGCGGCGCCGAGGCCGGGAACAGTGAGCTGCGCATAAGCCAAAAAGGGGTAGAATTGTCCGAAAAAACGGGAGCCCCATGCAGAAAAAAACCGCCTGTCCCCTGGACTGTTACGATGCCTGCAGCGTCATGGTCGACGCGGGTAAACTCACGGGGGATAAAGCCCATCCGTATACCCACGGCTACCTCTGTCCCCACCTGAACCATTACGGGAAACACGAACGCATCGCCCAGCCGAGGCTGCACGGCGAAACCGTGTCGATGGAGACGGCCCTGGCGCACCTGGAGACGCTGGTCCGCGACGCCCGGGAGGGCAACGGGCTCCTGCACTACCGCAGCGCGGGCAACTTTGGCCTGATGCAGGGGGTGACGGACCACTTTTTCGCCTCCGTCGGTGCGGCACTGACAAAGGGATCGCTCTGTGACGGGGCCGGGGAGGCCGGCGTCGTCGAAGGAAGGGGCGCCAACCGTGTCCTGCCGCCCGAACAGATCGCCGAGGCCGACGTCGTGATGGTCTGGGGGCGTAATGTCCCCGTGACCAACGCCCACCTGCTTCCTTTCCTGAAGGGCAAGGAGCTGATCGTGGTCGATCCTGTCCGTACGGCCTTCGCCGAGAGCGCGGATATCCATATCCAGCTGAAGCCGGGCGGGGACCTCTATTTCGCGATGCTGCTGGCCCGCTTTATCATCATCGAGGGGATGCATGACGAGGCGTACCTGGCCGAACACGGCCAGGCGTTTGAGGAGTACTACGAGCTGACGCAGACGGTCCGGATCAAAGCCGCCCTCGACAGCATCGGGCTGGGGCTTGGCGATATCGGCCGTATCCTGGAGCGCCTCCGCGGCCGGAAGGTTGCCATTTTAGTGGGCACGGGCGTACAGAAGTACCGCCACGGCGACGAGGTGCTGCGCGCCATCGATGCCATCGGTGCACTGCTGGGGCTCTTCGGGAGACCGGGCTGCGGCGTCGGCTTCCTGGGGAGTTCTTCCGCGGGGATCCCTTCGCCATTCGCAGCAGCCCGCCGTTTTGAGACGAAAGCCGCGGCGGCCTTTTCGGACTACGACCTGGTCTTTATCCAGGGGGCGAACCCGGTGGCGCAGATGCCCGAGACCAGTCGGGTAAAGGACAGCCTCTCCAAGGCGGGTCACGTTGTCTATTTCGGCCTTTATGAGAACGAGACCTCGGCGATGGCCGAACTGGTCATCCCGGCCAAGACCTTCCTGGAGAAGCGCGACGTGCGTACCGCCTACGGTCATAACGCGATGCTGGAGATGCCCGAGTGCGAAGCGGGCGAAACCGGTATCAGCGAGTATGAGCTGAGTGCGGCACTCTGCGCGGCATTCGACGTGCCCCTCGAATCCGAAGCGCACTACCTCGAGCACTTCCTCGCCTGCGGGGAAGAGGCCGAAGGAAAAACCTTTGTCAAGGGGCGTGAAGCGCTTCCGTACGCCGAGGGGTTCGAGACCGACGACGGGCAGTTTTTATTTCTCGAGGAGTATGATTTCGATTTCGATATGGAGGAGGATTATTTCCTGATCTCCCCGAAGAGTCCCCGGAGCCTCAACTCCCAGTTTGACAGGGAGTCCAGGGTGTACATGCACCCGGAGTGTGGTTTCGAGGAGGGAACGTCGGTGCGGCTCGTCTCCGAGCAGGGGAGCCTGGAGCTGCCGCTGGCCTATGACGACCGGCTGCTGACCGACTGTGTCCTGGTCTATGCCGGGACGCCGGGGGTGAATAATCTCACCACATCCCTGCGCAGTTTCGCAGGAGAAAATGCCTGTTACCAGGCAAACAAAATCAAGGTGGAAGCATGTTAGATACGATCAAGTCCATGGACGAACAGTTTGTTCTGCCGACCTATGCGCGGCAGGAGCTCGCGTTTGAAAGCGGTGAAAACGCACGGCTCAAAGATACGGAGGGCAAAGAGTACATCGACTTTACGTCCGGTATCGGCGTCGTCAGTGTTGGCCACGGGAACCCGGTGGTGACCAAGGCGATCTGTGAGCAGGTGGGGCGTATCACCCACATTTCAAACCTCTACCGCATCGCACCGCAGGTCGACTGTGCCCGCCGTATCGTCGAGCGAAGCGGCTACGACATGAAGTGCTTCTTCGGCAACAGCGGTGCCGAAGCGAACGAGGGGGCGATCAAGATCGCACGAAAATACGGGGAGGTCGACGGGCAGGTGAAGCGCTACAAGATCATCACCCTCGAACACTCTTTCCACGGCCGGACCATCACCGCGCTCAAGGCGACGGGGCAGGAGGCGATGCACAACTACTTCGGCCCCTTCCCCGACGGTTTCGTCTACGCCAAGTCCATCGACGAGATCGAGGGGCTGATTGACGACCACACCGTCGCGGTGATGATCGAACTGGTCCAGGGCGAGGGCGGGGTACAGCCGCTTGAGCGCGAAAAGGTCCAGGCGCTGGCGGCGATGCTCAAGGCAAAAGACGTACTGCTGATGGTCGACGAGGTCCAGACGGGGATCTACCGTACGGGCGAGTTCCTCGCCTCGAACCTCTACGGCATCGAACCCGATGTCATCACCCTTGCCAAGGGGCTCGGCGGCGGCGTGCCCATCGGGGTCGTCATGACGGCGAAAAAGGATATCTTCGCCCCGGGCGACCACGGGTCGACCTTCGGGGGGAACTACCTCTCCACCGCGGCGGCCAACGCCGTTCTGGATGTGCTCGAGGCCTACAAGGAGAGCGGAAAGCTCGACGAGGCCTTCCTCTATTTCGAGACGGAACTCAAAAAGCTCTTTGAAGAGCACCGGGGACTCTTTACCGCGGCGGTCGGCTTCGGCATGATGCGCGGTCTGCGCGCGAAAGATGCCGACACCCTTGCCCGCATCATTGCCAATGCCCGTGAAGAGGGCGTTCTCGTCCTCAAAGCGGGGCGGAACACGCTGCGGTTCCTGCCGCCGCTTACCATCAGCCGGGAGGAGATGGATGAAGGGTTTGCACGCCTTCGCCGCGCTCTGGCTGCTGTCTAGTGCGCTTGCGGCTGAGCAGAACGCGACGGTCCTGTTCGGTGCTCAGCAGCCCTCCGCATCCGACCGGCAGGGCGTTTCGCTTGAAACCTACCTCTCGGAACTCAAACGCAACGCCTTCGGGTATGACTACGCGAAGACCGAAGAGGAGAGCGCGAAGCTACGCGACAGCTGGATCCAGCCGGTGGTGATCAGCTATACCCTCAACCGCCAGAACCCCTACAACGGGCAGGGCGCACCGGAGACCCAGCAGGAGAGCGCTTCGATCGCCATCGACCAGCCTATCTTCCGCAGCGGCGGGATCTACTACGGCATCAAGTACGCCGAAGCGGCGCGCGAAGTCGGCATGCTCACCATCGCCCAGCAGGAGCGCACGCTGATCAAGCAGGCGGTCGACCTGCTGATGCAGATCAAGCAGTCCGAGCTCGGCATCGCGAAGCAGAAGCTGCAGGTGGACAACAGCGAGATCAACCTGCTGCAAAAACGCGAACAGTATATGAGCGGGCAGCTCGATTCGGGGTTCCTGAACAACGCCATTATTGAGCGTAACGTCGCCAAGCAGGCGCTGCTGGACCTGCAGACGGCCCAGGCGAAACTGGTCAGCGCCTTCGAGAGCATCAGCGACCTCGATTACCGCACGGCCACGATCCCCTTTCTCGCGATGGTGGACGAGGCGCGGTTTATGGACGGCACGATCGACCTGGCCCTGGCGCAGCGGCAGCGTACGCAGGAGCGTTACAACAAAGACGTCACCCTCGCATCATACCTGCCCAGTATCAGCCTGCAGGGCAGTTACAACTGGCAGAAGCAGGAGTCTTTTTTCTTCACCGGTTCGACCGCGATAAAATCCCAGCCGCCGGAGACGGCCTACTACCGCTATGGCCTCAAGGCCTCCATGCCGATCGACTTCAACAGCGTCAACGATTACGAGGCGTCGCGGCTGGCCTACCTCAAAGCGAGGGTCACCATCGACGACACCAAGCGCTCCCTGCGGGCCCTGTATGAACAGGTTGTCGAGAACCTCAAAAACATTGACGCAAAGATCGCGCTCTCGCAGGAGAACGAGGCCCTCTACGCGACGCTGCTGCACGATACCAAGGAGCAGTACGGCGCGGGGCTGAAGACGCAGTATGACGTTGACCTGCTGGCCAATTCGCAGCAGATCGAACAGCTGAGCCAGCGCAGCTACGAGATCGACCGCCAGCGCGAACTGCTGAACCTCTATGAAAAACTGAGCGGTCCCGAAGCATGAGATTCAGCGAATACATGACCCGGTGGCTCTATGCCGAAGACGGCTACTACGCGACCTACCGCCCCATCGGCAAAAGCGGGGATTTCTACACGGCCGTCAGCGCGTCGAAGTTTTTCGGCGGTACCATCGCCAAGCACCTGATCGACGTCATCGACGAGGGGTTTTTAAGCCCGGAGGCGACCGTTTGCGAGATCGGGGCACACCACGGCTACCTGCTCGCGGACATCGTGGAGTTTATCTATACCCTGCGTCCCGAACTGCTGCAGACCCTCTCTTTTGCCATCGTCGAGCGGTTTGAACATCTGCAGGAGCAGCAGCGGCGCTACTTTGCGGACGCTTTTGGAGATGCCGTGACACTCCGTCACTACACCGCGCTTTCGCAGATGCACGAGGCGGAGGCGTACTTTGTCGCCAACGAGATCTTTGACGCCTTCCCCTGCGAGCTTTACTACAAGGGGAAGACGGGCCGTGTCGAAAACCACGAGGTCATCTTCGATATCGACGATGCCTGGGTGAAAGCGAAGGCGGAGCAGTTTCACAAAGACCGGGGCGAGATCGCCGTCGGGTACGAAGCGTTCGCGCAGGAGATGGCGCAGGCGGCGCAGCGCAGTGAGTTCATCACCTTCGACTACGGGGAGATGCAGGCGCGGCCGGATGTCTCACTGCGCATCTACAAAGAGCACGGGGTGTTCCCCTTCTTCGACGAGGCCCTTGACCGTGCCGATGCTTTCAAAAAAAGCGATATCACCTACGACGTCACCTTCGCCCATGTCAAGGAGGCGTTTGAAGCCGCCGGGATGCCGATGGCCGAATACGCGACGCAGATGAAAGCTTTGGTGGAGATGGGCATCCTGGAACTGCTGGAGATCTTAAGAGCGAATGCAGACGAAAAAGTCTATAAACAGGAACTTGAAAAGGTCAAGACGCTGATCATGCCGCAGTTCCTCGGGGAACGTTTTAAAATGATACGATTCAGAAAGGAGAGAGCATAATGGAAATTATCATCAATGGTGAGACACGTACGGTCAAGGAAGATACCCGTCTTGGCGCACTGCTTGACGAGATGGGCCTTCGGGAGAAGGTGATGGCCGCGGCCATCAACATGGAGATCGTCAAACAGGAGCTCTGGGATACGCATGAGCTGCATAACAACGACCGCCTCGAACTGCTCGACTTTGTCGGCGGAGGCTGAAGCCGTCAGTTGACGAGGCAATGAGGAGCTGCCGATGGAAAACGAAAACGCTCTAAATCGATACGCACGGCTTGCGGGGATGGCCTGGCTCGTCGTCATCCTCACCGGCATTAGCGCGGAGTTTTTTCTGCGGATGCCCCTGATCGTTCCGGGGGATGCCGCGGCCACGGCGGCCAATATCCTGGGAGCAGAGGGGCTTTTTCGTCTCAGCATCGCGGCTGACATCGTTATGCTCCTGTTCGACGTGACCGCCGCCACGGCACTCTATCTGCTTTTCCGCCCGGTCGATCGGATGCTGGCACTGCTCGCGACCGCCTTTCGGCTTGTGATGGGCGCCGTGCTGGCGGCCAACCTCATGACACTGACTTCCCTGCTTTCCGTGCTGCACGGGACTGACCCCGCCGCCGTGCAGCAGCAACTTGACACCCATGCCGACGGTTATGCGGTCGGGCTCGTCTTTTTCGGACTGCACTGTTTTATCCTCGGGACACTCATCCTCAAATCCCGTTACCTTCCCCGCCTGCTGGGCGGGCTGCTGATGGTCGCGTCGCTGGGCTATCTCATCGACAGCTTCGCCCATCTGCTGCTGCCGCAGGGAGCCCCGTTCCTGGCCGTCACGGCACAGGCTTTGATCGTGCTGGCGCTGCTGGCGGAACTGTCGCTCTCGTTATGGCTGTTGGTCAGGGGGGTGAAAGCATAGTGCGGGAGCGTGAAGGGCGGCGGATCGAGGAATCCGCACCCTCTGTTTTTACTGTTGCTGTGTCTGGACGCACGCTTCGTCGCAGAGCGGACAGTTTGAGGTCGCGGTCGCTCTGACCTCGGTGCCGTTGAGCGGTTCCGTACCGATACCGACGACGGTATTGCTGTGCTGATTTTCAATGGCACATTCCGAGACGGCGGCCGTCGGGTAGTAGGTGCCGCCGAAGTTTTCACACTGCGTACGGCCCTGCGGGTCATCGGCGGGATAGAGCGCATCGTAATCGTACATCGAACCGGACTTGTCATCGGTCACATGCACGTTGGTGAGCAGGGTGCCGTTTTGTTCGTTACAGACCCTGCCTTGGTAATCGACGCGGACGACGACGTGGCCCCCGAGCGTTTCAAGTTTCTGTTTACAGGTTTTCGTAATGGAAATCGCCGGGTTGAGGGTGATCTTCTGACAGGTTGACTGCGCCGTTTCCGGTGCCATGGCGTACTCCCCGATATAACCGGTTGCCGTGATCGTATTGGTCGGCGGGTTGAGGTAGGAGTTGACCGTGTAGCTGTAGCTGCGGGACTCACCCGTTGCCAGGTCGGTCATGTCGCTCAGTACCGGGTCATCGTTAGGATCGTCAGGTGTGCCGGCATTATCATGGAACTCGATGCGGTCGATGCTACCGAACCCTTCATTGGTCACCGTGTACTCGAACGTATGGTTGATCGTGATGTAGTCGGAGCGTTCGAGTTCCGAAGAGAGACACGTTTTGGAGATACTCAGTTTACAGGTATCGAGATTGCCGCTGACGAAGTCCTTGAGCTGGGCGTTGACGCGGTGCGATGATCGGGTCTCCATCAAGAAGGAGCTGAAGCAGGGAACCGCATTTTCAAAGATCCAGCTGAGGTTGATCCCCCCTTCGAAGAAGCTGTTTTCGGGATAGGTGTGCTCGGGCATGCCGTCGACGAGGGACTTGGGCGTATAGGTGTCCCACGCCTCCGTCGGGCTGCCGTTGGAGGTGGCGAAGTAGTAGTTGTCGCCCCCGCCCTGGCCTTCGAAAATGAGTTTCAGGTTGTCTTTTTGGGTGGTGTCCCACTCATAGAGCTTGACGTGTGCCTGCGCACCGCCCTGTACGAACTCCGCCAGCATCAGCACGTCGCCGTTTTTGTGGGTTCCCGAGAAGGTGCCGTCGGGCTGCGGGGCGACTCTGTCCTGGAAAAACCAGACGCCCATCTGCGCCGAACCGTCCGTGGAGTAGCGGTCGCCCATCAGGTAGACGATCAGTTCACCGTTGGCGTTGTAGGCCGCGGCGGCCGAGTGGAGGATCTCATCCTTGTCCGGGACCGATCCGTCCGTCCAGCGCCACTGGTTGACGTTGCGAACATCCTTCGAACCGCCGCCGGTAAAGATGCTCAAACCGAGTCCGTCGGCGATGATGCCGCTGTCGCTGAAGGCGCTGTCGAGCCCGTTGGCGATATCCTGCCAGTCATCCCCCGGAACGGCCGCTTCACTGAGGATATTGCCGTCGAGTTCAAACTGCCCCGTCGCATGGGGTTTTTCCCACGCCAAGCCGTTCACGGCACCGCCGAGCAGTACGCCTGCAGCCAGGAGATTTCTCCAAATCCGCCCATTCAATGTGATCTGTTTCATAGTCAGCACCTTTTCCGAATTGAGGGGCAGAGACAGCGTAATATGACGATGTTTTCCCCTGTGCCTATTGGCCTCTCGGGCCAAACCGTTTCAGTTCTTCCATAACTAAATGTTATTCCCGCTTAGCTTAAGAACTGATAAGCACAAAATTAAACTTGTGGGAAAAAGTTACCATTACCGGTGCGCGAAGGCACGCTTTTTCAGGCGGTAGTAGGGGTGCCGAGAAGGGATTTGAGTTCGCTCCCCTCGATGAATTCTACGGCCATCAACCGCTGGGCCACCGTCTCGATCTGTTCCCAGTGGCTGTCGATCACCTCTTTGGCTCTGGCGGTGCCCTCTGCTATCCAGACGGCAATGCGGGATTGCAGCTGGCTGTCAAAAAGGGTGTTGCTGACGTTTTGCTGCAGCATCTCGATACTGATGTTCTGCAGCTCGCTGTCCATCCCGTACTGGGCGACGGCACTGTAGGCGTAGAGGGTGGCCTGCTGCAGGTCGTTGTAGGCCCCCGTTTCGACCCCTTCGCCTTCGCCGTACTGTTTGACCGTCGCCAGGCGCCCGGCCAGGGAGACGGCGATATTGGCACGCAGTTCGTCCGCACTCATATTCGTCTGAAGCTTCTCCTGGGTGTAGGAGACGAGCCCAAGGGTCTCACTGCGGGGGATAACGGTGACCTGCTCGATTTCGACTTCGGGCAGCAGCACCATGGAGGTGACGGCGTGGGCGGCTTCGTGGTAGGCGCTGCGCCGCAGATCCTCCTCGAAGTTCTTGAGGCGCTTCTTCTCCAGACGGCTGCCGTATTTGATGGTGTTGATCTGGTCGATAATGATCTGTTCGTCGAGCTGCGCTTTGCCCTGTTTGATCGCCTCCAGCGCACAGGCTTTGGCGATGCGGCCGAGTTCGTAGCCGTTCATCCCGCTCATATAGCGGGTAATGCGTTCGATGTCGATCTTCCCGTGGGGTTTTTCGAGGAGCTGCCTGGCGAAAAAGAGGCGGGCCTCCCGGTCGAGCTCAGGTACCTCAACGAACTGGTCGATACGCCCCGGGTGCATCAGGGCGGCAGGGACTTCCTCTTTGTGCTGTGCCGTCATGACGGTGAAGACGAAGTTTTCCGGGGCGTCCGGGGCGCTGTCGATGGCCGCCCCCAGCGCTTCGGTGGGAATCGGCGTATAGTTGCCTTCGATGATCCCTTTGACATCGACATTGTCCAGGATGATGATCAGCGGGGCGGCCTGGCGGGCACGAAGGAAGGCCGCCTCGATCAGCTCCTCGTTGAAAAGGTCGCTGCCGCGCAGGTAGAGGTAGGGGAGGCCGGCCTCCTTGGCAAAGGCTTTGACGAGCAGGGTCTTACCGACCCCTTCGGGACCGTGGAGCAGCAGCCCTTTGGGCAGGGTGATCCCGAAGGTTTCCAGCCCCCGGTCGTTGTGCAGCAGCGTGACCAGGGAGGCGAGCTGCTGTTTGACCCGGTTCTGTCCGGCAATGGCGTCAAACCCGGTGCGCCCCACCGGGTGGATGGTAAGGCGGTCGCCCTGGGTCGGCGCGGGGGCAAGCTCCTGGGAGTGCTCTTCGATCGAGCGCAGCCGCAGTTCCGTCCCTTCACTGCTGTCGTGGCGTTCCCAGTAAAGGCTGAACCGGCGGTCGTATTTGCCGAAGGATTTCAGGTCCGATTCGTCGGTCAAGGCAGTGCGCAGCCAGTTGCGTGCATCCTTGGAGACGTCAAGCACGATGCGGCCCGCTTGGGGGGTATCGGTGCCGGCAAGGTCGAAAAGATAGGTGGGCAGGCGGTGGGCGACCCGTGTCGTGTTGAGGTAGGGGGAGAAGGTGAGCAGCAGCGCCAGGGAGAGTTCGGAGGTGTGCCGCACCTCGATGGGAACGGGACGGATTGCATTCCAGCGCGTGACCGTCGCGAGCAGGATCTGTTCGGTGACGGTTCTGAGCGTCTGCAGATCGTGGGGGGCGAGCAGGATGAGATCGGTTTCGCTCATGACGTTGAGCAGTTCCGGGTCGAACAGCGCACGCAGGGCACCGTTGCTGTCGGGAACGCCCGTGGTCGCCAGCGCTTCGTACATATGCGCCTGTTCCAGCAGGGGCTGGTCGTAATAGCGTGTCAGGAAGGTTTTGTCGACCCATTCGGGGGATTTGATCTTGAAAAGAAAGACGAAAAGCGTCTGGGCATACCGCTGCGGAGCACCCGGTGCGCCGTCGGTGATAATGGCGGCGATGGCGCGCTGGATCGCGTGGTCGGCGGCGTCGATGTCTTCGAAAACGACGGCGCCGTCGGGATGTTCGGTGATCCACGCCGTCAGAATCCCTTTGCTCCCCAGCAGCCGTTCGGCATCGTCGGCAAAGGCGAACTCCCCCATATGCAGATGCAGCCGGTCGCGCCCCAGGTATGCCAGGGTCTGCAGCATCATCAGTTTTTTCCCCGAGGCAGGAGGACCGGCGATGACGAGAAGGTCTGCCACCCCGCCAAAGGGGCTGCAGCTCTCAAAACGCTGCAGCCACTGTCGCAGCAGTGCCGCCGGTTGTTCCTGGCCGATCGGTGCGGGAAAAGTGTCGGGTGTCGTATTCATTCGACTATTATAAGCGGATTTGCCATTTAAGTGCAATGGTATATTGTAAGGGGCGCACCTTGAAGAGTATTTCGGTGCTTCGAATTCTCCCGTATCTGAGAGGCTTTAGAGAAAGAAATGTTAGTTCCTTTACTGAGAGGATGAATGCGTTAACTCCCCGCGGGACGGGCACTGAAAAGGTCGGAGTAAAATTGATCCGCACATCGTTTGAACAGTGTTTTTGAATAGTTTTTAAGACCAAGGGCGTTATGTTCAAACAGGCTGTCGTAATCAGGGGCATCATCCGTATATTCGGGATCGAACTCACAATAACTTTCTCCGATTATTCGGTTTGTTCGGACATCATAGACTTTTAACTGTGCTTCATACATCACTTTGTAGCTTCCCCAATGAGTACGGTAATAGTTGACGCTCCATACCTTGTCTCTTATGTCAATGACATAATCGACGTCTTTATAGCTTTCAGGTACCGAATCGATAGGATCGGTAAAAATGATATTGGGGTGAGTGGTCCATACCATATCATTTTCGCTACTGAGCATTTTTGCCAAGTCGGTACTGACAAAGTGTGAGGGGGTAGAGGGGAGCTCATTCTCGTGGACAGCAGTATCTGTCGTTGCATATAGAGCACCACCTATAAGACCTGTGAAGCCGAAAAACAATGCTTTTCCAGGTGTCATGACAAAGGGTTCTAGTGGAGCATCATAATGAATAATGTCAAAATGTTTGCCTTTTAAAGCGGTGTGTTGATCCTGTGGAAGCGGTTGGACGCTTTTATTGGCACAGCCAGCGAGCAATAATATGAGTGCAACAGCTGAAGTGAGAAACTTCATTGGTCTATATCCTTCTGTAGAGTTTCGCCGTGTCTGAATCGGCTGCAAAAAAAAGTATAGTAACACTTTTTGTTTTTAATTAACTATAAATTTTATTTTATTTAGACAAATCGATTGTGCATACTTACGGAGTTAAGCACTTACTATATTTTGGGAAAGGGTAAAGAAGGCTAGTTAAGAGGCGGTTTCAAGTGCAACGACGGCGATGGCGAAGCCGCCGTCGTGGGTGATGGAGAGGGAGGCTTCGGTGATGCCGTACCGTGTGCGCACACTTTCGGAGAGGGTGAGCAGGGGGGCGCCGCGATCGGTTTTGCTGATGACGATGTCATGGAAGCCGCACTCGCCGCCGATGCCGCATCCCAATGCTTTGGCGCAGGCCTCTTTGGCGGCCCAGAAGCCTGCGGCGGTGTGGGGTTTGCCAACGAGGGCGATCTCGGCGGGGGAGAGAAAGCGCTGCAGCGCCCGGTCGCCGTGACGTGTGATCAGCCCCTCGATACGCTCGATCTTGACGAGGTCGATCCCGATCATAGCTGCTCGTAGTCGGCGATCTGGTGTTTTTCGCCGAGGGCACTCAGCGGTACGAAGCTTTTCTGCTCGGGGTCATAGTAGCGGATGTGCCCGTTCTCGATATCGTAGTACCAGCCGTGAATGAAGAGTTTCTCCTCTTTGACCAGTTTATTGACGTAGGGGTAGGTGAGGAGGTTTTCGATCTGCGAAAGGATGGAGAACTGTTCGGTGAGGCGCAGGAGTGTTTCGCGGTCCGCATCGGCTCCGAGGGCGGCGACCGCATTCTCCTTCGCTTTCATCCCCAGGGAGAGCCACTTGCGCGTATGGATAAGTTCGGGGTCGCTGATCTCCTCGTAGAGTGCCTGGCAGGCACCGCAATGGGTGTGGCCGCAGATGATGATCTCGGAGACCTTGAGGACGCTGACGGCGTATTCGATCGCCGTGGCGGTGGCGTGGAAATCTTCGTCAGGCTTATAGACGGGGACGAAATTGCCGACGTTGCGCATGACGAAGAGATCGCCGGGTTTGCTCTGTACCATGAGGTCGGGGATGACCCGGGAGTCCGAGCAGCCGATAAAGAGGGCTTTCGGGCTCTGCCCCTCCTTGGCGAGACGGAGCAGTTCCGCTTCATGCTCTTTGAAGTAGACCTTTTGAAAGAGCTCGTTGCCTTCGGCGTATGTCTGCATGGGGATCGATCAGAGCTTGCAGCGCTCGATGTTGAGCATCTTCATCAGCTTTTCGAAGATGGCTCCGGCTTCACGGTCATAATCGTCATGGTACTCCAGGACGATCAGCTTGCGCCCGTTGACACTTTCGGTCAGGTAGACGCTGCGGTCGAGCTTGTGCTCTTCGTGGATCTGTGCCAGGGCGGCATTGATCTCTTTGTACTGCTCTTCCGTATCGTAAGCCAGGGTGATTTTGGTGTAACGCTCTTCGCCTTTGTAGTCCGCATCAATGCATGGTGCTGCCATAGGAATCCTCTGCCGTTTAACTTTGGGTGATTATACTGCAACTCCTTTGAAGGAAGCAAATTGCGGGGGCGTTTCGCGGCCGGGGCGCTTGATGTGCTTCGATTCTGACCGCCAAATGGGTGGCGGCGGAGCGTTTGACGTGATGGGGAGAAGATCGGGGGATGTGGGCATATTCTTGAAGTCCGGTTGTGCTTCAAAAAAATCCACAGGGGCTCAGTCACCGACGGGCAGGTAGGCGTATCCTTCGCTCTGTTTTTCAATGAGCCCGACCCCGGCGTTCAACACGGTCGCGATGCCGGGGTAGATATCCTTGGCGTCGATCTTCTTCTTGGTCATGCCCGCCTGGCACATCAGGAAGGTCACCTCGTAGGTGTCGGCGAGGGCGGCGATGCGCTTGGCGAGTTCCGGGGCGGCCTTGAACAGTTCCGGGTCTTTGGCGAAGTCAAAGCGCGCCGGCTCTTTAAGAAAGAATTTGTAGGCGTTGCCGTGGATAACGACGGCGACGTCGAGCTCTTTGAGCTGGTTCTCAAAGTAGGTCTTGTGGGCGACGATCCCTTTGAGGATCTTCTGCTCAAAGGTGTGCAGATCACCGGTGGTCAGGTCGATGACGACTTTGGGGTTCTCCGCGGCGGAGAGCGAGAGGACGCTCAGCAGGATGAGAAAGAGTTTTTTCATGCAGTCTCCTTGGTGGAGTGCATCTTACCGGGGGAAAGTAAAAAATATGTAAAGGCTTCTGTTTAGTGTCCGGTCCCCGTGGCTGCCTGCGGTTTGGGACGGAACAAACGTAGGAGTAGAAGAATGAATCAAACCAGTTCGGCAGGGAGGGGAGCCGAGTGTGCAGGCAGCCCCGGGGACCGGACGGAGGGTTACTCCGTCAGGTCGCCCAGCAGCGTTTCGAAATCCTCCTGGGCCTTCATCAGTTCGGCTTTGGCCGCATCATCCTGGACGCGGGCGCTGCTCATCCAGTTGTAGACGCCGGGGAAACCGATGACGATTTTGTCTTCGCCTTTTTTCTTGTACATCATCATCGTACAGGGCGCAAAGGCCGACGCCTGGGGGCGTGTCTTGGCGACGTTGTAGATCACCTTCAGCTTGCAGATGGAGTAGCTGTCATAGAAGTCGAAAGGGTTGTCGATGCTTTCATCCTCCCCGACGACCATTTCGAAGTCGAGCGTGTTGGAGAGGACGAACCCTTTGGGGCTGAGACCGCCCTGGATGCCCATGGCGAGCTCCTCTTTGACATCCTCATACTCATCCTCTTCCACTTCGAGGCTGTAGGTTGAGACCAGCGGCCCCGTCGCCGGGAGCGGGTTCTCGTTTTCGATCACCATGGAGGCCTTCGGCATTGCTTTTTCAAGGGCTTTGAGCGCCGCCGCCTCGATCTTTTTCAGGAGCGGGTCGACGTTTTTGAGGCCGATGATCTTGGCCATCGCTTCGGCCGTCAGGACCGAGACGTGCAGCTGCTTCTCGCCTTTGTGCTGGTAGATACCGAAGCCCATCGGCACGAAAATCCCGGCGTCGGGATACTTGACGACGAGCTTGCGGGAGAGGTCCGTATGGTAGGCCGTCAGCAGGTAGAAGACCTCAAAGTCGCTCTGCTGGAACTGGATGTTGAACGGCTTGTTCATCTCCGTATTGGCGGCAATGGTGAAGCCGTTGGCCGCGAGTGAACGTTCGATCACCTGCGGCAGGTCGCTTTTGGGGTCGTTGTCAACGCTGAAAATACGCAGGTCACCCTGGGCATGCAGCGCGACAACGGCGGTTATCAGGAGAAAAAGTATCTTTTTCATCATAGTGTCATCCTTACGGTTTGATATAGACCCAGCCCTCTTTGACCCGTTCGATCATCTCGACGATGCCGGCGGTGACGACTTCGACGTCGTCGATGAGCTGGTCTTCGGTAATGTTCTTGGTACGCATCGTGTTGCCGCAGGCGACAAAGGTGACGTCGTACAGCATCAGCGTGCGTACCCGCTCCGCAATCTTGGGATTGTTTTTGAGCAGGGTGCGGATCCCGCCGGAGTAGGCGACGATCTCCATCTGGACCTTTTCGGGTCCATAGAACTTCAGGACGTTGTTGGCGGAGCTGAGGACATGGTTGATCGCCTCGTCGCTCCCTTCGGTCACCGAGAAAACGACCTGGCGGGGGTTGTCAAGGGCCGGCTTGGGGTCGGCGAACTCCGTATCGGCGTTCAGCCAGAGGGTAAGCCCCAGCAGGATGGTCAGATAACGCATGTTACTCCTTTGTGCACGCCGAAGCGGTCAGTGCGGTGAAATCCTCCCGGTTCCACGAACCCGGGACGGTTTTGATCACGCCCCCGTCGGGCTGCAGGATGACGAACGTCGGGGTCATCGGGACCCGCGCTTTAAAGGGAACATCCCGCTCCGAGAGGTTGATCTTGACCGGGACGAAGCACGCCTCGACCCAGCGGCTCATGGCCGGATCGTCAAAGACGGCCCGCTCCATGTCGTGGCAGTAGTGGCAGTCGTCGCGTACGAGGGCGGCCAGGATGTTCCTGCCGCTCTGGTGCGCTTCGGCCTTGCCTGCTTCCCAGCTGCGCCACTCGACGGCGTCGGCAAGCAGCGGCAACAGCAGCCACACCAGCTTATTCATCGTCCCACTCCAGCATCCGGTAGGCCACCTCGACGTTTTGCGCATGCATCGCATCATAAAGGGCGACATTGCGGAAAGCGTCGAGGCGGATCGTTTTGGTGGCCTCGGCAATGCCGATGCCATCGTCGATGGCATCGCGGACACGGTCGCGCAGCTGCGTCAGGTAAACATAGGTCATCTGCAGTGCGTCGCGTCCGGTGTGTGTGCCGTGGCCGCCGATAATGTGCTTCAGCGGCATCGCCTGTATCATCTCCAGCGCGGCGATCCACCCGTGGAGGTCGCCGTCACGCAGGGAGGGGATACGGTCGTTGAAGACCAGGTCCCCCGCAAAGAGCGTCTGGCGCGCAGGGAGGTAGACCAGGAGGTCTTCTGCGGTGTGTGCACGGCGGGTGAGGCGGATGATCCGCAGCTCCTCGCCGTCGACGTCCAGGGTTTCGTTGGTATCGACGTAGCGGGTGGGCAGCGCGATCTCCGTGCCCTCATAGGCCTCGGGGCTGATGCGCTGCTGCATCCGCGTCTTCTCCGTCAGGCTGACCGCTTTTTTGAAGAGACGGGGACCGATCACCTCGGCGCCCCGGGCTTCGAAGTAGCCGTTGCCGAGCCAGTGGTCGTCATGCACATGGGTGTCGATGACCGGGCCGGTTTTCTGTGGTTTGATGCCCTGCATAAGGGCCGAGGCCTCTTTGGCATAGGCGTAGGTCGGGCCGCTGTCGATGACGAGCCAGTGGCGGCCGGTATCGACATAGCAGCTGTTGACCATGTTGCCGTTGTTGACGGTGTTCATCACCTCCGGTTTCCCGAAGAAGCAGTAAATGCCCCGGTCGACGTTGACCGGTTCAAGGTGGTACTCGAACGCCAGCGCCGATGTGATACTAAGCCACACAGTCCAGAGCATTTTCATCTGTCATCCTTCTTAGAAGAGGTAATTCAGCTCGAAGCGGTACTCGTTATAGGAGTCTTTGTCGTACCCCGCTTCACGATCTTTGGCATCGACCAGGCCGATACGGACTTTGGCTTCGAGGCCCGGCACGGCTTTGACCTTTTCGATAAGGTCGATGTGGATAATGTTGCTGTCCGCCTGTACACCGGCCGCCTGCTTATCCTCGTCGAAGTCCTGCATCGCATAGCGGACCATCGCGCTCAGACCGGAGACCAGGTTGGCCTTGTCGAAGTTGAAGTTGACCTGCGCGGCAGTCGTTTTGGTATTGGCGTACCAGTTGTACTGCGCCATCGCGCGGGTATAGCCGCCCGTCGGGAAGCCGCGCCACGGGGCGACGATATCCGCTTCATCGGCGACGGCGGAGTAGGCCACCATCATCTTGAGCGGACCGGTCTCCGCGACCAGGCGTGCCATCCAGAGGCTGGAGTCGAGGCTGTCAGGTGTAGCGTAGCCTTTGGTGTCGTCAAAGACGGCCGTACCGCCGGTCCAGTCGACGAGGGTCCCTTTGAGGGAGGCACCACCGACTTTACCGCCGCCGTCATCCATCTGCTGCATGTAGCGGGCACCCGGGGTGATCTTCCAGCCGCCGAGTGGAATGGCGTAGTTGATCTCACCGGTCAGGGAGCTGACGACGCCCGGCACACCGCCGTAGGTTAGGTCGAGCTGCAGGTTCTTGATGGACTTGTTCTGAATGTCGGCTACGATCAGTGAATGGGTGATCTCTTCGCCCGCCGCGCGGAAGTTGTTGACGCTCAGACCCTTGTGGACCGCGGAGTCGTCATTGCCGTTCCAGTGCGTTTTGACGCTCGTATTGGAGTCATCATAGGTGAGGACATCGTGGAAGGTCTCATGGTCACGCAGCTTCTGCTGGTAGAACCAGGCACCGCGGATCCGTGTCTGCGGAAGCTCTTTGGTCGTGAAAGAGTACCCTTCAAAGGTGTTCGGGATCATCTTTGTGTCGTTGGACTTGGTCAGGAAGCTTTCGAAGATCTGACGGCCGGCGACGAAGCTGGTCTTGGAGATGTCATACTGAACGTAGGCCTGTGCCAGCGTCGCAAAACCGTAGTTGCCGAGGCGGTTGACGTTGTAGCGGCTGGTCGTATCCTTGCCCGCCTTGAGGTAGCCGATATTCGTTTCGGACATGCGTTCGCCCGGGAACGGTTCGTCGGTATAGTACAGACCCGCCCCGGCGCTCAGGCCGTAGAGGGATGCGGTTTTGTAGATCAGGTTACCGCCGAGCCCCAGGGCACGGTTGTCCTTGTTCTTCGTCTGTGCGGTATCGTCGTTTTTCCAGTCCCAGTTGAAGGAGTTGACGCGCAGACGGCCGTAGACGACGCCCTTGGCGAACATATCGGTGATGGTATCCGCCTTGCCGGGCACGACATTGTAGACTTCCATCATATTACCCTTCAGGGAGCGCTTGGGCGTGAACCCGTCATCGGCAGAGGAATTGCTTGCCAATGTACAGGCCAGCGCAGCCGCTGCAGCAGTCGAAATGAATTTCATTGATTTAATATTAGCCATTTACTCATCCTTTTTTCAACGTAAAAGAGAGATAATGTCACCGGTGATGAACGAATGTCCCCGTGACACTATCACTGGCTGGCGGCAGGTACCAGCTGCCGCCGTCTTGTCCTTAGACACCTACTCCTATGACACCGTGACGGTGCCAACCACGCAATCTCTTAACAACCGCCCCCTTTCGAAGGGCAGCCACAATCGTAATCCAACAGTCTGACATTGCCCGCGTTGCTGACATCCACCACTTTTTTGCGGCGGATATAGTCGCGGACGACGTCATAGACGGGACGGATCTTCGCCTGCTGGAGATTTTCGCCCGCATTTTGCAGGTTGCCTCCCCAGGACGAAACGGTATAGGTCCGTTTCGGGTCGATCGGTTTGCCCCCCACAAGAAGATTGCTGATACGCTTGCCGCGGGCGTTGCCGACACTGATGTCGTAGGTCACCCCGCCCAGGCGGCTCATGTCGCCGCCCTGCTGGTAGAGTGGGTTGGCGTTGAAAACGTTGTCAGCGATATCTTCAAGCAGGTTGGCGATACGTTCGCCCTTCAGCTCGAAGGTGTAGACGTTGGGATAGGTGATCCCGCACATCTCGTAGACGTTATCCATGAGGATGTCGTCTCCCGGAAGGACCGTCGTCCCCCAGCGGTAGCCCGGCGTGAAGGAGATGTCACACTTCATCTCGTCCATGATCGCATCGTTGATGAGCTGGTCGAAGGTCGAGAAGAAGGTGTCGCGCTTGTAGAGCAGCCCCTTCGTCTTCCCGAGCACTTCGTTGAGCTCTTTGTCAAACGGCGCGTAGAGCTCCGCGACGAGCTTTTCGCCCGCCGGGTCCGCCGGAATGATGTTCGACGCGACCGGGATGAGCTTGTACTCGTACCCTTTGACCTTGTGATCCGTGATATCGATGTCGAGGCGGCCGACGTATTTGCCGTGGCTGCCCGCGATGACGATGACCGTGCCGTCGATGACAATCGGTTTCGGGGAGGGGTCGTGCGTATGACCGCTGAGGATAAAGTCGATCCCGTGGACCTTGCGTGCCACCTCCTGGTCGACGCTGAAGCCGTCGTGCGACAGCACGACGACACAGTCGACCTTGTGCTCTTCACGCAGCTCGTCGACATACTCCTGCAGGGTGTCAAGCCGCAGCCCGAAGCTCCACCCCTCGGTGAACTCTTTGGGGTTCGCCGTGGAAGTGAACGGGAAAGACTGGCCGATGATGCCGATCTTCGCCCCGTTGCGCTCTTCAATCGTATAGGGCTCGAAAATGAGCTCTTCGTATTCTTCGGAGAAGGGATCGTCCCCGATGATGTTCTGGGAGACGAACTTCGCGTCGAGCATCCCGATGAGCTCTTTGACCCGCTCTTTGCCGTAGGTGAACTCCCAGTGGCCGACCATGACGTCGACGCCGAGGTAGTTTTGCGCCTTGACGATTGCTTCGCCTTCGGTCTTGAGCGCGACGCCGGTGCCCTGCCAGGTATCGCCCGAGTCGAGCAGCAGGACCTTCTCCTTGCCGCGCTGGCGTTTGACCTCGTTGATGAGCGTCTTCATGTGGGCGATGCCGCCCATCTTCCCGAACTTGCGCGCCAGGGCGGCAAAATCCATATGGGTGTCAAAGTAGGCGTCGAGGGAGCTCGGCTCCAGTCCGTAGTGCTTGGCAAAGGCTTCGCCGCAGAGGAAACCGGGCGTGCCGACGAGGTTCGGTGCCGAGATCAGCGTCGAAGGCTCGCGCCAGTAGAGCGGCTTGATGTGCGCATGCAGGTCACAGATGTGCAGCAGGGTCACATTGCCCGTTGCTTTGAAGTCATACAGATCGGCGAGCGAAATATCCGCGGGGCTTTTCCCCCCGACGGTCGTCGCGTAGCCGTTGGAAACCGTCACCAGTCCCAGCGCTGCGGCGATCTGCAGAAAGTCTCTTCTTGAAATATCCATAGCTGCTGTCCTTTAGCGTTTCAGGCCGGGGATGGCGATCGATTTGTTCTTCGCTTTGGCCAGGCTGGTGACGTAGACTTCCAGCCCCACCATCTCATCCGAACCGATCGGCAGTACCGCCAGCAGGGCGTTTTTCATACACCCCTGGAAACGGCGCTGCAGGGTGCGCAGGGAGGACTTCGTCATCCGGTAGGCCGGCCAGGTGGCGCCGGCGCCCGCTTCGCCGAGATCCGGCAGCGGCTGCGTCCGCAGCACGGAGCCGACGATATCGGCGGAGTGGCAGCTGTTGCACGAAAGCCCGCGGCCGCCGCGTGCGGTCATAAAGACCTCTTCGCCCAGTTTGTAGGCCGCCTTCATCTGCGGGTTGGCATTGATATCCAGGCTGACGGGCTCCTCGTTGGCCAGCGATTTGGCGTAGGCCAGCATCGCGAACATCTCGTTGCTTTTGAGCTTGAACGGTTTATGGCCGTTCTGGGCCATCAGCGCCTGCATCACCTGGTCGATGCCGAGGACGGCGTCAAACTGTTTGATATAGCGGGGAAAGCCGGCGATGTATGCCGGGAGTTTCGCTTCGGAAACGCCCAGGAACTTTGCCAGGCCGGCGTCGCCGCCGCAGTTCTCTTCGACGAGCTCGCCGCCCCATTCGACGTCCATCTCCGCCGGGTTGTTCTCCAGCAGTTCCGCATAGAGCGCGCGGTCCGCGTCGCTCATGGCGAACTGCTCGCCGCCCATGGCCAGCGTCCCGCAAAGCAGGGTGGCCGCAATGATTGATGTAACTTTCATGGCTCAGCCCTTCGGTTTGAGTTTTTTCGACTTCTCTTGGACTTCGCCGGTGTTGGTCTTGTAGACGACTTTCAGTGTCCCTGCTGCGGGCACTTTGAAGTTGATCGTGAAGACCGGGTTCGTCGAGACGGATTCCCAGACCTGCATCGTCGTGAACGGGGTGTCGTTGAAGAAGAACTTCACCTCGGTGATGTAATCGGCGGGCACGATCTTGCCGCTCTTCTTGTCCTTGCGCATCCCGGTTTCCATCGGGTGCATGACCATGAAGTTGACCTTGACGACGTCGCCGCTTTTAAACTTTTTCGGTTTGATTTTGATCAGTGATTTTCTTTCTGCCATTGTCTATCCTTTTTTGATGATACTCGGGTCTGAAGCGGCGATCAGCCGCAGCCGCCGATCGTAACTTTGACGCTCTGTTTCGCGCTGAGGAATTCGCCGGTGCTGGTTTCGGCGACGACGAGGACATCCTGGGAGCTGCCGAGCTTGATCCGTGTCGCGAACATCGCCGCGCCGTTGGCCGGTGTCAGCATGATGTCGGCGCAGCGGACGTTGCTGTTTTTCGTGGCGAAGACGTGGATCGCCTTGACGTAGTCGTCCGGTGTCATCGGGGAGTCGACTTCGACCGTGACGGGAACGACGGCACCGTTTTCCGCGATCTCCGGCGCTTTGAGGTGCACCTTTTTCGACGGTGTGACGGCCTTGCCGCCGGTAATGGCCTTGAGGGCCGCGTCGATATCCATCGTGTTGGGCCCTTTGGGCGCTTCCGCCGCGAGCAGGCTCTGCGGGGTGAGGGTTGCTGTTGCTGCCGTGGCCGCTGCGGCCAGTCCGATACGTTGTAAGAAACTTCTTCTTTGCATGGGTTCTCCTTTAGTGCTTGATGGAAACGATATACGATGTGATGTCGCAGATCTCACGTTCGGTAAAAAGACCGGTTGTGAGGTTGATCGTCATATGGGTGTTGGGATTGTCGACGCGTGCGTCGGCGATCTTCTGATAGACGAACTGGTTGTCCCGCGTACCCGTTTCAATGAAAAACGCGTGATAGTTGGTCAGGTCCGGTCCGATATTGCCGGCACCTTTGGCCCCTTCGATATTGTGGCAGGCCACACAGTTGCCGTACTGTTTCGGCGAGCCGTCGGCATTCTTCTTCGCCAGTCCCGCGGGCAGTTTGCCTTTGGCTTTGCTGCCGTTGAGGTTATGGAAAATAAAGGCACCGCGTGCGATTGCATCCTTATCGTCCGTGATACACCCTGCAGGCATCGTGTAGGCCTTGGCCGGCCCGAGCAGATCCTTCTGGATGATCGAGGCCGCTTCGGGCCGTTCGATGGCATCGGACAGGTTGGACGCGAACGCCACACCCAGACCGATGGTTGTACTGAGTAACAGCCATCTCTTCATCGTGTTTCTCCTTTTGGGGCGCCTCTAAGAGGTGCCCTTGACTTGGTTTCGAAAATTGTAACGGTGGAATGTAAAAACAATGTAAAAAAATATAAAGATTTTTGATGCGGGGTAAAAAAGTTCCTATTAGCGGATCAAATAGCAGGGGTTTGGCACAGATGGGGCGGGAAAACGTAGGTAAATGTGCTTCCTTGTTGCGGGACGGAAGAGACTTCCAGGGCGATGCCGGCCTCCTCCATAATCGCCTTGACGATGTTGAGCCCGATGCCGAAACCGCCCTTGCCCGTCTCTTCACGGTAGTAGCGTTCAAAGATCTTTTCGGTGTTCTCGATGCCGAGGCCGTAATCCTTGAAGGTGAGTTCGCAGCGGTGGTCGTACCGTTTCAGGGCGACCTCGACGATGCTGTTCTCATGGGAGTACTTGATGGCGTTGGAGATGTTGTTGTCGATGATGCGCTGCAGCTGGGTCTGGTTGAAGTGCAGGATCACCCCTTCATCGATCTCGGAGGCGATGGTGATCCCTTTCATCGCGGCGACCTCGTTGAAGTAGAGAATACGCTCGCGTACAAAAGCGCTGACGTCGATCTCCTCGTACTCGAACACGATCTGGCGGTTCTTGATGAGGTATTCCATATCGTTGTAGATGTTCGAGAGCGTCTTGGCCGCCGCTTTGATACGCTGCAGGTATTTGCTCTGCGGGTGCTTTCGGTTGTACAGATCGATATTGATGTTGATGATGGAGAGGGGGGTGTTGATCTCGTGGACGGTGTCTTTGATGAAGTTGTCCAGCTTCTGGTTGACCCGCTTGAAGGGGAGGGCGAAGCGCTGCAGGAAGAGCAGCGAAAGGAAAAAGACGAGCACGACGATGGCGATCAGGATCGTCGCGACGCGCTCGTAGACGGGGGCGTAGTTGAGATGGTTGGCGACGATGAGGTACTCCGCACCGAAATAGCGTTCGCGGGGGAGAGGGATGATGAGGTAGGCGCTGTGGCTTTCGTCGATGTGGTAGCCGGCGGCAAAGTGCTCTATCGGGAAGTCGATGAGGGTGAAGACCGGTTTGAAATGCAGGTCGTAAAGCCCCGAGACGATCCGTTTGAAACGGGGGTACTCGAAGTAGTTCTCGCGGTTCTCGTCATACTCCTCCATCGCGCTGATGATGCGCGATGCGTGTTGTTTGAGCATCAGTTCGTTCTGGATCCCGTGGATCTGCTTCATATAGACCGTGTAGACGTAGAGCGGTGCCAGCAGGATGACGGCGATCAGCCCCGTGTAGAGCGCGGCGTTCTTGAGGGCGTACTGGCTATCTTTCAATGATATATCCTATCCCGCGGCGGTTCTTGATGATGTCGGCGGGGAGCTTCTTGCGCAGGTTGTTGATCTGGACGCGGATGTTGGCGGGGTCGACGTATTCGCCCCACACCTCGTCCTGGAACATCGCCATGGAGACGGCCTGGTTCGTGTGGCGCAGCAGGACTTCCAGGATGTCATTCTCCGTCTTGCTCAGGGTGATGGGCTCCTCTTTGTAGCTCAGCTGCATCCGTTTCGTGTCGTAACGGAGGTCGGGGGCGAGCTCGATCGCTTCGCTGTGCTTGTAGTAGTAGCTGCGCAGGGCATGCTCGATGCGCAGCTGCAGCTCGGTGAGGTCGAAGGGTTTGCGGATGTAGTCGCAGCAGCCGCGCTTGTACCCCTCCTCGAGGTCTTTGGTCTGGGTCCGGGCGGTGATAAAGATGGCCGGGGTCTCGTTGCCTTCGGCGCGCAGGGTTTTGAGCAGTTCAAAGCCGCTGAGGCCGGGGACGTTGACATCGAAGAGGAAGAGGTCGAAGTGGGTGGCGCAGGCGGCGTCAAAAGCGTCGTCGCCGTTGGCGTAGGTCTCGACGGTGAAGTCAAGGTCTTCGAGAAACTCCTCGATACTGACGCGCAGGGCGTACTCATCTTCGAGCAGCAGAATTTTCATCGTATCTCTCCTTGGATCTTGCGGGCGAGTTTGTAGTGGAGCATCAGCGCGATCAGCTCCTCCTTGGTGTAGGTGGAGAGCACGTCGCGCGCCTCCTCCATAAAGAGTTCGCGGTCCTCTTCGGGCACCGTGTCCTTGAGCGAGAGCAGGGCCTTGTCGTAACCGCTGTGGTAGACCTTGTTGTCGTACTGCTCTTTCTTGACGATGTCGTAGAGGTTGTTGCGCGAAAACGCGAGCAGGAAAGAGAGGTTCTCCCCGCTGCGGGCGAAGTGCTCTATCCCTTTTTTGGGCATGATGAAGACAAAGGCGCCGATGGTCTCGCCGTCGCCGTTGTGCATCGGCTCGAAGAAGATGTATTTGTTCTCCCGGAGCATGACGCGCTCTTTGCGCAGCTGCTTCATGTCCAGGCGCTGCAGGACCTTGAGGTTGACGTTGTTGTAGCGGCGGTTGCCGACGAGGTACCAGGCGACGGAGGGGTTGTTCTGCATCAGGACGGCGGTGTTGTAGTAGCTGTCGTCAAGCAGGGCGTAGAGGTCGATGCCGAATTTGTGGAAGAAGTCGGTGCTGGCGTCGAAGAACTTCAGCACCTCGACGAAACCGAGCAGTTCGCCGTCCTCGTACATCGGCACGGTCGCCTTGATCCCCAGACGGCGTCCGACCTCGATGGAGGAGCGCGGCTTTTTGTGGAGGATGATCCCTTCGAGGTCGCGGCGGTAGGTGTCGAGCGGCATGCCTGAAAAGAGGTTGTCCGCATCCCAGCTGCGGGCGAAGAGCGTTGAATCCGCCGTGATGACCTGGGCGCGTACGAGCTCGGAAGTGTTTTGCTGGACTGTCTTGATCATTCGCTTGAGCAGGGCGAATCCGGCCTCGTCGTCGTCCTCTTTGAGGGCATTGCGCAGCACGTCGTTTTCGGAGAGGATGAGCGCAAAGCGCAGGGCATCCTCTTTCTCGTTACGCAGCTCCGTGCGCAGGGAGAGGCTGAGCTGGTCGCTGACCTCGTCGACGACTTGCCAGGAGACTTCTTTGTTCAGGGAGTAGACGACCCACGAGAGCAGGGCAAGCATCGCGGCAAAGGGGAAAATAAACCAGAACCGCCTCGTGGTGATGATCGTCAACGTTTTCTTTGTCATAAGGGAGTGATGATAGCCGGATAATATAAATATTGTATAAATATTTTAAATCTGATACATGGTTTTTCAGTACGCGGTTCGGCGCTATGTCAAATTGTTGATTTGCATACGCAAAAGGGGCCGGGGAATGTATTTTAAAAAACTGTCTCTTATCGTTAAAGATGGTTTGAGTACAATGGCCGCAACGGTTTCGGACGCGGGAAGCGCCGAAAATTACGAGACAAAGGATGGCGGGATGCTGAGAACGATTTTGGGAACGGTGATACTTCTGGCGGCGCTGCAGGCAGCGGCGGCACCGAGTGTGACATTGAAGGTGCAACAGCAGGAGCAGCGGCTCTACAAGACGGAGACGAAGACGGTCACATCCAACCTGTTCGATATCAAGGGGTCGAAGGAGACGATGGCGCAGATCGCGGCGGCGGGTGTGACGCTTCCGATGGAAGTCAACCAGACCCAGGCGATGGTGAAAACGCTCAAGACGGGCCGTGCGGCGAAGGGCGGTAAACTCCCCTTCAGCGGAAGTCTGGACAATGCGGCCAGTGTCGTCAGCAGCCGGGGCAACCAGGCGACGCAGAAACATTTCGAGGTGACGGGAAGCTTTGACGGTGCCAAACCTGTCATTGAAACCGTCAAGGGGGAGGGGATCACCCCGGAGCTTGAAGGCCGGGTGAAGCAGGCCCTGGCCAATGCCATGGCTTCGCCCGTCTACCCGGAAAAACCGATCAAGGTCGGAGAGCACTTTACGCAGCAGGTGCCGGTCACCCTCCCGATGCAGGGGGCCGCGCCGATCCAGATGGTTCTGACGACCACCTATACGCTCAAAAAGATCGACGGTGCCAAGGCCCACTTTGACATTGCACAGCATTACGCCCTTGCCCCCGGCGCGGACCAGAAGACGTTAACGCTCGGCGGAGAGGGGCACGGGGCGATGACCTATGACAGCACGCTGTCGCAGGTGACGGCGCTGAAGACGGAGGGGATGATGGACCTGAGCGTCACAAACGGCGACAAGGTCTCCATGATCAAAACGACGACGGTCAGTACTGTCACGACGACGGTCACGCCGGTCAAATAACTTCCCTCTTTTGGCAGCCTGAGCGGCTGCTCACATCCAGTCAATTAATTTGGTAACTTCGTCGACGGCGTAGCATTTCACGCCGTGGCTCTGCTGCGGCTTCTTGGCGACGAGGGCTTTCGCGATGCCGTGCATGGAAAGTTCGCGCAGGCGGGTGTCGAGCTGGAAGACTTCGCGCACGTCACCCACCAGGGAGACTTCGCCGATGAAGACGGTCTCCTTGGAGACGGTGCGGTCGCGGAAGCTGCTGATGATGGCGGCAAGCACGGCGAGGTCGGCAGCGGTCTCGTTGATCTTGATACCGCCGGTAATATTGATGAAGACGTCGTAGGAGTTCAGCGGCAGCTCCAGTTTCCGCTCCAGCAGGGCCAGGAGCATGCCCAGGCGGTTGGTCTCAAAGCCCGTCGCCTGGCGCTTGGGGTTGGAGGCGTGTGACTCGCTCACCAGCGCCTGGACTTCGAGGATGATCGGACGCGATCCCTCCATGATGACGGTGAGCGCCGAACCGCTCTGCGCACGGTTTTTGTCGAAGAAGCGCGACCCGATGTCCTTGGCACTGACGAGCCCCTCGTTGCGCATCTCGAAAACGCCGATCTCGCTGGTGGGGCCGAAGCGGTTTTTGAACCCGCGCAGGATCCGCAGCTCCTGGGCGCTGTCCCCTTCGAAGTAGAGCACGGTGTCGACCATGTGCTCCAGCACCCTCGGCCCGGCGATGGAGCCCTCTTTGGTGATGTGGCCGATGATAAAGATGGCGATGCGCCGCTCTTTGGCGATGCGCATCAGCTCGAAGGTGATCTGGCGCACCTGGGTGACGGAGCCGGGCGCGGAGGTGACGGCCTCGCTGTAGAGGGTCTGGATGGAGTCGACGATGAGGCATTCGTAGTCGCGGTGGGCCAGTTCGGAGAGCACCTGCTCCAGGCGGATCTCGCTGAGGAGGTAGAGGTTGTCGGCGTTGGCGTCGAGGCGGTTGGCGCGCAGTTTGACCTGCCCTTCGCTCTCTTCGCCGGTGACATAGAGGGTGTTGCGGCCGCCCTGGGCAATGTTGGCGCCGATCTTGAGCAGCAGGGTCGATTTGCCCACGCCCGGGCTGCCGCCGATCAGCGTCAGCGAACCGGGGACAACCCCGCCGCCGAGGACCATGTCGAGTTCCACGTCGTCGGAGCTGAAACGCTCCACCTCGGTGTGGGCGATCTCGTTGATGGGCTGGGCCTTGGCCTTGCCGGTGACGGCGGCAGAGGTCTGTTTTAAGACCTCCTGCTGCTGTTCGCTAAGCTCAACGAGGGAGTCCCATGCCCCGCAGTTGGGACACTTGCCCATCCATTTGGCCGAGGTGAAGCCGCAATGCTGGCATTCGAACACTGTTTTTTTCTTGGCCACGATGCCTCCGTATATCCGTATTGTGTGGGAAAGCATAGCATACCGCCCGTTGCGGCGGTCATACTATGACGCAGTGACAGCTGATCTTTTAAATCGTTCCATTGAGGAAAAATAAAGTGCGGTCGAACTGCACGCGCCCTGCAAGAAGTACCCGCGGAGTGCGGGCCCGCTGCCGAAGCGAACCTAGTGTTAACGTAGGTATCCGGGCTTGCAGGAAACATCGCTTTGCGAGCGGTACCCTTGTTTTGCTCGGATGCCGTTTACTCTGCCTCAAATATGGGGTCGAGAAAGCCGTCGATGAACTCGAACTTGTTGAACGGCACGAGGTCGTCGGGCTGCTCGCCGACGCCGACGAAGAAGATCGGCAGCCGCAGCGCGTAGGCGATGGAGAAGATCGATCCCCCCTTGGCCGTGCCGTCGAGCTTGGTGATGATGATGCCGTCGACATCGACCATGTCGTTGAACGCCTTGGCCTGGGCAATGGCGGAGTTGCCCTGGGTGCCGTCGATGATGAGGATCTTGCGGTGGGGGGCGCCGGCGTGGGCCTTGTCGCAGATGCGGACGATCTTTTTGAGCTCCTCGGAGAGGTTCGTCTGGGTGTGGAGCCGCCCGGCGGTATCGATGATGACATGTTCGAAACCGCGGGCTTTGGCCGACTCGATGGCGTCGTAGGCGACGGCGGAGGGGTCGTGCCCCTGGCGCGAGGAGACGATGGGCACGCCCAGGCGGTCGGCCCAGCGGGTCAGCTGTTCGATGGCCGCGGCGCGGAAGGTGTCGGAGGCCCCCAGAAGCACCCGCTCCCCCGCATTCATGTAGTGCTGGGTCAGCTTGGCGATCGTCGTAGTCTTGCCCGCGCCGTTGACCCCGATGATGAGATCGACGAAGGGTTTTTCGTGCTCGGGTTGCTCGTAGTTTGCCCAGGCGAGGGTCGCCATCAGTTTCGATTCGAGCTGTTCGCGCGTCACATCGTCGGTGTAAAGCTCGCGCATGATGATCTCGATGAGATCGTATTCGACATCCGCCTCAAGCAGAATATCTTCCAGTTCATCCTTGGGGATGCGTTTGCGTTTTTTCGGGGCGACGCTTTTCATCGCCTCCGCGGTCTTTTGAAGCCCTTTTTTGAAGAAACCGAGCATGGTCTATTGTGCCTCCGCCAGCGCTTTCAGGTCGGATTCGAGCATCTCCTCGGGAATGAGCCCCGAGTAGTATTTGACGAAACGGCCGTTTTTATAGACCACCATCAGCGGGATGGGGAAGTCCTGGCCTACGCCGATGGCGCCGGCGACGGCGCGGGAGAACTTCTGGTTATCAGGCGAGTTTACGAGAGTGTACTCCACGCCGATATCTTCCGCGAAACGCTTATAGTAGGCGTTGTCGTTCCCCTCTTCGATGGTGACACCGATGATGCGGACCTTGCCCGCCAGTTTTTTCTGGAGGCTGCTCAGGTGCGGCGCCTCGGCACGGCAGGGCGGGCACCAGGTGGCGAAGATGTCGTAGACGACGACCGGTTCGGGGATCCCGCTGATACGGAAGTCCGTCCCGGATTTGGTCACTTCATAAGCGGATCCGTTGATATCGTTGAGTGTATAAACGGTTTTGGCGATCAGCGCTTCGGCGTCGCCGCCCTGGGCGCCGTTTTTGCTGTCGCTGCAGCCGCCGAGCATCAGCAGCGCCGCCAGTGCGGCAATCGTGAACTGTTTTACCATCATTTTTATACCTGTTTGTTAAAATGGCCGATATTATAACCCATCTCCGGTAAAGCCCCATTACCCGGGCCGCGCAGGTGGTTTCAAGCGAGGTGCCTCATGACGAAAGCTGCATTCCGCGACATCTGCCTGGACAAGCAGCGGTCGGTCTGGGAACACAACCGGCTCGAGCGGGACAAACGGCTCTGTGACGCGCTGTATGCGGAAGTGCGTGCCGGAGGCGGGAAAGATATCCTGCTCTTCTGGCCGCTGGGCAGCGAGCCGGACCTGCGTCCGCTGCTGCACCGGCTGCGCCGGGAGGGGTGGAATGTCTATCTGCCTTTTATGGTCGGTGCAAGCTTCCGGATGGTACCATTTAGATACCCGATGTTCCGTAAAAAATTTGGGATTTACGAGCCGGGATTCAGTAATAGAAACATTAAAAAGATTGATATAGCTGTGGTGCCAGCCGTTGGGGTTGACGCACAGGCACGCCGCATCGGATTCGGCAAGGGGATGTACGACCGTTTCTTTGCCCGATTGAACAGAAAACCAAAAACGATCTTTGTTCAACTCGAAGAGTGTATGACAAACGAGAAAATTTGCGATGATTACGATGTTTCGGCTGATGTGCTGTTGACACCGTCGGCCCGCTATGAAGCAGCGGGGACGATACATGATAAACGAAATACTCTCAGGAGGCGCGATCGCCACTATTAGCGGCGTGGTGGGCTTTTTCATTTCGAAAAAGATCACGAGCGCTCACCTCGATTTTTATACGGAACAGGCGAAGGCCAAAGCCAAAACCATCGAAAAAGAGGCGGAGGCCCTGCTGGTAGGCGCCTCGGAAAGAGCGCGCAAAACCGAAGAGCGGGCGGAGCACCGCTACGAGGATGCCGTGCGCCGCGCCGAACACGACCTTGCCGAGCGCGAATCGACGATGACCCGCCGCGAAAAAGACCTGGAGCGCTTTGTCCGCCAGGAGCGCGAGGCGGTCGAACACGAACTCAAAGTGGCCGGCAGCAAGCGTCTGGCCGTCGAGCGCCGCGAGAAGGCGCTGATCCAGCTGCAAAACGATTTCGAGCGCCGAACGGACGAGGCGATCCGTGCCGTCGAACGCAGCGCCGGTATGACCAAGGAAGAGGCGCGCCAGCTGCTGCTGTCACAGGTGGAGGCGCGTTCGCGCGACGAGATCGCCCATATCGTGCGCCGCTACGAGAACGAGGCGCGGGAACAGGCCGAGCGGCATGCGAACTTCCTGCTGGCCCAGGCGACCAGCCGCTTTGCGGGCACCTTTGCTTCGGAGCGGCTGATCAGCGTGGTGCACCTGGACGACGATGAGCTCAAAGGGCGCATCATCGGCAAGGAGGGGCGCAACATCAAGGCCCTGGAGATGGTGCTCGGCGTCGATATCATCATTGACGAGACCCCCAAAGAGATCGTGGTGAGCAGCTTCAACCTCTATCGCCGCGCCATTGCGACGCGGACCCTGGAGCTGCTGATCGAGGACGGGCGCATCCAGCCCGCACGGATCGAGGAGATCCATGCGAAGGTCACGGCCGAGTACGAGGAGAAGGTCCTGCATGAAGGCGAAGAGGTCGTCTTCGAGACCGGCGTGGGGCCGATGCATCCGGAGCTGATGAAACTGATCGGACGGCTGCGCTACCGTGCCAGCTACGGGCAGAACGCCCTGGCGCACACCCTCGAAGTCGCCAACATGGCGGGGATCATCGCCGCGGAACTCGGCGGGGACCCGAAGATGGCCAAACGGGCCGGGCTGCTGCATGACATCGGCAAGGCTCTGACCCACGAGCACGAGGGGAGCCACGTCGACCTGGGGGCCGAGGTGTGTCGACGGTATGATGAGGACACCATCGTGATCAACGCGATCTTCGCCCACCACGGCCAGCAGGAGATGGACTCCATCGAGTGTGCCGCCGTCTGTGCCGCCGACGCCCTTTCCGCCGCCCGCCCGGGTGCGCGCCGCGAGGTGCTCGAGAGCTTTCTGAAACGGGTGACGGAGATCGAGGAGATCGCGTCGCGCCACCCCGGCGTCCGGCAGGCCTACGCCATCAACGCCGGCCGCGAGGTCCGCGTGATCGTCAATGCCGAAGTCGTCAGCGACGACGAAACGGCGCTGCTGGCCAAGGAGATCGCCGATGAGATCGCCCAGAGCGTCAGCTACCCGGGCGAGATCAAGGTAAACGTCATCCGCGAACTGCGCAGTGTGGAGTACGCACGCTGAAACACGATAACTGTGTCTGTTTCTTAAACAGGATACGTTAGTAAACAGTGCTAGAATGCCCGCTGCATTTTAAGATCGGTTTTAGAGAACCGAATGACGCCAAGGAACGTATCGATGGATAAAGCACAGACGCTTGAACAGCTCAGCGCGGCTAAAAAAGCGCATATCAAATGGGTCAACCGTGCGAAGGCCCTTGTCGGGGGGCTCCCGGTTGAAAAGGACGCCATCCCCGTCGACAGTACGGACTGCCAGTTCGGCCAGTGGTTTTACGGCGAGGGGCAGAAGCTGCATGCGATACCCGGCATGGACCGGCTCAGTACGATCGAAACCCTGCATTTTACGCTGCACGACACCTACCTGAAGATTTTCGAACTCTATTTCGGAGAGATGAACCGCTCGTTTTTCAGCAAGCTGTTCAATATGAAGCCCAAGGTCTCCGACAGTGACAAAGTGTTGGCAAAGGAGCATTTCCAGCAGCTCGAAGCGGTTTCGAAGGAGCTGCTCGACGAGATCGGTCGGCTGGAGCGTCGGCTCAACGCGATGAGCGCGGAGAGCTTCGAGGAGAAGTAGCTGGGGGGCTAGTGCTTGACGGTGACGACGACGGCGCCGCGCAGGTCGTTCATACGGTAGCCCGTCGCTTTGTCCTCGGGGTAGCGTTCGCGGATTGCTTTGGCAAGCTCCGGCAGTTTGTCGATATCGCCATGGCATTTGAGGCAGGCCGCTTTGTTGATCAGCAGCGGCTTGTAGTATTTGTAGACACCGTCTCCGACGACTTCGACGACTTCATCGGGCAGAACGACCCCGTTGGCCTGCAGGGTTTCGAGGGATTCGAGGATCGCTTTTTCACTTCCCTGCGGCGCATTGGCCGGGTTGCGGTACTGGAGACTGATCCGCTTGACGCCCACCTCGGAGCCCATGGACTGGTCGACGACCTCCGTCAGGGTATAGGCGTGGTCGCTGCAGAATCCGAAGGCCTCCATCGGGCCGCCGGATTTGAGATGCTTCTGAAGATTGCCGCCGAGGCTTTTAAGCAGCGCGGATGAGGCTTTCTGGCCGATCGTCTTGACCGCTTCGATCTCTTCGGGTTTGCTTTCATAGGGGTTGGCCAGCAGGGCCGCCGCCAACAAAGTCGTGGACAACAAAATCTTTTTCATCAATCAATCCTTCAAAATGTGTGTGGTGCCATTCTAACGTTTTTTCAGGAAAACGGGTACGGCTGTGTACTGTCAGGTGGCGTAGAGCTGTTCGACTTCCATCTCATTGATATCGGAATCGTCATAGGGGTCGGTGTGGATAAAGGGGTGGACCCTGTCGTTGGGGAAGAGCATCCGCATCATGCTCTCCACCTGGTCGCTCACCTTATGGGCATCGAGCAGGGAAGTAGCGTCGTCAAAGACGAGATGCACGGAGACAAAGATGTCACTGCCCGCCCGCCGGGTCTGGAGGTGGTGGTGGCCGTTGATCTTCTGCAGCCGGTTGAGCATGGTCGTGATGCGGGCGGTCTCCTCCTTGGTGAGGGAGATGTCCAGCAGCATCATCAGTCCCTCTTTGAGGATAGGGAAGGCGGAGTAGATCATGTAGATCGCGATGCCGATCCCCAGCAGCGGGTCGATCAGCTCGAAACCGCTGTAGTGGATGATGCCCAAAGAGAGCAGGATCGCCCCGTTGGTAAAGAGGTCGGTCTTGTAGTGCAGGGCGTCGGCACGGATGACGAGGTTGTTGTTCTTCTTCGCGACGTGGTTGAGAAAGAGGACCAGGGCACCGGTGAGGATGATGGAGAAGAGCATGACCCCCATGGAGGCTTCCATATACTCGATCGCCCGCGGGGTGATGATCTTGTCGATGGCGCTGTACAGGATAAAGAGCCCGGAGATGGAGATGATGGTCCCCTCGATGACCGAGGCGACCGCTTCGAGTTTGCCCAGCCCGAAGTTGAAGTTTTCATCGGGCTTGCGTTCGGACTGGTGCAGTGCGAAGAAGTTGAAGATCGAGACCGAAAGGTCCAGCAGGGAGTCGATCGCAGACGCCAGGACGGCCACGGAGCCGCTGATGATCCCGATGGCAAGTTTGAACAGTACGAGGATGCCCGCCGTCGTACTGGAAATTAAGGTCGCTTTTTTCTCGATACGCATGAGGCCGATTTTAGCGAAAGATGGCTAAAATGCGTCTCATAAGGGCCAAAGCGAGCAAGGAGTTACAATGCAGTTACCCCAGATTTCAATCCCCCTCACACTGCCGTTCGAGGTGCCGGCGATGCTGCACCCGGTCATCATCCATTTCGCGCTGGTGCTGCCGATCGTCGTTTTGCTGATCGAGCTGGCGAACCTGGGCTTTAAGCGCCGGGCCCTCAGCCTGACGTCGCTGGGGCTGCTGCTGCTCTCCCTGCTCTTCTTCGTGGCCGCCTATTACACCGGTAAAGCGGACGGGAGCGAAGCCTTTGAGCTGCTTGGTGCGGAAGCACGCGAAGCGCTGGCGGCGCATAAAATGCTCGGGACCTACCTCGTCTACGCGCTGCTGATCCCGCTGGTGTTCAAACTGACGGCGATGCTCCTGGCGCAGAAGTGGGCCCGTGGTGCGCTGATCGTGACGCTGATCATGGTGATCAGTTTTATGGTTAAACAGGGGTACGACGGCGGCGAACTTGTCTACCGTTACGGCGTCAACGTGGCGGCGGTCACCGAGGCGCACGAAGCCGCCTCCGATGCGCGCGATGCGCTGGAGGATATGAACGAGACGGTCACGGAACAGTCCGCGGAGATCGAAACCCTCAAGGCGCAGATCGCGGCGATGCAGCAGCAGGTCGGCGAGAGTTTCGGACAGAAGGTCGACAAGGCGGTGACGGACGCCGTATCCAAAGTCAAAGAGATCTTCAGCGACGACAACGCCAGCAAAGCGGCGCCGCAGGAAGAGCGCACGCCGTCAACCGAGGCGAACGGAACCATTTGAACGTGACGTCTTCCCCCCTTGATGCCGTCCGCCGCGAGCGCGAAGCGTGGATGGGATGGAAAAACATCGCCCCGCTGCGTGAAGCCCTCGCAGCCCTTCCCGAGATCGAGACCGCCTGCAGTTACGGGGATACGGTCGCTCTGACGACGGCGGCCGATGTCGATCATGCGCAGATCGAAAAGGTCGCCCGGTTGCTGATGCCGTGGCGCAAAGGGCCTTTCGAGCTGTTCGGGCTCTTCATCGATACCGAGTGGCAGAGCTTTATGAAATACAACCTGCTGCGTCCCCACTTCAATCTGCAGGGGAAACGGGTCGCGGATATCGGCTGCAATAACGGCTACTACCTCTTCCGGATGCAGGAGGATGCCCCGGCAAAGCTGGTCGGGTTCGATCCCTCGGCGCTCTACAAAACCCAGTTCGATTTCATCAACCATTTTGCAAAGACGGAGATCGTCTACGAACTGTTGGGAGTCGAACATCTGCCGCAGTACGAGGAGAAGTTCGACACGATCTTCTGCCTGGGAGTGCTTTACCACCGCAGCGACCCTGTCGCCATGCTTAAGCAGCTCTTTAAAGGGCTGGACCGCAGCGGGGAGGTCTATCTCGATACCTTTATGATCGACGGCGAGGAAGAGATCTGCCTGACCCCGGCGGGCGCCTACTCGAAGATCCCCAACATCTACTTTGTCCCGACGGTCCCGGCGCTGCGTAACTGGTGCCTCCGCGCGGGCTTCTCCGGCTTCGAGGTACTGGAGACCTCGGTGACGACACCGCAGGAGCAGCGTAAAACAGAGTGGATAGAGGGGCAGAGCCTGGAGGATTTCCTGGACCCAGACGATCCGTCAAAGACCGTTGAGGGTTACCCCGCTCCCAAGCGGGTCTATGTACGACTGACAAAGGAGCCCAAAGCATGATAGTGAACACCCATCTGAAGATAGACAACGGCCTTTGCGGTACGGTTATCACCCTGGAAAAGGGACGTGCGGCCGTGGAGCTGGAGACGACGCCGGTCATGGCGGCGGATGAAAAAGGGCTGGTGCACGGCGGATTCATTTTCGGGGCGGCGGACTACGCGGCGATGGCCTGTGTGAATGAACCGACCGTCGTGCTGGCGGGGAGCAGCTGCCGTTTTCTGGCCCCCTCAAAAGTCGGGGATACGCTCCTTTTTAAAGCCGAATCTCTTGAGGATGACGGCAAAAAATATCAGATAACGGTTAATGCATATTGCGGCGAAACCAAGGTGTTTACCGGGGAGTTTACGGCTGTCGTACTGCCGAAACACGTGCTGGGATGAGCGGTTTTTACACAGTTTTTGTATAAAAAATTCAAAAAAGTTCGATTTCCTCTAAGTTATTTAATTTTTTGATAGTACAATTTTATCACATTGACAACTAAGGAGTAGTAAGTTGAAAAACGTAATGACAGTGATCGCAGCCTTCTTCATCGCGATGATGGTAAGCGGATGTGCGACAATGCATATGGGTTGGACTGCGGTAACGCAGCAGTATAAACTGGATGACGGCGCGATGGAAGCGTACGACAAGATGTTCACCAAAGTCACCGAGTACGGCGACCCGGCAAGAGCAATGATGCAGGAGTGGAAAGTCAACGCCGACATTCCGAACGACGATGTTGCCGAGACGATCAAGTCCCTCGCGGAAGAGTACAACATGCGTGTCACGGGTGACATCAAGATGTATACAAAAGACGATGCCGCACCGGACGAAGTCAAGCACGCGCGTATCTTCTCCCTTTGTAGCCTCCCGATCGCGAAAGTATTCCTGAACTACTCCCGCTACTACGGCGGTTTCATGCCGTGCCGCATCATGCTGGTTGAATACGGTAACGGTGACCGCTGGCTCGTCAGCATGGATATGACCCTCGCGATCCACGGTGGATATGAACTCCCGGCTGATATGCTCAAAATGGCACTCAGCGTCAAAAAAGCGATGGATGAAGTTCCGGCGCGCGCAGCGATCGGCGATTTCTAAGAAGCCGTTGCTTTACCGGGACGCGCCCGTGCGCGTCTCACCCCCTCTGTAACTCCCCCTAAGCCGTTTTGGCTATAATCTTTCCTTACAAAAACAACGTTATCGCAAGGGTTTTATGTCGTGCTACACAGCGAGATTGATGCAGTTCTCAACAGCAAAGACCGCCTGCTGACCGAGGTCTATTTCGACCTGCAGCGCCGTTTCGAGGAGAAGTACGGCAGCGATACGGTCGTCTTCATGGAGATAGGCACCTTCTACGAGGTCTACGAGGTCAACAACGACGAGCTCCAGGTGGGCAAGGCCAAGGAGATGGCGGAGCTGCTCAATATCCAGCTGACCAAGAAGAACAAGAACATCCCCGAAAACAGCATCAAGAACCCTTTCCTCGCCGGCGTGCCCTCCGTCTCTTTCGAGCGTTACCTTAACCGCCTGATCCAGGAACAGCGCTATACGATCATCGTCATACGCCAAAAAGGGGTGCCGCCGAAGCTCAGCCGTTACATCGGCCAGATCATCTCCCCGGGCACGAACTTCGACCATACCGTCGACAACGACGACAACTACATCGTTTCCCTGCTGATCGACCGCCATAAAGAGATCTACACCGTCGGTTACGCGGCCATCGACGTGACGACGGGCAAGACCTGGCTCTACGAGACCTACGGCACGAGCGAAGACCCCACCTACGCCCTGGATGAGATCTTCAACCTGCTCAATATCTACCGCACAACGGAGGTGGTGCTGACCTTCCTGGAGGGGGTCGAGAACCAAAAAGAGGTGATCCGCTACCTCGAGATCAGCGAACACTACGCCTACAGCGTCAACCACGAGCGCCCGAAGATCGACTACCAGAACGAGCTGTTCCAGAACGTCTACCAGATCCAGTCACTGCTGTCGCCCATCGAGCACCTCGACCTGGAACGCCACCCCTTCGTTTCCGAAGCACTGGCGACGCTGGTCCACTTCGTCATCGAACACGATTACCACATCATCCAGAAGCTCGCCCGCCCGAAGATGATCGACAACACGCGCTACATGTACCTCGGCAACAATGCCCTGGAGCAGCTGGCGGTCCTCTCCAAAGACCGCAGCGACATGACGCTGCTCAAACTCATCGACAAGAGTGTCACCGCCATCGGCAAGCGGCTGCTGAAAGAGCGCCTGCTCAACCCCATCCAGGAGCGGACAGAGCTTGAACGCCGCTACGGACTGATCGACCGGGTGATGCCGCATGTGCGGATGCTCGGCGACGCTCTTCGGGGGGTCTACGACCTCGAGCGCCTGCACCGCAGGATCGCGCTGGCGCGCCTGCACCCCTTTGAGATGAACTACGTCCACGCCTCGCTCGTCGGTATCCGCGAACTGATGGAGTTCGTCAAACGGCACAAGCTGATCAAAACCCCCTTCAGCGAGCAGGAGGTCGACACTTTTATCCGCGACATCGAGCAGAGCATCGACCTGGAGGTATCGCGCCGTTTCACCGTCAGCACGGTCGACGACAACTTCCTGCGCCGGGGCGTCGATGTGCAGGTGGATGCACTGGTGGATGAGAACGCCCGGATGCTGCAGAACTTTGCGATCATCATGGACGCGATGGAGCGGATGCTCGGCGAGCAGGGGGCGGCGGCAGGCAGCGGCGGTTATGTCTCCCTGGGGGTCCTGGACAAAGAGGGGCACTACATCTCCATGAGCCGGACCCGCTGGGCGATGATTGAAAAGGAGTTCGCCTCGGGCAGCGTCGACCTGGGGGGCGAGACGGTCTGTTTCAGCGACTTCAGCGTCAAGCGGCTCACCAACAGCGTCAAGATCACTTCGGAGCTGACCGAACAGCTCTCCGACAAGATCATGCGCAACCAGGCGAAGATCGTCGCCCTGGTCAAGGAGCGTTTCATCGCGCTGCAGCGTACCTTCGAGCGGCGCTATACGCTCCTGTTCGAACGGATCATCGGCTACGTGGCCGACCTCGACGTCGCCGTCGCCTCCGCGCGGGCGGCGCAGCAATACAACTTCGCCTGCCCGACGATCGTCGACGTGCATGAGGATGAGAACTTTCTGCAGCTCATGGCGCTGCGCCACCCGCTCATCGAGATCCAGGAGCGGCAGGGGGTCTACGTGCCCAACGACATCGTCATGGGCAACCGCAGCTACATGGACCTTCCCTATCCGGAAACCGTGATGCTCGACCCCGCGGTACATGACGGGCATGAGGTCAACGGGGTGCTGCTCTACGGCATCAACTCCAGTGGGAAATCCTCGCTGATGAAGAGCATCGGGCTGGCCGTGCTGATGGCCCAGGCGGGATTCTACGTCCCGGCGTCGTCGATGAAGTTCTCCCTTTTCGAGTCGCTCTTTACCCGGATCGTCTCCCGCGACAACCTGCAAAAGGGGCTCTCGACCTTTGCGGTGGAGATGATGGAACTCAAGAACATCTTCAACCGCGCCGGAACACGGTCGCTCATCCTCGGCGACGAGATCTCCCACGGCACCGAAACGCTTTCCGGCGTTGCCATCGTCGCCAGCGCCATCATGAAACTGGCGAAGCTGCGCTCCATCTTCCTCTTTGCCACGCACCTGCACCAACTGGCGTCGATGGAGGAGATGCGGCGGCTGGAGAACGTCGTCGACCTGCACCTGAGCGTGGAGTACGACGAGGCGCTTGACCGGCTCATCTTCAACCGGGTGCTGCAGCCGGGCAGCGGTTCGAGCGTCTATGGCCTGGAATTCGCCCGCTCATTGCATATGGACCAGGAGTTCCTGGAGGCGGCGAACCGCATCCGCAAGCGCCTCTCCAACGACTTCGACGAACTGGAGCTGCTGGTCAAAAAACGCACGAGCAAGTACAACAAGGACCTCTTTGTTACCACCTGCGTTATCTGCGGGGCGAAGGCGGAGGATGTCCACCATATCGCCCACCAGTCCAGCGCGGACAGCCGCGGTTTCATCGGCCATATGCCCGTCAACCACCGCCACAACCTTATCCCGCTTTGCCGGGAACACCACCGGGAGATTCATGAGGGCAAGCTGGTCGTGAAGGGGTTCGTCATGACCTCCAGCGGCCTCGAGCTTGACGTCGAGGAGCAGTTGGCCAAACCGCAGGTTGTCCGCGAAGAGGTTCCCGAGATCAACGAAGCCGAGGTCGCAGAACCGCAACCCGAAGCTCCGGGGAAAGCTTCCATCGATATGGACGATTTTTAAGAGGATGATGGAGTTCAAGCCCCATTCGCAGGCACAGCTCAAAGCCCTCCGGGTGACGGCGGGAGAGGCCTACATGATCGAGTACCTGAACAAGGATTACTTCAACGGCGAGGAGACCGTCGAGCAGGGGAAAGGAACGGCCGTCGTGACGGAGCAGGGGATCTTCTTCAGCGTCGAGGACCCCTACGGCATGGAAAAAATGATTATGCAGGCACGGGTGGTGGCCCGCGGTTGAGCCTCTCTGCGGGGTTTGAAACGAAAACGTTATAATCCGGTAAGTGATTTGCCGGACAAGGAGACCCAAATGAAAAAAGTATGGATGATTTTGACCTTTATGCTGCTGATGCTCGGCGGTTGTACCCAGGAGACACAGAACAAGTTCGGCCACGGGCTGCAGAACTGGACGGGGACCAACGGGGTGCTCGACATCTACAGCGGCGGCAAGCTCGTGATGCGGTTTATCAAGATCGGCAAGATGAGTACGGGCAAAGGGACCGATGACGGTTCTCCGCGCCCCTTCCGCTACAGCTACGGCGTACTGGACAGCAACTTCAACTACAAAGTCGACAGCGGCGAGAAGAAGATCTATTTCGAGGTCAGCGACTACTCGACGGCGTATGTCTTTTATGAGA
The DNA here is from genome assembly GCF_054862725.1 of Thiomicrolovo sp. ZZH C-3. Taxonomy (NCBI): domain Bacteria; kingdom Pseudomonadati; phylum Campylobacterota; class Epsilonproteobacteria; order Campylobacterales; family Sulfurimonadaceae; genus Thiomicrolovo; species Thiomicrolovo sp. ZZH C-3. The sequence continues at coordinate 811,926 of NZ_JBTKXX010000001.1, forward strand.
ACCCGAAGGGCTGAGTTTGGACGTTATTGCACTCTTTAAACACCTGCTCGAACGCAAGAGCGAGACGCCCGACGACGGGGGGATCCTCGATTTCGTCGAGGGGTATCTTGACGGCTACACCGCCGTACGCCTCGATGTCGCGGAGGTGAAAAACCTCTTTATCTACAAACGTTTCGGCGACGGGGAGCATCTGTGTTTCGCGGGCCACGTCGATGTCGTCCCGGCGGGGGAGGGGTGGGACACCGATCCCTACACGGCCGTCGAGAAAGAGGGGAAGATCTACGGCCGCGGCGCGCAGGACATGAAAGCCGGCGTATCGGCGTTCCTGCAGGCGGTCAAAGAGGCCGAAACCTTCCGGGGCACGCTTTCTCTGCTGCTGACCTCCGACGAGGAGGGGCCGGCGAAGCACGGTACCGTGGAGGTACTCAAATGGCTGGAGGCGGAGGGGATGCTCCCCGATGCCTGCATTGTCGCCGAGCCGACATGCGAAGCGCAGTTCGGCGACGCCATCAAGGTCGGACGCCGCGGCTCCATCAACGGGGTGATCGAAAAGCGGGGCAAACAGGGGCATGCCGCCTACCCGGAAAAGGCGAAGAACCCCATCCACAAAGTCGCCCAGGTGCTGCACCATATGGCGGGGGTCAACCTGGATGAAGGGGATGAATACTTCAGCCCCAGCCAGTTCGTCGTGACCGACATCCGTGCGGGGATGGAGGTGACCAACGTCACGCCGGGCAAATTGAAGATGATGTTCAACGTCCGCAACTCCACGAAAACGGCCAAAGAGGACATCGCCGACTTCGTTCACAGTTATTTCAAGGAGATGGATTACACCCTGACCCTCGACCAGAGCGCCAAGCCCTTCGTCACCGATGCGAATACCCACATTGTCCGGACGATCGACGCGGCGATCGAGTCGGTGACGGGGCTGAGCCCCAAGCACTCTACGGCAGGTGGCACCTCCGATGCCCGTTTCATCGCCGAATACGGAATCGACGTCATCGAGTTCGGGGTGCGCAACGACACGATCCACGCGCCGAACGAATGCACGACGCCGGAGCAGGTCCGCGGGCTCTGCGACGTCTTCAAGCAGGTGATCGCCACCTACTGAGCCTCCGATCCCGCGGAGGTCACCCTCGCTTCGTCTGCCTGGATATACTCCAGCAGCCTCTTGGCGTTCTGTGAGTAGCACACCAGCTGCTCCTCATCCACAAACCGGCTGTTTTTCCGCTGCAGCCGCAGATAATCCTCATTATGGTAGAAACTGAAGAAGACGCCGCTGTAGAAGAAACGGCGGCGGTTCAGCATGGTGACGACCTCGTCGATATCCTCGATATGGTGCAGGTTCAGATCGGCGTAGACCATTTCGCAGTGGTCGGTATGCATCAGGTCGATCAGCTCATCCAGCGCTTCGGGGTCCGGCAGCCCCTCGATAATAATAAAACCGACGTTGATGTGGGGATTGAAGTGGTGGGAGAGGACCTGCCGGTTGGGGTTGGCCGGGCGGCTTTCCGAGGCTTCCACCCCGGCACAGCGGTAGACGGCTTCGATCTGATCCGCATACCGCCGGGGCAGGATGCGGTAGCGCTTGTGGTGGTCGAAGACGAGGAAGCTGATCATCGCCCCGCTGCGCAGGGAGGCCTTGATCTGCCGTTCGATCTCCGTCTGGGAAGGGACTTCGCCCAGCACGATCGCCGTTTCGCACATGCCGTGGGAGAGATTGGCCCGCTGGCTGTAGGGGTGCAGCATCAGCGCCTCGCCGTAGATGGCGTTGAGGCGCATCGCCCTGGCGGTCGCGATGATCGCATCGAACATCCGGTTCATGATCCCCATCTTCTTGAACTCCGGGTCGACGGCGGCAATGGCGATCTCGGCAATGTCGGCGTGGCGGGAGAGCACCAGGGCGAAATGCCCGACGACACGCACCCCGTAGACGGCGACGATGGAGACGACTTCGCGCGCTTCGTTGAGCTGCCGGATCTTGACGGGGTCGTAGAACTGGCTCTTGTAGTAGGTGTAGTGGTAGTTTTTATAGATCAGCTGGGCGATCCCCTCGGCGTCGGACGCCTCGAAACGGCGGACATCGAGCCGCTCCAGGATCGTCTTTTTATCCGGCAGGATCGTCGAGGTCTTCCCGGTACGGATGTCATAGTTGTGTTCGAAGGCCTGGATGACGCTGAAGCGTTTCCCCCGGTTTTCAAGCATCGTGAACCAGAAGCGGTCGACGAGATCGTAGATGCGGTAGAACCCCTTTTCATGCTGGGTCGTATGGTCGACCGCCTCGCTCATGAAGGGGGTGAAATCGAAGGGGAGCCCGCTGTCCTCCACGTCGATCTGCAGCTGCCGCGGGGTGATGGTGAAACGGACCGTAACATCCATGTTCTCCAGTTTTTCATAGGCGTGTTCGACGACGTTCTCGAGCAGCTGCTCGATCGCTTCGGAAAGCTGTTCGGGGCGGTGCAGCGGCAGCAGCTGCCGCAGATGCTTGCAGGTGTAGCGCAGGAGGCTGAAATGGGTCCGGCTGGTGAGTCTTATTTCGATGAGGTCACGCATCGTCCATCGCCTTGAGCGCCGCAAGGGCCATGATCTTCATGCCGTAGCGCAGGGCCTCGTCATCGACGTCGAAGCGGGCATTGTGCTGGGCAACGCAGGTCCCTTTGTCCGGATCGCAGCTTCCCAGCCGGAAAAAGGCGCCGGGTACGATCTCGAGGTAGCGTCCGAAATCCTCCCCGCCCATGACGGGGTCGGTAAGGTCGATGACGTTCGCTTCCCCCAGGACCGTCCCGGCCGCGGCACGGACGATATCGACCATTGCATCATGGTTCTGCACCTCCGGGGAGCCGTACGTGTAGGAGAAGTTATAAGTGGCGTGCATGGAGTCGCAGATCCCTTTGATGGAGACCTCCATCATCTCGGGGATGGCGTGGCGCACGTCGTGGTTGACGGTCCGCACCGTGCCGCACACCTTGACATGGTCGCAGATGACGTTGGGGGCCTTGCCCCCCTCGACGGTCCCCAGGGAGATGACGGCGGGGTGCAGCGGATCGATCCGCCGGGAGACGATGTGGTTGAGGGAGTTCACCGCCATCGACATGACGAGGATGGCGTCCACCCCTTCGTGGGGACGGGCGCCGTGCGCGCTCTTGCCGAAGATCTCGATCTCGAAGGTATCGGCGGAGGCGAGCATGACCCCGTATTTGTACCCGATCTGTCCCGTGTGGAGATAGGGGTAGGCGTGCAGCCCGAAGATCGCTTTGACGTTCTCAAGGGCGCCGTGGGCGATCATCTGTGAACTCCCCCCGTCGGTGATCTCCTCGGCGGGCTGGAAAATGAAACGGAGGTTTTGGCGGAGGCGGCCCTCGATGCGCTTGAGGGCCAGGGCGGCCCCCAGCAGTACGGCGGTATGGGCGTCGTGCCCGCAGGCGTGCATGATGCCCCGGGCCTGAGAGGCGTAGGCGGCTTCCGTGCGCTCCTGGATCGGCAGGGCGTCGATGTCCGCGCGCAGGGCGACGAAGGGGGCGTCCGCGTCCACGACGATCTCGGCGATCAGCCCGTAATGCTCCTTGAAAGAGCGGACCTGCAGCCCCTCCGCTTCGAGGATAGCCTTGATCATCAGGGTCGTATGCTCCTCCGCACCTGAGAGCTCGGGGTGGGCGTGCAGTTCGTGCCGCAGGGTCACGATCCGCTCCTCGATGGCATCAATCGTTTCGAACAGTGTGGCTTGCCGTGTGTCCATGCGTCACCTCCCCGTTAGATTTGATTATAGTGCACACACATTAAAAGCAATCTTTGGCGCGCCGCGCGCTTCTTGTGCTAAAATGGAACTACTAAAGAGGGGGCACATGCGCTATCTGCTGAACATGATTTTTTTGACCGCACTGCTCGGTGCCGCCCCGTCGGAGTGGGGGAAGAGCTTCGATGACGCCAAACGGATGGCCGCGGCGGAGGGGAAGCTGGTCTATGTGCTGATCACCGAACCCGGTTGCCGCTGGTGCAAGCGTTTCAAACGCACGACGCTGCGTGACGACGGGGTTCGCCGCCGGCTCGACGGGATGGCCGTCGGCGTGGAGGTTGCGCGGGGCAGCGGCAGCTACCCCGACACGCTCAAGGCGCCGATGATTCCCATGCACTATTTTTTAAGTGCCGATGAGAGGGTTTTGGTTAAAATGCCGGGCTACTGGAACATAGAGGATTTTATGTCCATACTCGACGATGTGGAAAGGAAACGAAAATAATGCAATTTGTTCAGACAGAAAACGCCCCGGCGGCTATCGGACCCTACTCGCAGGCGGTCAAGGTAAACGGAATGGTCTACACCTCCGGGCAGATCGCGCTGACCCCGGCGGGCGAAATGCTTGAAAACGATATCACGGTGCAGACGAAGCAGGTGCTTGCCAACCTGACGGCGGTGCTTGAAGCGGCGGGCAGCGGCCTGGACAAGGTGATCAAAACAACGATCTTCCTGGACAGCATGGACGATTTCGCAACGGTCAACGCGATCTACGCCGATGCCTTCGGCGATCATAAGCCGGCGCGTTCGACGGTGGCGGTCAAAACCCTGCCCAAAAATGCCCTTGTGGAGATCGACGCGATCGCCCTTGCGGATTAAAGCCTTTTTGGCTATAATTCGCCCACTAAAAGAACAGGGACCTCTCTTGAAGACTGAGAGTGTAACCAGAGGAGCGCGCTGAAGTCGCGGCATGCGTGTCGTTGAAAGCGCTCCTCCATCCAGGCGCTAAAAGGCCTGATCGAACTGATTGTCACGTTTTGATGAGTCGGATACACTCTGAGTCTTTAAGTAGAGATTCTTTTCTATACATTACAAGGAAATGCTATGTACGCAATCATCAAAAACGGTGGCAAGCAGTATAAAGTAGAAGAGGGCGATATCCTCCTGCTTGACAAAATGAGCCTTGAGCCGAAAGCAACGCTCGAGATCAAAGAAGTACTCGCGGTCAACGCCGGTGAGCTGAAAGTCGGTGCTCCTTTTGTTGACGGTGCGGTTGTGACTGCAGAAGTTATCAACGAAGGCCGCGACAAGAAAGTCACGATCTACAAGAAACGTCGTCGTAAAGACAGCAAGCTCAAGCGCGGTTTCCGCCGCAGTTTCACACGCGTTCGCATCACGAAGATCGCGGCGTAATCTAGGAGGAGTTCGATATGGCACACAAGAAAGGTCAAGGTAGTACACAGAATAACCGCGATTCCGCGGGACGTAGACTTGGTGTGAAGAAATTCGGCGGCGAAACTGTCAAAGCCGGAAACATCATCGTTCGCCAGCGTGGTACGAAAGTCCACCCGGGCCAGAACATCGGTATGGGCAAAGACCACACGCTTTACGCGCTGGTCGACGGCATCGTCCAGTTCGAGCGCAAAGATAAGACCCGCAAGCAGGTCTCTATCGTTCCGGCTTCCTAAGCCGCTTTTTAAACTACACGCCGCCCGAGCACCGCTCGGCGCCGCTGCCTTCTATAAGATTCACCTTTATTTAACAGTATACTTCTAAACGGATGTCCAAGTCTTCTGTTGAGTGAAGCCCTACAAGGATTTAATGCATGTTTGTCGATCAGATCGAATTGGAATTGTCATCAGGGAAAGGCGGCGCCGGATGTGTAGCGTTCCGTCGCGAGAAGTTCGTCGTCAACGGCGGCCCGAACGGCGGGGATGGCGGACGGGGCGGGGATGTCTGGTTCCGCGTTGATAACAATACCCACACCCTGGCCCATTATCACGGTAAGCATAAGCTGGTGGCGGAAAACGGCCGTCCCGGCCTCGGCTCCAATATGACGGGCAAGTCTGCATCGAAGCTTTTTGTTATCGTCCCCCCGGGTACCCAGGTGTTCGATGCCGAGACCGGCGAACTCCTGATGGACCTGGTTCATGAGGGCCAGGAGCAGAAACTGCTGCAGGGCGGTAAAGGCGGCCTGGGAAACACCCACTTCAAATCCTCGACGAACCAGCGGCCGACCTATGCGCAGCCGGGTGAACCCGGGGAAACGCGCCGGGTCCGGCTGGAACTGAAGCTGATCGCGGATGTCGGCCTGGTCGGATTCCCCAACGTCGGGAAATCGACGCTCATCTCGACGGTCTCCAATGCGACCCCGGAGATCGCGAACTATGAGTTTACGACCCTGACGCCGAAACTGGGGCAGGTGAAAGTCAGCGATTACGAATCCTTCGTCATGGCCGACATCCCGGGAATCATCGACGGCGCCAGCGAAGGACGCGGTCTCGGACTGCAGTTCCTTCGCCACATCGAGCGGACCAAGACCCTGCTCTTCATGATCGACCTGGCGTCGTACATGACGATGACCTACCAGTATGAGACGCTGCAGCAGGAGCTGGAACGTTTCAGCGAACTGCTCGCCACGCGCGCCTTCGCGATCGCCCTGACCCGCGTCGATGCCCTCTCCAAAGAGGAGGCCGAGGAGAAGATTGCGGAGATGATGAAGCTGGTGGGCGTATCCCCGTCACAGAAGAGCCGCTACGGATTTGATGACGCTCTGCCGTTTTACGAGCAGGATCTCTCCGATGAATCCCAGAGTTTTGACCGGGAAAAACCCTTCTTCATGGTCCCGATCTCCTCGGTCGCCCATGAGAACATCAAACCGCTCAACTTTGCGCTGCATACACTGGTGGAGATGGAGCGCGCGTGAAACGGATTGTCCTCAAGGTCGGCAGTGCCGTCCTGACCGAGAACAACCGCATTGCCCGCGACCGGATGCAAAACCTTGTCGATCTCATCGCCCGCCTCAAAGCGCGTTACGAGGTGATCCTTGTCTCCAGCGGCGCCGTGGCGGCGGGATATACGGAGCTTAAACTCGACAAGAGCGTCCTGGCGAACAAGCAGGCCCTCGCCTCCATCGGCCAGCCCCTTCTGCTCAACCGCTATAAGAAGAAGTTTGAAAAACACGGGATCCTGCCGGCACAGGTCCTGGTGACGGCGGCCAACTTCTATACGCAGAGCCAGGCGGAGAAGGCCCGCAACACGATCGATACCCTGATCGAGAACGGTGTACTGCCGATTATCAACGAAAACGACGCCACTGCCGTCGAGGAGCTTGTGCTGGGGGACAATGACCAACTCTCCGCCTATACGGCGTACCACTTTAACGCCGATCTGCTGGTGATCCTTTCCGATATCAATGCCTATTACGATAAAGACCCGCACTGTCACGAGGATGCCTGCGTCCGGCCGCTGGTGCATGCCATCAACCCCGAGGAACTCTCCAGGGAGGTGACGCCGCACAACAGTTTCGCAACCGGCGGGATCGTGACCAAACTCAAAGCGGCACACTTCCTCCTTGAACGCGGCCGGAGCATGTTCCTGGCCAGCGGGTTTGAGCTGGAAGATGTTGAGAACTTCCTGCTGCATGACACCCAGAGCGGCGGGACGCTCTTTACTCCGGAGGCAGCGGTATGAAAGTGATCTTTATGGGCACTCCCGATTACGCGTCGCGGATCCTTGAAACGCTGATTGCGCAGGATGACATCGAGGTCGTCGCTGCCTACACCCAGCCGGACAAACCTGTGGGGCGGAAAAAAGTGATGACACCGCCGCCCGTCAAAACGGTGGCACTGGAAGCGGGCATCCCGGTTTACCAACCCGATCGTCTCCGCGACGAGGCGACGGTTGAGACGCTGCGGACGATCCCCTGCGACTACATTGTCGTTGCCGCCTACGGACAGATCCTGCCCAAAGCGGTGCTGGAGCATGCCCCCTGTATCAACCTGCACGCCTCCATCCTGCCGCAGTACCGCGGTGCGAGCCCTATTCAGCAGAGCCTGCTCAACGGCGATCAAGAGACCGGTGTGACGGCAATGCTGATGGAAGAGGGGCTCGATACGGGCCCCATACTTACGATCGAGCGTATCGCCATCGGAGACGATGAAACGGTCGGGTCCCTTTTCGAACGGCTGACCGACCTTGCCGCGGAGATGACGCCGGAGGTGCTGCGTTCTTACCCGGCCCTGACGGCGGTGCCGCAGAACGACGCCGAGGCGAGCCTCTGCAAGAAGATCAGCAAGGCAGACGGCGAAGTCGTATTTGACGATGCCCGTTCCCTCTATAACAAGTACCGCGCCTTCACCCCCTGGCCGGGGGTCTATCTCTCCGGCGGCCTCAAACTGACGAAGATGCATCTGGCACAAGAAGATGGCAGTTTTGCACCGGGGCGTATCCTTGCCGTTGAGAAATCGCGGGTGAAAGTAGGTTGCAGCATAGGTGCGCTCTGGATCGAGACGGTCCAGCCGCCGTCGAAAAAAGCGATGGCCGTCATCGACTACCTCAACGGGAAACGGCTCGGTCTTGACGATACGCTGGCTTGAACGGGTCGATTCCACCCAGCGCTACCTCGTCGATCTGCTCAAAACGGGTGATGCGGCACTGCCGCAAGCGGTAGTCGCGGACGTTCAGGATGCCGGGCGGGGGAGCCGGGGCAACAGCTGGACAGGGATTGAAGGGAATCTTTTCGTCTCCTTTGCCGTGGAACGCAGCATGCTGCCTGATGATCTGAAGCTCGAATCCTCCTCCATCTATTTCGCATATCTGCTCAAATCCGTTCTGGAAGAGGCCGGTTCGAAGGTGTGGCTGAAGTGGCCGAACGATTTTTATGTCGGAGGGCAAAAAATCGGCGGAACGATCACGACACTGCGTCAAAACACCCTGGTTTGCGGCATTGGGCTCAACCTGGAAAATGCCCCGGAGGGGTTCGGCGTTCTGGATATTAAAATTTCACGAGAAAAGTTATTAAATGACTATTTTTCAAGGGTGGAAGGATTTCCAAAATGGAAGCAAATCTTCAGACTTTACGCGCTAGAATTTGACAAAAGCAGACGGTTCCAAACGCATAATAATCATCATAAATTTTCCTTAGAAAATGCGGTGTTGTGCGACGATGGATCAGTGATGTGTGACGGGCAAAGGATATACAGCCAGCGATGAGTGAAGTAATTGTAATCGCCAATCAAAAAGGCGGGGTAGGCAAGACGACGACTGCGGTAAATCTCGCGGCATCCCTTGCCGTTGAAGGGAAGAAGGTGCTGCTGATCGATGCCGATCCGCAGGCCAACGCCACGACATCGCTGGGATATACCCGTAACGACTACGAGTTCAATATCTACCACGTGCTGATCGGGGCAAAAAAGCTCGGCGACATCATTCTGACGACCGAACTGCCGATGCTGGATCTCGCACCGTCGAATATCGGTCTCGTCGGGGTGGAAAAAGAGTACTACGACTCGAGCCAGAGCAAAGGGCGCGAGCTGATCATGAAAAAGGCGATCGCGCAGGTCAAAGAGCACTACGATTACGTCATCATCGATTCCCCTCCGGCCCTGGGCCCGATGACGATCAACGCCCTGAGCGCTTCGAATTCGGTCATCATCCCGATCCAGTGCGAGTTCTTCGCCCTGGAGGGTCTGGCGCAGCTGCTCAACACCGTGCGTCTGATCCGCAAGACGATCAACCCGTCGCTTGCCATCAAGGGGTTCCTGCCGACGATGTACAGTTCGCAGAACAACCTCTCCAAGCAGGTCCTCGCGGATCTGCGCCAGCACTTCAAAGAGAAGCTCTTCACCGACGAGACGGACGACTGCATCGTCATCCCGCGTAACGTGAAACTGGCCGAGAGCCCCAGCTTCGGCAAACCGGCCGTCCTGTACGACGGGCGTTCCAGCGGTTCCATGGCCTACCAGAATCTCGCCCAGGCGATCCTGGCCTAACGGATGGGTATGGCAAAAGCGAAATCCCTCGGTCGCGGTCTGGGCGAACTGCTCGGTGAGATTGAAGAGGCCTACGACCACGAGATCCCCAAAAATGCCCAGGTCGTAGAGGTTCCCCTCTCGCAGATACGTCCGAACCCCTTCCAGCCCCGGAAACATTTTGATGAAAAAGCGCTGGGTGAACTGGCCGCATCCATCAAAGCCCACGGACTGATCCAGCCCATCGTCCTCGTCGAGGATGTCGACGGTTACATCCTCGTCGCGGGCGAACGGCGCTGGCGCGCGAGTAAGCTGGCGAAACTCAAAACGATCCGAGCCGTCATCGCCTCGCTGGATGAGGCGCAGATGCGGCAGCATGCCCTGATCGAGAATATCCAGCGCGAACAGCTCAACATCGTTGAACTGGCCCAGGCCTACGAAGAGTTGATCAACCTCCACGGCCTGACGCAGGAGGAGCTCTCATCGATCGTGCACAAGAGCCGGAGCCACATTACCAATACGCTCCGTCTGCTGCAGCTCTCCAAGAAAAGCCTTGCCGCCCTCGTCGAGGGAACGATCAGTGCTGGGCACGCCAAGGTGCTCGTCGGCCTCTCGGACAAAGAGCAGAAGGTGATGGTCGATTCCATTCACGGCCAGAAGCTCAGCGTCCGGGAGACAGAGCAGATGGTCAAACGGCTGAAGAGCCGCGGCGAGAGCGATCAGGGGGCGGAACCGAAGCCGCAGGCAGCCGGTTACGACCTCGGCGGGGTGCGCAGCGCCCTCGCGAACAGCGGTTTCGCCGTGGCCTCGGGAAGCAACAAAATCACCATCACTTTCCGCGATGAGCAGGAGATTGCCCGTTTTCTGGACATCCTCGGCTGATTGCTGCACTATTTTGTAACCAAAAAATTTCCCCTCTTTGTAATTTTTCTCCTTTTTCGCTTTTTCACCTTTCAACTTAACAGGGTTTTTAATTTATAAGTTGTATAATCACGCAACTTTTAGGAGGTGATATGTTAGATATTAGTCCACTGCTGCTCATCAGTACAGCTGTAGTCTTCCTTATCCTTATCGCCGTTCTAAACGGTATGCTCTACAAACCTCTCTTCGCTTTCATGGAAAAACGTGACCAAGACATTCAGAACGACCTGGCAGAAATCGGCTCTAACGACGCCGAAGTCAGCGCACTGAACGAAACGGCCGATTCCATTATCAGCGAAGCACGTTTGCAAGCGGCTGCGGAACGGGAAAAAGTGATTGCGGATGCAAAAAAAGCGGCGGAAGCCGCCATCGGTGCCAAGCGTGCTGAGCTGGCCAAAGCTTATGAAGCCTTTGAGGCGGAACTTGCGACAGAGCGCGATAACCTCCGCTCAGCGCTTGCTGCAGAGGTCCCGGCTTACGTCGAGGCTGTTAACGCCAAGATCAGCAAGATATAAGGAGAAATGATGAAAAAACTGTTGGTAATGACCCTGTTCGTTTCAGCATCGCTCTTTGCTTCGTCCGGTGCCGAGCACGGTGCGACAGATATTCTTCCGCGTACGGTCAACTTCCTGATCTTCGCCGGAATCCTGTGGTATTTGCTGGCGAAGCCGGTCAAGGGATTCTTTACCGGCCGTGCCGGTGAAATCGCCGACCGTCTGAACAGCATCCAGGAGAAACTGCGTGCCTCCGAAGCGGAAAAAGTCGCTGCGGAAGCACGGGTTGAAGAGGCGAAAACCTTTGCGGCCGAGTTGACGGCAACAACGGAAAAAGAGAAAGAGGTTCTCAAGAAGCAGATTGAAGTCCAGTCTGCCAACGAGATCACCGTTCTCGAAAAACAGATGAAAGACAAAGAGAGCTTCGCAGAGCGCCAGATGGTTCGCGGCGTGGTCGAAACCGTCCTTTCGGATGTCACAGCTCAGAGTACAGCTTCCCTTGATAAAGAGAAGATGGCTGACATCATTATGAAGAAGGTGGCTTAATGGAAGCGATGATCGCACAACGTTACGTCAAAGCCCTTATTTCCATGATGGATGCCGAGGCTCTGGCCAATACGAAAATCCTTTTTGATGCCCTCGCGGACGCTTATAAAGAGAAAGCGTTTGCCGATATCATCAACGATCCCCAGATCGGGGACGCTGCGAAAGAGGAGCTCCTGCTCGCGATTGTAGCGGGTGCGAACAGCAGCGCGGTGAACAACCTGATCAAACTGCTGGTCGAGAAAAAGCGCCTGACGGTTATCCCGGCGATTGCGGAGTCCCTCCGCCTCACCCTGGCCGGGATGAACAAAACCTTTGAAGGCAAGGTCTACAGCAACACGGCGGTCGAAGCTTCGACTCTCGCGGCGCTGAGCAGCGACCTGGGTAAAAAGATGGATGCGACGATTACGCTCGCTTTCGTCGCATCGGATTATGACGGTATCAAAGTCGAAGTGGAGGACCTCGGTGTCGAAGTCAGCCTCTCGAAGAGCCGCATGAACGCTCAACTCGTTGAGCACATCTTAAAAGCAATTTGATCTTGGAAAGGAGATAGCATAGTGGTAGCAAAAGTACAAGCAGATGAAATCAGTTCAATCATCAAAGAACGTATTGAAAACTTTGAACTGAACGTCGATATTAATGAAACAGGGAAGATCGTCTCTTACGGAGACGGTGTTGCTCAGGTCTATGGCCTGTCCAATGCAATGGCCGGTGAAATGGTCGAATTCGAAGACGGGACTCAGGGTCTCATCCTCAACCTCGAAGAGAGCAGCGTCGGTGTTGTTATCCTCGGTAAAAGCGGTGCACTGCGCGAAGGCATGAGCGTCAAGCGTCTGGGCAAGCTGCTGCGCGTACCGGTCGGTGACGCACTGCTGGGCCGCGTTGTCAACGCCCTCGGTGAGCCGATCGACGGCAAAGGCCCGATCGAAGCAACGGAAAACCGTTTCGTCGAAGAGAAAGCCCCGGGCATCATGGCACGTAAATCCGTCCATGAGCCGATGGCAACGGGTATCAAATCTATCGATGCACTCGTACCGATCGGCCGCGGCCAGCGCGAGCTGATCATCGGTGACCGTCAGACAGGTAAAACGACGGTCGCTCTCGACACGATCATCAACCAGAAGGGCAACGGCGTTGTCTGTATCTACGTTGCTGTCGGTCAGAAAGAGTCTACGGTCGCTCAGGTCGTCCGCCGCCTCGAAGAGCACGGTGCACTCGAGTACACGATTATCGTTTCCGCTACGGCGTCCGAAGCAGCTGCCCTGCAGTTCCTCGCACCGTACACGGGTGTTACGATGGGTGAATACTTCCGTGACAATGCACGCCACGGTCTGATCGTTTACGATGACCTTTCCAAGCATGCGGTCGCTTACCGTGAAATGTCCCTGATCCTCCGCCGCCCTCCGGGCCGCGAAGCGTTCCCGGGTGACGTCTTCTACCTCCACTCCCGCCTCCTCGAGCGTGCTGCAAAGCTCAACGATGAGAAAGGTGCAGGTTCACTGACGGCACTCCCGATCATTGAAACACAGGCGGGTGACGTTGCGGCATACATTCCGACAAACGTTATCTCCATTACCGACGGCCAGATCTTCCTCGAGACAGACCTGTTCAACTCCGGTATCCGCCCGGCGATCAACGTCGGTCTCTCCGTATCACGCGTCGGTGGTGCGGCACAGATCAAAGCAACCAAGCAGGTTGCCGGTACACTGCGCCTCGACCTGGCACAGTACCGCGAGCTCCAGGCGTTCGCCCAGTTCGCTTCCGACCTTGACGAAGTCAGCCGCAAGCAGCTCGAGCGCGGTCAGCGCATGGTCGAAGTGCTCAAGCAGCCGCCGTACTCTCCGCTGACAGCTGAGAAGCAGGCACTGGTCATCTTCGCAGGTAACGAAGGCTACCTCGACGATCTGCCGGCAAGCAGCGTTGTCAAGTTCGAAGCGGAACTCTATCCGTTCGTAGAGGCTTCTTATCCTCAGATTTTCGAGAACATCCGTTCTACGTCCAAAATCGATGATGAGACGAGTGCCCTGATGAAAAAAGCGATCGAAGAGTTCAAAGCGTCTTTCGTCGCTGAGTAAGGACCATCATGGCCAACTTAAAAGATATTCAACGGAAGATCAAGAGTGTCTCTAGCACGCAGAAGACCACGCGTGCGATGAAGCTCGTCTCCACGGCGAAACTCCGCCGTGCGGAAGAGCTCGCAAAGCGCTCACGTCTTTTTGCCGAAAAAACGAATGCCATGATCTCCGAACTGGCCAGCCAGATCGAATGTATGAAGATCGGCGGTATCGAAAACCGTGCGTTCTCCGAGATTGAAGCGCCGAAAATGGTCGATATCATTTTCGTCACGGCCGACAAAGGTCTGTGCGGCGGTTTCAATATGCAGACGATCAAAGCGGTTCGCAAGCTGATGGCCGAGTTTAAAGACGAGAAGGTGAAAGTACGCCTTCGCGGTATCGGCAAAAAAGGGATCGAGTTCTTCACCTACAACCAGGTGGAGATGCTCGACGAAGAGATCGGTCTGAGCTCAGCGCCGGACATGGATCGTGCCGCCGAGTTCATGGATGCATCCATCCAGGACTTCAAAGAGGGCAAGATCGACGGTGTCTATGTCGTCTACAACGGCTACAAGAACGTCATTACGCAGGAACTCCACGTCAACCGCATTATGCCGGTCGATACGGATGAGTTCGACTGCCAGGACGTCAGCAAAGGTTCCCTGCTGGAACTGGAAGCGGAAGACAGCGAGAAAATGCTCGATTCACTGCTGACGAAATACGCAGAGTACAACATGTACTACGCCCTGATCGATTCGGTCGCGGCGGAGCACTCTGCACGGATGCAGGCGATGGATGCGGCAACGAACAATGCCAAAGAGATGGTTAAGAAACTGACAGTCGAATTCAACAAGGCACGTCAGGAAGCAATTACGACCGAGCTGATCGAAATCATCAGCGGTGTCGAGTCGATGAAATAGGAGGAATCGAATGGTTGGAAAAATTATTCAGGTCATGGGACCGGTTGTCGACGTTGAGTTCGACGGGAATCTCCCGGCGATCAATGAAGCGATCGAAGTAAAAGCAAGCGTGGAAGGCAACGAGTTCCGTCTGGTTCTCGAAGTCGCTTCCCACCTCGGTGACGGTCGTGTCCGTACGATCGCCATGGATATGACAGAGGGCCTCGTCCGCGGTACAGAAGCGGTCGCGACCGGCGCTCCGATCAAAGTTCCGGTCGGTGAAAAAGTCCTCGGCCGTATCTTCAACGTTATCGGTGAAACGATCGACGAAGGCGACCAGGTCACTGACGCTGAGATGTGGTCTATCCACCGCGATCCTCCGCCGCTCGTCGAGCAGAGCACGAAGACAGAGATGTTCGAAACGGGCATCAAAGTCGTCGACCTCCTCGCACCGTATGCGAAGGGTGGTAAAGTCGGTCTGTTCGGTGGTGCCGGTGTCGGTAAAACCGTCATTATCATGGAGCTGATCCACAACGTTGCGCATGCGCACAGCGGTTACTCCGTCTTCGCCGGTGTCGGTGAGCGTACCCGTGAAGGTAACGACCTTTACCACGAGATGAAAGACTCGAACGTTCTGGACAAAGTTGCCCTCTGCTACGGCCAGATGAGCGAGCCTCCGGGAGCACGTAACCGTATCGCCCTGACGGGTCTGACCATGGCGGAATACTTCCGTGATGAAAAAGGCCTCGACGTTCTGATGTTCATCGACAACATCTTCCGTTTTGCGCAGTCCGGTTCCGAGATGTCTGCACTGCTCGGCCGTATCCCGTCTGCCGTCGGTTACCAGCCGACACTGGCACGTGAGATGGGTGCGCTTCAGGATCGTATTACCTCTACGACGAAGGGTTCAATCACTTCTGTCCAGGCGGTTTACGTCCCGGCAGATGACCTGACTGACCCGGCGCCGGCGTCTGTCTTTGCCCACCTCGATGCGACGACGGTTCTGAACCGTAAGATCGCCGAAAAAGGTATCTACCCGGCCGTCGACCCGCTGGACTCTACGTCCCGCCTGCTCGACCCGCAGATCATCGGTGAAGAGCACTACAGCGTTGCACGCGGTGTTCAGAAAACACTGCAGAAGTACAAAGACCTGCAAGACATCATCGCGATCCTCGGTATGGACGAGCTCTCCGAAGAGGACAAAGCGACGGTTGAACGTGCACGTAAGATCGAGAAGTTCCTTTCTCAGCCGTTCTTCGTTGCAGAGGTCTTCACGGGTGCTCCGGGTAAATATGTCTCCCTCGAAGACACGATCAAAGGCTTCAAGGGTATTCTCGAAGGTGAATACGACCATATGCCGGAAAACGCATTCTATATGGTCGGTGATATGAAAGAGGCGATCGAAAAAGCTGAAAAAGCCAAAGCGTAATCTTTTTCAGTGCAAAAGGAATAAGTAATGGATACTTTTAAACTGGAAGTGATCACGCCGAACGGTCTCATTTTTGACAATGAGGCCGTCGAAGTCACGCTGCCGGGTGAAGAGGGTGAGTTCGGTGTTCTGCCGCGCCACGCCTCTTTGACTACGCAGCTCAAAGCCGGCGTTATTGACATCGTCACTGCAGACAAGCGGACCGAGTCCATTGTCGTAAACTGGGGTGTGGTTCAGGTGACTGAATCAAAGGTCACGGTCCTGGTTGACGGTGCCGTTGCGATCCGCGGCGAAGGCGAAAGCGAAATCGCCAAAGTCCTCGAGGATGCGAAAAAACTCCTGGCAGACGTCTCCGACTCCAAAATGGCACTGGCTTCGGTCTCTGCCAAGATCGAATCGGCTGCACACAAACTGCTCTAAGCGACGATCATGTTTGATTCGCTCAGCGACTACTATCTCAAAAGCAACAGTGTCACCCTCGCGGTGCTGGCACTGCTTGCCGTCTACTTCATCGTAATAAACTGGACCTTTTTCTACCGCTATCTTTCACTCAACCGCTGGGTCGACAAAGAGACGGATTCCCTTGAATCGCTTCTGATGGGTGCACAGGGGATTGCAGCAAACTCCTACCTGAACCACTTTATCAAAAGCAGCAAACGTCTCTCCGCGGAACTTTTCGACCTGGGTCTTTTCGCCGGTACGAAAGAAGCGACCAAAGGGTTGGCTATCCTCTCCGTGGTGGCCTCCACGGCGCCGTTTATCGGCCTGTTCGGTACGGTTGTCTCGATCCTTGACACCTTCAACAATATCGGTAGCGCCAGCGGAACGATGGCCGTCATCGCCGCCGGCGTCTCTGACGCACTCGTCGCGACGGCGGCGGGTATCTTCGTCGCGATCTTCGCGTACACCTACCACCAGATCCTCAAACGTCGTGCGTACGAGCTGACGGGCCTGCTGCAGATGCAGCGCGACGCCCTGATGGCGAAAGAGACGGACGCCGCGTGAGTGTCTTCGACTGGGATGAGCGCCCGGAACTGAACATTACGCCCCTCGTGGACGTCATGCTTGTGCTTCTGGCGATCCTGATGGTCATTGCTCCGAATATCGTCTATGAAGAGCTGATCAACCTTCCCCAGGGATCGGCGCAACAGCAGATGTCGAAAAAGCCCCCCGTGCATATTGTCATAACGAAAGAGGGTATCATTCTTGTCAACAAAGAGAAGTTTGACCGTCTCGGGTTCATTGACAACTTTTACCGCTTTGCGGAGCAGAATCTCGATGCCAAATCAACGGTCACCATCAGTGCCGACCGTTCCCTTGATTACGGCATGGTGATGTCGGTACTGGCGGCAGTAAAACAGGCAGGTTTTAGTGAAGTCTCTCTCGCTACCAACGGTTGACGACCCCCGGGATTTCTACCTGGGCGGTCTGTATGCCGTTGTCCTTTTTGTCCTGATCGTACTGCTTTTTTTCCAGCTCCTGCGGGGATTGGACAAAATGCACAGTTACGCCATGACCAAGAGTGCGACGGTTTCGGTCTCGCTTGTCGACGTGCCGCTGGTGACCTCCAAGCAGAACAACACCCCCCAGCCCGTGCCCAAACAGGAAGCGGCGCCTGAGCCGACCCCGGAGCCCGAAGAGAGCCCGGCACCGGTCGAGGACATCTCCTCGCTCTTTTCGGATATCCAGACGCAGAAGATCGTGCATACAAAACGGCCTGATCCGCAGAAAAAACTCGATACGAAGCGGCTGGCCAATCTCCAGAAGCGGATCAAAACGACAAAAAAGCGCGAGACGACGGCAACGGCGGAGAAGGTCAAGAATCTGAACCTTGTCAAGCCTATGCAGGAGGCCGGCGGGCAGAGCGCATCGGGCGGCGCGGAAGTCAATGTGTATTACGCTAAAATACAGGCCACTATCTACGAGAACTTCTTCCCGCCGGTCAATTCAGAAGGTTCGGTTTCACTGATCCGCATCTGGATTTCGGCGGGCGGGAAGATGACACGCTTCAAAGTGCTGCGCCCTTCGGGCGAATCCTTCTTCGACCGGGAGGTCGCCCAGCTGGAGAAGCGCCTGCAGCGTGTCAGGTTCGAGAGAAACCCCAAAGGAAATGAGGCCGTGCTGGACGTCAGCCTGGTCTCCAAGGAGTAACGATGCGTTTTTTCATTGCACTGATGATGAGTGTGACGTTGATGTTCGCCGCCGATGCGACCATTGAAGTCGTCAAAGAAGCCGACAGCCTGCCGTCCATTGCCGTGGAGGATGCCTCGGTCGATTTCACGGGTACGCCGGCCAAACGTTTTTACAGACTGCTTTCGAGCGACCTGAACGTTCTGACGCTTTTCAATGTCGATCACCATTACGCCACGACCCATTTTGACAACGCTTCGGTGCTCAACCGCGCCATGGACTACACGCTGCGTTTCCGCCTGCGTGACGACGATGCGGCCTTCGTCGCCGACATCCGCCTGTTCCAGGATGACAAGGTCGTCCTGCAGAAAAGCTACCGTGTGGCCAATACGGGCATGAGTCCCTTCGTCGCCCATGCGATCGCCTACGATATCAACGACTTCTTCGGCCAGGCACCGCTGGAGTGGCTCAAGCGCAAGATCATCTTTGCACGCCTCAAGGGGCGTATGGAGAGCGAAATCGTCATTGCGGACTATACGCTCTCCTATCAGCATGTCATGATCAAGGGCGGGCTCAACGTCTTCCCGAAATGGGCGGACGAAGCGCATACCGCCTTTTACTACACCTCCCTCAGCGGGAACAAACCGACGCTTTTCAAGATCGACGTACGCACCGGTGCCCGCAAAGCGATGCTGAGCTCGGACGGGATGATGGTCTGTTCCGATGTCAGCCGAGACGGGCGTGAACTGCTGCTCACCATGGCGCCGAAGGGGCAGCCGGATATCTATCAGTACAACACGGTGACCAAGACGGCCAAGCGCGTGACAAGCTACGGCGGTATCGATGTCAACGGCCAGTTCATGAACGACGGCCGCGTCGTATTCATCTCGAACCGCCTCGGGTATCCGAATGTTTTTGCCAAGCGTCCGGGTGAAGCGAAGATCGAGCAGCTTGTCTTCTACGGTAAAGACAACTCCGCGTGCAGCGCGCACAACGAATATGTCGTTTACAAGGCCCGTGAAACGAACAATGCCTTCGGGCCCAATACTTTCAACCTCCACCTGATCTCGATGAAGACGGACTTTATCCGCCGCCTGACCGCCACCGGTATCAACGAGTTCCCGCGTTTCTCCAACGACGGCGACGCGATCATCTACATCAAGAACTACAAGCAGCAGAGCGCCATCGGGGTGATCCGCCTGGCGCAGAACAAGAACTTTCTGTTCCCCCTTGCAAGCGGAAAAATCCAGTCTCTGGACTGGTAATCTGCAAACTTAAAGCAGGTTGCTATATCTTGTTAAGTTTTTTTTGCTAAAATCATCTGGATTATTTCGTGGACATCCTCGTAAAAGGCTCTGTTCGGACTTCCCAAAGGATTGTGATGAAAAATGTGTTGGTATACAGCAGTGTAGTTCTGATGTTGTTGGCTGGATGTAGCTCAAAGACACCGGCGATCGATGAGACGCAGACGGGTGCAGAGAGCACTCAGATGGAGAGTGCGGCGGACGCGGATACGGTCGTTGTCGATGAGAACGCAGGTGTCAGCGACAGCACGATCGAGATCGGCGAAGAGACGATGAGCGCACTGGAGAGCCAGATGCAGTCCATCTACTTCGCATTCGACAAATTCGATATCAGCATGGAAGCATCCTCGAAGCTCCAGACAAACGCGGCCCTGATGCAGGGTAAAGCGGCAGCCTTCAACATCAAGATCGAAGGTAACTGTGACGAATGGGGTAGCGACGAGTACAACTTTGCTCTGGGCCTCAAACGTGCAAAAGCAGCCAAGGACGCTCTGGTCGCCGAAGGTGTGAACGCCGAGCGTATCAGTATGGTCAGCTACGGCGAAAGCAACCCGGTCTGTGTCGAGAAAACACAGGAGTGCTGGTCCAAAAACCGCCGCGACGATTTCAAACTCCTTCCGTAATCGGAAAAGATGAAACGTCTTTCCCTCCTTCTGGCGGGCGCCCTGCTGCTTCAGCTGCAGGCGTCTGAGCCTTCCGTTTTCGGTGCCGGCAATCTTGACAGCGACTCGCCATACGGGTTGACGGAGTCTGAAAAAAAGATTGTCGAAAACCGTCAGAACCTCAAAAACACCAAACGTAAATCCCAAGAGAACAGCGCCCAGCTGCAGAGTCTGCGTGAACGCATCGACGGCTTGCAGACGATCATCGAAGGATTGGCGGAAAAAACCCAGGAAAACAAGCTCAAAGTCAGCGAACTGACCACCGGCGAAGATGTCGGTGCGCAGCGCGATGCCAGGATCACGGCGCTTGAAGAGGCGCTCCGGGCGGACGAGGCGAATATCGCGTCGCTCAAGACGCTCCTGGAGAGCATGGCGACGCAGGTGGACAGCATCAACGCCAATTACGTCTCCAAGGATGAGTTCAATGCACTCGTCGGCGAGATCAACGCCTTCAAACGCGATCTGGGAAAAACCCTTAAAAGCGTCAGTGCCCCGGCGGCAGGGCCCTCCCTGGAATCGAAGTCGAGCAAGGAGCTTGCCGCCGAAGCGAAGGCAAGCTACAACAAGCTCTTCTTCAAAGATGCCATCCCGATGTACGAGGAGCTGATCCGTCGGAACTACAAACCGGCCTATGCGCACTTCATGATCGGGGAGATGTGGCACTACCGCAAGTCATGGTCCAAAGCACTCTCGTACTACAAAGAGAGCGCGGCCCGTGCTTCGAAAACGTCATTCATGCCCACGCTGATGCTGCACAGTGCGGAATGTATGATGCATACCGGTGATTCGGCAAACGCGAAAAAGTTTCTCCGGTCACTTATCGCTAAATACCCTGCCTCCGGTGAAGCAGCGGAAGCAGAACGGCTTCTGAATACTTTGTAGGCAGCTATAGCGCCACTTTTTCAGCCGCGCTATAGTTAGATCGGGTTAGAATCCCTAAATTTTTGTAAAGGTTATATTATGGCAATCGAAACGAATCAAGTCGTATCCATTCAGTATGAAGTCCAGGCCGACGGCAAGGTCGTTGACTCCAACATCGGCGGTCAACCGCTCGTTTTTATGTTCGGCAAAGGACAGATCATTCCGGGCCTCGAAGCAGGTATCCAGGCGATGGCAGCCGGCGATAAAGGCGACGTACTCGTCAAAGCGTCTGACGCTTACGGCGATTACAACCCTGAAGCGACTCAGGACGTTCCGAAAGAGCAGTTCGCCGGTATCGATCTGCAAGAGGGCATGACGCTCTACGGCCAGGGTGAAGACGGTGGTACTGTCCAGGTTGTCGTCAAAGAGATCAAAGACGAGAGCGTTGTCGTAGACTTCAACCACCCGATGGCGGGCAAAGATCTGATGTTCAGCGTGACGATCAATGACGTTCGCGACGCAACTGCCGACGAGATCGCCAGCGGCGTTCCGGCAGAAAACAAGGTGGACGACGGCGGTTGCTGCAGCAGTGACAGCGGCAGCGGGCACAGCTGTGGCTGCCACTGAGTTTCTGGCGGCCTCACACGCTTCGACTGAAGCGCTGCGGACGGCGACACTCCTCAAGACCCTGCAGGTCAATGCGCTTATCAGCGGACCGAAGGGCACAGGCAAACAGACGCTTGCACGGGTGATCCTGCCCGGCGCGGTCGTACTGGACGCACGGGATTTTGACAATGTGCTCAATGCGCTTGAAAGCAATGACGAAGTTGTTTTGACGCATATTGAACACTGTCCGAATATTACGCTCCTCTTCGAGCGGGTCAAGACGGAGAAGGTCCGCATGATTGCCACGGCATCGTCCGAATACCTCTCCGACGCCATCTGGGAATTCTTCAGTGTCAAGATCGCCCTGCCGCCGCTGCTGGAGCGTCCCGAAGATGTGGAACTGCTTGTCAGCCATTTCAATGCCGAGGCGGACCGGATCTTCGATCTCACCCCCGATGCCTCCCCTGCGGGCAAAAAGCCGGACCTGAGCGACAACGCCTACTCCCTGCGCAAACAGATCTATTTCGAGCGCCTGATGGGCGGGGTCAACGAAAGCGAGGTGATGCAGGTGATGGAGCGTTTCCTGCAGACGCAGATGGGGTCGCATAACGACTACCGCAAGTTCCTGCACCTCTACGAGGTCCCACTGATCCGCACAGGGCTGCGCAAGTTCAAATCGCAGCTGCAGCTGGCGGAGCGCCTGGGGCTGAACCGCAACACCCTGCGCAAAAAAATTGCGGAAAACGAGCAGTTCGGTCTGCTTGAACCATAAACACAGGAGGAGAAATGAGTCAGAAAATCGCGATGGTGTTCCCGGGACAGGGGAGCCAGAGTGTCGGTATGGGCAAGGCGTTCTACGAGGCGTCGGATTATGCAAAAGAGATGGTCGAGAAGGCCAGTGACCGCATTGGGGTCGACTTTAAAGCGTTGATGTTCGAGGAGAATGCGAAACTCGACCAGACTGCCTATACCCAGCCGGCGATCCTGCTGGTGTCGATGATGGCTTATAAGCTTTTCCAGGAGGCGCGCCCGACGGCGCCGACACTGCTGCTGGGGCACTCCCTCGGCGAAGTGTCCGCCGTCTGTGCGGCCGGGGCGATCGATTACCTCGACGCCGTGGAGCTGGTGCACAAGCGCGGCCAGCTGATGCAGGGTGCCTGCGAAGGTGTCGAGGCGGGAATGATGGTCATCGTCGGTCTTGACGATGCCGCGGTCGAGACGATCTGTACCGACGCCCGCAACAAAGAGAACAAGCAGGTCTGGCCCGCGAACTACAACCAGGATGGCCAGCTGGTCGTCGCCGGTCTGAAGCCGGACCTTCAGAGCCTCGAAGCCACTTTCAAGGAAGCCGGCGCGAAACGTGCCCTGCTGCTGAACATGTCGGTCGCGAGCCACTGCCCGCTGCTCTCCGCCGCGCAGGATCCGCTGCGGGCCGAGCTGGAGAAAGTGCTGCACGACCCCTTCGACGCGCCGATCATTTCCAACGTCACCGCCAAGCCGTACCATACGAAACAGCAGGCGGTGGAACTGCTCAGCGAACAGCTGATCTACCCGGTACGCTACAAGCAGTCCGTCGCCGCGATTGCCCCGGACGTCGATCTTGCTATCGAGTTCGGCAACGGCAAGGTCCTTGCGGGCCTTAACCGCCGTATCGCCAAAGAGATGAAGACCCTCAACGTCTTCGACATGGATTCGCTCCAGGCTACCCTCGACGCACTGCAATGACCGTCACACTTGTCCAGAACGCCCCCCGGCTGAACCGTACGAACCGCGAGACGTGCGAAGCGCTGGCGGCCGCCTATTCCGGACGCAACGACGTCATCGTCTTCCCGGAACTGGCGCTCAACGGCTACCTGCTTCAGGACAAGGTCTATGAGGACGCCTGGACGCTGAGTGAACTGGAACCCCTGGCCAAAGCGAGCCTCGCCTGCGACATTGTCGTCGGAGCGGCCCTCAAAGAGAACGGACGGACCTACAACACCGCGTGCTACTTCAGCGGCGGCGAACTGCGGCACGTGCACCGAAAGCTCCACCTGCCCAATTACGGGATGTTCGAGGAGGCACGCTACTTCTTCAAGGGGGAGCGCATTGATGCCTTCGAGACGACATTCGGCCGCTGCGTCATGCTGGTCTGCGAGGACCTCTGGCGTGCCCAGACGATGGCCGATGTCGCGGCGCTCAAACCGGAGTTCGTCTACGTGATCGCCAACTCCCCGGCACGGGGTTTCGAAGCGGATGGCCTGGCCATCGAGGGGCAGTGGGACGCGCTGCTCAAATCCCTCGCGCAGCTCTCCAACGCCTACGTCATCTTTGTCAACCGCGTCGGTTTCGAAGACGGCCTGGGCTTCTGGGGCGGCAGCCGCGTCATCACGCCGCGCGGCGAAGCGGAAGAGACGCTGCCGCTCTTTGATGAAGCCGTGGTCAGCGTGACCCCGGACCACCGTCTGCACGACGTCGAGAAGTGGCTCGCCAAGATCGACTGAATACCCTCTCCACACCGCGGCGGCAGTGCCGCCGCATTTTTTTCACAATATGTACTTTTGTTCTCTTTCGGTCCGCTATGCCATACCGTTCCCGGTCAGAAACCGGTGCAGGGCGTTGGCGAATGCATGGGCGTCTTTGGGACCGAAGGGTTTCGGTCCCCCGGTGACGACGCCGGTGTCGCGGATCGTCTCCATCAGGTTGCGCATCGCCAGGTACTGCTTGATGTTGTCGGGCGTATAGCGCTCCCCGCGGTGGTCGATGGCATGGGCGGATTTGGCGAGGACCCGGTCGGCGAGGGGGATGTCCGCCGTGATGACGAGGTCGCCGGGGGAGAGCAGCTCGACGATCCTGTCGTCCGCGGCATCGGCACCCGCTTCGACGATGACCGTTTCGATCCACTCAGACTCCCCCAGCCGGACGGGTTTGTTCGACACAAGCACCAGGGGCAGCTTCACCCGTTCGACGGCGCGTACCACGATGGGTTTGAGGAGGTTGGGGAAGGCATCCCCGTCGACGTAAACGGTCACTGCGCGATCCTGACGCGGAACTTTTTGCCCTTGATCTTGCCGCGGTTCAGCTGCTGCAGGGCAGTGTCGGCGACGCCCTGTTCGACGGCGACGTAGGCGAGGGTGTCGTGGACGGCGATGCTGCCGACCGCTTTGCCGTCGATACCGCCGGAGGCACAAAGGGCCCCGAGGAGATCGCCGGGCCGCAGCTTCTGTTTCCGGCCGCCGTCAATCCGCAGGACGGCGAAAGCGGGGAGAAAGTGGACGGGGTCTGCCGGGGAAAACCCGGAAGTGTCTTCGGGGGTGAAGGGGGTCTTGCCGGCGGCCGCAAGACGTTCGGCGGCGGGCTGCTGCCTGGGGGTAAAGAGTGTCAGCGCCATGCCGGTGCTCCCCGCCCGGGCCGTGCGGCCGATGCGGTGAAGGTAGGTCTCGGGTTTTTCGGGCAGGTCGAAATTGATGACGGCACCCAGCGCTTTAATATCGAGCCCCCTGGCAGCGACGTCCGTTGCGATGAGCAGCCGTACGCCGCCGAGGGCGAAACGCGTCAGCACCTCGCTGCGTTCCCCCTGGCGCAGGTCGCCGTGCAGCACGGCCGCGTCGTACCCCTGTCCCGCAAGGTCTTCGGCGAGGGCGTCACACCCTGCCTTCGTATTGCAGAAAACGACAGCGGATTCGGGAGCGTAGCGCCCGAGGAGACGGAGAAAAGTGTCGATCTTTTCTCCTTTGACCCTGAAAAAGTGCTGCGCGAGTGTTGCCTCCGTGCTGACGTGTTCCACCTCCACCGTCACAGGATCACGCAGCAACGCGGTGGCGATGACGGCGATCGTATCGGGGTAGGTGGCCGAAAAGAGCAGGCTTTGGCGGGGGGTGGTCAGATGCGAGGCGATCTGGATGATAGCATCATGAAAGCCCAGGTCAAGCATTTTGTCGGCTTCGTCGAGCACGAGGGTATGGACGGAAGCGAGCGACAGCGTCTGTTTCCCGAGATGATCGAGGATCCGCCCCGGGGTGCCCACGACAATGTGTGCACCGTACTGCAAAGAGTCCCTTTGCGGGGCCAGCGGCACCCCGCCGCAGAGCGTCAGGATCTTGATATTGGGCCGGTGGCGTGCGAGGCGGCGAAGTTCTCCCGCCACCTGCTCCGCCAGCTCCCTGGTCGGGCAGAGGACAAGCCCCTGGACGTTCTTCTCTTCCTCTTTGAGATTCAGGAGCATACCGATCCCGAAGGCGAGGGTTTTGCCGCTGCCGGTCTGTGCGCGGACCACGGCGTCCCGGCCTTCGAGCAACGCCGGAAGGCTCTGTTCCTGTACGGGGGTCATACGGCGGTAACCGAGGGTATCGAGGGTCTCCAGCAGTGCTGCGGGCAGAGGAAGGGTGGTAAAAGGCTTGGAGGTCACGGCGGCTCTTTGTGGCAGGATGCTTCGGGAACGTCTTCCGAAGGCGTGATGCCATTGTAACGTATTGCGGGCCCGCGGCCTTTTACCGCGCTCTGAAGCGCTTTGGCTATAATTGCATCAACTTTACGATGCAGGAAGAATGATGAAAATAGCCATTATGGGGGCCATGATCGAAGAGGTGGAGCCCTTCCTCGACGCCGGGGAGCACGAGCCGCTGCTCCAATACTTCAAGAAGCACAACGACATCGAATATGCCGGCAACATTTACCATGAAGCCCGTTTCAAAGGGCTTGATATCGTGCTGGGCTACAGCAAGATCGGCAAGGTGAACGCAGCATTGACCGCCGCGACAATGCTGGAGAAGTTCGGCTGCGAGATGCTGCTTTTCACCGGGGTGGCGGGTGCCGTGAACCCCGAACTGAAAATCGGCGATCTGATCGCCGCGACGCAGCTGTGCCAGCACGACCTTGATATCACGGCGTTCGGTCATCCGCACGGTTATGTGCCCGAAGGCAAGGTCTACGTCGAACCGTCCCGCGAACTCCTGCATATGGCCAGAAGCGTTGCCGGGGAGAAAGGGATCGAACTCAAAGGGGGGATCATTGCGACCGGCGACCAGTTCATCGCGGACGCAGAGCGTAAAGCGTGGATCGAAAAGACGTTCGAGGCGGACGCCATCGAAATGGAGGGGGCGGCCGTCGCCGTCGTCTGCGATGCGATGCAGGTTCCCTTCTTTGTGCTGCGTGCGATCAGTGATGCCGCGGATATGGACGCGACGTTTGATTTCGACGAATTTCTGAAACATTCGTCACAGGTCAGCAGCAGTTTCGTTATGGGGATGCTGGAGAAGATCGCCGCCAACCATGCTCAGTAAAAAAATCATGCGGCAGCTCGGCCGTACCAACGCCGCGTTCAACCTGGTCGAAGAGGGGGACCGCATCCTCGTCGGCCTCTCCGGCGGCAAGGACTCCCTGACGCTGGTGCATGCCATGAAGGAGCAGCAGCGCCGCGCGCCTTTCAACTTCGAGTTTGTCGCCGTCACCGTTGCTTATGGGATGGGGGAGGATTTTTCCGCACTGATCGAACACTGCCGTTCCCACGGCATCGAGCACCACATCCACGATACCAACATCTACGACACCGCCAAAGAGAAGATCCGCAAAAACTCTTCGTACTGCAGCTTCTTTTCGCGGATGCGCCGCGGGTCGCTCTACAGCGCCGCGGAGAAGTTCGGCTGCAACAAGGTGGCCCTGGGGCATCACCTCGACGATGCGGCCGAAAGCTTTTTCATGAACCTGATCTACAACGGCCATCTGCGTTCGCTCGCCCCGAAATACCGTGCGGACAACGGGCTCGTCGTCATCCGCCCGCTGATCCAGATGCGCGAACGCCAGCTTGCGGCCGCCGCGCACGACAACGACTGGCCGACCATCGGCGACGAGGCGTGCCCCTCCATGCGTTTCGACGTCAAAATGCCCTACGCCCGGGCCGAGATGAAAACGATGCTTTCCGAGATGGAGGGCAAATACCCCGATCTCTTCACGTCGATCAACGCGGCCTTCGGCCATATCTCCGACGACAGTTTCTTCGATCCGGAGCGTTTCGCGCTCTAGCGATGCTTTCGGGTGCGGTGGCGCCGCACGGAGAGGATCCAGAGGCGCTGGACCAGGTAGTAGCCTGACACCGAAAAGAGGGTGGAGTAGAAGAGGGCGCCCGTATAGAGCGGTGCGACGATCTCCTCGAAATGTGCTTCAAACCACTCCAGGCTGACGGCGACGTGGGGCAGATCGTGCATGCCCAGCAGGAAACCGCCGGTCTTATACTCGACATAGTAGATAAAGGGCATCGTCGCGGGGTTGGTGATCCAGACCAGGGCGATGGAAAGCGGCAGGTTGAAGCGGAAAAGCGGCTGCAGCAGCACGATGGCGACCATCTGGGCGGGCATCGGGATAAAGGCGATGAAGAGGCCGACGAGAACGCCTTTTGCAACTGCATGTCTGTTCACGCTGAGAAAAGCACGGGGGATCTTGTACTTCGTAATGATGTCGGCATACTTTTCATTGAAGCGGCTGCGTTTGAAAAACCGTCGGATCATGCCGTCACCCCGTACAAAAGTCGCAGTATTATAACTGCTTTAACGAAATCGGCTATTAAAACTGGAATAAAATTCGTTTAAATGATAGCCGATATAATTTTGCCTAATTTTTATAACCTAATGATTTCAAAGGGATGATAATGTCAAGTCTTAACGTATATCCGGACAAAGAGCTGCTGGAAAACTCCGATATGGTCGTCGTCGACATCCGCACCGAAATGGAGTGGATGCAGACGGGCGTCGTACCGGGATGCAAAACGGTCACTTTTTTCCAGATGGACGGAAGCTACGATGCAGAAGGTTTCATGAAGGCAATGGATGCGCTCGGCGGCAAAGAGAAAGAGATCGGTTTCATCTGCCGTACCGGTTCCCGTACGGCGCAGGTCGCCATGTTCATGAAGCAGCAGGGCTACAACGTCAAGAACCTCGCCGGCGGCGTCATGAAACTGATGAGCGAGGGGTACGAACTCGTTCCCTACAAGGGCTGATCGCCCTCCCTCCCCGTTACAAACTCGCTGCGCAGCTCCCCGAACAGTCTTAAAATACTCTGCTGATAGGCAGTCACGTCGGGATCGTCCTGGCATCCGAGCAGCGGTTCGAGCTGGGACAGATCGATCTTCAGCGCATAGCGCGGGACGGAACGGAGGTCACGGATGATGTCCTCTACCAGTGCATCGATGTCCAGTCCGTTATTCTTCAGGACCTTTTCCACCATCTCCCGTGTTGTCAGCACCAGGGTGTTTGAACGGTCTTCGTCGTTGTAGATCTTCATCCCCGCCTCTTTGACGACATCGAATTCACACTCGTTCGCTTCGTTGTCGGCCGAGATGAGCGCGGCAAAAAGTTTGGCACGGAATTCAAGTGAACTGTGATGATAGAGGAAAATCTCCCTGAACGCGTTGAACAGGAAGTGTTTGAAGCTGAAGCGGACCGCCATCGTGTCGTCACCCCTTAAGGCATTTGGGATATTATACTGCATGCAATATTTCAGGGCACTTTTCCTCGCCGTTTTTTTCGTTCTCTTTTCAGGCTGTAGCCAACCCAAAGCCGCGCTGCAGCACACACTGCCGCAACCGTGCGGTATCTACGATATGAAACAGGCCGCCTGTATCGGCGATGCGGAACTGGCGGCACGCCTCGCGCCCTACCGGGTGCTCTTTGTCGGGGACCATCACGCCAGCGAAGCGATGCACAAACGCCTGGCCGGCGTGCTGCGCCGCCTGGGGGAAAACGGCCGGCGTCTGCTGCTGGCCAACGAATGGTTCACGCCTTCGGACGATGCCCTGCTGTCACGCTATGCGCGCGGCGTATATGACGGGAACTTCACCGCAGATATCGACTGGAAAACGAAGGCAGGCTACCCCTTTTCATCGTATGAACCCATCTATAAAAGTATCCAAAATGCCAGGGGGATGCTGTACGGCATCAATATGACAAAAGCCTTTCAAAAGGCGGTCTCGGATGCCAATCTGAGTGCCATGTCCGGGGATGAACAGGCGTTCTTCAGGGATCTCGATCTGAATTTGAGTGCGCACCGGGCGATGCTCGCACCCTTCTTCGCCCACTGCCATGCCAAACAGGCGGGGGAAGACGCGCGGCAGTGCCGGGAACGGATGTACCGGGTGCAGGTCGCATGGGACAGCTACATGGGAGAGCAGAGTGCACGGCTTGCCGCGGAAGCATTGCATTCGGACAAGGAGCTGCTCGTCGTCTTTGCCGGGGCGTTCCATATGGCCTACGGCCTGGGGATCAACGCCCGCTTCGCCCGCCGCAGCCCAGAGCCTTACGTGACGATCCTTCCCGTACCTGCCGGCAGTACCGATGCCGACGTCGGCGAGGCGGATTACCTGCTCTTCTACACCCCCGATGCACCTCCCAAGGAGAGAGAATGACGCGCGAATCGAAACGAATCTACGGCTGGGCGCTGTATGACTGGGCCAATTCCGCCTATGCCACGACGGTCATGGCCGGCTTTTTCCCGCTCTTTTTCAAGGCGTTTTACAGTGCCGACACCGATGCCACGCTCTCGACGGCCCAGCTGGGGGTCGCCAACGCGGTTTCGAGCATCATCGTCGTGCTGCTGGCACCCCTGCTCGGGGCCATCGCCGATGCCGGCGGCATCCGCAAGCGTTTCTTGCTGATGTTCGCCTTCCTGGGGATCCTGATGAGCGCCGCGCTCGCCCTGGTCGGAAAGGGGCAGTGGGAGCTGGCCGCATTCGTCTATGTCCTGGGGAACATCGGTTTTATGGGCTCGAACATTTTTTACGACGCCTTTCTCCCCTCGGTCACCTCGGAGGAGCGTTTCGACAAGGTCTCCGGGCTCGGGTATGCGCTGGGGTATCTCGGCGGCGGGATCCTGTTCGCGCTGAACGTGGCGATGGTGCAGCAGCCCGGGTGGTTCGGGCTTGCCGACGCTGCGGCAGGGGTGAAGGCCTCTTTTGTCTCGGTGGCGCTGTGGTGGATGCTCTTCGCACTGCCTTTTGTGCTCTGGGTCAAGGAGAAGCGCAATACCCGCAAAATCGGTACAGTGACGCTGACGGTGCTCGGATACCGGCGCCTGATGCGTACCTTTCACAAGATCAAGCATCTTAAAGGCCTCTTTCTTTTCCTTGTCGCCTACTGGTTCTACATCGACGGGGTCGACACGATCATCCGGATGGCCGTCGATTACGGTATGGCAATAGGGTTCGAGGCCGGGGAGCTGATCAAGGCGCTGCTGCTAGTGCAGTTTGTCGGGTTCCCTGCGACGATCCTCGTCGCGAAGCTGGCGCAGATGTGGGATACGAAAAAGGCGATCTACCTGACCCTTGGGTTCTATGTCCTGATCGCCGTGCTGGCGGCCTTCATGCACGACGTCAGCTCCTTCTACCTGCTCGCGGCGATGATCGCGCTGGTGCAGGGCGGTATCCAGGCGATGAGCCGGTCATACTATTCGAAAATGATCCCGGCGGAGTATGCGGCGGAGTTTTTCGGCTTTTACAACTTCCTCGGCAAGTTCGCTACGGTCCTTGGGCCGCTGCTCATCGGTGCGGTCGCCCTGGCGACGGAGAGCTCCCGGCTGGGGATCGCCTCGGTCGCGGTCTTTTTCGTGATCGGTGCGGTACTGCTCTATATGGTCGATGAAAAAGCGGTGGCGGAGGAGGTCAGAGGGGCGATGCGCTAAGCTGGCGCAGCACCTTGTGGTCGGCCCCGCTCAGGGCCAGCGCGTCGATCTCTTCCCTCCCGAAATAGGTGAGCTCCTCGCGGTGTGCTTCGCAGAGCCAGACCTGCGCTTCGAGCCGGAAGTGCGAATAGACCTGCACGATACTTTCGAGCGTTTTCCCCTCTTCGGGAGGCGCCATCTGCTCATGAAATCCCCAAAGCCCGTGCAAGAACCGTCCTTCGCGCTGTTTTAGCCCGTAGCGGCCGTTGTGCCGGTAGACGACAATGTGCCGTTCGCGTACCGGGACGCTTTTACGCTTTTTCGGGGCGGGGTAGCGCAGCGGGTCCCCCGCGGCACCCCTGCAGACACTTTCGAAGGGGCAGGCGTCGCACCGAGCCGTTTTGGGGAGGCAGAGCGTTGCGCCGATATCCATCATCGCCTGGTTGAACTCAAAGGGGTGTGCGGGGTCAAAGAGCTTTTGGGCCAGTCGCCAGAGGGTTTTCTCGTCGGCCTCCCTGCGGCCGTAGAAACGGTAGAGGATCCGTTTGACGTTGGCATCGAGGATGGGCACAGGCGCGCCGTAGGCAAACGCGGCGATGGCGTGGGCCGTGCTTCTGCCGATCCCGGGCAGGCGGTTCAGCCCCTCGACGCTCTCAGGCAGAAAGGGTGCGGCGAGCTGGGCAGCCCTGTGGAGGTTTTTTGCCCGGGTATAGTACCCCAGCCCCTCCCACTGCTTCAGTACGTCATCCAGCGGAGCGCTCGCGAGGGAGGAAAGCGTCGGAAAGCGCTCGAGAAAGGGGAAATAGAAACGTTCGAGCACGGTTCTGACCTGGGTCTGCTGCAGCATGATTTCGCTGACCCAGATACGGTAGGGGTCATCGGTATTGCGCCACGGAAGGGTATGGCGTCCGTGGGTTTCGTACCACTGTAGCAGTCGGGTGTGCAGATCTTCTTTCATGGGGCGGATTATAGCAGACCCCTATCCCGGTTACAATCGGACGGCGTAGTAATTATGTTCACGATTAAATTGATTTTTCTTATATGAAATTAATTTCTGCCGCTCTATACTGAGAGGTAATGAATAGCTGTTTTTCTCACGGCTTTGCACCGAAGGGGAAGGGGAGGCTGTTCAACGTTGTTTGATATTTTGTACTGCAAG
Source organism: Thiomicrolovo sp. ZZH C-3 (assembly GCF_054862725.1). Taxonomy (NCBI): domain Bacteria; kingdom Pseudomonadati; phylum Campylobacterota; class Epsilonproteobacteria; order Campylobacterales; family Sulfurimonadaceae; genus Thiomicrolovo; species Thiomicrolovo sp. ZZH C-3. The sequence goes on from NZ_JBTKXX010000001.1 coordinate 844,314, forward strand.
AAAAGCCTAACCCGGTGCGAGCCGGGGGCGGAAAGCTACGGATCTTCTCGAAGATGGCCGGGTTGCCAAAAGTGGGGTAACCAGGTCAAAACATTTACTGATTCACCCGGTTGCCCTCCTTTTTGATTTGAGTACTTCGATGCCCGAGCGTGTTAAACGGTTGGGACTTGGAACGTTCTTGGAAGAGACGTTCTATTAACAGGAGACTCTAAAAATGAAAGCTTCATTTCGAGAAAAATGGGGGCTGATCAAGCGCATGGTAGGCGCGGGAGCACTGCTCTTCGCCGTGGCGGCGTCGGCCAACATCAGCTATACGCTCGAAGGGTGCCGATCCACGTCCATTCCCGACGGGTACGATCTGGCCGCGAACGATTACGTCTGCCCCGACGGGGCCTATACGACCGGTAACCTGAAGGGGTGGGCGGAGCTCGACCTCGTCCCGCACCGGGTGACGATCCAAAACAAGGGGAGCGATCCCCAGAAATTCCTCTTTACCGTAGGCGGTGACTTCCAGCAAACCGAAACCGGTGATCTCCGCGGATGGGATTATGTCTCTGTCTTGGTACTAGATGAGGAGCTCTCCAACCAGATCTGTAAAGACTGGGCTTTCGCCAACCAGGATCAGCTGGTGGTCCAGGAGCTTTACATCACGCCTGACAACCAGGGGGCGGGGGGTGTCTTTACGACGATCTACCGCCAGATTTCCGTAGCTGAAGGTACAACAGCGGGCGGTGAATATGCGGCCAACGGTCTGCCGGGCGGTGCGGTCTGTGTCGCGAACTACTTTCAGCGTCTTGCGCTCGGTTCCCACCTCTATCCGGGCTCTTCACTGCAGTCGAATCTGTGGAATGAAGATCTCGATTCGGGCGGGATCGGCGAGAAACGTGTCCAGCTCCCCGACGTCAAAGCGATTGAGACCAGCAAGGACATGACGGCGCGCCAGGCACAGTCATATGGCTGGGCCATCTCCAAAAGCGGCCCGGCGACGGTTGCGTTCGGTGACACCTGTGCAGAGGGTGCCCCCACCAGCAAACTGGTTGATGTCAACGTGACCTGGACGAGACTCCCTTCCACACCGGTCGGAACCGTCGGTGTGCATACGAAGATCTACGTGACCAACGTCTCTTCGCGTGAGATCTACGCCAATGTCTCCGATGTTGTCTACTACAGCGGCGGTATGACCAGTGTGCAGCCCGATGCGTGTACACCTTTCCTGATGCCATCCAACTACTCCGGGGTGGTCTGCGAACACGATATTATCGTTCCCGAAGGGGAGAGCACCGGACTTTATGACATCGCGACGATCGGCTTTGGTGACCCGTACCTTCCGGATGTGCCGATCACGGTTACACTGGGTGCGACAGCGTCCGCTTCGGTCCAACCGGGCGATACCCTGAATGCGACGGCAACGGTGAGAGACCATGAGTGGATCGAAAGTACGAACGGACTGATGCGTTTCGCCAGCGGTGCCTTTGTGCCGGGTGATATCGGTGCATACGATAGTCCGTATGTCTCGGGAACAGAGACCGTCGGTGACGTTAACTGGACCTCCTATACCGTTGAAGACAGCGGTGCGCTTGTCTTCCACAAGACCGTTTATATCACCGGTCCGATGATCGCAACCGGTACACTGAGCGATACCGCAACACTCGTGGCTGACGGCGGCTTCACGCCGGACGCGGCGCATCATGAAGTTGCGCTCTCTGCCGATGCGACCGTCGCACTCACGATCAATAAAACCATGCCGGACGTCCTCGACGGCGCGGACAGTGTCGATGTACTCTTTACCGTCTCGAAAGAGGGGATGGATGACATCAACCGGACCCTGACCTTCACGGCGCTTACACCATTGACACAATCCGTGAAGATCGAAGGGCTGGAACCGGGTGCGTATACCGTGACGGAAACGGCCCCGACCGGGTTTGAACCGGAAATCAGTGCGATCAAACCCGTCACGATTACGCTGCCTTCCTGCGGCGAATCCGTCACCTTCAACAACCAGCTCGCCGGCCAGCCTGCGGTCAAGGTCATCAAGGTGACCAAACCGGCCGAGATCGAGGGCGTGCCGCAAAAAGGCGATTGGAACATGACCCTTTATAAAGAGACCGCTCCGGATGTCTGGACGGTTGTGACCTCTTTGCTCACCGATCCCAACAGCGCGACGAACGTGCTCGTACCGGAAGGTGAACTCGAAGAGGGACACTATAAAGTCGTCGAAATCATGAAAGACGGCTGGTACATGTCCAATCAATCCGGTGACTGCGACTTTACCGTCGACTACCCCGAAGATCTCTATCGTGCGGACTACGAGTGCCAGTTTGAAAATACCAAATATGCGACGGTGATCATCAACAAGCTGACGGTGCCCGCGGGTATGCCGGATTACTTCCACTTCACCCAGGATATTAACGGTTCGTATGATCTGAACCTGACCCATCTGGGATCGCACACCTTCATGGATGTGATTCCGAAAACCTATACGGTGACAGAGGATGATCCGACACCGGAGTATGACCTGATCGGTCTGGCCTGTGTCGAGCTTGACGGCGTGGAGAACAGCTCCACCTCTCTGAGCCAGCGCGAAGCGACCATTGTCGTCGATCCGGGTGAAACGGTCCAGTGTACCTACACCAACCGTAAACGCGGACAGATCGAGCTGATCAAGTATGAGAACGGTACGATGTCCTACACGATGGGATGGTCATTCACCCTCAGCGGCAACGGCGTGAACATCGTCGATACGCCGGATGCGAACGGACTGGTGGACTTCAATGATGTCTGGCTGGTGCCGGGTCTGGAATATACGGTATGTGAAACGGGTATCCCGGTTGCCTGGGAAAACCTCTGGTATGTCGAAGGCTCTCCGGTACCGTATGATAATCCGGCATCCGGGGAAGCGTCGAACGAAAACCACTGTTACGACTTCAGTGTCGAGGCGAATCAGACGATCCACTTCGAAGTACACAACAACTATACGCCTCCGGGAGGCGAACCGCGTACGATCGGCTACTGGAAGAACTGGACGACCTGTGACGGTCACGGTAATCAGCAGGAAAAAGCCGAAGCGGCGAATCTGCTCGCGGGTGAAACCCAGGTCTGGCTGGTCGATTATGTCCTGCCGATCACCCTGGGCGGCTTTGTCGTCGACAGCTGTGAGGATGCGGTATCCATCCTGGATAAACGCGATGTCTCCAGCGGCAAGAAACGCGCCGGCGATGCGGCCTACGGCCTCGCGGCGCAGTTGATGGCGGCCAAGGCCAACTATGCCGCCGGTGCGACACAGTGTAGTGCTGCGACCGATGCCATCAATGCAGGGGATGCCCTGCTGTCATCCATCGGCTTCGACGGCACCGGGGGTTACCTCAAAGGCGGCAAGAACGCCGCGGCCCAGAAAGCGGAAGCGACCTCGATTGCAGGCGCGCTTGACGCTTACAACAATGGTACGCTCTGTCCGTAACCGTTAGGCAAAGGCTTTGTGCCTTTGCCCTGTTATCTTCCCATTCATCACATTTCAATCACGTTGTACTTTATCTTCTCTTTTTTACGTTCGAAATAGAAAACTGTTTATCAACATTTATTATGATATGCCCGCTATTTAAAGGAGAAGTATGAAAAAGGTTACGATTCTCGCGGCTGCCCTGTTGGCGTCGGCCCTCTATGCGGCACCGGCTGCCGATCAGGAGGCGGAAGCCGCCAAGGCGCGCCAGGCGGCGATGCTCAAGCAGATCCAGACGGAGCTGGGGCTCAGCGACAAGCAGACGAAAGAGTGGGGGGAGATCCATGAACGCTACCTCGAGGCGCATATGAAACTGCGGGTCGATCAGAACAATGAGATCCAGGCGCTGCTGAACGATGAACAGCGCAAAAAATTCGAGGAGATGCAGCAGCGTTTCCGCGAACGTCTGAACCAGCGGATGGGTGCACAAAAGTAAGTGCCCCTCCCGCGACCGCTATAATGGCGTTATGCAAATCCTCAAGACGCCCGTTTCCACCACCGTTGAAATCAAACAGTCCAAATTCATCGCCCACCTTGTTCCCCATAAACTCTTCGAGCCGACCCTGCAGCGTCTGAAAGCGGAACACCCGAAAGGACGCCATTTCGTAACGGCCTTCCGCTTCCTGAACGCCCATGCGCAGGTGGTCGAGGGGAGCAGCGACGACGGGGAACCCAAAGGGACTTCCGGCAAACCGAGCCTCGCGGTCCTGGCGGGGCACGACTTGATCGACGTGGCCGTCATTACGGTGCGCTATTTCGGCGGCACGAAACTGGGGACGGGCGGGTTGGTCCGCGCCTATACCCAGGCGGTTTCCGATGCCGTGGCCCTGGCGGAGCTGACCGAGTATATTCCCCAGGAGGAGGCCCTTTTCAGCTGCGGTTACAGCGCGGTGTCGCAGGTGGAGTACCTGCTGGGGGAGTGCGGTGTTTCCGATGTCGAGAAGTCGTTCGGAACCACGGAGGTCCGCTGGAAGGTCAGGGCGGGCAAAGAAGCGCTGGAAAACTTTTTTACGCAGGCGGGCCGTCTCTTGCAGCCGCACCCCTGACGTCGCCTGCGCTTTATACGAAGAGCCGCAGCCGCAGCTGTTTTTCCGCTTCGATAATCACAAACAGCAGAACCCCCAGTCCAACCATCAGCAGCAGGTCCGGCAGCGCAACCGCCTCCGTCCCGAAGACCCCTTGAAGCCAGGGGATGTAGGTGATGCAGAGCTGTCCGAGCACGACAAGGCCGACAGCACTCCAGACGATGGGGGTGCCGCGGAGCGAGCTGAATGAGAGGGACGCATTGCGGAAGTTCCGGATAAAAAGGAGATGGAAGATCTCCAAGACGACAAGGGTGTTCATTGCGAGGGTACGGGCCAGGGCTTCGGAGTCCCCCCGGGTAACGGCATAGTCGTAGATGCCGAAGACGCCCGCGAGAAAGAGGGCCGCAACGAGGACAATGTGCCACAGCAGTCCGCCGCCGAGGAGGGATTCGTCCCGGGAACGGGGCGGGCGACGCATGGCGTTTGGCTCGGTCGGTTCGAACGCGAGGGCGATCCCCAGCGTGACCGCGGTGATCATGTTGACCCACAGGATCTGGACGGGGGTGATGGGCAGGGCCATTTGCAGCAGGAGCGCGGCGATAATGGTCAGTGCTTCGCCCGCATTGGTCGGCAGGGTCCAGCTGATGACCTTCTTGATATTGTCGTAGACCGTTCTCCCTTCGCGGACGGCGGCGACGATCGAGGCGAAATTGTCGTCGGCGAGGACGATCTCCGCCGCCTCTTTGGCGGCTTCGCTGCCGCTCCTCCCCATGGCGATCCCGGCCCCTGCCCGTTTGAGGGCGGGGGCATCGTTGACGCCGTCGCCCGTCATGGCCACGGTCATGCCGTTGGCCTGGAGCGCCATGACCAGCCGCAGTTTGTGTTCCGGGCTGGTGCGCGCAAAAACGCCTGTCTCGGTGACGGCCTTTGCCAGCGCGGCATCGTCGAGGGTTTCGAGCTCCGGTCCCGTCAGCACCGTATCGGCATACTCCAGGCCGAGGGCTTTGCCGATGGCCAGCGCCGTGGAGGCATGGTCGCCGGTGATCATTTTCACCCCGATCCCGGCGCGCCGGCATTCGGCCACGGCGTCGACGGCTTCGGGACGCGGAGGGTCGATAAAACCTGCCAGCCCGAGGAAGATGAGCCTCCTTTTCAGATCGGAGTGCTCCAGTACGGCGTGTTCCGCCGGCATGGGCGCGAGGGCGAAGGCCAACACCCGCTGCCCCCGGGAGGCGACGGCTTCGGCCTGTTCGTGCCAGTACTCCCGATCCAGCGGGGCGGTGGCATCCTCTCCGTCCCTTTGTGCGTCACACAGAGCGAGGAGCGCTTCGGGTGCGCCCTTGACGAAGATGGCGGCACGGTTTTCATGGTCGTGGTTGAGGGTTGCCATGAATTTGTGGGCGCTGTCAAAGGGGATGGCGTCGCTTCGCCCCCACCGATTTCGGGTCTGGGCAAGATCGCCCCCCGCCTTGCCGTAAAAAGCGAGTAGGGCTCCTTCCATCGGGTCGCCCTCGATCTCCCACACCTCCTCCTTTTTCAGCAGTTCGGCGTCGTTACACAATACGGCGGCCTCCCCCAGTTCGAGCAGTGCGGGGGCACTGCCGGGCGGCACCGCCTTCCCCTCTGTTTCGATCGTGCCGACAGGCGCGTAGCCGCTGCCCCCGACCGTAAAACGTTTGCGGGAGGTGACGACCGTGGCGACGTTCATTTCGTTGCGCGTCAGCGTACCGGTCTTGTCGGAGCAGATGACGGAAACGGCGCCCAGCGTCTCGATCGCCGGGAGGCGGCGGACAATGGCATTACGCCGGGCCATCGCCTGTACGCCGACCGCGAGTGTGATGGTCAATACGGCCGGGAGTCCTTCGGGAATCGCTGCAACGAAGATGCCGACGACGGCCATAAAGAGCTCGGCAAAAGGGTGGCCGAGGAAAAAGTGGCCGGCAACGAGAATGAGTGCGGCGATGATCAGAATAAACAGGGTCAGCATTCTGGCAAATCTGTCCATCTGCGCGACCAGGGGGGTGTGGAGGGTCTGTACCTCCGAAAGCAGCCCGCTGATGCGCCCGATCTCGGTCCCGCTGCCGGTGGCGATGACGACGCCGGTACCCTGACCGCGGGTCACGGTCGTGCCGCTGTAGGCCATGCAGACACGGTCACCCAGAGGGGTGTCGGTCCCGACGGGTGCCGTCCGCTTCTCCACGGGGACCGACTCCCCGGTGAGAATCGCCTCCTGGACCTGGAGACTGTTGGCCTTGAGCAGCCGCAGATCGGCCGGGATCTTGTCACCGGCCTCGAGCATAACGATATCGCCGGGCACCAGCATCTCTCCCAGGACGGTGCGGCGCTGACCGCCGCGCACGACGGAGGAGTGCAGCGCGAGCATATGTCGGATCGCCTCAAGCGCCTTTTCGGCCTTGCCCTCTTGCAAGAAGCCGATCAGGGCATTGATGAAGACAACCGCGAGGATGACCGCGGTATCAATGAGGTGCCCCAGCAGCGCCGTGATAAGGGCGGCGCCGAGGAGGACGTAGATGAGGATGTTGTGAAACTGTGCGAGGAAGCGCAGCAGCGGGTGCGGCTTCGGCGGTTCGGGCAGCCGGTTGGGGCCGTACACTTCAAGCCGTGCAGCTGCTTCATCCTCGGGCAGCCCGCCGGACGAACTCTTCAGAGCTTCCAGGGCCTTCTCGGCATCTTCGGCATGCCAGATCAGTACGTTTTCCATGACGTTCCTCCTGAGAGTGCGCAGGGATAAACGATTGTAGCAAAAAAACGGGGAGTGTGCGGGGAGGCGGCATGCCGCCCGTGCGGCGGCGCGGGGGCTGGGTTAGAACTTGCCCAGCACCGATTCGAACATCGCGTAGGCTTTGCGCAGCCAGACCTTGGCACGCTGGCGCTCCATCAGGTTCAGGTGGGGGGTGCCGTTCTCTTTGAGGTTGGCGGCGGCCCAGAAGCTCAAGGTGTGTTTATCGATCTTCTGCATCGTCGGGGCGTGCAGGGCAGGCAGCGTGACCTCGTTGAGCGTCCCGTTCGCCGAGCTGGAAACGGAGGCGATGACGTCATCGACTTCGGAGAAATCGCTGCCGCGCCCCTCGTTTTTGACGACGGCACAGGTCATGACGACGCTGTATTTGGGCAGGAACTTCTTGAGCAGCTGCACGGAATCTTTGCCGCCGTCGACGAGGTACCAGTAGACGATCTCGATCCCTGTCTCTTCGCACATGCCGAGGACGTCATTTTCCTCGATCCAGCGGTCGAGAAAGCGCTCGGACTGCGCCGGCAGGTCGACCAGGATGTTGGTGTCCTTCTCCAGCGCCAGTTCCATGATCTTGTCGGTGCTTTCGAAAAAGTCGAGGTTGATCGCGTCGGTGAACTGCTCGTAGTAGCGGGTGAGCGACGCGTGGGAACGGTCCGCGTCCAGGCCGATGAAAGGGACATCGTTGTCGATAAAATACTGTGAGAGCAGGCGCGCGAAAACGGACTTGCCGACGCCGCCTTTCTCGCCACCGATAAAATGAATCATGCTCATGGTTTTCTCCGGCTCAATTAAGATATATGCTTGGCATTATATGCGCGTATAGTAGCGCTGCGGATATAAAGGCGGGCTGTGGAACCGGGGGCAGATCGGAAAATTTCTAAAGAATTACATCTGGGCTGACGTCCGCAATGCGTTCCCGAAATGAAAACCGTGCCTGTTTGAAGATGGCGGGCGTGATTTACTTCCGGTTTTTATAGCCGGCAAGCTTTGTTCTGACCGACGCCGACGCCTGGGCAAGGACAAATTTTATGTCTGCGAAATCTGTCGCTTGGTCGGCATTGAAATCGGTCAGCCGGTGCTTTGTCCAGCGCGTCCGATAACGGTCATCGATCGCGAACCTGACTTCCTGCAGGGCGGGCTGTCTGTGGACATACTGCCCCAGGACCTCCACGGAAGCTTTTTCCAGCGCGCAGTAGAGGTCTAGTTTTTCGGATTGCGAGCAGTCCGACACATGCGTTTTGCGCCATACGTTTTCGTCGGCCAGCAGCGCGTCCGCCCTGGTCAGAATTTCCAAGTCGGTCCGGGTGACGCGGATATCCCTCTTTTCATACTCCGGGAGCCCCAGAACGATCCCGTTTTCAGTTTTGTAGACACCGATGACGCCGAAAACAATATAGGCACCAAGAAGGAGGAGGGCCGAAAACGTGTAGAGTAGATACTTTTTCATCATCCGAACCGGCTCCTTCGTGCACGCTCCTAAAGCAGATGAGCGTATGCCCATTGTACTTCATCTCCCGGAAACGGGGAGGGTGCCTTCTATTTTGTGTACTTTTTTGTCAACCGGCAGAAGTCGTAAAAATCGCTCAGCATCAGGTAGCGGATCTCGACGTCTTCAAACTTTTTCTTCAGGATGGCATGGCCCTGCAGGTAGAGCTTGACATCGTTTTGGAACTCTTTGGGATAGTCGAGTTTTTCGGCTCCCAAGGAGGAAAAGCAGTCCAAAAATTCAAAAAACAGTGCCGTGACGGTCTTCTCTTTTTCCGGTGTCCTGTTGGAGAGAAAGTCCGTTGTCTCCTCAAATGTTTCGCATATTTTGGTCAAACACGCATTCATCTATCCCCTTTTTACTTTGGTCTGTCAGGGGGAAGTACAAAAAACATACCTGCCGTTTTTCAGGGCCGTGTTTCGACAATGGATATGCCGCCGTCCTGGGCTGAAAAGTGCCACCGCTTTGTCACGGTCCTTTCCAAGAAAATGCGGTCGTGGCTGACCAGAAGCAGCGCCCCCTCATAGGCCTTCAGGGCTGTTTCGAGGAGTTCGACCGCTTCGAGGTCCAGGTGGTTGGTCGGTTCGTCCATGATGATCAGCCCCGGCTTTTTTTCCATTCCCAGGGCCAGCAGCAGTTTGCGTGTTTCGCCGGGGCTGGGCACGCGGCTCTGCAGGAGCTGTTTCGGGTCGCTTCCCAGACGGGTGATCAGGCTCATCACCTCTCCTTTGCGCAGCGCATCCAGCTCTGAAACCTCCCGCATCACTGCTCTGGATTCGGATTCGGAGATCTCCTGGGGAAGGTAGAGTACCCCGCCTGGCCATCGCTGCATCGCCAGCAGGTAGCGCAGAAAAGTGCTCTTGCCCGTTCCGTTCTCCCCGGTGATACCGATCTTCTCCCCCGCATCGATCCGCAGCCTCGGGATCGCGAGTTCCCGCTCACCGTCGAGGTCGAGTGAGGCGGGGCCGATCGTGATAGGGAAGAGCTTGCGGTAGTGCCCCTGTTGCAAAGCGATCCCTTTTTCAAAATCGCGGCTGATCTTCTCCCGCTTCGCCTCGGCCTGGGCCAGGCGGCTTTTGAAACGCTCCAGGATCTTCCCGTCGGTCGCATCCTTGCCCGTAAAGACCGCCAGTTCCAGCTTTTTCTTGGTATCGATATCTTTGGGATCCACATGCCGTTTGGAGACCCTGGCGTCGGAGCGGTCCGCTCTCTGCCGCTGCGCCTGTACCTGGCGTTTGAGTTTTTTGACGGTTCTGCTTTGACGTTCGTGCCGCTCCCGCCGGAAGGCCGCCTCCTTTTCCCGCTCTGTTTTGGCGGCGGTATAGGGCATGTGCCGCATATCGGGCCTGCCGCGGTCGAGAAAAAGGGTGTGACGGCAGAGGCCGTCGAGCAGCCCCCGGTCGTGGCTGATCAGTATCCCGACGCCCCGGTAGCGTTGAAGGGCCCCGGCCAGCAGCGCTGCAGATGCCCCGTCCAGGTGATTGGTCGGTTCGTCCAGAACCAGGACGGGAGGGTTTTTGTAGAGCGCCGCGGCGATCTGGGCGCGTTTGCGTTCTCCGTGGCTGAGCAGCTCCCAGCTCCACTGCCAGCTGCTTTCAACCTTCAAAGCGTCCCGCAGGCGTACCGCCTCGCCGTCGAACGTATCCATAAAAACGGAAAAGTCCTCGGGCATGCTGTCGGTACGCTGTTCGCAGTAGTAGGCGTCCCGGTGATGCCGCAGCGTCCCGCCGTCGGGGTGCAGCCGGCCGCAGATGAGCAGCGCCAGCGTGCTCTTGCCGCTGCCGTTGGGGCCGACGACGCCGCTCCAGCCTTCGTCAAACTGCAATGTGAGGTCTTCAAACAGGGTGCCGTAACTGTCGGGGTATTTAAAAGAGAGGTGCTCGATCTGTAAATGGTAGGGCATAAAAATCCTTGTAACCGTTTTGGGTATCGATTATCAAGGACGGAAAGGGGTGTGAGAAATTATCCTGATAACCGTTTAGTTCAGAATAATGTTCATCAGCGCTCTCCTTGTAAGAATGACGGCATTATATACTACAATGCAGGTCTTGTCCATACGCAACGATCGTTGGTCCCCTATGACGATAGGGGAAATAACCATTCATCAAGCAGCCAAAGTGCGATCAGCATTATCAGGAAATAGCCCGCCAGCAGCGTATCCATCCCCGTCCACTTCAGCGCAACGGTGTGTCTCGCGGTGTAGTCGGAAGCCTTCAGGGATGTTTTGAAACAGGTCAGGGAAAGCAACCAGGCGCTTGCATAGGCCACGACGACCCCCGTGACGTTCCACCACATCCACATCACCTCCGGATGGGCCAGCCATAAGAAGAGGTTGGTGCCGACACCGAGAACAAGGCCTATGAGTATGGCGTTGCCGACGATGCGCCTGTGGAGCGCTCCGGCGAGGAAGACGGCCAGGACGGGCCCGTAAAAGGCCGAACCGATCTTGTTGATTGCTTCGATGACGGTATCGGCGATGGCCCCGACGACAAAGGCGAAGAGGATGATGGCCATACCCCAGAAGAGGGTCGTGATCTGGCTCAGGCGGATCTCTCTCGCCCCCTGGGTGTGCTTCTCCTTCAGGACAAAGTCGTGCAGTGTGACGGCGGAGAGGGAGTTGAGCGCCGAGTCGATGCTGGACATGGCCGCGGCAAGGATGGCGGCGATCAGCAGCCCTTTCACTCCAGAGGGAAGGTAGGCCAGGATAAACTGGGGGATGAGGTGATCGGCGGACGAGGCGGCGACAGTGGCCTGGAGCGCACTGTCCTGCAGGTAGAGCGTACCGACGGCAATGCCCATCATCACGTACAGCAGCGTCAGCGGAAAGCGCGCAAAACCGTTGAAGTAGAGGGAGCGTTTGGCGTCCCCGATGCTCCTGGCGGAGAGTTCACGCTGTACCTGGCTCTGGTCCGTGCCGTAATAGGCCGTGTAGAGGAAGAAGCCGCCGAAGAGGAATGCCCAAAACGGCATGCCGCCGTCACTGCCGAGTCCCCAGCTAAAATCGAGGGTCTGCAGCCGCTCCTTGGGGAAGCTCTCGAAAACGGTCCCGAACCCGCCAAGGAGATCGACGGCGATGGCGATGGAGACGATGACGCCCAGCAGAAGCAGCCCCATCTGGAAGATGTCCGAATAGACGACGGCCCGCATACCGCCGAGGGTGTCGTAGATCAGAATGATCAGGCCCATCGTCAGGATGGAGATCCATAGATCAAACCCGGTGATACTCTGCATGACGATGGCCGTCGCATACAGGGCGATACCCGTGCCCAGGGCGCGGCTGAGCAGAAAGATGAGGGCGACCGTATTGCGGACGCCGGTGCCGTAGCGCAGCTGCAGGTACTCGTAGACACTGACAAGCTTCAGCTGCCGAAAGAGCGGTATGAGAAAAATGGAGGTCACGATCATAGCCAGGGGCAGGGCCAGTTCGTACTGCAGCCATGTCAGGCCGCCGCCCTCCTTGACGGCGACAAAGGCCGGGATGGAGATAAAACTGATGGCCGAGCTCTGTGTCGCCATCGTTGAGATGCCCACGGCCCACCAGGAGAGCTTTCGGTCGGCGACATAATAGTCATCCTGGTCATGGTTCTCCCGGCCGATCCAATAGCCAAAAAGCAGCAGCAGCATCAAATAGGCACCGATAACGCACCAGTCTAGTAAACCCATACGGCTCCTTTGGCTTCAGTAGGTAGAGATAATGCCCTGTTTTCGTTCATATGCGAAACGCAGGCGCCTCTTAGTAGATCCCCGGAAAGAGGCGATAGCGCACACGCTTTGCATAATCAGCGTACCCCGGCAGCTCTTCGCGGAGGGTTTTGTCTTCGAGCGCGGTTCGGATCACGGCGATGATCAATGCCGCAATGGAAGGAATGAGGCTCCACAGGGAGTCCAGGGCGATAATGATGCCGATAAGAGCCAGAAGGTTTCCCGCATAGCCCGGGTGGCGCACGACCCGGTACGGGCCGCTGTCGCAGACCGTATGCCCCCGCTCTGTCTGGATACGCACCGTCGTGGAGAAAAAGCGGTTCTCGACGATGGCCCAGGCGGCGAAGGCGTAACCGAGCGCAATGATAACGAGCCCCAGCATGTTGAGCCACACCGGCATTGGCGGCGTCCACCCGTAGCGGTGGTCAAGCCCCGCGACGATGACAAGGGGAAAGGAGAGACTCAGGGCCATCAGCGGGGCAAGAATCTTGTCCCACTTTTTTGCACTCTGAGCTTTTTCCATACTGGCCCGCTCAGCGAGGAGCCCCGGATGCCTTTTCTCGGCAAAGTAACGTCCGCCTATTCCGGCGGCAAATATAAGCACGGAAAAGAGCCACCCCTGCCACCAGCCAATATCGCCTCCGCAGAGGAGCAGTACCAGCGGGATGATGAGGTAGAGGAGAACCAGGTTAAGCCATAGGCGGTGGCCTGCCGGCTGCGTCATGGTCGGATGGGCGGGTTTCAGTGGCATTTTTTTCTCCATTACAAACCGGATTTTCAGTGGACGGCTTGTGATAAACAGGGTCAGGCCAAGGTTTGATTGGCTCCTCCAATTTGCCGGACATCAGGCAGTTCATGTAATGATTCCATATTTTCGCCCTCACTTCAAACTATGGGTAAGGGCGAGGCACTGCATTCGCTTCATCCAACAGACCTAAAGACCACCGCTCCGTTGGACCAATCCGCTCGTTGCTGCGGCTTCCTGGTCTTTAAAAATCGCCATGGCCGTGTTCATCCGCGCGAATCCCAGCTTTTCGTAGAAGGGTTCGGCGCCGGGGTTGGCGTAGAGGATGATCTTGTTGTGGTCTTTGGAGCGTTCGACGAGCCTGCTGACGATTTGACGGCCGAGCCCCTTGCCCTGGTGGTAGGGGTGGACGGCGACATCGCAGATATAGGAGCAGTCGACGCCGTCGGCCAGCGCGCGGCCCACACCGACGAGGCGGCCCGAGGCATAGACGAAATACTTGTAGAGGCTGTTCGAAAAGGCGGTTTTGAGCTTTTCCGGTGGTTTGTCGCCCAGGGGCGCGGCCCTGTAGAGGTCGCTGAGCTCCTGCCAGTCGATATTTTTGTCCGTATCAAGCCAGGTGTATTGCATTGTGCTGCCTTTCAATCAAGCATGGCGACGACATCATCGAATGCACGACGCTGTTTCGGCGCAGGCGGGTTGACCCGGTAACCGAGCGGAACGAGCAGTGAGACGGCGTAGCGGTCCGGGTCGATTGCGAACCGCCGGAGAACCTTGTCGGCTTCGAAGCCGCCGACCGGACAGCTGTCGATGCCCAGAACGCTTGCGGCGTTCATGAGGTTCATCGAGGCCATGTAGCACTGCTTGTCGGCGTAATCGACCAGCTGCTCCGTGCTCAGCGCCGAGGTGTAGCCGTCATAGAAGGCTTTGGCGAAGTTCTCGAAATACTCGTCGCCGTCGCGGCGCAGCAGCGGTTCGACGTAGCCTTCGTCGATCCCGAGATCTTTCCGGGCGAGTACGATGACGACGGCCGATGCCGAGGCGATCTGTTCCTGGCCGAAGGCCGCTTCCTGGAGCAGGCGTTTTGAATGCTCCGAACGGATGACCAGGAACTGCCACGGCTCGATGCCGAATGCCGAAGGGCTCAAACGCGCGGCTTCGAGGATGTAGACGAGGTCCGTGTTGTCGATGGCGCGTGCCTCGTCGAAACGGCGTGTCGCGTGGCGGGAGTGCAACATTTCCATGTAGCGTGTTTTCATATTCATAGTTTAGCCTTTATAGGTAATGCAAGCGACACCGGAGAGCATCAGCACGATTCCGGCGAGCTTGGTGGTCGTCATGGGTTCGCTGGGCATATTAAACCATCCCAGGAAGCCCGCGAGCATCACGAAGAGCATCTGGCCGCTGAGGCCAAGGGTGAACATCTTGGCGATGCCGATCCTGGGAATGAGGTAGTAGTACAGTGTAATGCCGATGACGCTGAAGAGCCCGCCCGCGATCCACAGGTGCAGGGGAACCGAGGCGGTCTGCAGTTTCGATGGCCACTGTACGGGGCTGCCCATCACCCAGAGCATGGCGAAGGCGGTGCTGACGCCGTAGGCGATCAGCGATGCGAGCACCGGGCTGCGGAGCGAGACCCCCAGTTGGGCGTTGAAGCCGCCCTGCACGGCCAGCGAAACACCCGCGAGAAATGCCGCCAGGTAGAGAAGCGCTGCGCTCATTGGGATCGTACCGAGACCGCGGCGGTCAAAGCGGGCAGGCCGATGCAGCGGGCAACAAGGCGCAGGTGCGGGGAGCTGCCGGCGAGACGGTGTACACCGTTTTTCAAAACGTTTCCTTTTCGCACGCCCCCGTTCGGGGGCGGCATGATTTGTATAGAGACAACGGCTGTGCTCTATACGGGCAATCTTAATAAAAAGGGAGGGCGGCTGTCATTTACATAGGTTGATGCGTTTTGAGATTTCGACGGATTCGGCTGAGCTGTGTCGGCGTGATGCCAAGGTGCGCCGCGATATGGTGCTGGCTGACCCGTTTTTCAATATCGGGATATTTTTCCAGGAAGGCGAGGTAACGCGTCGTTGCGTCGTCGAGCACCAGCGCGATCTCGAGGCGTTCGCGCTCGATCACCCATTTCTGCTCCAGGTAGGCGATGTAGAAATCCTTCAGATCGTTACGGGTGTCGATCAGCGCACGGTAGTGCCGGTACTCGAGTACGACGACCTCGGTCTCCTCGAGCGCTTCGATGGCGAATTCCGAGGGGGTGCCCTGCAGCATCGAGGCTTTCGAACCGGCGAAGGTGTGCTCGGGAAAGAGGTTCTTGTTGTAGAGGTTCCCCTCTTCATCGATAAAATAGGTCCGAAGCAGTCCCGATCCGATGAAATAGAGCGCGGTGGCGCAGTCTCCAAGCCGCAGCAGCGTATCGCCTTTGCCGTAGCGTGCGAAGGAACAGCCCTTCTTAAGCGCTGCCCATGTGGCATCGGAGATCGGCGAATAGGAGTCTATCGCCGCTCTGAGCGATAACAGGTGCCTCTTCATGGTCGCCTCCTTTGATGCGGTATGCCAATCAATGTGTGACCCTACGAATGATAGATTACGCGTTTCCTGCCACACGTATAATATTGAGCCCCTCGCTTGCCGAAGGCACCTCAAAATATTGGGTGACATGGTTGAACACGGCCTCGTTATCGAACTGTGCCCGTTCCGGCTGCTCGGTTCGGCGCTTGGCAATCCGGGAGAGACACTGCGCATTGCTCACGTCGAGAAAGATCAGCTCATGTTCGCACGCGACTTCAGCGCAGAGTTGTCTGAACCACTCCCTTTGGCGTACCGTATTCGCCGGAAAGTCCATCACCACGTTCGTGCCTGCAGTGATGATCTGCTGCACGTGTGATTTCACAAACGGCTTGATAAGCATGGAATACCTCAGGTAGTCGTCAAATGTATTGATCTGACCGGGGTAATGCGATGAGAGCCAATCGTCTTCGGACAAAAGGACCGCATTTTTTTCGACTGACACGGCTCTTGACTTCGTCGATTTCCCTGCGCCCATCTTTCCGCAGAAAAAAGTGAGCGTTCCTTTTGGTTTCATAATTCCTTCTTTATGGAGAACGTTTAAAGTAAGCAATCAAAAAGTCGTTTGAGAGATTTTGACTGCTTTTCACTGCCTAATGATGAAATAGACCGGTTTTGTACTCTACTTCCCTCTGTTTTCAAATCTCGTGATGGTGTCGCTGAGATATTTTCGTATCTCCTTTAACGACTCATGCGCCTGGACATATTTTTCTCTTAGTTCCGGTTCATCAAAATAAAAATCGTCGCGATCGTAGGTCCCGATCTGTTTGAGGTTTTCAAAAGCCATATCGATGTGCTGAATGCGCTGTTCAATGCTTCTGATCAGTATTTTTTGATGATGTTGTGACATTCGTTTTCCTTGTTTGGGTTGACGCTTTGAGACTGATCGACTGCCTATTCAGCAAGGGGGTACTTCAGCTCTATAAAGTCTATATGCATGATCCGCTCTTTTGATCTTCTCTGATTTGTCATGCGTCTTCAGGGCTTTCATCTTCTGAATACTGCAATATACATCAGAACCAGGAGTGCCAAGAATAGCACACCAATCTTATTGCTGAGAATATCCATTCGAGACACATCATACCAATTCTCTTTAGGTTGGGGAGATTGATCGTCGTTTTGAGTGATACCTGCTTGTTTATTTTTTTTGTCCCAAAAAACAAAAAATACAATGGACAGGACAACGACTGCTAATACGGCTTCTATATTCTCATACAGTAAATCAAGTCCATTTAATTTCATATTTTATCCGCGTACCTTCTTTGTCACATAACGTATCAAATGAGCCAATGAATTGCCCGCAGGGTAATTTATGGGCTCCACTGGTTTGTTAGCTCACTGCTTCTTTCTTTTGGTGGCTAAATATTTTGTATGCCGAAATCATCAGCACAAACGCCAACAGCATTACAAGCACATCGCTGGAAACGACTCCCAGCATTGCCGAACCTGCGGCGGCACCGATAATCGACCCGATGCCTAAAGCGATGAACAAGCTCCGTTCTTCACGCAATACGATAAATGCCTGGCTTTTTGTGTATCTGGCAAACCCGACCAGCATTGTCGGCAGGCTGATCGCCAGTGACAGGCTACCCGCCAGTTTTACATCAACGCCGTAAAGAAGGACGATGACGGGAATCAGCAGCTCGCCACCTGCAACCCCGAGCATCGAAGCCACGACACCGATACCAAACCCCGCTATGATACCCGCAATAACTTCTATGAGCCACGAATCAAAAAGAGCTCCATTTTGCTCCTGTAAAAACCAGTGCTCCAGTATTAGAACTACGGCAAGAAACAGCAACAGCACAAGCACAATGCGGTCGAGTGTCTGTTCTTTAATCTTCATGGCAAAACCCGCAGCGATCCACGCACCCGCCAGTGATCCCAAAAGCAGGTTGAAAAGAATGCTTTTGTATTCCAAAATCTGTTCAAAAGGGATTTCGTAGGAGCGAAAAATTAATGCAAAGAAGACAACAATCAGCGAGGTGGCTTTATTGAGTATAACCGCTTTGAGGGTATTGAGTCTAAAAAGTCCCTTCAGTATCGGCAAGCGAAATTCCGCTCCGCCCAGACCGATAAGCCCAGCTAGTGTTGCAACAGAAGCCCCGGCACCGAACCCTTGAATAAAACGCTTCATATTGTGATGAAACCTCTGATTTTTTTTATAGACATCAATAAACCTCTTTATCTTTAGCTAACGTTTAAAATGAGCAATCAAAAAGCTGCCCGCGGGGTTTTGATCGGTCTCCTCTGATTTGTTAGGAGATTTAGTCTCCACCACCGCCATCAAATCCATGGCCTCCCGATGATGAGCCGTCACTTGAGAAATAATTCCAAAATGCATACCATTTGACTTCATCGTCAGGGTAGTACCCATCCCCTCTAAATTTTGCATATCTACTCAATAAATAGAGTTCGACCATTGCGCCAATGAAAGGGACAAATAGAACGAAAAGTACTTTGTAGAATTTTTGCTGAGCTGTATATAGTAAATCTTCCTCAATCACTGCATAAAGTGCAGCTAAATCAAGAAGTATAAACAAGGCTACAGGCAGAATCCACAAGTACTCCATTTGTTCTCCTAACGTTTAAAATGAGCAATCAAAAAGCCGCCTCGGGTTTTTGATTGGTCTCCTTTGGTTTGTTACACATTTTCCGGATAGTTTTCATGTTTGCTTCTTATGGGGTATTGTGATGACGACGTTGCCGACTTTATGTCCCTGCTCAACAAACCGGTACGCTTCGATGATCTCTTCAAAAGCGTAGCGGCGGTCGATCAGGGCGCGGAATTTCCCCGTTTCGCGCAGACGGCGCAGCAGTGTCAGTGTAGCAGGTACGTCGTAGGGCGTGGGAAAGATGCAGCGCCGCTGTTTTAGAAACGGTGCCAAAAGCGGGGTTATCAGAGGCAGGTAGAGGTTCTGCCACAAAAAGCCGAGGTCCGAGGAGATGTAGGCCCCGCCGGGGTTGAGCAGACCGTAGCAGCGGAAAAATGAGCTTTTGCCGACGGTGTCGAAGACGTAGTCGTAACGCTGGGCATCCCGCGTGAAATCGTCGCGGGTGTAGTCGATGACACGTTCGGCACCCAGGGATTTTACGGTGTCGGTGTGCGCAGCGGCGCAGGTCGCCGTCACCTTGACGCCCATGGCCGAAAGCAACTGCACCGAAGCAGAGCCGATGGCACCCGTGGCACCGTTGACAAGGACATGGTCACCGGCTTTAAGCGGAACCTTGTTGATGAAGTTCTGCGCATAGTGCGCCCCTTCGCTCCCCGCGGCGGCTTCGGCAAACTCCAGCCCGTTCGGGATCGTCGCAGCCAGTGATGCATCGATGCAGAGGTACTGCGCATGGGCACGCGCCCCCGTATCGTCAAAACCGAATACCCTGTCGCCGGGTGTGAGTCCTTCCACCTCCGCACCGGCGGCAACCACGACACCGGCAAATTCGGTGCCGGGAGTCTGTTTCGCCGGAACGAACAGACCTGTGATGATACGGGCAAAAAAAGGCTTGGCGCGGATCGTGGCGCAATCGGTCCGGTTGACGGTGGTCGCATGGACTTTGACGACGATGTCGGTGCTCTTGGGAACGGGTATTTCGATATCTTTGAAAAAGAGACGTTCGGGCGGGCCGTAACGGGTATAGCAGAGCGCCAGCATCGCAATCTTCTCCTTTAAGCTGTCTGTCTGTGCTTATCATAACGTATAAAGTTCCCGACCGACGGTAAATGCAAGGCTATACAAAGCGCCCGCGGGTTTTTGATTGGTCTGCTCTGATTTGTTATCACTTAGTATTCAAACATTTGTACCAAAATATTTGATATGTTTTTTGACACTTTTTCGTCGACGTCACCGATTTTTTTTATCAATCTTGTTTTGTCGACGGTTCTGATCTGATCCAGAAGCACCAGCCCGTTTTTGTTTTCAAATTTTATCTTCGGCCTGAAGATGAAATCGAATCCTTTGCTGGTCATGGGAGCGACGATAACGGTTTTGAGGACATTCAGTTCGTTGGGAGAGATGACGATGCAGGGGCGTGTTTTTTGGATTTCAGATCCGACCGTGGGATTCAATTTGACCAGGTATATCTCGAATCTTTTAATGTCGGCTACCATTCGTAGTCATCCAGATCGCTGTCGTCGAGAAGATCTTCCAGGAGCGCTTCGTCTGTTTTGCCCTTACTGGCCGCCAGAACGGTTTTGATGTTTTCGCCCCATGTCTCTCTCCCGGTATTGTTCACCGGTTTGATCAATAAGCCGCTGTCCAGAACTTCAAACTCCAGATTTACGTTTTCCAGATGCGCTTGCTTGATGATCGCTTTTGGAAGTCTGATACCTTGCGAATTTCCGATTTTAATTAAAGATGCCATATCGAACTCCTTCTATTTTAGTAATTATATTGTAATTACATAATGGTGTCAATTGGAGATGAGTGATAACGGTCGCGCTGAGCACCGCTGAGTCAGACTTCATAAATCAGCTTGCTGATTTCTGGAGGCTGGCTTAGCGTGTGACTCCTGCCATTTGTTGGTCGTAGCGAAGCGGAGACCGGCAGATGGCAAGGTGGCACGTTCAGTGCACAGCGCGACCGTTGCTCGTTCTCGCAAAGCGGGAACGAGCAACGTTTGAGTTCACCAATAAATGCCCGCAAGGCATTTATTGGTGTGCGACGATTTGTTAGATTTTTATTCATCGTACCCTCGTATGTATTCATGCGATGGAACTGTCATTGGCATTACTAAGCCTTCTCTTTCATGCTCTAATCTCTCTTCACGTAATTGAATCATCTGAACAAAGTAAATAATGGCACATCGGGCAAGTTTTAATGTCAACAAAGAATCTTTTGCGAAATCATCATATTCATAATGTTCGAGGCATCTTGATTTGCTTTCTGGCAATGAGCCAAAGTCATGTAAAATAGTAAACCTGTGGGTAGACGAATTTCGTGCATTTTGCTTTTGATGGAGATAGCCTTCATGCTCGATTAAGTCTCTAGCGATCTCAGTTAACGCTAATAATGCAGTATTCCCGACACTAATTTCTGCTTCTACCTTTTTGGCAAAATCTTCTGATTTTTCTTTGAACCATGCTTGTTTGAAAGAGGTGCCTCTCGCACCACCAATATTTAGATAAGATAGGGCCGCAACTGCAATCTTGTCGAGGATATCCAAAGCTGCTCGTTGCGCTAGTGCCAATGCAGATTCATTGACTCCATAGCACGCATAATCTAAAGTATCACTATATGTGCCCGTATCCTCAAAATGACTACTAATAGCGTTGAATAATAGTTGTCTTGCAAGAATAAAATCAGATTTTATTACATTGAACATAGCAAAAATTTCAGGAATAGAATTATCTAAATCAATATCTGATGTAACAGATGCAATGCCCAATATATCCCATCTCTTAGACATATGCTTGTGCGAATGGATAGTCGGTGATAAAGTTAAATTATTGGATATTACAAATTCAATAAACTCATTCTCATTTTTATAATCAAAAGCTTTTGCTTTTGCATGAATTGAATCAATTTCAGCCAGAATTCCTTCGACAGCAACTTTTCCCGCATACACTTGTATGGAATCTTGATTTGAGATGACATGAGCAGCCAAATGCTCAATTTCTTGATTCAGTAAATCCACATCACCAATATTTTGATTTATAGCATAGCGAAGTATTTTTAGTGCTCCAGAGCTTGCAACCGCATTGTGACGATCCTCGTTTAATGCCAGAATATAGCAATCATATGCTTCTACCCAACGATATGATGACCAAAGCAAATTTCCTAAATTTGTAAAGGCTTGAGATCTAATTTCTGACGTTGCATTGCGGGCATTGGCAGAAACATAAAAAAGGCTTTTGGCTTTTTTTCTATTGTCGTGTGTTTCCTGATACCAAGTCAATCCATCATATGGTGTTGATGTAGCCAAAGCATGAAAACCATTGGCTAAGTTATATTGAAGCTCTGAACTTTTGGGATGTTCTTTGAGTGCAGCTTGATAAATTTCAACACCACGGGAGACGATATCTTTTTCCTTTACTGCTGCGCCCGCATCCACAAAAATAGCAGCCTTTAGAAGTCTAAAATTAGTAGACTCATCCAGTTTTTCAGCTTCTACTATTGCTTGTCTTGGATTTTTATCTAATAGATTCTGCAGATGTTCGGCAATTGCTTCAAATTCCAATGGTGCTCCTAGAATCTAACGGTCGCGCTGAGCACCGCTGAGTCAGACTTCATAAATCAGCAAGCTGATTTCTGGAGGCTGGCTTAGCGAGTGACTCCTGCCATTTGTTGGTCGTAGCGAAGCGGAGACCGGCAGATGGCAAGGTGGCACGTTCCGTGCACAGCGCGACCGTTGCTCGTTCTCGCAAAGTGGGAACGAGCAACGTCTAAAATGATCAATCAAAAAGCCGCCCGCGGGTTTTTGATTGGTCTCCTTTGGTTTGTTAACCTTTTTAATATTCATTCTTGCGTATCCCGAACGGACTTTCTGGCTTTCTCAAGTAGTTCCTTCCAGTTCCCGTGTAATGGTTCAGAAAGGGACTCTTCAAGAAAACTACACAAGTCCCAGAGAACACGTTCTTCAGCTTGGTCTTTAATTTCAAGTTTCTCTGAATTGCTAAAGCGAGAAAGGAACTCAAATAGCACGACTGCCTCTTCTTGTTTCAATGAAAGGCTAATGTCATTATGCTCCATAATCAATCCTATAGGTTAACGTTTAAAATGAGCAATCAAAAAGCCGCCCGCGGGTTTTTGATTGGTCTTCTTTGGTTTGTTATGCATACGCATATTTGTCACCAATGAATGACTCCGTATCAGACCAAGCCATATATTCTTTTTCAAGCTTTCCAAATTCACGGAACAACTTTCCCAGCCTGTTAATGGCGGCGGCCTCCGTTTGGATACAGAACTCTACGATTTCTTTATCGGGCAGCTCATGATTATTGCAAAATCTGATTTGAATTGCAGTCTTGCCAAACGAATTTGTTGTAAAGGCTCTAAATCTAAAATAATAGGCAAAACGATCTTCAGGTTTTTTCAGAGCCTATCTCATACAGAAATACATCACTGTTATGTCTAGGGAAATGCTCCAAATGTTCTGCGATTTTGATCAAAGACTCTGTATTATCGTAATACTCAAAACATGAAGAAATATTTCCATTTGATGCGTTCCATACCGACTGAATATGATACGGTTCTTCGTAAGGAATTCTTTCAATTTTGATGTAATTACTCATATCGTTCTCTTTCTGCATAACATAGAACGCACCAATAAGAAATCCGCCCGCGGATTTCTTATTGGTCGTGCCGTGATTTGTTAGGTTCTATAAAGCAATAGAGACCCTGTGCCGATCATTACACTCCCTGCAACTTCATTCATGTGTTTCTGCGTCCGTTCGTTTTTGAAGAGCTGTCTCGCACGCGATGACGAATAGGCATAAAACGACATGACCGCACCCAGAATGGAAGAGACGATAAAGGCTATGGAAAAAACATCCAAACCGCTCAATGCATTTAAGTCTACAAATGTAGGTAGAAATCCCAGATAGAACAAGATGACTTTTGGATTGCCGAGCGTTATGGAGAGGCCGCCTAAAAAGCGGTGCTTTTTTGAAGCGGCAATTTCCATTTTCTCCGGATGCGACCGCCACAATTTAATCCCCAGCCAAATCAGGTACCCCGCACCCAGATACTTGATGATGAGAAACATTGTTTCAAATGTTTCTGCGATGGCCGCAAGACCGAAAATCGCGAACAGAAGAAATATCAAATCACCCGTAACAATCCCTGCGATAACAGGTAACGTATTTTTGAATCCCGAAGCCAATGCTTTGGATACGGTAATAAACACCCCGGGCCCCGGTGTCACGGCTAAAACAAACATGGCGGCAGATAAACCTGCAATACTGTAAAAAGTCATAGCTCTCCTTTGATTTGTTAGATATTCTCTCGATCACCATGGCTCGGTGGTGTGGATACCACTAAAAACTCCAAATCTTTTTCATGTTCATTGCTCAAGGTGTGTGCAATACCGGCAGGAATATGAAAGCCTTCATTGGGATGGAGGATGTGTATCTCGCCAGCCACTTCAAGCGTTGCAATGCCGGAAAGAATGTAGAAGAATTGCTCCGCCTTCTTATGAAAGTGGCGAGTCTCACAGGAGCCTTTGGGCACGCGTTCCTGAATCACGCTTAGATTTTTAGAAGCGGCAAGGTGCCAACCTTCGCAGTTGGTGGCCCATAAATAATGATCAGCATTTTTTACAGAAACGATTGGCATTTGATACTCCTATGTATGACGTTTAAAATGGTCTCCTTTGGTTTGTTAGAGTTTCTTGCATATATTTTCATTTTCCGAACAACCGTAACAAAAGTTCCCTTCATCATATCTACCGAAGCAGATTGATATGTTCAAAGCTCGCTGCATTCCGTCCAAAATACATTGTGCATCCAGATCTTTTTCAGTGCAATAACTCTCCATACTTTTTCTTACTTCCAGTTCTTCTATTGCCTTTTCTCGGAATGCCTTATTATCACCATCTGATTTATTGAGATATGTATATGTTGACTTGTGAAATAAGTACAAGTAGACGAAGCTAGACAAGTTAGGTGTTTTGCTCTTTGCTTTGAAAATTTCGCAGGTATTGTCAGGGCAATACCAGATCTCATGGTCTCCGTGTAGCTCTATCGAATCCCCCAAGTCTCTTTGTAGAAGCGATAGACTATCAACTTCACCAGCGCTGGCGAAAGAAAGGAATATCGACATCAGGCTGATTACTAAAATAGATTTCTTTTTCATGCCTCGCCTCTAACGGGCGCGCTGAGCACCGCTGAGTCAGACTTCATAAATCAGCTTGCTGATTTCTGGAGGCTGGCTTAGCGAGTGACTCCTGCCATTTGTTGGTCGTAGCGAAGCGGAGACCGGCAGATGGCAAGGTGGCACGTTCAGTGCACAGCGCGACCGTTGCTCGTTTTCGCAACGCGGAAACGAGCAACGTTTAAAATGAGCAATCAAAAAGCCGCCCGCGGGTTTTTGATTGGCTTCCTTTGATTTGTTGGGTCAATCCTGTTCTTTACTTGTGGGCGACAACTATCAGTCGTCGACTTGTATTTTTGTCGTACGGTGTGAAGTCGAGGTCTCCAAAATATTGGATATCCGAAAATCCCACATCGGAAAGAATCTTGTCCCAGTCATCCTTTAGGCGAATCGCAACATTCACAGTAGTATGGTTAAATTCACATTCGTCCTCAGTGTGAACAAAATCGAAAATTTTGACCTGCATTACGTTGTCTGTGTATTCTAATACGAATAAACGAGAGAAATCCCGATTATTGATGACAGGATCGTATCTCGGTGGATTCTTCATTGTCGCGTCGGACTGTCCTTGATCAAACACAAGAATACCACCTGGACGCAGTATTGCTTTCATGCTTTTGAGTGCTCGACGAACCTCTGACACATCAAGAACTTCGTTAATGGAATTAGTGAGACATACGACAGCGTCAAACTGAATTTCGAAGTGTTTCTCAAGTTCTCGAAAGTCACTGTTGATGAGGGGCAAATCCAGATTGGCCTCTTTTAAATTCTCACGAGCTTTTCTAAGCATCGCACCGGATAAATCTGAACCAACAACGCTATAGCCAAGCAAATGAAACATGATTAAGTCTTTGCCCGTTCCACATGCACAGTCTAGCACATCGGAGACGTTGTTCTTTTCAAAGAGTGTTTTAAAGAACACTTCTCGGGCCGGATCATGAATATTCATCCAATCATAGCGGTCGGCAAAGTCTTCGTACATGTCGTTTTCAGTCATTTGTGCCTTTCTGCCCAACGGTCGCGCTGAGCACCGCTGAGTCAGACTTCATAAATCAGCAAGCTGATTTCTGGAGGCTGGCTTAGCGAGTGACTCCTGCCATTTGTGGGTCGTAGCGAAGCGGAGACCGGCAGAGGGCAAGGTGGCACGTTCAGTGCACAGCGCGACCGTTGCTCGTTCCCGCAAAGCGGGAACGAGCAACGTTTAAAATGAGCAATCAAAAAGCCGCCCGCGGGTTTTTGATTGGTCTCCTCTGATTTGTTATGTGTCATTCGTCCACCAACTTCACTTTGAAGTATTGTTCAGCTTCCATCGCAACATCCATATCTGTCTTTATTCCTTTGGATACCTTGTATTGACCTGATGGCTTGACATATATAATGCCTACATCACTTTTTACGTCGCTCGCTCCAAGTTCAATAGTGTAGTCAGGCTTCACTAATTTAATAGGAAACTTCTCAGACAGGAGTACTTCAAACCCTTTCTTACTCAGAAAGTCATTTAGTTTGTCATAGTAAAAGTAGAAATCCGCATTAGTTTCTTCATCTGATGTTTCAGTACTCGTAATGTTGAAGAAAACTATACTTCCCACTGATTCGGCTTGAGCTTGCAGTATAAACACAATGCCAATGAGCATAAGTAACTTTTTCATGTCATCTCCCATGGCACATAACTATTTATTCATTTCCAAACTGTGTCATATTGCTGGAATATCCATAGATACCCGGAACCCATCAGTGTCCTGGTATTGGATATTTAATCGCAATATTAAACAAATTGAAATATATCTGTTAATACTACGCTTTTTTTCTTAAAATTATTTCTGTTTGAACGTCCTCGGTATTTTGATATTCGGACGAAGTGTCCGCATATCATTGAAATATGTGCTTATTGGACACTATGTCCTGCGTATTGAAGGATGGCCATTATGTCGAAAAAGAAACTTCTTGATCTTGTTCGGGCACAAAAGCGTCGAAACGACAATGATCTATACCCACGTCGTGAAGGAGCTGAACAAGGAGAGCATCAAAAGCCCGCTGGACTTTTGAAATGGGAGGGAAGTTACGACGGCAGCACGTCCTGCGAACCGTTCGGGATTTTCTCTGTAGTGTTTTTTACGGCAGTTGCGCTTTCGTGGTGTGCCTCGACCTCGACACTCTTGCGGAACATAGAGTGCGTAAGGACGATGACGTTGAACACCGGGGTGATGTAGGCGGCGAAGGGAACGAGAGAGAGCAGGTAGAGCCCCAAAGTGGTCATCCTTACTTTCCCGCCGTGGAAGGCCATGATCAGCTTGAAGCGCTCCTGCGTCGTCGTTTCCGAAGCGACGTCGAGCAGGTAGAGCTTGTGGAACAGGTAGTAAAAGGGGAGGTTGAAGGCCACGAGGTTCAGCAGCGGGACAAAATAGAAGGGCGTCAGCACCAAAAAGAGCAGGAGCATGATGAGCACATGCTTCAGCGAGGCGAGGAGGATGCCCAGGATGGAACCGTGGTGCTCCAGCGGCAGGTGGCTGTAGTGGCGCCGGTGTATCTCTTTGACGATGTAGGGGGTGAGGAAGCCGATGATGATCAGGGCAATGAACATGGCAAAGATGAACGTGATAAACCCGCCGACGGTAAAGACGATGAAGCTGACCAGCCACGAGGTGACAGTGTGTTCCATCAAGAAGCGCAGGATGGCCGAGCCCCCTTCGACCGTCGTCGTTTCGCTCTGCGTCTCCACCACGCCGTTCTGCTGCGTCTGCTGGTGCTGCTCTATCTGAAGCGTACTCTCCCGCAGCGAGTCGATGCCGGCGTCGGCAATACCGAAAAAGAGGGTGTACATGATCAGAATGGTGCCCAGGAAGGGTACCAGGGCAAACTGGAGCATCCGTTTGGAGAAGAAGTCGCGGATGCTTATGGAGAGGAGTGTTTCGTTCACATATGTTCCTTGATCAGGGAGATGATCTCGGCGAAGCTGCTTTCGGGCACCTCTCCCTCATAGAGATAGAGGACGTTGCCGCTTTTATCCGTAATGATGATATCGGAGTTGTCGTCGGCGACCTTCCAGGCGGAGACCCCTTTTTTATGCATATCCTTGACGTAGATCGTATCGGGGAACTTCTCCTGTTTTGCCTTGAGCGATTTGGCAATGGCAAAGTTGGGCAGCCAGGTCGCCTCCATGTTGATGATGGCGACGGAGGCGAAACGGCTGCGGTCGAAATCTTCGGCCTTCAGCGCGTCGGAGAAGGGGTTGTTGAGGTCTTTCTCATCCGGGTCGACGTAGAAGATGACGTGGACCTTCTCTTTGAGCTCGTCGCTGCTCCAGGCAGTGCCGTCGACCTTGCCGCCGTCGTCGCCCTGAAGATGGAGCGCTGGGAGGGGCTGGCCGGTCTGCAGGGCCATCAGGCTGAGACTGAGTGCGAAGAGGGAGAGAAGCAGTTTCATAGGGATCCTTTACGGAATTTATAGGATTCTAGCATGGAAAGGCTTGGGATCAAATGCCCTTACTCAGACCTTGCTCCAGAGCTTTTCGTTGAGTTTCAGCTCCTCGACGATCCCGATAGAGGAGCGCAGGGTGCGGATGTAGCCCATCGCCTGGTCGATGGAGAGCAGTGAGGAAAAGACCGTCGGTTCAAAGAGGTCTTTGTCGTAGTCGATGGCGATCATGATCTTCTCGCCGTTAAAGGAGACGTAGACCTTGCTGCCCGTATCTTTTTTCAGTTTGAGCAGCCGCTGCATCATCGTGTGCGTCAGGATGTAGCGCGCTTCGATCTGGTCGGAGCCGTAGACGACGAAGGCTTTCTCAAACGCGGGGTCGTCCATCTTGACGAGCTGGTCCTTGGTGAAGTTGCGTGACTGCAGCATCCCCCCGATAAAGGAGCCGAAAAGGTTCTCTGCCAGGTCGGGGAGGATGAGGGTACGCCCCTTGAAGTGTTTGTTGAAGTCCGCGACGATAAAAAGCCCCTGGAAGATCGTGGACCAGTGGGTCCTTCCCTTGGAGTCACGGCTGCGGTGTTCGGCATGGATGTCGGAGAACTGCAGCGAGACGCCGTCGAGGGTCCCGCGCACAAGGTCGTTGCCGCGGAACCGGTCGACCCGCTGCTCGAAGAGGTGGGAGAACTGGAAAAGCGACTGGGGAATGGAGGCGTTCGGGGCGTAATGCAGCTCTTTTTCGATCGCTTCGATCAGCGGCCGGATGATCTTCTCCTTGAAACCGCTGCGGTAGCCGCTGATGAGCCAGCGGAAGCCGAAACCGCCAATGGCGGCCGCCCCGACGCCGACCCAGATGTAAGCTTCGTTAAAGCAGTGGCAGCTGTTGTAGATAAATCCGATAATGAGCAGACAGAGGGCTCCCAGGATGCCGAAGAGGGTCAGGACCTTCTTGCGTACCGCGTCGCGTTCCTTTTCCAGCTCCTGCAGGGAGTCGTAGAGCTCGGTATAGTAGAAATCGGTGAGTTCCGATGCGCTTTTCATAAAGGATTACTGTTTAAAGAGGGCTCCGACGTCGACATTCTTGCGTTCATCCGCGGTGATCTCAAAGACCTGTTTGCGGCGGTAGTTCATCATGTTCGCGAGGATATTTGTCGGGATCATCTCGATGGCGTTGTTATAGTCCGTCACGGCCTGGTTGTAGGCGCGGCGGGCGGCGGAGATCTGGGCTTCGACCTCGGAGAGGGTGCGCTGCAGGTGCATGACGTTCTCATTGGCTTTGAGGTCCGGGTAGTTCTCCACCGCGACCATGATGCTGCCCAGCGCGGAGGTGATCTGCTTGTCCAGGGCGATCTTCTGCTCGTCGGAAATGCCCGGCTGCATCGCCTGGGAGCGCAGCTCGGTCACCTTTTCCAAAATCCCTCTTTCATGCTGCATATACTGCTGGACGGAGCTGACGAGGTTCGGGATGAGGTTGTAGCGTTTCTTGAGTACCGCGTCGATCCCGGCAAAGATGTTGTCGACCTGGTTCTTTTTGGCGACAAGGCTGTTGTACATCAATACGATGATGACGATGACGACGGCGAGGATGATCAGGGCGGTCATAGCGATACTCCGGGAACAAAAATATTGTTTATTGTACTGAAAAAGCGGTGGAATCGGTAACAGAGGCGGGATAAGTGAAACACAACGCGTCTGCCGCTACAATAAACAAAAAGAGGGTGCTATGCAGAGCAGACTTTACGCGATCCGGGGCAGGGTGCAGGGGGTGTGGTACCGCGCGACCATTACGCAGCATGCGCAAGAGGCGGGACTGAGCGGTTATATCCGCAATTGCAGCGACGGCAGCGTCGAAGCCGCCGTCAGCTGCCCGAACGACGACTGTTTCGACCAGTTCGAACGGCTGCTCTGGGAGGGGTCGCCGCTCAGCGTGGTCGACAACGTCTCTTATGACATTATCGAAGAGGTGTTCGAAGGGGGTTTCGAGCAGCGATAATCGCTGCGTTACGCACAGCGCCAAGAAAGCCACAGGGATGACCTGCCATCCTCACGTAACACGTAACACGTAACACGAATCACGAATCACGAATCACGAATCACGAATCACGAACTCTCGCCGCGTGCAGCCCCGCCAGGTAGCCGCTGCCCCAGGCAAAGTGGAAGTTGAACCCCCCGCGGTGCCCGGTGATGTCCAGGACCTCCCCGGCAAAATAGAGCCCCTCCGTCTTCCGTGATGCCATCGTTTTGGGGTCGATCTCCTCCGTATCAATGCCGCCGCCGGCGACTTCGGCATGCTGGTAGCCGTGGGTCCCGTTGACCGTGAACGGCCACTGCTTGATGATATAGGCGATCTTCTTGGCCGCTTTGGCGTTGAGTTCGCTGCAGCGCTGCTCGGCAGAGAGTTTCTGGGCCTGGAGCAGGGGGCGGATCAGTTTGCGCGGTAGCAGTCCGCCCAGCAGATCGGCGAGGGTGTCGTCGGGGATCGACTTCGCCATCTGTTCAAGCTGCGTGGCCAGGGCCTGCGCCGTGAAGCGGGGGAGTAGATCCACTCTCAACGTGACGTATGCAAAATCGCGCAGGGCCATGGAAGCGGTGTGGGAGAGGTCGAGGACGGTAAAGCCCGAGACGCCGTAGCGGGTGAACAGCAGGTCACCTTCCTCCTCTTTTAGCGGTTGGTTGTCAACCAGCAGCGTCACCCTTGCCGTCGTCTTGGTCCCGGCCATCTTCTCCAGCCCCTCCGCATCCAGATGGAGCCCCACCAGGGAGGGGAAGGGCGGCACGATGCGGTGGCCGAAATGCCCGGCCATAGTCATGCCGCTCTCATTGCCGCCCAGTTGCGGGGCGGCGGGGGAGCCGGTGGCGATGATCAGGCGTTCATAACGCCGTGTCACCTCCCGGACCGATACAGCAAACAGCTTCCCCTCTTTTTCAATGCCGGTGACGGGGGCATTGCTCTCAAACCGTACCCCCCGGTGCTGTGCCGCCCGGATCAGTGCGGACTGCACCGTACGTGCCTCCTGGCTCATGGGGTAGCATTTGCCGTCCTCTTTGACTTCCAGCAGCAGTCCGATACGTTTGCAGAAGCGTTCAAAGGCGCTGAAGTTCATCGCCTCCAGCGCCGTTGCCGCGAAGGCGGGGTGCTCCCCTTCAAAATCGTCGATGCCGGTCGCGCGGTTGATGATGTTGCAGCGTCCGTTTCCCGAGGCGAGGATCTTCTTTCCCGGTTCGCTGTTCTGTTCGTAAACCGTGACCTCTGCACCCTGTTCCGCCGCCGTGATGGCCGCCATAAGTCCCGCGGCGCCGCCGCCGATAATTGCGATCGTACTCATAAAGGGATTGTAGTGGCTGTCGGGTTAGTTTCGGGTTAGTTTTAAAAAAGAAAAAGGGGAGAAAAAAAGAAAAGGCACCCGAGGGTGCCTGAAGGCGGCGGAATTAATTCCAGCCGTCTTTGACGATCTGAGTCGATTTGTTGTACGGATACTTCTCGACCAGTTCTTTGACAGAGAGTTTCTGATCGCCGCTTCTCATGAAGTGCGCCAGGGTGACAGATGCCCAGTAGTCGTCAGCATATTTTGTGCCTTCGAGCTGAACCGGAACACCTTTCTTGTTGACCGTGTGACATGCGGAACATGTAACCGGGCCTGCATATTCGCCGTCCGGGCTGTACTGCAGCGCCTGCTCATGCGTCGTGATGTCAACCGTGCGGTTCGGTCCGTCGTAGCGTGTAGAGTACAGGCCGTGAGTGGACTCGTGACATGTCTGACAAGCCAGGTCGCCGTGCGCTTTGGAGTAGCGGAACAGGGACAGTTTGTTGTTCTGGTCGATCGGGAAGTACTGACCGCCTTCACTTTCAACGAACGGAGCGATGTGACAGTCTGCACAATGCGGTTCT
Source organism: Thiomicrolovo sp. ZZH C-3 (assembly GCF_054862725.1). Classification (NCBI taxonomy): domain Bacteria; kingdom Pseudomonadati; phylum Campylobacterota; class Epsilonproteobacteria; order Campylobacterales; family Sulfurimonadaceae; genus Thiomicrolovo; species Thiomicrolovo sp. ZZH C-3. The sequence goes on from NZ_JBTKXX010000001.1 coordinate 876,204, forward strand.
GCCGCTGCCAGCCACCAGTCGTTACCGCCGGATGCCGCTGCGTACGGTACCGCGCCGCCAGTCGGGTGGTTCCACGGTTTCAGGTCAAGGCCGTCTTTCGCGACGTTTTTGACGAGGACAGCAGATTCGTGCTCAGAGTAGTACTTCAGTACTTCGTTCTCGCCGGTCGTTTTCGGGTCGGCAATCGCTACGAATTTCTTCATGTCTCCGCCGGCAACCGCACTGACGATCTCTTTGAGAGACTTGTTACGGATGGATTTACCTTCAAGGGTCTGAACCGTTTTGAGGTCATCCAGTGCCTGCATTTTCTGCGCGACTTTCGTGTGACAGTTCGTACAGTACAGACCGCGCATTTTGGAAACACGCTCACCGTTTTCGTCTTTGTGCGCGACTTCGTTGAGCTGGAACTTACCGTATTCGTTCAGGAAGAACGGCGGTTTCGCATCCGGGTTGGAGTGTGCGTCACGGCGGACATAACAACCACCACCGCTGGTACGGACATCGCCTTCGCTGAAGCGGCCTTCACCGTAACGGTCAGCAACACGGTACGGGTTCGTATCGTCGTTCATGCTCGGGTTCTGGAAGTGTGTCGGGTGACAGGACTGACATGCCTGAGAGCGGCCAGCAGCATCCGGCATCGGAACCATAGAGAGGTGGAAGCTGTGGATCGCTTCGGTCAGCGTTTTAGCCTTGACAGTCTTGTAGCCTGTCGCACCCGGACGCGGTTCCTCGAGGTTACCGGAGACGTTGTCACCGTGACAGTCGGCACAGTTGACCTCACCGGTCTGACCCAGACGGTTGGAAGACGCTTTGTCGTTATAGTGCTTCAGGAACGTCGTACCGTGGTGGGCGTCGTGCAGCGAGAGAATGTTGATGGATGCTTCACTGAGGCGGGCCATGTATTCACTCTCATCCGGGTAGGTTTTCCAGTAGGCGTACTCTTTGTCAGACTGCGTCAGACCTTCGTCGCGTGCCATCTGGGCAGCTTTACCCTGGCGGGAGTGACATGCATAACAGTTCGGGATATCGACCGGGTTCGTACCGAAGTACTCAACGATCTGACCGTTTTCATCCATGAGCGGGCGACCGTTCTGGTCGTGGACCTGGACTGCGGATTTCTGGAACGGCTGGAAATCTTTCTCCGTGACGGAACGGATCGTCCCTCTGCGTGTAGAGTCATTGAACGCCGTCAGCGGCAGACCCAGTGCATCCCAGAGGTGTGATGCCGTCAGAACGAGCGGGATGTTCTGGACCGGCGGAACGAGGGTGTTGGTGAAGACGACGTTACTACCGTCTTTACCGGAATACTCGAGGTAACCGCCGGCGATGTGCTTGCCGGTCGGGCCGGAATCGATAGGTACTTTAATGTCTTTACCGACAAAGAGGCGGTCTTTCGCCGTCGCACCTTTAGGAATCGTACCCTCAAGATCTTTATAGATAAAGAGGTGCTTCCAAACATAGTTGGCCACGTTATCGCCCGGGTCGTCCATACGGCCGTTGCCGTCGACGTCTTTGGCGACAGACCAGTACTTCATCTTGTTGCCTTCACTATAAGAGTTGTCTTTCGTATAGTAATAGAGCTTGACTTTGTCGTCCGGCGTCAGCAGTTTCGGCAGTGCGCCGTTGGTACCGGATTTTACAGCCTGGGACTGGATTGAGTTATACGGCGGAATGACACAGCAGTAGCTCATCTCAAAACCGACACAGTGCATCCCCAACTCATAGTTGACGAACGCGTTGATGTCGTTTTTGGGATTGTAAGCTTTTACTTTCTTTCCACCGATTTTCATTTCAGTCGGCTTGAGCAGAGTCATACTAAACGGCGGGTTCTTGTCATACTCTTTGACAGAAGCCGATGCAGTACTGGACAGTGCAGCCAGGGTGAGCGCCGCTGCCGTCATAACAGAAACGCCACGAAGTTTTCGATTCATCATGTACTCCTCAGTGATAGAAATCCCGTTAGTTTTGCATTTGTTTTTTTAATCTATCTTTAAAGGCAAAAAACTTAAAAGGCACTGTGATGAACGTGTGATAAAAATAAGAAAATACTATACTTACAGCTTATGGTTCCGTTATGAAAAAATAATACGTGATGATAGTGTGATAATTTTTGTCTATTTTTAAGGGTGCATTTCCAAAAGATATTGAGGAGTTTTGTTAAAAAAAAGTAAAGGTTGGGGCGTCAGCCCCGGGGAAAGAGGAGGGAACCGAGGCGGACCATCGTCGATCCGCAGGCGATCGCCAGTTCGAAATCGCCGCTCATTCCCATGGAACAGATCTCGGCCCCTTTGAGGCCGTCAAAGATCTTGCGGGTCGTCTCGAAGCTCTGCTTGATATGGTCGCTGTTCTCGGTATGGGCCCCGATGCTCATGACGCCGCGCAGGTCGATGCGCGGGCAGGTCTCCGCGATCTGCGCGTAGATGTCGGATGCCGCTTCGGGCATGACGCCGGACTTCGTCTCCTCTTTGGCGCTGTTGATCTGCAGGAGGCACTCCATCGTCTTGCCCTTGGCCTCCAGGCGTTTGTCGAGGGCCTGGGCCAGTTCGAGGGAGTGGAGCGACTGCATCAGGAACGGGTCGAGGTCGATCAGCTGGTTGATCTTATTCTTCTGGAGGCTCCCGATAAAGTGCCACTCCAGGGGGAGGTCGTCGAGCGTCTCCATCTTCAACTTCAGGTCCTGGACCTTGTTCTCGCCGAACGCGCGCTGGCCGATCTCGTAGAGGGACTGCACGGCATCGGTATCAACGTACTTGCTGACGGCGACCACTTTGACGATATGGTGTTCGCTTACCAGTATACGTGCACGTTCGATCCGTTCGACGATCTTGTCAATATAGATTTTATACTCTGTCTGTGTCATTGCATCAACCTGTTGATATCGTTATAGAGTCCGAGGCTCATCAGCCCGAGCAGGATCCCCCAGCCCGCGATGGTGAGCTTGATCAGGATCGCTTCGCTCGGGGCGCGCCGCATGACCATCTCGTAGAGATTGAACATGATGTGGCCTCCGTCGAGGGCCGGGATCGGCAGCAGGTTCAGCACACCGAGGTTGACCGAGATCAGCGCCGCGAAGAAGAGCACGGCCATCCAGCCGCTCTCGCTGGCATCGGCGGTGATCTTAACGATGGTGACGACGCCGCCGAGTTCCGAGGTCGGCACGGCCCCGGTCAGAAGCTTCTCGAGGCTGATGAAGATCAGTTTGGAGGCCTGCCAGGTCTCTGCCGCGGCATAGCCGAGCGCCCCGCCAAAGCCCAGATCCAGCGCATGGGTCTCGCCGGCGGAACCGATACCGACCATGGGGCGGTAGACGGTCTCGCGGAACATGTTCTGGGTTTCGGTCATCTTCGGGGTGACGGCGACCTCTTCGACCATGCCGTCGCGCTCGATCCGCAGGTAGAGTGTGCGTTCGGCCTGTTTGACGGTGTCGGACATCTCATCCCAGGTCGTGACGGCCTTGCCGTCGATGGCGAGGATGCGGTCTCCTTCTTTGAGGCCCGCAACGGCAGCCGGGGAGGACTCCACGACACTGCCGATGACGGGGGAGAGGACCTGCGGACCGCCGAGCGCGATCAGGAAATAGAGCACATAGGCCAGCACGAAGTTGGCCGCCGGGCCGGCGAGCAGGATCGCGATACGCTGCAGCGGCGATTTGCTGTTGTAGCTGTCGGGGTCGGGGCTTGTTTTGGTCGGGTCGCTGTCGTCCTGCCCCTTCATGCGGACATAACCGCCCAGGGGGATCGCCGCAACGCGCCATTCGGTGTTGAAGGCGCGGAAGCTGGCGAGTTTCTTGCCGAAACCGATGCTGAAGACCTCGACATAGACCCCCATGAGACGGGCAATGGCAAAGTGGCCGAGCTCATGGAAGAAGATCAGCGCCGAGAGGACGAGGAGGGAGACGAGCCAGCTCATGCCGCGTGGTGCCTTGCGTAGGTGCGGGCAAAGCCGACAACGTATTCCGTCCCGGAGTAGACGGTGAGCACGACGGCGATCCAGAGCAGGATGTCCCCGCCGGGCCAGTGCATCAACAAAAAGCCGACGGCGAACATCTGCGCGACCGTTTTGACCTTGCCCGCCCAGGAGGCAGCGATGTCGATACCCTCAGAGATGGAAACGGTGCGCAGCCCGGTGATGAAGAGCTCTCGCACGATAATAATATAGATGGCCCACGGTGAAGCAGCGTCGGTCATCATCAGCCCCAGGAAGGCGGCGAGGATGAGCATCTTGTCCGCCAGGGGGTCGAGGATCTTACCCGTCATGGTGATCTGGTCGAGTTCGCGTGCGATGTAACCGTCAAAGAAGTCGGTGGCGCTGGCGAGCACGAAGAGCAGGGCAGCGATGTAGTAGTTCCAGCTGATGTCGATCCCCTGCGCCGTAAAGATCTCGGGGTTGAGGATGATCCAGAACATCAGCGGCGCAATGATGATGCGCGACAGTGCCAGCGTATTGGGCAGGTTGAACATTACTTAAAGGTCGTCCCGCCGTCGACGACGATGGTCTGGCCGGTGATCCAGCTTGCCTCTTTCGTACAGAGGAAGTAGACGGCACCGGCGATATCTTCGGGCTGTCCCATGCGGCCGATCGCGGAGCGTCTGACCGTCTCGGCCTTGACCTCTTCGTAGTTGGTGAAGGCTTTGAGGGCGTCAGTATCGATCGGGCCGCCGGAGACGGCGTTGACGCGGATGTTCATTTCACCCAGCTCCACGGCGGCATAGCGGCTCATCGCTTCGACGGCCGCTTTGTTCGTACCGTGGCCGGCATAGTTCTCGATGTAGACGAGGTTCCCGGTACTGGACATCGTGACGACGGCACCGCCGCCGACCTTTTCCATCCGCTTGGCCGCTTCCTGGGTCCCCATGACGAAAGCGTTGACCGTTGCGGTATAGATGTTGTTGAGCCCGCGGGGCTTGAGGCGCATGAACTTGCCGTAGCCGCCGACGACGGGGCGGCCGTAGATCATGGCGTTGGAGACGAAGAAGTCAATACGGTCGAAATCCTCGTCGATCTTGGCGAAGAGGGGTTTGAACTCGTCGGGCTCAAGGATGTTCAGGGCGTAGGCACGTGCTTTGATACCGTACTCGGCTTCCCAGGAGGCCGCGAGTTCGTTCGCGACGGCCTCGTTGCTGTTATAGGTAAAAGCGATATCGACACCGTTGGCGGCGAACTTTTCGGCGATCGCTTTGCCGATCCCCTTGGTCGCTCCGGTGATGACCAGTGTTTTGCCTTGCATTTCTGACATTTAGTTGACTCCTACGATGGTATAGTTTTTCATGACGGCTTCGATGCGCTTCATATTCTCCGCGGACGGCGGGACGAGCGGCAGGCGGTACTCGAGGGTATCGATAAGCCCCGCAATATACATGGCCGCCTTGATCGGGATAGGGTTGGCCTCGCAGAAGAGGACCTGGTTGATCGGCAGCAGCTGCTCGTTGAGCGCGCGCGCCGTCGCGAAGTCGCCTTCCAGTGCGCTTTTGACCAGGGCGCTTTTCAGATCGGGCAGCAGGTTCGCCGTGACCGACGTGATCCCCGCGCCGCCGGCGGCAAGAATGGGGTAGTCGATGGCGTCGTCGCCGCTGAAGACTTTGAGCTCCGGGCGGCGGGAGAGCAGCTCGACGGTGCGCTCCAGGCTGCCGGTCGCTTCTTTGATGCCGAAGATGTTGGGCAGGTCGTCGAAGAGACGCACGACCGTATCGGCGGAGATGTCGGACATGGTGCGGCCCGGGACATTGTAGAGCATGAACGGCAGTTCCGGCACGGCTTCGGCGATCGCCTTGTAGTGCTGGTAGAGTCCCTCCTGGGAGGGTTTGTTGTAGTACGGCGCGACGGAGAAGATCGCGTCGACGCCACAGTCGCGGGCGCGGATGGCCGTCGTGATCGCTTCGGCCGTGGCGTTGCTGCCGGCACCGGCGAGGACTTTGGTCTGTGTGCCCTTGCACACGTCGACGGCGATCTCCATACAGCGGATGTCCTCATCCGGGGTCAGGGTTGCGCTCTCGCCGGTCGTACCGACCGGACAGACCGCATCGATCCCGTTGTCGATCTGGCGCTGGATCAGCGCCGCGTAGGTCGGTTCGTCGAGTTTGCCGTTTTTGAACGGGGTGATCAGCGCGGTAGTGGAACCGGTGATAATGTTCATTGCTCTGCCTTTCTCAAAATGATGGTCGTGGAGTGTTTGTCGTCAAAATAGGTCTGCGCCGTCTTCTGGATCTGCTCGGCCGTGAGCGCAGCGATGTTCTCCTCGTAGGTCTCCAGCGGTTTCAGGTCGCCGCGGGCGAGGTAGCCGCCGAAGAGGTCGGCGACGGAGCTGGCACTCTCAAGGGAGAAGATAAAGTCGGCTCTTGTGTTGATCTTGACCTTCTCGAGCTCCGCCTTGGAGACGGGGTGTGCTTTGATCTGGTCGATCTGCTCGTGCAGCGCCGCTTCAACGTCCTCGGCCTTAATGCCCGGGTTGCAGGCGGCCAGGAAGATGAAGACGCCCGGGTCGATGTTCTCCATGTTGTAGGCGTAGATCTGGTTGACCAGGCGCTTCTTGTCGACGAGCTCGCTGTAGAGGCGGCTGCTTTTGCCGGAGCTGAGCATCTCGGAGATGGCGGAGAGGGCCGGCTGGTCCGGGTGGCGGAAGTCGGGGATGTGGTAGACGATCGCGATCATCTCCACTTCGCTCTCTTTTTCGATGAAGACGCGCTTGGCGCCGTCCTGTACCGGTTCTTTCGCCAGGACTTTGGGAATGTCGCGGCTGTTCTTGACGGGGCCGAAGTGCTTTTTCGCCAGGTCAAAAACGGTCTTGGGTTCGATATCGCCCGTGACGATGAGGATCGCATTCTGCGGCTGGTAATAGGTCGCATGGAAGTTGCGGATATCGTCGATGGTCCAGGTCTGGATGTCGTTCATGAAGCCGATCGGCGTCCAGTGGTAGGGGTGGTAGAGGTAGGCGTTGTTGAACAGACGGAAATAGAGGTAGCCCAGGGGGTTATTGTCGGTGCGCCAGCGGCGCTCTTCGGCGACGACGTCGCGTTCGGGCTGGAACTCCTCGTCCTTGAGGCTGAGGTTGGCCATCAGCTCCGCGAAGAGGGAGATGGACTTTTCCGCATTCCCCGCGGAGCTCTTGATGAAGTAGTGGGTGTAGTCGAAACCGGTGGAAGCGTTGTTGACGCCGCCGACGCTCTTGACCTCTTCGTCGAACTGCCCCGCTTTGAGGTGTTCGGAGGATTTGAAGTTCATGTGTTCGAGCATGTGCGCGATGCCGCTCTTGCCCATCACTTCGTTGCGGCTTCCCACTTTGTAGAAGACATCGGTGGAGATGACGCCGGTGCCGTTGTGCATCGGGATGACAACGACCTGCATCCCGTTTTCCAGTGTCTGCGTTTCATAAGGCGGCAGCGAATTTGCCATAAGCGTTCCTAAGGTGAAAAATAGTGCGATAACCGTTCTGATCATCGTCTGTCGGCTCCAATGGCCTCGGTGATGCTGCTGTAGCCGTCGCGCTTCAGCAGTTCGACGAGCCCGCGGTTGATGTCACCGATGAGCTCCGGCCCCTTGAAGATCAGCGCCGAATAGATCTGTACCAGGGAGGCCCCCGCCTTGATGCGGCGGTAGGCCTCCTCGGCGCTGTCGATCCCTCCGACGGAAACGAGCACCGTTTTACCGAAGAGTTCCTTCGCCACCGCTTCGAAAATGGCGAAACTCTTCTCTTTTAAGACTTTGCCCGAGAGGCCGCCGATGCTTTTGGGCTGGGCCACGAGGGAGTAGTCGATGGTCGTATTGGTCGCAATGATGCCGTCGGCACCCTTCTCAACCGCCAGGGTTGCCAGCGCCACGGCCTGTTCCGGGGTCATGTCCGGGGCGATCTTGAGCAGGATCGGTTTGTCGGTGATCGCCTTCGCCTGGGCGAAGAGCTCGGCGATGAATGCCTCGTTCTGCAGGTCGCGCAGGCCCGGGGTGTTCGGGGACGAGATGTTGATGACGAGGTAATCGCCCAGGTCGTGCAGGCCGCGGATGAGCTGGGTGTAGTCGCTGATGGCGTCCTGCTCCGGCGTGACTTTGTTCTTGCCGATGTTGACGCCGATGGGGGTCGTGAAGGGGTAGCGCGCTCCCAGGCGCTGCTGCACCTTGTACATCCCTTCGTTGTTGAAGCCCATGGCGTTCTGGATCGTCTCTTCCTCGATATGGCGGAACATCCGCGGTTTCGGGTTGCCCGGCTGGGGTTTGGGGGTGACGGTGCCGATCTCGGTATAGCCGAAGCCCAGCGCCTGGATGCCGCGGATCATCGTCGCGTTCTTGTCAAAGCCCGCGCCCAGGCCGACAGGGTTGGGGAAGGTACGCCCGAAGAGCTCCTGGTTCAGGATCGGGTCGGCGACGAAGTGCTTTTCCAGCCAGCGGTTGAAGAGCGAAGGGCAGACGTTTGCCGTGCGCAGCAGGGTTGCCACAACGTGGTGGGCCGTCTCCGGCTGGAGTTTGAAAAGCCACGGTTTGAGGGATTCGTATGCGATCATCACGTACCTGTTTTTGGCAGGATTATACTTAATAATGATTTACGGTCAGTTAAAGCAGGAAGGTTTGTGCCAGGAACAGGAAGATAAAAAAGCCGAAAACATCCGTGGTCGTCGTGAGGAAAATGGAGGAGGCGACGGCGGGGTCGATCCCCAGCCGGTGCAGTCCCAGGGGGATGAGGGTGCCGGCCGTCCCGGCGACGAGCAGGTTCAGCAGCAGCGCCCCGGCGACGATGGCCCCCAGGCGGATATCGCCGAACCAGAGCGAGACGATGAGGGCCGCGACGACGGCGATGGAGAGGCCGTTGGCCAGGACAATGAGCGCTTCCCGCCTTACCGCGGCGGAGACGCCGTCGTATTCGATCTCCCCCAGGGCGATCTTGCGGATCGTGACGGTAAGCGCCTGCATCCCGGCATTGCCGCCGAGGGCGGCGATAACGGGCAGCAGGGCCGCGAGGGCGATATAGGAGGCGATCGTCGCATCGTAAAGGTTAATGACGGCGGAGGCCGCCAGGATGGCGACGAGGTTGAACAGCAGCCAGATGAGGCGCTGGTGCGCCGCGCGGGAGACCGAGCTCTCTTCGGCTTCGTCGTCGACCCCGGCCAGACCGTAAGCCTGCTCCGTTTCGATCTGGCGGATCATATCGTAGATGTCGTCGTAGACGATCCGGCCGATCAGTTTGCCTTCGCTGTTGACGACGGCGATGATATTGAGGTCGTACTCCTCGAAGAGGCGGACGACATCCGCAATAGGCGAGGCGGGACGGATCGAGAGGGGAGCTTTGCGGTCGCCGCGCTGCAGGATCTCCCCGATCGCTGTCGTATCGTCGAAGAGGATCAGGTCGGTGAAGTGCAGGGTGCCGAGCAGCAGCCCCTCGTCATCGGTGACAAAGAGTTTGATGATCGGCGCGGCGGGTTCGTTCTGGCGGAAAAGCCGGATGAGGGTCTTGACGTCGGCGACCGTGTCCTCGGGGTGGGCGGCGAGGAACTCGCGCTCCATGTAGGCCCCGGCCTGGTCCTCTTCGAACTTGGAGAGTTCCAGGACCTCCCGGCGCTCCTCGTGGGCCATCAGCGAGAGGATCTTCTCCGCCAGGGTGGCATCGACCTGGCGGATATCCTGGATAAGGTCGGTCGCCTCGTCACTTTCGATCGCCTCGGCGGCCCGGGCCAGCCGGTGCGGGGGGAGGCGTTCCGCGGCGGCGGCGAAAGCGTCGGCCGGGAGCTCGAGCAGCACCTCGCCCAGGTGCTGGTGGCTGAGCCTGCTCAGGTTTGAGAAGAAAAGCCCGACATCATAGCCGCGCAGTTTGACAAGGCTTTTGGCGGTGTCGGTGGGGTTGAACCGTTCGTGCCCCCCGGCAACGGCGTGGATGCGGTCGACATGCTTTTTGATCTTCGGCTTCATAACCATATCGTAGCATCCGCGCCTGAAAACAACGTCGGTATTTCCCGGCGTGAAGAGGGATCCCGGCAAATGGAACCGAAATGTTGCAGCTGTAATGCGGCTGTAATGGGGCTGCAGGATAATCGGCCGTTCATGACGGAGTATTGACCATGCCGCACGTATCGAAAGAAAACCTCTTTTTTGCCACCCTCCTGGGGGCTGCCACCATGTGGTTTGTCCTCTGGGGACTGGGCTATACCTACCATCACCATACGCTGCTTTTCCTGCTCGCCACCCTCTTTATGATCTTCATGGCCTTCAATATCGGCGGGAATGATGTGGCGAACTCCTTCGGGACCAGTGTCGGTGCCGGCACGCTCTCGATGAAGCAGGCGCTGATCGTCGCGGGGATCTTCGAAGTGAGCGGGGCGATGATTGCCGGCGGCCAGGTGACCGACACGATCCGCAAAGGGATCGTCGACCTGGGCGGGGTCGACGTGGCCCCGATGGAGTTCGTCTACATCATGATGTCGGCGCTGCTGGCCGCGGCGGGCTGGCTGCTGATCGCGACGCGCAGGGGATGGCCGGTGTCGACGACGCACTCCATCGTCGGCGGGATCGTCGGCAGCTCCATCGCGCTGGGCATCGTGATCGACGGGGCGGAGACGGCCTTCGCGGTGGTGCAATGGCACAAGATCGGGATCATCGCCTCTTCGTGGGTGATCTCCCCGCTGCTCGGTGCGCTGCTGGCCTACCTGCTTTACGGTGCGATCAAACGGTTCATCCTGGGCTACAACGAACGGGCGGCCCGGCAGCTCAAGGCGCTCAAGCAGGAGAAGAAAGCACTGCGCCGGGAGTATGAGCAGCAGTACATGGCGATGTCGCCGGAAGCGCGGATGTCGGAGGACCTGAAGGTCGTCGAGGATTCCGAGGCGGAGCATGAAGACGACTTCTCCCCGACAGACGTCGAATCCATCTACTACAAGAAGATGTATGCGCACCGCCGGCGCAAAGAGGAGATCAAAGCGTATCATGCGCTGCAAAACTGGGTCCCCCTCATCGCGGCGTTCGGTTCGATGGTCATCAGCGGTATGGTAATCTTCAAAGGGCTCAAGCATATCGACCTGGATTTTTCCACCCTCAACAAGTACCTGGTCATGTTTATGATCGCAGCACTTGTCTGGATGGCGGTCTTTATCTATGCGAAAACGATCCGGGGCAAAAATCTGGAAAAATCCACCTTCCTGCTCTTTAGCTGGCTGCAGGTCTTTACCGCGTCGGGCTTTGCCTTCAGCCACGGTTCCAACGACATCGCCAATGCCATCGGACCGTTCGCGGCGGTACTGGACGTTCTGCGCACGGGCTCCGTCGCCGGGCAGGCGGCCGTCCCGCCCCTGGCAATGCTGACGGCGGGGATCGCCATGGTGGGCGGGCTCTGGTTCGTGGGCCGCTTTGTCATCCAGACCGTCGGACATGACCTGACCGAAATGCACCCGGCGTCCGGCTTTGCCGCCGAACTCTCCGCCAGTGCCGTGATTCTGCTGGCAACGACCTTCGGGATCCCGGTGTCGAGTACGCATATCCTGATCGGTGCGGTTTTGGGCATCGGGATGGTCAATCAGCAGACGAACTGGGCGCTGATGAAACCTATCGGCCTGGCGTGGGTCATTACGCTTCCCGTGGCGGCACTGCTCTCTGCCCTGGTGTATGTTGTACTGCGGAATGTGTTGTAGACGTGGAAACGGCGTATTGAAAAGCGTGGGGAGGGAGAATTGGCGTGAAGCTCGCGCCGGGCGTCGTTGAGGGCGCCTGCGTGTGCGGACAGTCCGGTTACCCGAAAAGTTTTTTCATTGTTGCAAAGAAGATTTTGAAGAGGCCTTTGTTTCCGACCAGATCATTGATAAATTCGTCGTAGCTTTTCCCTTTCTCTTCGAGGAAGCCGCGCAGATATTTTTCCGAGCCTTCGATACCGCTCTCGTTCTCGATCTCGACCAGTTTTTTGTAGATCGGTTCGATGGCATTGATGACGTTGTCAGGTGCCGCTTTTCGGTAGGCGGTGTAATTGACGATCTCATTGGTGATCTTGTCCGTTTTCGGCTCGAAATCGGTGATGACCCAGTAGTGGCGGCCGTCTTTGGCACGGTTTTTAACAACGGCCAGAATGTTGTGCTTGTTCTTGATGCGTTCCCACATCATTTTGAAGATGACTTTCGGCATATCCGGATGACGGATCATATTGTGCGGATGGCCGATGAGCTCGCTCTCTTTGTACCCGGAGATTTCGACAAAATAGTCGTTCCCGTACTCGATGATCCCTTTCGGATCTGTTTTACTCACAATATATTTTTTCGGGTCGAGATCAATACGATCTTTAACAGAACCTGACATCAAATAACCTTTTTGTTAATTTGTACCGTTAATTACGGTTACTGAATTAGTTTAACAATCGTTAAATAAATTCAACGTTAAGGTAGTATAATTGTTTCTAATTTGAAACATGCGCTTAAAGTGAGATACAGATATGAAAAAAAATGATGCACTACAGGTTGTTGCCCAGGCAAAAAAACTCCAAAACGGCGAAATGCAGAAAGTAATGTTGATGGTCAAAAAAATCCCGCTGGACGGGGATGCGGTAGCGACGAGCTACCTGGAGTGCGGGGTGGACAAAACCCTGCGCGAAGATGAAGAGGGACTCAAAAAGCTTGTCGGCGCCTCGCTGATCGAGGAGATCGAGGCGCTGCACAAAGCGTGGCACGATGAGTACTACAAGATCTACGAACTCTACCAGAAAGAGAAGGGGCTGGTCTCAAAGCTTTTCGGCGGTCAGCCGAAGCTCAGCGAACTGGACCAGGAGAAGGCGAACAGTTACAGCAGTGATCTCAAAGAGCTGACGCGGAAGATCATTAACAGACTTGAAGCCGCGGAGGGGCGTCTCAAACTGCTCCGCGGCTGATCGCAGCGGTGCCGATGGGCGGAGGGGGCGGTTATTCCGCTTTTTCCCAGAAGGTCCCCTGCGGCGTGTCCATCAGCTGGACGCCCAGGGCGCTGATCTCGTCGCGGATCGCGTCGGAACGTGCGAAATCCTTCGCCTGCTTTGCCGCATTGCGCGCCGCGATCAGATCCTCGATTTTCACTTTCGTCGCCTCGTCGATGCCGTGCTGGAAATATTCGTAGGGGTTCATCGTCCCGAACCCGAGGAGTGATTCGACGTAGGCCAGGTCGGCGAGGATACGGCGTTTGAGCCCCTTGTCTTTCGGGCTGGCGTCGAGTCCCTCGTTGGCCGCGGCCATCATCTCATCGAGCAGCGCCAGCGCCTTGGAGATATTGAGGTCGTCCCCCAGCGCTTCGAGCAGCGCCGTCTGGAACGGGCTCTTCTCCTCCACGACTTTCATGCCGAAGAGGCGCTTTTTCAGGCGGTAGAGGCGGTCGAGCCGTTTTTTGGCGGCCAGCAGGTCCTCTTCGTTGAAGTTGAAGTCGCTGCGGTAGTGGGTGCCGAGCAGGAAGAAGCGCAGTACTTCGCCGCTATAGGCTTTCAGCGCATCTTTGATAAAGAAGCTGTTCCCGAGGCTCTTGCTCATCTTCTCCCCGCCCACGGTGACGAACCCGTTGTGCATCCAGTAGCGCGCCAGTTCATGTCCGGTGGCGCAGCGGGTCTGTGCGGCCTCGTTCTCGTGGTGGGGGAAGAGCAGGTCGGCCCCGCCGCCGTGGATGTCGATGGCGTATTCCATGTGGGTGCTGAGGTGTTTTTCGATCATGGCAGAGCACTCGGTGTGCCACCCCGGGCGCCCCCTGCCGAAGGGCGAGTCAAAGGCGACGGCGTCATCCTGTACCCCTTTCCACAGCGCAAAGTCCGCGGCGTGGCGCTTCTCTCCGAAGCTCTCGACGCGCTGCTGGGTATCGGCTTCGTCCTGGCGGCGGTTGGAGATGCTCAGATACCCGCTGTCGCTCCCCGTATCGAAATAGACGTCGCCGTTGCTCGTCTGGTAGGCGTGGCCGGTGTCGAGCAGTTTCCCGATGAGGTCGAACATCGCCTCAAGGGATTCGGTCGCTTTGGGCTCCAGGGTGGGGCGCTGTACCCCCAGCGCGCTCATATCACGGTGGTAGGCCTCGGTGTAGGTGTCGGTCAGCTCGGTAATGGCGATGCCGGCTTCGCGGGATTTGTTGATGATCTTGTCGTCGATATCGGTGATGTTACGGGCATAGGTGACATCGTAGCCTTCAGCCTCAAGGACGCGGCGGAGCAGGTCGAAGACGAGGGCGCTCTTGGCATGGCCCAGGTGGGCGTCGTCGTAGACGGTCGGGCCGCAGACGTAGAGCGACACCTTGCCCGGGATCAGCGGCTCGAAGGGGCGTTTGGTCTTGGTGACACTGTCAAATATATGCATGGATGAGCTCCTTGAATGCGAGGACGGCAACGGTGAAAAGCGCTACGGCAAGCGCCCACCAGAGCCCGTTTTTTGGGCGAATTATAGCAGATAGGTGCGCCCGGCCCACGGCCCGCAGCGTCGCGGCGAGGGCGACCGTACCGCCGAGCGACGACGCCAGGGCCAGGCCCGCGCCGCCAAGGGGGAGGATGAGGGCCAGGGAGAGCAGCACATTCGTCCCCAGGCTCCAGGTCGCGATCTTCGCCGCTTCGCCCTGACGGCGCTGGGCATAGAGCCAGAGCGAAAAGAGCTTGCCCAGCCCGAAGGGGATGAGGCCGACGAGGTACATCTGCAAAATCAGCGCCGTCGCGCCCGTGTCCCCGGCCGTAAAGGCCCCGCGTTCGAAAAGCAGCTGCGTGATCTCGGCAGCCAGGACGATGCCGCCGACGGCCGCGAAGCTCAGCAGGTAGAGCAGGAACCAGAACGCCTTGGAAAGCATGGCGTGGGCCTGTGCCTCGTTGCCATGTTTGAGGTGGCGGGAGATCCTGGGGAAGAGGGCAATAGAGGTGGCGATGGCAAAGAGCGCCAGCGGCAGCTGGAAGACGCGGTTGGCGTAATAGAGATAGCTGATGACCCCGGCGCTGAGGAAACTGGCGAGCCAGGTGTCGAGGAACGCGGCGACCTGCGCCGTGGAGTTCCCCCACACGGCGGGGAAGAACTCCCGGGTAAAGCGGCGCGTCTCCTCCCTTATTTTTGCGGCTTTGCGGCCGTAGTAGCGGACGCCGCCGGCAATGAGGCGGTGCAGGTTCAGGCCCCGGATGGCGAGCAGGTGGACGAAGAGCTGGGCGAAACCGCCGAGAACGACCCCGTAGCTGAGGTAGAGCACAACGGTCTCGTCGCTGCCGCCGCGGGCGAGGATCAGGGCGAGGATCAGGGCGATATTGAGCAGGCCCGTCGCGAAGGCCGTCGTCGCAAAGTGGTTTTTATACTGCAAGAAGGTGCTCAGGAAGGTGACGGCGAAGATCAGCGGCAGGTAGAAGAAGTTGATGGCGACGTAGGGGGCGGCCATCTGTACCGTCTGCGCGTCAAATCCCAGCGCGATCACTTTGGCCGCGAGGGCGGGAAAGAGGTTGACCGCGAGGGTCATGAGCAAAATGATGCCCAGGAAGACAAGGAAGATGTGGACCGAAAAGACCGCCTTGTGCTTCGAGCGGGTGAAGGCGGGGAGGAAGGACTGGGTGAAGGCCCCCTCCGCAAAGATGCGCCGGAAGAGGTTGGGGAGCTTGAAGGCGATAAAGAAGATGTCGCTGTAGATGTTCGCCCCCAGCACCGATGCGGTGAGCAGGTCGCGGGCAAACCCGAGGATGCGCGAAAAGAGGATGCCGAAACTGTTGGTAAAGATGGATTTAAACATCTGCCTTCCCGTGGCCGGCCGAAGCGCAGCTTTTTGCGTGGATCATCGATAAAACTCCCTTATAAGCAGGGATTCTAGCACAGGGGAACTCAAATTCATCTCCCGGGACGGCTGGGGCAGGGGTCACGAATTTATCACATTTAATAAATTAACACAGAAGTAACACTATTTTCTTAACATGCGCTTCTACTTTGATATTAGGAGATGTTAGTGAATGTTATTTTAAGAAAGAGTCTGCTTTTGCTGGGGCTGCTGGTCACCCTTGCAGAGGCGGAGGACAGTTATTTTACGTCCTATCACTTTATGGGGTCGGGGAACTGTGTACGCTGCCACAACGGGATGACGGACAGTTACGGCAACGATGTCTCGATCGAGACGGCGTGGTCCTCCACGATGATGGCCAACGCCTCCAAAGACCCCATGTGGCGGGCGAAAGTGCGCACCGAGATCAACCGCAACCCGCACCTGGAAGGGGTGATCAACGACAAGTGTACGCGCTGCCACGCCCCGATGGCGAATGTCGAGGCGCACAGCTCCGGCGACGAAATCGCGATCTTCGGCAACGGCTTCCTGGACCCTGGTAATGCACATCACGATGAGGCCCTGAACGGGGTGAGCTGTACGCTTTGCCACCAGGTCAAGGATAGCAGCAATCTTGGAACGCTCTCAGGTATGTCCGGCGGTTACGAGGTCGACGACAGCCGGAGCATCTACGGCCAGTACGGCGACGTTTTTGCCGGCCCGATGATCAACAACCTCAACTATACGATCCGCCAGAGCGACCACATCAGTGCCTCGAAGATGTGCGCGAGCTGCCACAATCTGAAAACGCCCTATGTCGATGAAAACGGGAACGTGCTGAGCACGACCCCCGAGAGCGGGTTCCCGGAACAGATGCCCTACAGCGAGTGGGAACACAGCAGCTACGCCCAGAGCAAAAGCTGCCAGGAGTGCCACATGAAGCGGGTTGACGGCGTACGTATCTCGATGCGCCCGAACTGGGCAAATACGCCGCGTGAGGGCTTTGCAGAGCATATGTTCGTCGGCGGCAACGTCCTGCTGCTGGATATCCTGAAGAACAACAAAAGCGCGCTGGAAGTGACGGCGAACAACTTTGATACGACGATCGCCAAGACGGGGGAGATGCTCAAAAGCGCCGCCTCCGTCGAGGTCGTACAGTCATCGCTCCGGGAGGGGACGCTGGAGGTCGTGCTCAAAATCAGCAGTACGACGGGCCACAAGCTCCCGACCAGCTTCCCCTCCCGCCGGGCGTTCGTGCATTTCAAAGTGACCGATGCCGGCGGCAGCGTCGTCTTCGAATCGGGCCGCGCCAATGCCGACGGCAGTATCGAGGGGGCGGACGCGGACGGCGATGCTGCGGCGTACGAGCCGCATTATGACGTCATCACCTCGGCCGACCAGGTCCAGATCTACGAGACGATCATGGCGAACAATCTGGGCGACGTGACCTATACCCTGCTGCGCGGCATGGGGTATAAAAAAGACAACCGTATCCTGCCTGCGGGCTTTGACAAAGCGACGGCTTCTGCGGATATCCGCGTACACGGCAATGCCGAAAACGATGCCGATTTTATCGGCGGAAGCGACACGCTCTCCTACCGCGTCAGCGGGCTGCCGGAGGGACGCTACCGCGTGGAGGCGGCACTGCTTTACCAGCCGGTCTCCTACGCCTTTGCCCAGGATATGTTCCGCGATACGTCATCGGAAGCGGCGGCCTTCCGGACGATGTTTGACGCATCGTCCATGAAAACGGCGCAGATCGCGTCGGCGGCGTTCGAGGTCGAGGGCGGCGGCGGTGCACCGCTTCCGGCCTGCAGTGACGGTGCCGACAATGACGGTGACGGCCTGGCGGACCTGGCGGATCCGGGGTGTGCCGACAGCGCCGATGATGATGAGACGGATCCGACGACCACGGCGACGCCTGAACCGCTCCCGGAGTGCAGCGACGGCATCGACAACGACGGTGACGGCAGGATCGATATGCAAGACGCCAGCTGCTCGGATCCCTCCGACAACGACGAAACCTACCCGCGCAAACGCCGCGGCGGGAAATAACCGTACCGCACCGCCGCCGTGCCGCACCTTCGGGCGGCTGCAGGGGCCGTTCGCGGCCCTCTCCCTTTTACACAACTTTAACCCCCTTTGCATTACAATAACAATCAAATTGGCTGCAGGAGCGGGGATGATCGTCGGGATAGAAGGCGCGGTAGAACATAAAGAACCAACAGTGGTGCACCTGAACGTTTCGGGACTCATCTACGAGGTTTTCATCTCGCTGCAGACCTACGGCGCCATCCGCGAACCCCGGGTCAAACTCCACACCTCCCACATCATCCGCGAAGACGCCCAGCTGCTGTTCGGTTTTTTTGAGAAGAGCGAAAAGGTGCTTTTTGAACGGCTCATCAAGATCAACGGCGTCGGCCCCAAGGTCGCGCAGGCGATCTGTTCGACCTTCACGCCTGCGCAGTTCGGGCAGGTGATCGCGGCCAGCGACATCGCCCAGCTCAAGCGCGTCCCCGGTATCGGTCCCAAGAGTGCGGGGCGGATCCTCGTGGAGCTGGCCGGTTTCGACATCGAACTGACTGCCGGACATGCGGCCGCCCCGGCCGCCTCCGGCGAAGCGGCACAGGCCCTGGAGTCCCTGGGCTTCAAGAAAGAGGAAGTGGCCAAAGCCCTGGCCAAATGCGAAAGCACCGAGACCTCCGCCCTTGTCAAAGAGGCGCTTAAACTACTTCAGAAACTGTAAGGATCACCTTGAAATTAGCGATTGTATTCGGCGGCGCGAGTTACGAGCACGAGATCAGCATCGTCAGCGCCATCACCGTGATGGAGAAACTTTCCGGCTATGAGCTGACATTCGTGTTCTGCGACCAGGACCACACCCTCTACCTGATCGACCGCGCCAACATGAAGGCGAAGTATTTTGCCTCCGGCCACTATAAAAAAGCCCCGGTGCTGACACTGAGCAAAGGGGCGTTCGTACAGAAACGCCGCCTGGGTTCCACGGAGTATGCAGTGCCGGTGCTGAACCTGATCCACGGCGCCGACGGCGAGGACGGCACGGTCGCGGCGCTGCTGTCGTTCTTCGATATCCCCTTCATCGGTCCGCGTACCGATGCGTCGGTACTGAGCTTCGACAAGCGTATGACCAAGTGGTTCGCCGCGGGCCGCGGCGTCAAGACGGTGGCCTATGAAGAGCTGCACGCGACGGCGGCACGCACGGTGAAGACACCGATGCCCTGCATCGTCAAGCCCTCGCGCCTGGGCAGCTCCATCGGGGTCAGCGTCGTCAAGAACGAAGCGGAACTCGATTATGCCCTCGACGTCGCTTTCGAGTTCGACGACAGCGTCATCGTCGAACCTTTCATCGCCGGGGTCAAAGAGTATAACCTGGCCGGCTACCGCGGGGCGGAGGGGATCGTCTACTCCATTATCGAAGAGCCGCAGAAGAACGAGTTCCTCGATTTCGACAAGAAGTACCTCGACTTCGCCCGCAGCGGGGAGGTCGGCGGCGCCGCGATCGAGGACGTGCTGGCGATGAAACTCAAAAGCGCTTTCACTTCCATCTATGAGGGGCTCTTTGAAGGGGCGCTGATCCGCTGTGACTTTTTCGTCATCGACGGCGAGGTCTATCTCAACGAGATCAACCCCATCCCGGGATCGATGGCGAACTATCTTTTCGCGGATTTCCCCGCCGCCATCAATGACCTGCTCTCCAACCTGCCTAGCGCGCGCCGCCCGCAGGTGGATTACAAATACATCCACTCCATCAACGCAGCCAAAGGAAAATAGTGGCCATCAAGACCCTCCAATACGCCCAGCAGACGTTCACGGTCAGCTACGAGATCGTCAACCCCGGGGCGCAGCACACCATCGTCTTCCTGCACGGGTGGGGATCGAACAAAGCACTGATGAAACAGGCGTTCGGCCAAACGCTCGATACCTTCCGCCACGTCTATATCGACCTGCCGGGCTTCGGCAACTCGACGGCGCCGATCGCACTGGACAGTGAAGGCTACGCCGATATCATGGAGCTGTTCCTGGCGCAGATCAATGCCAACGACAAGGAGATCATCGTCGGCCATTCCTTCGGCGGCAAGGTCGCGACCCTGCTGCGTCCCCGGCTGCTGGTGCTGCTCTCCTCGGCGGGGATCGTCTGGCCGAAACCGCTGAAGGTGCGGGCGAAGATCGCCGCGTTCAAACTGCTCAAGAACCTGGGCCTGGCCCAGCTGCGCGCGCGTTTCGTCGCCGAGGATGCCAAAAGCCTCAACAAAGTGATGTACGAGACCTTCAAGCGTGTCGTCAACGAAGATTTTTCGGGCACCTTCCGCCATTTCGGCGGGCGGGCGCTGCTGTGCTGGGGGCGCGAGGATACGGCAACCCCGATGAAGAGCGCGGAAAAGATCGTCACGCTCATTGAGAACAGCCGCCTGGTCGCGATGGAGGGGGACCACTACTTCTTCCTCAAACAGCCCGAGGCGGTCGCGGCGGAGATTGCCGCCGAATTCACCCGGAGCGTCAAGTGACCCCGGCGATGGCGCAGGCCGTGGCATTTGCGACCAACGTCGCACTGGTCCTGACGCTGGGATGGTATCTCATCCTCAACCTGCAGTGGTACAGCTACAAGCTCGAACGCGTCGTGCTCAACCATCACAAACGCAGCTGGCACCTTCTCTACTTCGTTGTGCCTTTTCTCGCCTATTTCATCCTCGGTGACCTCTTTCCGCTCTTTTTCCTGCTCTACTTCGGCGCCTTTGTCTGGTGGTACCGGCGCCTGGACAAGAAGCTGGTGCTGACGAGGCGGGTCAGGCGATTCTTTATCCTGCTCGGCGCATTGACGCTGTTCGGGGATTTCCTCTGCCTCATCAAGAGCTGCGGCACTCTGCCGCTTTTCCTGCCGCTGCTGCTGGCGTGGCTGCTCTCCACGGGCATCGAGAAGTTCCTCTTCCTCGCCTATAAAAAAGAGGCGAAGCGCAAACTTGCCCGTCTGGAGGGGCTGACCGTCGTTGCCGTGACGGGAAGCTACGGCAAAACGAGCATGAAAAATTTCATCGCCCAGCTGCTCGGGACGCAGTTCGAGGTCTACATGACGCCGCGCAGCGTCAATACCCTCGGCGGCATCATCAAAGATATCAACGAATCCCTTCCCGAAACGGCCCGGGTCTACGTCTGTGAAGCGGGGGCCCGCCGTCCCGGTGACATCCTGGAGATCGCCCAGCTCGTAGAACCGCACTACGCCGTCGTCGGGAAGGTCGGTCCGCAGCACCTGGAGTATTTCGGCGACCTGGAGACGATCGTGCGCACCAAGCTGGAACTGATCCAGTCGCCGCGCCTGGAACAGGCCTTCGTGCACTTTGAGGCGACGGAAGAACCCCATGAAAAGGTGCGCTTCTTCGGGACGGAGATCGAAAACATCGCCGCCGATCTGGAGGGGACGTCGTTCGACCTCGCCCTTGATGAGGCACCGCTGCATCTGCATGCCCCGCTCCTCGGCGGCTTCAACGCCGTGAACATCGAGGCCGCCGTGCTGATCGCCCGGGCGATGGGGATGACAGACGATGCGATCATAAAAGGGGTCGATGCGCTGCAGCCCGTCGAACACCGCCTGCAGCGCATCGATGCCGGGGGCAAGATCATCCTCGATGACGGCTACAACGGCAATATCGACGGGATGCAAGAGGGGATCCGCCTCTGTTCCGTGCACTCGGGGCGCAAAGTGATCGTCACGCCGGGGCTCGTGGAGAGCACGGAAGCCCTCAACCGCGAACTAATCGAGGCGATCAACGGGGTGTTTGACCTCGTCATTGTCACCGGAAAACTCAACGCCGCGCAGTTCAAAGCGCAGCTGAATGTTCCCGACGCCCTCTACCTCGAAGAGAAGAGCACACTGACCTCTGTGCTGGCCGAGAAGACCCGTCCCGGCGACATCATCTATTTTGCCAACGACGCCCCGAACTTTATCTAGGGGTGCGCACGCGTAACCGACGGCAAATTATTTTGTAATATAATACGGGCACTATCAACCGCCCCAGAGCCAAAGGAGCCCCCATGCAATTTCTTCTCAAGCTTTTCAAAGCCCTGAACTCCGCCCAAAGCCCCTGGCAGGTGACGCTGGCGATCACCCTCGGGATGATCGCCGGGCTGACGCCCATCAGCGGGTTGCAGAATGCGGTGATCCTTCTGCTCGCCTTTTTGCTCAATATCCACCTGGGACTCTTCTTTGTTTCGGCGGCGCTATTTGCGGGAATGGGTTACCTCTTTGACCCCTGGTTTGAACAGCTCGGTTACGTCCTCCTCAGCAGCGAGGGGCTGCAGGGACTCTGGACGGGCTTTTATAACAACGGCTTCGTCCGCCTGACGCACTTCAACAATACCCTTGTCATGGGGGCGACGGTCGTCTCATTGCTGCTGGCCGTACCGCTCTATCTGCTGCTGGGATGGCTGATCGGACGTTACCGCACGGTGCTGGCGGCTTTCCTGGAACGGCGCCCGGTGCTGGGAACCTTCGGTTTCCTCAAAGCGACGACGCACCTCGACCCGACGCTGCGCTGGTGGGGCGCGGGCCTCTATGTCGCCGGGGGCGGGGTCATTACGGCCGTGGCGCTGCTGGTCATCGACCCGCTGCTCAAATGGACCGTGGAGACGGGCGGCAGCCTCGCGCTGCAGCGTGATGTCCGTGTCGGTGCCGTCGATACCGATTTCAGCAAGGGTGCGGTGAGCATCCACCGCCTGGAAGTCGCGGGCAAAAAAGAGGGGGTCGACGCCGTTTCGGCGGAGCTGATCAGTTTCGACGCCGATCTCTCGGCACTGCTGATGGATAGGGTGCATATCGAGAAGATGATCGTCAGCGGCGTCGGGTTCGACACCCCGGCAACGCTGAAAAAATCTCCCGCAACTGCCGAGAAAGCAGCGGCAGAAAAAGCGGATGGGGAGGGGTTCGCACTTCCGACGTTCGAATTTCCCGACCCCAAGACCCTCATTGTCCAGGCGGACCTGCAGTCGGTCAAGGTCTATAAGGACGCGCAAAAAGAGATCGGTGAGATCAAGGCACGCTGGGAGAAGACCTCCAAGGAGGAGCTCAGTGGCGACAGCCTCAACGAACTGAAGGGTGACCTCGACAACCTCAAGACGATGAGCAAGTCAAAAGATCCGCAGTCGATGCTCAAGCTGGCCCAGGAGGTCAAGGCGTTCAAAGAGAAGATCGATGCGCGCAAAAAGGCGCTCGAGAAGATCAGGGCGGATTTCGACCGCGACCGCAAACGCATCGCCGTCCTGATGCAGCAGGTCAAAGACGCCCCGATGGCGGACTACAACCGCCTCAAATCGACCTATACCCTCGACGGTAACGGTGCACTGAACGTCATCGGCGGCCTCTTTGGGGAGAAGATCAAAGGGTACCTTGCCATGGCGCGTAAATACTACGGGATGGTCTCTCCCTACCTCGGCAGCGCCGGGGATGAGAATCCGCCGGAGGAGGCGGTGCCGCCGCGGGGCGAGGGGCGCTGGATGCGCTACCCGCAGACGATCCCGGCACCGGATATGCTGATCGCGCTGACCCAGATCGACGGTCTCTTCAAGACCCAGGCTTTCTCGGGCACAGTCCGCGACATCTCCGACAACCAGAAGGCACTGGGGCGTCCGCTGACCTTCAAGGCGACGAGCGACGGCCCGACGGTCAAAGGGCTAGTGCTTGACGGCGAGGACAACCGCCTGGGCGACACGGTGAAGGACAGCGTGAACTTTAAAGCGCAGCAGATTCCGCTTGACGCGCTCGATATGAAGCCGGTGCTTCTGGACAAGAGCAACCTCGCCATGACGGGGACGCTCAGCCTCAGCGACGCCACGGCGCTCGCCGGGACGGGGAGTTTCGCCTTCAGCGACGCGGCCATCACGGCCGAGGGGCTCAGCGGCAAAACGGGCGAGATCGTCTCAAGTATCCTCAGCGGAATTTCCGCCTTCAAACTGGACACGACCCTGGGCGGGACATTGACGGCCCCGACCGTCGGTGTCACATCCGACCTGGACCGCCAGATCTCCCGGGGGCTCGGCAAAGCGATGGGCAAGGAGCTTGAGAAGTACCAGGGTGAGCTCAAATCGTTGCTAGGGGGTGACACCGCCGCACAGCTGGCTGATCTGAAAGCATCACAGGCGGGGATCGCCGATGTCGACAAACTTGCCGGCGATCAGAATACGATGCTCGGCAAACTGGCCGAGGAGGCGACGAAACTCGCCGGCGGCGGTTCGGTCGGTGATAAGCTTAAAGGCGCGCTCCCGTTCTAAACGGTGCGCGGACGTCAGAGAAAACCATAGGAAAAACGGGGGTGAAATGAAAAAAGTAATGATGATAATGGCGGCACTGCTGCTGATGATGGGCGCTGCGGATGCTGCTGACATGTTTACACTCAAGGCGGCGGGTGAGAAGACGATCGCCGCAACAGAACTGCCCAACGGCATGCGCTTCAAAGGGTATGAGGGGAAACCGGTGCTGGTGAACTTTTTCGGCAAACAGTGCCGCTACTGCAAAAAAGAGATCCCGCACCTGCAGGCGCTCACAAAACGCTACGGGGGGCGCATCGGCATTATCGGTATCCATATGCAGGGGCGCATGATGCCGCAAGATCGCGCGCAGATCGCCGGGAAAGGCGGGTTCAACTACCCTGTTTTCGAATACGAGGACAATATGGCGATCGTTCGCCACATCGGGTCGCGTGCCCGTTTCAACGGGAGTATCCCTTTCAACATCGTCTTTAACGGCAAAGGCGAGGTGTCCGAAATTATTCCGGGGTATCTGAGCGAGAAAGACCTGGAGATGATCTTCGGCGAACTGCTCAAGAAGTGACTGTAAGGATATGACAGAGCAGGGGAAGTTGGCCTTTGTCAGACTACTGATCCGTACGGTCGGCGCCTTGAGCGCAGCCGTCCTGGGCATGCTGGTGCTCCTGATCGTTTTTGACGCCACCCGCCGCTACCTTTTCCATGAGGGCTCCGTTGCGCTGCAGGAGCTGGAGTGGCACCTGTTCGATGTCGTCATCATGCTCGGCGTTGCCTACGCCATGCACCGGGGTGCACATGTGCGCGTGGATATCTTCTACGACCGCTTCTCCGAACGGACCAAACAGATCGTCAACGTGGTGACGATGCTCTTTTTCGTGCTACCCGTCTCCGCATTGATCCTCTACGTCAGTTTCGATTTCGTCCTGATGAGTTTTGAGCAGATGGAAGCCTCCTCAGACCCGGGCGGACTGCCTTACCGTTTCGTCGTCAAGGCGCTGATCCCCCTGGCGTTTGCGCTGCTGATACTGCAGGCACTGCGTGAGCTGGCCGAGGCGTGGCATGCGTTGAAGGAGAGCCTGTGATCGCGCTGGCCATGTTCGTCATCGCACTGGCGCTGCTCCTCTCGGGTATCCCCGTCGCCTTCGTCTTCGGCGGCGTCGCACTGCTCTTTGCGCTGCTGATCCCCGAACTGGGGCTGCAGGTCTTCAGCCTGCTGCCGTTCCGCATCTACGGCATCATGGGCAATACGACCCTGATGGCGGTCCCGCTCTTCATCGCCATGGGGCTGATCCTGGAGAAGTCGAAAATGGCCGAGAAGCTGCTCGAGACGATGGGCGGGCTTTTCGGAGGACTGCGCGGCGGCTTGGCCGTCAGCGTCGTGCTCGTCGGTACGATCCTCGCCGCCTCGACGGGGATCGTCAGCGCTTCGGTCGTGATGATGAGCATTATCGCCCTGCCGCTGATGCTGAACGCGGGATACGACAAGGGGCTGGCATCGGGCACGGTCGCGGCCAGCGGCACGCTCGGGCAGATCATCCCGCCGTCGATCATCCTGATCATCCTCGGCGACGTCATGAACGTCAGCGTCGGGGAGCTCTTCATGGGGGCGGTACTGCCGGGGCTGGTCCTCGTCGGACTCTATATCGTCTATATTCTGCTTTATGCGGCGCTGAAGCCAAAAGCCGCCCCGGCGGCGGCCCGGGGAGAACACGTTGGCATCATTAAGGCGCTGACGGCCATCGCCCCGCCGCTGCTGCTGATGGTCGCGGTCCTCGGCTCCATCTTTGCCGGGATCGCGTCGCCGACGGAGTCAGCAGCCTTCGGCGTCGTCGGCGCCCTGGCACTCAGCGCCTTCAACCGAACCCTCAGCCGCTCCATGGTGAGCTACGCCCTGCTGGAGACCGTCAAGCTCAGCGGGATGATCTTTATGATCCTGATCGGGGCGACGGCCTTCAGCCTTGTCTTCAACGAGCTCGGCGGCAGTGACCTCGTGCTGGAGTTCTTCAGTCACGATATCGGGAACGTCTGGGTCTTTATCGGGGTCGCGATGCTGGCCATCTTTATCCTCGGCTTCTTTATCGATTTCATTGAGATCTCCTTCATCGTCGTACCTATTCTCGTGCCCGTCATGCACGCGTTTGGCATCGACCCCGTCTGGTTCGCGATCCTCATCGCGCTGAACCTGCAGGCCTCCTTCCTCACCCCGCCTTTCGGTTTGGCGCTCTTTTTCCTCAAGGGCGCGGCGGGGACGATGGTGACGACACTGCAGATCTATCGGGGGATCATCCCCTTTATTCTGCTGCAGCTCCTGGCGATCGGCATCGTCATGCTCTTCCCCGACCTCGTCTTCGCCTTTATCTAAACCCCGCGCGGGGAAACTGGTATACTGTGGGAATGGAGGTGCGTGATGCGTGAAAAATGGATGATACTCATGTTGCTGACAGGGACGGCGGTGGCCTTCGGGACGGTGTTCGCGACGCCCTCGATCCAGATGACCGGCAAGGTCCAGGCGCCGCCCGCGTATGATGAAGTCGACCGGACGGGTTACACGGCGCCCGTGATAACGACACCGACCGTCGAGATGCACGGCCGGGTGCAGTAAAGGAGGCGGTCATGAAACATCTTCTTCTGATAACCTTCATCGCCGCGGTTTCCGCCTGGGGCGCCCCGGTGGATTTTACGTTCAAGGTCCCCGTCAAGCTGGTCAAGGTCCGTTCGTCGGATGCGCAGGTGATGTGTACGGTCTATAACGCCCAGCATCAGTCCATTGCCGGGAAGTTCTTCCGTTTCGACCTCAACGGCGACGGCCTGCACACTTACAGCTACAACGGCACCGTGACGATCGAGATGTCGGCACATTCGGGCAAAGACCCCCGCGACGGCGAGACCTACGAGTGCCAGCTCTCACTGCTGCTTCCGTGGGCGTCACCCCCGTGGCAGAAGCCGACATCGCAGGGGTCGGATATCTATCTGACACCGCAGCCCGGCACGGCTTTTGCGCCGCTGGTCTCGGGCACCATTCCCAAGCCGAAAACCATTCAACAAAGAGTGCTCCCGGACAAGTACCGCTCCCTGCACCCCATGAAACTGAAATAGGTTTGCCGGGCCGCGGCCCGGTGCGGGAATGCAGTGAAACCGCTTTTGCCCCAATCTCACTATGATGGAAAACCGATGTCACACACTTTTACGCGAACATTCCGGGTCGACTGGTCCGATGCCAACGCCAACGGCCAGGTACACCTTCTGACCTATTTCCGCTATCTGATCGAGACGGCCTGGGCCTGGGGGGCTGCCGTCGGGCTGGGGATAGAGGAGAGCCGAAATCTCGGCCTGGTCTGGGTGGTCCGCGAAACGCAGTTCAATCTTTTCCGTCCCCTGCTTCCCGATGATACGTTCACGTTGACGATCTGGCTGGACCGCTGGCGCCGGGTCCACGGGACGCGTTTCTTCGAACTTGTCGATAAGGCGAGCGGGGAGGTTATCGCGCAGGGGGCGCAGGAAGTCGTCACCCTCAACCCGGAGAACATGCGTCCCAAGGCTGTTCCCAAGGCGATCGTTGAGCGGATGACGATCGAGACGCCCCGCACGCTGCCGCACCGGCCCTTCCCGGTATTTCGCGAGGCGCCTGAGCAGGTGATCCGGAGTCGGAGGACTGTGACATGGCAGGACCTTGACACACTGGAGCACGTCAACAACACGAAGTACGTCGCCTTTGCCGAGGATGCCGTCGTCGCGGCACTGGCGGGGTTCGGATGGGCCCCGAAAGATTTCAAAGTGCACGGACTGGCGGTGAAGAGCGCCAGCGTTCATATCCAGTACCTGACGCCGGCCGTCTGGGGGGAGACGCTGGAACTTGAGATGCTTCTGTCGGCATTGACTTTGGAGCGCGGGGTATGGCAGATCACCATTACGCGTGCAGCAGACGGCGAACCGGTCGCCCGCTGTGCGATCGGCTGGAACGTCGTCGACACGTCCGGTGTCCCGGTACCGATTCCGGAGGAACTTTACTGCCGTCTGCAGGCACAATTCGCCATTGCCGAAACGGTACCGCAGGGGTGATTCACCCTGCGGTATTCGCCGTCGCAGGATTTTCATCTGCCGTTCGTTATGCGCTATACTCCCTTCATGAAAGAGATTCTTTACGCGCCGTGGCGCACGGACTACATCAGCGGGCAGGCGATCGAGGGGTGTGTTTTCTGCCATATCAGTGAACATGACGAAGCGGATGAGGAGCTGCACGTGCTCTACCGCGACGAGCACTGCTTCATCGTCATGAACCGCTACCCCTATACCCCGGGACATTTTATGATCATTCCCCATGTGCACACGGATGCCCTTGAAACGCTGGATCCCGCGGTGTGGCAACGCATGAGTGCGCTGGCACAGCAGGGCGTGCACATGCTCAAAGAGGGATTCGGCGCGCAGGGCGTCAACCTTGGCATGAACCTTGGAAAGGCCGGCGGTGCGGGCATTGCGGAACATATTCACCTGCACCTCGTTCCCCGATGGGAACGGGATACGAACTTTATCACTGCCATCGCCGAGACCCGGGTCTATTCGACGGATTTTGAACGGATCTACCGCCGCATACTGGAGCTGGCCCCCCGCTATTTCGCATAAAACGGGATGGGATGCATATTTTGTAGAAAAAATATGTATTTCTTGTTTAATTTTATGTTCAATAGATATCAGATAGCATATGGGAATCTATAAGTGAAAGTGGGTAGCACCATGAAAGCAGTAATGACAGCCTTGATACTTCTGTTTTGTACGGCGCTTTTTGCGACGGAAGCGGGAGCGGTGAACAAGGCGAGCACGGTGAGCTGGTACAAAACGGCCGCATCGGAGGGGAACCCCGAAGCGCAGTTCTACCTCGGCGTGATGTACAGCAAGGGCGCAGGGGTGACCAAAAACGATGACCTCGCCGTCTACTGGTTCAAAAAAGCTGCCGCCCAGGGGCATGCCCAGGCGCAGCTGAACCTGGGGTATATGTATGAATCGGGCAAAGGGGTTAAAAAGAACTACGGCGAAGCGGTACAATGGTATCAGCAGGCTGCCGATAACGGCAGCTCGGTCGCTATGAACAACCTCGGGATCATGCATATGATGGGTATGGGGGTCAAAAAAGACAGCCGCAAGGCCTACCGCTATTGGCGTATGGCCGCCCAGCATGGTAACAATAACGCCTGGGACAATATCGAAAAACTGCGTCGGCTGGAGCCCCAGGCGGTCCGCTGAGCGACGCAACAGGGAGAAATATTTGACCTCAGTACTGCTTGAATTTTCCATGTTCCCGACCAGCGGGGACTGCCGGGACGGTGCTTCCGTCTCCGCCTATGTCAGCCGCATCATCGATATGATCGACCGCAGCGGTCTTCCTTACCAGTTGACTCCGATGGGGACGATTGTCGAGACGGGCAGCGTGAAAGAGGCGCTTGCTGTTGTCGAGCAAGCCTACGACGTCCTCGGTGAGGATTGTGAACGGGTCTATTCGGCGTTGAAACTTGATATCCGTAAAGGGAAGGCGGGACGCTTAAAAGGGAAGATCGACTCGGTAGAGCGGGAGCTGGGCAGAGACGTCAGCCATTGAGGCGTGACGCAGGGAACCCGGTGTGAGTAGAGGATACGGGTCCTGCCCGGACCCGCAGCGTTAAAAAAATATCAGCCGTGACCGTCCTGGTCGTGTTCGGCGTGGTGTGCGTGAAGCTCCATCGTGATACCCGAATGGATAAAGAGCGCGAAAGCGATCACCGTATAGACCAGTTTACCGGCTGTATCCCCCATCAGTGTCCAGAGAATCCCGAAAACAAAAGCGACTGAAAAGATGACGAACCAGTTACGGTCGCGTTGAAACTGCGTTAATTCCTGCATGCTAAACCCCTCCTCGGATTGAAAGAAAAATAAGTATAACCTATTTTTTCTTTCGCGTCAGTACGTAGAGAAAGATCGCGCCGATGACGAGAAAAATGACGATCTTGATCTGGGTCTCTTCCAGCGTCTGCATCGGCCTACCTTAATGGGTTTTGACGTAAAGGTTGGCGATGTACTCGGAAAGGGCTTCGACCTGGACAGGCGTCAGATCTTTGACCTGGTTCTGCATCAGGGTTTTCATGGCACCGCCGTAGGTCCCTTTCTGGTACCCGATGATGGCGTCGGCGATGCGCTTGCTTTCCCATTCGCCGATGGCGGCGGACTGGTTCAGGGCCATTTTCTCACCCTGGTTGCCGTGGCAGGCGGCGCACTTCTGAAAGAGCAGCGCCGGGGAGGTTTCCGCAGCGGCAGCGCTTTGGATCACGGGGGCCTTTTCAGCAGCTGCGATCGATGTGTTGTCTGCGGCTTCCTTGACCGGTGCAGGCGCCAGCGCCGGTTCAGCTGCCGGCTGGAGTTCCGGTGCAACAACGGGTTCGGCTGCCGGAGCGGGTGTTTCAACGGCGGCTGCCGCTTTCGGCGTGGCTTCGGGCTGTGTTTTCGGTGAATCGTTACAACCGGCGAGCAGGAGGAGGGCGGCTGTAAATGCAAGGGTTCTCATCAACAAGAGCCTTTATAAAAAGATGCCGCCATTGTACACTGTTAGAGCATTTGGGTCAAAGGTGCGCATGAAATTGGTTGTCTGCTATAAAGTCAGCTTAAGCAAATGACGGCTTTACGGGGATTAGAGCAGTTCGATCATCCCCCGGTGGAGGGCGACGGTGCCGTGGTGTTCAAGCTCTTTGAGCAGGCGGCTGATCACCTCGCGCGACGACCCGAGGTGGGCGGCGAGTTTTTCGTGGGTGATGGGGATCTGGGAGCTGTTTTGCGCATGCAGCCACTCCATGAGGCGGTCGTCCAGTTTTTTGAAACGGACGTCTTCGACCAGCCCCGCCATGCACTCGAGCCGTTTGGCGAAGAGGGCGAAAATGTAGTGCTGGTAGTCGGGCTCGGAGGTGTAGAGCTGCTGGACGACCCCGGCGGGGAAGAGGTAGCCGCTGATGGGCCCGTCGGCGACGGCACTTCCGATGGCAGGGGTGCCGGTAAATGCGCTGTTGAGGTTGACGTTGCACTGTTCGCCGGCGCCGAGGAAATAGAGGGTGATCTCCTGGCCCGATGCGTGCCGGCGGAAGACGCGGACACTCCCGTCGACGAGATAGAGGACCTCTTTGCAGCCGTCCCCCTGGCCGAAGAGCTCCTCGCCGTTTTGAAGCCGGAGCGCTTTCGCATGGGTGTCGACGAGGCGTCGGGATTCGGGTGCGAGGCGGCTGTAGCATGGGAAAGGTTCCATCGGGCTCCTTTCGGGGGTTCGACGCCCCCCGGTGCTGCAAAAGTATAGCAGATTATAATGGGCCACAAAGTATAATAGAGCCAAAAAAATCAGGACGAGAATGCAGTTTGAATCCTACCCGTTCGAAAAACTGAGTGCCCTGCTCGATCCCATCGAGCCCAACAGCGCCTACGCCCCGCTGACGCTGACCATCGGGGAGCCGCAGTTCGAGACCCCCGCGTTTATCCGCCATGCGCTGTGCGGCAGTGCCGACACCCTGCGCCGCTACCCGAAAACGGCAGGGGAGGAGATGCTCAACGGCGCCATGCGTGATTTCGTCGCACGCCGTTTCGGCGTAACGCTGGCAAGCGACCAGCTCGTCTCCAGCTTCGGCACCCGCGAGGTGCTTTTCAATTTCCCCCAGTACCTCCTGTTCGACAAGCCCGACCCGGTCATGACCTTTACCAACCCCTTTTACCAGATCTACGAGGGGGCTGCGATCGCCAGCCGGGCGAAGGTGAACTACCTCAACCTCGATGCCGCCAACGGTTTCAAACCGCAGGTCGACCCGGCGATCCTGCGGGCCAGCGACCTGGTGATCCTCAACTTCCCGAACAATCCGACCAGCAGCTGCCTCTCCCTCGAGGAGCTGGGCGAATGGGTCAAACTGGCGCTGGAATACGATTTCGTGCTGCTCAACGACGAGTGCTACAGCGAGATCTACCCGCACAAGGCTCCGGCGGGCATCCTGGAGGCGAGTGCGGCCGTCGGCAATACGGCCTTCAAGAACGTGCTTGCCCTCAACTCCATCTCCAAGCGCTCCAGCGCCCCGGGCCTGCGCAGCGGGTTTATCGCCGGCGATGCGGCCATCTTAGAGGGGTACCGCCGGTACCGTACCTATGTGGGGTGTGCGTCACCGCTGCCGCTGCAGACCGCCGCGGCGGCCGCCTGGGCGGACGAAGCACATGTCGCCGAAGCCCGTGCCGTCTACCGCGAGAACTTCGAGATCGCGAAGGCGATCCTCGGCACGGAGGTGCCGGAGGCGACCTTCTATCTCTGGCTGGAAGTGGACGACGCGATCGCCTTTACCGAAAAGCTCTACCGCGACTATAACCTGAAGGTCCTGCCGGGCGAATACCTGGCCCGCACCGACGTCAACGGCAACAACCCGGGCAGGGGGCGCATCCGCATTGCGCTCGTCGAGAACCCGGAACGCACACGCATGGCGCTCGAACGTATCAAGGAGGCGATGAATGGATAAGGCCGAAGCACTGAAAGCGAAGATCCTCAAGGCGCAGGAGGCGGCGGATATCGCCGGGCTCTACGTCCTGGAGCAGGAAGCGAACGAATGTTTTGACGAAAAGACGCTGATCGCCTATTACGCCAATATCCTCGACCTGGCACTGGAAAACCTCACCGACGCCCTGGGGACCGCGCGCCGCATGCAGATGACGGAAGTAAACGATTTCGCCACGCTGCGGGCCCTGTACGAGTACGCCGTCGAGCACTACAGTGCCGGCAAGGCCACGGACGCGGCGGCGCTCTTCGAGATCCTGGCAGGGCTCAGCGACGATGCCCGTTTCTCCGAAGCGATGACACGGCACAAGGCGTACGCCGAGCGGATGCCCGATTTCAACCAGTTCCTCGACGACGCGGCGGACCTGGAAGCGACCCAGCAAAACGGGACCTTCTATATCAGCGCGTTCCGCGTAGTGGAGAACGGGGCGGGCGAATCGTGAAGATCCATTTCATCGGCATCGGGGGGATCGGCATCTCCGGACTGGCGCAGTACATGGACCACAAAGGCAACAAGGTCAGCGGCAGCGATATCGCGGAGAACCGCATCGTGCGGCAGCTGAAGGAGAAGGGGGTCGCCATCACCATCCCCCACGACGCGAGCGCGATCACGGACCAGGACCTCGTCGTGCATTCGGCGATCATCAAACCGGACAATGTCGAAGTCATGGCGGCCAAAGCGAAAGGGATCGAAGTGCTGCCGCGCCGCGAAGCGCTGCTGCGCATCCTGCAGGACAAAGAGGTCTACGCCGTGGCGGGAGCCCACGGCAAAAGCACGACGTCGGCGATCCTGGCGGCCATCATGGAAGGCTCCGCCATTATCGGGGCCGAGTCCAAGGCGTTCGGCTCGAACGTGCGCTACAACGATACGAACGACCGGCTTATCTTCGAGGCGGACGAGAGTGACGGCAGTTTTCTCAACGCCAATCCCTACTGCGCCATCGTCACCAACGCCGAACCCGAGCACATGGAGTACTACGAGTACGATTACGACCGTTTCTACGACGCCTACCGCCGCTTTATCGCTTCGGCCGCGATCCGGGTCATCAACGCGGAAGATGCGTTCCTCTCGACCATCGAAGGCGAGGCGATCCGGCTCTACCCCAGCCGCGACATTTCGGAGGTGGAATACGTACTGCACGACGGTGAACCGCATACGCGTTTTTGCCTGAAGGAGCTGGGGACGTTTGACGTCTGGGGCTTCGGCGAGCACATCGCCCTCGATGCGGCGCTGGCGATCCTTGCCGCGGTGCAGACGATGCCGGTGGAGACGGTCCGCGAGAAGATCCTCGGCTACCGCGGGATCAAGAAGCGCTTCGACATCATCGACAGCGAGGAGGGGTGCGTCCTGATCGATGATTACGGCCACCACCCCACCGAGATTGCCGCGACGATGGCTTCGGCGCGGACCTATGCCCGCCTGCTGGGGCTGGAGACGATCACGGCGGTCTGGCAGCCGCACAAGTATTCGCGTACCATCGACAACCTCGAGGCGTTTTCGCACTGTTTCGAAGGGGTGGACCGTCTGATTATCCTGCCGGTCTGGGCGGCGGGGGAAGCGCCCCGCATCATCGATTTCGAAGGGGTCTTCGCCGCGTACAGCCCGCTACTGGCCGACCGCGTCAAACGCAGCGGCTGCGGACTTGAAGTGCTCAAAGAGGGTACAATAGCCCAAACGCCGGCATCGGGGCTGATCATCGGCTTCGGCGCCGGGGACATCACCTACCAGCTCCGGGGAGAAAAATGAGTTACGTCTATATCGTCGCCGTCATCGCGCTGCTCTATGCGGGGATGCACTTTTTTACCGAACTTAGCCATCGCCAGAAGCTCTCTATGGCCGGTGTCGTGCTGCTCATCATCATGGGGGCCGTGGCCTGGAACCGTTCCGTCGACGCGCAGCAGGAGCATGTCCGCGCCGTCATTCTGAAATTCAACCAGCACCAGACGCTTGAGTGCCGGGGGGTGGAGGTCAATGACCGCACCTTTACCCTCAGCGTCGGGACCCAGAGCTTTATCGCCAACGCCGGCACGCCCCACGCCGGGCAGATCTTCGACGCCGCAGGGTGCCGATGAGCGCTTTCGGCCACCTGCTTGATCAGCTCGATCTTCAGGCCCACGTCGCCGAGATCGAAAGCTTTCTCAGCCGTAAAAAGCCCCTCTACATCGAAGGGGACCAAGGGCGCCACTACCAGTACATCCGCGCCCTCGACACCCTCGAATTTCCCGCCCCGCCGAAAACGACCGCCTTCGACACGATCCTGATCCACCTGAAAAAGCAGGGGGTGCTGAGCTTCGAACAGATCTTCGAGCTCATCAAGGTCGTACGCTACTTCCGCACCCTGCGCAACAGAGGCTTCGAAGGGATCATTGGGGAGTGGATGGCCTCCGTCGTCGTTCCCGACAGCTTCAAAGAGGTTGAGCGCCACTTTGACGAGAAGGGGAACTTCAAAGAGGAGCTCGACGAGGAGCTCTTCGCCATCGCCGAACGGATCAAGGCGCAAAAGGGTGATATAGCAGGGCAGATGAAACGGCTGCTCTATGCCGACAGGCTGCGCAGCTATCTCGTCGATACCCAGGTACACTATGTCAACGACGAAGAGTGTCTGCTGGTGCGCGGCGGTTTTGGCGCCGTGCTCAAAGGGAGCGTCGTGGGCCGGACCGGGGCGGGCTTCTTCTACGTCACCCCCGATACGCTGCTCAAATCCAAAGAGCAGATCCGCGCTTTGACCCAGGAGCGTGATGCCCGCTACTACGAGTACGCCAAGGGCTTCTCGGCGCAGCTGCGCGAACTGCAGCCCTTTATCGGCTTTATCGACAAAGAGTTCGACCGCCTCGACCACTACCAGGCCCGGGTGCTTTTCGCCCGCGCCAAAGGGCTGCATATCGTCGCGGCACAGCCGGGCGAGGCGATCGTGCTGGATGCCTTTGAACACCCGGCCCTCTCCAACCCCAAACCCGTCAGCCTCGATTTCAGCGCCTCGGTGCTGATGATCACCGGGGTCAACGCAGGGGGGAAAACGATGCTACTCAAATCGATCCTCTCGGCGGCGCTGATGGCCAAGTACCTGCTGCCGATGAAGCTCAACCCCCACCGCTCGCGGATCGGGTCGTTCAAACAGATCGAGGCGGTCATCGACGACCCTCAGAACGTCCGAAACGACATCTCCACCTTCGCCGGGCGGATGCAGCAGTTCTCCCGGCTTTTCGAGCGTAAATCGGCCCTGGTCGGGGTCGACGAGATCGAACTGGGTACGGACAGTGACGAAGCGGCGGCCCTTTTCAAGGTGATCCTCGACGATCTGATCCGCCGGGGGCAGAAGATCGTCGTCACGACCCACCACAAACGGCTCGCCTCCCTGATGGCCGACCGCGACGACGTCGAACTGGTTGCGGCTGTTTACGATGAGGAGCGCCGGGTCCCCACTTACGACTTCCTGCAGGGGATCATCGGCAAAAGCTACGCCTTCGAGACGGCCCTGCGCTACGGAATTGCTCAGGGGATCGTCGGCAGGGCCAAAGCGGTCTACGGCGAGCAGCATGAGAAGCTCAACCTCCTTATCGAACGGGGGAGCGAACTGGAGCGGGAGCTGCGGCGCAAACATGCCGACGTCGATGAACGGCTGGAGCGGCTGGAGGAGCGGGAGCGTGCACTGAAGGATGAGCGCGAATCCCTGCGCCGGGAGTATGATGAACTTGAACGCCGTCTGCGCGGCGAGTTCCGGCAGGCGATCGACAGCGCCAAAGCGGCGGCCAAAGCCGGGGACACGGCAGCGATCCACCGGGCGATGAACGCAGCGAACAAGCAGCTACCCGAAAAGCGCGAAGCGAAGCAGAAAACGGCCCCCGTCACCCTCAACGTCGGGGATGAGGTCAAGTACCGCAAGCAGCGCGGCGTCATCGTGGCGCTCAAGGAGAAGGAAGCAACGATCGAAGTCGAGGGGATGCGGCTGCGGGTGCGGCGCAACGAGCTCAAACCTGCCGGGAAAGCGGCCGCGCCGACACCGAAGGTGCAGGTGAGCAACAAGGTCGAGAAGCGCAGCGGCCTCAAGCTCGACCTGCACGGCATGCGGGCCGAACAGGCCAGGGAGAAGATGGACGTTTTCCTCTCAGATGCCCTTATCCAGGGATGGGACGAGGTGATCATCTACCACGGCATCGGTACGGGCAAACTCGCCTACGCCGTCAAGGAGTTCCTGAAACAGCACCCCAGCGTCAAGGGTTTCGAGGATGCGCCCCCGCAGCTGGGCGGTTTCGGGGCAAAAATCGTTCACCTCTGATATAATATCCTCTAATGTATATGGTCTGGGTACCCTGCTGCCGGGCCGGAGGGAGAGGTGACGTCTACCGTGAACCGTCTTGCTGCCGTGACGCTGGTTTTGGGAGTGATAGGGGGATGCACGCTGCTGGACGGAAAAGAGATCTCCTCCGCAGCGACCGGCCTGCCCGGAAGCCTTACCCTCAAACAATCCTTTATCGTGCGGCAATTGAACAACGGTACTGCCTACCCGGACACCCCCTATATCTTTACATTGACGGAAGGGGATTACGAGGAGGGCGCGTACCGCATCGAAGGCGGGCTTCTTCTGTACAAAGGGCATGACGGCAGCGGCGTGAGCCTCAACCAAATGGCCCTGGTCTACTGGGGGGACGATTTCGACGTGAGGATAGGAAAGTTCGTTTCCAAAACGGGGGTGCTTGATTATCTGAGCGGCATGGATCTTCTTAACCCGGTCCGGGTGGACTTTTTTGACGACGATAATATCAACATCCGGAGGATCCCGCAGTGGATGGCGGAGCTTTCCTTTTTTGTCGGGGGTGATTCCCTTCTCAGGGTGACCGTTCAGCCCTACGACGGACGTACGCAGAGTTATCTCTCGACGTATATGGGGTTGCTGCTTGACAGCTATCTTCCGGCCTATTTTGAACGGCTCAGCCGCAACAGTGAGGAGGGGGCGGCAATCTACCGCGAAGTTTTTCTCCCGCTTTACCTCGACGGCATCAGTCCCGCGCTGAAAAGCGACATCGACGGACAGTACAATGCACGCGGACTTGCCGTCGATAAAAGCACGCTTCAGGTGGTGGCGGAGAAGAGCAGCGCAGGGGGTACGTTCGGCGCAGTCTGGACGAACCGCTATTCGGAAGTGCCCTATATCCGTGTGGATGAGCAACTGCTGGCGATAATCGACGCGCTCACGGAGGGCCAAAACAGTGCAGAGGCGCTCAGGGCGTACCTGGATCAGCCCGATCTCAACCCCATCAAGGGGGTCAAGGGTTTTCGATATAACCAGTACTCCCTCTATGCCGAGGGATCGGTCGGTACGTACGGCGTGCGTGCCGAAGCAGGCGTGCGGGACAGGGTGCCGGTACTCAACAGCTTCAGCCCGCTGGCGATGGTGGGATTCGGGGTGGACCGGCAGGCGGGAAGCTCCTATTTCGACCTGGAGGTGCAGTGGGGCTATCTCAAACCGTATCATGAGAGCGTTCTCGCGACAGTGCTGCTGAACAAGTTTGACCTTGCCGTTTTCAGGGGGGTGGCCGTTCGTTTTGACCATTACCTGATCACGGGGTGGTATGGGGGCAACGCCACTGCGGTCATGCTCCCGAACCTCGTACTGAGCCGCGGCGCTTTTGAGGTCGATCTGCACGCCCTCTATCACTCGGACGATAAAACGTACAACACCGTCGGATTCACGCTGAGGGCATCGTTTTGAAGCTCGGATTGAAAACGGCCGTACTGCTGTTGCTGCTGATGTTCGGTGCGGCCCTGATGCGGCAGGTCGAGGTGCGCACGGTGGACTGGAGCCATTTTTTCCCGGACACGCCCGCGGCAACGCTGCAACAGCAGTGGTTCACACCGGATCAGCAGTACCTCTTTGCCGTGCTCTCTGAGGACGCACCCCTGCTTGCGTGGCGATCGGAAGGAGTGATCACGGACTATTTCCGTCTCGATCGGCAGGACCTCTACCTGCTGACCTTCAGCCGGGGGAAACAGAATGCCCTCCTCGCACGGGTCGCCCCCTATCCGCACAGCGGTACCGCCGTCGTCGGCGCTCTGCTGCTGCAGGGCTTTTTCGATGATATGGCATTTTACCTCTATGCGATAGCGCCTTTCCTGCTTCTGCTGCTATGGCTGCTGACATCGTTGACCTACCTGCTGAATATCCTCATTGAGATCGGTACTTTTACGGTATCGCTGCTCGCCGTCTTGGTTGTCGGCGGTATCGCCGTCGATCCCGCGGCGCTGCTGGCGATCGTTTTCCTCATTATCTATGCTTTGACCCTCTTCAACTACCTGCACTCCGGGGAGATCGGCAACCACCAGCTGGCATTCGGCATTACTCTCTCCATCGCCACGACGGCGTTGAGCAGTCTCTTTCTCTACGGGTCTGATTTCGGACTGATCAACACCTTCGGAAAGATGATGCTGATCGGGCTGGGGGTACTCTACGGCTATCTTCTCGGCCGGATCTACCTTTTTGGGCAGGTGGAATGCGAGTTTGGCTGGCGCCGTCGGTGGCATATGGACAACGCCGGGATAAAAAAGGGGCTGCTCCTTTTTGGAGGGGGTGCCGTCGTTTGCGGCTTCGTTTGTGCGAAAGGGGCCTTGGTCGATCTGAACCCTTTGAACCTAATGCAGCCGACGATGGCGACGTATAAACGCATCGCGGAGTTTGAGTCCGGCCACCTGCCGACACTGCCGTTCGTAGTCCGTTTGCGTGCCCGGAAAGGCGATTTCTCCGATTTGAAAACGGCCCGGGCACTCGCCGGGTTGACGCCGCGTATCGCCGAAACAGTGCCCGGGGTGTTGCTGGGAAGTCTTCCGCAGGGGTATCAGCGTTTCGCGGCAGCGCCGCTTTCAGCTGCTTCCCCCGATGCCTATGCCCAGTATCTGCTTGCCCTGGAGTGGCTCGACGGCGGCTTGCCGCTGCTGAGCCCGGACCGGCGCGACACCTATATGACGCTGAGTATCCCGATCACGACGCCTTCGTATACCATTACCGCTATGGTCAAGCAGTTGCAGGCGATCGGCGACACCTCGGCCGCTTTTTCCGTGAGCGTGCTGGGCAAGATCGCCGATTTTGAACACTTCTTGAGGCGTTTCGCGGGGGAGTTCATTGCCGGGGTGACCATCTCGCTCGGGTTCGTCGTACTCTTTTTTCTGCTTTACTGCCGGACATGGAAGAGCGTCATTGTCCTCGTGTCACCGCTGCTGTCGCTCCTGCTGCTTGCCGGCATACACCGTCTGCTGGGGATGGATTTCACCATGATCACCCTGCTTGGTACCATTCTGTTCATCGGGCTGGTCACGGATTCGATCATCCATCTTTTCATCTGTATCAAGCACAAGGGCCATCGCTGTATCGGTGATGTGCTCCGCCCCATCATCGTCTCGAACATGACAATGCTGATCGGGCTGGCCGGGATGCTGTTAGGCGGTACGATGATCCGGCAGTTCGGCCTGGAGCTCGGGATCCTTCTGGCGGCGAATCTCGCCGTTGTGGTCTACCTGCTGCCGGTGCTGCTGAAACGCCACTTCACCCGCTGCGGGTGAACTCAGAAAGTGCAGCGGTGCAGGCGGTTGTGGTGAAAAAGCCCCCTTTTGATATCGCGGGAGATGCTCCCGGTATCCACCCTGTAGGTCAGCTTCCGTGACTTGATGAGGTCGTTGACCTGCCAGCGGGTGATGAGCAGCTGTTCGTCGATACGGTTCACCTCGTCGATATTGACGACCCGCTGCAGCTGGGGGCCTTTGAAGATTTCGACCCTCCTGATCACGGAAGTCGAAGGATCGATGTAATAGACCGAGCGGCTCCCGTTACGCTTCAGTGTGACCTTGTAACAGGCGTTACCTTTGAACTGCGTCTCCTCCAGCGGTTCGAAGGTCCCTTTTTTCGCATCCAGTTCTGCGTAGGAGATCCCCATGCCGACGGCTTCGCTCTCCTCCTCCTGTTCGGGGATGATCCGCACGCGTTTCAGGGCGGGGAAGTAGATGGCGTTGCTGCTGTTCTCCTGCTCCCGTTCGATGAGGATGGCGGTGCATTTGATGTTTTGCGGGGAGCGGAAACGGATCAGGAGCGACGAAGCGTCGCCCGTCTGCCGTTCGGCGACCATGAAGGAGCGTTCCTGCCGGTTGCCGCTGTTCTCCACCGTCATCGCGACATCGAAACGCAGGTTGCCAAACGAGAAGAGTTTCGCACTTTTGGCATAGACGGCCTCGGCACTCTCCGAAGCGCAGAGGCTCATTCCGGCCCAGATAAGCAGGGCGGCTGTACGATGCCACTGCATATCACACCGTCGCATTGGTATCTGCCGTCTGGCCGGTATGGTTGCCGACCCACTCCAGCGCACTCAGGGTGATCTCGCGCAGGAGGCTCTGGTTTTCCAGTACCGCAAGGGCATACTCCTGCATGTTCGCCATCATCTGTTCCATCGTGCCCGCGATGACGGTGACGATCTGATCCTCCGCCGCCGGGGTGTACCATTCCCGGTCGAGAATCAGTGCCATCCCCGTCAGCATCAGGTTGGTAATCGTCTTCATCCCGTCATAGATTAGCAGTCCGAAATCGAGGATGAGCATCTCTGTATAGACGATGAGCTGCTCGGTATAGACGATCCGGTCGGCCATTTCACCGATCCGGTCGGCCATCTGCCCGATCTGTACGGCCATCCAGAGGATGCGGTCGGCCATGACGCCCACCTCCTCGCCGCGGGAGGCGAAGAGGTAGCCGTACTCCATCCCTTTCATTGCGAACTGATAGGCATCCTCCTCGATATCCATCGTAAAGCTGTAGGCGAGATCGGCCATGTGGGTGGCGAAGTCGTAGGCATCGCTTGCCGTCTGGGCGGTAAAGCTGTAGGCGAGGTCCGCGAGATGCGATGCAAAGGCGAAGGCATCGGTTTCCGTCTGGGAGGCAAAATCGGCGGCCTGGGTCGAAAAGGTAATGGACATCGTGGCAATGAGGTCGAAGATGTCACGCCAGGAGGCACCGCCGTCCAGAAGGTCGCGGAGCTGATCGAAATAGCCGGCGTTCTCTGTCGCGTAGACGGTGCCGCTTTGCAGCCTGCTCTGCATCTGCCGGGTATAGACCGTGAACGCATCCGTCTGCGGCAGGGCATCCGAACCGAAAAGCGTGACGTAGGTGTCGGCGTCGCTTCCGTCGGCGAACCCTTCCTGTACGACCCCATCCGCCGTCACCGCGTGTTGGCTCAGCATCGTAAAGAGCTGGCGCACGACAACGGAGATGACAGAGAGGGAGACCGAGCGCTTTTTGATGGTATCGAGGGAGGCTTGCTGCTCCGCGCTCAGCGTATAATTTTCCGTCGCAGGGTCGTAGCCGGCGTTGAGCGAGGTCAGCAGGGCATCCGAGTGAGTCTTGGTGGTAGCGATGATCTCTCCCACGGTGCCGCCGACGACCTTGAACATCAGCGCGACCAGGGCACTTTGCACCGACACCGATCCGAGGAATGCTTCCATCTGCAGGGTCTCATCGGGTGTCATAGTACCGGCGGATGCCGTTGACACGGTTGCCGTACCGGCCGTAGAGAGCTTCTCGAGGGAGAAGAGCCCCATGAGTGCCACGGCGGCAATCGCCATCTTTGCAAAACTCAGAAGCGTATCGCTGTTACTCTCAAAGCTCAGATCGGCTGCCGTTTTTTCCGCAATGATCTTGAGCAGTTTGTCGACGGCGAAGTAGGTCAGGGTGGCGTATAGGAGGGCACGGGCGTCGCCGTTGTCAAAGAGCCCTTTGAGGTAGGTGAAAAAGCCGTTCATGGCGATTCGGATGGCATCGAAGATATAGTGGAGCGCATCACCGGCCGCTGCTTTCAGTTTGGCAAGCAGGTTGTCGAAATCACTGAATTCAGAGGGGACGTCTGCCGCCGTCCGATAGTGCGCTGCCGCGGCGGTGACCTGCGGGGCATCCTGTGTCGTCTCCTGTCGGTTATTGTAGTCGAAGAGGCGCATGGTGGCCAGCAGCTTCACATACTGGTGGTCGAATTGTTGATGGGCGAGGCTGCTGTAGGCTTCATACTTGCGCCACATCGATTCCGTTTCGTCGCTTTGGAAAAACAGCGCAGCGAGCGGGGAGTCGGCCGGGAGAGTAGGGGTCGTTGCCGCGAAGAAACTGCTGATATCCGTGGTCGGTTGCGTGGAGATCGCCAACGGCGACGGTGCGTACGTTCCGGTCATGCTGCCGAGCAGGTCTTCGATCTGGGCAACGGTCTGGTCGTTCAGCGTTTTGGCTGAACGCAGCAGTGTGACACGTTCATCGATGGGGGAGAGCGCAGTACCGCCGCCGGAGCCGCCGCAGCCTCCCAGGAGATTGATCGCCGGTAATGAATAGAGTGCGATCGCGCTTGTTGAGAGAAACTTCCGTCTGTTCATGATTCACCTTTCTGTTCCGATAGGCCGACAACCCAAGCAAAAAGTTCGGTGGATTGACGGCGCGTCAAAAGACTCTTCATCCGCGGGAACGAAGAGAACGAAAATACCGGTCACCGGAGTAGGATAAATGAATATTACTTAATTTTTGTGGTCCATTTAATTATAAATAATTATATTTCATGGATGTGATAACGTCGATTTTCAGCAACGTAATGCAGGAACAAGAGTGCGAATAGAGGGCGATGGAGGCGCGGAATGGCGGTCGATGGCGAAAGTATCGTGTACCCCGGGCGGTTCCGGGGGACCGTTGGGGGGAGATCAGCCGGCTTCGTGCGACGCGAGGAACTTTGAAAGGTCAAGGTCGTAGAACATCGTGTGGCGGCGGAATTTGTCGTAGGCGTAGCTTTCGATAAAGGAGCGGGCCATCGGCGGCATGGCGGTGATCATCGCAAAAAAAGACTCCATCTCGTCGATGAGCTGTTCATGGTCGCCGGTATGGGTTTCGCGTTCGGGGTAGAGGTGCTTCATCATCAGCTTCTCCTCTTCGGCGAAGTGGCGTTTCGTCTCTTCGATCCATTCGCGGAAGAGCGCAGTGTCGATCCCGTTCTCCATCTTTTGAAGCTCTTCGAGCATCTGCAGGAACGTCTCGTGCGCCGTATCCATCTCTTCAATATTCAGGCGAAGATCGTGTGTCATAACGCCTCCTTTGTAGACTTCTGGTTATCAATGCATATTATATTCTTCTCGGCCCTTTTTTGCACCCCTTTACTCTCAACAAGCTTCGTTATAATCCTGTACAAAAAAGAGCAACGAATATGACGGCTGAAACCTACCGCGAAAGCGTAGCGCTGCTGAACCGCTACGCCTACCACTATTATGTCCTCGACAATCCCATTGCCAGTGATGAAGAGTACGACAAGCTCTACCACGAGGTGCTGGCATTTGAAGAGGCCCATCCGCAGAGCGTGCTGCCCGATTCGCCGACGCAGCGGGTCGGCGGGGTGCCGCTCGAGGGGTTCGAAAAAGCCGCCCACCGCAGCCGCATGTGGAGCCTGGAGGATATTTTCGACGCCGAGGGGCTTCAGAAGTGGCTGGAGCGGGTCGGCAAGCTTGCCGACAACGTCACGTTTTACTGCGAGCCGAAGTTCGACGGGGCGAGTCTCAACCTGATCTACGAGGGCGGCCGCCTCGTGCAGGCGATCACCCGCGGCGACGGTACGATCGGCGAGGAGGTGACGCAGAACGTCAAAACGATCCGCAGCGTCCCGCTGGCGATCGACTACGAGGGGCGTATCGAGATCCGCGGGGAGGTCGTTATCTTCAAAGAGGAGTTCGACGCGATCAACCGCGAGCGCGAAGCGCAGGGCGAAGCGCTCTTCGCCAACCCCCGCAATGCCGCCGCGGGAAGCCTGCGCCAGCTTGACCCCAAAATCACCGCGGCGCGGAACCTTGTCTTCCTCCCCTACGGCATCGGTGAGAACAGCCTCGATATCCCGCTGCTGAGCCAGCGGATGGAGTGGATCTACGCCCTGGGCTTCCGCAAGCCGCCGCTGCACCGCGTCTGTGCCGGCTACGATGAGATCGAGGCGATTTATGAGGAGATGAAAGCGACCCGTGACGACTTTGCGATGATGCTAGACGGTATGGTCATCAAAGTCGACCAGGTCGAAGCCCAGGAGGATATGGGCTACACCGTCAAAAACCCGCGCTGGTCGGTGGCCTACAAGTTCCCGGCGGTCGAGAAGATGACCCGGGTCCGGGATGTGATCCTGCAGGTGGGGCGTTCGGGCGTCGTCACCCCGGTGGCCGTCGTCGAACCCGTCGACATCGAGGGGGTCGTCG
The DNA here is from genome assembly GCF_054862725.1 of Thiomicrolovo sp. ZZH C-3. NCBI lineage: Bacteria > Pseudomonadati > Campylobacterota > Epsilonproteobacteria > Campylobacterales > Sulfurimonadaceae > Thiomicrolovo > Thiomicrolovo sp. ZZH C-3. The sequence goes on from NZ_JBTKXX010000001.1 coordinate 920,903, forward strand.
TCGAACGCGCGACTCTGCACAATTTTGACGAGATCGCACGCAAAGATATCCATATCGGCGACCACGTCATCATCCTGCGCAGCGGCGACGTCATCCCGAAGATCATCAAGGTCATCCCCGAGCGGCGCGACGGCACGGAAAAGGCGCTGGCCCGCCCGACGCATTGCCCGGTCTGCGGCAGCGAACTGCTCGACGAGGGGGCGCTGATCAAGTGCCAGAACCTCTCGTGCGAAGCGCGGGTCGTCAACGCCATCATCTATTTCGCCTCCAAGCAGTGCCTGAACATCGACGGACTGGGCGACAAGATCGTCGAAGCGCTCTACAAAGCGGGGCTGGTCAAAGGGGTCATCGACCTTTACGCACTGACGCTCGAAGCGCTGTTGGAACTCGAAGGGTTCAAAGAGAAGAAGAGCCTCAATCTGCTTGACGCCATCGAAAAAAGCAAAGGGACGGCGTGTTGGCGCTTCGTCAACGGACTGGGGATTGAGCATATCGGCGAGGTCGCTTCGAAACAGCTCTGCGACACCTTCGGCCTGGATTTCCCCGATGCGACGGAGGAGGCGCTGCTCGCCATCGACGGGTTCGGCGGGGAGATGGCGGCATCGGTGCTGGAGTTCGTGCGCGTCAACCGGGAGCAGATCGAGGCGCTGCGGGGCGTCGTGCAGCCGGCGGTGCCGGTAAAGAGGGCCGAAGCGGCGGAGAACCCTTTCAAGGGGAAGACGGTCGTGCTCACGGGGACGATGAGCCGTCCCCGCCCGGAGATCAAAACCGAGCTTGAAGCCCTGGGGGCGAAGGTCGCGGGAAGCGTGTCGAAAAAGACCGATTATGTCATTTACGGCGAAGATGCCGGCAGCAAGTATGAGAAGGCGGTGTCGCTGGGCGTAGCGACCCTTACGGAAGATGCGATGAAACAGATGCTACAATAGACCGATGAAAACACCTGAAGAATATATGGCCGCCAGTGATTACCAGGAGATATTCGAGCTTCAAAATACCATCTTGGAGAAGGTGGCCGAAGATGCCAGCAAGGAGGCCGTGCTCGAAGAACTCTGCTTGTTGCAGGAGCGGATGGTCCCGGGCAGCGTGGCATCCATTATGCTCCTGAACCCGGCCGACGGTAAACTCTATGTCGAATCGGCGCCCTCGGTCCCCGACGAGGCACTCAGCGTCTTTGACGGCATACAGCCGGGGCCCCGCAACGGCTCCTGTGCCAACGTTATCATGCGGAACGAACCGCAGTTCGTCTGTGATATCAGCTGCGACGAACGTTGGCAGAACGTGATGGAAGCCACCCAGAAAATCGGCCTGAATGCCTGCTGGTCGATGCCTGTCGTCCTGGAAGGAAAGACGGTCGGCACCTTTGCATTGACCTCCTTTGAAGAGCGTGTCCCGACCCCGTTCCACAAGATGCTGCTTACCGTTGCCGCGCGGATCGTCAGCATCGTTCTGAAACGGGAACAGAACCGGGAGAAACTGAGTTTCCTCGCCTTCCATGACCCGTTGACGGGGCTGGTGAACCGGGCGATGCTCGAAGAGCGGCTGAAGCACCTGATCGCCCGTTCGGAGCGCAGCGGCAGAAACGCGGCCCTCTTTTTTATCGACCTGGACCGTTTCAAATACCTCAACGACACCTACGGGCACGCGACCGGGGACCGTCTTTTGGTGGAAGTGGCAAAACGGCTCACTGAGAACGTGCGCAACGAGGATACGGTGGCGCGCTTCGGGGGGGATGAGTTCGTCATTCTTTTCGAGGAGGAAGTTGAGCGCGAAAGAGTCCTGGGGGAGGCACAGCGTCTGATCGACGCCTTCGGCGAGGCGTTCCAGATCGGCGAACACCGTTTCCACATCTACGGCAGTATCGGTATCGCCATGTTCCCCGACGACGGGGAGGATGCACAGACCCTGCTCAAACATGCCGATACGGCGATGTACCAGGCCAAGCAGACGCAGGACCATATCCGTTTTTATGCCCCGCAGATGAGTGAACAGACCTTCAAGAGCCTTGTGCTGGAGAAGGAGCTTCGCGAGGCGATCCACAACAACGAGTTCGTCGTTTACTACCAGCCGGTTTTTGAAGGGAGCGGTACCACGATCCGGGCGGCGGAGGCGCTGGTGCGCTGGGAACACCCCGAACGGGGGCTGCTGCTGCCGGCCGAATTTATCCCCTTCGCCGAAGAGACGGGGATGATCTCGCGGATCGACGAGATGGTCCTGACCCAGGTCATCGGCGACCTGCGGCGCTGGCATGCGATGGCGATCAACAAAATCATCCCGCTTTCGGTCAACATCTCCGGGCGCCATATCAATGAAAAAGACGTCACAAGGCTGACGGAGATCCTCAACCGCAGCGCATTGGCGCGGGATTACATCGGCCTGGAACTGACGGAAACCTACCTGATGCAGTTTGCCGAAGAGACGGTCGTGCAGCTCGAACGGCTCAAACACGCCGGTGTCAGACTGGCGATGGACGATTTCGGCAGCGGTTATTCGTCGCTGGGCTACCTCAAGCGTTTCAAGATCGACACGCTCAAGATCGACCAGCTCCTCGTACGCGACATCGTCGAAAATGCCGACGACCGTTCCATCGCCGAAGCGATCATCAAGATGGGGCACAGCTTGGGGCTGCAGATCGTTGCGGAAGGGGTCGAGACCCTGGAACAGCTGGAGATGCTCAAAACGCTGGAGTGCGATGCCCTGCAGGGGTTCTATTTCGACCGGGCGCTTCCGCCGGACATCTTCGAAGCCAAATACCTCCGGAGAAATCTATGAGGGGTGCGGCTGTTCTGCTGGCGGCGACGCTGCTGTGCGCCGCCGATCGCACCGGCCCCTACCTGGAAGCGGGCGCAGGGCTTGGCAGCTACAACGATGACGGCCGCCGTGCGGAGATCACGACGGCATCTGCCCCGCAGTACCGTTTCGGGGCGGGGGCGTTTATCAACCGCCATCTCTCCGTCTCGCTGGAATACGCCCAGTTCGGCGATTTCAAGGGGACGACGGGAACGGGCGAAAAATCCGAAGAGACGTTCAAAGTACTCTCCGCGGATGTGACCGGCCACTATCCCATTTTCAATGACCGGGTGGACCTTTTCGCCCGTTTCGGGGCCGGGGAACTCTACTGGGACCAGCGCCTCCCCGAGCGCAAAAGCAGTTCGGCCGGCACGCTGGTGTACGGCATCGGTGTCGGCATCCGGGCCCTGGCGTGGCTGACGGTGAACGCCGGGTACGACTTCTACCAGTTCGGGTTGGACGAAAACGGCACCTCCTATGCTATGGGACTGGGCACTGCCTATATCGGCTTGCAGGTGCAGTTTTAGTGCGTCTGGACCACTACCTCGTCGAAGCGGGCCTGGCGCCGACGCGTTCGAAAGCACAGCAGCTGGTCAAAGCCGGGAGCGTCACTGTCGACGGCAGCGTCGTGACCAAGCCGGCATTCGCCGTGGACTCCCAGCAGGTAGAGGTGACCGAGGCGATGCCCTACGTCAGCCGCGCGGCATTGAAGCTCAAGGGCTTCCTGCCCGCACTTCCCTTTGATGTCACGGGGATGAGTGCGCTGGACATCGGTGCCTCGACCGGGGGGTTCACCCAGGTGCTGCTCGAAGCGGGTGCGGCGCAGGTCGATGCCGTCGATGTCGGCCGGGATCAGCTCCACCCGGATATCAAAGCGGACCCGAGGGTGCGCAGCTTCGAGCAGATCGACATCCGCCGTTTTGAGCCCGATAAGCGTTATGACGTCGTTACCAGCGACGTCTCCTTCATCTCCCTGCACCATATCCTCGACGACGTGGAGCGGCTCGCCGGGCACTGGATCATTCTGCTGTTCAAACCGCAGTTCGAGGTGGGCCGCGACGCGGCACGGGACAGGAAGGGGGTCGTGACCGATCCGCGGGCCATAGCGAAAGCGATGGACGGTTTCGAAGCGGCCTGCACGGCGCGGGGGTGGCGGCTGCGGGCGAAAGAGACGGCCGCGATAACGGGCAAGGAGGGGAACAGTGAAACATGCTACTGCTTTGAAAAAGGTTGATGCCGTCGCCATCGGGGGCTTTGACGGGATGCATGAAGGACATCAGCATCTGTTCAACGCCCTGGGGGAGCACGGAGCGATCGTTGTGGTGGAAACGGGGTATGCCAACCTGACCCCGGGCCGGGAGCGTGAGCATTTTACGACCCACCCCATCGTCTACCTCCCCCTTGACGATATCCGGATGCTCGATGACCATGGCTTTGTCGACTACCTCCGTACACGCTTTCCGGCACTTGAGCGGATCGTCGTCGGGTACGACTTCCGGTTCGGACTGGACCGCAAGTTTTCCTACGCGGACCTCGCGAAGGCGTTCGGCGGGACCGTACAGGTGATCGACGAAGTGACCGTCGGCGGCGAGTCGGTGCATTCGCACAAGATCCGTGCGAAGCTGATCATCGGCGACGTGACGGGGGCAAACCGTTTCCTTGGCCACCACTATACGGTCCGCGGCAAGGTTGTGCGGGGGCAGGGGATCGGCAAAAAAGAGCTCGTACCGACGGTCAATATGCTGACCGACGGCTTCCTGCTTCCCAAAGAGGGGGTGTACGCGAGCCTGGCACGACTGGACGGTGAGGAGCACTACCATCCCGCCGTCAGTTTTATCGGCCATCGGGTCACGACCGACGGCAGTTTCGCCGTCGAAACGCATGTGCTTGACGGCGGGATCGTCTGCAACGAACGCATCGACGTCAGTTTCGTCCTGCGGCTGAGGGGGAATGAGAAGTTCGCCTCCCTTGCAGCACTGAAGGAGCAGATCGGGCGGGATATCGCCGCGGCGCGCAGGGCGGTGGGGCGGCTGGAACTCTGATCGCTTTTTATGCATCGTCCAGACTGAAATGACGCATTTGTGCCCATTTTCGGCACGTTTTGCGGGCAATGTCCCCTCCCATGGCAGGCTGGCTTAGGCTCCTTTAATGGAGAGAGGGCTATAATCGCACAACTATTTTGATCGAAGGAATTCTCGTGGGTGAACTCTTTACTTTCTTCGGTGTGATCAGTGAAAATCACACCTACCTCTTTATGTCGCATATGCTTCTGACGGCACTGATCGTTATTATGCTGGCCAAAATGGCGACCAAAAACCTCAAAGTCGTCCCGGGGGGCACACAGAACCTGATGGAAGCATACCTGCAGGGTGTCGTTGCAATGGGTTCGGACGTTATGGGCCGCGAAAAAGCGATGCGCTACCTGCCGCTGGTCGCGACACTGGGCCTCTTCATCGGTATTGCCAACCTGATCGGGGTCATCCCGGGCTTTGAAGCGCCGTCCGCGTTCCTGGACTTTACACTGGCGCTGGCGCTGATCGTCTTCGTTTACTATAACTTCGAAGGTATCCGCCGCAACGGTGTCGTTGAGTACTTCAAACACTTCATGGGGCCGGTCTGGTGGCTGGCATGGCTGATGTTCCCGATCGAGATCGTTTCGCACATCTCCCGTATCGTGTCTCTCAGCTTCCGTCTCTTCGGTAACGTCAAAGGGGACGATATGTTCCTGATGGTCATGCTGATGCTCGCACCGTGGCTGCTGCCGATGATCCCGTTCGCGCTGCTCTCATTCATGGCACTGCTGCAGGCGTTCATCTTTATGATGCTGACTTACGTTTACCTCGGCGGAGCCGTGACTCTTCACGAAGAATCCCACTAATTTCTTCCGCGATGCCGCATGAAACGCAGTACGTTTGATACGCTTCTGAGTTTCCTGCTCGGCTTTGCCTGGGCCCTGATGATTCTGGGCTCGTGGCTTCTTTTCCATATTACAGCCATCTTCGGTTTTTCCATTGCACTCCTTGCCACGATCGTCTTTATCTTTTTGATGCTGTGCGTTATTCTGCTGCTTGAAGGGCTCAACCTCTACAAAGAGCGTGTCGAAAACCAGCGTGAACAGACGCGGCTGCTGCAGCGTATCGCGGAGCTGCTCGAAAGCGAGGCGTGACCCCATGGCTTTTTTCGCCTATCTGATCACCGACGGAAGCTACGGCTGCGCGACGCCCGGGGCGTTTGTCAAACGCCTGGGCGAGCTGTTTGCTGCGCAGAAGGTCGACTATGCCCTCTACCGGGACAAGGCGAACCCGGATTATGAACGTTTTGCGTCGGTCTTCGTCGATGCATGCCATATGCACGGCATCAAAGCAGTGCTGCATCAGGATGCGGCGTTGGCGGATGCCCTGGGGGCAGAGGGGGTCCACCTGACGTCGACGCAGTTCGATGCGATCGGCGGGGCGAAGGCACGGGGCCTTTTTACGGTCATTTCAACGCACAGCGCCGTCGAAGCGATGCACGCGGCGGCCGTTGGGGCCGATGCCGTCACCTACAGCCCGATCTTCGAGAGCCCGGGCAAAGGGGCGCCCAAAGGTTTAGAGGATTTAAATGAAACAGCGGGTAAAATTGACCTACCTGTTATCGCGCTGGGCGGCATTGTCAGCCCCGATCAGATCAGCGCGGTCCACGCCGCCGGCGCCGCCGGTTTTGCATCGATTAGATACTTTATAAATTCAGCCAAGGAATCCTTTTGTTCGAAGTGATTATCGGACTCGAAGTCCACGTCCAGCTCAATACGAAAACCAAACTGTTTTGCTCCTGTCCCACCAGTTTCAACGACCGCCCCAACGTCAACACCTGCCCGACCTGTCTGGCCCTTCCGGGCGCACTTCCCGTCTTTAACCAGGCGGCCCTGCACAAGGCGGTGATGTTCGGTACCGCCATCGATGCGACGATCAACCGTACCAGCTTCTTCGACCGTAAAAGCTACTTCTACCCCGACAGTCCGAGCGCGTTCCAGATCACCCAGCTCTATACGCCCGTCGTCGAGCACGGAAAGCTGGAGATCGATTTCGAGGACGGTTCGCACAAGACGATCCGCATCAACCGTGCCCACATCGAGGCGGATGCCGGTAAGAACATCCATGACGGTGCCGTTTCCAAGGTCGACCTCAACCGCGCGGGCACCCCGCTGATCGAGATCGTCTCCGAACCGGATATGCGTTCGGCGGACGAGGCGATCCTCTACCTTAAGAAGCTGCACTCCATCGTCCGCTACCTCGATATCAGCGACGCGAACATGCAGGAGGGTTCCTTCCGTGTCGACGTCAACGTCTCCATCCGCCCCAAAGGGGACGAGAAGCTTTACACACGTGTCGAGATCAAGAACATCAACAGTTTCCGCTTCATCCAGAAGGCGATCGAGATGGAAGTCGAACGCCAGATCGACGCCTGGGAAGACGGGGTCTACGATGAGGAGATCTTCCAGGAGACCCGTCTTTTCGACCAGACGAAGCAGGAGACCCGCTCCATGCGCGGAAAGGAAGAGGCGGCGGATTACCGCTACTTCCCGGAGCCGGACCTGATGAAGGTGGTCGTCGACGACGCGATGTACGCAGAGGCTTCCCAGATCCCGGAACTGCCGGACGAAAAACGCGAACGCCTGGTCAAAGAGCACGGCCTGCGCGAGTACGACGCGAGCGTCATCACCGCGGAACTGGAGATGGCGCATTACTTCGAGAAGATGCTGGGTCAGGGGATCAGCGCGAAAAACGCCGTCACCTGGCTTACCGTCGAGCTTCTGGGGCGTCTCAAAGGCGGGATGACCGTTTCAACCTCTCCGGTCGATGCGGAGAAACTGGGCCTTATTGTCAAGCGTATCGAAGACAGTACCATCAGTGGCAAAGCGGCCAAGGAGGTCCTGGACTACCTGATGGAGAACGACGAGGGCGTCGATACGACGATCGAGAAACTCGGCCTCAAGCAGGTCAGCGACACGGGCGCCATCGAAGCGATGGTCGACGAGATCCTCGCGGCGAACCCGGCCAAGGTCGAAGAGTACCGCGGCGGCAAGGATAAGCTCTTCGGCTTCTTCGTCGGGCAGGTGATGAAAGCGAGCAAAGGCAGCGCGAACCCGCAGGCGGTCAACGAGATCCTCAAGCAGAAGCTGGGATAAACACGTGAACCTCTTCTCCAGGGCGCTCGTCGACAGCGCCTACGCTCTGGAGTCCTCCCAAAAACTGCGCCGGGTGCGCCACGGCGTCGACAACCTGATGAACAACGTCGGGTATAGATACAAGCGCTATTTCGACCTCTTTATGATGGTCCTGATCCTCTCGAGCGTCTTCATCCTGATCCGTGACGTCAAGTTCCGGCAGGATGACTTCCTGGCGATCTTCAACGACTACATCATCTCCTTTATTTTTCTTATCGAGTACCTGATGCGCTTCTGGGTCAGCAGCGACAGCGCCCGCATCGTCATCGACCAGTATGAAAAAGATGAACTGCTGCAGCGGGAGTTCCGTGCGGGCAGGGCGCTGATGAAGGTGCTGCTCGCCAAATGGCACTACGTCAGCTCTCTGCCGGCCATTATCGATTTCCTGGCGATCATGCCATTCTTCCACGAACTGAGGCTGCTGCGCCTCTTTATCATTTTCAGGGTCTTCAAGCTCTTCCGCTACGCCCAGAATATGCACCACTTTGCGGCCATCCTCGCCAGCAAGAAGTTCGAACTGCTGACGCTCTTTACCTTTGTCGGTTTGATCATCTTCGTCGCATCGGTGATGATCTACGTGATGGAGGCCCTCAACCCCGATTCGAAGGTCAATACGCTCTTTGACGCGCTCTACTGGTCCGTCGTGACGATCTCGACGGTGGGGTACGGCGACGTCGTCCCCGTCAGCGGGGAGGGGAAGCTTGTCGCGTTGGTCGTGATCGTTTCCGGGGTGGCCGTGCTGGCGTTTGCGACCTCCATCGTCGTGGCGGCGTTCACGGAGAAGCTCGATGACATCCGGGACGGGAAGCTGATCCAGGATGTCCAGAAGCTCAAAGGCATCTACCTGATCTGCGGCTACGGCACGGTGGCACAGCAGACCGCTTCCAAACTGCGGCGTATGGGACGCAACGTGGTCATTCTTGACGCCGACGCGGCAAAGATCGCCGAAGCGCGGCGCCATCACGACCTGGCCCTTGCCATCGACCCCTCCAGCCTGGAGGCGCTCGGGCAGCTGGGCATCGATCCGGGCCGACAGGTGCGGGCGGTCATTCTGCTGGGAGATACCGACGTGGAGAACGTCTACACGGCACTGACGCTGCGCTCGATGAACAAGGAGCTGAGGATCCTCTCTTTGCTGCATGACAAAAAGCACCGGCGCAAGCTGGAGAGCGCCGGGGTGAGCGACATCGTCTACGCCCAGGAGCTGATCGGCCAGCTCTCGCGCGAATACAGCGACCAGCCCATCGCCTTCGAGGCGCTGCACGCTTTGCGCGCCGAGCACTCGGGGGTCGTGATCGACGAGATCCTGATCGACGAGCGGATGGCCCGTTTCGTGCAGACGGTGCAGGACCTTAAAATCAGGGGGCGGCGGCTGATCCTGCTCGGGGTGGAGTCCCGCCGCGAAGGGTGTTTCGTCTTTAACCCCCCGGCCGATTTCGCCGTGGAGGAGAACGATATGCTCGTCGTCATCGGGGAGAATGCCATGCTGCATGAGTACCGGATCGATCTACATCAGGCGGTGCATTCATGAATGTCGAGGCTATCATTCTTTTCGGCTATAACGAATTCGCCAGGGAGATCGCGCAGCAGCTCCGCTACAGCTGCAGTCGCATCGTCATCTACGCGCTCAATAACGGCGAAGTCGAGCAGGCGCAGGCGGCAGGGCTCGAGGCGCACCTGGCGGACCTGGAGGACAACTGGGACGACCTGCTCTCCTTTGATCTTTCGGTGACGCGGATCATCTGTGCGCTGGAGAGCGAGGCGGAGAACGTCTTTTTGACCCTCTCCCTACGCGACCGCTTTCCCGAAGCGGTCATCGTCGCCCTTGCCACGACCCAGGAGAACGCCTCCAAGCTCCGCCTGGCCGGCGCGAACAAGGTGATCGCCGAACTGCAGACGACGGCGAACCTGGTGATCGAGCGGCTGGAAAAGCCGGTGATCACCCGCCTGCTCGAAGAACTGATGGATACGCAGATGGACCTGAAGGTCGCGCAGATCACCCTGACGGAGCTCTCCCCGGCGGTCGGCAAGCATATCAACGAACTGCTCTCGACGACACAGCGCGATATCATCGTGCTGGCCGTCGTCGACCAGCGGATGGGCGAGTCGTTTATCTTTACGGCGAAGGGGTACAACCACCTGCTCGACCCGGGGGATGTTTTAGTCGTGATAGGTTACGATAAGGAGATAAAGGCATTTGAAGAGGAAGTCGGAGGGGTATGTGAAACGGATCGCAGTCATCGGGGCGGGTAAGTGGGGCTCGGCCCTGGCATTTGCATTGGGGCAGAACCCGGAAAACGAAGTCGTTATCACGTCACGCCATAAAAGGGACGTTCCCAATTTCGTCGACCTGGAGACGGCGCTGCAGCGCGAATATCTCGTCATGGCCATTCCGGCCCAGCAGGTGGGGGCGTGGCTGAAAGAGCACTTCCGGTACCGGGATCAGAAGGTGCTGGTTGCGGCCAAAGGGATCGAGGCGTCAACCGGCCGTTTTCTCAATGAGATTTTCGCGCCCTACGTGCCTGATCAGAACATCGCGTTTCTCTCCGGCCCCTCCTTTGCGGCGGAAGTGATCCAGGCCCTGCCGACGGCCCTCGTCGTCAGCAGCACGGACGCACAGACGGCGATGGGGTTTGCCGAAGCCTTCCCCGACTTTATCCGTACCTACAGCGACGATGATATCGCCGGGGCGGAAGTGTGCGGCAGCTATAAAAACGTCATTGCCATCGCCGCGGGGATCTGCGCCGGGCTGAAGCTCGGCAACAACGCGGCGGCGGCGCTCATCTCCCGGGGCCTGATCGAGATGCGGCGCTTCGGGCTCTCCTACGGTGCGCGGGATGAGACCTTTCTCGGTCTCAGCGGGGCCGGGGACCTCTTCCTGACGGCCAGCTCGGTGCTCTCAAGGAACTACCGTGTCGGCCTCGGGCTGGCGGAGGGCAAAGCGAAAGAGCAGATCGTCGAGGAGCTCGGCGAGGTGGCCGAGGGGATCGGAACGGCCTACGCACTGCACGGCATTGCGCAGCGCAGCGGGGTCTACCTGCCGATCGCGACGGAGGTGTATGAAATCCTGGAGGGTAAAGCGCCCCGGGAGAGCCTCAACGATCTGCTGACAAGGTAGCGGGCATGGGCGGGTCAACGGTCAAGATCCTCTGGGCCGTCGGGACGGCGCTGCTGCTTTACACGCTGGTATTACCGCTGCTCACCCCGGTGCAGGCGGCCCTGGCAGGGGTCGTGACGCTGCTGGTCGTGCTCTGGACCAACGAGGGGCTGCCGCTGGGGGTCGTTTCGCTCCTGCCCATCGTCCTCTTCCCGGCGCTGCACATTCTGCCGACCAAGGCAACGACGGTCAACTACGCCCATCCCATCATCTACCTCTTTCTCGGCGGCTTCATGCTGGCCATTGCCGTGGAGAAGATCGGGCTGCACATCTGGATCGCGCGGAAGATGCTGGGGATCTTCCCGGCGACGGGGCGGGGGATCATCATCTCACTGGCGGTGACGTCGGGATTGATGAGCTCGATCCTCTCCAACACGACGACGGCCCTGCTGCTGATGACGATTGCACTTTTCCTCTCCGACGACCCGCGCCTGAAGATGCGTTTTACGCTGGCCATCGCCTACGGGGCGAGCATCGGGGGAATCCTGACCCCCATCGGCACCCCGCCGAACCTGATTTTGCTGGGGGTCATGGAGGAGCACGGGATGGCGATGATCCCCTTCGTGCAGTGGATGTGGATGGTCGCCCCGCTGGCCCTCGTCATGGTCGGCGTTATCTCCGTAGTACTCGCCATAGGCATCAAAGACGTCCGCCTTGCACTTCCGGAGGAGGAGAAACCGCTCGATGCGGATCAGAAAAAACTCCTGGCCCTGCTGGGAGGGCTCGTGGTGCTGCTGCTCGTCAATGCCCCCATCCGTCCCTGGTGGGAGGGGCTCGGCATGAGCGAACCGGTGATCCTGCTCAGCGCCGGACTGCTGCTCTTTGCACCCCCGTTCAACCTTCTCATCTGGCAGGAGGACAAGGCGAAGATCCCCTACCGCATCATGTTCCTCTTCGGTGCGGGGTTCGCCATCGCCAAGGCCTTCTCCGAAACGGGGTTGGCGGGACAGGTCGCCGAATTCCTCGTGGATTACAGCTACCTGACACCGCTCTACCTGATGCTGATCGTCGCGGCGCTGATCACCTTCACGACGGAGATCACCTCCAACACGGCGCTCATCTCCATTATGCTGCCGGTAATCTACGCGGTGGCGCAGCAGACCGGGCTGGATGCGACGCTGTTTATGATGGTGGCGACGATCTGTTCGAGCTACGCGTTCATGCTCCCCATCGCTACCCCGCCCAACGCCATCGCGATGTCCAGCGGGGTGATCCCGATACGGACGATGGCGCTTTACGGGCTCCTTTTCAATCTTGTCGGCATTATTCTGATCGTGCTGATCGCCTACCTCTTCTGGCGCCCCGTCCTGGGCTGAGCACTCAGCGTTTAAAGGTGGCGAGTATGGGGTTATGGTCCGAGACCCGGCCCGTATCGACGGCTTCGGCGGTGAGCAGGGTGAGGCCGCGATAGTAGAGGTGGTCAAGGGGTTTGGAAAAGCGCTGCTTGATATGGTGCCCGTTGGCACAGGCGGCGGGGAGGAGGTCGATCGAGCGGGCAAAGCGTTCGAGGTACTCCATCCGCTTCCGGCTCCAGGTGTTGAAATCCCCCGTCACGATCATCGGCCCTTTGCGCTGCTGCAGGGCGATGCGGAGCCGGTCGATCTCCTCGATGAAGACGGCGGCGGAGACAAAGTTGATGGCGTGGAGGTTGACGGTGACCAGTTCGCTGCCGTCGTCGAAGGGGTGGGTCGTGATCAGCAGGCTTTTGCGGGTGGCGATGTGCATCTCCCGACGGTTCGTTTTCAGGCTGACCGTCTCGTGGATAGGGCTTTTGGCCGCGGTCAGGACGCCGTATTGGCGGTGGCGGAGATTGATGTTGATGGCGGCGGAGACGTTATAGCCCGGGAAGTGCTCCGCCGTATGGGTATCGAGGACCGCTTCTTGGAACAAAATCAGTTCGGGTGTCCCGGTCGCCAGCAGGGATTGCAGCGTTTTGTCGAAGGGGGGACGTCCCATCTCTTTGTGGATGTTCCATGTCAGCAGCGAAAAGGTGTCGGGCAGGGGAATCCCCGCCTCGTCCGATCGGTAGTGTCGCATAATTCAATCATAACCTACATAGGTTAAAATGGCATCAAAAAAAGAGCCCCTGCGGGGGGAATTCAAAGGAGAAAATCATGGTTGTCCATATTGTCATGTTTACATTCAAAGCGGAGAACAAAGCGGCGAACGTCGCCAAGGCCAAGGCGATGCTCGAGGCGCTCACGGAGAAGATCGATCCGCTGCTCAGCATGGAAGTCGGCGTAGACTTCAACGGCAGCGAACGGGCGATGGACCTGGTGCTGACAACGACCTTTGATACGAAAGAGGGGCTTGCGACCTATGCAACGCATCCGGCGCATCTGGAAGTGGTGGCATTCATCAAAGAAGTGACGGAGATGTCAAAGGTCGTTGATTACGTACGGTAAGGGGAAAGGGTGAGACGCGGGGCCGGAGCCCGGTCCGTGTCTCAGTTACACTCGTTGAGGGAAGGGTTCTGGAAGAGCTGGTTGATATTCTCTTCGACAAAGCGGTAATCGACACCGTCGATGTGCAGACCCGCCTTCTTGATCTCGATACATTTGACTTCCATGTTGTTCCACTGGCCGCCGAGGACGCCTTTCTGGCTGCTTTTGCCCGGGGGAACACGCTCGTAGTCGTCGGCCCAGAGCGTAACGCTCTGACCGGCTTCGGTGACGCCTTCAAGGTAGAAGGTGGCCATGTCGACCGGTTTGGCTGAGGTATTGACGAAATAGACGACCGGGTGGCTGTTCCCCTTCTCGTCGGTTTCGACATCCACATCATAGATGACGACCGGCATCTTCATCTTTTTCGCGCTTTCCATATCCACATGGCTCGGTACCAGTACATTTGTCAGCGTATTCAGCTTCGCACAGCCGGTCATAAGACCTGCGGCTGCGACAGACGACATAAGAAACGCAAATCCTCTTCGCATAAAGCTCTCCTCCTAAAAATATTAAAAATGATTATATCGGATGCGAGGCTTAAAGGACCATGAAGATATAACAATTTATAAAATTGGCTACCGGATGTGATAGATTTATGATGCCCGTTTACAGGGCTTTTGAGAGAAGAACGATCTTTTTACCATCGTGGGAAATACGTTTCATCCTGAGCCGCTGGGCTGCGATTTCAAAGCTTCTCGGCGTGAAAAAAACGAGATGCGTCGGGTCGCGGCGGTACCACCAGTTCTGGTAAAACGCTTCGCTGTTGTCATGGAACTGCGTCATCAGTGCCAGGGTGCCTCCCGGGGCGAGACGGGCCTTCAGTTCGCTGAGGGTCCGCAGCGGATCGGCGATGTGTTCGATCACCTCGGTGGAGGTGATCAGGTCAAAGCGTGCTTCCTCTGCGGGGGGCTCCGGCGCGAAATATTTGTCGTAGATTGTCACTTCGAACCCGCGGCGGCGCAGCAGCTCGGCGAGGACCGGCTCGGGGCCGGAGCCGAAATCGAGCACCTTTGTGACGGGACGCTCAAGCGTGGCGAGCGTATAATCGATGAAAGCTTCAAACATGGCGACGTACCCCTCGTTCTCGATGGAGTTGTTGTGTTCGCCGTACTTTTTGCGCTCCTGAGCTTCCGTTGGGTGGGCGGTGTCATCTTTGAAGATCAGTTCGCAGCGGGGGCAGTGGTAGGTAAGGCAACCCAGCTGCCGGTCACGGAAGGAGGGGGAGGGGGTCTGGCAGAGGGGACACTTTTTCATTGCCCCTCGATCTGCTCCGCTTTCTCTTCGATGGTGAGGAGCTCGTCGACTTTCATCTCGTACTCGGCTTCGAGGGCTTCGAGTTCCTTGGCCAGCACCGAGATTCCCTTTTCGGCGTAGCACCCGGGGTCGGCGAGGCAGGCGTTGAGATCCTCGATCTTCTGCTCCATGGCTTCGATCTCGGCAGGCAGCGATTCGAGGGCCATCTTCTCCTTGTAGGTGAGGCGCAGGGGCTTCTTTTTTTTCGGTTTCTCCTGTACGGCGGGTTTGGCGCTGACCGTTTCGGCCTCGCGCTCCATCGCCTCCATCTCGCGGAACTCCTTCTCGTTTTCAAGGTATTCGCTGTAGAGCTGGTAGCGCTCCTCGACCTCGCCGTCGCCTTTGAAAACAAAGAGCTTCTTGGCGATCTTGTCGACGAAGTAGCGGTCGTGGCTGACGAGGATGACCGCCCCGGGGAAGGCCTGGAGCTTCTCTTCGAGGATATTGATGGTGGGAATGTCGAGGTCGTTGGTCGGTTCGTCGAGGATAAGGCAGTCGACCTGCTTCGTAAAGAGCAGCGCCAGTGCCACACGGTTCTTCTCCCCGCCGCTGAGGATGCCGATCTTCTTGTCAAGGAACTCGCGGGGGAAGAGGAAGTTCTTGAGGTAGCCGTAGACGTGCATGTTCTTGCCCTGCACCTCGACCCGGTCGCCGCCGTGGGGACAGAAGGTCTCGATGAGGTTCTTGTCGTCGTCAAGCATTTCACGGTGCTGGTCGAAGTAACCGATGGAGAAATCTCCCTGCTTGATCTTGCCCGCCGTCGGTTTGAGGCGTCCCAGCAGCGCTTTGAGCAGGGTGGACTTTCCGCTGCCGTTGGGGCCGACGACGGCAATGACGTCCTTTTGGAGAATGCGTGTCGAGAAGTCTTTGATGAGCATCTTGGTGCCCAGGGTGATGTCGAGGTGCTCGATCTCGAAGAGCATCTTCTGTTTGTTGACGCTTTTGTCCCGGTTGAAATGCTTCGCTTCGCGGTCGAGCTCGACCCGCATCTTTCGGATCTGCGCGGGGTTCGTTTTCGCCTGCTCCCGCAGGTTCATCAGCCGCTCTTTGCGCCCCTCGTTGCGCTTGAGGCGGGCCCGTACCCCGCGTGAATACCACTCGTTCTCCGAGCGCAGCAGGCGCAGCAGGTTGTCGTGCTGCTTCTGCATCGTGCGCAGCAGCTCCTCTTTTTGGGTCAGGTAGCTGCTGTAACCCCCTTTGAACTCCCGCAGTCCCGCGTCCTCCACCTCGACGGTCTTCGTCGCGATCTGGTCGATGAAGTAGCGGTCGTGGGAGATGAAGACGAGGGTGAACTTCTCTTTGAGGATGAGCTCCTCAAGGAATTCGACCATGTAGACGTCGAGGTGGTTGGTCGGTTCGTCGAGCAGCAGGACGTCGGGTTTTTGCAGCAGCAGCGACGCCAGCGCGACGCGGCGCTGTTCGCCCCCGCTGAGCAGGTTGACGTTCTTGCTTTCGTAGTGCTTGAGCTGGAAGTGCTGCAGGACCCGCTCGATCTTGTCGTCGAGGTTCCAGGCGCTGTGGTGGTCGAGGTAGGCGGAGAGCTCCGTATGCTCCTTGATGAGCTGCGGATCGTCGAACTTTTCGGCCATCTCCACCGAGAGGGCGTCAAAACGCGCCAGCGCCTCCTTGAGCTCGACGAGGCCGTGCTCGATCGCCTCGCGCACGGTGTGCCCCTGTTCGAAGTGCGGCACCTGGGCGAGCATCTTCACCTGCAGGTTCTGGCGGATGATGCGCTCCCCCTCGTCATACTCCAGCGTGCCGCCGACGATCTTCATCAGGGTTGATTTGCCGCTCCCGTTCTTGCCGACGATAACGACACGCTCCCCCTCGTCGACGTGGAAATCGACGTTCTCGAGGATTTTTTGCGCTTCGTAGTTTTTATAGATGCCGTGCAGATCGATGAGGGCCATGGTGCTCTTTTTTCTGCGTATTTTACTATAACGGGTTGAAAGTGGGGTGACGCGGAAACGGCATCAGTAATGGTAGCGACAGGAGATGATGGTGAGGTGTTCGTCGTCAACGGCGTACACAAGCCTGTTAGTGTCATCGATTCTGCGAGAATAAAAGCCCGAGAGGTTTTCTTTAAGAGCTTCGGGTTTTCCGATGCCGTTGAAGGGGTCGCGCAGCGTATCTTCGATGAGCCTGTTAATCCGTTTGAGTGTTTTTTTATCCTGTGTTTGCCAGTATACATAGCTTGCCCACGCGGCATCGGTCCAGGCTAGCATGCGTTTAGACATCGATCAGGTCTTTTTCGGACGTTTTTCCTTTTTGGTACTGGGTGATGGATTCGGCCAAGTGCGCTGCATTCGCCGGTGATTTGAGTAGATACACTGTTTCCATTAGGCTTTCGAAGTAGTCTTTGGACATTATGACTGCGTCTTCCGCATCACGGCGGGTGACAACGGTATAATCGGCATCTTTGCTCACGTTATCGAGAACGGTCTTGAGGTGATTGCGTACTTCACTGTAGCTCATGATGGTCATCATTGGCCTCCCTGTTCAATTTATTGTACAAGTATAGCATATTTCATGCCAGTCTATAGTGTTAGAGTTGAGAAAGCCCATGATTCAGATAGTATTCTATTTAGTAAAGCGCATTAATACTCTAAAAAAAATTTAGAATATTTTCCTACCTACTTAGAACTGAGGTGACCAATTTCGGATAATCTCCTCACCCCTATTAATCATACAAGAGATACTTTTATGCCCATCTTTTTGATTTACCATTCGCTCGGGAGAGTCTAAATTTGATCTATATTCTCGTAATTTTCGAATGAGTTTATCGCCAATGACAGTACCGAAGAGTGTTAAAATAGTTGATTCAAGAGGGTCCTCATCATTTTGTAAGAAGATTAAAGATTTGGCAAATGTTCTTAATTTGTAATCCAAAGAGCAAAGAATCCATTTTTGATTTTTTTCATCCTGATCTTTTATTTTTGTAACCCACTCTTCGATAAGAAACAAGTCCCAAGTGGCATTTTTGATTCCTTTTAAAGCTAATTCCCGATTTGAGGATCGTAAGTTTTTTAGCAGTCCTTTACGATTATTATTAGGCGCAAGATAGTGTGCTGCAAGGATGATTGGCGTTGCAGGCATCATGTAATCTTTATACATCCATTCTAATAGATCAGACATACGTTTGTAACTATTCCCACCTTGAAGTTCAATATGTGCTAGCTTCAACACAAGAACATATAAACGGCGCCAGCGTCGTAGAGGCATTTCGAAGTTGACATCTGTCAAATGACTCTGATCGGAATCATTCGATATAACGGTAGTAAGCTCATCAACTTCTTTAAGCGCAATAGCGGCCCAATATTTTGGATGGAGATTATCTAACTTTCGAAATTGATGTAATTCTTGATTGGCTTTTTTATTGCCATGTGCCATCGCAGCTTCATAAAGTGCTATATTGGGTTCTATAGTGATTTCAGCCAATTGTAAAAAAGCAAGTATGCCGGCAGCAAGTCTGTCATTTTCGTTCTTGACACTTTTTCCATTGTACAATGAAAGTAAGCGTGTTATGACATTGCGGTCAAGAAGCACGTAAAAATCAGTATTTAAAATATCCCTACTTTTTAGGTAAAAAGAGGTATCAAAAATCTCTCTTTTATCGACATATTCAAAACTTGAGATGAATAGTTTGTCTGAGTGTATTAATTGAGATAAGCAGTTGATTTTTTGTTTTTCGATTGGATATGTTCTAATAATCAATTGTTTCATGATCAATACAATGTTCTGATAAGTGTCATTTAATTTAGATTAATCCACAAAGTTTATAGAATATTTCATTGATTTTTCGGCAGGGGGAATCTTAAGTTCAGAACTACATATGTTGTGTTTAGGTAAAAGTTTATAATTTAACTCCTATTGGTTCACCAACGGAGGGACCTGCACTATTCCGAGATATACGAAGCGGCGCAAAAGTTACTCCGAAATAAAGGAAGAGAGTTTGCCCCCGATCAGAGGCACTGGTCGACGACGTTCTCCTGTGTCTGGTAGAGAAAGATCTCGACACGGCGGTTTTGCGCCATATTGGCTTCGCTGTTGTTGGGGACCAGCGGTTTGTCGAAGGAGCAGCCGCGGGCATAGACGGCGTTGGAGAGCCCCTGGTTGACCATGGCCGTGGCGACGGTGCGTGCACGGCGTTCGGAGAGCTGCAGGTTGTAGTCATAAGAACCGCGCGGGTCGGTATGGCCGACGACCTGCACGATGGAGCTGGGGTATTTTTTCAGCGCCGTCGTCAGCTGGTCGATCTTTGAAAGGGCCATCGGCGTCGGGTTGTCAGAGTTTGTCGGGAACATCATAGCGCTCTTGAAGGTGACTTTGACATATTTGTCATGCTGCGTGACGATGATATTATCCGCACCGACGTCGCTCTGGCTGACGGTGGTGTTGAGGGATTTGGCAACGTCTTTGGCCTGCTGGTCCATCGCGTAGCCGATCCCGCCGCCGGCCGCGGCGCCGACTGCGGCACCGATGAGGGCGCCCTGGCCTTTGTTCTTGCCGCCGAGCAGCAGACCACCGACCGCACCGACCGCCGCACCGATGAGGGCGCCTTTTTTCGTCTTGTCGTATTCGTCCGTCTGCGAGCCGTCTGCATTGGGCTGGGTACTTGCACAACCGCCGATCAGTGCGGCAGCGAGGACGAGTGAAAGTGTTTTGGTTTGAAAGGTCATTGCTTATACTCCTAAACTTGATGGCTTATTGTATCAAGAAAATGTCTCTTTTTCGTGATATTAGCCGACGGGGGTGTCTGTCTGCAGGTAGTCGCTGTGTACCCACCCCTCGCGACAGATGCGGACTTTCTGCCACACGCCGTTGCGTTCGACCAGTTCGACCCGGGTCCCTTTTTCGACCGGATCGCCCGCGAGCGGCGCGCTCCCCGAGGGCTGGGAGCGGACATTGAGGAGGCTGGCCGTAACCGTCGCGTTTGCCGCTGCGTTCCCCTGATCTTCCGTCGTTTCCGCATCGGCGTGGCGCCCCGTCAGGATCCTGTCGCGCAGACGCTCCAGGGGAAAGGCCGGGCCGGGGTCGATCTTGCGGCCGGGGGCGATCTCCTCGTGGCCGACGATCGTACGGATGCCGTAGCTGCTTTTGAGGACCCGGCACACTTCGAAACAGGCCTCGATCTGCTCGGCCGTATAAGTGTGCCAGTAGGAGGGTGACGTTTGATTCCGGTGAATGGCCTGGATGACCTCGGCTTCTTCGTAGCGTCTGCCGAACCAGGCGAGGTAGCCGCCGCCGGAAGGTGTGAGCTCGCCGGCGTTGACGAGCTCGATGCCGATGGCATAGCGGTTGAGGCTGCTGCGATCCTGCCAGCGGCTCGTGCCCGCATGCCAGGCGATACGGTCGAAACCGACCATCTGGACAACAGTGCCGTCGCGGTCGATGATGAGGTGGGCCGAGGCTTCGACGTCGGGGTTCTTGAAGGTATTGACGGCGGAGGCGAGGGTAGGGCCGGCGGTAAAGTGAATGACGACGGTGTCGGGCTGACCCGCTTCGTAAGGGCCGCTGTCTTTGTGTTCGCAGGGGTCGAAAACGACCTCCCGTCCGAAGAGGTCGCCGGTGAGTCTGTTGGTCGTTATAGAGAGTGCCATGATTTATCCTATGGTTTTGGATGAGGTGTCAGCTGCGTCACGACGCGCTTTTGCGCCGTTACCGGGCTGGGGTGGCCTTGTGGTGTCCGCTTTTTCTTTCTCCTGCAGGGAGCGGAAGAGGTAGCCGGCGATGGCACCGAGGACACCGATTGCGGCCGTGAGCTGTTCATTGGTCTCGACGACGAGGACGAGAATGATCGTACCGAAGATGATAATGTTCAGCCCGGCCAGATGGATGATGTCACTTGTATCATACTCCTTGTGACGCAGAAACATGAACGAGACGGTGAACATGACAACGGAGAGAAGCGAGAGCGCAAGGACGTAGTAGCGTTCGTTCTCCATTTTGAGGATGATCAGGTCCGCCTGGGTTTTGAGGTATTCGTTATCGTTCATTGCAGACTGGTTCGGCAGGCTCTGTTCAACCGGCTGGGGCGAGTAGGAGGGGAAACTGTCCTCGCAGAGGGCATGATTCGCTAAGCCCACCAATAGTAAGAGGGCGAAAAAGATGCGTCTCACTGTTCTCTCCTTTCCCAGTAGCGGATAATACCGTCGTAGTAATCGGCTTCGTCGTAGCGTCGTTCCTGGAGGGCCTGAGCCCGCAGTGACCGCATCCGCGTGATCCATGCCTGTTGGGTTGCAGGATCTTGCCGGTTGAGTCTGACGATCGCGTCGATCTGCTGCTGGGTCAATCCGTCACTGCGCTGAGGGGCTGCAAACTGCTGCACGTTCGTACTGCCGGGGGCATTGAGGGGGACGTCGTACTTGTTCAGGGCGGCACACCAGAGGAGGTCCGCGGGAAGTATAACCGCCGTCAGGATGAGAAAGAGTGCTTTCATACTGTCTCCTTCGGATAGGGAGTGTTTCGCGCTATCAAAAAATAAAGAGAAACAGTTTATATTACAACAGAACAGATAAATCTAAAAAATGGACGGCGTGTGGAAGGATAAAGCAGCGAAGTCGCAGTTGAAACGGGTTAACGGTCTTGAAAGGGAAGGATACGTCAGAGATCGCAGAGCATACGCCGGACGACGAACCACTGCGCGATGGCCTGGTCCGTGTACTGGTACTCCTGCTGGTTGAGGGGAATGGAGATATTGCGGATCTTGGCGCGAAGAATGCCGAAGGCGACGAATCCGAAGAGCAGGGCGCCGATAGCATAGAACCAGTCATAAAAGAACCAGATCGCCAGGGCAAGAGCGTAGGTGCCGTAGGAGAAGAGCCATCCCAGCAGCCGCGCCGCCGTGCGGCAGAGCGGTCTGGACGGTTCGGGTGTCGGTTCGAGCAGCGGGATATCGGTTTTCATAGCATGATTATAGCAGTTGGCGGGTCTAAAACGGTATTGACGATAAAATAAATAAAAAAAAAGACTTAAAACGTCATGCTAATCTTGAAAGCAGGATAGATCGTCATAAATATTAAGTATGATTTTGACAAATAAATATTAAAAGGATAGATTATGATGGAACCGACACTCCAGGGCATTGGCGATTATAACGGGCTCAAAGGTGAAAAAAAACGGGTGGTAAGGGCTGTCCTGATTGCGGGGCTGTTGATCGGTGCCCTCTATGTCATTGTGGCCAACAGCTACGTCGGAGAGGTCCATGACAGACTGCCGGTCAAGGACGGGATTACTGCCGTTCCCTTCAACCGTTGAACTTCTTCACCCGTCGCTGACCCGTTTTAGGGTCGCGATGCTACAATTACCGACACATTTTCATAAGGTTTTTCCATGGTTACTGCATTGATGGTTATGATCAGCTTCTACTTTATTGCCAAACTCTATATCAGCGTCATGCAGGTCGGGTTTATCAACCGCGCCAAGCGGATGGCCCCGGTCCTGATGGGCAGTGCGGATTATCTCAAGGCCGGCAACTACGCCGTAGCCAAAGAGAAGCTGCAGATGACAGGAATGATGATCGAGTACATCATGTTCATTGTCTGGCTTGACGGCGGGATCCGCTGGCTGGAGTCGGTCATGGGCGGGATGGACGAGCCTTTCAAAAGCATCGTCATGGTCCTGGCTTTTTTGCTGATCAATACCCTGGTGGAACTGCCGCTGTCGCTTTATGAGAAGTTTGTCCTCGATGCGAAGTTCGGTTTCAACCGCACCAGCGTCGGTCTCTATGTTAAAGACACGCTGATCACGCTGCTGCTGGTGGCGCTGCTCGGCGGCGCGGTCATCTGGGGCGTGACGGCGATCATCGCATCGACGGCGCTGTGGTGGTTCTGGAGCTTCCTCTTCCTCTTCGCCGTCGTCGTCGCGCTCAATATGCTCTTTCCGACGCTGCGCGCGCTCTTCTTCGACAAGCTGACGCCGCTCGAGGATGCGGAACTGGCCGGGGAGATCGATACCCTGATGCAGAAGACGGGCTTTGTCAGCAGCGGGGTTTTCGTCAGTGATGCAAGCAAACGCGACACCCGCCTTAACGCTTACTTCGGCGGCCTGGGCAAGAGCAAGCGCGTCGTGCTCTACGACACGCTGCTCGAAAAGCTCGACGCGCGTGAACTCCTCGCGGTACTGGGGCACGAACTGGGCCATTTCGCCCACGGCGACCTCTACAAGAACATCGCTGTCGTCGGGGGAATGCTCTTCGGTATGCTCGCCCTTTTCGGCAACCTGCCCGCATCGCTTTTCGAGCAGCTCGGGGTCGGGAATACGCCGGCAGTGACGGTGATACTTTTCATGCTCTTTATGCCGCTGGTCAGTTTCTTTATCATGCCGCTGATGGGAGTGATCAGCCGCCGTAACGAGTATGAAGCGGACCGCAGCGGCGGGGAGCTTGTCGGCAAGCTCTACCTGGCCAACGCCCTGCGCAAGCTGGTGACGGAGAACCGCGCTTTCCCCCTTTCGCATCCGCTCTATATCTTCTTTTACTATACCCATCCGCCGGTGATCGAACGCCTTCGGGCCCTGGGCTTCGAGGAGCAGGGCAGCGGCAAAGGGGCGATGCGCTCCCATTGCGACGCGGACAGCGTCGAGCGTGAACTCGATGATGAAGGGGCGCGATACTGATGGAAGTACACGCACGGCCGCTGCGGGAGTGCCTGGATCGGATCGCCGCCGAGATCGCCGTGAGTGCCGAACGTCCGCGGCGGGAGGCGGAGCGGATGCTGATGGAGTATCTGGGGCGTGACGGCCTCTGGCTGATTACCCACCAGGATGCGCCGGTGGATTGCGACGAGCGTCTCTGGGGGTGGGTGAAACGGCGCAAGGCCCACGAACCCCTTGAATACATCTTCAACCGCGTCAGCTTCTATTCGCAACTCTTCTATATCGCCCCGGGGGCTCTGATCCCGCGGCCGGAGACGGAACTCCTGATCGATCATGTCCTTGAGGCGGTGGAGCGTGACAGCACGTTTACGCTCTGTGAGGTTGGCGTCGGAAGCGGCGCGGTCAGCGTGACCCTGGCGCTGCATCTGGAACAGGCCAGGATGATCGGGGTCGATATCAGCGCGGATGCCCTGGGGGTTGCGGCCAAGAACGTGACGGACTTCGGCCTCGACGAACGGATCGAGCTGCGGCAGAGCGACCTGCTCGCGAACGTTCCGGAGGAGATAGACGTCCTGGTCTCCAACCCGCCCTATGTCGCCGTAGATGCGGCACTGGAACGCAACCTCGATTATGAACCGGACCTGGCGCTCTTTGGCGGTGTCACGGGAATGGACATTATCGTCCGCCTCATCGATGCCGTTGCCACCCGGAAGATCCCGCTGTTCTGTTGCGAAATGGGCTACGATCAGCGCGAGGCGGTCTCGGCGATCGTGCCGGAGGGGTACGGCGTTGCATTTTACAAGGACCTTGCGGGACTTGACCGCGGGTTCATCATGACAAGAAAGGATGAAATATGAATACCAAACAGTGGAGCGTTACGCTCTATCTTCTCACTGTAGCCGCCACGCTGGGGGCGGTTTTGATTCTGGGCATCGTCGTCGCCCCCGTGATCTTCCACTCCGTCTCCATTCTGCCGACGGACCTTCTGAGCCGCTATGAAGAGGGGATGCTGATGGGCGAGATCTTCCGCCGATTCAGCTACTGGGCCTATGTGATGGCCGTGATCATGCTGGTGTTCGAAGGCAACGAGTACCGCCGCCAGCGCCGCGACAAGTGGGCCATCATGAGCGCGTTGCTCGGGGTCGCGACCCTGCTGATGTTCGCGGCGGTCTATGTCCCGATGATCCTGGCGATGCAGGCGGAGGGGGCGGATGCGACGGCGACCGAAGCCTTCGCGTCGCTGCACAGTGCCAGTGAATTCGATTTCAAACTGCTGGCTGTCGCACTGATCGTACTGTTTGTGCGGCGGATGCAGCTGATGTTTCTGCCGTCTGCCGGCAAGGTTTAAGGTAGAGGAACGCCGCTCCGCTAAGAGCGGTTGATACTATATTTCCCGGGCCCGGAAAAGAAGAGGGCCAGCGCCGCAAAAAGATAGAGCAGTGCCATCTCGCTGACCGGACCGCCGGTCTTGGTAAGCTGCAGCGGGAAGAGCCCGCCGAGCAGGGCAACGGCCAGCATCATATTCACGGCCATCAACGCCGCACCGATCCGCGCATAGAATCCCAGAATGATCATGACAGGGGCGATCACCTCGCCGACAAAAACGCCGTAACCGAACCAGCCCGGCAGCCCGTGTGCGTGCAGCATGCCCTGGATAGGAGCGATCCCGTGCAGCAGTTTGTGGACACCGTGAAAGAGCATCAGGGTGCCGATAGAGAGGCGCAGCAGCAGCCGTGCGAGGTCGTCGTTTCTGAACATGGGGCTCCTTAGCGTCCGCCGAATTTCCGTTCCCACCACTCATGGGGCGTGAGGCAGGTCTCTTTGAGGTAGGGTTCATCCAGGCGGTATTCGTAATGTTTGATAAATTCGAGCAGTGTTTTGTAGGCGTCATTGATCCGGGCACTCATGCTGTTAGCGGTTTCGGGATCATCCGGGTGTTTGTCCGGGTGCCAGCGGTGCATCAGGTTCTTGTACCGGGTCTTGATTTCGGGGAGGGTCGCCTTGTCATGAAGGCCGAGCAGGGTCTTGGCCTTCAGCACGCTTTCATAGGGGGGCATCAGAGAATGCGTCAGTCTTTCTGCTGGCGCATATAGGTCGGTACGTCGAGGTAATCATCGCTGAGATCACCGCCGACGACCATGCGGGGACGTGTCACGGTACGCCCTGCGGCAGGCGTTTCCTGCGCCGGAGCGTCATAGGAGTCGTTATTGATGGAAGGCGCTTTTTTCGGCGCTTCCTCGTGGTCGAAACCCGTGGCAACGAGGGTGATCTTGATGTAGTCGATCGCGAGGGTGGCGTCCGTCGTGGTACCGAAGATGACGTCGGCATTTTCATCCGCGCTCTCCTCGACGACACCCATCGCCTCACCGATGGAGACCATCGGGAAGTCGGGGTGCATCGTAAAGTGCACAAGGACGCCCATCGCGCCGTTGATGCTCATGTTGTCGAGCAGCGGCGATTCGATCGCGGCGCGGATCGCTTCATAGGCGGCATTTTCACCCTGGTGTTCGCCGACACCCATTAGCGCCATGCCGTGATGGCACATGACGGTCTTGAGGTCCGCGAAGTCGAGGTTGATGTCATTGTCGCCCGAGGAGAGGATGACACCGGATGTCCCGCTGACCGCCTGGGCCAGGACGGCATCGACGATCTTGAAGGACTCTTTGAGGCCCAGGTTCTTGTCGATGATGGAGAGCAGTTTGTCATTGGGGATGACGACGATGGAATCACTCTCTTTTTTCAGTTCCGCCAGGCCCTGATCGGCTAGTTTGAGGCGTTTGCGCCCCTCGAAAGCGAAGGGCTTCGTGACGACGGAGATCGTCAGCGCACCGACGTCACGGGCGATCTGGGCAATGACCGGCGCTGCACCGGTTCCGGTACCGCCGCCGAGGCCGGCAGCGATAAAGACGATATCGGCACCTTCGATGGCGCTGCGGATATCGTCGTAGTTCTCGATGGCGGAGTCTTTCCCGACGCTTGGCTTCATGCCGGCACCGAGCCCCTTCGTCAGACGGCTGCCCATCTGGATTTTGACCGGGGCAAAGGAGGTCTGAAGCACCTGTGCATCGGTATTGGCGACGACCATCTCGATGCCGTCGACCCCTTCATTGATCATATGACCGATCATATTTCCGCCGCCGCCGCCGACCCCAATGGCAACGATACGCGCACCGTTATTGGCCGTCGTCTCTTCGATTTTGAACATATTGTCAGATCCCATCTATCACTCCCCTGTTAAAATAACTGTGTAATCCAGTTCCAAAACTTGCTGCCGAAGCCGGCAGCTTTGTCTGCGCTCTTCTTCGTGTCGAAGGATTTGATCCTGATCGTGCCGGCTTCCTCGGAGGGCGGCAGCGGAATCTCTTCCTCTACCGGCTCCTGAACGGAAGGTTCCGTCAGATCAGGTTTTTCCAACGGCTCTTCGTTGCGGTAACGTACCTGGCGGTTCACGTCGATTTCGTAAGGCGCATAGCCCCCCGCCGCATACTTGACGAGCCCGACCGCCGTTGCCGTCGCCGGTTCCTTGAGGGCGTCAAAAAGCCCCTCGACGTTGCTCGGCTTGGCGAGACGGACCGGGACGTTGTCGAAAATGGCAACGGCAAGATCACGGAGGCCGTCGAGTCTGGTAAAGCCGCCCGTCAGGACGACCCCGGCCCCCAGCTGATCTTTGAGCCCGCTCTTGTCGATGGACTGGGCGAGAATCATCAGGGTCTCTTCGACCCTGGCATAGATGACGTTGTGTACGACGCCGAGAGAGACTTCGTGCGTGGACTCCTCATCGCCGATAATGGGCAGCTCGATCAGATCGTCGCTCGGCGTACTGAGCGAGCCGTACTTGATCTTGACACTTTCGGCGACGTTGAGCGGCGTGTGCAGCGCCATGGAGAGGTCGCTGGTGATGTGGTGCGATCCGACGCCGAGGAAATCATTGTAGCGGATGGCGGTCCCGGAATGGATCACGGTATCGCAGGTGTGCCCGCCCATGTCGATCACGGCCGCACCGAGCTCTTTTTCATCCTCGTTGAGTACGGCGATGGCGGATGCGTAGCCGTTGAGCACGACGGTGTCCACATCGACGCCTGCACCGCGGACGGCTTTCTTGAGGTTGTTGAGGTTGGACTTCTGTGTCGTGATGATATGGGTCTCGACCTCGAGGCGTGACGCGTTCATTCCCAGCGGGTCCTCGATGAAGTCCTGGTCGTCGACGATGAAGTTGTACGGCAGGGTATGCAGCACTTCGTACTCGTTGGGGATATTGGCGTTGTACAGCGACGTGTGCATTACGCGGCTGATCTCTTTGAAGGTGATCTCCCGGTTGGGGATGTTGACGATCCCGCTGGAGTTCAGGCTTTTGGTGTAGGCGCCGGAGATGGAAACGACCGCCCGTTTGATCTCGGTCCCGGCGACGCGTTTGGCGTCGGAAAGCGCACCCTTGATCGCCTTGGACGCGAGCTCGATGTTGGTGATGGAGCCTTTCTTGATCCCCTGGGAACGGGCAATGCCGGCCCCCGAGATCTGAATCGCTCCCTCAGGGGAGATCTCCGCGATGATGGCGCAGATCTTGCTGGAGCCGATATCGATCGCGAGGACGCTTTTTTTCACTGCCCGAATCCTTGAAGGAAGATTTGTGTTTCATAGCGCTCTGAAAGGGCGGCGATCAGCGCCTGGCTGAAGAGGCTCTCTTTCGTCTGTGCGACCGCCTGATCCGCATTCGCATCGGCGACGGCATCGATCTGCTGGTCGAGAATGCGGTAGAGCACGATCTTGCCTGAAGGGAGCTGCGCCATGTTTTCGGCTTTGGCGGAACGGAAGAGGCTGGTCAGCAGGGCCTGCGTCTCTTGTTCATCCAGTCCCTCGACGCCGGAGGTCGCATCGCGTTTGAGGTAGCCCCCCGTGGTCGTACCGCGGAAGGATTTCAGGGAGGAGGATGCCAGTTCCATCAGCTTCTCGGCACGCACCTGGCGGCTGTAGGCGGCAAGCAGATCCGCTTTCGCCGCTTCGAAGCTTTTGGGCATCGGTTCGATGGTCTCCAGGCGCTTGATGATCAGGTATTTCCCCTGCTCCTTTTTCGGTTTCAGGTAGGGACTGGTTGCATCGGCGGCAGCGATGGCCTGCATCGTCTCCGCGCTGAAGGTGCCGTCGCCTTCACGGACGGTCGCCTCGACGATCTTCACGTCGGCGTCAAGCTTCTCTTTCTTGTAGGCGATGTAGGTCTTCAGGGCCTCTTTGTTGGTGGCCTTGTCGTTGACGGCGGCGACCACGGCGCTTTTGGCGCTGTCAAAGGCGAGGATCTTTCCGTCCGGGCCGATGAAGTCGTACTTGTGCGCATCGTAGTAGCTCTGCAGCTCCTCATCCCCGGCACCGGCTTCCACGGCGTCCTGGGTGATGTAGGCGATCTTGAACGCCCTCGGTGTCATGTAGTCGAGTTTGTGGGCTTCCCAAAAAGTTTTGAGGGCCGCATCGGAGGTGTCGATGTTGACCATCTCGCCGCTGAGGACTTTGTACTCGAATTTGTCCGCGATGCCCATGGCGGTCTCGAAGGCTGATCTTTCGATGCCGTTTGCCTGGGCAGGGAAGAGGGCAAAGAGTTTCTGGATCAGCAGTGCGCGGCGGATGTCCGCTTCGTAATCAACCGGCGTCAAACGGTTCTGTTTGAGGACCTTCTGGTAGAGCTCCTTGCTGAAGACGCCGTTCTCGATGAAGGCCTCTTGGGACTGCAGGACCGCGGCCACCTCTTTGTCGGTCGTTTCAAGGTTATAGCTGTTAGCGAGGTTGACCAGCAGGGCCTGGTTGACCAGCTGCTGTAACGCCTGTTTGTCCAGGCCGAGCTTCTTGGCCTGCTCCTCGTCAAATTTGCCCTGGAAGATCTGGCTGTAGCGGTTGAAAAGCTGTGCGTAGGTTTTCTGGAGTTCCCGGCTGGTGATACTGACGTCACCGACTTTCGCGACGGCCCCCGATTTATCGCCGTAGCTGTACTGCCCCCATCCGACGAATCCCGCGCCGATAAACGCGATCGTGGAGATCCAGATCGTAATGACGAGGTATTTTCGGTGTCGTTGCATCCATGTAATCATCTGTGTCGTTTGCCTTCTTGCGTCGTAGTTGTCAATTTTATTAGTTTAAAGCTTAAGAATTGCCTTAAAGTCCCTGTTTCCCGAACGTTTTTTCACTGAGAGTTCAATTATTTTCGATAAGATTTTCAAAATTCAACTTTTGGAGGGTAGAAGATGAACAACCGCGAAATTTCCGAGAGGGACCTGCGCCATATCTGGCATCCGTGTACCCAGATGAAAGATCATGAATTCCTGCCGCTCACGCCGATCAAAAAAGGCGACGGCATCTACCTCGAGGATTTTGAAGGCCACCGCTATATCGATGCGGTGAGCAGCTGGTGGGTCAATCTTTTCGGTCATGCGAACCCGCGCATCTCCTCGGCGGTCAAAACCCAGGCCGAAACGTTAGAGCACGTTATTTTGGCGGGATTTACCCATGAGCCCATTGTCCGTCTCTCCGAACGCCTGGCGGCGATGACGCCGGAGGGGCTAACGCGCTGTTTTTACGCTGACAACGGCTCGAGCGCTATCGAAGTCGCCCTGAAGATGGCCTATCACTATTATAAGAATATCGGAAAAGAGCGCCCCTTGTTCATCTCCCTGACCAACAGTTACCACGGCGAGACGATCGGGGCGCTCTCGGTGGGCGACGTGGCGCTCTACAAAGAGACCTACGGACCGCTGCTGCTGCAGACGATCCAGACGCCGGTCCCGGCGGACCAGAGCGAAGCGGCGGCGCTGGTCGCGGCCGCCGAGCTAGAGACCCTGCTCAAGGCCCGTGCGCATGAGGTCGCAGCCCTGATCGTCGAGCCGCTGATCCAGGGGGCGGGGAACATGCATATGTACCATCCGCGCTACCTGAAAGAGGCTCGGAAACTTTGCGATCAATATGACATTATGTTGATTGCCGATGAAATTATGACGGGATTCGGGCGAACCGGGACGATGTTCGCCTGCGAACAGGCGGGGATTACCCCGGATCTGATGACCCTCTCGAAGGGGTTGACCGGTGGTTATCTGCCGCTTTCCGTTACGATGACAACCGATAAGATCTACGAAGCGTTTTACTGCGATTACAATCTTTATAAGGCATTTTTGCATTCGCACAGTTATACGGGGAACGCCCTTGCCTGTGCCGCAGCCAATGCGACGCTGGATATTTTTGAACGCGACAACGTGATCGAAGCCAACCGGAAACTCTCGGCATTGATGGCAGAGGGGCTCAAACGTTTTGAAACTCTGCCGAACGTGAAATCGGTACGGCAGACCGGTATGGTCGTGGCGGTGGAGCTGGAGGGGTACGCCCCCGAGGAGCGTATCGGGCTGAAGGTGTTCGACTTCGCACTGGAGCGGGGGGTACTCCTGCGGCCGCTGGGCCCCGTCGTCTACTTCATGCCCCCCTACATTATTAAAGAAGAGGAGCTGGCCTACGTCATGGACACGGCTTACGAGGCGATCACGTCACTCTGATTTTAGGAGAGCATACTCTGCCGGAGCATCAGGATCCGGCAGCTCTTCTCCAGCACGGCCAGCTGTTTGGCCATCTCATGCAGGTCACGGTTATAGGCGTAGATGCCGTAGCCGCGGATGACGACCAGTTCCAGGTCGGAGTTGAGCAGCCGTTTGGGGATCTCCGTGGAGGCACGCTCGTACCACTGGTCGAAGGAACGGGGATCGTACACCTCGACACGGGGCATCTCCTTGATCCCGAAATAGTCTTTCGGTTCGATCACATCGTGGAGCAGGCTGTAGGCCATCGTATTGGGCGGCATTGAGAAGGTGATGAATTTGGCATCGCTGATCTGGCGGTAGATATTGTGGTGGATGGCCGCGTCGATACTGGCCTCGTTCCAGCGGTAATCTTTCTGGAAATAGAGCTCGATCAGCTGCTGCTCATTCATATGGTCGAAAATGGTGTCTTTCGTATTGATGATGAAACGGCTGTTGTCGGATTTGGCGGAGACGCTGCCGTGGTAGATGCTGAAGAACTCTTTGCGGAACATCGAGAGGGAAAAAGAGACGAGCTGTTCTTTGAGATGCTGTTTGTTCATAGCGCTATTGTAACGGAAGATAGGTGAATTTTTGTGTGAAGAAGAAGGGGGTGGGGGCCGGCCTTACGGCTGGCCGTTGCCGTACTGCTCGGCAAGATAGTCGGTGATGAGGGCCCGGTCCTCTTCGGTGATGGGCGCTTTGAACGCGACAACCATCTTGTCGACTTTCTCTTTCCAGAAGCTGCGGGACTGTTTGCCCTGGTTCAGGATATAGCCGAAAGAGTGGCAGGTCAGACAGTTGGCCTGGACCAGGTCGAAGTGCTTGCCCATTTTGATCTCAAACGGGACATAAGGGACTTCGACATCCTCGTTCAGGACGGCGTGGAGATTAAGGGCACCCAGGCTCAGCAGGGCGGCAAAGATTGTTTTTTTCATAGAGGCTCTCCTTAGACTACTTCGACGGTAACGACGTCGATCCCGTTAAATTTGTAACCGCCGTGGTTCCACTTGATATCTTTGGCAAGCGGCTGCGCTTCGCCGGCGCGGTTGATCGCCTTGGCCATGATGGTTTGCTTGCCGTACTTCTTCGGTTTGAAGTCGTAGGTGAAGGCGCGGAAGGCGTAGCGGCCGAGGTCGTCGCCCAGCGTCGCCTCCTGCCACGTTTTGCCGTCGTCGAAGGAGAGCATGACGGCCTTGATGCCCGCACCGTAATCGAAGGCAACCCCGCGGATGGTGGTGTAGGAGTTGTGATAGAGCGTATCGCCGTTGGTCGGGTAGCCGATGAAGGACTTGACGTTCATCTTCGTGATCGGTTTGGTCGGAACGTGTTCACCCGGCTTCTGGCATTCGCAGTCGTTGTCCGGGATGCGGTACGCTTTGTCCATAAAGAAGAGGTGCTGGTAGTCGCTGGTGACGGTCAGGTTGCTCAGCATTTTGACCCAGCTGTCGGAGTAGGTGCCCGGGATGACGAGGCGCACCGGGTAGCCGTTAAGGTACGGCAGGTCCTCGCCGTTCATCTCATAGGCAACGATGACGTGGTCACCGATCTCTTCGAGGTGCAGTTCACGGACGAAGTTCGGCGTTTCGTAGTAGGCAGCCGTTTCGGAGCCGTTGAACCCGACCCATTCCGCCTCTTTCTTCAGGCCTGCACGCTCAAGGATGTCGCGCAGACGCACACCTTTCCAGCGGGCACAGCCCATGGCGCCGCTGCCCCACTGGATACCGCCGGCAGTCGGCTTGAACGCGGAGCGGCTGTTGCCGCCGCACTGCAGGACGGCATAGACTTCGACCGGCTCGTACTCGTTTTTGAGCTGGTCGACGGAGAGGGAGAGCTCGCGCTCGACGAGGCCGTTGACCTTGATGCGGAAGGTGTCGAGGTCGATGTGCGTCGGGATGTCCGGCATGTGCCAGCGGACAAAGAACATGTCGTTCGGCGTGACCGGGTGGGCAAAGACATAGCGCGGCGATTCGAGCAGCGGCGGGCGGTCGGAGTAGGTGATCATCGGCCGTTTCTGCGGGAACGGAATGGAGGAGATTTTGCGGTTATCGACGGGCTGGCCCGCGGCGAAGGCTTCGGGGCCCAGCGCGGTCACGCCGGCACCGGCCAGCGCGCCTTTAAGGAAAGATCTGCGTTTCATGATTTGAGGACCTTGAGACGATATAAAATCGTTTGATAAAAATTATGTCCGTATTTTATCAAAAAGATATGGTTAAGAAAAATAAAACCAAAATGATATAATGTGCAATAAAACTGTTCTTAATGGATGCCGTTCAGCCCCGAAGAGAGGGGCTTTCAGGTACAGGAGGAGGCGAAATGTATACGTTGAAACAGCTGGAACTTTTCCTCGATCTGGGGCGGAGCGAGAAGATCATCGACACGGCCAAGAAGTTCGGCCTGAGCCAGTCGGCGGTCTCGATGGCGATCAAGGAGCTCGAGCGGCTGCTCGACGGCCCGCTTTTCGAGCGGATCGGCAAACGGCTGGTGCTCAATGGGCGGGGGGCGATGCTGATGCGCAGCGCCCAGCCGCACGTTGATGCCCTGCATGCCCTCTACGACCAGATGCGCAGCGATTCGCTGCGCGGCGAGCTGCGCCTGGCGGCCAGCGTGACGATTGCGGAGTATTTCATTCCGACGCTGGTCTGCAACTATATGGAGCAGAACGAACACGTTACCATCTCCCTCAAAAGCGCCAACACCGCCGACGTCATCCGCAAAGTCACCTCCGGGGAGGTGGACATCGGCTTTATCGAGGGGGAGGGGATCCTCGAAGAGGTCGAGAGCCGGGTGCTGATGCGCGACGAGCTGGTCGTGCTCACAAGTGACAGGACGCTGGCGGAGCGGGGGCCGTGGTTCATCGACCAGCTGGCATCGCGGCCGTGGATCATGCGTGAAAAAGGGTCGGGGACCCGGGCCGTCTTCCTCAACGCCATCAGCCCCGTCGACCAGGAGCTCAATATGGTGATGGAGCTGGAGCATATCGAGTCGATCAAGAACTTCCTGCTGGCCAAGCCCGATTACCTCAGCGTTCTGCCGCGCATCTCCGTCAGAAGGGAGCTTGAAGAGGGGCACCTCTTCGAGATCGCGATCAAGGCGCACCACTTCGAGCGCGACTTTACGATGATCTCCCGCAGCCAGCAGACGCTGCTGCCGCTGCAGACCCATTTCCAGGAGTACCTCTTAAGTTCCATCGGGCTACAATAGCGCATGCAGAATATCCCCCATATCCCGGTACTCTACCGTGAAGTTACCGAAGCTTTTTCCGGGTGCGAAGCGGGCATTGTCGTCGACTGTACCATGGGGTACGGCGGGCACAGCAGCCTGCTGCTCGAAGCGAACCCGAACCTTCGCCTCGTCGGCATCGATCAGGACGAGACGGCGATCCGTTTCTCCACGGAACGGCTCGCCCCCTTCGGGGAGCGTGTCGAGATCCGTAAGGGGCGTTTTTCCGCCGTGCTGGAGACCATCGTGCGGGATTACGGCGCGGAGCAGATCCGGGGAGTGCTTGCGGATATCGGCGTCTCTTCGCTGCAGCTGGATGAGAAGGACCGCGGTTTCTCCTTTGAGAGCGAGACGCTCGATATGCGGATGGACCCCTCGGCGCCGCTGGATGCCGCGACCGTCGTCAACAGCTACGCCGAGGCGGAACTCGAGCGCATCCTGCGCGACTACGGCGAGGTCCCCAACGCGCGCAAGATCGCGCAGGTGATCGCTTCGCAGCGCCCCTTTACCTCCGCCAAAGCGCTCGCCGAGGCGGTCCGCCCCTATGCCCCCCGCGGCAAGAAGATCCACCCGGCGACACTGGTGATGCAGGCGATCCGCATCGAGGTGAACGACGAACTGGGGGAGCTGAACCGCCTGCTCGACGTCTGCGAACGCGCCTGCTTCCCCGACGCGGTTATCGGAATCATTGCGTTCCACTCCCTCGAAGACCGCATTGTCAAACAGCGGTTCGCGCAGTGGAGCCGCAACTGCATCTGCCCCAGCGACGCGATGCGCTGTACCTGCGGCAACGACCACGCCATCGGGCGTCCCCGGCCGAAAAAACCGATTACGGCACAGGCGGACGAACTCAAAGAGAATCCCCGCAGCCGCAGTGCGAAACTGCGGTTGTTTGAGATGAACTGCCATGGACGATAAAGCCAACCTTCTGGAAGAGACCGGCAGCGCCATTGTCACCCGCAAGGGAATAGGCCTGCGTTTTCTGCTCAGCATGCTGATGGTCTTCGGGATCGCCTGGATGCTGCTCTTCCCGAAGATCTACCTCCAAAACAGCATCTACTACAAGAGCCGCGACATCGCGACGATGCAGCGCGAGTATGAGACCCTCAAAGAGGAGAACCTCGTCATCAAGCGTCGGGTGGAGGCGCTGAAGTTCAAAAACCAGGTACTTGACACCCTCTTTGCCGAGGAGCAGCCGTGATCGCACGCCTGATCGAGTTTGCGCTGAACAAGCCGCTGCTCAACCACATGCTGCTGCTCTTTGTGCTGCTCCTCTCCGTTTTCGCCTACCTCAACATTCCCAAAGAGATCTTCCCGCCGATCCAGATGGACAAGATCACGATCAGCGGCGGCTACGCCGGGGCGAGCGCGGATGTCCTCGATAAGATGGTCGTCACCACCATCGAGGACGAACTGGGCAATATCAGCGAGCTGGAGACGGTGACGACGACGATCAAAAACGGCGCCTTCACCATTACCGCGGACATCAAGCCGGGGTCGGAGAACATCACCGTGCTCAACGACGTCAAGGATATCATCGCCCAGACGAAGCGGGACCTCCCTTCGGACATGAACGAACCCATCGCGCAGATCCATGAAGAGACGATCCCGCTGGTACTGGTGGCCATCGCAGGTGAGGCACCGATGACCGAACTCCTTGCGCGCGCCGACGAGCTCAAAAGCGCGCTGTCGCGCTACAAGGAACTCAGCGACATTACGATCCGCGGCGATTCCGACGACGAACTCGTCTTCCGCATCGACCCGGACAAGCTGGATGCCTACGGCCTCTCCACCGACGCCGTGGTCGCGGCGCTGCAGAACCTCAGCTCCATTTTTCCCGTCGGCACCGTCAAGCGGCGGGGCGAGCACCTCTACATCAGCACCTACAACGGCGAAAAGGATGAAACGGCGATCGAAAACACGGTCATCGGCGTCGGCGGAAAACGGGTGAAAATCGGCCAGATCGCCACGGCCACCTTCGAACTGGGCGACGCGACGGAGCTGTCGCACTACAACGGGGTGCGCAACGTCTCCGTCAACATCACCAAGTCAAAATCGGGCAACGCCATCGCCCTGGCCAAGCAGATCCGCGAAACCCTCAAGGGATTCGAAGCACGTTACCCGGATCTGCAGTTCGCGGTCTACACCGACACCTCCGTCTGGATCAAGAACCGTCTCAATACCGTCGTTTCCAACATCATCGTCGGGCTGATTCTCGTTTTTGCCGCCATGCTCATCTTCGTCAACCGCGGTATCGCGCTCGTGGTGGCGATGGGGATCCCGATGAGTTTCATGATCGGGCTGATCGCGACGGAGATGATCGGCTATTCGCTCAACATGCTCTCCCTGCTCGGTGCCCTGATCGCCCTGGGGATGCTTGTGGATGAAGCGATCGTCGTGGCGGAGAATATCTACCGCCATATGGAAGAGGGGATGCCGCGGAGGGAGGCTGCGATCCAGGGGGCGGTGGAGATGTTCCCCGCGGTACTGACGGCGACGCTGACGACGGTCTTCGCTTTTTTGCCGATGCTGCTCATCACCGGGGAGATGGGGACCTTTATCAAGATCCTGCCGGTGATGATCACCATTTTGCTGATTAGTTCCCTCTTCGAAGCCTTCTTCTTCCTGCCGCTGCATGCGCACGAACTGCTGCGCCTGCGCCGGGAGAGCCATGTCAGCCACGGTATCTGGGAACACCTCTACCGCTGGTACGACAAAACGCTGCACCTCCTTTTCCGCCACCGCAAGCGCTCTCTCTTCCTGATCGTCGGCGCCATCGCGGCGCTCACGGCGGTGATGGTGTCGCAGAGCCGTTTTCAGCTCTTCCCGCCCTTTGACGTCACCCAGGTCTACGTGACGGGGAAGGTCAATATCAACAACGAGCTTGAAGACACGGAGGAGCGGGTCGCGATGATCGAGCGGATGCTGCTGGAGAAGCTGGACCCGGAGGAGTACTCCTCGGTGACGTCTGTCATAGGGATGCGCCTGGATGCGAAGAACAAGGCGGAGATCGGCGAAAACCTCTTCCAGGTCTTCATCGACCTGCATGAACGGGCCCCCGATAACTGGTACAACCGCTACATCAACCCCATCTTCTCCATCGAATACAACGCCGAGGTGCTCAAACGCCAACGCGACGCCAAACGGATCAGCGAGGACGTGAAGCGGTGGCTCGAACCGCTTGCCCAAAGCAGCGAAGCGGACGGGACGAAAACATTCGAAAACTTCAACGTCACCGTGCCGGGAACGGGCGTCGTCGCGCACGATATCGAGCTCGCGCTCGAGGGCAAGGACGACACGGAGCTGGCCAAGGGAGTAAAAGTGCTGGAAGCGGCCCTGGCCGAAGTGACCGGGGTCTATAATATTTCGGATGATGCCGACCTCGGGGAGCGGGAGCTGAAGCTGCGCATCAACGACTACGGCTACGACCTGGGCCTGAGCGAGGCGGACATCAGCCGCCAGCTGCGCGCCCACTACCTCAAAGGCGAATACGGCAAGATGTTCAGCGCCAGCGGCCTGGTGCGCATCCGCATCGAGAGCGTGCAGAAAGATGACCCCGAGAGCCTGGAGAGCTTCCGCATCCAACTCCCGAACAGTACCCAGACCGTGGCCCTGCGCGACGTCGCCGACTTCATCTATACGCAGGCATACGTGACGATCGAAAAAGAGGACGGTGCGCGTATCCGCAGCGTCTATGCGTCTTTGGACAAGGATATCCGGACATCGTCGGAGGTGATGACGGCGATCGCACCGACGCTGGATCGCCTTAAAAATGAGGGGTTCCATATCGAGATCAAGGGGGAGGAGAAGGAGAACGCCAAGACGCAGCGGGAGATGTCCCAGGCGGCGGCCGTCGCGATCTTCCTGATCTTCATAACCCTCGTCTGGCTCTTTGATTCGTTGGTACTGGCCCTGATCGTCCTCAGCACGATCCCCCTGGTCCTCGTCGGGGTCTATGTCGGCCACTGGTTGATGGGGCTCTCCATCACGATGCCGAGCCTGATCGGGGCCGTGGGGCTGGCGGGGGTCGTCGTGAACGACGGCCTGATCATGGTAAGCTTTATACGGCAGGCCCGGGACAGCGAGGCGCTGATGCAGCGGGCACGGACCCGCCTGCGCCCGATCCTGATGACGTCGATCACGACGGTACTCGGGTTGATGACGCTGATCTTCTTCGCTTCCGGTCAGGCACAGATCCTGCAGCCGATGGCGGTGTCACTGGGGTATGGGATTTTATGGGCAACGGTACTGAACTTGTTCTATGTACCGCTGCTGTATGCCGTCATCTACCGTATCAAACGGTAGCGACGTGCTTTGAAATGAGAGGAGAAAAGGAAGTGCGGTAGGGAGGGAAGCCGACACTTCCCTCCC
This sequence comes from Thiomicrolovo sp. ZZH C-3, assembly GCF_054862725.1. Lineage (NCBI taxonomy): Bacteria > Pseudomonadati > Campylobacterota > Epsilonproteobacteria > Campylobacterales > Sulfurimonadaceae > Thiomicrolovo > Thiomicrolovo sp. ZZH C-3. Next base: position 959,519 of record NZ_JBTKXX010000001.1, read on the forward strand.
TGTGATTAAAACGGACACTCAAAATCATGACAGACCTGCCGTCCGCACAGACGTCAATGCCCGCATGATGGCATCAGGTTGAGTAGTAAGGAGTGTACCGTCACCTTATGTTGAACCGAGAACTGTGTGCTAATTAGTAGAGCGTGTGCAAGACACTCGAGGAGTAGAAGACCTTAGTTTATGTTTAGGCAACCCGGCCGTCTCAGTGAGACCCGTAGGCTTTCCGTCCCCGTTTCGCAACGAGTTTGGCATTATCTACATAATTAAGCAACAACAGATTGTTATAAGTTACACCTTACAGTTCCATTAAAATTTGATTTTTTTCTAGCTTTATTTTTTTATCGGATCGTAAAGTAGCGATGGGCAAAGTCCGGACGGTGATTATGAGTTGAGGAGATGCACTTAAGCCCAAAAGGGGTATAATCACGAATTATTTTCAAGGTAACACAAGATGTACGAAGCACTTTTTGAAGACGAAGGCGATATCTTCGGCGGTTCACCCCGCAGTAAATTCATGGACGTAATCTTCAACGCCAACCGTTCCGTCGCCGAAGGGGAGCTCCAGCGCCTCATCGAGCGCCTGGCGGCAATGGAGAAACTGCTCGGCCAGACCATGGACGACGCGACGATCGACCGCACGATCAAACAGCTTCAGTTCGAAGAAGCGGATGCCGTCAATGCCATGGCGAAGGAACTCTATATCGAGTCGATGGGCAACGTCCTCAGTCAAAGCGAATAGGGGGAAGGCGCCGAGATGGTCGAAGCGGTAGCGCGCAGAATGCAGGAGATGGTCGCAGCGGTGGGATACCCGTACGCGACCGGGCTTTTTGAAACACTGTCCGGCGGCAAGCGCCTCCGTGCCCGCCTGATCATGATGATCGCGGGGGAGAACGACGCTTCCGTGACGCTGGCCGCGGTGATCGAACTGATCCATGCCGCCAGCCTCCTGCATGACGATGTCATCGACGAGGCGCAGCTGCGCCGCGGCACCCCATCGGTCAATGCGACCGAGGGGAGCAAACAGGCGGTGATGCTCGGCGATATCCTCTACTCCAAGGCGTTCAGCGAACTGACGCAGTTCGACGCCCGGATCGCCAAGACGGTCGCGGATGCCGTTACGTCGCTCTCGGTCGGCGAGATGATGGATGTGCAGATGGCGAAATCATTCAATGAGGATGAAGCGCGCTATCTGCAGATGCTCTATCTCAAAACGGGGGTCCTGATCGAGGCGGCCGCGAAGAGTGCGGCGATGCTGGCCGGCAAAGACGCCGAGGCGTACGCGCTCTACGGCAAGAACCTCGGCGTCGCCTTCCAGATCATCGACGATATCCTCGACATCGTTTCCGATGAAGCGACACTGGGCAAACCGGCGATGAACGACTACGTCGAAGGCAAATGCACCCTGCCGTATATCCACCTCTACCGCACGCTCGACGGTGAGGCGCGCGAACGCCTCCTCGCCCTGCACGGCAAAAGCGCGACGGCGGAGGAGACCCGCTGGCTCCAAGCGGGGCTGGAGAGCAGCGGGGCGGTTAAAGCCGCCTACGCCCGGGCCCGTGCGCTCAGTGACGAGGCCAGGGATGCCATCCGCGGTGACGCGGCCCTCGAGGCAGTCTTGGAATCCATGATGCAAAGAACGTTCTGATGCACTATCTTATCCTCAGTTTTACGCATAAGAATACAACGCTCCCCATCCGGGACAAGCTGGCGTTTAACGATGATGCTGCCAAGGAGACCTTTCTCGCCCGGACCCTTGAAGCCCCCTACCTGAACGAGGCATTCGTTCTCTCCACCTGTAACCGTATCGAACTGATCAGCAGCTGCAACAATCCCGGCGAAGCTGCCAAGCACCTCTTTATGCTGCTGCATGAGCACTCGGGCATCAGTCTTAACGAGCTGGAGGGTCGGGCGGAACTCTTTGAAGACCAGGGGGCGATCCACCACCTCTTCAGTGTCGCCAGTTCCCTTGATTCGCTCATTGTCGGCGAGACCCAGATCGCCGGCCAGCTCAAAGACGCCTACCGTTTTGCCCTGGAGCGGGGACATTGCGGCGACAAACTGACCCGCGCGGTCAACTACGCTTTCAAGTGCGCGGCCGAGGTGCGCAACCAGACCGATATCTCTTCCAAACCCGTCTCCGTGGCCAGTGTCGCCGTGGCGGCTGCGCGCCGCGCTTTCGGGACGCTCTCGGGCAAGCGGGCGCTGGTGATCGGGTCGGGGGAGATGTCCGTCATCGCCGCGCGCACCCTGAAAAACCATGGGGCCGAGGTCAGCCTGATGAACCGCACGATGGCGAAGGTCGAAGCGCTGGCCGAAGAGGTGCAAGGGACGCTTGTCCCCTTTACGCGCCTCAAAGATGTCCTGGGCGAGTACGACATGATCTTTACGGCCACGAGCGCGGAAGACCCCATTATCGACGGGAAGGTCGGCCTGAAAAAAGAGCGGGAGTGCCACTGGTTCGACATGGCGGTCCCGCGGGATATCGGCGAGATTGACCATGCGATGGTGACGGTACACCGGGTGGACGACCTGAAAAACACGGTCGACGAGAATATCATGCTGCGCGAAGAGGAGGCCAAGGCCTCCTTCGCCATCGTCGGGCGTTATACGGCGGAGTTCTACGCCTGGCTCAAATCGCTCAACATCGAACCGCTGATCAAGGAGCTCTACCGCCGTGCCGACACGGCGGCCGCGACGGAAGCGGCCCGCGTTGTCGGCAAGGGGTATGTGCCCGAGGCGTATGAAGCGCAGGCGCAGAAGATGGCCCTGCAGGCGATCAAGCGATTCCTGCACCCGCAGGTACAGCAGCTGCGCAAAGCAGCTGACGAAGGCGACATCGACGCCATGATCGATTCGATGGCATTTATTTTAGACATGAGTGAGGAGTAACCGACAATGCGTATGTCCCAGGCTTTTATCCCGACGGAGAAGGAGGCGCCCAAAGATGCGGCGCTCCCGAGCCACATCTATCTGACCCGGGCCGGGTTTATCGCCCAGGTCGCCAGCGGGCTGTACAACCTGATGCCTTTGGGCAAGCGGGTGCTGAAAAAGATCGAGGCGATCATCAATGAGGAGATGGCACGTGCCGGTGCGCAGGAGGTCGATCTCAGTTTCGTCACCCCGGCGGAGCTGTGGGAAGAGAGCGGCCGGATCGAGAAGTTCGGCAAGGAACTGCTGCGTTTCCGTGACCGCAAAGAGAACCTCTTTGTCCTGGGACCGACCCACGAGGAGATGATGGTCAACCTCGTGCGCAACCGCGTCAACAGCTACAAGCAGCTGCCGCTGAACCTCTATCAGATCAAGACGAAGTTCCGCGACGAGGCGCGTCCGCGCTTCGGCCTGATGCGGGCCCGCGAGTTCGTGATGAAAGACGGCTACAGCTTCCACACCTCCTACGAGGACCTCGACCGCGAGTTCGAGGCGATGGAAGCGGCCTACAAGCGCGTTCTGGAGCGTCTGGGGCTTGATTTCCGCATTGTCGAGGCCGACAGCGGCGCAATCGGCGGTTCCGGTTCAAAGGAGCTGATGGTCCTCGCCGACAGCGGTGAAGACACCCTGGCCGTCTGCGACCGCTGTGAATACGGTGCGAACATCGAGGCGGCCAGACGTTCGGAGCGCGCGGCAATCCCCGAAGCACCGGAGGCGGATTTCAACAAGTTCGCGACGCCGGGCGTCAAGAGCATCGAGGAGCTCGGCGGCTTTTTCCATGTTGACCCCTATTACACGCTCAAGGCCGTGGCCAAGCGTGCGATCTACGAAGAGAGGGATGAGGTCGTCGTCTTCTTTCTGCGCGGCTGCGACGACCTGCAGGAGGTCAAAGCGGTCAATGCCTGCGGTGCGCTGGACCTTGTCGATGTCAACGAAGAGGAGCTCTCGGCGCTTGGACTCGTTCCGGGGTTCATCGGGCCGCTGGACCTCAACAGCGTGCGCACCATCTTCGATGCGGACGTCAAAGGGGCGGCGAATATGATCTGCGGGGCCAACGAAGCGGACTACCACTATGTCGGCGTCGATCTTTCGGTGCTTCCGGAAGAGGCGCAGTACGCCGCGCTGTATGAGGTCAAAGAGGGCGACGGCTGCCCGGTCTGTGACGGAAAGCTCTCCTATACGAAAGGGATCGAGGTCGGGCACATTTTCAAACTCGGTACCGTCTACTCCGCACCGCTGGGGGCGCAGTTCCTCAATGAGAACGGCAAGGCGGAACCTTTCGTGATGGGTACCTACGGCATGGGTGTGAGCCGCCTTATCGCCGCGGTGATCGAACAGCATCATGACGAGAAGGGGTGCGTCTGGACGAAAACGACGGCACCCTACCTGGTGAACCTGATGATCTCGAACATCAAAGACGAGGCGCAGACGGCCCTGGCCGAGCGCCTTTACGAGGCATTGCAGGCGGCAGGCGTCGACGTTATCATGGACGACCGCAAGGAGCGTTTCGGGTTCAAGGCGAAAGATGCGGAACTGGTCGGTTACCCGCTCACCGTCATTATCGGCAAGGAGCTCGCCAACGGCATCGTGCAGTTCTTTGACCGCGCCGAAGATACGAAAACCGATGTCCCGTCCGATGAAGCGCTCGCGCGTATTATGGAGTGGATCGGATGATCTACTTTCTCCTCTACCTTTTCCTGGAAGTGCTCGTTTCCGTCAAGATCGCCTCGACGATCGGCGGGGTATGGACCTTCGTCGAGCTGATCGCGAGCGCCCTGGTGGGCATCGTGATCCTGGCGAACTTCCGGGGGACGCTGGCGGAGAACATCAACGCGCTGAACCAGGCGCGGATCGACCCCTTCGAGTTTCAGCAGCTCAACCTCTTTACCATTCTGGGCGCTTTTCTGCTGATCGCCCCCGGTTTCCTGACGGATATCTTCGGCATCCTGCTGCAGTTCAGTGTTGTCTCGAAGATGTTGGTTAACCGATTTGTGTCACAATCCAGGCACGATTCATCAACTCACAACACTCAAAAGGATGACCATGTCATTGATGTCGAAATTGTCAGCGACGATGCTGATAAGCGCTAGCCTTTTTGGCGCAACGAACGGCGAAGTCGAAACCTTCCTCAAAAACAACCTTTCCAAGAACCCTGCTATTACGTCATTGACGGTCAAGGTCGTCGAACGGCAGCCGCTTGAAGGTATGAAAGGGTGGGACAGTTTCATCGTATCGCTCGACGCAAAGGTGAAGCAGGGTAAGAGTGAACGAGAGATAAAACAGCGCGTTATCTACTTCGCCAACGACAAAGTGATCACCGGGGAACTGACGGACCTGAAAACGGGCAAGAGCCTCCGTGATGCGGCGGCACCGCAGTTCAAATCCGATTTCTACAAAAAAGCGAACCTCATTTACGGCAACGCGAACGCGAAGCACAAGGTTGCGATCTTCTCCGATCCGCTCTGTCCTTTCTGCCGGAGTTACGTTCCCAAGGCGGTGGAGTACATGAAACAGTACCCGGAAACCTTTGCCGTCTACTACTACCACTTCCCGCTGGAACGCCTGCACCCTGCGGCGCCGACGCTGACCCGCGCGGCGGTTGCGGCGGAACTCCAGGGGCGCAAGGACATCATGCTCTCGCTCTACAAGGTGCCGACGACGATCACCCGCGAAAAGGATGAACAGAAGGTCCTCGATGCCTTCAACAAAGCCGTCAACACGAACCTGAAAATCAGCGATCTGCACAGCGCGGCGGTCAACGCCCAGGTGGCATCGGATGATGCCATCATCGAAGCGCTGATGGTCAGCGGCACGCCGACGGTCTATTTCGACGGTGAAAAAGATGCAACCAAAAACCGTTACAAGGGAGTCAACGTTAAATGAAGAAACTCGTCATCGCAACCCGCGGAAGCAAGCTGGCACTCTGGCAGTCCGAACATATCAAGGCCGTTCTCGAAGAGCAGAACCCCGGGCTGGAAGTGTCGCTTAAAATCGTCGTAACGAGCGGCGACAAGATCCTCGACGTGCCGCTGGCAAAGATCGGCGGAAAGGGGCTCTTCCTTAAAGAGATCGAAGAGACGATGCTGAAGGGTGAAGCCCAGCTGGCGGTCCACTCGCTCAAAGACGTACCGACACAGATGCCCGACGGCCTCGTGCTGGCAGCGATTACCGAGCGCGAAGACGACCGCGACGCGATGCTGAGCGAAAAGTATGCGAATATCGAGGCCCTGCCGGAGGGGGCGGTTGTCGGGACATCGTCGCTGCGCCGCCGTATGCAGATCCTCACCCTGCGCCCGGACCTGACCATCAAGGACCTCCGCGGGAACGTCGATACCCGCATCCGCAAGCTCAAAGAGGGCGAGTATGATGCTATTATCCTCGCCTCTGCCGGGATCAACCGCCTGGGACTGCTCGACAGTGTCGAGTACGTCTACCCGATCGCACTGGGCGATATGGTACCAGCCATGGGACAGGGCGCGCTCGGAATTGAAGCGGTCGATGATCCGGAAGTCCTTGAAATCGCACGGGGACTCGAAGATACGAATACCCGTATCGAAACGACGATCGAACGCGAGTTCGTCGATACGCTGCAGGGAGGTTGCCAGGTTCCTATCGGTGTCAATGCCACCGTACTCGAGAACGGCCAGGTACTGACGCAGGCGATCGTCGGGCTCCCCGACGGGACGGAAGTGCTTGCAGAATCGGTTGAAGTGCCGAAGGATGGCGTCGGCAATCTCGGCCGGAAGATGGCGGAAACATTTATCGAGCAGGGTGCGCGTGAACTGCTCGCCAGGGCCGAGGAAATGGCATTTAAATAGTTTATAACAAAATTGTCACAGTTAAGGCTCGCATAATAATATATAATGTATTCTTGTGTGACACCTCCCTTGGATAAAGGATGCGAATGAAGAAGGTCGTTTTCTCTGTTCTTATTACGGCACTGATGACGGGTGTTGTCAGTGAAGCTGCCGTGTACAAAGGTCAGCGCGAGTTTCATAAACAGTGTAAAGCCTGTCATGACGACGGCCAGGATATCGCCTTTACCTACAAACGCAGAACATGGAAAAAGATGATGAAGAACCATGGCGAAGGCCTGGCTGAAATTCACCTCAATAACGACAAAGCGAAGAAGTCCTGGAAATACTTCAAAAGCAAGAAGTACCAGAAGAATTCGAAGCACCTCAAAGATTTCATGGTCGAATACGCCAAGGATAGCGGTAACGTTCCTGCCTGTAACTGACCCTCCGGCCTCCGGGCCTTTCTGCACTTTAAACCCTATTCGCTAAAATACCGTTATTTTATTTTGGAGACAGACCTATGGAAAAAATGTGGTCCGGCCGTTTCAGCGCCTCCGCCTCGTCACTTCTAGACCAGTTCAACGCTTCGATCATGTTCGACCGCGAACTGTATCGGGAGGATATTGAGGGTTCGCTTGCCCATGCCGCTATGCTGCAGAGCCGCGGTATCCTGAGTGAAGATGAGCTTGAGGCGATCCGCGGGGGACTGGCACAGGTCCGCGAAGAGATCGAAGCAGGCAGTTTTGAGTGGAATATCAGTGATGAAGACCTGCACATGGCGATCGAAAAGCGTCTTACCGCGCTCATCGGCGACGCCGGCAAAAAACTGCATACGGCCCGCAGCCGTAATGACCAGGTCGCCGTCGATTTCCGCCGTTACGTCCTGCGTAAGGACCTCGAGATCGCCGGACAGCTCAAAACCCTGCTGCAAACCCTCGTTGACATTGCCGGAAAGCACACGGAGACGCTGCTGCCGGGCATGACACACCTGCAGCATGCCCAGCCGATCAACTTCGGTTTCCACCTGCTGGCATACGCAAGCATGTTCAAACGTGACATCGACCGTCTCCTCTCCAGCCGCGAGCGCAACAACGTCTCTCCGCTGGGCTGCGCCGCCCTGGCCGGAACGCCGCACAATATCGACCGCAGCTATACCGCGCATGAGCTCGGCTTCGACAGTGTCAGTGTAAACTGCCTCGATACGGTCAGCGACCGGGATTTTGCCCTGGAGATCCTCTTTAACATCTCGACGATGATGATGCACGTCTCCCGCCTCAGCGAAGAGCTGATCCTCTGGTCGAGCTACGAGTTCGGCTTTGTTGAGCTCTCCGATGAGTATTCGACGGGCTCCTCCATCATGCCGCAGAAGAAGAATCCGGATGTCCCGGAACTGCTGCGGGGCAAAACGGGCCGCGTCTACGGCGCGCTGATGGGGCTGCTCACGGTGATGAAGGGGCTGCCGCTCGCCTACAACAAGGATACCCAGGAAGACAAGGAAGGGGTTTTCGACGCTGTCGCGACAGCGCACATCTCCCTCGAGATCCTGAACGAAGCGCTCAAGACGATGACCGTCAAGCCCGAGAACATGCTGGCTGCATCGAAGAAGGGGCACCTGAGCGCCACCGACCTGGCCGACTACCTCGTCGAGCGCTGCGGGGTACCGTTCCGCGAGGCCCACTTCATTACGGGCAAGGCCGTCGCCCGGGCCGAAGCGCTCGGAATCGACCTGAGCGAGATCGCTTATAGCGAGCTCAAGGCGATCGACGAGCGTATCGGCGAAGATGTGATCCCGCACCTGCAGCTGGCACACTCCATGAACGCCCGTACCTCCTCCGGCGGGACGGCGACGGTGCGTACGCTCGAACAGATCGTGCACTTCGAAAACTACCTGAAGGAGCTTGATTTATGAAAGTAACGATTTCCCACCTGGACGAGATGCGTTTCGAAGCGAAAACGGACCGCGGACAGAGCTTTGTCATTGACTGCCCGGTCATTTCACCGATCGAATATTTCCTCTCCGGCCTCGTCGCCTGTACGACGAGCGACCTCATTGCCATTCCGAAAAAGCAGGGCAAGACGGTCACCAACCTCAGTGTCGACGGCGAGGTTGTGCGCAACGAAACACCGCCGTGCAAGTTCAACACCCTGCACCTCGACTACCGCTTCGACTCCGATGCAGACGATATGACGGCGCTGCGCTGGGTCATGGGCAGCATCGAGACCTACTGCTCGACGATCAACACGGTACGCGATACGACGAAGATCACCTACTCCGTGACGCACAACGGCAACGTTCTGCGTGAGAACGAGGAGATCATCAGCGGGCAGGGCGGCAATATCGACTTCGGTGAAATCGAAGCCTGCCCCAGCTAAGCTGAAACTCTTCAATACGCCGCAAACCCTTTTTTAGGTCCTTTGTTCCCTTTCTTCTTTGCTTGCACAAAGAAGAAACCGAACCGGAAAGAAGAAAGTGAAAAGCGGCTGCCGCATGTAATACACTCACACGCACTTCATCTTCACTATTACGTGGACGTTCCAAGCCGAAATTTTTTGTAATATTTTTTATGGGGAGAGGTAAAAGCGCAGTGCATCTGCGCGTGAGCTCTCTGCTGAAGATGTAGCAGAGCGGAATTTCGCAGCTATGCGAGGACAAACCCAGTGTTAACGTAGTCGCAGGAGCTAGGCTCCTGCGGCGTAAGGTTTATAGAAAGTCTTTCGGGTCCGCGTCTGCGAAGTGGCCCCAGCGGAGTCTCGCGCCGCCGAGGATGTGGAAATGGAGATGCTTGACCTCCTGGCCGCCGTTCTCCCCGATATTGGTGATCACGCGGTATCCGCTCTCTTTGATATCGACCTTCTCAACCACTTCCTGGATAAACACAGTCATACCTGCCATCATCTCCGGCGTTACCTCGTTGAAACTGTCGACATGGGTTTTGGGGATGGCGAGTACATGAACGGGGGCCTTGGGGTTAATGTCGTGAAAGGCGATAAAATCGTCATTTTCGTGCACCGTGTTGGCACTCAATTCATTGTTGGCGATTTTGCAGAAAAGACACATGAATGTTCCTTGAAAGAGCGTTTTTGTGATTGTAGCATAGAAGCCTTTGAGGCTAACCTGCTTTGAATCGGAGGGGTTTCGGTATTGATTTTAAAGAAGAGCACTTCTTCCAGAGCGCCCGCTGATGATGTAGCGAAGCGGAATTTCGCAGGGCATAGCGCGAGGACAACGCGAACTAAGCGTTAGCGTAGCTGCAGGGGCTTTGCTCCTGCAGTGTAATTCATCAATGATACTGCCCTTTAAATCTCTTTGGATACAATACGCGCAAGATACATGGGGGAGACGTCCCCGGGAAGGAGCCAGGGTTGCAAGAGTGGTATGACGCCATTGCGTCGGCACAGAGTGTCGACAAACTTGAAGAGATCCGTATTGCGGTGTTTGGGAAAAAAGGGGTACTCGCGGCAGAGTTCGCGAAGATGAAGTCCGTTCCCAACGAGGAGAAGGGGGCGTTTGCCAAAGAGCTCAACGAGCATAAGGCGAAGCTGACCGAGGCCTTTAACGTCCGCAAGGAGATCCTGGCCCTCGAAGCGCTCGAGGCGGGGATGAAAGCGGAAGCGATCGACGTGACCCTGTTCGGCCGCGGAAGCGAACGCGGGGCGCTGCACCCGGTGATGCAGACGATGGACCGTATTGTCGAGTACTTCGTCGCGATGAACTTCTCGGTCAAGACCGGCCCGATGGTGGAAGATGATTTTCACAACTTCGAGGCGCTGAACCTGCCCAAGTACCACCCGGCCCGTGATATGCAGGATACCTTCTATTTCAAAGACGAGCTGCTGCTGCGTACCCATACCTCCCCGGTACAGATCCGCACGATGAAGCAGGAGAAGCCGCCGATCCGTATGATCGCGCCGGGCGCCGTCTTCCGCCGCGACTACGACCTGACGCACACCCCGATGTTCCACCAGGTCGAGGGACTGCTTGTCGATGAAGAGGGCAAGGTCTCCTTCGCGAACCTGAAGTTCATCCTCGAGGACTTCCTCAAGTACATGTTCGGTGACGTTGACGTCCGTTTCCGCCCGAGCTTCTTCCCCTTCACGGAACCCTCCGCGGAAGTCGATATCAGCTGCATCTTCTGCGGCGGTGACGGCTGCCGCGTCTGTTCCAAGACCGGATGGCTGGAAGTCCTGGGCTGCGGGATCGTCGACCCCAACGTTTTCAAGGCGGTCGGCTATGAGAACGTCAGCGGCTACGCCTTCGGCCTCGGCGTGGAGCGTTTCGCGATGCTGATCCACCGTATCGGGGATCTGCGCTCGCTGTTTGAGGGCGATATCAGACTACTGGAGCAGTTCAAATGATTGTCACACGCCACTGGCTTAACGAATGGATCGACCTCTCCGATATTACGACGGAGCAGCTGGCCAAGACCTTCAACGCCATCGGCCTGGAAGTCGACCGGGTAGAGTCCTACCGCATGCCGGAGAAGATCGTCGTGGGCAGGGTCGCCGCGTGCGAGAAACATCCCGATGCCGACAAGCTTAACGTCTGCCAGGTCGACCTGGGCGGTGAAACGCGCCAGATCGTCTGCGGTGCTCCCAACGTTGCGGCGGGGCAGTACGTGCCTGTTGCCGTCGTCGGTGCGGTGATGCCCGGCGGGCTGGAGATCAAACCGGTCAAGCTCCGCGGCGTCGATTCCGCGGGGATGATCTGTTCTGCGACCGAACTGGGGCTGCCGAAACTGAACGACGGTATCCTTGTCCTTGACGAGAGCATCGGCACCCTGGAGCTCGGGAAACCGCTCGGCGAATATCCGCTGCTCAACGATGACCTGATCGAGATCGAACTGACGGCGAACCGCGGGGACTGTCTGAGCATCCGCGGGGTCGCCCGCGACCTCTGCGCCGCGCTGGACAAGAGCCTGAAGCCGCGGACGGCAAGCCGCGAGGATGAGAACCGCCTGGGCATCGGGCGCCTGCTGAAGCTTGACGTCGAGGGCGATGTCGCCGGCAGTGTCCGCTACCATGCCGTCTCGGTCGAGTTCTTCGATGACTCCCTGCTGATGACACTGCGCCTGGCCATGATCGACGAGAGCCGCAGTAATGCCGTCGAAGGGTGCCTTGAGTACGCGATGCACAGTACCGGGGTGATCCTCCGTGCCTATCCCGTCGACTTCTTCCGCGGGGACGATGAGAAGCTTGCCGAGGTCGTCATCAAGCGTGAGGCGCATGGGCTGACTGCCGTTTACGGGAAGGAGTGCGCGTCGATCATCGGCATCCGCCAGGAAGACGCTTCCCGGCTGCAGGACGTCCGCGGCGTCATCGTTATCGAGGCGAGTTATATTGCGCCGGACGTCATTTCGCAGAAGATGGCGGAGACGAAACTGCAAAGCGGGCCGCTCTACTACCGCACTTCGCGCGGCAGCGAGCCGGAACTCTCGCTTGGCAGCGATTTCCTGTTCAGCTGCATCGAGGCCAAGGGCGAGGGCAAGATCTACGGCGGCACGCTGGAGCACGCCGAAGTCTTCGAACCGAAGAATATCAGCATCGACATGGATTACGTCAGCAGCATTGTCGGGACGGAAATCGACAAGAGCCGGGTGGCGAACATCCTCAAAAACCTCGGCTTTGATATCTCCAAATCGAGCGAAGAGCAGATCGTCGTCAGCGTGCCGCGTTTCCGCCACGACATCGTCAACCGCCAGGACCTGATCGAAGAGATCGTCCGGATCGTCGGCATCGACAATATCCCGGCGAAACCCTTTGTCCTGGCCGAAGCGGACCGCATCGATGACGACTATTTTGTCTTCCGCAAAAAGCAGACCTACCGCCAGCGCGCGGCGCAGAGCGGCTTTTACGAGAGTGTCCACTTCGTCTTCAACGAGCGCGAACAGCTTGACGCCCTCGGGGTGCCAAGCGTGGCCAAGGAGCTCTCCCTGCTCAACCCGATCGCCGGGACTCTGGACACCCTGCGTCCGACACTGCTCGTGGGGCTGCTCAATGCCGCCAGCAGCAACGCCAAAAACGGCCGCAAACGCATCCCGCTCTTCGAGATCGGTTCGGTCTTTGACGTCCAGCGCCGCGAATCGGTCAAGATGGCACTGCTCTTTGCCGGTGCCCTGAGTGAGGACACCCTCGATAACAGCGGCAAGCCGGAGAGCATCGGTTTCGAGTCTTTCTCCAAACTGGCAGCGGATGTCCTGGGGGATTTCACCCTGGAGCCGATCACCCCGACCCACAAGCTGGCCCACCCCTACCAGGCGGCGGCCGTCTACCAGAACGGGGTGAAGATCGGCGAGATATTTACCCTGCACCCGACGCTGCAGGCGGAGATGGACCTGCCGCGCACCGTGATGTTCGAAGGTGCCTTTGACGCGCTCGCCTTTGAACGGGTCGAGGCAAAACCGTACTCCAAGTACCAGGCGTCGCACCGTGACCTCAGTATCCTGATGCCGCAGGCAATGGCCTACGCGAAGGTAGCCGAAGTCATCGAAGGGAGCCGCAGCGGCGAGATCGTCCGTTTCTACCCCGTCGACCGCTATACGGACGAGAGCCTGGGCGAACAGATGAGCCTGACGCTGCGCTTTGTCCTCCAGTCGCAGGAGAAGACCCTCGAAGAGGAGGAGATTACGGCGGCGATGGAAGGGGTGCTCGCAGCCCTGCAGAACGATCTCGGAGTGGCACTGCGATGAGCCGGGTCCGTATCGCGCCGGCCGGGACATTCGCTTTCCGCAGCGACAGGATCGCCGCGGACAAATCGATCTCGCACCGCAGCGCGATGTTCGCGACCCTGGCCGAAGGCCAAAGCGTCATCCGCAACTTCCTGCGCGGCGAGGATACGATGAACACCCTGCGCATTGTGGAAGCCCTGGGCGCTGAAGTGGTGGATGACGGCGACGTCATCACCATCGTCTCCCGCGGTATCAAAGAGCCCGATGACGTCCTGGATTGCGGCAACTCCGGTACAGGGATGCGGCTTTTCTGCGGGCTGCTCGCCTCGGCGGAAGGGCACTTCGTGTTGAGCGGGGATGAATACCTCCGCCGCCGCCCGATGAAACGGGTGACGGCACCGCTGCGCAGTATCGGGGCGATGCTTGACGGCCGCAATAACGGCGACCTGGCACCGCTGAGCGTGCGCGGCGGATCGTTGAAGGCCTTCGACTATACAAGTCCCGTCGCCTCGGCGCAGGTCAAAAGTGCGATGATCCTCGCGGCGCTCCGGGCCGACGGCCCCTGCTATTTCGAAGAGCCCGAGCTGAGCCGTGACCATACGGAGCGGATGCTCAGCGGGATGGGGGCCGCGATCAAAACGGAAAACCTCCGTACGGAAATACAGCCGCTGAACGGTCGGCTGCAGCCCCTCGACATCCGGGTGCCCGCCGACCCCTCCAGCGCCTTCTTCTTTGCCGTGGCCGCGGCGATCACCCCCGGCAGCAGTGCCGTCATCGAGGGCGTGACGCTCAACCCGACCCGTATCGAGGCCTTCAAGGCGCTTGAACGCATGGGGGCGGATATCCGCTACGAGGTGATCGACGAGCGGTATGAACCCATCGGCACGATCGAGGTGCATTACCGCCCGCTCAAGGCGATCGTCGTCGAGGAGAACATCGCCTGGCTGATCGACGAACTGCCGGCGCTGGCGATCGCGATGGCGACGGCGGAGGGGACCAGCGAGGTCAGAAATGCCGAAGAGCTCCGGGTCAAAGAGAGCGACCGCATCACGACGGTGATGACGAACCTGCAAAAGTGCGGTATCGTCTGTGAAGAGTTCGAAGACGGTTACCGGGTCACGGGCGGGGTCCTGCAGGGTGCTAGCGTTGACAGTTTCGGCGATCACCGCATCGCGATGAGTTTCATCATCGCCGGCCTGCGCTGCGGGATGGAAGTGACAGATACGGAGTGTATCATGACCTCCTTCCCGAATTTTTTCGAGCTGATCGGTACGATCGGGGAAGTGCATCATGAAGATTGAACTGGCAGAGAACTACGGCTTCTGTTTCGGCGTCAAACGGGCGATCAAGATCGCCGAGGAGAACCGAAAGTCGGCCACCTACGGGCCCTTGATCCATAACGCGAAGGAGATCGACCGTCTGAAGAAGGATTTCCAGGTCGCGCTGACGGAGAACCTGGATGATTTCAAAGCGGGCGACACGGCGGTCATCCGGACCCACGGCATCCCGAAACAGGAGCTGGAGACGCTCTATGCACGGGATGTCAACGTTGTCGACGCCACCTGCCCCTATGTGACCAAACCGCAGCAGATCTGCGAGGAGATGAGCGAACAGGGGTACGACATCGTCATCTTCGGCGATGAAGAGCACCCGGAGATCCGCGGGGTCAAAAGCTACGCCAAGGAGGGCGCCTACGTCGTTATGAGCGTCGAGGAGCTCGAAAAGATCCGCTTCAAAGAGAAGATCGCCGTCGTTGCGCAGACGACACGGAAGGTCGAAGAGTTCCTCAAGATCGTCAACCACCTGATCCCGCGCTATAAAGAAGTAAGGGTCTTCAACACGATCTGCAACGCGACCTTCGAGAACCAGGACGCGGTGCGCGACCTCTCAAAACGGGCCGATGTCATGATCATCATCGGCGGGAAAAACTCCTCGAACACGAAGCAGCTGCACAGTATCGCCCAAGCGTACTGTCCCGACAGCTACCATATCGAAGGACCGGACGACATCGACGACGCCTGGTTCAACGGCAAGGCATATTGCGGCATCAGTGCCGGTGCCTCCACCCCGGATTGGATCATCGAACAGGTGATCGCGCGGATCAAAACCGGTCAAAAGAGCGCCTGAGACTTCCGGCACGTTTCCGGAAGGGGCTGCTTAGCGTAAAAAATCCGCCCTGCTGTAATCTTTCTGCTTCATAAAAGCTTTCTTTCGCTATACTCACGAGATTTTATTACGTAATAAGGGTACAGGTATGGCTTTCGATAACGAAGCATTTGAAGAGGAAAATTTCGCCGAGATGCTGGAGGCTTCTTTCCAGGAGCAAGAATCCAATCGCATCACCGAAGGTGAAGTTGTCGCAATCCAGGAAGACGATAATCGCGCGCTCGTCGGAGTTGGAGAAAAACTGGAAGGTATCATCAATCTTGATGAGATCAGGGATGAAGCGGGCAATCTGCTTTTCAACGTCGGTGACAAGATCACGGTCATGGTCACGGGACACTACAACGAGCGTCCGAAGATCTCCTACCGCAAGGTCCTTGAGCAGCAAAAAACGATGGAATTCGTCGAAGCGCACAAAGAGGATTTCGAAGATGTCGTTATCGAAGGAACTGTGACCAAGAAAAACCGCGGCGGTTACGTCATCGAAGCGGACGGCGTCAGCTTCTTCATGCCGCGTTCACTGGCGGCGTTCAAAGAGAGCGACAACGTCATCGGCCGCAAGGTCAAGGCGCAGGTCATCAAACTCGATCCGGAAGACAACTCCATCGTCGTCTCCCGCCGCAAACTCTTCAACGAAGAGCGCAAGCGCAAGAAAGAGATCATCGACCAGCTCATGGAAGAGGGTACGATCGTCGAAGGTGTCATCAAGAAGATCACCAGCTACGGTATGTTTGTAGACGTCGGCGGTGTCGACGGCCTGGTCCACTACAACGAGATCAGCTACAAAGGCCCGGTCAACCCGTCCAAGCTCTACAGTGAAGGTGACAAGGTCAATGTCAAAGCGATCGCTTACGACAAAGACAAGCGCCACCTCTCCCTCTCCATCAAAGCGGTCCAGCCGGATCCGTGGAAAGAGATCGAGGACGAACTCGAAGCGGGCGATACGATCACGGTTACGGTCAGCAACATCGAGCCGTACGGTGCGTTCGTCGACCTTGGGAACGATATCGAAGGTTTCCTCCATATCTCCGAGATCACCTGGGACAAAAACATCAAGAACCCGAAAGACTACCTCACTGTCGGCGACGACATCGACGTCGAAGTGATCGACGTTGATCCGGAGAAGCACAAGCTGCGTGTCTCCCTCAAGCGTCTCCTGCCGAAACCTTTCGACGAGTTTGCGAAGAAATTCAAAGAGGGCGATGTCGTCACCGGTACCGTTACCTCCCTGACGGACTTCGGTGCATTCGTCAAGATCGCCGGTGTCGAAGGGCTCCTGCACAACCAGGATACGACATGGGAAAAAGGCGTCAAAGCCAAAGACCTCTTCAAGTCCGGTGACGAAGTCGAAGTCAAGATCGCGAAGATCAACCGTGACGACCAGAAGATCTCCCTCAACCGCAAGATGCTCGAAGAGAGCCCGGTCGAGAAATTCGCGGCTTCCCACCGTGTCAACGATATCGTCAAGGGCAGCGTCCGTGACGTCAAAGACTTCGGTGTCTTCGTCTCCCTCAGCGACGGTGTCGATGCGCTGATCCGCAACGAAGACCTCGAGCCGCTCAAAGCGGAAGAGCTCGAAAAAGGGCAGGAGATCGAAGCGGCGATCGTTGCGATCGACGCCAAGCGCGACCGTATCCGCCTCTCTGTCCGTAAACTCGACAGACTGCACGATCAGAAAATCCTCGACAAGCTCAACGAAGAGGACGGTTCCAACAGCCTCGGCGACCTGATCAAAGACCAACTCAAAAAATAACCCCTTTCCGCACCGGCGGAGGGGCTTCCCAAATTTATCAGCAATGCCCTGCGAGGCAGGTACTTGTTGATAACATTTTCAATTTCACTTTAGGATTTTAAGATGGAAAAATATAAAGTAGTCGTATGTGACCATATTCATGAAGCCGGGCTCGAGATGCTTCAGAACGATCCGCAGATCGATTACGTCTTTGCTGCCGATATCGACAAAACGGCGCTGCTCGATGTCATCGCCGATGCCGACGTCGCGATCACACGCTCCTCTACCGACGTGGATGACAAGTTCATCGGTGCCGCCAAGCAGATGAAAGCGATCGTCCGTGCCGGTGTCGGGGTCGACAATGTCGATATCGACGGCTGCTCCAAAGAGGGGATCATCGTCATGAACGTCCCGACGGCCAACACGATCGCCGCCGTTGAGCTGACCATGGCCCATATGCTCTCTTGTATGCGTATGTTCCCGTACTCCCACGACCATCTTAAAAACCAGCGCATCTGGAAGCGCGAGAAGTGGTACGGCTACGAGCTCAAAGGCAAGAAGCTCGGGATCATCGGTTTCGGTAACATCGGAAGCCGCGTGGGGGTTCGCTGTAAGGCCTTCGAGATGGACGTCGTTGCCTACGACCCGTACATCCCGGCCTCCAAAGCAACAGACCTCGGCGTCAAATACACGGACAGCTTCGACGAGATCCTCAGTTGCGACATCATCACGATCCACACTCCGAAGAACTCTGAGACGATCGATATCATCGGTGCCGAAGAGATCGCGAAGATGAAAGACGGTGTCGTCCTCGTTAACTGTGCCCGCGGCGGCCTCTACAACGAAGAAGCCCTCTATGACGGCCTGAAATCCGGAAAGATCCGTTTCGCGGGTATCGACGTCTTCAAAAAAGAGCCGGCAACCGACCACCCGCTGCTCGACCTGGACAACATCGTCGTCTCCCCGCACCTGGGTGCAAATACCTTCGAGTCCCAGTACAACATCGGGACGCAGGCGGCCCAGCAGGCGATCGAAGCCGCCAAGGGCATCGCCTTCCCGAACGCCTTCAACCTGCCGATTGATGAGACAAAGATCCCGGCATTCGTCAAACCGTTCCTGGAACTCGGTCAGAAGATCGGCTTTATGGCAAGCGAGCTCAACCGCGCACCGATCGTCTCCATCAAGGTGAGTGCGCAGGGCGATATCGCCGAGTACCTCGACTCGCTGAGCACTTTCGTGACGGTAGGCGCACTGGCGGACAAGACGGGCGATACCATCAACTACGTCAACGCCTCTTTCATCGCGGAGCAGAAGGGGATCAAGGTCGAAACCTCTGCGGAACTCGCCAGCAGCGCGTACAAGAACCTCATTTCCGTCAAACTGACGACGGACAAGCGCGTCGTCGACATCGACGCGACCATCTTCGAAGAGGGGGTACAGCGCATCGTCGAGGTCAACGGATTCGACCTTGACGTTGAGCCGAAGGGGAACTTCACTCTCTTCAAAAACACCGACGTCCCGGGCGTTATCGGAAAAGTCGGTTCGCTGCTGGCGCGCAACGGCGTCAATATCGGCGACTTCCGCCTCGGACGCAACGGCAGCGGCGAAGCCCTGGCCGTGATCATCACCGACACCCCGGTCAAAGACGCCGCACTTTCAGAGCTCTCCGCGCTCGAAGAGTGCATCAGCGTCGATACCGTCCGCCTCTAAAGCGATCATCGGAGCCCTCCGGTGTTCTCGCACTTTCCCGCAGGAACCCTCCCTTTTCTGACCGAACTCCAGGCCAACAACTCCAAAGCGTGGTTTGACGCCAACAAGATGCTTTACCATGAGCTTGTACTCGAACCCAGCCGCGCTTTTGTCGAGGAGATGGGCGAACACCTCATGGCCCTCGTGCCGACGATCAACGCCGTCCCGAAAGTCAACGGGTCGCTCTTCCGCATCTACCGTGACCAGCGTTTCCACTTTGACGAACCGCCGCTGAAGGACCATATCGGCATCGTCTTCTGGCAGGGAGGGGGCAAACGGATGCAGAGCAGTGCCTTCTACCTCCATTTCGACCCGAGTACGCTGCTTGTCGCCGTGGGACTGCGCCGCTTCAAACCCGCTATGCTTTCCGCTTACCGCTCCTATCTGAAGTCCGAAGCGCGGCGCAGAGAGCTGCAGGCAATTCTCGATAAACTGACGCGGCAGGGCTTCAGGCTGCCTGAGAAGCGCTACAAGCGCCTTCCGGCCGGTTATGACGCGTCGATGCCGCTGGCGGAGCTGGCGCTGTACAACTGCATGTATGCCTATACGGAGAACGATGCCGCGCTGATAACGTCTGAAAACCTCATTGACACGCTCTATGCCCACTACGAGGCGATGCTGCCGCTGCAGCAGTGGGTCTACGAGATGACGCTCTATGCCCAGGAACAGGGGTGACGTCAGCGGCGCTTTCCCGGGACGAGGGAGGGGTAGTCAATCCGGTTGCGCAGACGGTACTCTTTCGGACAGATCCCTTCATGGTTTTTGAAAAATCGCCCCAGCTGTGAGGGGCTCTCGAAGTTGAGGGCGTAGGCGATCTGCTTGATCGACATATTGCCGAAACAGAGCAGGTACTGGATCTCCTTGATGATACGCAGGTGGATATAGGAGAGCGCGCTTCGGTGCAGCGTCGCTTTGACGGTTTCGCTGAGATGCTTCGGGGTGACATCCAGCATCTCTGCATAGGCTTTGACACTCTTCTTGTTCCAGAAATGCTCCTCGATCAGCACCAGAAACTCCGCACTGAGCTGTTCGGCCCGTGTCAGATTCTGCGGCAGGCCCGCATTCTGCTTTTCACGTTTGAGGATGAAAAGCAGCTGGGTGATGAGCATCTTGGCCATGCTCCTGAAATCCTCTTTTTTCTGGCGCAGTTCGAAACTAAGCTGTTCGAAGAGCGCGAGGACCTTGGCGTAGGTGGCCGTATCGAGGACGACATCGTTCTGGTGCAGGCGGTGGAAGGCAAACAGCGGATCGAGGGCATCGGAGGAGAGGTTCTCCTTTTCGATAAAAGCCTTGTCGAAAAGCAGTACGTAGGTTTTTGACTCGTCCGAAATATCCCTGAACGCGTAGATGGAGCCGGGGCAGACCAGTTGCAGGGCCTGGGGCCGGATCGTGTAGTCGAAATGGTTGACGCTGCGGATCGTCTCCCCTCTGAGCCGGAGAAAAAGCGCGTAGTAATCAAAGCGCAGGGGGATGCCGTGGCTCGGGGCGATGTCGTCAAGCAGCAACACGACATCCTTCGCTTCGAAACCTTCGGCGTAAAAGTCCATACCGAAGGTGGGGTTGGGTTTGAAAAGGTACTTGTAGGTATTGATCGTCTCTTCAATCGTATAGAGCGGAAGCGATGCCCCCATGGGTTTACCTTTCGCTTTTTGCCTATTATAGTGACGCAACAACTATAGAAAAATCAAATAATCCGACCAATTGCACAGTTAAGCGAACATTGGCTCTTTTCAACGGAGGACGCTGCTGTTAAGATGGTGGGGTAGTACTGCGAACATTCACATTGAAGGCCCAAACGGCCTAAAATAGAAAGGATTATCGATGTTTATACCGATCCGTAAATTGGCAGTAACAGTTATGGTGCCCGTCGTTGCAGGAGTTTGCTCGGGACTGATGGCCGAAGAGCCTGCTTTGGCGTATAAGTACGATGACACACGGCTTGTGTGGGGGCCTTGCCCGGCTTTCCTCGGCGAAGCGTGCAAGATCGCTGTTTTACACGGCGATCCGGCCAAGCCCCGCACCGATGTGTTTTTCAAAGTCCCGGGTGACTACAAGATCCCGCATCACTGGCATACGTCAGCGGAGCGCATGATCCTCGTCTCGGGCAATATGACGGTCCAATACGACAACCAGAAAGCCGCACTGATCGAAACAGGTATGTACGCTTTCGGACCGGAGAAACGTCCGCATGTCGCCTACTGCGAAAAGGGGGAGCCCTGCGTGCTCTTTATCGCCTTCAACGAGCCGATTGACGCTTTCGAGATCATGCAGCCCGCTGAATAAAAGAAAGAGGACGGCTATTTTTTATGACGCTGCCGCCAGAGGCGCATCAGGGCGTTTTCGCCCAGCGGGTGCCTGTGTTTTACCCGGAAACTGTGGACCCACTCCCGGACAAAATCTTTTTGTAATGTTGCGTTGATAGCCGCGGTGATGACCATGGCTATAAGCGCGCCGATAGTGGCGAAGAGCATATCCTTGTGCGCATCCCAAACGTCGCCCTGGGTGCCGAGGTAGGCCATCCCGAGGTCGCCGCCGAAGTAGACGGCCGCCCCCCATTCGACCAGTTCATAGAGCATGGAGCTGGCCATGGTGACCAGGAGGGGAAAAAAGTAGCCCCAGAACCCTTTGACGTCGACGACGCGCAGGAAGAACTCTCGCAGCGGGTAGGCGAGCAGCAGCCCGTAGAGAAAATGGACGACGCGGTCGAAATTGTTGCGTTCCCAGCCGAACATGCCGTTGAGCGAAACGCCGAAGAGCGATTGCCCCCACGCCTCATAGGGCACTTCGGCATAGGTGTAGTGGGCGCCGATTTCGTGCAGGTAGAGAAAAAGAAAGACCAGTGTCAGCGAGATGCGCGAGAGGGGAAAGGTGTTGTAGGTCGTGGCAAAAAAAAGCACGGCCAGCAAAACCAGGACATTTTCCAGGATCCAGTCGTGCCGGTCGAAGGGGGTAAATGCCAGGAAGATGAACTCCAGCGCAAAGAGCACGGAGAGGAGAAGCAGGTAGCGGTTATGGGCGTAAGCGTACTCCTTGTCCCGTGGCATTCACGCTCCTTTCGCCCTGATCAGCTCTTCTTCTCAGCCGGTTTTTCGGCGGCAGCTTCCTTAACGGGTTTGGCCGCGATTTCGGTCGTTTTGCGGTGGCTTTCGCCTTCGAAGATCCCTTTGGATTCGATGACCATCTCTTTGGAGGAGATGATGCCTCCGACATAGCCGTTCTCTTTGATCTCGACACGGTCGACGTCGACGGTCCCTTCGATGCGTCCGCGTACAATGAGGTGCGGCGCTTTGACCTCGCCGACGATCACGCCGTTCTGTCCGACGGTAATCACCCCTTTTGAATGCATCGTTCCCTCAAGGCGACCGTCAAAAAAGACGTCGCACTCCAGTGTCATTTCGCCTTTGAGTAAAGCGCCAGCTGTGATGATGGTGGTACTGGTGTTGGTGACGGGAGCTTTTGCAGGTTTTGATTCCGTGTTATTGTTGCTACCAAAGATTGCCATGGTACTTTTTTCTCCTTTTCAAAAATGGTGGCATAGTGTTCGAGGTCCCACTTGATAAACCAGTAAGGGTTGAGTTTGCGCTGGATGAAACGCACTTCGTAATGCAGGTGCGGGCCGTTGCTCAAGCCCGTATTGCCGCTGTAGCCGATCAGATCGCCTTTTTTGACATACTGGCCGGATTTGACGCTGATCTTGTTGAGGTGGCCAAAATAGGTTTTGAAACCGTAGTTATTATCGATGATGATCAGGCGTCCGTAACCGCTGCTGCTGTGCATCCCGGCATACTCGATGACGCCGTCCGCCGTGGCATGGACAGGGGTGTTCATCGGGGCGCGGAGGTCGCTGCCGGGGTGGAACTCTTTGCGGTGCAGGGTGGGGTGGGTGCGGTAGCCGAACTTGCTCGTAATGCCGCGGTACTCCACGGGCGAACCGTTGGGGATGTGCTGCAGCAGTGCCGCACGCTGCACCGAGGTCATCTGGGCGATCTCGACGCGTTCAAGCAGGCTGCTGTCCGTTTCCGCCTCGGGGGCCAGCCCGATCAGGGTCTCGATGCCGTCGAGGCGGTCGGAGACCGTGGTAAGTTCCGCCTGTTTGTCGGCGAGCTCTTTTTCCGCCGTGGCGATGGAGGTCAGCAGCTCGGCATTGTGCGCTTCGAGCTGGGCCTTTTTCTCGTCGATATCGTTGAGCGAGACGTTGAGGAAAACGATAAAGGCGACCCCGGCGGCAATCAGCGTGACAAGGCCCGCACCTGCGTAGAGCAGGACTTTCTTGACGATATTGTGCAGGCTGTACTGCCGTACGCCGTCAAGGTCATGAATCGTGACAGTAAAGCGTGTATTCATCCTTGCGCGTCTCCTAATGGTACTGCCGAAGCAGTCCTTACTCTTCTATATTTCAGATCTAAACTATTACTGAAAATTAAAACAATTTTTATGTGACATTATACCTTGATTTGAAACGTCCCTATTTCTGCAAAAATGGTACAATGTGGTCTTCGTTGCAATATATAATATTTTTAAATATCGCGCCCATTGTACATTGCTAATCTTAAGGAAATTATAAAGCGTTTCTTTCATGTTGTTTTATGTTTAATATAAATTAAAGTTGTGACTTTATTTTCTCCTCTCCCTCATCATTCTGGACAATAACGATATCGCTTTTCAGTTTTTTGCCGCCGGAGATTTCAAAGGCGTTGTGTTCATAGAAGGCCAGGGTCCTGTCAAATGCCGGCAGGGGAGGCGTCGTCACCTCCAGCCGTTTCCACCCCCTGGAGGCGGCGAACGCTTTTGCCTGCTGCAGCAACTCTCTGCCTATTCCCATCGAACGGTACGCGGGGCGTACATATAGTTCCGGGATCGTACCGTAGGCACCCTCCGCGTAGAGGGCATAGCTTTCATAGAGCGACACGAACCCTATCGCTTTGCCGGTTGCGGGGTCCATGGCGAGAAAAACATGATAAACCCCACGGGACAACAGCTCCGCTGCCCTCTCCTCCGTCTCTTCCTGATGAAAACGGAAGGCTTTGACGTTGATGCGGTTCATGATCTCGTGGAGCAGTTCCCCGGTCATGACGGCGATGTCGAGGGTATTGTCAGGGGTAGCCCGGATGAAAGTGGCGGTCATGGTGTTGCTCCTTTGCTGTGGCGTGTCGGTCGTCAGGCTTTCGCAAGCAGTAGGGTGCCCGTGGTGATCATGACGCTTCCCGCAGTCCTATTCAGACGTTTTTGCGACCGTTCACTTTTGAAAAAGGCCCTTGCCCCGGAGGCGGAGCAGGCGTAAAACAGCATGACGGAGCCGAGAATGGAGGCAAGTGCAACGGCGATGAGCACGACGTCATACGTTTCTAAGGTACGGAGGTCGACAAAGAGGGGGAGAAAACCGAGGTAGAAAAGAATGACTTTCGGATTGCCCAGCGTGATGGAGAGTCCGCTAAGGAAGCCGTACTTTTTTGATGCCGAGACACTGACCGCTTCCGGTGCCGTGCGCCATAACTGCAGCCCTAACCAGATTACATAGGCGGCACCTGCGTACTTGATCACGGTAAAGAGCACGGCGAAAGTCTCCGCGACAACTGCAAGGCCGTAGATGGCGGCCAAAAGGAAAACCAGGTCGCCGGCAATGATCCCCGCAATAACGGGCAGCGACGCTTTGAAGCCTGATGACAGCGCTTTGGAAACAGTGATAAAGACCCCGGGACCGGGGGTGACGGCCAGCACAAACATGGCGGCCGAAAAAGCTGCAAGGTCATACACGCTCATCGCTCTCCTTTCATAGTGTGCTGATTGCTCTTTTTGGCATCGATCCTGTCCCCATGGCTCGGCGGTGTTGAGACCACCAAAAACTCCAGATCCTGTGCATGTGCATTGCTCAGGGTGTGTGGGGTGCCTGCGGGGATGTGGAAGCCTTCTCCGGGGTGCAAAGTAAAGATTTCATCCGAGACTTCAAGGGTCGCAGTGCCGGACAGGACATAAAAGAACTGCTCTGCTTTATTGTGAAGGTGGCGGGTTTCCGACGACCCTTTCGGGACGCGTTCCCGGATGACACTGAGATTGGCCGAAGCCGCCAGGTGCCAACCGTCACAGTTGTCTCCCCAGGTATAGTGATCGCTGTTTGTAACGGAAACGATGGGCATTTGAAACTCCTGGCACCAACGCTTTGCTCTTCGTTACATTGGAGCGCAGCGGGTCATTTGTACGATGGCAGCAACATGTTGGAAATCATTTTCAAGCATGCTTACGTATCTTAGCCAATTCATTTGAATAGAGCGGTGCATCTCCGTACGCAGGTCAGTCTGAAAATTTTTCCCGTATGGTGTCGGCGATTTCCACCGGCGTTTTCAACTGTGCGAAACAGCTCTGCGTCCCGCAGAGCATGTAGTTTTTGTTATGGGTGGCTTTGACGCGAACGTAGGGGTAGGTGACCTCCGCCAGGGAAGGTGCGGCGTCTGCCAGTTTGTCGGCACTGGCTTTGACGAGCAAGTCTTCGAAGCGGTAGCGGATCGCCTGGTTGAAGAGGTGGGGGTAGCTGATGGGTGCTTTCGCCAGATTGGCGGAATAGAACTGCAGGGTTGTGAAGGCGAACTGCCGGTAGCTCTCATCCCGGAGAATGCCGAGGCTCAGCAGCAGATCGACGATCACCCCGATGGAACCGGGATAGAGCGCGTCTGCCGGATCCGCCTCCGTCGTGAAATCCCCGCGACTCAAATACCAGCGTCCGTTCTCATAGAACGCCTCCAGCGCGAAGTCGGCCATCCGCTGCGCCTGCATGAGCCAGACGTTGTCATACGTGGCTTCATACGCTTTGATGAACGCGGTGCCGAGGTAGGCGTAATCTTCCAAAAAGGCGCCGACCTTCGGGGTGCTGTGAATGAGCCCCGAGTGAAAGAGCGCGCCCTGGGGCATCACGAAATCCATAAGCGCCTCCAGCGCATCGACGGCCTTCTGTGTGTAGATGGGATCGGATTTCCCCAGCTCGAAGAGGCCGCGGATCATCATCGCGCTCCACGAGGTCTGCACCTTTTTGTCGATAAAGGGGTATTCCCGCGCTTGTCTCAGGGAGATGAACACTTTCCGTACAGCGTTGAACCACTCCGGACGGTCAGCGGGCGACTCGAGCCAGACGATGTTGCGGCCCATGAAGTTGCCCTCCGGCGTCACATGCAGGGTGGTGAGGATCGTTTCCGTATCGTCTGCGCTGAAACCGTGTTCGAGCAGTGCGGTTTTGGCCGTGTCGTACTCAAACGTGTAGTAGATGCCCTGTGCGCCTTCGGTGTCGGCATCGCTGGCGGAGTAGAAGAGGCCGTCTTCTTGCATTTTCCCGGTCATAAAGTCGGCGATCTCTATGGCTATTAGGGTATAGCTCGCGTCATTCAACATACGTCCGGCACGGGCGTAGAGCTCGCAGTGCAGCCCGTTGTCGAAGGTCATCTTCTCAAAACGGGGTACCAGCCAATCTACATCGGTACTGTAGCGGCAGAAGCCGCCGTCGATGAGGTCGTACATGCCGCCCCGGTGCATCGTAGAGAGGGTCTTTGTGAGCATCTTCTCGGCATAGGGATTGTCTTGCAGCAGCACGATGTCCAGCAGCGCGTTAAGGGTGTAGGTCTGCGGAAATTTCAGATCATTCGAAAAGCCGCCGCTGTTCGGCTCGAAAATGCGCAGCGCCTGTTTGACGAAGCGCTGTATCAGGGTGGCATTGAGCTGTTTCACCTCTATGGCCTGCGGGGCGGGTTTGTCCAGATAGGCCTGAATCTCGTCGGCGCTTTTGAACAGGCTTTTATCTTTTTGCGCCACTTTGGCCGCAATCAGTTCTGTCAGCTCCGTGAAACCGATCTTCTCTCCGCGGGAGTCCGGCGTGATGTAGGTACCGGCAAAGATGGGCCGGTTGTCCGGGGTGCAGAAGACGGAAGTGGGCCATCCGCTCGGTTTGCGGTTCAGCAGGTGGTGGACCTCCTGGTAGTATTTGTCGATATCCGGGCGCTCTTCGCGGTCAACTTTGATGCAGATGTAATGTTTGTTCAGGATCGCGGCGATCTTTTCACTGCTGAACACATCGCGCTCCATGGCGTGGCACCAGTGGCAGGTGCTGTAGCCGACCGAGATAAAGATGGGGCGCTCCTCTGTGCGGGCGCGTTCGAACGCTTCGTTGCACCAGGGGTACCACTCTATGGGGTTGTCTTTGTGTTGCTGCAGATAGGGCGAGTCTTCGAGTTCGAGTCTGTTGGGCATGGGTTTCCGATCTGTGTTGGAAAAGGACTTTAGTCTATCATTCGCGCCGTGCGTATTACGTGGTCAGCGACAGTCCTTCAGTTTCGTTCGAAGTGCAAGATTCGCTCTTTTGGTCTCCAATGGGCTTTTAAGCGCCTTTTATGCGTAAGAACATA
The DNA here is from genome assembly GCF_054862725.1 of Thiomicrolovo sp. ZZH C-3. Taxonomy (NCBI): domain Bacteria; kingdom Pseudomonadati; phylum Campylobacterota; class Epsilonproteobacteria; order Campylobacterales; family Sulfurimonadaceae; genus Thiomicrolovo; species Thiomicrolovo sp. ZZH C-3. Next base: position 986,937 of record NZ_JBTKXX010000001.1, read on the forward strand.
ATCAGTGCGATAAGTGATGTTGTTCGATGATCTCGGTAAATGCCGCTTGAAGCCCTGCTTCGTCCGGGAGCTCACCGCGCGCCGCTTTGCCCCGAAGATCGTAGAGCTCAAACAGACGTGCCACATCTTCTTGCGTAAGTTCGAAGCCTTTTGCCTCGATGGAGCGCAGGAGTCCTTCGCTGATAGCAATCTGGTGTTCTTTATTTGCGACTGTCCACGCCTCACCCATGTACCAGTAGACCACCATGTCAGTGACTGGGTAATGGCCTTTTTTGATGTAGGTGTAGTCGTTAAAGTATCGTTCCAGTCTGTCCAATTGCATCAGCATCCTCCCGGCTTACATAACAGGAGGTGTGCAAATGTCGGTCCCGACTGCCTTGTTGGCAACTATCTCATGATATTAGACGATGTACTTCCCGGTCCACTTCTGGAGCTCTTCCACGCTCATGGCCCTGGACCTGCGGTTGATCTCATACCCGTTTTTAAAGAGAATGAGCGTCGGGACGGAGCGGATGTTATAACGCGCTGCAAGTAAATGTTGCGTATCGGTATCGACCTTGAGGAAACGGGCCTTCATCGGCAGGGCGGCGGCCGCCTCTTCGAATGCCGGGGCCATCGTGCGGCAGGGGCCGCACCAGGGCGCCCAGAAATCGACTATTACCACGATGTCGCTGTTCCAGACATGCTTGATAAATGCCGCTTCATCCACGCCGACCGGTTTCGTCTCCAGCAGCGAAGCCTTGCAGTGCGTGCAGTCGGCTTCGCTGTAATGCTCCTGTACGGGAATGGTGTTGATCTCACCGCAATGGGGACAGACCATTTTTTGTGTATCCATGACGCTATGCCTCCGGGTCTCGATATCTATCTTCCCCGGGCCACGGTGGAATTTTACTCTGTCATGCAGAATGGAAAAATCAGCGTTGACCCATGGAACTTCAATCTATCCTTTGCAAGTTTCAAACTATGAAAGATGAAACAGTACATCGTAGATTGCCAGGGCTTTGTCTTCGAATACACGTGATAACTAACGTTTAAAATGACCAATCAAAAAGCTGCCCAAGGGTTTTTGATTGGTCTCCAATGATATGTTCTGTATTTTAGTCATATACCCAGAGCTTTATTATCTTATTTTCCCAATGGTTTTCAATGTAATGGATTTTTACTTTCTGCCCATTCTTAACTATAGGTCCACCTCTATTCTTTGTATATTCATAAAATAATGTTTTCTCATTTATATTAGTTCCAGTGTATCGTATGCTGAAGTTGACATCTTTTACGCGAAACCTTTCTGTATCATGTCCATTAAGAGGCATTTCATGATAATTTTCGACATGCCCTTCTACAATAGAGTATGTTTCATTTTTAATTGATTGTTCAACCTGATGATTGTCAGAATATTTACCGTAAATGCCAACTACCGTCATTGCAGCCCAAGCAACTATCAAAAATCTAAGAAAAATTTTTGTGAATTTATTTGTCTGTTCTTTGGTGAAATAAAGTACCAAGTAAACTGTAAAAAAGAGAAAGACCAATAATAAAATATTCCAGATAGTCAATGGATCAGGATAAGAAGCGTAGATAAAAATTTTTTCATTCAAAGTACATTGTCCCTTCAATTACATAACGTTTAAAATGAGCTAATAATTGCCCGCAGGGTAATTTATTGGCTCCTCTGATTTGTTAGATATGGCTTTTCGCACTTCGGCTTGAGGTGTAAGTTGTAAGAATAGAAAGAAAGCATCAATTTTCATTTTTCCATCTCCAGCATTTTTGTAATATTGAATTCACAATATTCCGCTTTACCATCTCTTGGCAGGGGTATATTATATACACCCCCACTCATTGCCCAGTTGTATTCTGCATATGCTTTTTTCCGATTAGGTGTATTGAAATAGGCCATTTCCATATATTCAACATTGGGTCTTATTTGCACGTGTTTAACCCATTCAAGATATTGCAGACACGCATATAGATTCCAATGAGCTTGTTCACGCACTTTTGAATTGGCAGTAGCTACAGGGGCTTCAGCTATGGTAAAAAATGTCTTTGCATACTGCATTGCCAAAGCTTGTTCAACTGGGCGACGAAAATAGCCGAGTGGTTGAAAGATCGCTCGTTCTATGTCATCTCTTACTTTGTTTTTGTTTGTATCAACTCCTGATAACGTGTAATCGCTGAACGCTTGGTTGGGTTTTGGAGGCAATACAAAACCGTTGATCACCATAGGCTTTTCTGGATAGATCCAGTCTGAATCATTATGTAATCGAATTCGGTAATCCTTTTGGACTTTGACGCCTTCATAGTTGTCTCGGACAAAGTTTGCAAACACATCATGACTGAAGTAGTGTTCCCCTGGTTTTGTGAATTCGCAGAGCTCCGAGTTGAAGTCAGAACCAATTATCCATGCCGTCTGATTGTCATCCAGAGATTTGACCAAATAATGGCTCAGAGGCTCTCCCCCGATGCGACCAAATCCTCTATGCTCCACATTGAAAAAAGAGAGGACGCCAAATCGACTTCCCGGAGGGTAGACTTTTATTTTTTTGAAAAAATTATATGTTCCCTGCTTCTGAAATTCTTCGTCGCTCTCAAAACTTAGATTGGTCACCGTGTAATATGGTTCATCCATTGCAGAGGGACCGATATTTTTTATCAATGCCAGGTTCTCTTGGGATACAAAGACTCGATTCTCACAGGGCGTTTCATGGTATTCATAGATGTGGGAATCATTTGCATCTGTAAAAACATACGACAAAATCGCATAGATCAAAAATAGAACGAATAAAATAGACTTGTAAAAGAAAACGATATAGGTGACGAGCGCCGCAATAGCTAATGAAATAAGAACTTTTTTACGCTTGTTGGATATTTTGCCGTTCTTATCATGTCCTAGTTTTTGCATCAATCTTTGCCATAGTTTTTATTTTATTCACATTCATGCTTTCGAGCCTCAGCGTTTGAAGCATCTAACGGTCGCGCTGAGCACCGCTGAGTCAGACTTCATAAATCAGCAAGCTGATTTCTGGAGGCTGGCTTAGCGAGTGACTCCTGCCATGTGTTGGTCGTAGCGAAACGGAGACCGGCAGATGGCAAGGTGGCACGTTCAGTGCACAGCGCGACCGTTGCTCGTTCCCGCAAAGCGGGAACGAGCAACGTTTAAAATGAGTAATCAAAAAGCCGCCCGAGGATTTTTGATTGGTCTCCAATGATTTGTTAGGCATTTTTCGCCTGTACCGTAATCCTATGCAATTTGGATTGGACATATTCATAATGAATTGAATAGTTGCCGAATTCAAAACGAATCCAATCTCTTAATTCTCCCATAAAATCAACTTTACCTTCAGTTATTTGAATACCGTGGCTTGTTGCATACTGCATCGCATCGGCCTTAGAATTAAATCTCATTAGTGTATCGCCTTCGAAAGGGTCAAAGGTTTGTAGATCAACAGGTCGTATATACAACGTGCTAAAAAGCTGATCTTCATTAAAAAGAAAGTTCAGACCCAAATCTGGGATTTCAGCCCAATATTCGCTGGCAAGACCTTCATGAAATCGATCATATTCATATTTGACTTGTACGTCATATGTTTCGAAAAGGTCACAAAGAGCATCGTTCTTTAGGTGCATTCCAAGAAGGTCAAGATATTTCATGTTTGATGCCTAACGGTCGCGCTGAGCACCGCTGAGTCAGACTTCATAAATCAGCTTGCTGATTTCTGGAGGCTGGCTTAGCGAGTGACTCCTGCCATTTGTTGGTCGCAGCGAAGCGGAGACCGGCAGATGGCAAGGGGGCACGTTCAGTGCACAGCGCGACCGTGGCTCGTTCCCGCAAAGCGGGAACGAGCAACGTTTAAAATGAGCAATCAAAAAGCCGCCCGCGGGTTTTTGATTGGTCTCCTCTGATTTGTTATAAGTTACCAAATTTTCCACCAAGGATTTTTTTGAGACTGGTGGCTTTCATTTGCTGTTAGAACATGGTATTCAGGCTCATCTGCTTGGTCCATGTCATGCCTTACAGTTGTAATGGAAGCTGCAAGTTCTATAGGTGCATCGAATATATAATCAACATCTTCGTCTCCCTGGTCTTGTTCCTCAAAAAGCTGTTTTCTGATCGCTTCAAAATTCCCAGGGACATTTCCGAGTTCATCTATGTGTCGTAAGTCTTGTTGTGCATCATGCTCTACAGCCCAGTGAAATGAACCGTTTTCCCAACAACAGGCTTTAGAATACATTACATGCTCTTCGACTTGGCAAAATATTACAGTTGTATCTTGAGAAAGTTTTTTTAACAGATCCTTTTTTAACAATGGGTTATTAAAATAATTGAACTGAATATGGCACCAATTATTAGACAAATTAGCGCCACTTATTTCGGACTCAGGAAACTCTTCTATTTCGCCTGTTTTTTCAAGGTCAAGAACTTCTATCACATGATCTAGTGTTTTATCTTTAACGGCTATCCAAGAAATTGAAAACCCCATTTTCTTCTCCTGTTCATAATGACGTATAACGTGTAAAATGAGCAATCAAAAAGCCGCCAGCGGGTTTTTGATTGGTCTCCTTTGATTTGTTAAGTATCTTCACTTGAATATACTTTTGAGCATTTTTTGGATTTCGTCCTGAGCATACTCAGTGACCTTTTCTTTTCCTTCTTCAATCGCTATTTCGACTAAAGAATCATAGTCATTTAATTCGCCACATTCTTGACACTTGATCATATCACCCGATGAATGCTCTTTATCCGTATCACCTTCTAATACGCAGTCGCAGAATAAACATTTCAACTCCACTGTAAAGGTTTTATCTTCCATTAGTTGTCTCCCAAAAGTTTAAGACTAAATGTTGCTAGTGCTAACAGAAAACCTAGCACTATAAATAGCCCCTTATGGTCTTCAATATAATCCGATGTTTTCTTCAACCAGCTTCTTGAGGCCTTAAGCTCTTCAGCTTTTCTTTTTGAGCGTGCCGCACCCATACCTTTAGGTGTTATACGAAGCGAGGTATATTTACCGCCATTTATAAAAGCGTGTTCAAGCCATTCGTGAGCCAAACATTTGTCAGTAGCTTTTTCCAATTCCGAAAGCGTATATGATGTCCCATTTGCATCATTGAGTTCATCAACAAGTTTTTGATCTATTGACAATGTGACTGTTTTATAAGTAGACCCAGTTGATTCCATATAATCAATTACATTATTGAGGATTTTGAACTCTGGCACTTTGTTCCTTTGATACTTAACGTTTAAAATGAGCAATCAAAAAATCCGCTCGCGGGTTTTTGATTGGTCTCCTCTGATTTGTTATCTTTTAATATCAGATTCATTTGATTGCATCACTAGCTATAAATATAAAAGAGATGAAAAACATCATCAATGCAGTGAGAAAATATTCCGGTTTTAGCTGTGATTCGCGAATTAGAATACTTTGAGAATGATCATTCGGATTGACATAACAGCGAACCTTACCATTGTGTATTAAGTGTTTTGCTAATGATTTTGCTTCATCCTCAAAGTCGATTCTGCTGCATTTCTTTAAAAAGAGTTGGTCCGATCTATATTTTTGACTTTCAATAGTAGACGTGTATTTGATTTTAGGATAATAAGTTCTTGTTCTCCATAGAAAACACATAAGATTAACAATTTGAACACTTGATACATCTGCTTCTAAAGTAATCCATTTTTTAGTTTTTGCAAGACGGCTTGCTTCTCTTTGTTGAAAATAGACGTAAGTTAGAAAATAGAATAAATTAAGGATAAGTCCCAATAAAGTGTTTTCTAACTTAATATAAACGTACATTAAAAGTAAAAATGCGGGAAGTGATGTGAGTAATATGTATATGCTTATGTAGTCTACTGAATATTCTTCAGCGATTGTATTTATCCATTTCATATTGCTAGTAATGCCTTTTAAGATAACGTTTAAAATGAGCAATCAAAAAGCCGCCCGCGGGTTTTTGATTGGTCTCCTTTGGTTTGTTATACCTTTCCCTGGCCGTGCTATCCATTTAAAAACTGCTCCAAAACATCTTTTTCGGACGAATAAACCTGCTTACCAGCCTGCGAATGAATAAATGTATTGTACATAGTAACTTTTTCTTCTCCGATGGATATTATTCCCTTTCTATTCAAGTCTGGGTTACTAGTTAGAAGAAGAGCTAGCTTGGGTGTTAATGGATAATAGAACTCAAGTTCAGATGGGACTTCCTCAAGACTCAAACCAATAGCATGAGTATTAATTATTGGTTGGTCGCCGGTAACAAACGGCGTATTCGAAGTGTTTTCTATGAGTACCGGCCGAAATTCTGCTCTATCTTGGTACAGACTAAACCCTACGCTCGTAGCACTTGTATGTCTAAGTACGGCCCACATTCCATCAACGTTAAACCCTTTAAAGGAGCCAATGGCTTCCCGAACTTTGCTATCGATATTCTGGGTTCTAAAATACTGCTGACATATGAAAAACAAAAACTCGATCAACTCATCGTCGTCGTCATAAAAGGAGAGATCTTTGCGATACAGCATCTCTAGGAATTTAATGGCATTAGACTCTATCTTGCCATGAAAATCTTCTTCAAAATTATGAACTAGCACATCTAACATTTTATCTGCTTCTGGATGTGACACTCCGTGGCTGTCAAGCAGGTCTCTTATCTTAAAAACCTGATTAAAGAAATCTATCCATCCGTGGTTAAGATCGCGAATTAATGGTCTTTTATCTTGATCAATGAAGGCTTTAATGAATTCTATCTCGGCTTCAGTTAGTTCCTTAAGCTTGTAGAAGTATCTTTCTTGACCGACCCCCATCAACCCAGACTTAAATATCCTTCGGTCCATAAGGCAGTATATGCTTTCGTTCTCGGACCATGCTCTTAGATATTTACGCCACACAAAGTGCTGCTTTTTCTTCTTTTGCTGATTCAATTCAACACTCCAAGTCTCGTCGTAAGGTATAACGGTCGCGCTGAGCACCGCTGAGTCAGACTTCATAAATCAGCAAGCTGATTTCTGGAGGCTGGCTTAGCGTGTGACTCCTGCCATTTGTTGGTCGTAGCGAAGCGGAGACCGGCAGATGGCAAGGTGGCACGTTCAGTGCACAGCGCGACCGTTGCTCGTTCTCGCAAAGCGGGAACGAGCAACGTTTAAAATGAGCAATCAAAAAGCCGCCCGCGGTTTTTTGATTGGTCTCCTCTGCTTTGTTATGTAGTTGCATGCTATGAAGTCTTAGCAATATATATGAGCCACGCCCAAATTAACCAACTAGTCACAAGTAGCCTTTTTCTTGCAGAATGATTATCCGGCATCGCTAAGGTATGAATAATTCCCATGGGTAGTTCAAAAAAGTATTGAAGGTTCAAATTCAAAACAATAAGCAGCATTAAAACTGTTAAATATGGACGAATCGGGTCTTGGGGATAGTCGAATATACTTGCAAGAGTAAAACTCAGAATTGCCACAATCGCAATAATGATGTTCTTCATCTTTTCTACTTCCACCAACTATCCTTTGTTTACATAACGGTCGCGCTGAGCACCGCTGAGTCAGACTTCATAAATCAGCAAGCTGATTTCTGGAGGCTGGCTTAGCGAGTGACTCCTGCCATTTGTTGGTCGTAGCGAAGCGGAGACCGGCAGATGGCAAGGTGGCACGTTCAGTGCACAGCGCGACCGTTGCTCGTTCCCGCAAAGCGGGAACGAGCAACGTTTAAAATGAGCAATCATAAAGCCGCCCGCGGGTTTTTGATTGGTCTCCTGTGATTTGTTAGGCATTAGTATGCCCTTGGACAAATGCAAGCAAGTCCGATACAAACAACGGCTCTACTTTGCGGATGGTAGGTTTCCCGCGTAATCCGAGTTTGTAGAAAAACCATTTGAAAATTAAAAAGACATCAATGAGCTCACCTTCGGAGTGAAAATAATGATCTATGCTTTTAAGATCTTTTAGATCTATCCCATAGTTATCTAGAAGATCAAAATAGAGCTCTTCAGCAGTATCCCCATCGATTCCTAGATCTTCCACTAGGGAATCTGTCTCCAAAACTTCTTCTTTATTGCTATGGTGACTGAGAATTGAGATTAATGTCTTCATTTCCATTTTATGCCTAACTATTTATTCATTTCCAAACTGTGTCATATTGCTGGAATATCCATAGATACCCGGAACCCATCAGTGTCCTGGTATTGGATATTTAATCGCAATATTAAACAAATTGAAATACAAATGTTAATACTACGCTTTTTTTCTTAAAATTATTTCTGTTTGAACGTCCTCGGTATTTTGATATTCGGACGAAGTGTCCGCATATCATTGAAATATGTGCTTATTGGACACTATGTCCTGCGTATTGAAGGATGGCCATTATGTCGAAAAAGAAACTTCTTGATCTGGTTCGGGAACAGATACGTCTCAGACATTACAGTATGCAGACGGAAAAAAGTTATGTCGGTTGGGTGAAACGCTATATTTTTTTTCATCACAAAAAGCACCCTGTCGAGATGGGCAAGGCAGAGATCGAAGCGTTTCTGACCCATCTCGCTGTAGAAAGAAACGTCAGTGCGACAACCCAGAACCAGGCTTTCAATGCACTGCTGTTCCTCTATACCCAGGTATTGGGCATCCCGTTGAAAGACCAGAACATCCAGGCGTTGCGGGCGCAGCAGAGAGTGCATGTCCCCGTGGTCTTGACCAAAGAGGAGGTCACGCGGATTCTTTCAGGCCTTGCCGGTGTCTACCAGTTGATGGCCTATCTCATGTACGGGTGCGGTTTGCGGATGAAAGAGGTACTGCAGCTGAGAGTCAAAGATATCGATTTCGGATTTGACCGTGTCTACATCTGGGACAGTAAAAGTCTCAAGGACAGGACGGTGCCGCTGCCACAGAAGATCAAACAGCGGCTGCGTCTGCAGGTAGAGTACGTCGAAGAGCTCCATCGGATGGACCTGGCCGACGGTTGCGGATCTGTCTATCTTCCCCATGCGCTGGAACGCAAATATCCCGCAGCGCACAAAGAAACGAAATGGCAGTATCTTTTTCCCATGAAGACGATTTCGACCGATCCGCGAACGGGCCTCCGGCGCCGGCATCACATCCTTGAAAGAACGTTCGGGAGGAACATAAAACTGGCGGCGGAGAAGTCCGGTATCCACAAAAGGGTGACCTCGCATATCTTCCGCCACAGCTACGCGACGCATCTGCTGCAGAGCGGCGTCGACATCAGGTCCATCCAGGAGCTGCTGGGGCATAAAAGCGTCGAAACGACAATGATCTATACCCACGTCGTGAAGGAGCTGAACAAGGAGAGCATCAAAAGCCCGCTGGACTTTTAATGCCTCTGTTCGAATGCCGAAAGAAAGGCCTGCTTATGCAGGTTTTTGAGTGCGCTGTTGAGGCCGTTGGCGTTGAACATGACGAGTTCGCGGTAGTAGCGCTGCAGCCGTTCGGTTGCGAGGACGGAGCTGCCGCCTTTGAGGATCATGCCGGTGGTGACTATGCGCTGGACGAGTTCGAAGAGCTTCACGCGGAGCCTGTCCAGTTCTTCGCCATCTTTTGTAGCGAGGAAGGCGTCTTTCACCGTTTCCAGACCCGCTTTGGCTTTGCGCCGGACCTCCTCGTCCTCCAGGGCATCCACGGCGCCGATGCCGATGCCGTAGAGGGCGTAGTGGATGGTCTTGGAGACGGATTTGTTCTTCGTGTAGGTGCCAAGGGGGTGCGAGGCGACGATGTGTTCCTGATGCACTTCATAATCGTCGAGGATGATATCGACGGTCTGCATGGCGTTGCCCACAAAGGTTTCGGTCACTTCACCTAAAACGAAACCTTCCATGGGCTCGAACGGCACTACCGCCTGCAGCTCCCGCCCTTCACAGTGGAAGCCGACGACGAGGGTGTCAAAGATGCGGTAGCCGCTGGCCCATGTCAGGCGGCCGTTCAGGCGGTAGGTGCCGTTTTGTTGCGTGGCCGATACCACCGTGACGGGGGCGCGCAGGTGGTTGATGGCGATCCCGCAGCGTCTGGCCAGATAGGTCTGCAGCAGGGCAAAGCGGTTGGCGTGCATGATCTTATTCGCTGCGAGGATCTGGATGGCCAGGAAAGCGAGGCTGCCCGAGCGGGGTGCGAGGGTCGTGAAGAGCCGGAACTTCATCGTTTCATGCAGGTCGGCAGCGTAGCGGTGAAAGGCAAAGACACCCGCGTCGTAGGCAAGCTCGAAGGCCGTCTTGAGCATCTCTGTATCCGTGTCGAGGCGGTGCAGGGGGAGGGCGTCCAGGCGGGCGGTTGCCGCTTCGAGCTGTGCACTGTAGTGCTCCAGGTCCGCAGTTGCCGCTGTCATGCTTCTCCCTTGCCGATGCTTTTGGTGGCGATGACCCGCAGGGGTTCGAACCCCAGGCGCTCCCAGGCGCTTTTGGCGCTTTCGTTCGCCGCCATATAGCTCAGTTCGACGGTGCCGATGGACTTCGACGCGAACCACGCCTCCATCGCACCGTACAGCTGTGCACACTGCTCACGGCCCCGGTGCGCTTCGTCCACGTAGCACAGGCCGATCCACCCCACGAGCCCGATATCGGCCGCGCCGATCTGCGACGGGGCGATCTTGCCCATGATGCAGCCGATATCCTCCCCCTCCTGCCGTAGAATGAGGGTCCTCGCCTTGCGCGTGTCGAGGTATTCGAGGGCATAGGTTTCCATCGCGTCGACGGAGAGGGCGGCGAACCCCTCGTAATAGGGGCCTTCTGCGCACTCGGAAAGATACAGAAAAGTCTTGTGGAGGGCTTCCACCAGGAAAAAGAGGTCCTCTTCACCCGCGGTACGAAGTTCGCTGCCCATACTGCTCCTTGCCGTTTGCATGCTGCATTCTACAGTCTGTCGGGTTAAAGCGCGGAGGGGTGCCCGCGGGGGCGGGGGAGGTCTACGGCTCGTAGACGGAGACGGCTTTGCGCTCTTTGAAGCCGAAGTGGCGCTCAAGGTCGGCGTTGTGCAGCAGCACCGGGACGACCAGCAGCGAGGCGGCGACGGCGGCGATGGTGCCGAAGATGAGCGCGACGCCCAGCCCGCCGAAGACGGCATCGCTGGCGAGCAGGGTCGAAGCGAGGATGATCGCCGTCGCCGTCAGGAAGATCGGCTTGGCGCGGGTGGCGGCGGCGTAGGCGAGCGCTTCCGTCTTGTGCATCCCCTTTTCACTCATCAGCGACTTCGTAAAGTCGATGAGCAGCAGCGAGTTGCGCGAACTGATCCCGATCAGGGCGATGAAGCCGATGAGCGACGTCGCCGTCAGGAAGAAGGTGTCGGCGCTGAAGAGGTCCATGATGAAGTGGCCCACGATCACCCCGATGATGGAGAGGAAGCTTCCCAGCAGGACGATGCCGCTGAGGGTGAAGCTCTTGTAGTAGACGACCATCAGCAGGAAGATGAGCACGAGCGCGGCGATGAAGGCCCCGCCCAGGTCCCGGAAGGTGTCGAGGGTGACCTTCATCTCGCCGTCCCAGTGCAGCTCGTAATGGCTTCCCGTCTTTTTGTCGGTGAGGGAGAGGTCGAAGAGGCCGCTCTTCTCGATGTCATACTGCTCGGAGAGGGTATCGAGGATCATATGGCGCGCATCCATCAGCGGGTAGACCTGGGAGACCATGTCCGTTTCGGCCACGACGTTGACCATCTGGTGCAGGTCCTTGCTCATGATCATCGGGTTGGCGCGGGTCGGGATGATGTCGACGACCTCGGTCAGCGGTACGAGCAGACCGTTGCTGTTCATCAGGCGAAGCCCCGAGAGCTTCTGTTCAAGGGCGCGTTTGTCCTTGCGGCTGAAGACCTTCGACTCCGGGCTCAGGGTCAGGAAGATCGGGATCTGCTCGTTGATCGTTTCGCTGTTCTTGACGGCGATGTCCATTCCCTCGAAGGCGAGGTAGATGATGTCGTTGACCTGCTTGATGGAGAGGCCCGAACGGGTGATCTTCGTGCTGTTGACCTTGAGGTCGAAGCGGTCGTAGAGCTCGTCGGCCATGACGTCGATGTCGACGAGCCCCGCCGTCTGGTGGAAGATCGCGGCGACCTTGCCGGCAAGCTCGCGGATGCCCGCGGCGTCGCGTCCATAGATCTCGGCGACAATGGCGGCCAGGGTCGGCGGCCCCGCCGGCGGTTCGACGAACTTGATGTTCGTACCGGCGACGATGGGCTGGCACGCCTCCTGGATCACCGGGCGGATGCGCTGGACCATCATGTAGGAGGGCTCGTCGCGGTCATGTTTCTTGGTCAGGTTGACGACGACCTCGGAGACATTCTCCGCGTTTTTGAAGTGGCTCCCCTTGATGAGACCCGCAAAGTCAAGGGGCGAGCCCATGCCGAGGAAGGTCTCCGTGTCGAGCACCTCCTGCTCCTTCTGGATAAAGGAGGTGACGCACCGGCTGACGGCGTCGGTCTGGCGGATGGAGGAGCCGTTGGGCAGGTCAACGTAGATGGTGAAGGTGTCGTTGTTCTTGCCCGGGAGCATCTTCGCTTTGACGATCTCGGTCGGCGCGATCATCAGCACGGAGAGGATGAAGGCGACAAGGGTCACGATCAGGATCATCTTCTTCTGCTTGCGGCTCTGCAGCAGCGCCGTGATGAAGCTTTCGAACTTCTGGAAGATCATTTATGGCCTCCTTCGTGTTTCGCGTGGTCGGGACGGTGCATCATCCGCTTGGCAAAGTAGGGGGTGAAGATATAGGCGACGAAGAGCGACGCGATCAGCGCCACCGGGACGTTCGCCGGGATCGGTTTCATAAACTGCCCCATCATGCCGCCGACGAAGGCCATCGGGACCATGGTGAGGATGATGGCGAAGGTCGCGATGTTCGTCGGCGGTCCGATTTCGTCGGTCGCTTCGACGAGCAGGTCGTCCTTGGGCATGTCCGCCGACTCTACCGAGTGGAAGTGGCGGTGGATGTTCTCGATCACGATAATAGCCGCATCGACCAGGAGCCCCAGCGAGAGCAGGAAGGCAAAGAGGGTGATCCGGTTGATCGTCTGCCCGGTGATGTAGGCGATAAAGAGGGTGATCGCCAGGATGGCCGGGACGGTAAAGGTGACGATGAGCGATTCGCGCCACCCCAGGACGAAGACCAGCAGGATCGCGATGATGACGATGGAGATGATGAGGTGGAAGACCAGCTCGTTGACCGCCTCGTTGGCGCGTTCGCCGTCGTTGCGGGTGATGGAGTATTTGATCCCGGCTTTTTCGAGGATAGGCTTGTAGTTTTCAAGGGCCTCTTTGACCTCGTCGGCGATGACGACGGCATTGGTGCCCTTGAGCTTGGAGATCGTCAGCGTGACCTGGTCCTGCGCCGGGGTGAAGGCGTCGCCGTCGCGGACGCTGATGGCGGCAGAACGGAAGTTCTGGATGTCGTAGCCGTTCTCGACCTTGGCGACGTCGCGGAGGTGGATCGGCGCCCCCATATACTGGGCGACGATGATGTCCTCGACGTCCTGGACGCTTTCGATGGCGTTCTTGATGCCCATGATGACGATCTCGCCCTCTTTGGTACGGTTTTTGACCGCCGGGACGTTATAGGCGAGGGCCTGTACCGCCTGGGTGATCTGTCCCAGGGAGAGGTTGTAGCCGGAGAGTTTGTTCAGGTCGACGAGGATGTTGTACTGATGCTTATGCCCCCCTTTGAGGGCCGTCACCGCGACGTTGGGCAGGCCGTTGATGGCGTGCTGGATGTTTTTGACCGCGTCGTAGAGCTGGGTGTCGTCCATCTTGCCCGGGTCTTTGGCGTAGAAGGCCACGGAGACGATCGGGATGTCGACGTCGATGTCGAGGGGCTTGATGACGGGCTGCATCGCGTTCTCGGGGAAGATGTCGGCATTCTGCATGATCTTGTCGTAGACCTTCAGGTTCGAATCCTCTTTCTCCTCCCCGATGTAGAAGGCGGCGTTGACGATGCCGACGTTGTCCATCGCCATCCCCATGATGTGCTCGATGCCGAGTACCTCTTTCATCTTGCGCTCGAGAGGGCGGACGATGACGTTCTCGACCTCTTTGGCCGTGGCGCCGGGCAGGGCGACGATGACCGTCGAACCGCTGACGACCATCTGGGGGTTCTCCTCGCGGGGCATGATCATCAGCGAGAGGTAGCCGATGGCGAGCAGGGTGACCCCCAGGATCATCGTCAGGGGGCTGTTGATGAAGTAGCGGGCGAGTTTACCCGCGTAGTCCTTGGGCGTATAGGGTTTGTGTGCGTGCATCTGCGCTCCTTAGGGGATCGTGACCGTGGCGTACATTCCCGGGTAGATCGGGGCTTTTGAACTCGTTTGGAAAGCGACCTTGACGCGGAAGGTATGCGTCATCGGGTTGGAGCTCGGGATGATGGCGCTGACGGTACCGGTCGTCAGCAGCCCCACGGAAGGGACCTCGACGGCGACCTTGGTGCCGTAGGGGACCTTGGAGAGGTCGCTTTCGGCGACTTCGATGGCGATCTTGAGGTCGCTAAGGTCCGCCAGGACGAAGGCCGGCATCCCCGGCATCGCCATCTCGCCGACTTTGATGTTCTTGGCGATGATGACGCCGTCGTTGGGCGCTTTGATCCGCAGGTACTTGTACTGGCTATAGACTTCGGAGAGCTGTGCTTTGGCCTGTTCCACCTGCTTTTTGCTGATGGAGACCATGTCTTCCATGTTCTTCGCGGCTAGTTCGAGGTTCTCGACTTCGTACTGGCTGACCATGTTCTTCTCCAGCAGGCGCTTGTAGCGGGCCAGGTTGAGGCGGACGTTGCTCAGCTGGTTCTGGTTCATCTGCAGGGCGAGTTCAGCCTGGGAGATCCCGAGTTCGACCCGTGCCTTGGCCGTGTCGACCTCTTTCGAGTCGATGGTATAGAGCAGCTGCCCTTTTTTGACCCGTTCGCCCTCGGAGGCGCCGACCTCGGTGACGAAGCCCATGTAGCGGCTGGTGATCATCTTCTGGTTGTCCGAGATGACGCTCCCGGCGACGGTGAGGCCGTCGGCATAGAGGGCGGCCGCGGCCAGGATAAAAGAGAGAAGCAGTTTTTTCATTGTGTGACTCCGTTGGCAAGTTTTTCAAGGGCGAAAACCCGTTCGGTCCGTTTGTTCTTCACTTCCAGCAGGGCAAGGACCTTCTCAAGCTGCTGGGACTGTTTGATGACGACGTCGCTCATGGAGGCGAGCTGTTCGCGGTAGCGCGCTTCGTAGCTGGCGTAGATCTCTTTGGCGAGCTCCAGCTCCTTGGAGAGGGCGTCGATCTCGTAGTCGAGGGAGGTGATCTCGGTATGGATCTTGTCGACCTGCAGGGCGATTCCCTTCTTGGCCAGGTCGATCTGTGTTTTGGTTTTGAGGGCTTCGATGCGGGCCTCTTCATAGGCGGCGTAGTCGCTGCCGCCGGCAAAGAGGTTCCATTTGAGCTGGACGCCGACGGTGTAGGAGCCTTTGTCGGCGGCATAATGCTCGAAACTGTCGGCGGCGGTCTGGACATCGGCCTGCAGGCCTACCATCGGCAGGTAGTCGGACAGGGCGACGTCTTTCATGCTCTCGCGGATCTGCAGGCCCGTTTTGGCCCGCTGGACGTCGACGTTGGCGGCGATCACGTCCGCCGTTTCGAGCGGCGGCAGCGGGACGTCGGAACTGGGGAGGGCGATGGCATTGACCGGCTGGTCGAGGAGAAAACTGAGGTAGTGGTAGAGCAGCTTCTCGTTCGCCTCCATCTGGTGGATGGAACGCGCGACGTTGAATTTTTTCGCCTGGACTTCCAGCAGGTCGGTCTGCTTGGCATACCCCTCCTGGATCATCGACTGCGTCATCGCCTCGAGGGTGCCGATATTGTCGTAGATCGTTTTCAGATTGGCAAGGGCTTCATCGAGCAGGCGCATATCGTAAAAGGCTTTGCGGGTTTCGTAGATCTTCTCGTTGAGCAGTTTCGTTTTGTCGAGGCGTTTGAGGCGTTCCATCCCCTCGGCCGCTTCGACGTAGGCACTGATCTTTCCGCCGACATAGAGCGGCAGGGTGTACTGCAGTTTACTCTGGAAGAAGTTGCGGTCGCCGGGGTAGTTCAGGTCTTCGGGCTGACGGTCAAGCAGTGTGCCGTCCGTACAGTAGGCCGGCGGCGTGGCACCTTGACACGCAATAAAGTCACTGAAACCGAAGTCACCGAACGCCGCTTCGCGGCCGGTGAGCTTGAAACCGAAGACGTTGCCGGCATCGTCGGAGCGGGAGATGTTCTGGATGAAATCCAAAGAGCCCCAGTGCTGTCCGCCGGCCCGGGAGACGCGTTCGCTCGCGCTCTGTACGTCGTAGGTGGCCGCTTTGATCTCAAGGTTCTGGGCTTTGAGAAGGTCGATGGCCTCGTCGAGGCCTAATGCGCCGTTCGGGGCGGTCGCAGCGCCGAGGCTGAGGGCCGTTGCGCAGAGCAGGGTCGCCAGTTTCATGGGTAAAGTCTCCTTTTTTGTAGCAAAATTATAAAAAAGTTATAAAAATTATGAGAGTGCATTATACTACATACGATCTTAATGAACGTAAACACGCCAGCACCGTTTTGTAAACAAGAGCATAGAAAAATCTTATCACAATATTCACAAGCTTTTCATTGAAAAAGAACGTATGCAAGCCCGTTACCACATTTTTACCCTATTTAAGCTACACTTGCAGCATCTTACGGAAACGCCCACAGGGCGGTGTATCAGAGGAGTACGGGTGAGTCTCAAAGAGAATATCTCGATGGTCAAGGAAGAGCTGAGCACGGAGGAGCAGTTCTTTGAACAGGCAGTCAAAACGGAGCGGTTCGTCAAGAAGTACAAAAAACCGTTGATCGCGGCAGTGGCGGCGGTGGCGCTCGCCGTCATCGGAACGGCGGCGTACGACGCGTATGCCGGTTCCAAACGCGACGCGGCGAATGCCGCCTACCTGACCCTGCAGTCCGACCCGGCGAATACGGCGGCGAAAGAGACGCTCAAGGCAAACGCGCCGCTGCTCTTTGACGCATGGAAAATGTCCGAAGCGATCAAAAGCGGCGATGTGAAAGCGCTGCAAGCACTGGCGTCATCCCCGGCGTCCGAAGTCGCCGATGTCAGCAGCTATGAAGCGGCGGCGATCACCAAAGACGCCAAGGCGCTGGGCAGCTACAGCTACCGCCAGGGCGGGGTCTACAAAGAGATGGCCCTGATCGATGAAGCCGTGCTCCTGATGCAGGAGGGGAAAACGGATGAGGCGCACCGCCGTCTGCAGATGATCGGGGACCAGTCTCCGCTCGCGGCGCTGGCGGAAGCGCTTTCGCACTACGGCGTAAAATGATCAAGCAGGCCTCTCTCCTTCTCGTCGGCGCGCTGCTGGCCTTTTCGGGCTGCAGCAACAAAGAGTACTACACGCCGGAGCAGACCGTCAACGACTGGCCGGTCTGCAAAACGCCGAACCATTCGGCCGAAGCCATCGTCGGCGAACGCCCGAAGGTAGAGCAGATCCCGACCTGGCCGGCGTGCCGGCGTGCCGGGGTCCAGCTGGTCACGAAAGGGGCCGAGGGCGCTGTCGCGCGCCAAGGCCAGGTCGTCGGGAAAAGCGGCGTCAGCGGCTTCAAGATCCCCGACGGTGAACGTTTCCTCGGGCAGAGCGGCGGCTGGTACCTCTCGACGGGCATCGACGGCAACGTTACGCTGCAGCGCGACGACGCGAACGAGACGGAGCGGCTGGCGCTGGAAAAAACGGTCGCTGCTGCGAGCGTAGAGGGGGACTACCTGGCCGTCCTCTTCTCCAGCAACGATATCGGGATCTACCGTCTCTCCACCGGCAAGAGCTACTACAAGCTGCCGGGCACGCCGGCAACGGCGGTGGATGTCCGCATCGCCAACCCCTATTTCCTCGGGAACCTCGTCATCTTCCCGACCCTTGACGGCCGCCTCGTCGTCGTCAACTACGAGGAGAAGGAGCTGCTCCGCTCGACGGTGGTCAGTACCGAAACCTACTTTGACAACGTCTTCTACTTCAAAGTCATCGGCGACACGATGGTGGCGGCCACCCCGAACCGCCTTTTTTGTCTGAGCGACAAAGAGCGGCGGGAGAAACTCGACCTTCGTGACGTCGTCTTCGACGCGTCGGGTATCTGGGCGGCCACGAAAGAGGGCGAAGTGATCCACCTCACCACGGCACTGCAGCCGGTGGCCAAGCAGAAGTTCCCGTTTGCGCACTTCCTGGGGATGATCGTGGGCAAGGAGAAGCTCTACCTGCTCGAAAAAGAGGGCTACCTGATCGTCATGGACAAGGCGATGACGCAGACGGAGGTCTACAGCATCGCCCTGGATGACGGCATCAGCTTCACGGGGGAGAAAGCCTTCTACGTGCGCGACAAGATCATTACCGTCGAGGAGTAGCGTCGGCGTGTCCGGTCCGCTCGAAGCCTTTATCGAATATATCACCGTGACAAAGGCCCTGAGCAAGCGGACGGTCGAGGCGTACCGCTCTGACCTCGAACAGCTCGAAACGGCGGCGGAGCGTCCGCTGCTCTCCCTGGAAACTGCCGACGTGCTGAAACTGCTCGGCGGGATCGCCAACAAACGCACCCTCAACCGCAAACTCTCCTCGCTCAACGCCTTTTTCGCCTTCTGCCATTCGCGCCGCTTTACGGCGGAGGCGGAGAAGTTCGCACTGGCAAAGATTCCCAAACAGCTGCCGAAATTCCTCAGTTTCGATGCGATCGAACAGGGGGTCGCGGCCATCGGGACGGAGAAGTGGACGGATCTGCGCGACCGGGCGCTGATCATGTTCCTTTACGCGACGGGGGTGCGCATCAGCGAGGCATTGGCCGTCGAACGGAGCGATTTCGAGGGGGAGTGGCTGCGGGTGCGCCACGGTAAGGGGGAGAAGGAGCGGCTCGTTCCCGTCGCGGAGGCCGCGCGCCGTCTGATCGACCGCTACCTCGACGCGGTGCCCTTTGAGCGCAATCCGCTCTGGCTGAACCACCGGGGCAAAGTGCTCAGCCGCGTCTCCGCCTACAAGATCACCCGGAAGTATCTCGGGGTTTCGCCCCATGTCCTGCGCCACTCCTATGCCACGGCACTGATCCTCGGCGGGGCGGACCTGCGGGTCGTCCAGGAGCTGCTGGGGCACGCCTCGCTGCTGACGACGCAGGTCTATACCCATGTGCAGAAGCAGAACCTCAAAGAGACCGTGCTGCGCTACCACCCTTACAGCCACGCCTGACCGTCACAACCGGACTAGCGGATGGGGAAATCGAAGTAGCGGTCGGGGTAGGGTTCGTTTTCCAGCGTAAAGTGCCACCACTCCTCCGGAAGCGGCCGGAAACCGGCGCCGGTCATGACCCGGCGCAGCAACAGGCGGTTCGCGCGCTGCTGCGCCGTCACCGCCATACTTTCGGGCCACGACTCCGGCCCGAAGAAATCAAAGCCCGTTCCCATGTCCAGCTCCGCGCCGCTTTCAAGGTCGATCAGGGTGAGGTCCACCGTGCTGCCCCGTGAATGCCCCGAACGCGCCGCGATGTACCCCGCTTTGAAGAGCACGCTCTTGGCGACGCGGGGGTAGTAGGCTGCCTTCATCTTCGTATCGTCGAGATCCTTTGCCCAGCGTACGAAATGGTCGACGGCGCGCTGGGGACGGTAGGCGTCGAAGACCTTGAGGCCGAGGCCGAAAGGGGCAAGGGCGGTTTCCGCCTGCTTCAACGCTCCGGCTGCCGGACGGGTCAGGTAGCAGCGCGGCGCTTCGTACCCGTCAACGGGCCGACCGACAAAGTTGTTGCTTCCGAAATAACGTGCTTCGATGCGGAGGGAGGGAACGGCTTTTTTGAGATCGACGAAGTCGGGCGGAACCATGTCAGAGGCGGTACCGACGGAAAACAGTATCAAAAAGAGCAGGAGGGTACGCATCGCAAAAACCTTTTTCGGGGCATTATAGCACTTCGGAAAAGGTCGGCCTGCTTTAATCATAAATTCTAATATCAAAACGATGTGATTTCCTAAGAACGCGGGGCATAAAATGAAAGCGACCTTTTGCATGAAGGAGACGCGATGACGTACAGACAAAAAAGAAACTGGCATGGGGCCGTCTGCTGTGCTGTCCTGCTGCTGACGGGGCCCTCCCTTTGGGCGGCGGACAAGGCCGACATGCTCGAACAGGGGCGTTACGTCGCGGTGATGATGGGGTGCAACGACTGCCATACGCCCAACTATCTGATGCGCGAGGGGAACGTTCCCGAGAAACTCTGGCTGACGGGGAGTGCGTTTGGATGGCGCGGCCCCTGGGGGACGACCTACCCGACGAACCTGCGCAACCGACTGAGCCAGATGACCGAGGACAAATGGGTGGCGTACGCGAAAAACCTCAAAGCGCGTCCCCCCATGCCCTGGTTCAACCTGAACCAGATGAAAGAGAAGGATTTGCGGGCCTTTTACCGCTATGTGCGGCATCTGGGGGCGGCCGGAAGCGAGGCCCCCGCCTACGTTCCGCCGTCGGAGCAACCGCAGCCACCCTACGCGACATTCCCGCCGCCGCCTCCCGCACAATAGGGGTGAATAATTTTTAGAAAGAAATATGCATTATCCCCTGCGGAAAATTATCGGCAATACACTCTGTATCGTCGGTTCCGAAATTCATATGCAAGAGGGTCGTAATGTCTCAGAAAGTGCAAGTCAAAATCGAAGGTCTCCCGGAGGGAGCGGTCAGTGCTGAAACCATGCAGAAAAAGATCATGAAGAACATCGTTGCCGAGATCAAATCTGCCAATATGGACGGGCTGAACCCCTTCGACCTCGATATTGACGCAGGTCTGGATGTCGCCGTTGAGATGACGCCGGGCGCCTGACGTTCGTTAAAACTGCTGCCGCACTCCCGCGGCGGCGGGTACCTGTATGATCGCTTCCGTTATCCTCAAACTGACCGAAACGTGCAATCTCGACTGCACCTACTGTTATATGTTCAATTCCGAAGACAAGACCTACACGCGTGTCCCGAAATTTATGCCCCTCGAGACAGGCCTGAAGGCGCTTGAGCGCATCGGTGATTATCTGAGAAAGTATCCCGAGCGGTGCATACGCCTGGTGTTGCACGGCGGCGAACCCACGCTCTGGCCGGAAGCCTTCATGACCCCTTTCCTGGAAGCGGCGGGGGCGCTGCGCAGGGAGACGATGCGGCTGAGTATCGGTTTGCAGACCAATCTCTACGACTACGATGCAGCGCTGTTGCATCGGGTCGCGGCGGCGGGCGGTTCCATCGGGGTGAGCCTGGACGGCCCAGGGGTGTATAACGACCTGCGCCGGGTGACCAAGGGGGGCGGCGGCAGCTACGGGAGGGTTGCGGCGAATCTGAATCGGCTGGAAGCGGACGGGCTGCTCCCCTTTTTCGGTGGGGTACTCAGTGTCGCGGACCCCGACATTCCGCCCAGGGAGTATTTTGAGTGGATCAGGACGCTGCCCAAACAGCGGGTCAGCGTGCTCTGGCCCATCCACTACAACTACGATGCACGGCCAAAGCGCGATTACGGGGCGTGGTACGCCGATCTCTTCCGCCTCTGGGCCGGGGCGGACGATCCGTCGATCGATATCCGTATCTTCCGCGACGCGATCAAGCGGATGCTGGGCTCATCACAGCACGGTGACGGCATCGGGGGCGAAGGCCTCAACAGCATCATCGTCAGCAGCGACGGGCAGTATGAGCGTCACGATTATCTGCGCTATTTCGCCGACGGGGCGGTACGGACGGCGTTCAATGTCCGTGACCATTCGCTGGAAACGGCGGCGCAGGACCCGCTTATCCGACGCTGTGCCGATCTGCGCGGTACGCTGCCACCGGAGTGCGTCGCCTGCGGGCACTACGAGGTTTGCGGCGGGGGATTCGTCGCCAACCGGCTCGGCGGGGAGGGAGTGGACCTGACACGCAGATCGGTGATGTGCGAAGACCACAAGCGCTTTTTCGACACGGTCCGCGCATACCTCGGCTGAGTGCAGTACGGCGGGCCGTGTGCGGGCCGTTTCGGTAGTGTATAATGGGTGGCGTTAGATTTATGCGCAAAGGAGTCAACATGAAAGCAGTTGTGAGTATTCTGCTGATCGCCGCGGCGTGGCTGCATGCCGGGAATTTTACATTGACGAGCAGTGACCTTCAGGGACAGCTGACCATCAAGGAGGTCTTTAACGGCTTCGGGTGCAGCGGCGAAAACGTCTCGCCGGCACTGCAGTGGGCGAATGCGCCCAAGGGAACGAAGAGTTTTGCCGTCACCGTGTATGACCCGGATGCGCCGACGGGCAGCGGCTGGTGGCACTGGGTCGTCTTCAACCTGCCGGTTACAGTGACCTCCCTGCCTTCCGGTGCCGGCAACGGTGCCAAGGAGCTGATGCCAAAAACAGCCGTGCAGAGCATGACGAGCTTCGGACAGGCGGGGTTCGGCGGGGCCTGCCCGCCGGTCGGCGACCGGCCGCACCGCTACGTTTTCACGGTCTATGCCCTCGATGTCGCCGCGCTTGACCTGGACGCTTCGGCGATGCCGGCGCTGGTGGGGTATATGCTCAATGCCCATGCGATCGCCAAAGCATCGCTGATGGCTTACTACGGCCGCTAGTATGGGACGCCGTGCGGGGGCGGTATGGGTCGCGGTGTTCGCCGCTGTCCTGCTCTGGTCCGCAATTGCACCGAAAGACCGCCTGACCTGGGTGCTCGAGGTCACCCCCGCGCTCATCGGTTTCCTTGTGCTGGCCGCAACCTACCGCCGTTTTCCGCTGACGCCGCTGCTCTACTGGCTGATCCTCGTACACAGCATCATTTTGATGATCGGCGGCCACTACACCTATGCCGAAGTCCCTTTTTTCGACGGACTGCTTGAAAGCAGCCGCAACAACTATGACAAGGTCGGCCATTTCGCCCAGGGGTTCGTGCCGGCGCTGATCGCGCGGGAAGTGACGATCCGTCTGGATGTCATCCGGGGAGAGGGGTGGCGCTTCTTCTTCCTTGTCAGTTTCTGCCTGGGATTGAGTGCCTTTTACGAGCTGATCGAGTGGTGGGTTGCACTGCTCAGTGAAGAGGCGGCCGATGCTTTTTTGGGGACGCAGGGATATGTCTGGGATACACAGTCGGACATGGGCTACGCCCTGTCCGGCGCCCTTGCCGCGCTCCTGTTGCTGCGCCGGGTCCACGACCGTCAGCTGCAGCAGTATGTTCCCGCGCCAGGAGTCAATGGTGATTGACACGTCGCAGCTGTCTACACAGGTGTTCCACTCCCTCAACGAACAGATCGCGGTGATTGACAGCCGGGGGACGATCCTCGAGGTCAATGCTGCCTGGAAGCGGTTCGGAGAGGAAAACGGTCTGGCGGCAACCTTTGCGACGGTGGGATACAGTTATCTCTCCGTACTGGAGTCGTCGATCCTTTCCGGCGATACCCAGGCCATCGAAGCCTCTGCGGGTATCATGGATGTAATCATGGGCCGCCGGGAGGATTTCCGGTACGAGTACCCCTGTCACAGCCCGGAGAAGAAGCGTTGGTTTATGATGGATGTCTCCCCGCTGTACGGAAGCGATAAGTCAATGTTCGTGATCGCGCATTATGACATTACGCAGCGCTACCTGGCCGAGGAACATGCCGCGTTTCTCTCGCAGCATGACCCCTTGACCGGGCTGGCGAACCGGCGGCGTTTCGGTGAATTTGTCCAGGAAGCGATCCGGCGGGACGCACGCATCGGGCAGTCAGTGACGCTGCTGGAACTGGATCTGGACAACTTTAAATCCTTCAACGATGCGCTGGGGCACCCCGCCGGTGACGACTGCCTCGTGCAGGTCGCCGCGGTGCTCCAGGAGCACACCCGCCGACCGGATGACCTGGCGGTGCGCCTGGGCGGGGATGAGTTTGCCATTGTCCTGGGCGGGGACAATACCGATGCCCACCAGGAGATCGCCGAGACGATCCGCAGCGAGATCGAAGCGCTGGAGCTGGTGTTTGACAACGGCAGTAGAAGTGTCACGGCGAGCATCGGGGGCGTTGCATTGCAACCGACACCGGGCGAGCGGGTCGAGACCCTGCTCGCTGCGGCAGACCGGATGCTCTACCGGGCCAAGACACAGGGACGGAACCGGGTGGTTTTCGAACAGCTTCCGGCGTGGCAGGCCGATAGCTGATACGGTTTTACTACACTGCATGCGCTATAATGGCGCCATGAAATTGCTCCATTTTGAAGAGACACGCACCATGCTCAAACCCATTATCGACCGCCTCAACGCCAAAGGACTCATCTACAAAAACCTTGATGAGGTTCCGCCGAAGGCATTGGGGATCCGCAACCGTATCCGTCTCTTCAGCGCCACGGACCGGCAGGGCTACTACACGGCGATCTTCGTCGTCGCCCAGAAGAGCCGGGTCGTGATGAAAGACGTGGAAAAACTCGACATCATTCTGCGCAAGCTGGAACTCTACGTAGACCACGCGTTCAAACACCGTGTCCTGATGATCGATGCACCGCTCTGCTCCAAGGCCAAAGCCGCCTTTAAACAGCAAGGCTGGAAGCTCATCTGATGCTGCTGTGCGACATCGGCAATACTTCTTTCCATTTCTACGACGATGCGGATGGGCGCGATTACAGGGAAGATGCCGCTGCATTCGATCCGGCCGATGTGACGGTCCCTGTCTACTACATCAACGTTAATGCCGCGCTCCAGCCCCGCCTGGATGCTCTGGAAAACTGGACCGATCTTCGCCCTGCGATCGACTGGCATGACTACTACGCGACGATGGGTATCGACCGGGTCGCGGCCTGCGAGGCGGTCGAAGAGGGCGTCATCGTCGATGCCGGCAGCGCTGTCACGGTCGATGTTGTGCGCGGGGGACGTTTCGAGGGCGGATTCATCTACCCGGGGGTTTCGGCGCTCTTGGAGACCTACCGCCGTATCTCCCCGCGCCTGGACAACTCATTCAATTTTGATATGCAATTGGATAAAATGCCGAAAAATACGCGGGATGCGATCAGTTACGGTGCCCTGGGCCTTTTGGCCAAAGAGGTGTCCGGTTACGGCCTGCCGGTCTACCTCACCGGCGGGGACGCATCGCTGCTCATGCCGCTGTTCAGCAGGCCGATCGTTGCGCCGCTGCTGCTGTTCTCGGGTATGAAAAAGATCATTCAAAAGGCTGGACTATGTTGACCGTCGCACTGCCGAAGGGCAGAATCGCCAAAGAGACCCTCGAAATTTTCGAGACGATTTTCGGAGAGACGTTCGCTTTCGACGACCGCAAGCTGATTCTCGATACGCCGAACTTCCGTTTTCTGCTGGTACGTAACCAGGACGTGGCGACCTATGTCTACCACCAGGCGGCCGACATCGGCGTCGTGGGGCTTGACACCCTCGAAGAACAGGGGCTCGACGTGATCCGCCTGCTGGACCTCGGCCGCGGTTACTGCCGTGTCGCCATCGGGATGAAGAAGGGCGAGAAGCTCGACCTGACCAAGCCGGAGATCAAGGTCGCGACCAAGATGGTCAACATCACCAAGCGCTACTTTGCCGAGCGCGCCGTCGCCGCCGACGTTATCAAGCTCTACGGCTCCATCGAACTGGCCCCGCTGGTCGGGCTGGCGGATATGATCGTCGATATCGTCGAAACGGGAACAACGATGAAACAGAACGGCCTGGAGGTCGTCGAGGAGATCATGGAGTCGACGACGCACCTGATCGCCAACAAGAACAGCTACTTTGAGAAAAAAGCGGAGATTCTCGACATCTACGAGAAGATCAACAAGGTCGTCAGTGAGTCTTGACCTCTACGCGAAGGCCGAACACCTGCTCGGCATCGAGGAGTCGACCGAACGGCTGCATGACCTCTACCTGAATACCCTGCAAAACTACCCGGCCAAAACGCTGCTCGATATCGGCTGCGGCCGCGGTTTCCTGATGGAGAAGGCGCAGGAGGCAGGCATGGTCTGCACGGGCATCGACCAGAGCGCGGTGATGGTGGAGGCCGCCGCGGCCAAAGGGCTTGATGTCTCGCGCAAAGGGATCTGCGAAGTCGGGGGGAGCTACGATGCGGCCGTGGCCGTTTTCGATGTGCTCAACTTCCTCGATAAAGACGGACTCTTTGTCTTTTTGCAGTGTGTGGCACAGCGGCTCAACCCCGGCGGGGTCTTCATTGCCGACATCAATACCCTCCACGGCTTTACGGATGTTGCGGAAGGGACGATGACGAACGAGGATGATACGCATTTCCTGACCGTCGATGCCTATTTTGAATCCGAAGAGCTGCACACGCAGTTCACCCTTTTTTCGAAGACGTCGCCGGAGTGCTATGTCAAAGAGCAGTCGGAGATCGTGCAGTGGTTCCACCCGCTCAAACGGTTCCGCAACGTCCCGAACCTCAAACTGACCCACTACAAGAATATCTCGCTTTACGACACGAACGACAAGATGCTGCTGGTGTTCCAGGCGGTCTAGTCGGTCGCCGTTCGTGAAAATAGCCCTGTAATGTTATACTCTAGGCATGAAAATGCCGGGGCTCGTTTACCTTTTTGTTATTTTTGTCCTGCCGGCTATCCTGTCTGCACAGGAAGAACCCGAATCATTCCCCTCCGTTTTTGACGTCCCCGTTCCCGAATGCAACTGCAGCGCCCTGGTCAACGAGATCAATCTCCGCCGTACGCTCAGCATCACCGACTGGAAGATGTACCTGCAGGAAGAGCAGGGGTGGTTTGAGAGCAGCCTGGAGTATATGGATGCGTTTCATGCGGATATCACGCAGAAGGTGCATCTGCTCTCGGCGAATACGGATCAGCAGCTGGCCAGCTGGAGCGGGCGCGAAACGAAAAAGAAGCGCCGCCGCGTCCCCAGGGACGGTAATGCCAGTGAAGGGCTCTCCGACTACTTTAACCGGTTGTTCCATGACGACACTTTTCTCTACAGCGGCGAAAGGAGTTACCTGATCCTGCGCGGGGGTGCGGAGTATAACGAGGAGGAGGGGTGGAAGTTCCTCAACAATATCCGCTTTGCGATGAAACTGCCTCATACCCAGGAGCAGCTCCAGATCTTTGTCGGCGACCCGCTGGCGGACAAAGACAAGGATGTTATTTCGGAGAACGGCGAAGTGGACGAAACGACCGGGGTGGGGGCGCGCTATTTCCTGCCGGATTTCCTTCTGGACGTCAAAGCGAGTGTTTCCGCCGGTTTCCGGGGATTGACAAACCCCTTTACGCAGGGGCGTGTTGAGTACCGGTCCAACTTTTACGACTGGCTGATCCGGCCGGTGCAGTATGTGGACTACTCCGTCGACAGGCAGTTTTACGAGGAGACCGACCTTTACATCGACCGCCGGATCTCGAAAGAGGAACTCGTCCGTCTGCAGCTGCAGCGCTCAACCGAGACGGACAATGCGGGAATGGCATACAAGGTGGCGCTCTCCTATTTCAACACTCTCGGCTTCAGGGCGGGATTCCGTACTTTTGCATCGGCGTCGGGACGCACGGTGGTTGACAACTCCCAAAGCACCGATACGAATGAGACCGTCGTCGAGATGACCCCCGGTATCTACCGGTACAGCGTCGGTATCGGTTGGAAACAGGCGTTCGCGCGCCGGTGGCTCTTTTACGAGATTATCCCCCGAATCGATTACGACATGCAGTACAACTGGCGGCCGAACTACGTCTGCCAGTTCTGGCTGGAGATCTATTTCGGCGATACCTGATCGAGCAGTTTCTTCATCAATTCAATGTGGTAGCTCTCCTGGAAGTTGATGAAATCAAAAAAGGCGGAGAGCTCCTCGTCCCGGACCGCTTCGGCGAGGGAGCGGCACTGCTCTTTGGCATTCTCCTCCTCGGCGATACCGTTACGGATAAAGGCATCGAGATCGTCGATCCTGTAGGTCCGTTCATCCAGGGGACGGGGCAGGGCGAGGAGCCCCATCTTCGCCATCATGTTCCCGAACGATTTCAGGTGGAACTGGGATTCGTCGATGAGGTCCTGGTAGATGTCGCGCTCGAGCAGGTTGCTGCTTTCGTTCTGCACATAGGCGTAGATGAGGATCAGCTCATACTCTTTGTAGGACTCCTCGAACAAAAAGAGGGTCAGGGCATCGGTCTGCGCTTTGTCAAGGGATTTGCCCGGCAGGGTGCGGTGGCGGTCGAAGGCGGTCACGGGGGCGTTGGAACCGGGATGCTCCTGCAGCGCCTTCAGTCTTGCGATAAGGTATTCGTCGTCGGTGGTCATCCGTGTTGTAATCGGGGAACCCGGGTAGAGGGCCATGGTCGCCTTGACGGCGGCCGTCAGGGCTTTCAAGGCTTCAAACGTGTCGGCGGGCCGGCCGAGGTCGATGTCGCGGTCGTAGGTATAGGGTGTATTGCTTTCCGCCAGGGAGCGCGCGATCCAGCGCATATGCCTGAAGGCGATCTGGGCATGGTCGTAGAGCTCGGATTTTACCGCTTCGTCTTCGACCATAAAAGAGGTAAATAGTATGTGCAGCCAGAGGGCGTGTTTGCGCGCAAAAACGTCCGCTGTCATGCCGTCTCCTCCGTCGCGCAGCTGCTGGCGATGGCGATCCGGTGCAGCTCCTCCTCCCCGCCCTTTGCGCGGTGGGCCAGGTTCAGCAGGGCGGCCCTGAATGCCGTGAGAACGAGTTCCGAACAGGCCCGCTGTTTTTCGGGGGCATCGGCGACCTTCTCTTCCATCTTGTGCATCAGCGCCGTGGCTTCGGCGATGCCCGCCCCTTTGACCATCTCGGTGAAGACGGAGCCGAGGACGACCGTATCCTGGCAGCCGTTGGTCGCAAAGGCGATCTCGTTGACCGCCCCGGTCTCTTTGCCGAGGTACAGGATGACATACTCGCCGCTGCGCTCGTCGTAGCCGATCCCGACCCCGCCCGGGTCATCCAGTTTGCCGTAGTTTTTCGGCGCCGTCATATGTTCGATGATCTCGTCGTTCAGTTCCATTTTCCCCCCTGTGTGCACTTCTTGTGATATTATTCTAACCTTATATGCTTAGAAGGAGCGCACGCAGCGCTGCTTTCGTGAAGGAGATGCCCTGAGCCGCCGCAAACCCGTCAAAGACAACGGTTTTACCGCCGACGATTTTCTTGTAACGACCCCCGAGGCGATGCAGCGCCGCGGCTGGGAACAGCTTGACGTCATCCTCGTCAGCGGCGACGCCTATATCGATTCGCCCTTTATCGGCGTGGCGATGGTGGGGCGCATTCTCGAGCGTGAGGGGTACCGGGTCGGTATTATCGGCCAGCCCGACATTGAGAGCGCCGGGGACATCACCCGGCTCGGTGAGCCCCGGCTCTTCTGGGGGGTGAGCGGCGGGAGCGTCGACTCGATGGTCTCCAACTACACAGCGACAAAGAAGTTCCGCAACAGCGATGACTACACCCCCGGCGGCAAGAACAACAAACGCCCGGACCGTGCAACCCTGGTCTATACGAACCTGATCCGCCGCCATTTCAAAAACACGGTCCCGATCGTGCTCGGCGGGATCGAAGCGAGCCTGCGCCGTATCACCCACTACGACTACTGGAGCAACAAGCTGCGCAAACCGATCCTCTTTGACGCCAAGGCGGATTATCTGATCTACGGGATGGGGGAGATCGCGCTGCTTGACCTGACGCATGCGCTGGAAAAGGACGAGGACCCGTCGACGGTGCGCGGGGTCTGCTACATCTCCAAAACGCCGGAACCCGGATACATCCAGCTCCCTTCCCATGCCGAGTGTCTGAAGGAGAAGGAGCGCTACATTGATATGTTCCAATACTTTTACGACAACAACGACCCCATCTCCGCCAAGGGGCTCTGCGAGGAGGTCGACGGCCGCTATTTGATCCAGAACCCGCCGTGCGACTATCTCAGCGAACCGGAGATGGACGGCCTCTCCGCCATGCCCTTTACGCGGGAGCTTCACCCCTATCACAAAAAAGAGGGGGAGGTGAAGTGCCTGGAGACCATCAAGTTCTCCATCATGACCCACCAGGGGTGCTGGGGCGAATGCAACTTCTGCGCCATCGGTGTGCACCAGGGGCGCACCATCCGCACCCGTTCGGAAGCCTCTATCGTCGGCGAAGCGAAGGCCTTTACCGAGTACGAAGACTTCAAGGGGATCATCTCCGACGTCGGGGGGCCGACGGCGAACATGTACGGTTACGAATGTAACAAGAAGCTCAAGCTCGGCACCTGCGATCATCAGCGCTGTGTCGACTCGCGCCACCTCTGCTCCTCCATGAAGGTGGACCACTCCCGCAACATCAACCTGCTGCGCCAGGTGCGGGAAGTGCCGGGGATCAAGAAGGCCTTTGTCGCGTCGGGGATCCGCTACGACCTGATCAACGAGGACAAACGCCACGGTTATGACTACCTCAAAGAGCTTGTCCGTCACCATATTTCCGGACAGATGAAGGTGGCGCCGGAGCATACGCAGCAGCATGTTCTGGACCTGATGGGCAAGCCGGGCAAGCAGACACTGATCGATTTTAAAAAGCTTTATGATAAACTTAACGCAGATGAGGGGAAAAAGCAGTTTTTGACGTACTATCTCATAGCGGCGCATCCGGGTTGTACGGAAGCGGACATGCATGAGCTGAAGCGCTTCACGTCCGAAGAGCTCAAGATGAACCCGGAACAGGCGCAGGTATTCACGCCGACGCCGGGGACGTGGTCGTCGGTGATGTATTACACCGAGATGGATCCGGAGACACGAGAGCGGATCTTTGTCGAAAAAGATACGCGCCGCAAAGAGAAGCAAAAAGAGATCGTCGTTAAAAAACAGCAGTTCAGGAGCGGTTTCGCCAGTTAAAGGAGCAGACAATTGGCACTGTTTGGAAAGCTATTTAAGAAAAAAGAGCCCTCGAGGCCGGAAGTTGTTCCGGTCGAGGCGGTCGAATTGCAAGACGCCCCGTTCAACCTCAATGATACGTTGCGCGATGTCGCGAATATCCTCTCCCTTGATGCGCAGGAGAAGCGTATCTCCATCGTTTATCGGATGAAAAAGAATGTCCCTTCCGCCGTTATCGGCGACCGTTACAAGCTCTCCCGTCTTTTGAGCGACATTATCGGGAATGCGATCGATTTCACCGACAAACGCGAGGATGTCGTTGTCCAGATCAGCCGGAACGAAAGCAATGACGAGGCGCTGGAACTCCATTTCGAGGTGATCGATTACGGGGTCGGAATGGACGAGACGGTGATCGAAGAGACCATGATGCCGATGCTGACCAGCGACATGCCCGCAGCAGCGTTTGAGATCCGCGGCAGCGGGCTGCAGCGTGCCCGTGACATCGTCCACGCGATGCAGGGCAGCATTCGCATGAGCAGTCGGCCGAAAAAGGGTACGCGGGTCAATTTCCATCTGCTCCTCTCCGCCGAAGACCTTAAAGAAAAACGCCACTACCGTCTGCCGAACAAAGAGGGCGTCGGGCGCAAGACCCTGGTGGTCGACAACGATATCGGCAGCGCGAAGGCCGTGGTACCGATGCTGGAGTATTTCCGTCACGACGTGACCGTCGGCAAAACGGCGGACCTGGCTTTCATGGAGTCTTACGATATCGTGATGGTCTCCTCCGAGTACTGGAGCGACGAACTCTACGCGGATATCCAGAAGCTGGGTGAGACATGCCCGAAGATCGTGATGATCGAGAGCATGATCAACCACCAGGAGGTGGAAGAACGCGCGCTGGAATATGTCGACTGGCTGATCTATAAGCCTTTTACCCAGCAGTTCGTCTTCGAGATGCTGGTGGCGCTCTATTCCGATGCGCTCAGTACGGCTCCGGGAGAGCTTGAAACCCCGGCAGATGAAGCCGCACCGGCCGAACCTATTGCCGAAGCGGCAGCCCCGGAAGAGCGCGCTCCAGCGCAACCGGCTCCGGAAGAGGCTGCGCCCGCGGCGGAACCGGCCAAAACGAAAACGGTGTCGGTGGTCGAGGCCTTCCTCAACGGGACGGTCATAAGCGGCGAGCAGAATGATCGCAGCGTCTTTTGCAAATCGGCCCACCAGTTCTTCGTGGCGGCGGACGGCCTGGCCCACAGCGGCAACGACTACGCGGCCTTTGTCGAGAAGCTCAAGGAGGCGATCTGGAAGTATGTCAAAGCAGACCGCGTGCTCATGGGCATGATCGACCAGGGACAGCTGGGCGAGGCGGCGGAGTACTGCGCCAAGATGAAGCACCCCCTCGCCGAACTCGGCGTCTACAAGCTTGCCTGCCTGGCCGACCTGCTCGAAGCGGCGTGCCGGGAGCGGAATGCGGAGGATATCGCGGCGTTGACCAATGCCGTAGCTTTTATTCTCAAACAGTCGATTGCGTCGCTTGATCAGTTCATCGAACAATCGAAATACAAAATCCGCTAGGGGGTGGCGGATGCAGTATCATAAATTGATCATACTGGCGCTCGTCGCCATGGCGTCGTTTGCTCTGTCGGCGGCGGAACCCTATATGAACATCGTGGTTGCCGCGGGCAACAGCAAGGCGGAGATGGATATCTACGTCCATACCCTGAACCGGAAGTTCGCCGAAGATCCCGCGATCGCCGAAGCACAGGCCAAAGAGCAATTCAAGGTTGTCAGCCGGCGCTCGGGGCGCCACTACATCACCAGTGTCGAGCCGCTCCGCGACAGCGAAGTCGTCTCAAGGGTGCTGGAAAAAGTGCAGCGTTATTTCCCGGATGCCTATGTCTATACCCACCGCGGCGACGAGCCGCTTGCGGCTGAACCCGCACCGAAGGTGGAGGTGAAAACCGTCTACGTTCCGGCGGAACCGGAGGTCAAGACCGTTTATATCCCGGCCGAACCGGAGATCAAAACCATCTATGTCGACCGCCCTTCAAAGGGGATCCCGTCGGAGAAGATCCTGCTCGCGCTGGTGATCCTCGGGGCGCTGTTGCTGCTGCTGATTCTCTTCGCCCTCTATCAGAAGCAGAAGCTGTCAAAAATCAGCCGCGTCCTCAAAAAAGAGCATGAAGAGCTCGAACAGATGCTGGAGCACCAAGAGGATATCATGGTCAACGTCGGTGAGAAGATCCGCCAGCCGGCCAAAGAGATCAGCACCAGCAGCGAAAAGATCCTGCAGACCCAGCTCGACCCGGAACAGAGCCGGGAGCTGGAGAAGATCAAGCATTCCGATGAACTGCTCCTGGACATTACCAACGATCTGATCGACTTCCTGAACCTCAAGTCCGACAAGGTCAAGCTGCGGCACGAACTCTTCAACATCAACAACGTCCTTGACGAAATGGCGGGGACGGTCAGTAACCGTGCGCGCGGCAACGGCGTCGAATTCATTTTCGATATCGAGAAGGGGGTCCCGGCCAAGTTCATCGGGGATTCGCTGCGCCTGGGCCAGGTGCTCACCAACCTGATGAGCAATGCTATGAAGTTCACCGAAGCCGGGGAAGTGAAGCTGCATATCCGGCGTCTGCCGGACAAGGGCGGGAAGGTGATGCTGGAGTTTATCATCTCCGACACGGGCATCGGTATTGACCCGAAACGCTTCAACGATATCTTCGAACCCTTCTCTTCGGCCAACGACCTCAAAGAGACGGGGCTGGGGCTCTACATCTCCCGCGCGCTGATCGATATGATGGGCGGCAGCATCGAGATCAAAAGCGTCATCAGCAAAGGGAGCGATTTCATCCTGACGATCCCGCTCGAAGTGCCGGATGTCAACGAAAAACGCCACTACCGTCTCCCGGCAAAGGCCTTTACGGGGCACACGTTCGTGATCGTCGAGGTCCAGCCGACGGCGGCGGATGCACTCAAGAAGATGCTGGAGTACTTTAAAAACGAGGTCAGCGTCCGTTCGCTGGGGGCGATCCGCAACAAAAGCGATATCCTCTTCGAGAGCGAAGTCGTCATCATTGCCGAAGATGCCTTTACACCGGACGTACAGGCGCTGATCAAGCGGGTCAAGAGTGAAACGGACAACAAGGTCGTCCTGGCGGGCAGTATGATGAACGAGCCCCACGACGTCTCGGCGCTCAAATCCATGATTGATGCACGGATCATGAAACCGCTGAACCTGCAGCGGATCTACGACCTGATCGTCGACCTCTTCGAAGACAGTATCAAAGAGGTCGATACCGAAGGCGTCACGCCGCGGCACACCTCGCCCAAGGCGATCACCGAGCAGCACTATGAGGATGTCCCGGAGACGCCGAACATCACGAAGCAGAGCTTCAGCGCTTTTGCGGGCGCATCGGTGCTGATCGTCGAAGACAACCTGATCAACCAGAAGGTCCTGCTGAGCCTCTTCAACGGCAGCGGCATCCGGGTCACCATGGCCGGCGACGGCGTCGAAGCCCTCGAAGCGGTACAGGACCCGAAAAACCGTTTCGACCTCGTCCTGATGGATATCAACATGCCGGTCATGGACGGCTACGAAGCCACGCGCCATATCCGTTCGGACGCGCAGTACGATGAGATGCCGATCGTCTCGCTGACGGGCCTGGGGCTGCCCGAGGAGATCGCGAAGATGTACGCGCTCGGGATGAACGCGCATCTGACCAAACCGGTGCAGATCGGACGGCTCTATACGGTGTTCAGCCGCTTTGTCAAAACGGCGGCCCCGGCGGCCCAGACCCCGGCGCGCACGGCAACGTCGCCGCTGAAGGAGACCACGTTCGCCAATACGGAAGTCCTCGCGGCCAAAGACGGCCTGATGCGCGCCAGCGGCGATGCGGAGCTCTACGGCGAGATCCTCGAAGAGTACGTCAAGCTCTATGCCAGTGCGGATCAGACACTGGAGATCTTTATGAAGACGGGCAACTATGACGCGGCCAAGAAGCTGGCACACGATATCAAAGGCGTCAGCGCCAATATCGGCGCGACCCATATGGTGCAGGTCTGCGAGGCTCTCAACGTCGGATTTTCACGGAACCTGGAGAACAGCAAACTGCGCGCACTCAAAAGCGATTTCGACCGCCACCTGCATGATGTATTGAAAGAGGCGAGAAAGTATCTGCCGTAACGGCGGATTTAGTAATCATTCCCTACAATTACCGCATGAGAATAGATAAATTTCTGAATGCGGTCAATATCACCAAGCGCCGCACCGTGGCGCAGGATATGCTCGCCAACGGGGTCGTCAGCATCAACGGCCAGCACGTCAAGGCGAGCAAGAACGTTGCCGTGGGGGATGTCATCACCATTGCCTACCTCAAGGGGGAGAAGCGCTACGAAGTGCTGCAGATCCCCGCGACCAAATCCACACCCAAATCGATGCAAAGCGAATACGTAAAGGAGCTGAATTGACCTACAGCGAAGCCCAAGCCGCTTTTGAACGCCTTTTCCGGCATGAGATGGACGATGCGCAGATGCGCGACTTCCTCCTCTCGATGAAACTTGATGATACGATGCCGGTCGAGGCCCTGGCCGCCGCGGCATCCGTCATGCGCGCCAATGCCATCGCGCTGCCCGTGGATGAGACGCTGCGCCCGGAGCTGATCGACATCGTCGGCACGGGCGGCGACAAGATCGGCAGTTTCAATATCTCGTCGACGACGGCGATCCTCTGTGCTTCGATGGGCTCCTACGTCGCCAAGCACGGCAGCCGCTCCGTCACCTCCAAATCGGGCAGTGCCGATATGTTCGAAGCCCTGGGGGTTAGGCTCGACCTGGGCATCGAACAGAGCGCGCGCCTGCTGGAGGAGACAGGCTTCACCTTTATGTTCGCCCAGAACCACCACCCGGCGATGAAATTCATCATGCCGGTGCGCAAAAGCATCCCCGAAAAGACGATTTTCAACGTCCTCGGCCCGTTGACGAACCCCGCCGGTGTCGCGAAGATCATGCTCGGCGTCTTCGACAAAAGCTTCGTGCCGAAGATCGCGGAGGCGCTGAAGATCAACGACGTGGCATCGGCGATCGTCGTCAGTTCAAAGGAGCGGATGGACGAGATCAGCATCTCCGACATCACCTACGCGGCCCGCGTCGATGCGAAGGGGATCACCGAATACGAGATCGATCCCGCCCTCTACGGCATCCCGCGGCAGCCGCTCGAAGCGATTGTCGGGGGTGACGCGGAAGCAAACGCCGCAATCCTGCGGAACATCTTCGAAAACCGTGCGACCGAAGCACAGCGCGACATCGTGCGGATCAACGCGGCCAACGCCTTCATCGTCGACGGGAAAGCGCGGGATATCCAGGAGGGGCTTGAGATGGCCGACGAGGCGCTGCTGGGCGGCCGGGCCAAGGCCAAGCTGGCGCAGATCATCGAGATCTCCGCGAAGCTGTGAGACAGCTCAAATGCGGCAAGGAAGATCTGGACCGGGTGGTCGGCGCCATCATGGACGCGCTGCCGCGGGGCGGTGTCGTGATCTTGCAGGGCGACCTCGCCAGCGGCAAAACGACATTGACCCAGGCCGCGGCACGCCATCTGAACATTGATGAGCCGGTTACTTCGCCGACGTTTTCGCTGCAGCAGTGCTACGGCGACCAGATGTTCCACTATGACATCTACAACCACGGCATCGAGCACTTTCTTGCCCTGGGGCTGCTCGAAGAGTTGGAAAAACCGGGCTACCATTTCATCGAATGGGGGGACGAAACCCTCATCGAGATGCTGAAGATGGCGGAGATCCCCTCCGTCGTCATCGAAATCGAAAAGTGCGCGCCAGACGCACGCTGTTACAAGGTGTACCATGCATAAACTGAGTGCCCAGGAGTTGGTCAAGACGATCAAACAGACCGAAATCGTCCGCGGGGTCTCCCTGGAGGTCAATACCGGTGAAGTCGTCGGACTGCTCGGTCCCAACGGCGCCGGAAAAACGACGACGTTCTACATGATCTGCGGCCTCGTCGAAGCGACGGGGGGCGAGGTCTTTATCGACGAGAAGAACATCTCGGGTTACCCGATGCATGCCCGTGCCCGTTCGGGTATCGGCTACCTGCCGCAGGAGGCCTCCATCTTCAAAGACCTTACGGTCGAGGAGAACCTGATGGTCGCGGCGCAGGCGGTGATCAAGAACAAGAAAGAGCAGCTTGAGCGCATCGAGGAGATGCTCGATATCTTCAATATCGAACCGATCCGCTACCGCAAGGGGATCAGCCTTTCAGGCGGGGAGCGCCGCCGTGCCGAGATCGCCCGCGCCCTGGTCGCCCGTCCCCGCTTTTTGCTGCTGGACGAACCCTTTGCCGGGGTCGACCCCCTCGCTGTTATGGATATTCAGAAGGTCGTCGAGCAGCTCGTCAAACACGACATCGGCGTGCTGATCACCGACCATAACGTCCGCGAGACCCTCGATGTCTGCGACCGCGCCTATGTTATCAAGAGCGGTACGCTGCTGGCGTCGGGCACGAGCGCCGAGATCATGGTCAACGAGGATGTCCGGCGGCACTACCTTGGCGAGTCGTTTAAATTCTGATCTGAAGGCGCTGCTGGAAGCCGAGATGCGGCAGCGCAACCATGCGCTGGAGATCTCCTACGAGCGGCCCGATCCCATCCTTGTCGCGCAGCGTTACCGGGAGCCTTACAGTGCCCTCGTATGCGCGCTTTTCGCCTACGGGCGCGCCGATCTGATCGTCCGGTTTCTCGACAGCCTCGATTTTTCGCTGCTCGATACGGAGGAAGCGACGATCCGCAGCGTCTTTTCAGACCACTACTACCGCTTTCAGAATGCACAGGATATCGCCGAGTTTTTTATTACCCTCCGGCGCCTGAAACAGACCGATGATATGGAAAGGATCTTTACGGAGGCTTACCGGAAGGAGCACTCCGTGATCGACGGGCTGAACGGTGTCATTGCGACGCTGCAGGGGCTTAACAGGTACGAGAGCCGCGGCTACCGCTTTCTCGTCGGCAGCAGCGTCACGAAGATAAAAGGGGGCGCGCCGATGAAGCGGTGGCTGATGTTCCTGCGCTGGATGGTCCGCAAGGATGCCATTGACTTCGGACTCTGGCAGGGCGTCGACACGGCTGACCTGCTGATGCCCCTTGATACCCATACCTTCAACGTCTCCCGCCGCCTGGGGCTTCTGCAACGAAAAACCTACGACCTGCAGGCCGTCGTCGAGTTGACAGAGAGGCTCAGGACGTTCGACGCAAAGGACCCGGTCAAGTACGACTTTGCCCTCTACCGTCTCGGACAGGAAAAAATACGCTGACGGCGTAGCCGGTAACGCAACGAAAAAACGGTACGATACGCCATAAGATATCGGAGGAGTTCCCATGCCGGCAAAACAGTATCAATATGCCATTTCCGTGGTGGCGATGAAAGATGCATCGGTCAACAATCAACTGGTCAGCGGTCTGGCGGACAAGCGACACATCATTGAAGCCGTCAATGCGATCGGATGGCAGTTTGATGCCGCGTACAGTGAGCACATCGTCATGGTCACCTGTAATGTCGGGGAGGAGCGTGCGGGGGGAGTGCTCTACCGCTTTACGATCACCTATCCTCAGGAGCGTGTGCAAAAGTGCGTCAGCGACCTCGTGTCAAAATGCGAAGAGTTGTTGGAGTAATGCTGCCGCGGCGCTGCGGCAGCGGGGGTGTCAGGCCGCTTTTTTGACCGCTTTTTTTGCCGCTTTTTTCGCGACCTTGACCTTTGATGGTTTGGCTTTGAGGACGATCTTTGTCACTTTTTTCGCGACTTTTTTGACCTCTTTTTTCTTCAGGACATTCTTTGCCACTGCCTTCTTGGCCGCTTTTTTCGCTACTTTCGCTACTGCTTTTTTCTTCAGGACCTTTGCCATTTTTTTCTCCCTTTGGATTGTTTTTATCACTATAAATAGTAATAAATTATTACCATAGTACATTTATTATATTATAATGTCAAGAAGAGGGTGCGAAGGAAAACAGTATCATTCGCATGCATAAGGAGGCTGAATGACTTTTATCGAGTTCAAAAAGCTGCTGCTGGATGCGGAGATCACGCTGCCCAAATTCAGCAAGCTGATCAAAGTGAGCGAAAAGAACCTGCAGTCGTACAAGAAGAAGGGCGAAGTGCCCAACACGATCGCCGTTATCGCCGCCTGTTTTGCACAGATGCATCAAAACGGGATGGCGTATGCCCCCGCGGTGGAGGCCCTGGGCCTCAAGGCCAAAACCAAAAAAGGGGCGGGGTTCGCCAAGAAGAAAAAAGCGGATGCCGCAGAGGCGGAAAAACAGGGCTGAAATTCGCCCTGCGCCGCAGAAGGGGACTTTTACCGAAGGGGCCCGGAGAAAGTGTTATAATTCCCGAAAAAAAGGAACGAAATGGAGTGCGAATTCCCAACGGTCAATGCCAACAGCGAAGAGATCAAGGCGATGTTTGAAGCGACCAAGACGATCGCCGTTCTGGGGCTCTCCCCGGACGAGAGCAAGGACAGCCACCGCGTAGCGAAATACCTCAAAGAAGCGGGGTTCAAAATCGTTCCTGTCTACCCCAAAGAGGATGAGATCCTCGGTGAAAAAGTCTACCGCTCCCTGGCGGAGATCCCTTTCCCGGTCGATATGGTCGATATCTTCCGCAAGCCCGCGGCCCTGGATGCCGTGGCGGACGCCTGTATTGCGCGCGGTGACGTGAAGTTCTTCTGGGCCCAGAAAGGGATCGTCAACAACGAAGCCGCCGAAAAAGCGGAAGCGGCGGGGATGAAAGTCGTTCAAAACCACTGTACGATGGTCGAGCACCGCCATCTGCTCGGGTAACACTGTTGTTCCCTTTCAGCAAGATCGAACAGGCCGCCGAACGCATCGGCGGCGTCGTGACGAAGACCCCCTACGCGTTTGCGCCCCACCTCAGCGAGATGAGCGGCTGCGAGGTCTACCTCAAGAAGGAGAACCTCCAGATCACGGGCGCCTTCAAGATCCGCGGGGCCTATAACAAGATCGCTTCGCTCAGCGACGCGGAGCGCGCGCGCGGCGTGGTCGCGGCGAGTGCAGGAAACCATGCCCAGGGGGTTGCCTATTCCGCGGCACAGTTCGGGATCCGGGCCGTGATCGTCATGCCCGAATCGACGCCGCTCACGAAGGTCGACGGCGTACGCCATTACGGGGCGGAAGTTATCCTGCACGGCAACAATTACGATGAAGCCTATGCCCACGCCGTCGCGTACGGCACGGAGCACGGACTGGAGTTCGTCCACCCTTTTGAAGATGACGAGGTCATCGCGGGACAGGGGACGATCGGCCTGGAACTGCTGGCAGCCGACGAGCACCCCGACGCGGTGGTCATCCCCGTCGGCGGCGGCGGGCTCATCAGCGGGATCGCCGCAGCGGTCAAGCAGCTTGATCCGACCATCGAGGTGATCGGCGTCAGTGCGGCCGGTGCCCCGGCGATGCGCCAATCCTTCGAAGCGAAGCGGCCCATCGATACGACCTCGGTCCGCACCATCGCCGACGGGATCGCCGTGCGCGATACGTCACCGAAGACGCTGGAATACATCCTGGAGAGTGTTGACCGTTTTATCGGTGTCGACGACGAAGAGATCGCCAATGCGATCCTCTTCCTGCTGGAGAAGCAGAAGCTCTCGGTCGAAGGGGCCGGCGCCGTCGGCGTCGCGGCACTACTGCATAAAAAGCTGCCGCACCTCGTGGGCAAAAAAGTGGCCGTGGTGCTCTCCGGCGGTAACGTCGACGTTACACTGCTCTCCGTCATCATCGAGAAGGGTCTGCTCAAATCCTTCCGGAAGATGAAGCTGACCGTGACCCTGGTGGACCGCCCGGGCTCACTGATGCAGCTGACGGAACTGCTCAGGTCGCTTAACGCGAACATTGTGCATATCGCCTACGACCGCACCTCGACGGACCTTGATTACGGGGATGCGAACGTGACGATCCACCTGGAGACGAAGGGCGAGGCGCACCAGAACCAGATCCGCGACCTGCTGCACCGCCACGGCTATCTCAGCCAGGAAGGGCACTGACCGTATGGCGAAAGTCGTCGCGATCGACCTGGGGTCGAATACCTGCCGCGCCATCGAGTATGACTGCGCGGCGGGTGCCTTCGGCCGCGAATGCGAACGGATCGTCAAGACCGCCGACCGGATGCATGAGACGGGCCGCATCGACGAAGGTGCGGTCACGCGGGTTATCGACGCTTTGAAAGCGGCGGACGAACTGTTTGACTTGAAACATACCCCTTACCGCGCCGTAACGACGGCGGCGATGCGGATGGCCGCGAACAGCGAAGCGGTATTGGCGCAGATCGCGGAAGCGACGGGCGTCGGCTTCGAGATCATCGATGCGGACCGTGAAGCGTTTTATACCCTGACCGCCGTCCGTGCCCGCCTGGGACAGCTCGGGCTGCAGTCGGATTCGCTCTGTATGATCGATATCGGCGGCGGTTCGACCGAGGTGATCTTCTACCAGGAGGGCGAACGGGTATCGCAGAGTTTTTCCATCGGGATCGTCACGATTGCGCAGCGGTGCGACACGCCTGAAGAGGTGCGCAGACTGACGGACAGGATGCTGCAGCCGGTGCGGCTTTTCGTCGATGCCTACATTGCGGCCCAGGGACGGCCGCAGACCTTTGTCACGACGGCCGGTACGCCCACGACGATTGCGGCTTTTTTGCAGGGGATGACCTATGACAGCTACACCCCCGGACGCATCAACGGGTTCGCACTGGAGAAAACGGAGTGTGAACAGGCGCTCCGCGAGCTGCTGATGCTCGATGAAAAGATGCGCAGCATCTACGTCGGAGTGGGGCGGGAGACTCTGATCGTCGCCGGGGTCGTCATCGTCGAGATGTTCTACGAGGTGCTGGGGTACGATACCTCGGTCGTGATCGACGACGGGGTACGCGAAGGGGTGGCAATCGCCTTTTGCGAAGAGGGGGGAAGCTAAAAGCCTCATTCGCTGCACCGAAGCGAAAAACTTACCCCTGTTTAACGATTAATCGACTATAATTACCCCATTTTTATTTATGGGTATTTCCAGCCTTCTTCGCGTTTCTCAGAGCGGTTTTGACGTATGAGATTTTCTTTGTTTCCTGCGAAGGCCTGGCTTGAGCCAAGTCAAGAAGGGAACGGAGGAAAGATCGTACGTCAAAACCCCTCCCGGAGGGCACTCCAGCGAAAAACATACTCTGCGTTGCCGCTTTTTGACTTGGCTCAAGCCAGGTCATCAAAGCGTCGCCTTGATTATGCCTTTCGCTGGAGTGCTGAGGCCGTGAAGAAAGCTGGAGATACCCATTATTTAGATAGAGTCTCGGCACCGATAGAACACTGTGCTATCTACGAGACGTTTTTACGAGGAGAATGCCATGCAGATGAGTGGCGCACAGATGGTCATTGAGGCACTGAAACACGAAGGGGTCGATACCGTATTCGGCTACCCCGGCGGTGCCATTATGAACGTCTATGACGAGATATACAAACAAGACGATTTTCAACACATTCTGACCCGGCACGAGCAGGCGGCCGTGCACGCGGCAGAGGGGTATGCGAAGGTCACCGGCAAGGTCGGCGTGGCGATGGTCACCTCCGGACCGGGCTTTACCAACGCCGTGACGGGTATCGCCGATGCGTATATGGACTCCATCCCCCTCGTCGTTATCAGCGGGCAGGTCCCGATGTCCCTGATCGGGACGGACGCGTTCCAGGAGATCGACTCCGTCGGTATCAGCCGTTCGTGTACGAAGCACAACTACCTTGTCACCGATGCGGCGGATCTGCCGCGCGTCCTGAAAGAGGCGTTCTACCTCGCCGCGACCGGGCGTCCCGGACCGGTCCACGTCGACATCCCCAAGGATGTTACCGCCCAGATCGCCGAGTTTGACTACAGCCGCCCGGTGGAGATGGAGACCTACAAGCCGACGACCAAGGGCAACGCCCGCCAGATCAAAAAGGCGATCGAGGCGATCGCCGCGGCGAAGCGGCCGCTGCTCTACCTCGGCGGCGGTGTCATCAACGCCAACGCGGCAGACGAGGTCCGCGCGTTCGCGAAACTGACGGGGATCCCGGCGGTCGAAACCTTCATGGCCCGCGGTACGATGGGCGCGGAGAACCCGCTGGTGATCTCCATGCTGGGGATGCACGGCTCCTACGCCGCAAACATGGCGATGAGCGAGACCGACCTGATTATCGGCCTTGGCGCCCGCTTCGATGACCGCGTTACCGGGAAACTGAGCGAGTTCGCGAAAAACGCCGACGTTATCCATGTCGATATCGACCCGGCGAGCATCTCCAAGCTGGTCAATGCGGAGTACCCGATCGTCGGCGACGTCAAGTATGTTGTCGAAGCGATGACGACCCTGGCCAAAGGCAAAATCGATCCGGAGCGTTTCGCACCGTGGCTGGAGACGATCGACCACTTCAACAAACTGCACCCGCTGGGGTACGAAGAGGAAGCGGGCACGATCAAACCGCAGTGGGTCATCGAACGCATCGGACAGCTGCTGGGCGAAAAAGCGAACATCAGCACCGACGTCGGCCAGCACCAGATGTGGACGGCCCAATTCTACCCCTTCTCGCGTCCGCGCCAGTTCATCAGTTCCGGCGGTCTGGGCACGATGGGCTTCGGGTTCCCGGCGGCGATGGGGGTCAAGCGCGGCGATATGGATCGCGTCAGCATCAACGTCACCGGTGACGGTTCGATCCTGATGAACGTCCAGGAGCTGATGACGTCGGTCGAGTACAAACTGCCGGTCATCAACGTCATCCTGAACAACCACTTCCTCGGCATGGTCCGCCAGTGGCAGACGCTCTTTTACGACAAACGCTACTCGGAGACGGACCTCTCCATGCAACCCAACTGGGTCGGGCTCGTCGAGAGCTTCGGCGGGGTCGGCTATAACGTCGAGACGAAAGAGGAGTTCGACGCCGCGCTTAAAGATGCGGTCGAGAAGAACGTCGTTGCGATGATCAACGTCAACGTCTCGCGTTTCGAGAACGTTCTGCCGATGGTCCCGGCCGGCGGTTCGCTGTTCAATATGATGTTGGAATACAAGGATAAATGATGCAGAACGAAAGAAGAGTTGTATCGGTCATCTTACAGAACGAGGCGAGCGCGCTCTCGCGGATCACGGACCTCTTTTCGGCCCGCGGCTATAACATCGAGTCGTTGACCGTCGCCCCGATCCCGGAGTCCAAATATTCACGCCTCACCATCGCAACCTCCGGCTCCGTCCGGGTGATCGAACAGATCACGAAACAGCTGCACAAGCTCATCCCGGTCCTGCGCGTCTACGAACATGCCGATCTCGTCGAGAAAGAGATGGCGATGGTCAAGTTCCCGATCTCGGAGAACCTCTCCGATATCGAAACGCTGAGCAAAGCCTATAACGGCAAGATCGTCAATGTCGGCAACGACATGATCATCGCGATGGTCGCCGACGAGCCCAAGCGCGTGTCACACTACCTTGAGGCCGTCAAACGTTTCAACCCCAAAGAGATCGTCCGCAGCGGGACAGTGGCCCTGGAGCGCTAGGTGCGACTCTCCCTTATCGCGGAAACGCTTGGTATCCCGCTGCCGGGCGAAGCGCGTGAAATCCGTGCAATGAATACCCTCGCAGATGCGTCGCCGGACGAACTCTCCTACCTCTCGGACAACCGTTACCTCACCTCCCTGGAAACGACCAAGGCCGCGGCCGTGCTGGTCAGAGCCGACGCCCTCGATGCCGTTCCCGAGCACTGCATTGCCCTCGTGTGCGATGATGTCTCCCTCAGCATGGCGAAGGCGACTGCCCTTTTTGCCCCGCCGCTGATCGATCACGATGCCCCCGAACCGCTT
This sequence comes from Thiomicrolovo sp. ZZH C-3, assembly GCF_054862725.1. NCBI lineage: Bacteria > Pseudomonadati > Campylobacterota > Epsilonproteobacteria > Campylobacterales > Sulfurimonadaceae > Thiomicrolovo > Thiomicrolovo sp. ZZH C-3. Next base: position 1,031,493 of record NZ_JBTKXX010000001.1, read on the forward strand.
ATCGGGGAAACCAGCTTTGTCGACCCGCGTGCCAATATCGAGAAGGGTGCCGTCATCGGCAACGGTGTCACAGTGATGGCCGGCGCCTATGTCGGTTCGGGCGTCGTGATCGGCGACGATACGGTCATCTTCCCCAATGTGACACTCTACCGCGACTGCCGGATCGGATCGCGCTGCCGAATCCACGGCGGGACGACAATAGGTGCGGACGGTTTCGGTTACGCCCACACGGCCCAGGGCGAACACGTCAAGATCTACCAGAACGGCAACGTTGTCATTGAAGATGACGTAGAGATCGGTGCGAACTGTTCCATTGACCGGGCACTCTTCAACGCTACTGTCATCCGCCGTGGTGCGAAGATCGATAACAACGTGCATATCGGCCACAACTGCGATATCGGAGAGCACTGTATCTTCGTTGCGCAGGTCGGCGTCGGCGGGTCGACGCACCTGGGACGAAACTGCGTCGTCAGCGGGCAGACGGCCTTCTCGGATCACCTGGAGATCGCGCCGTTTACGACCTTTACGGCACGTTCGGGGGTCACGAAGTCTATCAAGGAGAGCGGGAAGGTCTTTAGCGGCTACCCGCTGATGGAACACCGCCTCTGGAGCAGGCTGCAAAGCCGTCTTTCCAAGCTTGCGAAAGAGGGGGTCGGTACAAAACGGAGGGCGAAAACACATGAAGTTGAGTGATATCTGCCGGAAGCTCGCGATCACCTTTGACGGAGAGGATCGTGAGATTACGGGCCTCAATGCACTGCAGGATGCGGGCGGACAGGAGGTCAGTTTCCTCGAAAACCCCAAATACGCTTCACAGCTCTCAGATACCAATGCCGCCGCGGTCCTAGTCACGGAGGCCATGGCGCAAAATCTCCCTGAACAGTGTATCCCTCTGATCGTCGACGAACCCTATATCGCCCTGGCGAAAGCGTCCGCTTTCTTTGCGCCGCCCCGCCTCGAGCAGGATGTGCCGGAGCGTGTTGTCGGTGCAGGGACGGTGATCGAAGAGGGCGCCTTTGTCGCCAAAGGAAGCCGGATCGGTCAGAACTGCCATATCATGCCCGGTGTTTTTATCGGCAACAACGTCACGATCGGCGACAACACGGTCCTCTACCCCAACGTAACCGTCTACCGTGACTGTGTGATCGGCAGCGACTGCATCATTCACGCGGGAACGGTTGTCGGCAGCGACGGTTTCGGTTTCGCGACGACGAAGCTGGGCGAACACGTCAAGATCTACCAGAACGGCAATGTCGTGATAGAAGATGATGTCGAGATCGGCTCCAACACGACGATTGACCGTGCCGTCTTCAAGAGTACGGTTGTAAAAAAAGGCGTGCGTATCGACAACCTTGTGCAGGTAGGGCATAACTGCATGATAGGCGAATACAGCGTGCTGGTCTCGCAGGTGGGGCTTGCAGGCTCCTCCAGCCTCGGACGCAACGTCGTTATGGGCGGTCAGAGTGCGACCGCCGGCCACCTCTCCATCGCCCCGTTTACGACGATCGCCGCGCGCGGCGGTGTGACGAAGAACGTCGACAAAGCCGGTGTTTACGGCGGCTTCCCGCTGATGGAACACAAGCTCTGGCTGAAACTCCAGGGCAAACTCGCGCGCCTGCTGAAAGCCTAGGGTGCCGTCAGCTTCTGCACGGTGCTGCAGAGGTACGCTTTTCTCTTTTTTTCAATCGCTGTTTTGAAGTGTCGTTATGTGGGAGTAGTACGAGACGGCATGTCCTGCCGTCTGTGTAAGAAGATCAGTAGGTCTTGACGAAGTCCGCGATACGTGCGATCCCTTCGCGGATGTTCTCGATATCGGTCGCAAAGCTGAAGCGGAAGTAGCCGTCCATGCCGAAACCGAGTCCCGGGACGACGGCGACCTCTTTTTCTTCGAGCAGGCGCTTGCAGAAGGTGAGGGAGTCTTCCGTGACCGCTTTGATGTTGACGAAGAGGTAGAAGGCACCGTCGGGGGAGAGGACGGAGAGGCCGTCGACGGCGTTAAAGCGTTCGACCGCTTCGTCCCGGCGCGCCATAAAAGCCTGGCGCATCATCTCGATCTCTTCGTCCGCGGAGCCGTCAAGCCCCTTGAGGGCGGCGTACTGGGTGATGGAGTTGATGTTGGACGTGCTCTGGCTCTGCAGTTTCTTCGTCGCCTTGATCATCTCCGCATCCGCAGAGGCCATATAGCCGAAACGCCATCCAGTCATCGCCACGGATTTACTCAGCCCGTTGATGGTGACGGTACGCTGGAACATATCGTCGCTGATCGCCGCCGCGGAGGTGAACTCCCCTTTGTAGATGAGCTTTTCATACATCTCGTCGCTGGCGACGATGATGTCGGTACCCTTGAGGACGTCTGCCAGCCCTTCAAGCTCCGCTTTTGAGTAGACGGCGCCCGTCGGGTTGGACGGCGTCGTGAGAATCAGCATCTTCGTCTTCGGCGTGATGGCTTCCTGGAGCTGCTGCGGGGTGATCTTGAAGCCGCTGGCGTCGTCGGTCATGATCTCGACGGGGGTCCCGCCGCAGTATTTGACCAGCTCCGGGTAGGTGACCCAGTACGGTGCGGGAATGATGACCTCGTCGCCTTCCTGGATCGTGGCCGAGAAGAGGTTGAAGAGCGAATGCTTGGCACCGTTGTTGACGATGACCTGGTTCATCTCGTAATGCAGTCCGTTGTCGCGTTTCAGTTTCTCGATGACCGCCTTTTTCAGTTCCGGGATACCGTCAACGGCCGTATAGCGGGTCTTGTCGCTTTCGATGGCGGCGATGGCGGCATCTTTGATGACGCGGGGCGTACCGAAATCCGGTTCGCCGGCGGAGAAACTCAGCACGTCTTTGCCCTGTGCGCGCAATTCCTGCGCGAGCGCGGTGACGGCGATCGTGATCGATTCGGAGAGAACGTTTACTCTATCGGTCAGTTGCATTCTAGGCCTTTAGGCGGGAAAAATCCCTAGGGTTAAATCCTGAAATTATACCACTATAAGCATAAGGGCAGTGCCAAAATGGTGGACCGGAGCGAAATTTAAGCGCGGCGGGCCCTGAGACGGTAGACGAGGAGGTGCAGGCACAGGGCGGCGGCCACGGCGGCGGCGTCGACGGCGATATCGGACAAGGATGCGTGCCGGTTGGGCAGAAAGGCCTGCACGGCTTCGATCAGGATGCCGTAGCCCAGCAGCAGCGCACTGCGCAGTCGCCAGGAAAACAGAGGGAAGGCAAAGAGGTGGAGCAAGTAGAGCGTGAAAAAAGCGGCGAAGTGGTTTAGGACGTCACTGACGGAGACGACCGTCGGCAGCGGTTCGTACGTCGGGATAAAAGCGAGGATCGAAACGGCGAGAAGGGTTACGGCGAAGAGGAGCTTCGCGACGTTCATTTCATCGCTTTGAGGAAGGAGTCGTAGATATGCTCAAGCTCGAGGTCCTGTTCAAGGATTTCGGCGTTATCCTGCATCAGGATATGCTCGAGGACGGCGACACGTTTGAGCAGGTACTCGAAAAGCTCCTTGTCGATGTCGGGGAGCTTGTTGTGGCTGAGGGGATCTTTATCGCGCCCCTTCTCGATGATACGCGCCGGGATACCGACGGCGGTGGAGTTGTCGGGAACCGGTTTGACGACAACGGAGTTCGAACCGATTTTGGCATTTTCGCCGATGACGATATCGCCGAGCACCTTTGCCCCGGCGCCGATAACGGCGTTTCTTTTGATCGTCGGGTGGCGTTTGCCCGGGGTGAGGCTGACCCCGCCCAGCGTCACGCCCTGGTAGACGAGGACGTCATCTTCGATAATGCAGGTCTCCCCGATGACGACGCCGATACCGTGGTCGATGAAGAAGCGGCGGCCGATCGTCGCACCCGGGTGGATATCGATATTGGTTAAGATCTGGTTGATGGCCATAATGAAACGGGCGGTACGGCGGAGCCCCTTTCGGTACAACCGGTTGGCGATGCGGTACCAGGTGACGGCCCAGATGCCCGGATAGTTGAAAAAGAGCTCGAAGCGGCTGCTGATCGCGGGGTCGTTGCGGTAGACGTTCGAAAAATCTTCTCTGATCTCAGCAAACAGTCCCAATACGAACCCCCTTATTTTGTGGTGCGCAAGTAGCCGTTTTGCGCCAGAAAGTGTTTAAGTGTGGAAAGTGTATCACGGTTTTCTTCCTTTGTCATAAATTCGGATTCGGCAATACGCGTTTCAAGTTGTTTTAATACGACGGCCGGGTCGTACTCGAGGTTGTCGAGGATCTCCAGGATATCTTCGGCCTCGTCGAGGTTGGTGAAGCGGTAGCCGTCATCGTCGATCAGTACCGTCGCCTCGCTGGGGTGGCTGAAGAGGTTGTGGTGCATGCCGAGGGTCTCCTGGTAGGCGCCGACGTTGAAGAAGCCGAGGAAATACTCCTCGACATCCAGGTCGACGTCGTGCAGGTAGAGCGGCGCCTTGGGATCGAAGCCGATCTCCCCGTCGCTGTCGCAGGTGATGTCCCACAGCGACGCGGCGCGGATGGCCGGCTGTTCAAGCCGGTCCAGCGGCATGACGGGGAAGTGCTGTTTCAGCCCCCAGTAGTCCGGCATGCTCTGGAAGAAAGAGCTGTTGACCAGGTAGCGCTCCTGCAGCCTTTCTTGCAGCCGTTCGATCTCGGGCAGCTGGTTGCTCTGCTTGAGGTAGAGGGCCCGTTTGATAATCAGGTGCACGAGGGTTTCCGCGTTCGAGCGGTCCTGGAGGTCGATATAGCCCAGCTCGAACAGTTTGAGCAGGGATTCGAGGTGGTCGAGCGCATCGTGGAGGTACTCGATACTGTTGCCGGAGGTGAGCATGTTGTGAAGTTCGAGCAGCTCCTCGATCAGCGGCGGGTTGACCTCTTTGAGCTTGAGGGAGCGCTCCTGGTAGTCGTGGGAGAAGAGCTCCAGGACCGGCGTGACGAGGACGGCGTGCGACGCGGTGATGAACCGGCCCGACTCGGTGACGATGTTCGGGTGTTCGACCCCCTTGGCGCGCATAATGCCGCCGAGCAGGAAGACAACGTCGTTGGCGAACTCTTTGAGGCTGTAGTTCCGGACCCGCTGCGCCGGGTGCTGGGCATACTCGACGGAGAGGCCGCCGCCGATGTTGATGGCGCGCAGGGCATCCGCCCCCATCCGTTTGAGCTCGGCATAGATGTTCCCCGCCTCGCGCAGGGCGCGTTTGAGCGGGGCGATCTCATCCATCTGCGACCCGATATGGAAGTGCAGCATCGTGAAACGGTCCAGCAGGTTGTGGCGTTTGAGCAGGTCGAAGGCTTCGAGCAGCTCCGTGGAGGTGAGGCCGAACTTGGCCTGCATCCCGCCGCTTTTGGCCCAGATGCCGCTGCCGCCGCTGTGCAGGCGGATCCGGATACCGATATTGGGGACACGGAAAGAGGTGTTCTCGGCGACTTCGATGATCGACTCGAGTTCGCCGATCCCCTCGATGGTCAGGGTGATATTGTGCCCCATCTGCGCCGCGAGGAAGCCCATGGTGATCATCTCGACGTCTTTGAAGCCGTTGACGGTAATCGGCGAGCCCGTCGGCGTATTGGCCATGGCGAGGATCAGTTCCGCCTTGGAACCGGCCTCGAGGCCGTAATCGTGTTCCCGCCCCGCTTCCACGATCGATTTGACCACCTCGGGATACTGGTTGACCTTCAGCGGGTAGACGGCCTTGAAGCGCCCCTGGTAGCGGTTCTCTTCGATGGCACGGGTAAAGTGGCCGTACAGCGCGTCGATCTGCTTGGCGATGAGGTGGGGGAACCGGAGAATGACGGGACCGGTAATCCCCTCCGAACGGATCTGCGCGGTAATATCGATGAGCGCGGGAGAGCTTTTGTAGTTGATGTGGGCTTTCCCGTCGCGAATGATGAAGTTTTGGTCACCCCAGATATCGAGTCCGTAGGGCTGTTGCATGTGTCTGCTTCCTGAAGTTAAAGTTGATCGGCCGGAATAACCGATTCGGTTTTGGTCTCGAGGTCTTTGATCCAGACCTTGCCTTCGTTGCGTTCGTTCTCGCCGATCACGACGCAGTAGCGGGCGTTGATGCGGTCGGCCCCTTTGAGGTGGGCTTTGAGGCTCTTGGGTGCATATTCGACGACGACGGTGTCACCGGCGCGTTTGTCGCGCGCAAGCTGCATGATCTGGGGCAGGGACTCGGCATCCATCGCCCCCATGTAGTAGCCGTCGCGCACGGCTTCGGGCATTTTGATCAGCTCCAGCAGCCGTTCGATCCCGATGGCGAAACCGACGGCCGGGGTGGCGCGGCCGTCGAGGAACTCGACAAGGCGGTCGTAGCGCCCCCCGCCGGCGACGGCGCTCTGCGCGCCGATCTCGTCGCTGACGAACTCGAAGGCGGTTTTGGAGTAGTAGTCCAGCCCGCGCACGAGGTGGGTGTCGACCTCGTAGGCGATCCCGCCCTCATCCAGCAGCTGTTTGAGTGTCGCAAAGTCGCTGTCGCACGCTTCGCAGAGGTTGTCCATCAGTTTCGGTGCATCCTTGTAGAGGATCTGGCACTGCTCGTTTTTACAGTCGAGGACGCGGATGGGGTTGGTCGCCTTGCGGCGCGCACAATCTTCGCAGATATGCTCTTCGTGCTTGTCGAGGAAACCGACGAGCATCTCGCGGTACTGGGGCATGCAGTGCTGGTCGCCGAGGGAGTTGATCTTGAGGCGGAAAGCGATCCCCAGCGCCGTGAGGATGTCGGCGATCATCGTAATGATCGTCACGTCCTCGTAAACGGAATCGACGCCGAAGCTTTCGCACCCGAACTGGTGGAACTCGCGCAGGCGTCCCTTCTGCGGGCGTTCGTAACGGAACATCGGCCCGTGGTAGAAGTAGCGCTGGATCCCCCCGGCACGGTCGAGCTTATTCTGGACAAAGGCGCGCACGACGCCGGCGGTCCCTTCGGGGCGGAGGCAGACGTCGTTCTCGCCTTTGTCGATGAACTGGTACATCTCCTTGCCGACGATATCGCTGGACTCGCCGACGGAGCGTTTGAACAGCGCCGTCTCCTCGAGCAGCGGCGTTTCGACGTAGGTGAAGCCGTAACGCCGTGCGATGGCCGTGGCCGTCTGTAAAAAGTACTCAAACCGCGCATTGTCCGGCGGCAAAATGTCATTCATACCACGCAGGGAACGAATCATGACTCTCCTTTGGTAGTGATAATTTCTTTGATCTGTTCGGTGATCGTATCGACGTCCAGGGCTGCGTCAATGACGAGGGTCGGAATGCCCAGCAGCCGGGCGGCCCGTTCGAGTTCATCCTGAATGGCCAGCAGATACTCGGTGCCCCGGGATTCGATGGCGTCGTGGGCTTTGCCGGCGAGACGGCGCATCAGCTCCGTCTCCTCCAGCTTCAGGATCACGGCGAAATCGGGCAGCACCCCTCCCGTGGCAAAACGGTTGAGGCGCAGCAGTTCGTCAGGCTCGAAAGCCTGTTTGACCATAGCATAGGCCATGCCCGAAATAACGGAACGGTCCGAGATGATCAGGTCGGAGCGGTGCGGGAGGATGACCTCCTCGATATGCTCGCTGCGGTCGGCGAGGAAGAGCAGCATCTCCGCGCGGTCGGAACGGACCCCCGTTTCCAGGATCAGTGCTCTGATACGCTCCCCCGCAGGCGTGCCGCCGGGCTCCTTGGTAAAACAGGCCTCGGGGAAAAGTGCCCGCAGGGCTTCCATCTGGGTGGACTTCCCGGCGGTGTCGATCCCCTCTAGGACAAGGTACATGAGTCCATTCCCCGGATAATGGCTTCGACCTCCGCGGGCAGCAGGTGCTCCGTCTTGCCGTTGAAGGTGAGCAGATTGCGCACGATGGAAGAGCTGACGAAGGCGTTTCGCAGGCTCGGCATCAGGTAGACCGTTTCGACATTCGCGTCGAGCGAATGGTTCAGGTAGCCCAGCTGCAATTCGTATTCGAAATCGCTGACGGCGCGCAGGCCGCGGATCAGGATGTCGGCGCCGTACTCTTTGGCCAGGTCGATGGTGAGGTTGTCAAAGCCGATCACCTCGACGTTCTGCAGGCCTCCGACGGCGGCGTTGGCCATACTGACACGCTCGTCGAGGGTGAACATCGGCTTTTTACTGTGCGACTCGGCGACGGCGACGATGACACGGTCGAAGAGCTTGAGCGCCCGCGCAATGATGTCGTAGTGGCCGTTGGTAATGGGGTCGAAGGTCCCCGGATAGAGTGCAGTTTTAATCATCGCTCCCCCAGCGTTTGTAAAGATCGTTCTCGATACCGATCAGGTCGAACCATTTGCCGATCATGAAGTTCTCCATGGCCTCAAGGCTCTCCTGTTGCGAGTAGTAGGCCAGGACAGGCGGGGCGATAAAGACACCCAGTGTGGCCAGTTTGTGCATGTTTTCCAGGGCAATGGCCGAGAAGGGCATCTCCCGCGGCGCGAGCAGCAGGGTCTTGTGCTCTTTGATCATCACCGAAGCCGCCCGCGTGGTCAGGTTGTCCGCAATGCCGGCGGCCACTTTGGCCAGCGTATTCATACTGCAGGGGATGATCAGCATCGCGTCCGCACCGAAGGAGCCGGAAGCCAGCGGCGCGGCGATGTCACCCTCGTCGTGCAGCGTGACATCCTGCTCGTGGCGGAACACCGTTTTGGCGTTTTCGGAGACGATGAGGTGCTTCTGGATATGGTCCGGAAGGGCCCGGAGGGTTTTAAGGCCCAGGGAGGCTCCGCTTGCACCGCTGATGGCTATGATGATCTTCATGCACGCTCGCAAATTGAAATGGGTGCTATTTTACCACGTGGGGACTTAGGTTGTGTATGGGGTTTGTCGGAAGCGACGGAAACGGGGAAAGAAAGAGGGGAGAAGCATGGATGCCTCTCCCTCCTTTGAACGAAACTTGAACATGCGAATCGTCGTGATCCGCAACGGGGTTAAATCCAAGGCAAAACACTTACCTGCCTCCACTCTAGCAGAGCAAACTTGGTGTTATCCTTAAAATGCCCCTGAAACAGGGGAAAGAGGGGGGTTCATGTTCCGGCCTGCTTCATAACGTTAGTGAGTGAAGCCGCGATCACTTCTCTTTGGCGATAAGGTCCTGATACTGTTTGATGACGGTTTTGAGCTTGTCGCGGTCGGGCATTTTACGCGAAGCGATATAACCGATGATGTTACCGTTTTCATCTTTTTTCGGCACGATCGTGACGACGACCCAGTAGTACTTTCCGTCTTTGCGGAGGTTTTTGACATACCCTTCCCAGGTCTTTCCCTCTTTGATCAGTTTCCACATCCCCTCAAAGGCCGCTTTGGGCATATCGGGATGGCGCAGAATGCTATGGGGCTGCCCCAGGGCTTCCTCTTTGGAGTAGCCCGTCATCTCTACGAACTTGCGGTTGACAAAGGTGATGACCCCTTTGAGGTCCGTCTCGGAGATCAGGCTTCTGCCGTCGAAAAGTACTTCTTCATCGATAGGTTTCGGTCGTTTGATCATGTATTAACTCTTTCTTTTATAGTGCGGAGGACGGTCTACCGTCCAGCAGTTTTTCACATTATAGCGTGCTCTTTATTTGAGAACCATATGTGGGAAATAAAGTTGCATCATGCTGCTTCCCTCCGCTTCAAGGGCGCGGAAAAAACGCTCCAGTTCACTCGCTTCGTTCCAGACCGGTGCGGTGACGCCGCTGCGCTGTTCCAGCAGCCGCTGTGCATCGTATTCGACGCCAACACTGTCGATGAGGCCGACGGCCTGGGCCTGGCGTGCCGTAAAGATGTGGGCGTCGGCGAACTCGGTGCTTTTGGCGGGGTCAAGGCCGCGGGCATCGGCGACGTCGTGTACGAACATCGCATAGGTGTCCCGGATGACTTTGTCGATTTCGGCCCGTTCATAGGGCGTCCATTGGCGGTCCGGCGTACCGGCCTGCTTGTACTTGCCCGCTTTGACGACCTGGGTGCGGATGCCGAGCTTCTCCATCAGCCCCTCCAGGTTTGCGCCCTGCATAATGACGCCGATGGAGCCGACCATGGCACCCGGGTTGGCAACGATCTCGTCGGCCCAGATGGCGGCATAGTAGCTGCCGCTGGCGAGCATTCCCTTGGCATAGACGATAACGGGTTTGGACTCCTGCAGCCGCTTGACCGCGTAGGCCACTTCGACGGAAGGGGCGACGGCACCGCCGGGGGAGTCGGCAACGAGCAGGACCCCTTTGATCTGCGGGTTGGTCCGGGCCTCTTCCAGGGAGCGGACAACCTCGGTGGTATCGATAATAGGGCCGTTCAATTCGATGCGCTGGAGGTTGACGCTTTCAAACCCGTCGTCGGGCATCGGGACGAAGATGATGAAGAGCAGCAGCAGGAGCAGCAGCGCTTTGAAGTGGTTCTGAATATAGTCGATCACAGCGCCGATGGGGGCGAACAGCGTTTTGAGGAAGTGCATGGTCAGCCTTTGCGTGGGATTCCGTCGATGAAGATCTGGCGAAGCGGGTAGCGCTGCAGCAGCAGGTGCAGCGGCGTATCGTCGCTGGGGGTATGGTCGAGCTCCAGCCAGAGCATGTCGGCGGCCTTGCCTTCGGCGATTTCGCCGCAGTTGAGGCGCAGCGCCTTCGCCGCGTCCACAGTGACACTGTTGAGCAGGCGGCGGGCCAGGGGAAGCAGCGGGGTTTCCGAATGCATGAAGAGCGCGATTTTCATCTCCTCGAAGAGGTCGATGGCGTAGTTCGAACTGAGCCCGTCGGTTCCCGTCAGCCAGGGAAGCTCATGGGCTTCGAGGGCATCAAGGTCGATGGCGCCGTTGCCTAGAAGCCGGTTGGAGACGGGACAGTGAATAATGGTATGGCCCGCACGGGAGAGGGCTTCGAGCTCTTTGGGCTGGGCCTGGACGACATGGGTCATCAGGGTCGGGGTCTCTTCAAACAGTTCGAGGAAGCCCACGGCGTCGTTGACAGCGTACTCCTGTTTGAGCAATTCGTGGAAGAAAGGCTTGAACTCCCCCTCGTTGCGGTCAAGCCACTCCCGTTCGGCCGGGCTTTCAAGGTAGTGGGCCGTTGTGACCAGCTTCTCGTCCCGCGCGACCTTCAGGGCGCGTTTGATGAGGGCGGGGTGGACGGAGTAGGGGGAGTGGATGGCGACGGCGGGATAGAAACCGGGGCGGTCGACGGCCTTGGCGTTGTCGAGACGCTGCAGGAAGTCCGTGTAGAGCGCATCGGCCATCGCGGCCTGCGAGCCGATCACTTCGTTGAAGAAGACGACTTTCTGGGGGGCGGCGGCGGCGGCTTCAAGGTCCATCCCGTGGGAACTGATGGCGCCGAAGGCCGTGATGCCGTTGTCGAGCATCATGGCGATCGTGCGGTCAAGGCACTCCCGTCCGCAGGCGTTGATGAGCTCCTCGCGCTCCTCGATGACGCTGTAGAGCCAGGTGAGAAAGTTACCGTATTTCAGGGTCGTTTTATTGGCGCTGAACTCCAGGTGGACGTGGGGATTGACCAGGCCGGGCATCAGGAGGGTCGGCGTCTCGGCTTCAAGGACATCGGCATCGGGGAAACGCGCTTTGAGCGCTTCGGCGGACGCGACGGCGACGATGGTCTCTTCGAAGGCGACGGCGTGTTCGGTCATGATACCGGTGGGTGTCAGGATCGCGGAGGGAATGAGAATTGTCATCGGCTGCCCTTAGAAGAACGCTTTAATATAGTCAAGCGTATAATACCCACTCGATTTTAAAACGAGATAAGGAAGATTAATGAAAATTGCAGTCATTCAGGGACCGAACCTCAACATGCTCGGCGTCCGTGAACAGCAGATTTACGGGCCGATGAAGCTTGAACAGATCCACCAGCAGATGAAAGAGTTCGCAGAGCAGAACGGTGTGGAAGTCGAGTTTTTCCAGAGCAACCTCGAGGGCGAGATCGTTGACCGCATTCAGGAGTGTTACGGCGACGCAGACGGCATCATCCTCAATGCCGCGGCCTACACTCATACTTCCGTCGCGATCCGCGATGCGATCACGGCCGTCAGCCTGCCGACGATCGAAGTCCATATCAGCAATATCGCACGCCGCGAAGAGTTCAGACAGAAGAACATGATCGCCCCGGTATGCACCTCCTCCATCGTCGGTTTCGGACCGTTTGGTTACCATCTCGCCATGGTCGGTATGCTGCAGATCTTCAATGAAATCCGTGTGGCACAGGCGGCGCAGCAGGCGGCGCAGCAGGCCTGAGCCAATGATCGAGCGGCGGCTCCCCTCCGGCCTGGCCCTGATCCGCACAGGTCAGTTCCCCGGCCTTTTCCCCGTGCGCGGGCTGCCGCACCGGGCGGTCATCGGGATCGGCGGCAACCTGGGGGACGTCGTCAGACGCTTCGAACAGCTGCTCGTCTACCTTCGCCGTGACCCCTTGATCAATGTGCTTTCCGCCTCGCCGCTGCTGCAGAACCCCCCGTTCGGCTATGCGGACCAACCCGATTTTATCAATGGGGTCCTGCTCGTCGAAACAACGCTGCCGCCGCGCGCATTGATGCGCCACCTGCTGCGCATCGAACGCCGGTTCCGGCGGGTGCGCACCTTCGCCAATGCCCCCCGTACTCTGGACCTCGATATCCTCTTTTATGACCGCAGAACGCTGGACTATCCGGACCTGAGCGTTCCCCATCCGCATTGGCGGGAGCGCGACAGCGTTGTGATCCCGCTTTCATTGCTGCCGGGGAGGAAACGATGAGCCGGCGGGCAAAGCGCACCCGTTTTATCGCCGTGACCAGCGGCAAGGGCGGGGTCGGTAAAAGTACGATCACCTCCAACCTGGCGCAGCTGCTCTCCATCAGCGGTCTGAAGGTTGCGGTGTTCGACGCCGACATCGGCCTGGCGAATCTGGACGTAATGTTCAACGTGACGGCCGGAAGCAATATCCTGCACGTACTCAAGGGGGAGGCGTCGCTTGGCGATGTCGTTATCCCCGTGCAAAAGAACCTGCTGCTGATCCCCGGCGAGAGCGGCGAGGAGATCTTCCGTTATTGTGACGCGGGGATGTTCGAACGGCTTATCGGCGATGCGGGGGTACTGGACGACATCGACATCATGCTGATCGATACCGGGGCGGGAATAGGTGAGCATACGCAGCTGTTCCTGCAGTCGGCCGATGACGTGATCGTCGTAACGGTGCCCGATCCCGCGGCCATTACGGACGCCTATGCCACGATCAAGGTGACGGCGCGCCGCCGCAAGGATATCAAGATGATCCTCAACCAGGTCCACAGCGCCAAAGAGGCCCAAAACATCTTCGGAAAGATCAGCAGCGTCGCCAAAACGCATATCGGTCCGGATCTCCGCCTTGAGCTGCTGGGGGAGATGACCCGGGATGACAAGGTCGCCTACGCCGTCAAGCGCCGCTCGAGCTTTGTACGGGAGTTCCCTACCGCGCGGCCGACCCGGGAACTGCAGGCGATCGCGCAGAATATCATGGCCGACATCGACCGCAGCGTCACGGTCCAGGCGAGCGAAAGCGGCATCGCCGGGCTTTTCAAGCGCCTGATGGAGCAATTCTGATGGCAGGAGGTGTACTGAACCAGGCGGAGATCGATGCGCTGATGGAGCTCTTCGGGACGGCACCGAATAGCGATCGGCAGCCCAAGCCTGCCGGGAAACCGCAACCGGAGGTCGGGGCGCTGCGCAGCGAACTGGACGCCACGGCCCGGCGCTGGGAGGCCGCGTTGGCGGCACTGACGGGGATGCCGGCGACGGTGACGCTGCAGAGCATCGTCCGCCGGGGGCGTGCCGCGGCTGAAGCGGGGACGGTACAGCTGAAGTGTGCGGAAGCGGGGCGTTATCTCATTGTCCCCGAAGCCCTCGTCAACCTTGTCAATGAAAAGAGCCTGGGGGCTGCGGAAACCGACCCGCTGCTGGGGCACCCGCTCAGCGCGATCGACAGGGCACTGTTCGAAACGACGGGTGCGCTTTTCGCCGACGGGGAGGGCGTGTCAGAGGTTGACCGCCTCCCGCAGGGTGCAAAGGTGCTCGAAGCGCGTTTCGATATCGCCGTCGGGGCGTTGCTGAAAACGACGGTGCGCCTGCTGCTGGATGAAGAATCTGTTTGAGTATTCCCCTCCGGCGGAGGGAGAAGAGACGCTGGAACCCCTGCTGCGCCACGGCGACGTCCGGATCGAGCGGATCGCCTCGAACCGCGCGCGGACGGCGTGGTACGATCAGGATGAGGACGAGTGGGTCGCGCTGCTCGAAGGGACGGCGGAGCTCGAGATCGGGGCCCGGCGGGTCACGCTGAAGCGCGGTGATACGCTGCATCTGCCGGCCCACTGCCGCCACCGGGTGCTTTCGACCTCGGATGACGCCCTCTGGCTGGCGGTTTTTATGAGAGATATATCAGCGGTTAGCTAGGATAACCGGAAGGAACGAAGATGGCAAAGAATATTATTTTGATCGGGTTCATGGGCGTCGGCAAGGGCAGTATCGCCCGCGAGATCGTCAAACAGCACCCCATGGTGGCCCTGGATACGGACGATGTGATCGAAAGCATGGAGAACCGGAAGATCAAGAAGATCTTCGAAGAGGAGGGCGAAGCGCACTTCCGCGCCATCGAACAGCGGGTCGCCGAGTGGCTTGAAGAGGATGTACGGCACACGCTCATCTCCACGGGCGGCGGTTTTTTCAAGGTCAAGAACCTCAAAAAGATCGGCACCGTCGTGCTGCTGCACGCGGACTTCGATACGATCCACCGGCGTATCCTTGCCCACCCCAATGCGGAGAAGAAGCTCAAAAAGCGTCCGCTTTTCCAGGATGAAGCCCGGGCTCGTGCCCTCTACGACGAACGGGAGAAACACTATATGAAAGCGGCGGATATCGTTATCGATGTTGAAGGCAAGTCGCCCGAGAAGATCGCGAAAGAGATCATCAAGAAGGTGATCAAAAAATGAAAAAGTTCCTTTTCCTCCTGATGCTGGCGGCCGTACTGAATGCCGGGCAGGGGATCCGGTGGGAAAAGGATCTTGAAGCCGGCCTCATGAAAGCGAAGACGCTGGACAGACCGCTCTTCTTTGTTTTCTCCCGCCACAGCTGCAAATGGTGCCGCCACCTGGAGGCGACGACGTTTCAAAACGCCGAGGTGATCGCCCGGCTCAACGGGAAGTTCGTCAATGTCATCGCCTACACAGACGACGGCGATGCCGTCCCCCGCGAACTCTGGAGCCCCGGGACGCCTGCGCTCTGGTTTCTGACGAGTAACGGGGAGGCAATGTTCGAGCCCATTCCCGGCGCCGTGAAGTCATCGGACTTGCTGCAGGCGACCGATATCGTTTTACAAGCGTATAAAAAGCTGCCGCGCTCCAAACGCTAAGGCAGCGGCAGCCGCCAACCCGTTTCCCGAAGCGGCCGCCCGCGCCGTTTTTGCCTTTCAGGGGATGAAACGCATCCCGTCTTCGGCGAAGATCAGCTCCCCTCCGTAGGCACGCCTGATGGCTGCCTCGCTTGCTTCCTCCCGTCCGATTGTCCGCTGCATCCTGTGGGTCAGTACAACGGTGTTCGTTCCCGATTTTGCCGCGATTACCCCGATCTGCGAGGGTGTCATATGCAGGGCCCGTGCGCCTTCAAAGCCTGTTTCGGGGATGGCATGGTGCATGATCAGGAGATCCGCCCCCTTGGCGAAGGCGGCGAGGGTACCATCAGCATCGTTCGTATCCCCGCTGATCACGATACTTTTTTCCCCGATGTCGATCCGGTAAGCCAGTGCGGGAACGATCCCGTGGTGGACGGGTATCGACCGGAGCGTAAACGAGGGGAACCGCATCACCGGTTCGGCCACTTTGGGCAGCAGTTCGAACGAATCGCTTTGCGGTGTCAGAACGTCCCGCATATACCGGTAGGTCCCCTGTGGCCCGAAAAGCGTTTGGAGGTAGAGACCGATGGACGGAAAAGATGCATTGCCCGCGGGACCGATGACGGGAAGCGGGGAACGTCTGCCGCTGAAGTAACCCGCTTTGATGAAGGAGGGAAGGTCGACGGCGTGGTCGATATGCAGGTGGGTAAAGGCCAGGGCTTCGAGCGTGTCGAGGGATGCGCCGCTTTCGCTGAAGCGCAGCATCACCCCGCTCCCGCTGTCGATCAGCAGACGGGATTTGCCCTCAATGCTGAGCAGATAACCCGTTGCGGCCCGTCTGCCGGTTTCGGGCCCGCCGGAACCGAGGACGGTGAAGATGATGTCGGCGGCTGACATGGTAAAAGAGATGCAGAAGAGGAAAAAGATCGCTTTCATGTTCCTATTATAACCGTCGATTCGCTTCTGTGGGCAAACAGGCTATAATTGCGCCAAAGAAGTATAGAAAAGAGACACATTATGGTATTTACAACGACGACCGCCGCCGACTTCGACACGATTTTCTCAAACCTGCTGGAACGCGGGAAAATGGATATCGAGCATGTCACCGCTATCGTCGGCGGAATCATCAAGGAGATCCGCAGCGAGCAGAATACGGCCCTGAAGCGCCACATCGCGAAGTTCGACCAGTGGACGCCCGAAAAAGATGAAGAGCTCAAAATCGATGCGGACGCGATGGCGCAGGCGTACGCCCAACTGGAACCCGAACTGAAATCGGCACTGCACCTCGCCTACGACCGCATCAAGTCCTACCATGAGAAGCAGCTGCCCAAATCGTGGTTCGACACTGAAAGCAACGGGACGATCCTGGGGCAGAAGGTGACGCCGGTCGATCGCGCGGGCCTCTACATCCCCGGCGGCAAAGCGGCCTATCCGAGTTCACTGCTGATGAACGTCATCCCGGCCCAGGTTGCGGGCGTCGAGGAGATCGTCGTCTGTACGCCGACGCCGGAGAATGAACCCAATGCGCTGCTGCTGGCGGCCTGCCACCTCTGCGGGGTGACGGAGGTCTACAAGGTCGGCGGCGCCTCCGCGATCGCGGCGATGGCCTACGGGACGGAGACGATCCCGAAGGTGGACGTCATCACGGGCCCGGGCAACATCTTCGTCGCTACGGCGAAGAAGCTCGTCTTCGGGGACGTCAACATCGATATGATCGCGGGCCCCAGCGAGATCGGGGTCCTGGCCGACGCGAGCGCGAATGCGCACCACATCGCGATCGACCTGCTGTCACAGGCGGAGCATGACGAGATGGCGAGCTCTATCCTGATCACCCCCTCGGCCGAACTGGCCGAGCAGGTGAACCTCGAGATCGAAGCCTGGCTGCAAAAACTGCCGCGCGAACAGATCGCCCGCAAGTCGATCGTCGAGCGGGGCGCGATCATTATCGCCCGTGATATGGGAGAGGCGGTCGCGCTGATGAACGAGGTCGCGCCGGAGCACCTGGAAGTCGCGACGGACAACCCGTTTGAACTGCTGGCCTCCATCAAGCACGCCGGCGCCATCTTCCTGGGGCACTATACGCCCGAGGCGATCGGGGATTACGTCGCCGGGCCGAACCATACGCTGCCGACCGGCGGCACGGCCCGTTTCTACTCGCCGCTGGGCGTCGAGAACTTCATGAAGAAATCCTCCGTTATCGCTTTTTCACGCGGAGCCATCAACGAGATCGGCGAGGCGTGCGCCCTGATCGCCCATACGGAAGGGCTGACGGCACATGAACAATCCGTCCGCGTCCGCATGGGCAACGCCGAGTAAGATAACCGCTGCTTATCCTGGGAAGATGTTCATTTTAATTGAACGTCTTCTTCAATCTATTTTCATATTATTAAAAATAATTTTACCAACCCCGCTTTTTTTACACAGACTGCCCACTATTTGACAATAATGTGCCACTGATTTAGTTTCAGTTAAAGTTAAATCCGATAGCATCCATGTAGCGTAAATGCCTTGTAATCCCCCTATTTGCGGGGGTTTTAAATATTATAAGGCATGATAATCGTACTGACGCTTTTGCATTTTCCGTTCGAAACGGAGGATACAAAAGCGTCTGTGCCGCTTAAAACTGGTGTAAGGAGAACACATGCAATTAGGCTTCCTGGTTGATCTGCATCTGTGTATGGGATGTAAGGGTTGTGAGATCGCCTGTAAAGTGGAAAACCAAGTTCCGCTTTCCACATGGCGTCTTCGTGTTAAATATGTGGACGTGGGGACGTTCCCGGAGACAAAACGGACGTTTACCCCGCTGCGCTGTAACCACTGTCACAATGCGCCGTGTGAGCGTATCTGTCCGGTCAGCGCGCTGCACTACATCGACAACGGTATCGTGAACATCGATAAAGAGCGCTGTATCGGTTGTGCGGGCTGCGTCATGGCGTGTCCGTACGGCGCGATCTACATCGACCCCGAAACACAGACGGCGGACAAATGTACGTACTGTGCCCACCGTATCGCTTCGAGCCTTATGCCGGCGTGTGTTGTTGCATGTCCGGTTGAAGCGAACATCTTCGGTGACCTGGACGATCCGACGTCCAACATCAGCAAGTACATCCAGAACCATCAGGGCGATGTACAGGTCCGTAAACCGGAAAAAGGGACGGATCCGCACCACTACTATGTCGGCGGCGGCAACGTCACCCTCAATCCTCTGGCATCGTTCAGAGTCGAAGGTCACCAGCTCTTCAACAAGCTGACGACACATATGCCGGTAGGAGGACACCACTAATGGTACATGAAGCTGTAGCTGCGACAAACGCCGTCGTCACACTCGACGTCGGGCTCCCGGGTATTGTCTGGGGATGGATCATTACAATGAACATGTGGGCGAAAAGCATCGGTACCGGTGTCATTTTCATGCTCTTTTACCTGTTGAAGCGCTACCCGGAAGCGGCTGGAAGCCTGCGTTTCCCGGTGACGGTGGTCTCCATCGTCTTCATCCATATTTTCCTGTTCTTTACGGTCATCGACCTGCACCAGATGTTCCGTTTCTGGCACATCTTCTTCCACCCGCACTGGACGTCGGCGATTACCGTCGGTGCATGGATCGTTACGATCCTCGTCCTCGTGCTGTTCGGTATGGCGTTCGCGACCTTTATCAAAAAGGACAACGCACTCTTTGACAAGCTCCTTGTGTGGGCGGTCATCCTGGCAGTACCGGTAACACTTTACACTGCGGCTATCATGGCGGAAGCGACGGCACGCGAACTGTGGCAGATGCCGACGGAAGCGGCTCAGATGATCCTGGCGGCGACCCTGACAGGTTCGGCGACGGTCCTGCTGATGGGCGGTAACCTGCCGTACGAAGCAAAACGTGACCTCGCGGTCGTCCTCGGACTCTCCGCACTGGCAGCATTCATCCTCTATATGTCCGAACTGGTTTTCGGTCCGATCAAAGCGGAAGAAGTTGCAGCGACACTCGAAGCGGTCAAAGGCCACGGCGAGTATACGACGATGTTCTGGGTCGGCCAGGTCCTGGCGTTCATTGCACCGTTCGTCCTCGTTATCCTGAGCGTCACAAACCGTTCTGTTGGCCTTCTGAAGGTCGCGGCACTCTCCGCGATCGTCGGACTCTGGATCGTCAAGCATGTCTGGCTTGTCATTCCACAACTCTTGCCAATGAGCTAAAAAGGAATTGAAGAATGTATAAAGAAAGCAGAAGAACATTTCTTAAAGGCGCGGCATTTACGGTAGCCGGCGCCGCCGTCGCGAAAGGCGTCTTTACGACAGACGCCATCGCCGATTCGGTTGAAGAAAGCAAATTTACGAACACACCGGACTCGCTCTCCTTCTACCCGCCGCTCGAGCAGTGGGATGATTTCAAAGAGCTCGACGGCGACGACTGGAAACGCGGCGGTATCGACCGCAAAGGTGTCCAGAGCGCAGAGAACCCGGACGGTATCTACGTCAACGACTTTGCCATCGTCCCGACGGCATGTTCGAACTGTGAGGCCTCCTGTGGTCTGACGGCATGGATCGACAAAAAGACCTTCACAGTCAAAAAATACATGGGTAACCCGCTGCACCCGGGCTCCCGCGGCCGTAACTGTGCCAAAGGGTACGCAACACAGTCACAGATGTACGATCCGGACCGCCTGGCATTCCCGATCAAGCGTGCACCGGGCTCCAAGCGCGGTGAAGGTAAATGGATCCGTACGACCTGGGACGAGGCGATGAGCACCATCGGTAAAAAGATGAACGATACGCTCAAAACAGGTGACGAGCTCTCCCGCAAGTCCCTGATGTTCCACGTCGGCCGCCCGAACGAGAACGGATTCACGGGGCAGGTCTGGACGACGTTCAAGCAAGACGCGTTCAACTCCCACACCAACATCTGTTCGTCCGGCGGTCGTACGCCGACGATCCAGTGGGCGAACGACGACCGTACGAGTCCGGACTGGGCGAACGCGAAGCTCGTCTTCCTGAACTCCTCACATGCAGCGGACGCCGGTCACTACTTCCAGCAGTCCGCCGGTTTCATCGCCGACGCACGTAAAAAAGGCGCACGCCTGGTCGTTATGGACCCGCGTATGTCAAACTCTGCCGGTATGGCGGACCTCTGGATCGCGGCATGGCCTGGTACAGAGCCGGTTGTCTATCTTTACCTCGCCAACCGTATCCTCCAGGAAGGCCAGGTCGACAAGAAATTTGTCAAGAAGTGGTTCAACTGGGAAACCCTGATGAAGAACCGCAACTACCTGCAGTTCATGGTCGAGAAGGGTTATATCTCCAAGATGCCTGCGGACAAGAGCTTCGAGAGCTTCCTGGAAGTCATGAAAGAGATGTATGCGCCGTATACACTCGAATACGCCGTCAAAGAGACGCATGTCCCGGCGTACAAACTCGAGAAACTCTACGAGATGTTCATCTGGGCCGGCGACGCGATCAGCTCCTACTTCTGGCGTGCGGCTGCCTCCGGTAACCGCGGTGGCTGGATGTCCGGCCGTACGGGATACCTTGCCATCGCACTGCGCGGTGCGATCGGTACCGTCGGGGGTACCTTCTTCCACCACTGGCACGTTATCTCCGTCGCCGGTAAAGGCGGTTCCGCGACTGTCGGCCAGGGCCGCAGCGGTTCAAACGTCCCGAAAGTCGACGTCTGGAACGAACTGACATGGCCGCCGGAGTGGCCGCTCTCTACCTATGAGATGTCCTACCTCCTGCCGCACCTCCTCAGCGACGTTGAGTGGCAGGAAAAATGGAAAAAACGCGGCCTGAACGTACCGCAGAAACTTGCGGTCTGGATCCCGCGTATGTACAACCCGGTCTGGATCAACCCGGACGGTTTCCGCTGGCTGGAAGTCCTCAAAGACGAAAGCAAGATGGAGCTGACCTTCAACCTGTCACCGACATGGTCCGAGACAAACTGGCATGTCGACTACGTCCTGCCGGTCGGTCTGGCGGGCGAGCGCCACGACCAGCACTCCGAAGCGACGATGCCGGCACGCTGGACCTCTTTCCGCCAGCCGGTCATGCGCGTTGCGCTTGAGAAAGCGGGCTGGAAGCCGAAGAACCCGAACCGTGCGACCCTTGAAGCGCACATCAAAGCGGGTCTGGGCGAAGTCTGGGAAGAGAATGAATTCTGGTTCGAAATGGGCTTCAAGTACGTTGACCCTGACGGAAGCCTCGGCATCAGAAAGATGTGGGAATCCAAGCGTCACCCGGGCAAGGCGGTTACGATCGCCGAGTGGTACGACGCGGCGTTTGGCGACAACCTGCCGAACCTGTACAAAACGGCCACGACCGATCCGCGCTACAAAGACAGCGAGTTCCCGGTCTACAACTTCATGCGTGATCACGGTGCATGGCTCGAAGAGAGCAACATCTACCACGCGCAGGAACGCGAGATCAAAGAAGAGGGCGACAACCTGATCGCCCACGGTCACAAGTACAACAAGCACCACGTCGAAAAAGACGAAGAGACGGGTGTCCTCCTGGCAGAAGCCCACGGCGACGCCTGGAAGTACAAAGACGGCAAGAAGCCGATCGGTATCGAGATCGACGGCAAGAAGATGGACGGTTTCGCGACACTCGACAAGAAACTCGACTTCTTCTCCGAATGGCTTGCCGAAGAGTGGAAGTGGCCGGAGTACGCGGTACCGTTCTATCCGCGTAACGAGGAAGAGAAAGCGGCAATGCCACATATCGTATCCCATGTCAACCACATGTACATGAAAGCGGACAACGAATTCGCACTCAATACGGTCTTCCGTCTGCCGTACAACATCCACACGCGTTCTGCGAACTCCAAACACCTGATGGAGATCTCCCAGAACCACGACCCGATCTGGATCAATACGCAGGATGCGAAGCGCATGGGCTTCAAGCGCGGTGACGCGATCCGTGTCCGTATCACGGATACGGTCTCCGGTCTTGAGAGCGGTTACTTCGTCGCGATGGCGGTCCCGACCGAAGGTCAGATGCCGGGCGTCCTCGCCTGTTCACACCACGGCGGACGCTGGAAGCTGAAAAACGCTGTCACGATCCCGAACGGTGTCTCCGACGGTAAAGTCGAAGATATCACCGTCGGTTCCGGCGATCTGAACGATCCGGCATTCCTGCAGGCCTCACCGGAAGGTGCGGGTACGGCTGCCGGTGCGATCAAAGTCGCTGACTATGACGGCACGGCCGGTATGAACAGCTTCGGTGTTCCGACGGCAGAGATGCAGATGGACGGTAAAACGGGTAAACTCAAATATGTCGAGGGTATCCATCCGTTCCACAGCAAGCGTTTTGCGGCGTACAACAAAGACAGCGACAACATCTGGTGGGACGGCCTTTCCGGCTCCTGGCAGAATGCCGTCGCTCCGACGCACCCGGACCCGATCTCCGGTATGCACTGCTGGCACCAGAAGGTTATCCTGGAGCCTGCACAGCCGGGTGACAAAATCGGTGATATCGTTGTTAACTACGATAACAACTTTAAAACCTACCAGGCATGGCGTGACGAACTCACGCGCGGACTGGACGCGAATTCCGAATTCCGCCGCCCGCCGCACATCAAGCGCCCGTGGGTGCCGCTTAACGAAGCAGCGTACCGCGTCGATATCAAAGACGTTTGAGTTTAATTCTCCCCACCAAGCAGGCCTTCAGCCTGCGCGGTTACAATCTCACCACATTTTTTACAGTTAGGTCATAAATGGAACAGACACAAGCACGCAGCAATATCTATGCACTTCTTTCAAGAGTGTTGATGCAGGAAGCCGATACGGAACTTATTGACATTATCAACAATGATGACGCTATTTTGGAGATGATGCCGAACTACAAGGTCTGGGAAGCACGCATGACTCTTCAAAGCAGTGAACTGATCGAGAAGCATCTGAATCCCGATTTCACCAACGTCTCTCTGCTTCACCTGATCCCCTACGAGACCTTCTATACCCGCGAGGACCAGATGATCGAAACCGGGGGTGCGAACCCGGTCACCGACGTCTACTCGGCTTATGATTTCATGGTCGATTTCGAAGCGGCCCGGGTCGTCTCAGCGGATCATATCGGTGTCGAACTGGAGTTCATGCACCACCTTTGCGAAGCGCAGATCAAGGCAATGAACGACAATGACGGCGAAGCGGTGGATGAACTGCTGGAAGTGGAACGCAGCTTTCTCGAGAAACACCTCGTACGCTGGGCTCCGATGTACCTGCTCAACATGAAGCATGAATCCCGTACACCGCTCTATTATGACACGGCGGATATGGCGCTGGAGTTCATTCTCAGCGACTACCAGTATCTCAGCGAGACAGCGGGAGCCTGATGGCCGGTATTACCCTCAACCCGGGCCGCTGCGTACGGCAGCTCAGCACCTTCAGCACCTGTAACAGCTGTATCACGGCGTGCCCGACCGAGGCGCTTGTCGCGACGGAAAACGTCCCGGCGGTCAACCTGGCGGCCTGTGTGGGCTGCGGCGGCTGTGCCGGTGCCTGCCCCACCGAAGCGATCCGTGTCGATGATTTCAGCGCTACGGAGTTCTTTTTTGCCTTTGCCGGGGACGGTGAGAACCTCGTCTCCTGCCGTAAAAACGTCCCCTGTATCGCAGCGCTTAGCGTTGACCACCTCTTCTCGCTTGCGTCGCTCAAAGGAGGTATCCGTCTCGATACCGGCCACTGCGAGGGGTGCGAGATCGCCTCAACCTGCCGCCCGCAGTTCGAGGCGCGGGCCGAGGAGGCCTCCTACCTCCTTGAGGCGGTGATGAGCAGTGCGGAGATCGTTTTCGAAGATGCCGCTTACGAAGCGCAAACCGCTGAAGATGAAGGCGACCGCCGCGGCTTCCTTCGTGCGTTCAACCTCAAAACACTGGCCGAGGGGAAGGCGAAGTTCGAGCGCGAAGTGGAGACGGCAACCGATGAGCTGATCCGTCACCAACTCGATTCGACGGCGATCGCCCAGCTGCGGACCAAGACACTGCCGGACAAACGCAAACTGCTCTTTACCGCGATGAAACGGGCCGAAAAGCCTTCAGAGTACCATGTCGTCGACGCTTCCGAACTGACGCTGGCCTCCCAGAAGCTGATGGACGGCGACAAATGTACGGCGTGCCAGATGTGCTACCGTATCTGTCCGACGGGGGCGCTCACCAGCGACATCAAAGGCGCAAAGATCGATTTTGACGCGATGATGTGTGTGCGCTGCCACCTCTGCCACGACGTCTGCGAACCGGACGCGCTGACACTGTCGCCCTCGTTCAATATCAAAGAGCTCTTCGAACCGACACAGCAGCGCCTGGTGACCTTCTCTGTACGCAACTGCGATGAGTGCGGGAACCCCTTCACCTCCCTCGCCGGAGAGCGGGTCTGCCACCGCTGCCGGATCGAGGAGGAGGAAGCACGCACCCTCTGGGGCATAGGAGATGATCAGTGATTTGTACAATAAGTGCGGTTCACTGCACGCGGGTGCCCCAAGGGCACTTCTTCCAGGGCGTCCGCCGCCGAGGCGAACCCAGTGTTAACGTAGGTTGCGGGGCTTGGCTCTGGAACCGTATGGAGTCTAAATGAACGAAGCGAACCAGATAACACAGGTGACGAAGCTGTATGGATTTATTGCGGAAGAGGCGCAGCAGAACCGCTTTGCCGTGACGCTGAACAAACGCTTCAAGGCGGGCGGGGACGACGCGATGATGATCCCGATGAACATCCGCCCCGACGACTTCTACTTTACGCTTTCGAATATGAAGCAGTCGCATGTCAACGGGGCGGTCATCGCATCGGAGTACCAGGAACAGGTGCTTGAGATCGTCGATGCGGCCTCGGAACTCTGCGAGCGTACAGGAATTTGCGACACCGTTGTCGTCGGCAACGGGCAGATGCACGGCGAACTTCTCCTGCCGGTTGCCTTGAAAATGATGGCCGAAAAAAGCGGTGTGAAGCGTGTCGCCCTGATCGGCGCCACCCCTTTGGCGGGGGCATTGGCACTGATCCTCGAGAACATGAGCGTCGCGATGTTCGATCCGTGGATCGAGGAGCTGATGGCGCTGCAGGAGCGTCTTGGCACCGAACTCGACATCAACCGTCTGGCAGAAGGGATGGATGTCGACCTTTCCGGGTACGACATGGTGATCGATCTCTCCGAGATGACGGAGCTGTCGATGGTCAGCGCGCTTGCCCCGCTGAACGTCGACCTCAAGCAGCCCCGTCAGCCCTCCGCGCTGCGTCAGCGCTGTATCGAGCTTGATGCTGCTTACAGCGGTTACGAGAGTCTGCTGGACATTATGACCGAGACCGTTTATAATTATTTGACAAAGGAAAACAGATGAACCTACATGATCTGGACGATCTGAAAGCGGAATTCGACAAGTTCGTCCGCGAAAAATGTACGACCGATGAAAACGGCAATCCCGTCGAGAACGAACGCGACGCGGGCGACGCCGTCGATGACGAGCCGGTTCCGGCCTTTGTCGATGAACTGGAGAACAAGCTGCTGGCCCCGGCGCTCAGCGGCGTTTACCTCTCGCGTATCGATATCAAACGTATTTCCCAGGCCCTGGACGAGTCCCTGCCGATCAAAGAGCGCAAGAAGATGATCAAGGCGCTGTTCCGCCATACGACCTCCAAGGCGTGGCTGCGCGGCGCCTTCGACGAGATCACGAACCACATCGACGGGCGTATCCTTATCTACCGTGAGCTCTCAGAGACTTTCCCGGCAACGGCGTCGATCTTCAACGAGCACATCGCCAAAGCGGAGAAGACGAAAAAGATGTTCGACCAGATCGTCGAGGACTTCGAGGAGATCGAACCGACCGACGAACCGATGATGGTGTAGGCGCGTCCCACGGCGGTTTGAGTTAGTATAAGGTTATGGTATAGTATATGTCCACAAACGGTGCGGTGCACCCGAAGGAGTTATTATGAGCAAAAAAGCTCTTCTTGCCCTTGCATGTATCGGAGCACTCTGTGTCTTTCCGGTCCAGGCGAAAAACGACAAACACGGTGATCTCCCTCCGGGGCTGCAGAAAAAAGCCCGCAGCGGCAAGCCCCTTCCTCCGGGCTGGCAGAAAAAGCTCCAAAGGGGCCAACGGATCGATCGTACCGTGTTTGAACAGGAAGCCGTGATTATCGCTCCCCGTGACCGTGACGGTCTCCTCACCGTCCGTATCGATGGCAAAGTGGCCCGGGTCGCTGAAAAAACCCTGGAAATCGTCGATATCCTCCAGCGGTAGTCATGCGCGGCCTACGCTTTGCCGTGCCGCTCCCGGCGTGTCGGACGGCGCCGAACCCCTTTTCCCGTCCGAGTAATCCATGAGCTTTGAATTTCCCTGGCTGTTCTTGCTGCTGCCCCCGCTGTGGTATTGTCTCTACCGCTGCCGCGAACGCCTCAGTCCGCGCACGTTCGTGCATCTCGAACTCTTTGCCGTACGGCGCGGCTGGTTCAAGTGGCTCTGGCTGCTGCGTTACTTTGCGGTGCTGCTGCTGGTGACCGCCATCGCTTCTCCCGTGACCATCGACCAGGACGACCCGCTCAACCGCCAGGGGGTCGATGTCGTACTGGCCCTGGACGCCAGCGGGTCGATGGGGGCGTCGGGGTTCGATCCCAAAAGCCGGGAGAGCCGTTTCGACATTGCCAGGAAGATCGCAAAACACTTCATTGTTGAGCGGATAGGTGATAACGCCGGGGTCGTCCTTTTCGGCGACTTCGCCTTTATCGCCTCGCCGGTGACCTACGAAAAAACCGTGGTCGCGGAGATGATGGATTACCTCGTCTACGGCATGGCGGGACAGAATACGGCCATCGGCGAGGGGATCGCGATGGGCGTCCGGGCGCTTGAGGATTCGCGGGCGATCTCCAAGGTGCTCATCCTGCTGACCGACGGCGAACACAACAGCGGGCGGGTATCGCCCAAGGAGGCGACGGCCCTGGCCGTCAAACACGGCATCCGCATCTATACCGTCGGGATGGGACGGAAGGGGGAGTTCGATGAAGCGATGCTCCGCCGAATCGCCGAGGAGAGCGGCGGCAGCTTCTTCGCCGCCTATGACCCGGAAGCCCTGGCTGCGGTTTATGAAGCGATCGATGCCCTGGAGCGCTCCAAAATCAAGTCGGAACGGATCCTGCGCAAAGAGCACTATTACGCCTGGCCCCTGGCCGGGGGCGTCCTGCTGCTCTTCTATCTCTGGCGCAGGGAGGCGCTGCGATGACATTTATGACCCCGCTGTGGCTCTGGCTGCTGCTCTTCTTCGGGCTCTATCTTGTTTACCTCCGGCAGCGGGGGAGGGGCGTTGTCTGGCATCTCAGGAGTATCCTGCTGCTGTCGGCGGTTGTCCTCGGCATCCTGGCACTGGCCCGTCCGGTATCGATGCAGGAGCCGGTGTCGATCGAGCGCCGGGGAAGCGACGTTGTATTCGCCGTGGATATCTCCCGTTCCATGCAGGCGACGGATGTCGCACCGAGCCGCCTTGAGGCGGCGAAAAGCGTGCTCTCAACGGTCGTGCAGGCAGACGACACGAACCGCTTCGCGGTCCTGGCCTTTACGACGAACCCGGTGATCCTGTCACCGCTGACCCGTGACGATGAACTGCTGCTGCATCTCTTTTCGGGGCTGGACACTTCGATGGTGATGACCCGGGGAACGGAAATAAGCGGCGCGCTGAAGCTGGCGCGGAAACTGTCACGCTCCGAACGCCCCATCGTCGTTCTCCTGACGGACGGCGGCGATAGTCTGGGGTACTCCCAGGAGGCGGCGCAGGCCCGTGCAGCCGGACTGATCGTCAACGTGGTGATGCTGGCGACGGCGTCGGGCGGCACGCTGAAAGCCGAAGACGGCAAGCTGCTGCGCAACGAGGAGGGGGGCATCGTCGTGACCGCGCGTAACAGTGCGATCGCCGCCATTGCCGATGCGACCGGCGGCGTCGTGATCGACGGGGCCGATGCCGGGGCGCTGTCCGCGGCCATCAAGGCCCAGGGGATGGAGGATATCCGCGAACAGCGCAAAATCATCCTCTACCGTGAGTACTTCTACTATCCGCTGGCATTGGCGCTGCTGTTTGCCATGCTGGGGATGACGGATCTGCTGTCACGGATCGGAGGGCGTCGTGCGTAAACGTCTGGACCATATCACCTCTATCCCAACCGTCACCGCGGCACTCCTGGCGCAGGGGTGGCGCAGCATGACGGCGTGGCGGAAGCACCGGGTAATGCTGCCGCTTTTGCTCACGTTCCTGGCCGTGACGCTGCCGGCACTGCTGTTGCTGCTGTGGAATGCGACGTTGCCCTACCGGGCGGCAGAGGCCTATCGAGCGGCGGACTACAACCGCAGCGCCGGACTCTACGCGCAGATGGAGGGGGCAGCGGCACTGTTTGATGCGGGCAATGCCTGGTACCGTGCCGGCGAATATGAACGTGCCCTGCAGTTCTACAGTGCATTGGAGCAGCATGATGGCGCCTTCGGTGCGTCGGTCTGGTTCAACCGGGGCAATGCCCTGATCCGTCTCAAAGAGTTCGCGAAAGCGCGTGAGGCCTTTGCCCGCTCCCTGGCGCTGAACTATGACGAGGCGGCGCTGGCGAACATGATGCACATTCTCGCAGCAGAGGAGCAGGACCATATGCTCACCGGACGCCAGGAGGGCAAGAAACGCGCCCAGGACCAGGCGGCCGAACGCAGCGAAGGCGGCCCCAAAAAAGAGGGCGGGGGCAGCAACCAGCAAAGCAGTGCCGAGCGCCGTTCCGGGGCCGGAAGCCAGGGTAAAAAGGTGGAGCGGGAGGAGCAGCTGGAGTTCTCGAACAGCGGCAACAGCCGCCTGAGCTCAAAACAGTATGAACTGATCAATCAAAGGAGCGTACATGAAACGAATCCCTGGTAGCGGGTGGCTCTGGATACTGCTGCTCCTGCCGCTGCTCTCCCGGGCGGCGGAGACAACCTACAGCTGGAGTGCCGTGGCGACGAAAACGCGCGTTGCACAGCATGAAGCCTTCGCCGTCGAGTACACCTGCCGGTTCGATTCGCAAGCCTACGCCTACATCATCGCCTTTGATCCGGCGAAGGAGACGGAGGGGTACCGCATCGAGCCGCAAAACAGTGACGAACAGATCGTTGAGGGACGGCGCGTCAACCGATACCGCTTCACCGTTTTCCCCAAACAGGCGGGGCCGCTCACCCTGGCATTCACTGCCACGATGGAACATACCACAAAGGCTTCCATTGAAAATGCGGTCATCGGCCGCGACAACGTCGAGAAGCTCGATTACACGGCCAGGCGCGTTGCACTTCCCGTGGTCACGGTAGAGGTCGCGCCGCAGGAGACACCCTATGCCGGTCATCTGCAGCTGTCGCTGGATGTCGACCGCGAAACCGTCGATGCCTTTACACCGGTGCAGGTGGCCGTCAAACTGGAGGGGCACGGCAACCTCGATGTCCTGACACCGTTTGCGATCGAGGTCCCGGATACCCGCCAGTTCACTGACGGGGAGCAAAAAACGCTACGCCTGGGCGACAACGGCTATGCGGGGAGTATCCGCCAGCAGTTCGCCATCGTATCGGACCATGATTTTACGGTGCCCGCACTGCAGCTCTCCTATTACGATACGGAACAGAAGCGGACGGTGACGTTGTCGACACAGCCGCATACCGTCACGGTACGTGCCGCCGCCGCTTCCGCCGCGAACGGGGAGAATGAAGCAGCACCCGCCGACGTACCGGTACCGTGGAGCGCCTCCTGGCTGCACCTGCTCCTGGCGCTGCTCGCCGGAATCGTCATCGGCCGCTTTTTACTCCCTGTGCGGGTGGAGACGGAGGCAGTACCGCTCTCACAGAAGCTGCTGCGCTGCAGCGATCCTGAACGTTTCGTGGCCTACCTGGCCATGGCGGACGCCGAAAAGTACCGCGAAATGATCGACGCGATCGAGGCGAAGCTGAAGGCGGGGGAGAAGGTCGACCTTTCCGCGTACAAACGGCAGCTCTGAGGCCGTGTTTTTGATAGAACGACGGTTGCATTCAGTCGGGAAAAACAGAGCGTGCATTTGACAAAGATACTCCGGTTCAAAACGGCGGCGGGCGTGTTCCATGTGGCCCGAGACGGCGGCGGGCGTTACCATATCCTTTTCAACGACGAGAGTATGGGCGACTATGATGATATGATCGATGCGATCGAGGGGTTTGTCCACGAGAGCGGGTTCTACATCATCCACCCGGAGATGGCTTATCCCCTGGATACTTTCGACCTCGGCATCCCCGACGATATCAGCGGCTGGGAACCCTGCTGATTCAGACCTCGAAGGCCTTTTTGAGTTTGCGGAGGGCTTTTTTACGCGCGTCGTAGAGGGCCGTGCACTCCGGGGAGGGGTGTTTGTCGCAGAAACGGTGCAGCCAGTCGAGCTGGTTGGCCGCATCCTGGATGGCGCCGAAATGCTCCAGGTGCGCTTTGGCGTTTTTGATCTTGCGTTTGGCATCGATAAGCTCCGCCTCGTGCAGGAACTCCAGGACGTAGCGCGCCTGCTTGTAACGCAGCCGGATCTCATGGATCTCTTCCTCTTTCGAATCCTTTCCGAGGGCCCGCCGCGCCTTTTTTGCTTTTTCATACAGGGCCTCTCCTCGGGAGATGAGCCTTTTTTCCCGCTGGTCCAGTTTCAATGCCTCGATATCGGAGATCAGGAGATTGATCGTCTGCTCAAACCGGCGCGGCGTCTCAGCAGGCCACCGTTTCTTGTACTGCTTTTCCCGGAAACGTGTCAGGGCCGTGTGCAGGTTCGGATAGGTGTCAAAAGAGAGCGCGTCGAGAAAGACGTCCGTCTCGCGCAGCGGGTTGGTGACTTTGAGCATCGATTTGGCGATGGCGTCGGGGGCGTAAAGATGGCGGGTATAGGCGGAAAGGACGGAGCGGAAGCGGCGCAGCGCGACCCGGAAACGGT
Source organism: Thiomicrolovo sp. ZZH C-3 (assembly GCF_054862725.1). Taxonomy (NCBI): domain Bacteria; kingdom Pseudomonadati; phylum Campylobacterota; class Epsilonproteobacteria; order Campylobacterales; family Sulfurimonadaceae; genus Thiomicrolovo; species Thiomicrolovo sp. ZZH C-3. Next base: position 1,062,644 of record NZ_JBTKXX010000001.1, read on the forward strand.
GCAGGGCCTCGATATCGGCATCCGGCCCGATAACAGGGAGCTGCTGTTTGGCCGTTTCGAGCTGCTGGACCAGGTAGGATTTTAAAAGCGCGCTTTCCATGATGGAATATTATAGTGCAGCTTTGTTACAGACTTACTTCAAGGTGAAATCGGCATAGATCGGCAGATGGTCTGAGAAGCCCTTCCCGGTGTGGTGTTTGGGGTAGGCGCGGCTGCGCTGCCAGCGGTAGAGCGCCCCTTTTTTGGTAAAGAGGTACGCCGGCGTGAAACGTGCAAAACTTCCCCGGACGTATTCAACCCCTTTGCCGTCCGCGAGGCGGGGGGAGATGATGATATGGTCCAGGGCCTCTTTCTGACCGTAGAAGTTGTGGCTCCAGCGCTGCAGTCCCGGCAGTTCGTACCAGAGGTTGTAGGCACAGGAGGGACAGCCGGGCAAGGCGTCAATCGTGATGCCTTTCTCGTCGCGCATCGTCATCAGCACGTCGTTGATCCCCGTGATCCCGTCGGTGTCGTTATGCTTGCGTTTGCGGGCGAAGAGGTGCTTTTCGTCGTAGTCGGCGTTGAAATCCCCCAGCAGGACATATGAAACGTTTCCCAGCGCGTCGAGCCGTGCTTTCAGGGCCTTCGCCGAGAGCAGACGCAGGCTTTCCGGGCCCGATTTGCTTTTCCAGTGGTTGATGAAGAGGTAGAGCGGCTCGCCGCCGGTCTCCAAGCGGACCTCGAGGATGTTGCGGATACGGGTCCCGTTGGTGACGGCGATTTCACGCTTGACCTTGATGGGAAAGCGCGAAAGCAGCGCCGTTTTGACGACGCTCGGTTTGGCGTTTGCAATGGCGCGGTGGGGGAGGTACCACCCGGCGCGTTTGACCGCCACCTGCAGGTCGCGCAGGGCCCGGTCCGATTCGATCTCCTGCAGTCCGATGACGTCGGGCTTGATCTCGGCGATGACGCGGGCGATGTTGTGCAGTTTTTTACGGTAGTTTTTTTCGTTCCATTGCCACGGGGTGTTGGGAATGTACTCGGCGTACTCGTGGCCGCTGCGTTCGAGGTCAAAGAGATTCTCGACGTTATAGGTTGCGATGCGCATGGTCTCTCCCGCAAAGAGCAGCAGCGGCAGCAGCAGTGCCGCCAGGAGTCTGGTCACGCCTCAATGCCGCTCAGGCGCAGCAGGCTCTGCGTTTCGGGTTCGCGTTCCATCAGTTTGTAGAACAGTACCCGCATGCTCTCCGAACCGCCGCGCCCGAGAATGATGTCAAGGTAGCTGCGCCCCAGGGCGGTATCGAAGACCCCCTGGTCGACGATGGCGAAGAAGGCGTCGGCACTGAGGACCTCCGCCCACTTGTAGCTGTAGTACCCCGCGGCGTAGCCGCCGGCAAAGATGTGGGAGAAGCCGTTTTGGAACTTGTTGTACGACGGCGGCGTGAGCAGGGCGGTACGTTCACGCACGGCATCAAGGACCGCCTGGACGTCCGGGGTCTCCTCCATGTGGAGGGTGAAGTCGAAAATGGCGAATTCGAGCTGGCGGAGCATGCCCATCGCCGACTGGAAGTTCTTGGCGCGGACCAGTTTGTCGATCATCAGGTCGCTGATCACCTCACCGCTCTCATAATGCTTGGCGAAGAGTTTGAGCACCTGCGGCTCGTAGGCGAAGTTCTCCAGGAACTGCGACGGGAACTCCACAGCGTCCCACTCGACCCCGTTGACCCCGCTGACCCCGTTTTCGCTGACGGTGCTGAGGAGGTGGTGGATGGCGTGCCCCATCTCGTGGAAGAGGGTGACGACGTCGTCGTGGCGCAGCAAAGAGGGGGTCGTAGCGCTTGAGGGCGGGAAGTTGCAGACGATAAAGGCGCTTGCCAGCTGCTCGTTGCCCTCTTCATCGAGGCAGTGGCTCTGCCAGTTATGCATCCACGCCCCGCCGCGTTTGCTCGGGCGTGCCTCGAGGTCGAGCAGGAGGCGGGCGCGCAGCCGGCCGTCGACATAGAGGTCGTGGGCCGTCGCCGTCTCGTGCCAGAGTTCGACCCCTTCGGCCGGGCGGATGCTGACGCCGAAGAGGCGGTGGAGGAACTCGAAGAGCCCTTCGACGACGGAGTTCTGTTCAAAGTAGGGACGGTACTCCTCTTCGTCGATGTCGTAGCGGCTCTTTTTGAGCTGTTCGCCGTAAAACGCGCTGTCATAGCTCTGCAGCTCCGCCGCCCCGGCGAATTCGCGCAGTTCGGCCAGTTCACGCTGCCCCTGGGCCATGGAGGCGTCGGCCAGTTCGTTCAGGAAGGCCAGGACGGTGTCGGGGTCCTTGGCCATCTTCGTCGCCAGGGAACGCTCGGCGTAGGTCTCGAAGCCGATCAGGCGCGCCGCCTCCTTGCGCAGGGCGAGGGTCTCCTCGATGATCTCGGCGTTCTCGGGGGCGCGGGTCGTGTAGGCTTTGTAGAGCGCTTCGCGGATATCGCGGTTGGGACCGTAGGTCATGTAGGCGATGTACGAGGGCATCTGCAGGGTGAACTTCCATGCGGTCTTGCCCTCTTCCGTTTCGAAAGCGGCGCTCTCGATGTCGCTTTTGGGCATCCCCTCCACGTCGGCGGGATCGGTGACGATGTACTCGAAGGCGTTGGTGGCATCCAGCAGGTTCTGGGTGAAGGTGTTGGAGAGTTCGCTGCGGCGCAGGTTGATCTCGGCCAGGCGCTTTTTGCTCGCTTCGTCGAGGTGGGCGCCGCTGAGCTCAAACCCCTGGATGTTCAGGTCGATGACGCGCTGCTGTTCGGGCGTGAGCAGGTCGTACTCATTGGCCTTGATCGCCTTGAACGCCGTATAGATCTCCAGGTTCTGCCCGATCTCGGTACCGTACTCGGTCAGCAGCGGCAGGGCGGCGGTGTAGACCTCCTGGGTCTTGTCGCTGTTGTTGACCGAGTGCAGGTGCGACATCGGCGTGAAGAAGTGGTCAAGCCGCTCATCGAGCATCTCGAAGGGTTTGACAAAGTTGGCATAGCTCTTTTCCTCGATGGCGAGTAGGGCCTTGATCTGGCTGCGTCCTTCGTCCAGGGTGCGTTGCAGGTCGTCGATAAACGTCTCCAGGTCGACCTCAAAGGGTAAAAAAGGTGCTTTGCTCATTGATATCCTTCCTATCTTTGTTGAAATATTACCTCAAGATGCTGATACGTGATTAAACAATGGCAGTTATAATAGCCGGAAAACTTTGGTTCACCAGGAGAGTAATGATGAAAAAGATTGCATTATCGGTTCTCGTTGCCGCCACGGTCGCAATGGCCGACTGCAGCTACAGCAAGAGCGGCGATGTCAGCGTCAACTGGACGGCGTTCAAAACGCCGATGAAAAAAGGGGTGGGCGGAACCTTCCGTTCCATCGTCTATAAAGGCGCGGAAAAGGGGGCATCGCTGACACAGCTGCTCAAGGGCTCCAAGGTGATGATCCAGACGAACAACGTCGATTCGGGCAATGCCGGGCGCGACGCGAAGCTGGTGCAGTTCTTCTTCAACCAGATGGACGGGCAGATGCTCGAAGCGCAGATCCTCGATATGGACGAAGCGGCCAAGATCGTCCTGGTGGAGGTGATCATGAACGGCAAGGGGCTCAACGTGCCGATGGCCTACCGCTATGAAAAGGGCGTTTTCTCCGCCGCCGGCGTGATCGACCTGGGCGACTTCAAAGCCCTTGATGCGCTGACGTCTATCAACCGCGCATGCTATGACCTGCATGCCGGTAAGACCTGGCAGGATGTCAATATCGGCTTCAGCGTGAAGGTCGAGGAGAGCTGTACGAAATGATCGCCGCCGCCGTCAAGAAAATGATCCGCTTCCTCTTCGTGGGGGCGCTCTCATTCTTTCCGCTGGTGGTGGTGCTTCTCATCGTCAATTTCCTCAAAAACATCGGCCTGAGCGCCTATCTGAGACTGAACACCCTGACCGATTCGACCGGAACGACAGTCCTGCTGATGCTCGGGGTGCTGTCGGCGCTGATCCTGCTGGGATGGACCATTGAACGCTACGGCCGTTCCGTCCTGCTCTCGGCGATCGACCGGATGTTCGAGAAGATCCCCGCGGTCAATACGATCTACTCCGTCTCCCGCAAGATCTCCAATATGCTAACCGGCAAGGATGATTCGGGCAAAAAAGAGGTCGTCCTTGTCGAATACCCCAAAGACGGCGTCTGGGTACCGGCCTATGTCCTGAACCGCCATAACGGCATCTGCGTCCTCTTTGTACCGACGTCGCCGAACCCCACCAGCGGCTACACGGTCCTGGTCAAGGATGAACTCACCGTCCCGGTGTCGCTGACGCTGGAGGAGGCCTCCTCTTTCATTATCAGCATGGGGGCGGACTTCGTCAAACGCGACGAAGTGACGGAGAAGATCCACGGGGCGGGGGTCAGGCCTCGTTCTTGAAACGCGCGTAGGGGAGGGTGCGCAGGTTGGAGTTGTAGTAGCGTCTGTCGTCGGAGACTTCCCGGGTCACCCAGGGCGGCAGTGCGAAGCTTTCGTCCGCACGTTGCAGCTCGATTTCGGCCAGGTAGAGCCCCGCGTTGTCCCCCTCGAAGATATCCACTTCCCACAGATGCCCCTCATAGACGATCTCGTACCGCTTTTTTTCGATCAGCGGCGCGGCACAGAGCTCCTGCAGCATCGCATGGGCATCCTCCACGGGGATCTCGTATTCAAATTCGCTCCGCACGAGGCCCGCTCTTTTGCCTTTGAGGGTCAGGTACGCTTTTTCGTTCTTCGTACGGATCCTGACGGTGACCCCTTCGGCAGCAATGTACCCCTGCGTGATGACCAGCGGTGCGGGCAGCTCGGGGAGCAGAGCGGGGTCAATGAGAAATTTACGTTCGATTTCGATTGCCATGGGGTATTGTAGCGCAGATAGACAGGAGAGGGTGCCGGGAGGCTCCCGGCAAAAAGCTATTAGTGCTTGCGGTCGCCGGTGTTGTGATAGAAATACATGCTGTATCCGATCACCGCAACGCTCGGGTAAAAGATGCCAAGCAGTTCGATCATTGTTCACTCCTTCTTAAATGAAGCGGGTATGCTAGCGAAAAAAGCGGCTATTTTTCCATTCAAATGCATTGAACAAAATGAACAGTTTTTTTCATGATCTTCGGGGGGCGCCCCCGACAGGGTTATCGGCTGCTATGCGGGAAGGATCGAAGGCTCTCTGAAACGACTGTATTGATGTAGCGCGACCGTTCGTCGGGGGTGTCGAAACTTTTGAGACGGTCGGTCGTGACGGCACGCCAGAAGACCATGTTCCCGTCGGGGTCGAGCGCGTCGATGATGATTTTGGATTCGTCGTATTCGTACTCACGCTGGACAGGTACGGTCATGGAGGCGCCGTACCCGTAGCCGTAATAGGGGTAGAAACCGACCATCTGGAAATCGGTCGTGACCTGTTTTCTGGTGGTCACATCGGTGTGGAAGAGCAGGATGAAATCGGCCGCTTCTCTGGAGGCGGGCGTATACCCTTTTTGGACCATTTGCGCGGTGAGTGCATCGGCGATGCGGCGCTGCGTCAGGGTCGTGACACCCTCTTTTTGGGGGTAGACGACGGCAAAACTTCCCAGGCGTTGAAAGTCGAACTCGGGGTCATAATCGCTCTGCACCTGCAGGCTGGAACATCCTGTGAACAGCAGCAGCATTACCAGTGTAAATATCCGCGTCATCGTGCCGTCTCCTTCCGTGCTTTGTACCATTGTAGCAGGGCATGGCTAACAGAATACGCTACACTTACACCCAATGAAACCGCTGATTTACTCTTTGATCATCCTGCTGTTCCTGGCGTTGGGGGGATGTGCCCCGAAACCCGTTCCCCCGGTGGCCGTTGCCGTTTCGGAGCGTGTGATCGATTACACGAAAGAGGTCCGTCCCATCCTGGAACGGCGCTGTGTGGTCTGTCACTCATGTTACAACGCCCCCTGCCAGCTGAAGCTGAGCGCCTTTGAGGGGCTTGAACGCGGGGCGTCGAAGATGGTGGTCTACGACGCGGAAAGGTTGACGGCCGCCCATCCGACACGGCTCTTCGTCGATGCGGATAGCGCACAGGCGTGGCACAAGCGGTTCGATTTCTACTCCGTGACGGCCAACAGCGCCAAGGGCCGCTTCAATGATTCGATGCTGGTCAGCCTGCTGGAGGCGAAGCGGCAGCTGCCCCACGCCGGAGGCGAGTACCGGCCGGAGTCCGATGAACTCACCTGCCCGCGGGATCATGACGAACTCGAGGAGTACCTCGATGAATACCCCGACCGGGGGATGCCCTACGGCTTCCCGCCGCTGACTGACGCAGAGTTTAGGACTTTGGCCCAGTGGGCGCAGCAGGGTGCCAGGGGACCGGACAGCGAAGCGCTGCGGCGGATGAACGCCGCCGCAGAAGCCGACAGGCGTGCGCTGGAAACCTGGGAGCTTTTTTTGAACGCGCCCGATGCGAAGCACGCCGTGACCGCCCGTTATCTTTATGAGCATCTCTACCTGGCCCATATCCGTTTCGGGAGCCCGGAGGGGGCGTTTTACGAACTGGTGCGTTCCAAAACCGCTGCGCCCACTCCGATCGAGATCATCCCGACCGTCAGGCCCTACGACGATCCGGGCACGGGGGCGTTTTATTACCGTTTCCGCCGGATCACCTCGACGCTGGTGCACAAGACCCATATGGTCTTCACCCTCGATGACGCCCAGCTGGCAAAGATCAAAACACACTTTATCGACGCCCCGTGGGCGGAGACGCCGCATGTGATGGGCTACGGTGCGAAACAGGCTGCCAACCCCTTCGTGACCTTTGCACAGATCCCCGCCGCAGCGCGCTACGGCTTTCTGCTCGACAACAGCGAATATATTGTCCGTACTTTCATTCGCGGGCCGGTCTGCAAGGGGCAGGTGGCGCTGAACGTCATCAACGACCATTTCTGGGTGATGTTCCTGGACCCCAAATACGACCTGAGCCTGCACTACCCGAACCTGCTGCGGTTCAACGAGAAGAAGCTCTCCATACCCGATGAAAGGGGCAGCAATTTCCCTGCTTACCGGCTGCTCAGCGACAAATATATCCAGCGTGCGGTGGATTACTACAAGGCCCGGGCGGATTTCTATTCGCTCATCTATACGGACGGGCTGGGATACGACGCGATCTGGAAGGGGGAAGAGGCCGACGACGCGCCGCTGCTCACGGTCTACCGCCACTTTGACAGTGCTTCGGTGCACAAGGGCGTGCTCGGCGACCTGCCCAAAACTCTCTGGGTCATCGACTACCCGCTCTTCGAGCGTATCTACTATGCCCTGGTTGCGGGGTTTGACGTCTTCGGCAATGTCGGGCACCAGACCAATGTCCGCCGTTATATGGACCGGCTGCGTGTGGAGGGGGAGAGCAACTACCTCGACTTAATGCCCGCTGCCAGCCGCGAGAAGCTCTTTGACGCCTGGAACAAAAACCTCAACCTTCTCGTTGAGGATAAGCTCTTCTACCGCCCGGCACGCATGCCCGCGGCCGTTGCTTTCGAGACAAACGATCCCAAACGCGAATTCGTCGAGCATATTGTCGATCACGAGCTGATGGGGGCGACGGACATCTCCTTTGACCCGGTGAACTATTTTCACGCGGGGGACGCACATCCACCGCTCCCCGAACACTACCGAACGCGGGAGGATTATATTCAGGCGTTCCGTGCCGTTTCAAAACCCGGGACGGCCTTTGTCCGTACGATCGACGGGCAGCAGTCGAACCTGGCGTACGTCCGCGTGCGCATGCCCGAGGGGGAGAAGGATATCCTCTTTTCGGTCGTCGTGAACCGTTGGCACGACAACGTCGCCTTTATGTTCGACGAACAGAGCCGCCTGGATCCCTCCAAAGACAGTGCGGATTTCATCTTTGATTTTATCGGTTCGTATCCGAATATGTTGCTCGAGCTGGATGCGGAGGAGGCCCCGGCCTTCTTCGATATGCTCGCGCACTACAAGGATACGCCCGAGTACCGCCGCCGTTTTTTCCATTTCGGCATTACCCGGGACAACCCGCGCTTCTGGGAGGCGTATGACTGGTTCCAGAAGCGTTTTGATACGACGCACCCCGTCGATGCGGGGCTGTTTGACCTGAACCGCTACTACTACCTCTCGCGCTCCCACGGGAAAAAAGAGGCGGCAGAGTAACGGGGCGGACGCCGCCGGGCGAAATGTGTTACAATGGTTTCAAGCGACTTGAATCAAAGGAGTAACGGATGTCAAAATCGATGGTTGAGATTAAAACGCTAAAACTGGCGCATACGCAAAACGGCACGATCAGTATTGCGCACATCGAGGAGCCTTACGGCAAACACAGCAGTCCGGTGGTCAGCATCGCCATTGCGTTGGAAGGTGCATCCAGCGACTGGAAGGTCCATCTCCCCTACGAAAATATCGATGAGGTGATCAAAGGGCTCCAGGAGGCGAAAGCAGCCAACGACGGGATGCCGCATCACGACAAACACACCGATGACCTTAATGCCGACACCGGGGGCGGGGCTTAGGCCCGCTCCTCCCCGAAGAGAGTGCGCATGAGGGTACCGTCGCCTTCGGAGTGCGCATACAGTAATACCTCACACTCATAACCGACGTCACGTCTGAAAAAATCACGATAGATCTCCAGCACACGCCTCTTGTCCAGTCCGCCGACCCCCGTGCCCATCAGCGGCAGCGCCAGGGAAACGCTCCTGCCGTGCAGCGCGGCAAAGGCCGCCAGGGCGGTGTGAATATTACGGAGGATGGTCTCGATCTCCTCAAGCCGCGGCAGGGCCTCCGCCGCACCGGGGTTGTAATCCATCACGGCGGCATGCAGCACGCTGCCGAAACGTTCGCAGCCGCCGGTGGCGACGACATCCCCCTTCTGCAGCCTTCCCGTTTCCCTCAACGCGCGGGTCATGGCGCTTTGCAGACCCGGACCGCAGGCGCGGGCAAAAGCGCCCGAAACACCGGAACCAAGCTGTAAAACGGTATTGGACGGATTGACGATAAAGTCCGATGCCGGTGCGTCCAGGAGGTTTCCTGTTTTGATCGTTAGATGATAGGCCATAAACACATTGTAGCATCATCCGCATGGGGGAGGGGAGGGAGCCGATACTAGCAGCATTCACGGCCAGGCGCGCCAGGCCTTCGGAGATAAATCTTATTATAAATGTAGTAACTTTAACAAATTACTACAAGATCCTTGACACGAAAGTAGTAATTGTGCTAGCATGAAGGATTGTGTGAAACCGTCATTGCTGTGATGACGGTGCCAAAAAGGCCCATGCGGCCATAGCGAGGATGACTGGACGGAGGGCGCGATGCCGATTCGGACACTTCAGGATAAACACTACAAAGGGATCAGTGAACTCTACCGCAAATCCGACGGGAGGGTGACGGGTTACTACGTTACCTACCGCGATGCGGAGGGGAAGCCGGTCAAGCGAAGGGTCAGTGCCGATAACAAGGACGAGGCGCTTCGCAAACTGGTCGACATCAAAGAAGAAGTGGACCGATTGAAACAGGAGAAGGCGATGAGCGCGCTCCCCCCAACCTCTGAACACCCGGGCACGACACCTAAGGCGGCAACGGACAATGTCACGCATGAAGTGCACTCGATGCATGACTGCCAGAAACGGATCTCAGCCTATGAGGGCAACGCCGTTGTCATGCTCATCGACATTGTCGCTTTCGACGACATCCGCATCCTCTACGGATATGAGAACGCCGAGCGGATGGTGGCGGAGCTTGAAACACTGGTGCGCGCGACACTGGGCCGCCTAAAAGAGGACGTCCATCTTTCCGCCCCCGGTTCCGCACCGTTCGATTTCGATCTCTACCATCTCTACGCCGACCGGCTCTGTCTTTTTGTCAAAAACGACTTTTCGCACCGCCTGCTGGATTTCATCGCCGAAAAACTCCACGCCTGTGTGTCGGAATACGCTTTTCATGTCGTCCAGGGGAACAGCATCCATATCAATGTCTCGATCGGTGCGAGCAAAGCCGACGGTGCCGTCAGCCTGATGTTCGCGGAAAAGGGGCTGCAGGAGGCGAAAAGGCTGCACAACAGCTACATCTTCTATGACAGCGGCTCCGTCGAGCGTAATACCCATTTTTCCAATAAGACCTATGAACTGCTGCAGGAGAACATCGAGCACAACAGTGTGACGCCCTATCTGCAGGGGATCTTCCGTAACGGCGAACTGACGAAACCGGAGAAGTTTGAAAGCCTGATGCGCTTGGTGGACCGGCAGGGACGGGTACTGTCGCCGGCGGCCTTCCTGGAGAAGTCCAAAGAGTACCGCCTCTATACCCAGCTGATGCTCCAGATGATCGACAAGGTGTTTGACGTGCTGGCGCACTACGACATCGCGGTGACGCTGAACCTCTCTTACGTCGATATCAACAACGTGCTTTTACGGGAGCGTCTGCTGGAGCGGCTGTCAAAAACGAAGCGCGGCGGCCGGCTGACGGTTGAAATCCTCGAGAGCGACCAGATCCGCGACCTGGAGATTGTCAACGAGTTCATTTTCAGGCTGAAAAAGCGCGGTGTGCTGATCGCTATCGATGATTTCGGCAGCGGATTTTCGAATTATGACAACCTGCTGAACCTCGAAATCGATTACGTGAAACTCGACGGATCGCTGGTCTCGAAGATCCATGACCGTAAACACCGCATTATCCTCGGCAATATGGTCAACATCTGCCACGAATTGGGGATCGAGACCGTGGCGGAGTATATCAGCGACATCGGAGTGCTGCGCATGGCACAGAGCATCGGCATCGACTATTTCCAGGGGTATCACCTCCATAAGCCGCAGCAGTGGGATGAGGCGCTGCAGAGCTTTGGTTACACGGAGGCGGCCTATGCATCATGACGACAAACATCTGTCGGAGATCACGGACAGGACGATGCGCCGGCTGATGAACGAAGCGGTCGTCCTGCCTTCGACATACCGGGAGACCTTTATGGAAGAGGAGCAAAAAAGCCTCGAAGCGTCCCGCGAGGCGGGGGGCGGGGATGCCGTGCACCGTGAGATCGATCTGCTGCGCGGCCACCTCTTTTCCGATGACATCACCCCGGCGAAGAACCGCCTCTGGCTATACAAACAGAAGCTCAATGCGCGCCAGGGCTTTGTGGACGAGGGGTGTCTCGTGAGCCTCCGCATCCCCGATTACGAGACGATCGTTGACGCGTACGACACGGTCATCGGCAACCGGGTGCAGATGCTGGTCTGCAGCTACGTGATCGAGTACCTGAAAATGCAGCGCGTCAATTTCGAGATTGCCCGTTACGCCGGAGGGGATTTTCTGCTGTTTATCCATGGGATGGAAGAAGCCGACGTCGACCTCCTGCTGGCCAACATGCAAAACGGGGCGGCATCCCATACGTTCAAGCACCGCAGCAGAGTCTTCGGGCTGACGTTCGATGTGGTCTGCATCCGCTATATCGAAAACGAACCGTTTGCGTCCGTCATGGATCAATTGGAAGAAAAAAGGTTTGAGAAAAGGGTTGAAGAGGGTGGTACCGCCGGCCGGACTTGAACCGGCACGTCCGAAGACAACGGATTTTGAATCCGTCGTGTCTACCATTCCACCACGGCGGCTGACGCAGAGCCGAATTGTAATGGATGCATCCTTAAAATAGGCCCGAAGCCATCCCAATGGGCGGCCAAAGCACTTTTTGTTATAATCCCTAACATTACTTGACAATGAGGATCGTATTTGCGGCAGGCACTTTTTATTACTGTTTTGGCCATCTTGGTATACGCGGGGATCTCGACGATCATTGCGGATGCGGCCGTCATCGGGACGATCGGGGAGATTATCGCCAAGGCGAACCGGGCGCTCTTCGGCTACGTCGCTTTCGTCTACCTTTTCGTCCTGCTCTACCCGCTGTATGCCTACTACAGAGACAGTGAGATCAATGTCGAGCGCACCGAGAAGATCCTGGCGGGGATCCTCCTTTTTTTCTCCCTGCTGATCCTGCAGGCGCTGGTGACGGAGGGGGCACTGCGCGGTGCCCTGGGCGCCGGGTTCGTCGATTTTCTCGAACCCTATATCGGGGCGTTCGGCCTCTGGGTCTTCTGGGTGATGACGGTCACGATCGCCGCCGTGATCCTGGTCGATGCCGAGAAGTTCCCCTCCATGCCGAAACCGAAACTCCCTTTTTCATTCAGTAAAGATGAGGCGGAGGATGCGGAGCCGTTGCCGGAAACGACCCCGGCCGGAAAACGTGCCGCCGTGACGGAACAGCCGGGTCTCTTTGACGACGATCCCTTCGATACCCCCGCGTACAAGCGGATGAACCTGCCCCTGGAAGCGGACGACGCGGCCATCCGGCTGGTGCCGAAGGCGCAGCAGGAAGCCCCTTTTGAGGAAGAAGAACCGGAGGCCGCACCGGAAACGGCAGCTGCCGCGAAAGAGGGGACCATTCTTGCAAAGGCCGAGGGGGTTCGGCAGAAAAAGAGTGCGCTGATCGTCGAGGAGCTCGATGAAAACAAGAAGCTGCTCGATCAGATCGAAAAAGGGACGTCGGAAAAACCGAAGAACTTCAAACTCCCCTCGCTGGACTTTTTTCAAAAGCCGCCGAAGCAGGGAAACAGCATTGATGAGCGCGAGCTCGACGACAAGATCCGCGACCTGATCGAGAAACTGGCGCAGTTCAAGATCGACGGGGACGTTATCCGCACCTACGCGGGCCCGGTTGTCTCGACCTTTGAGTTCAAACCGGCCGCACACATCAAGGTCTCGAAGATCATGAACCTTCAAGACGACCTTGCCATGGCCCTGCGCGCCGAGACGATCCGCATCCAGGCGCCGATTCCGGGCAAGGACGTTGTCGGTATCGAGATCCCGAACCACACCGTCGAGACGATCTACCTGCGCGAGATCTTCGAGAGCAAACTCTTCAAAGAGGCGAAATCGCCGCTCACGATCGCCCTGGGCAAGGACATCGTCGGCAAGCCTTTTATCACGGACCTGAAAAAGCTGCCCCACCTCCTCATTGCCGGGACAACGGGCTCGGGTAAATCGGTGGGGATCAACGCGATGATCCTCAGCCTGCTCTACAAGAACTCCCCCGACCAGCTGCGGCTGCTGATGATCGACCCGAAGATGCTGGAGTTCTCCATCTATAACGATATCCCGCACCTGCTCACCCCGGTCATCACCAAGGCCAAACAGGCGATCGCCGCGCTGAACAACATGGTCGGGGAGATGGAGCGCCGCTACCAGCTGATGAGCGAGTCACGCACGAAGAACATCGAGAACTATAACGAGAAGATGAAGCGCGAAGGCGGACAGCCCTTCCCCTACATCGTCGTGATCATCGACGAACTCGCCGACCTGATGATGACCTCGGGCAAGGACGTGGAGTACTCCATCGCCCGCCTGGCGCAGATGGCGCGGGCGTCGGGGATCCACCTGATTGTTGCGACCCAGCGCCCCTCCGTGGATGTCGTCACGGGGCTCATCAAGGCGAACCTGCCGTCGCGCATCAGCTACCGCGTCGGCCAGCGTGTCGACAGCAAGATCATCCTCGATGCCCAGGGGGCGGAGTCGCTGCTGGGCCGGGGCGACATGCTCTTCACACCCCCGGGCGCGACGGGGCTTATCCGTCTGCATGCACCCTGGAGTACCGAGGAGGAGATCGACCATGTCGTCGAGTTCCTCAAATCCCAGCGCGCGCCGCAGTACGATGAATCCTTCCTCGCCGAGAGCGGCGGCAACGGCGGCACAGGCGAGGAGGGGACTATAGAGGATATGGACGAGCTCTACGAGGAGGCGAAAGAGATCGTCCTCGCCGACCGCAAGACCTCCATCAGCTACCTGCAGCGCAAACTCCAGATCGGTTACAACCGTGCCGCGCGCATCATCGAACAGATGGAACAGCGCGGGCTGCTGTCACCTCCCAACGCAAAAGGGAACCGCGATATCATCGGTTAAAGGGAGGCTTACCCAAGCCTTGCCTGCCGCAGTGTTTCAAAACTAAACACAATGGTAACAAAATCGCAAAAATAGGTTACATTTCGTAACACTGGAAACCTACTTGATTCTTTCCTTCGCTATAATCTCTCGAAATCTTATTTACAGGATAAAACGATGGCATTTATGGACGAATATAAAGCGCATGTAGCAGAGCGCGAAGCTCTGGGCGTACCTCCACTTCCTCTGTCTGCGGCGCAGACGGCTGACCTGATCGAAATGATCAAGGCAGGCGAAGGCGATATGGCCGAAAATATCGATCTTCTGAAAAACCGTGTTTCTCCGGGTGTTGACGACGCTGCCTACGTCAAAGCGGCATTCCTCAATGATGTCGCACAGGAAAATGTGAGCGTTGCGGCAATCACAGCGGAAGCGGCAGTCGAAATGCTCGGCATGATGCTGGGCGGCTACAACGTCAAGCCGATGATCGATGCCCTCTCATCTTCCAACGCTGCCGTCGTTGATGCGGCGGTCAAAGCACTGAGCCATACGCTGCTCGTCTACGACGCGTTCAACGATGTTGAAGAGCTGCACAAGGGCGGTAACGCCGCTGCGACGAAGGTGCTTGAGTCCTGGGCGAACGCAGAGTGGTTCACGTCCAAAGCCGATCTGCCTGAAAAAATCACCGTCACCGTCTTCAAGGTTCCGGGTGAGACCAATACGGATGACCTCTCCCCGGCGTCCGAAGCCTTTACACGTTCCGATATCCCGCTGCATGCAAACTCCATGCTCACCGCGAAGATGGACGATCCGATGGGTACGATCAAAGCCCTCAAAGAGAAGGGCCACCCGGTTGCCTACGTCGGCGACGTCGTCGGTACAGGGTCTTCCCGTAAATCCGGTATCAACTCCGTACAGTGGCACATGGGTGAGGATATCCCGGGCGTTCCGAACAAGCGCACCGGCGGTGTCGTCATCGGCGGTATCATCGCACCGATCTTCTTCGCGACCTCCGAAGACTCTGGCGCACTCCCGCTCGAGATGGACGTGACACAGATGGAAACCGGCGATGTCGTCGACATCTATCCGTTCGAAGGCAAAGCTGAGAAGAACGGCGAAGTCATCGCGACCTTCGGCCTGCGCCCGAACACGATCACGGACGAAGTCCGCGCCGGCGGCCGTATTCCGCTGATCATCGGCCGCGGTCTGACCAAGAAAGCGCGCGAAGTTCTCGGCATGGGCGAGATCGAGCTCTTCCTGAAGCCGGAGCAGCCGGCCGATACGGGCAAAGGCTATACCCTGGCACAGAAAATGGTCGGTAAAGCGTGCGGCCTCGAGGGCGTCCGCCCGGGCATGTACGTCGAGCCGGTCATGACGACCGTCGGTTCCCAGGATACGACAGGACCGATGACGCGCGACGAGATCAAAGAGCTGGCGGCGCTGGGCTTCAACGCCGACTTCGTTCTGCAGTCTTTCTGTCACACGGCGGCCTATCCGAAGCCTTCTGACATCAAGATGTACCACACGCTGCCGGACTTCATCTCCAACCGTTCCGGTGTCGCACTGCGCCCGGGCGACGGTGTTATCCACTCCTGGCTCAACCGCATGTGTCTGCCGGACACGGTCGGTACGGGTGCGGACTCGCACACACGTTTCCCGATCGGTATCTCCTTCCCGGGCGGTTCGGGTATCGTTGCATTCGCAGGCGTTACCGGCTCCATGCCGCTGACAATGCCGGAATCCGTACTGGTCCGCTTCAAAGGCGAACTGCAGCCGGGCGTCACGCTGCGTGACCTCGTCAACGCGATCCCGTACGTGGCGATCAAAGCGGGCGACCTGACGGTTGAGAAGAAGGGCAAGAAGAACATCTTCGCCGGCCGTATCCTCGAGATCGAAGGGCTGCCGGATCTGAAAGTCGAGCAGGCGTTCGAGCTTTCCGATGCCTCTGCAGAGCGTTCTGCCGCGGCGTGTACGGTTCACCTCAACCAGGAGCCGGTCATCGAGTACATCAAATCCAACATCGTTCTGCTCCAGAGCATGATCGATGCGGGCTACCAGGATGCTCGCACCCTGGCGCGCCGCAAAGAGAAGATGGAAGAGTGGCTTAAAAACCCGGAACTGATGGAAGCGGACAAAGATGCCGAGTACGCAGCGGTTTACGAGATCGACCTGAACGAAATCACAGAGCCGATCCTGGCGTGCCCGAACGATCCGGACGACGTTGCAACGCTCTCCGAGATCCTTGCAGACGCAAACCGCCCGCATAACATCGACGAGGTCTTCGTCGGTTCGTGTATGACCAACATCGGTCACTACCGTGCACTGGGTGAAGTCCTCAAGGGCGAAGGTCAGGTGCCGGCACGTCTGTGGGTTGTTCCGCCGACCCGTATGGATGAGCAGCAGCTCCAGGAAGAGGGCTACTACGCGATGTACGGTGCCGCAGGCGCACGTACGGAGATCCCGGGCTGTTCTCTCTGTATGGGTAACCAGGCGCGTGTCGCGGATAACGCGGTCGTCTTCTCGACCTCTACGCGTAACTTCGACAACCGTATGGGTAAAGGCGCACAGGTCTACCTCGGTTCCGCGGAACTGGCAGCCGTCTGTGCGATGCTCGGACGCCTCCCGACAAAAGAGGAGTACCTCGAGATCGTACCGAAGAAGATCGCCGGCAAAGAGGCCGACATCTACAAGTACCTCAACTTCAATCTGCTCGAAGAGTTCGCGCTCTAAGCAGACCTCCCCGTTGCGGGGAACCCCACTTTTTTTCTCCGAACTTTCCCTTTTTATCCCTTTACACTGGAAACAACCCGGCCGCTGCCGTCCCCTGCATCAGCCTCTTATTCTGCATACACCGTGAAGTCGAGGCGGGCTTACTGCTCTTTGGCGGGCCACTGCTCCCATGGTTCAACGTCATAGTCCATTTTGAGGATCCACGGATGATAGGCCGTTGGGTTTTTCGCATGACGTTCGAGGACGCTGGCGTGGACGAGGGGTTTGCCGCGGGTCGAAGTGTCCCAATGGCGCTGTGCGCGGCGGTAGAGGCGGGTCAGCCATGTGCCGCGGGAGTCGTGCATCTTTCCCTGGGCATCTTCATGGGGATCGACGGTATGTTTCGGATAGATCAGCAGCCCGTGGTTGATCGCCTGCCGGGTGAGCCAGACGAGGGGGATGTCGGAGAGATCCTGTTCCGCATAACCGCCGCCGACGTCGGTATGCATCCCGCTGAACCAGACCTGTTTCACGGTCTGCCACTCCTTGACCTGTCGCTCCCACAGCACCGGGTGGAAGGTTTTGCGTTCGTCGTCGATGGCCAGGGCGTGGTAGGCGTGTTTGATCGTTTCGCTGAGCCTGAAGTTGTGGAAACGGTGGCGGAACCCCGGAATGCCGTCGAGCAGGACGCTGAAGCTCTTGATGGGAAGGCCGAGCGCGGCGACGGTGTCGTAGCAGCCGATAAACTCCACCTTGGTCCACATGTTGTGATGATCTTTTAAAAAGGCGGCGGCTTTCGTTTTGCGTTTCTCCTCATCCTCGATCATATAGATATCATAGGCTTTGGCGATCAGTTCGGGGCGGGATTTCGGCAGGATGCCGAAGTAGTGCAGGAAGCCCGAGAGGCTGCGGACCGTCGCCGCGCCGCGGCTGAAACCGAACAGGAAGATCTTGTCCCCGGCTTCATAATGCTCAAACAGAAAACGGTAGCACTGCCGGATGTTGCGGGAGATGCCGAAACCGCCGACGTTCCCCGTCAGACGGTGGACCCCCGTACCGAGCCCCGGGTCGTAAAAGGCGATCTGCCGCGGGGTACGGTCTTCGATCATGTTGAAGAGTTTGTAGATATTGGTGTTGTTGCCCTGGCCGCCCTCCTGGCCGGTCCCGTCGGAGAAAATTACAATATTTTTAGCCATGTTATCCCTTTGTGATCTGTTCGCGTACGAAATATTTGGCGACCAGTGCCCCGGCCGTCAACGGTTTGTCGAAATAGTAGCCCTGGAAAATGTCACACTGCATTTGATTGAGCAGCTCGACCTGCCGTGCGTTCTCGACGCCTTCGATCACCACCTTCATCCCCAGTGCATGGCCGAGTGCCGTCATGGTTTTGACGATGACGGCCGTTTTCGGGTTGAACTCGATTTCGTCGATAAAGCTCTTGTCGATTTTGATGGTATTGACCTTGAAAGATTGAAGGTAGGTGAACGTCGAGTAGCCCGTGCCGAAGTCGTCAATGGCGATCTTGATCCCCGCATCGCACAGTGCTTTGATTTTCTGGATATTGTCGGTGGAGCTTTCGACGATGATCCGTTCGGTCAGTTCAAGCTCCAGCAGGTCCGGACTGAGGTTGTATTCGCTGAAGAGATCGAGGAGGTCGCGGATGAAATAGGGGTCGTTGATATCGACGGCCGTGACATTGACGGCGGCATAGATCCTGTCCCACCCCATCCGTTTCCACTGTTTGAGCGCTTTGCAGGACTCTTCCAGAACCCACCTTGTGATACGCTGGATCAACCCGTTCTGCTCGGCAATGCCGATGAAGACATCCGGTGTCAGAATGCCGCGCTGGGGGTGACGCCAGCGGATCAGGACCTCTACCCCCGCCAGGGTGCCGTCCGCGGCGTTGACTTTTGGCTGAAAGAGCAGGAAAAACTCGTTGTTCTCCAGGGCCTCGAAAAGATCGTTGTGGAGTTTCAGGCGCTCGACGGCCATGTTGTCCAGGATCGGATTGAAAAAGTAGAATCGGTTCTTTCCAAGCTCCTTGGCCTTGTGCAGCGCCGAATCGCTGTTCTTGATGAGCGTGTCGTAATCCTCCCCGTCGTTGGGGTAGAGGGCGATACCGACGCTGGCCGTAATATGGACGATCCGGTTATCGAGGGTAAAAGGTTTGCGTATCTGTACCAGTATCTGGTCGGCAACATGCGTCAGCGACACCGTCGATTGGATCCGTTCGAGAATAATGAGAAACTCGTCCTGCCCCATACGCAAAATGGTATCGTAGCGGCGCACGTGGGCCTTCAGCCTGGAACTGAGGAGCATCAGAAGTTCGTCGCCGATTCTGTGCGTCATGGAGTCATTGATGTTCTTGAAATCATCGATGTCGATCAGAAGCACGGCAAAGGGGAGTTTGTCTTTTTTCGCATAGTGCATGGCCGACGCGAAAATCCGCTGCAGCGAGTGGCGGTTGCCCATCCCCGTTAGCTGGTCGATGTAAAGCAGCGACTGCAGCTGGTCGCCCAGGGCGTAGGAGAGTACGACGATCTTGAGCAGCACACCGATCTGCTGCGAATGCAGGATGATCCAGGTGGAGGGGATCAATCCGAATTTATGGAGTGCCAGCATGGTAGAACCGGCGAAGAAGAGGCTCCAGGCACCAAGATAGAAGCGGGCTCGTCTTTTGTTGTATTTCAGGATGACGATCGAAGCCGAGAGCAGCACAACCGGCGAAACGGCCGCCAGGAGGGTCGTGATCTTGACGGTGAGGTAATAGAGATCGAAAAAGCTCATGATCATGGGAAGGAGGTTGATCAGAATAATGACGTTCAGGACCGAATGCAGCCGGGGCGTATAGAGGGCCGTTTCGAGAAAACGCTGACCGAACAGGATCGCGGCCCAGATCGTGAGGTTGACAAAGAAGGGGACCCCGGCGTTATAGAACCAGGGGTAATCGGGAACAAGCAGCAGCGGCGTGAAACCGTCAAAGGAGAGCTGCATCATCGTATAGAAGACGATAAAACCGACGTAATAGAGGTAGATGACTTTCTTGAAAATCAGGAAAAAGATAAAGTTGTAGAGAGAGAGGATAATGAGAATGCCGTAGAAAATACCGTAATAGAGGTAGCTTTTCAGGTCGGTGTCCTGCAGCGCTTCCGGGTCGTTCAGGGTAATGGGAAGGTCGATCGCCGATTCGGAACGGATTTTCCATACCAAAGAGGTCTCCGTCCCGGGCACCAGCGTGATCGGAAAACGAAAGTCCAGGCTTGAGATAGGACGCGAGGCAACGGGGCGCATGTCACCGCTGGGAAAGTAGGCGAGGATCTTTCCGTTCTCAATGATATAAAGGTCGACATAATCGAGCAGCGGGTTCGCCAGTGCGACAACCCATGCGTTTTCCGTCACGGAGGTATTCCTGACCGTGGAACGCAGCCAGATGGTGTCTTCGGTATAGCCGAAGGGGAGCTGTGTCTTGCCGACCGTATTGCACAGCTGCGGGACGCTGTCGTCGAGGAACATGTCGATCGTCATGGTATGGAGATGGTCCATACACAGCAGTACGGAGGAGGTGAGATCATAGTGTTTGCCACTGGACTTGACGTCCGTGACGGTTTCGGCTGAGAGCGGATAAAAGAAGATAAAAATCAGAACAAAAATATGAAAAAACGTTCGCATGGGTTCATTATACTCCATGGGCATGTTATTTGTGTTAATGATGCCAAAAATGATTTTGAGCTTGTTTGGCGAACTGGTACAATTAGCATTTTGAAAAGGATGAAAATGGAACAATTGCCAAAATGCCCCCAGTGCGGCAGCGAATACACCTATGAGGACGGCGAGCTTTACGTCTGCCCGGAGTGTGCCCACGAGTGGTCGAAAGATGCTGCCGCAGGCGAAGAAGAGGCGTCCGTCGTACGTGATGCCAATGGCAACATTCTGCAAGACGGCGATACGGTCACGGTCATCAAAGACCTGAAGGTCAAGGGCGCTTCTTCCGACATCAAGGTCGGTACCAAGGTCAAGAACATCAAACTGAACCCGGACAGCGACCATAATATCGACTGCAAGATCCCCGGCGTCGGTGCGATGGGACTCAAATCCGAGTTCGTCAAAAAAGTCTAACTCCCTGCAGTACAGCCGGCGGCACCCGCCGGTTACCCCCTCTCTTTATTGACCTGAGAAGCTAATCTTTCCGAGGCCGAAAGTGCGCTGTTTTTACCCATTGGCCGCCCGTGTAGTTTGTCGTCAGCGGCGATCCGTAGTTGTACCAGATGTCGCGGGCGTTGAACATCCCCCTCGGATGGTAGTTCGGCAGGGCCGAGGCCAGGGGGAAGCTGCTTTTGACCCGCTTGGCCGTCGCTTCGAGCAGGTAGGTCTTCCCCGCTTCGAAGACAACGACCCAGGCGTGTCCCTCGTTTTTGTAGGTTCCGAAAACGACGCGGGCATCATAGCCGATACCGCAAAGCCAGTCGGCGAGCAGGATGGCATGGTCTTCACAATCGCCGCGTCCGCTGAGGTAGGCTTCTTCGGAACTGAGCCAGATCTCGGTATACCCTTTAAACTGCTCTTCGTCACGCATGTAACGCATATGCCTTGAAACATGGTGCATCGCGTTCCATTTCGAATCGCCCCTGAAGGGGATGAAGTGTTTGAAAAAACCGTTGGCATAGTAGGCTTTGAGATCGCGTCCGTAGGCGAAGTAGGCAACGGGTTTTTGGTTGAGGCGCTGTGAGCCGGAACCCTTGCCGCGCGATGTGTTGGCCGGACGGTCCAGCCAGGCGGGGATTCGGGCGCTCCGTTTCCCCGGCAGCGAAAGCAGCTGCATCTCGCCCGCTCTGGGACCCGGGTTGCGACGAGGGAAGGTTTGTTCCGGGGCCGTGACGGTTGTCGGAGGCGGAACCGGCAGGGACGCTTCGTCGTGCCGCTGCTTGAGCGCCGTGATGAGGAAAAGGGGGACATAGATCAAAATCAGCACCCGCAGCAGGGTGAAAAAATGCGCTTTGAACCGTTTGATCATGTCATCGAAGAGGCGACGATGATGGCGATGAAGATAAGAATGGTCGAGGCGAAGATGGCGGCGGCAACGTTGCCTTTCTTGATCTCCTCTTCGAGGGCGATCGATTTGAGCAGCTTGCTGTCGATGTATTTGAGGGCGATAACGGCAATAACGAGCACGGCGACCGTATAGACGAGATTGACAGAGAGGTTGATCAGGGTGGAGATAAAAAAGTCGCTTTCGGGCACGGGCGTTTCCTTCGAAAAAAATGATAGGGTAGTGTATCGCAGCTTTACTTTTCAAATAAAGTGACGGTTCATAGCAATAATATTGGATAGTGTGAAAACAGTATAAACGGCAACGTAGAAGGGCTTATGCCGTGACAATATTTTGATAAATTGTGGCAACAATAAGCCGCTTTGAATTAGAATCAACTACTGTCATGAAGAAAGGACACTATGCAACTGCTGATCGTATTGCTGGGCGCGCTGCTCGGTTTCACTTACGGCTATAACACCGACGGGTTTATCTTCAGTTCGAATATCTGTCTTTTTGCGGGACTGACGATGATCATGCCTTCGCTCTTCAAGGTGAAGCTGATGGACGTCAAACTGCTCTGGCACCACCGCCTGGTCGTTATCAAAAGCCTCTTTCTCAACTTTGTACTGTTGCCGATCTTCGCCGTCATTATCGGCCTGCTGAGCCACGACTACGGCATCGCCGCCGGGTTATTTCTGCTGTCGGTCCTGAGCGGCGGCGGGATGGTGATGTACTGGATCAAAAAATCCGGCGGCGATACGTCGCTGGGCTTTCTCATCCTCTTTATCAACCTGCTGCTGATCTCGCTGTCGTTTTTGATGCTGCACCTCTTCGGCGTCTACACCGAGGGCTATTTCGACACCCTCTACACCGACGATAATAACAACATGGAGAGCTATGCGCGGCTGGTTATCGAACTGCTCATCGTCATCCCGTTTATCGCGAGCCGTTTCGTGGTGCTGTTCAAACCGCTGGAGAAGTTCATTGAGACCTACCGCCCTTACATCAGCAACATCAGTATGTTCATCATCCTCTTCTACCTCTTTGGTCTCCAGAGCACGCAGAACCTCGTCGATCTGTACGATTTCGAACCCGAACTGATCGTGATTGCATTGGTTGCCGTTATCGTCTTTTACGTTCTGGACCTGCTGTGCGCCTGGTTCCTCTTCAACATGGACTCCCCCCAGGAGCGTGCGGCTTTCTGGCACAGCGTGACGCGCTATATTACGCTGGCACTGGTCCTCTCCACCTTCTCCATGAAGGCGTTCGGCGTCTCGATGCTGCTGCCGATCATGATCGCCTATATGATCCAGATCCCCTTTGCGATCCTCACCGACCGGAAGCTGGTCGAGAAGGAGAAGGCTTAGTCCGTCGTTAACCGGCTTTCTTGGGATCGTTGAAATAGACCCGTCTTTTGCCGCCGGGGTTTTTGAGGTTGGTGATCCAGTCGCTCGTTGAGAGCGCATAGCGGTCACCGACGGCGGAAAAGTGCATGTAGCGCTTGTCGGGAGCAGCGGGGGCCTCAAAGAGGCTGTGACCGGCGGCCGTCTCTCCCAGGAGCTCCAGTCCTGCCAGCGCGGGAATATGCTCCATAGCTTTCGAATACATCAGCTGCAGGGCACTGTTACTGAGACCATAGGCGACCGGTGCGTGTTCGATGAAACAGGCATCCAGGGCCCAGTCGGAGAGTGCGGGGAGCTGGGTGAGCGTATAGAGAAGTTCATACCCTTTCCCCTCGGCTTCTTTCCGCAAGGCATTGACCTGCTGTTCTGCCTGTCCCTTTTTGTGTTTCGGATAGACCCTGTAAAACTCCGAATCCTTCACGAGGACATCCTGGCGGTCGTCAAGCTCTCCGTATCCGCCGCCGATATCGGCATGTACCCCCATCAGGGCGATCTCTTCCGTATTGGCTTCCGTCGTACCGTCGGCGCGCTTGAGTGACTCCAGCGGGAAGTTGTGGCGGTGTTCGTCTTCGGCGGTCAGATGAACGATCTTTTGGGCCGAGTCATTCGAGAGGTCAAGGTCAAAACCGATATTAAGGTCATTGGCCAGCCCTATTGTCGCCACCGTATCGAAAAGGCCGACAAATCCGACGCGTACATTTGCATCGTGTTTGTGGGCGGCATTGACGCGGTTGACGAAGTCCCGCGCCTCGGCGGAGCCCCGGCTGAAACCGAAGACATCGATGATGACGTCGTCACCGCCGTTTTGCCGCACAGCCGAACGGACCTTTTTGAGTTTGCGTTTGACGAAGCTTTTGGCATCACCCCCGAAGGCCATATGGAGGGCATCGTAATAGTCGTTTTTGGCCTTTTTGCGCTGCCATATCGCTTCGACGGCCTTGGCTGAGAGGGTTTTCCCCTGTTTGTATTTTCCCGTGCCGACCCCCTGGGAATAGAAGGCAGTGTAGCCGCTGGCACGGTAGACTTTGTAGAGTTTGGCGACGTTGCTCAGCGATCCGTCACCGATGAGGTCGTCGTTGTAAAGATTGTTGCCCGTGCCGTCAAAAAATACGCCAAGCCGCAGCATCGCCACTCCTTGTGGAAAACTCTTTAGAACACCATAAAATATTTTACATTTAAGATTGCTTCACGGAAGATCGGCGACGGCACGGAGCGCCGCCGGGAGGGAAAAGAGGGGGCGTGGCTCTGGTGCGTTATGCCAGCGTCGGGTAGTCCAGGTAGCCCTTGTCATCCTGGGTGTAGAAGGTGCCCGGGTCCGGTTCGTTCAGCGGTGCATCGGCCTTGAAGCGTTCCGGCAGGTCGGGGTTGGCGATGTAGAGCTGCCCGTAAGCGACGGCGTCGGCGAGGCCGTCGGCGATCGCGGCATTCCCCCGGGCTTTGTCATAACCGCCGCAGGTGATAAGCACCCCCTGGTAGGCATCGCGCAGGGCGGCGAGTTCGACGACGTTCGCCCCGTGACGGATATCGCCTTCCAGGGCATCGACAATATGCACATACGCAAGCTGATACTCGCTCAGGCGGTTGAGCACGTAGGTAAAAAGCGTCTGGGGATCGGAATCGCTCATATCGTTGAAGGTCCCGCTGGGGGAGAGCCGTACGCCCGTACGGTCGGCGCCGATGGCGGCGCTGACGCCTTCAATGATTTCGAGCAGAAAGCGGGTGCGGTTTTCGACGGAACCACCGTAGGCGTCTTCACGTTTGTTCGTGCCGTCGCGCAGGAACTGATCGATGAGGTAGCCGTTGGCACCGTGGATCTCCACGCCGTCACACCCTGCGGCAATGGCGTTTTTCGCCCCGGCGACAAACTGGGCGACGATCTCCGGGATCTCCGTTGTCTCCAGGGGGCGCGGGGTGACAAACGCCTGCATCCCCTCGAAGGTGTAGGTCTCTCCTGCCGGTTTGACCGCCGAAGGGGCAAGGGGAAGCTCTCCGCCCAGGAATGAGGGGTGGGAGATGCGGCCCACGTGCCACAGCTGCATATAGATCTTCCCGCCTTTTGCATGCACGGCCTGCGTCACCTGTCTCCACGACTCCGTCTGCTCCGGCGTATAGATGCCCGGCGTCGCGGGGTAGCCGATTCCCATCGGGGAGACCATGGTCGCTTCGCTGATGATCAGCCCGGCGGAGGTCCGCTGTGCATAGTAGTCGGCCATCATGGCGTTGGCCCGGTGATCTTCCACGCTGCGGCAGCGGGTCAGCGGCGCCATGACAATGCGGTTTTGAAGGGTGATGCTCCCGACGTTCAGCGGCGAAAAGAGATCCATTGTAGTGCTCCTGTGTGGTGATGGCCCATTATTTCATGGCGGGCGTAACAACTCTATTAAAATCCGGCGGCAATTCGGGCTATTAAAGATGCACCACTAGAGACGGTGGTGATGATGGATCGCCTTGACAGCCTCACGTGCGAAATTGAGTGCATTGATGCTGTAGGTCAGATCGTTGAAGGTCCATGAAAAAGGCTGAAAAAACCCGCCGTTGAGCACAGCGATATAGATAGTGTCCCCGACGAAAGCGATGCGGGGAAAAACGCGGTACTTCTTGATAAGCGCTTCGAGCTTTTCCATCACGGTATGCGAGAGCAGAAAGTTGGCCTCGATTGGATCGTTTCCGTGGACGACATACTCTTTTTCAAAGCCGCTGCTGTCAAGGCGTATTCTTTCGAGTCCGCGGTACATCCGCTTTGGCTGCAGCCCGTGACCGAGAAAACCGAGGTGCTTTTCCGCCAGGTCGAAGGAGACGATCGTTGTTCCCGACACGGGCCTGCGGGCCGCTGTCACGACGAACAGGCCGCCGAGTACCGGAATCTTCTCCCCTTTTTCGTGATGTTCGAGCATGACATGCGACATGCTGACCGGGAGGCCGTCATCGTCATAGGCAAGCAGGTTGTTGGCTTCATAGGTCTTGGCCGGGAAATCAGCTACGAGTTTCGACGCGAGGATGTCCTGGTAGGCGATACCCCTGTAGGGGTTGTATTTCAGCCCGGGGTCGATCGCGCGGAGCAGTGGGGCGGCGACAAGACGCTGAAAGCTCTTAAGGGTCCGTCGGCTTCTTCCCGGTTTCCGCCTGGTAGCAAGGATGCTGTATATCAGCACGAAAAAGAGCGTCACGAGGAGGGCGATCTTGGGTTTACCCGTGAGGAGCAAGAGAGCTGTCACCGCAAAAAGGGTGGTAAAGAGGGCGGCTTTGAGCGTGCCATTGACAGGTATCGTCTGTTCGGGTGGAATGTTGGGCTGGATCTCCTGTTTGAAGACGCGTTCCAGTTCTGCCAGTGTCTTCAAACAGGTTGTCCTTTAGGGCTATCCCAATTAAGATAGAAGCTTCAAGGATTATACCAAAGGGCGGAACCTATTGCCGCAGTACTCTTCCTTCGCCGATGACGACGCGGGGGATGGCGCCGAGCATCATCGGTTCTTTGTCCCACAGCAGCAGCGAGGCCCATTTGCCGGGCGCAATGGTGCCCAGCTCCGCATCCATCTCGATGGCACGGGCATTTTCGAGGGAGAGCAGGTTGATCGCTTCGGTTGCATCGAGCCCGGCGATCATGAAGTACTGCGATGCATCGCGGAGGGTGTGCGCGTGGATGACCGGGTGGTCGCTCATGACCGCCATCGGCATTTTCGCCTCCACCAGTTCGGAGACGTTTTTATACGATGCGTGTTTGAGCTCGGTTTTATAGCCGACACTCCCCAGCGGTCCGAAGACGACGGGGATGCCGGCGGCATCGAGGGCTTCGAAAATATGGCGGTGGTGGATGTCCATGCAGTGCTCCGCGCTGGCGCGCAGTCCGTACTTTTTAACCAGCTCGATCAGGTAGAGCGCATCGTCCTCTTTGTGGACATGGATCTTGACAAGCTTGTCGCCTTGCAACAGGTCCAGCAGCGCGTGCTCCGTCGCCGTAAAAGCGGCATGATAGTCCGCCTCGATCTGTTCGCGTTTGAGGGCCAGGAGCTCTCCCTTAACGCTTTCGTCCAGCTCCAGCAGGGCGATGTCTCTGGCGGTGCGGGCTTTTTTCTCCCGTAAAAGCAGGGTGTCAAAGCGTTCTTCGAGCAGGGCGTTGACCCCCATGCGGGTATTGGGACGGGTCCCTTTCCACTGCCGCGTCGAGGTCGGGTTGTAGCCCAGGGCCATCTTGTAGCCCAGGTGTTTGACGAGCGCGTTGTCGACATTGCCGGCAAAGTGACGGATCACCGTCGTTTTCCCGCCGACGACATTGCCGCTGCCGGGAACGATACAGCTGTAGAGTACGCCGAAATCGATGGCATGGGAGAAGGCCGGGTCATCCATGTAGATGCTCTGCAGCGGTTCGTTCAGGGGCTGGATCTGGTCGCTGATGTCATTGCCTTCGGCCTCGGAGGAGGGCTCGCCCTCCCGGAACATCCCGATATGCGAGTGCGGGTCGACAAAGGCGGGGGTGACGATCCCTTCATAATCGTACCGTTCTGCCGTCTCCGTCACGGCGGTGATGCGTTCACCCTCGATATGGACATAGCAGGCTTCCCGGCGCGTGCGGCCGTCATAGAGGATGTTGGCTTTGATGATCACGGTTGACTCCTTTTGACACGATATGCAAGCGGCGTGCACGCAGCAGCGTACTTGGGAACGGTCGCGTCTTAATCATCGTATAAAAAGCGGGAGGAGTGTGTAGCGTGTGAAGTGTCAGGCGCTCCCGCGGGGGGAGGCAGAAAAGGAAGGTTTTATTCGCAGGGGCCGAGGTATTTGCCCGTCATCGTTGTCGTCATGGTCATGGCACCCATGCCCGTATCGGTGTGCATGTTCATTTTTCCCTGGAAGCTCTCACCCGTATAGGTGATGGAGCCGTCCCCTTTGGAGTGTTGGCATTCGTAGCGCCAGGACACGGTATCGCCGTCAACCTTCTGGTCCATGACCTTACAGCCGTCATTGTCATTCTTCTGCATCGGAACGCGGTCCTGCGCGCTCAGGCACTGTTCGAACGTTGTCGCCGGGATCTGCATCGCCATCCCCTGCATCTCGGTTTTGCTGGTGATGGACCATTTCCCCTCTTTGAAGTCCGGTCCTGCCGGTTCTGAAGAGCAGGCGCTGAAGAGGAATCCGGAACAGATTAAAGCGGTAAGTACCGATCGCATATAACATCCTTGTGCATTAATTTGAGGGCCATTGTAATATATTATTGTGATATTCGCAAACCACACGCACTACGGTGTGTCGATGTGTAATGTTGTTAAGCTTACTTGCGTTAGGGTTACTCTATACAGACAGGTCGGTGCGGCGTCGTACCTTCCTGTCAATGAACGTCAATAAAAGGATTCCTATGCTGAAAATGAAATGGGCGCTGATGGCGATGATGCTGCTGGCGGTCGCCAATACGGCCGGGGCAGCCGGAAATGAGAATGGCGGATTGTTCCATAAAAAAGTCCAGTTGTACAACGGAAAGGGCAGCGATCCGTATACGGTGTTTTACCCCATCGAGGTTACGGAACCGGGACGGGTGACGTTTGAGATCAAGGTGACGAATTACACGCATGAGCAGGTCGATCAGAAAAAAAGACGCTCCCCCTTCCGCTGGTACTTTGTCGATTCGCGTTTCCTCAACGGCAAACAGCCGATGAAAAAGAGCACCTTCCAGGAGTGGGCACAGAAAGCGAACAAGTACAACCCGGTCGAGTATATCGCCGGCGATGAGATCCGCGGAGTCTACAGAAGCCTCAAAAGCCTCTCCGATTCCATCTTCGGCAAGAAGAAAAAGAAAAAGCTTCCGGCCTATTACCGCCGCGGCAATGCCCATGTCACGCTTGCCGACGGCCGTTCGACGCCACCGCACTACGACATTGACCAGATGGAGCTGATGGAGACGCAGGGGATGTACTTCATTGTCCTGGATAACTACGACAGGCAGCTGGCGCCGGAGTTCGAGGTGAAGATCTCCTATCCCGGGAAACAGCAGTATGTCGACGAGGCCCTGCAGCCCAAACCGATGGATCTCGGCATCCTGCAGATGGGGCAGCGCAAGGGGAGCGGAAAACTCTACGTGACGCTTCAGAACTTCGGAGAGGGCACCATTCCCGACGGGGTGTATGCGCGTAAAGGCAAGAGTGCGCTGTCACTGATGCTGACGGTTGACGGCAAATCGTGGGGTGGTGTGACGCTGGCCGGTCTCGACAAGCGCAAACGGCTGGCGAAACCCGGAGGCAAGGTGACGTACACCTTCGAGAATCTGACACTCAAGGACGGCATGAAGATCACCGCCGCGTTGAATATGCCGCGTTTCGAAGATACCAACCGCCGCAATAACCGCATGAACACGACGGCCAGCGTCAAAAAAGAGTTCAAACCGGCGACGCAGTTGCGCCCGGTGCAGGCCCAGTAGGCCGCAGAGAGAAGGAGCGGCTGCGCTTTAGAGCGGTGCGCGGTCTATTTTGCTCAGGACATCATTGCTTTGGAAGATGACGGAGCGGATGTTCTGAATGCCGAACGAGGTCAGGCGCGCCTCGTGTTTTTCAAGATAGCGCCGGGCATCGGCTTCGTTGTCGAAGAGGTAGATCCCCCCGGCAATTTTTTCGGCTTCGGACTCGGTCCAGATCTTCCAGACCAGTCCCTCCTCCTGGGCGATATCTTCCGCGAGAAGGCGCATCGCTTGGCTCATCTCCTCCCCGAACGGTCCCTCGTACGGAAAATCGACTTGAAGAATAAAGTTCATGGTACTCCCTTGTGATTGTTGAAGCCTGCTGACAGGTGGACGGAAGTATAATCAACCCATCAATTTTTGTCAACTAGGTTTACAATGTCCTTCTGTTTCAGCGCACTTCAATCCAGCACCATCTTCAACCGCATCATCCTCAGGGCCGTTCAGGACGAAGGTTTCACGGAGCTGACCCCCGCACTGCTCGGCATCTTCGCGCATCTGTCTGAAAGTGACGGGATGAGCGTCAGTGCACTGGCCGCGGCGCAGGGCAGCACACGCCAGGCGGCGCACAAGCATGTAGTAAAACTGGCGTTATCAGGGTACATCGAACTGCAGACGCGTCCGGGCAACCGCAAAGAAAAAGTCGTCGCGCTGACGCCGCGGGGTAAAGCGCTGGTCAAAGTGGCTTTGAAAGTGATCGCCGATACCGAGGCGGAAATGGCCCGGTTCCTGGGGCGGGATGCTTTCAAACAGTACCTGCAGAACCAGGAGGCACTCTTACATTTTCTGGCGGGATTGGAAGCAGGACAACAATAGACTTGCCCCCAGGCTCCCAAATTGGTTCTCACCTTTAAACATTCTTTTACATTGCGGCCAATAAGATAGTGACATAGAGGAGAAGAGAACATGAAAAAGAAGCAGATGGAAGCTTTTGAAACAAAGCTGCTGGAGATGAAAGCAGAGTTGGAATCGAGCATCGTACGCCTCTTGGAGGAGAACGATGCCGTGACGACGACGGATGACGGTGTCGATATGCAGGATGAGGTCGCACTGGAGAACGAGAGCCGGCATGAAACGGCCCTGATAGGGCAACAGCGGCATGAACTCGAAGAAGTCGAGCATGCCCTGGCAAAGATCAAAAACGGGACCTACGGCATCTGCGAGGCGAGCGGGGACAAGATCCCCGTGGAGCGTTTGGAAGCGATCCCCCACGCCCGCTACTGTATCAAGGAGCAGCGCGAAGCGGAACAGTAGCCTTCACAAATAGCAGGCTACTCCTTCCCGTCTGCGTTGAAGTGCGACAGCAGGTGCCTGGCATCGCAAAAGGGCTTGTTCTTCGAGATGCCGCAGCGGCAGAGGGTCACGCGGTTTCTCACCTCGTAAGGGGTCCCGTCCGCACTGATAATGGGAATGCCGCCGCGCACCCAGATGGGGCCGCTGCATCGCATTGCCGGATCTTCGATCAGGACGATGGAGGGTTCGAACTGCGGTTCGATCGCTTTGCCCGTCTTTTTGTCCCACGCCACGAGCCGTCCGGCCGGGCAGTCCCAGACTTCCTGGAGGAAGACCGCTTTTATCTCGGGGTCATCAGACATTTTGACCTGGTTCCAGACACCCCCGTGGGGATCGCAGAAGCGGGCGAGGGCACAGAAACATTTGGCATCGGTCAGGAACATATCCGGGCCCTCGTACCGCTTGGAAAGTTCCGCGATGGGCAGACGCGCAGCGGTCTCCGTACCATTAAACCCCTCCTTCGCATGCGACCCGTCGCAGAAGGGGTGGCGCTTTGATTTGCCGCAACGGCAGAGGGAGTAGACCGCCTGCTGCGGGTACTGCTTGCCCTCGATCCATTTGACCGCTTCACCCTCACTGTTGACACCGATGGTCTGCACGGAGAGCGGGACACTCCCTTTGACGATATAGGGACCGTTTTGAACGATGGTAATGCTCTGTTCTGTTTGCGTCATGCTATGCCTTCTCCAGACACTTTAGCATATTTTGAAGAGTGCCGCTGCCATATATGGAAGAATAAACGGGTTCATAAGGTGCAAAGCGGTGTGTCCGCTTCCCCGGCATTGAAGATAAAAAAATTTAATAGAATTAACGGTAACGCTGTCGAATAGACTATGCTACAATCGTAAAGCATAGACCCTTCATGAAGGAGAACGAAGATATGGCTGCTGTCTCTGAAGAACTGCTCAACTTTATCCGGGAGGCCCTGCAAAAGGGGCTTTCGCGTGCGGAGATCGAAAAAGTCCTGCTGGAAGCCGGATGGAGGCAGGAAGAGGTGACGCACGGTCTGGATAAATTTGCCGATGTCGATTTCCCCATCCCCGTACCGAAACCCAAACCCTACCTCTCGGCGATGGAAGCCTTTCTCTACCTGCTGCTCTTTGCCGCGCTCTATATGAGCGCGTACAACCTGGGGAGCCTGCTGTTCAACATCATCGCCCTGGTACTCCCCGATCCCGCGTTCATGGGTACGGGGGACATGGAAGCGTGGATAGAACGCGGCATCCGCTGGGACATCTCCATGCTGCTGATCGCTTTCCCGCTCTACCTCTACATGAGCTATCTGATCAGCCGCTCCTACCGTCGCGACCCGCTGGGACGCGGTTCAAAGATCCGCAAGTGGCTCACCTACGTGACGCTGTTTATCGTATCGGGGTTTATCGTCGGCGACCTGGCCGTCTTGGTGTTTAACCTGCTGGGCGGGGAGATGACGCTGCGGTTCTTCCTGAAGTTCCTGGTCGTCGCCGTCATCGCAGGGACGATCTTCGGGTATTACCTGTGGGACCTCCGTAAAGAGGAGAAGGCGCAATGAGAAACGGCGACGTGGCGGGCAAACTGCTGCTGCTCGTGTCGATGACCATCGTGATCGGCGCGATTGTTGCGGGCATGATGATGATCGATTCCCCCGCCAAAGAGCGGGCTGAAAAACTCGATAAACGCCGCATCGATGATTTGGCA
This sequence comes from Thiomicrolovo sp. ZZH C-3, assembly GCF_054862725.1. Classification (NCBI taxonomy): domain Bacteria; kingdom Pseudomonadati; phylum Campylobacterota; class Epsilonproteobacteria; order Campylobacterales; family Sulfurimonadaceae; genus Thiomicrolovo; species Thiomicrolovo sp. ZZH C-3. Next base: position 1,095,091 of record NZ_JBTKXX010000001.1, read on the forward strand.
AAAATCGCCCTCACGATCGACCGCTACTGGGAACGCCACCAAAAGCTCCCAGCGGACCTCGATGCGCTGCAAGCAGGCGTGGTCAGCGACCTGGAGACTGAAGATCCCAAAACCCAAAAAAGGTACCGCTACCATCCAACCGCCTCCTCATCCTATGAACTGTGTGCAGCATTTGACACGAAACAGAGTAAAGAGACATGGACATACCGGTACGGAAGGGACAGGAACTGGTCTCACACCGCAGGGGAGTACTGTTTCGCGCTGGAGCCGTATAAAAAATAGGTCAATCCTTTCCGGACTGCCGTGTAGGAAAGCGAAGTTCAGGGAGCATCAGGACGGATGTGTGCAGGTTTGGTCTTATAGCGCGAAGGGGCGTCAGCTCTCCTCTTCACCTACCTCTTCAGACTGTGTCGTGACCAGCGCTCTGGTGTGGTCACCGTAGACCGGCTTCTCGTTGCGCAGAAGGTCGGTGATGATAGCGAAGCTTTCTGCGTTCACGGAAATACTTTTCGAACGTACCCCGTCAAAATAGGTAAACCAGAAAAACCCGGAGTTTGCGCTGGCATCCCACCAGGCCTGGTACTTGTTGATCAGTTTGATTGCCATTTCTCTCTCCTTGCGACTGATGTCTCTATCGTGATTGGCCGATGCCCCAAAACTTGCAGAATCATTATAGCTGTAAAAATAAATATTTAAAAACATAAAAAAGTAAATTTATTAAAATGTTGCAGATGCAGAAGAGTAAGGTCAGCAGCGAATAGTCCGGAAGCGATAAAACAAATGGGGAAAAAGGGGGAGCCAATCGCCTTTGCAGGGCCTTGCTCCTCAAGCCGTATCAGGCGCGTTTTAACACGACGGCAAACTCATTCGATGTCTCATGAAACGGATCGCCGGCGACATTGGCGAAACGTTCCGAGATAACGAACCCGTTTGCCTCTATTTCCGCCGTCAGGGCCGCATAACTGAAATGCTGGAACCAGTTATATATCTCTTTCTCCTGACCGTCCTCAACGTAGATGCGATACCGGTCCAATATCACGTTTGTTTCGTCGTATTTGAAGGTATTGACGAAAGCAAAATAGTCCTGTTCGGACCAGAACCCGTCCAGCTGATTGTGTTCGTAAATCGCCTGTTCCGTGCGTTTGTCGTAGGCGTTCAGCGCGTAGACATCAAGTAATACGCTGCCGCCGTCGGCCAAAAGCGTGTGGAATTTCTGAAGCAACCGTGCGCGCTGCCCGGGGCTCAGCGCGCAGAAATCGCACATGATCATCGTGATGAGGTCGAACCGGATACTGCTCTCATAATCGAGATAATTTCCCAGGACATAATCGACTTCCGGGGTATGCGCTTTGGCGTAGGCAAGAGACGACTCCGAAAAATCGAGCCCGGTCACATGGTCGCTCAGTGCGGCGAACTGCGAGGTGTACAGCCCGGGGCCGCAGCCGAAATCACCGATGCGGCTGGCACGGTGAAGCCCGAAATGCTGTGCGATCCACGAGACGGACCGGTCGATGAAAGCTTTCGAGCGGGAGGCCGCATCGATATCGGGATTAAGATGGTATTCCAGCATCTTCTGGGAGGTATACGGGTCATTCCAAAGTGTTTCCGCCGTATAGGCACTATAGGGTTGGGGACGCATATTGATGCGTTTGAGTGTTTGGTACATAATGTCTCCGATTTACGGCGACAGTCGTTGAGATCAGCGTATTGTCACCGTTTGAAAATGTTGAATGGGTTGAAGCGTTTGTTGAATAGACATCATGCACCTCCTGTGTGGAAATCGTAAGCGCTATTTTATCAGATGATGTGGTGAGAGGGAGGAAAAGCAGGTTAAAAAGTGGGTGAGGGGCGCGTTACAGCGCCTTGCTCATGATGCGGTTCATGCGGGCGATGAAACCGGCGGTATCGTCGAGTTCGGCCCCCTCATAGAGCTTCGCCTGGTCCAGCAGGACGAAGGCGGCGTCGCCAATGAGGTTGACGTCTGACGTGCCGTTGAGCTTCTCGAGCAGCTCGTGTTTCGGGTTGATCTGCAGGATCGGCTTGCTCTCCGGGATCTCCATTCCCATACCGCCGCCCATCTGTTTCATCATCTGGGCCATCTGGTAGTTCGGGTCCTCTTTGTCGATCTTGAGGCAGACCGGCGAGTCCGTGAGGTCCGTGGTGATCTCAACCTTGGAAACTTTGTCTCCCAGGGCTTCGGTCATCGCACCGACCAGGCTCTCAAAGGCTTTTGCCGTCTCCTCGTCGGCCTTTTTCTCCTCTTCGCTCTCTTCGAACTGGGCATCGGAGACGTTGACGAACTTGTACTCTTTGTACTCCGTGACCATCGGGAAGACGATGGTGTCGATCTCGTCGTTGAGGATGAGCACGTCGATCCCTTTTGCTTTGAAGCGCTCAAGCTGCGGGGAGTTCTTGAGCATCTGCAGGCTCATCTTGCCGCTGATGTAGTAGATCTCTTTCTTTGTCTCGTCGACCTTGGTCACGAAGGATTCGATATCCGTCGGCTCGTCGGAGTTCAGCGTGTTGAACTTCAGCAGCTCCAGGATCTTCTCACGGTTGCCGAAGTCGCTGTAGAGCCCCTCTTTGATGACGTTGCCGAACTCCGTGTAGAAGGCGTCGTACTTCTCGGCGTCTTTCTTCTTGAGCTTGGCAAGCTCGCTGAGCACCTTCTTGACGGAGGCGTTCTGGATCTTGTTCATGACCGGGTTGGACTGCAGGATTTCGCGGCTGACGTTGAGCGGCAGGTCGGCGCTGTCGATCACCCCGCGCAGGAAGCGCAGGTAGGTCGGCATCAGCTCTTTGTCGTCGTCGGTGATGAAGACGCGGTTGATGTAGAGCTTCACGCCCGGCTGGTAATCGACGCGGTAAAGGTCCATCGGCGCCTTGGACGGGATATAGAAGAGGGTCGTGTACTCGATGGCCCCTTCGGCTTTGTGGTGCAGCCAGGTGATCGGTTCGCCGGAGTCGTGCGACAGGGAGCTGTAGAACTCTTTGTACTCATCGTCGCTGATGTCGGATTTGGAGAGCGTCCAGAGCGCAGAGGCCTTGTTGATCTGCTCGTTCTTGATCTCCGTGCTGGAGGGCTTCGTCTCGTTGCCTTCGTCGTCGCGCTCGGCCGGGATGAAGTTCTCCTTGTCCATGAAGATGGGGAAGGGGATGTGGTTGGAGTACTTTTTGATGATGCTTTCGATGCGGTAGGTCTCGAGGAACTCCTCGTCCTCGTCCTTAAGGAAGAGGGTGATGCTGGTACCGTTGCCCTCTTTTTCAGAGGGTTCAATATCGAACTCGCCGTCGCCGGCAGAGATCCATTTGTACGCCTGCTCCTCGCCCGCTTTCTTGGTCACGACCTCGATCTTGTCGGCGACCATGAAGGCCGCGTAGAAACCGACCCCGAACTGGCCGATAAGCTGGCTGTCTTTTTTCGCGTCGCCGGAGAGGTTCTCCAGGAAGGCCTTGGTACCGGACTTGGCAATGGTCCCGAGGTGGGCGACGAGATCCTCGTCGTTCATTCCGATCCCGGTGTCGCTGACGGTCAGGGTCTTGGCCTCTTTGTCAATCGCGATATCGACACGCGGCGTAAAGGCGATCCCTTTGTAGGCATCGTCGGTCAGGTGCAGCATGTTGAGCTTGTCGAGGGCGTCGGATGCGTTGGAGACGAGCTCGCGCAGAAAAATCTCTTTGTTGGAATAGAGCGAGTGGATCATCAGCTGGAGCAGCTGGTTGATCTCGGTCTGGAACTGATGTTTTGCCATCGTAAAAACTCCTCAATAGTTAGTCGAATTTTCAGATGTGATTTTAGCGAAAAAAGTTAATGGCCGCAAGTCATATCAATATAGTTTAGTTAAAAAGACTAAACTATTGGTTCGATTGCCCTGGTGAAAACATTTGAAAAAGCGGAAGCGTCAGTAGATGATCTTCGAAAGATAGAGCCCGGCGGCGGGGGCGAGGTCGGTGCTGTGGCGGGCTTTGAGGTCGATCTGCTCCTGCAGCTGTGAAAGGCTCATCTCACCGCCGTTGACCTTCAAGACGGCATCCGCCATCATCCGGATCTGCGAACGGAGGTAGCCGTTGGCCTCAAAGTAGAGGATGGTGTAGCCCCTGTGGCGGTAGGCGAAGGCTTTGTAGACGGTGCGCACGTAGTGCTTGACGTCGGAACCCGTCTTCTTGAAGTACTCGAAATCGTGCTCTCCCTCGAAAAGGCGCATGGCGCTGTTGAGGCGCTCCAGGTCCAGCGGTGGGGTGAAGGTGACGAGTTCCGCTTCGAAGGGGTTTGGTTCGCGGTCGCTCATGATGTAGCGGTAGACGCGGCGGCGCGCGCTGAAGCGGGCGTGGAAGTCATCCTCGGCCGCTTCCAGACGGCGGATGCCGATGGAGGCGGGGAGTTGGTGGGCGAGGGCGCGGCGGAGTTTGACGAGGTCGCTCCAGTGGGGCGGCAGGTCGATATGTACCACCTGGCGGAAGGCGTGGACGCCGGCGTCGGTGCGGCCCGATGCGATCGGTTTGGCGGTGATGCCGAGGCGCGTGAGCGCCTGGTGCAGGACGCCCATCACCGTGTTGCCCGTCTCCGTCTGGCTCTGGGAGCCGGAGAAGCGGCTGCCGTTATAGCTGAGGGTCAGTTTGATGCGCATGGATCAGAACCGCGCCCGGATGCGTCTTCGGTAGATGATGTAGGTGACAAAGAGCCAGCTGAAGAAGACGGCCGGGATCGTGTAGAAACCGAGGGCTTTTTGCAGCCCCGTCGTCCCCGCGTAGTAGAAGAGCATCGAGACGAAGAGCCAGAGGTAGACGTACCCTTTCTGGTGGCGTACATGGGCGATGCCGATGGAGAGGGCCGCGAAGAGGCCCGCGACGGGGAAGAGGGAGAGGAGGATGTCGGTGATGAACATCCGGATCTTGCTTTTGCGCCGCTCGGGGTCGAGCCAGAAGTCGATAGGGCTGTTGTAGGGGCGCAGCTCCGTCTGCATGACGTTATTGATCATCATCGCCTCGAACTGCATCTGGGTCATTTTCTCATCGGTATAGCTGTACCCCTGGCCGTTGGTCAGCTTCAGCCGGAGAATGCCCTTGTTGTTGAGGACTTCGGCTTTTTCCGCCTGGATGAGGATCTCCTCTTTCGCCTCTTTGTGGAACAGCACGACGTCGCCGTAGCTGCGGTCCTTGTGCGCCTTGCCGATGTAGAGCAGCCAGTCGCCGAAGTTGTGCCCGAACTCAGAAGCCTGGAGGTTGAAGTTCGCTTCGCTCTGCTTGTAGCGGACGAAGTTCGTCGAGAGGACCGTCGTATGGGGGAAAAGAACGAAAAAGTCGAACATCAGCAGCAGGCTCAGCAGCGCTGCCGGCTTCATAAGCGTCGTGAGGATAAAGGTGGGCTTGATGCCCAGGGCGAAGACGACGACCATTTCGTTGTCGGTCGAGAGGCGGAAGAGCGAGAGGGCCGCCGCGACAAAGAAGGTGATGGGCAGGGTGTAAAAGAGGATCTCGGGGAGGATGAATAGGTAGAGCTTGAACATCTCCCAGAGGTTGAGCTGGATGACCGCGGTGTAGCTGGCGAGCTTGATCAGGAAGATCACCGACGCAATGGAGAAGAGCGGCAGGAAGATCGAGAAAAAGAGCAGGCCGAAGGTGCTCAGGATATAGCGGCGCAGTCTATGCATAGAAGGCTTCCATCCAGCGCGCGATCGGCGTATCGAAGATGTAGACGATCCAGGTCGCCATCGCCAGGAACGGGATGAACGGCAGCTGCTTGCTCGCATCGGTCTCGTTGCGCGTCAGCAGCATTGCCGGCAGGGCGAGCAGGGCGGAGAGGAAGACGGCGGCCAGGCCGAGCTGGACCCCCAGCAGCGCACCCATCGTTGCCCCGATCATAATGTCGCCTTCCCCCATCGCTTCGACGACGGCGGGAATCGTGTTGTAGTTGCGGACCCACGAGGCCTGCTTAAGATTGGGGCTCATACGCTTGATCTTGATAAAGAGGTAGTAGGAGACGTAAAAACGCAGGAGCGCAAACCCCCCGGCGAAGAGCAGAGCGTTTTTCAGATTCTCCACCAGCATCTGCGGCGACCAGACGCTGACGACGGCGAGACTCAGGGCCAGCAGGTTCAGGCTGTCGGGAACCATCTTGTAGTAAAAGTCGATCACCAGCAGGGCCAGCAGGGTCAGGAAGACCCCGGTGATCCCGATCATGGCCGCAGAGAGGCCGAGCTTGAGGTAGAGCGATGCGGCAATGGCGGCACTGAGCAGCTCGATCAGCGGGTACTGCGCACTGATGGGCACCCCGCAGAAAGCGCAGCGGCCGCGCAGCATCAGCCAGGAGAGGACGGGAATGTTATGCCACGGCTTGAGGTTGGTCCCGCAGTGGGGGCAGTGCGACGCGGGGAAGACGACGCTTTCGCCGCGGGGGATGCGGTAGATGACGACGTTGAGAAAGGAGCCGAACAGGGCTCCGAACAGGGCAACGAGTGCGAGGGTGGTCCAGAACATCATAATCCTCCGAATCGGCGCTCGACCGACTTGAACCGGTCGATAATGCTTTGCAGCTCACGGGGCGTGAAATCGGGCCAGAGCGTGCGGGTAAAAAAGAGCTCGGCGTAGGCCGCCTGCCACAGCAGAAAGTTTGACAGGCGCTGGTCGCCGCCGGTGCGGATAAGCAGGTCGACGGGTTCGGGGGCGTCGAGGGCGCTGTTCAGCGCCTCCTCCGTCAGTTCGAGCCCGTCCTCCTGCAGCGTCTTGACGGCACGGAGGATCTCATCCTTTGCGCCGTAATTGAGGGCGAGGTGGTGATGCAGACCGGTACAGTGCGCCGTTTTCTCCTCCGTCTGGCGGATCAGCTTCTGCAGGGAGGCCGAGAAACGCGAAAGGTCACCGATGGCATGGAAGCGGACGTTGTTCTCCAGGTAGACGTGCTGCTCCTTTTTCAGGTAGCGCGACAGCAGTTTCATCAGGAACTCCACTTCGGCCTTGGGGCGTTTCCAGTTCTCCGTGCTGAAGGCGTAGAGGGTCAGGATCCTGATCTCGTCGTGCCGGGAGGCGAAGGTCATGATGTCTCGGACGACCTCCGCCCCTTTTTCGTGCCCCTTGACGCGCGGCTGCTCCTGCTGCTGTGCCCAGCGGCCGTTGCCGTCCATGATGATCGCGACGTGGCGGGGCAGGTTGCTCATAGGCCTTCCGCCTCGTCAAGCAGCTGCAGGGAAAGGGCGAGTTTGCCGCTGCGCGGCAGGAGCTTCTCGCCTTTAGCGGAGATGAAGGTGATGGCGTTGTCGTCGCTGCCGAAGCCCTGGGAAGCCGTAAGTACGTTGAGGCAGATCGCATCGACGTTTTTGGAGACAAGGGCTTTTTTCGCATTGTCGAGGGCGCTGCTTTCGTCGAATTCCGCTTTGAACGCCACGCTCTTGATTCCCGCTTTGTCGACGGAACCGATCAGGTCGCGGTTCTGCACGAGTTCGGGCGACCAGGCTGCGCCCAGGGCCTCTTTTTTCAGTTTCCCCTGCTGGGGGTGGGCCGGGACGTAGTCGCTGACGGCGGCGGCCATAAAGAGGTAGGGGGTCTTCTGGATCAGGTGGATCGGTTCGTCGGTAATCAGTGACGGCTTGCTCATCATCCCTTTTTTGGCGACGCGGATGGAGTCGGTGAGGTACTCGGCCATCTCTTCGCTCCCCTCGACGTCGAGGGTGTGCATCGTCTCGGGAAGGCCGTCGTCGAAACGGGTCGCGATCAGATTGACGTCCGCGCCGCGGAGGTAGAGCGCCGTGGCGAGGGCGGAGGCCATTTTGCCGCTGGAGAAGTTGGAGAGGTAGCGGACGTCGTCGAGCCGCTCGACGGTGCCGCCGCCGGTAACGATGACGCGGCGGTGGCTCCAGAAGTCGTTTTTGAGCAGCAGGCGTGCGCTCTGCCAGAAAAGCTCCAGGGGTTCGGCCATGGCGCCGTCGCCGGTCGTCTGGCAGGCAAGCTCTTTTGTCTGGGTTTTGACGATCTCGTAGTTGGCGACGCCGAGCATCTTCAGGTTAGCCTGGGTGATGGGATGCTTGATCATGTTGGTGTTCGCCGAGGGGGCCAGCAGTTTGATACCCGGGAAGGCCAGGGCACACTGCAGCAGGAGGTTGTCCGCGATGGCGTTGGCCAGCTTCGCGATGGTGTTGGCGCTGGCGGGGGCGATGACCATCAGGTCCGCATCCTCGGCGCTCTGGATATGGTTGTGGCGCGATGCCCAGGACTCATTGCCGCTGTGCAGCACTTCGTTGCGGCTGAGGGTCTCGAAACTGAGCGGTGTGACGAATTTTTTCGCCGCATCGGTCATGACGACCTTGACCTCGGCGCCGGCCTTGACGTAGAAGCGTACGAGTTCCAGTGCCTTGTAGGCGGCGATGGAGCCGCTGACGCCGAGAAGGATGCGTTTGCCCGCGAGGAGGTCGGAGGGGATGGTCATGATTTCGCCTTGCCGAAGAACTTGTGGTAGAAGTTTTTGACGATCTTCATCGGGGTGCGGCTGACGACGAGGACGCCCGAATCGATCTTCGTCCCCGTGACCGTCGTGCCCGCGGCGATCATGACGTCGTCTTCGATCTCGCACGGCGCCACGATCTGCGTGTCGGAGCCGACGAAGACATTCTTGCCGATTTTCGTTTTGTACTTCGATTTGCCGTCGTAGTTGCAGGTGATGGTCCCCGCGCCGATGTTGGTGCCTTCATCGATCTCCGCGTCGCCGAGGTAGCTCAGGTGCCCCGCTTTGACGCCGCGCAGGGTCGCTTTTTTCGTTTCGACGAAGTTGCCGATATGCGTGCCGTAAAGTTCGCTGCCCGGACGCAGGTGCGCCATCGGCCCGCAGTCGGAGTCGACCATGACCGAATCTTCGACGACGGAGTGCGCCTTGATGTGGGAGTTCTCGATGTTGCTGTCGCCTGTGATACGGACGCCGTTCTCGACGGTACACTCCCCTTTGAACACGACGCTCTCCTCGATGTAGATCGTATCGGCGAGCTGCATTGTGACGCCCGCTTTCATCCACGCGTTCTTGATGCGGCGCTGCATGATGACGTCGGCGGCTTCGAGATCGGCCCGGGAGTTGACCCCCTTGAAGTGCTCCTCGTCGATTAGCAGGGGCAGCACCTTGCGGTGCTCGTCCCGGGCCATCTCGATGATGTCGGTGAGGTAGTACTCCTCCTGGGCATTGTGGTTGTTCAGGCGCGGCAGGCACTCGGCCAGGACGTCGCGCTTGAAGCAGTAGACCCCGGCGTTGACGTGGGTGATGGCGAGCTCTTCGGGGGAGGCGTCCTTCTCCTCGACGATCCGCTCGACCCCGGCATCGGAGAGAACGACCCGGCCGTATCCGCTGGGGTCCTCCAGGTCGAAAATGGACATGATGATGTCCGCGTCGGCTTCGAGGAAGCCCTTCAGCGCCTCGGCCGTGACAAGGGGCATGTCGCCGTTGAGCACAAGCACCTTCTCGTGTTTGGGTTTGATCCCCATCAACGCCCCGCCGGTCCCCGGGAACTGCGCGATATCCTGGACGGCGAAGGTGATCTCGTCGAAGAGGGCGCCGATGGCCTCGATCACCTCCTCTTTCTGGTGGGCGACGACGATGGTGATGTCATCGCTGATCGCCTTGGCGGCCTTGATGCTGTGGTAGAGCATCGGGCGTCCGCTGACGGGGTGCAGGACCTTGGCCGTCTGCGATTTCATCCGGCTCCCTTTGCCGGCGGCGAGAATGATAACGGAAAGAGGGTGTGTATGCATGAAAAATAACCTGGTTAATGTCGTTTGAACGTAATTTTATCGAAATTATAGAGCAGCAGGGTGCTGATCGTTCCGAGCATCGCCCCGGCGACGACGTCGCTGGGGTAGTGGAAGAGCACGCCGATGCGCGAAAGCCCCACCATCAGGGCCCCGACAAAGAGGGCCGGGGCGAAGCGCGGCGCGATCAGCGCCAGGGCCGTCGCGACGGCAAACGCCGTCGTCGTATGTCCCGAGGGGAAGCCGTGCAGCCCGTAGGCGTTGGGGGCGGCGAACCACTCGAACCCGTAGCGGTTCTCGTCATAGAGCATCCAGGGGCGCGCTTTGCCAAACAGCAGTTTCAGGGGGATGACGGCCAGACCGCTGGCGGCGACGGCGGCGAAAAAGAAGCGTACCCGGTCCGCCCAGTAGCGGTTGCCGGCTCTGTAGCGCAGGTAGAACCAGAGCAGCAGGGCGCCGACAAGCCACCAGGTGATGACGCCCAGTTCGCTGATCGTGGCGCAGAGCGGTTTGAGCCAGGTGTCGCGGCGCGCGTAAGCCCACTGCGAAGCCGCGATGTCCAGCGGACCGTAAAAGAGGATGATCAGGGCGGTCCCGACCACCAAAAGAACAAGTATCAGCGTTTTGAGGTTCATTGGGCTCCTTTGAAACCGCGGCACCAGGTGAGCGTCACGGTGTTGACCTTGCGGCCGTTCAGGTTAAGGTCGAAGGTCTCCGCCTGCTCGGTGGAATCGCACCGCATGGCGGGCGTGATCCCTTTTTTGAAATCGTGCGTCGTGATAAAGAGCAGGTCCTTGCCTTCGGGCGTCTCCGGCTGCCAAAGGTCGAACTGGTCGAAGCGGTTGTCGACGAGGTAGGTATCGATCCCGTACGGCCGGCCGTAGTAGAGCGCACGCGACGCGAGTGACCAGTTGGTGACGGCGGCCGCCTGGTGTGCCGGGTCCGTGATCTGTCCGGCGGCGCGGCGCATGATGGTGTCCCATCCGTAGAGGTCCCGGTGCAGGGACTTGTAGTCGGGCAGGGGGATGAACGGTGCGCGAAGTTCGGCATAGAGCATGAGCACGAGGAGACCGGAAACCGTCACGGCACCTCTGGCATAGCGCTGCCATCCCCGGCGCTTTTGCAGCAGCATCGCCGTCCCGATGGGAACGAAGAGCATATAAAAGAGTGCCGTCCAGTGGGGCAGTGCCCGGGCGAAGAAGCTGTTATAGGTGAAAAAAACCATCAGCGTGAGGCCGAAAACGCCCGAGAGGAACAGCGGGGCGTTCTGCGGCGTCTTCAGTGCGCGGTAGAGCCCGTAGAACGCCAGCGGAAAGAGAAACGGGCTGTAGGCGCCGAACTGCGCACCCAGCGACTGGGCGAAGGCGTTGAAGCTGACCCCGCCCGAACCGGCGACATGTGCGCTCTGGTAGGCGAAGCTGATCCATCCGTTTTGCATATTCCAGAGCAGTACCGGGCTGACGACGGCCGCGGCGAGCAGCGCGGCGGGCAGAAGCTTCGGCGTCACGAAGAGGTCCCAGCGGCGGCGGTAGGCAAAGTAGAGCAGCAGGGCAAGGACGAAGAGGACGGCCGTATATTTGGAGAGCCCGGAAAGTCCCAGCAGAAGGCCCAGCAGCAGCCAGTCGCCCGGGCGGTTGTCCTCCTCGATCCGGAGCGCCATGATCATCACGGGGATCGCGAACAAAAAGAGCAGGGTGTCGGGCATCAGCATCATGAAGAGCGCGTTGAAGAGAAAAGAGGCGTTGAGGGCCAGTGCTCCCCACAGTGCAAGCCGTCCGGAATCAAAAATACGCAGCAGCCAGAAATAGAGCAGCGCCGTCGCGGCGGCACCGATAAAAACCGCCGGGACACGCGCGGCGAACTCGTTGACGCCCAGCAGCGCGGTAAAGAGCCACTCGGTCCACCCCACCAGCGGCGGGTGGTCGAAATAGCTCAGTGCCGGGTAGAGGCCGTAGAGGACGTAGTGCGCCTCGTCGACACCGAGGCCGAAATGGCCGATCACGGCCAGCCGCAGCAGAGTAAAAAGGGCGATGAGGGCCCAAAGGGGGCCATGTGCGCGCAGAAGCTTCACCGGGACCGTCCGTCTCAGGCGAGGGCGTCCAGTTTCGGCTTGAGGGTCTCAAAGACCCACTCGGGGGTGATCACCTTGATGCACTGGTTATCCGTACAGGGGGTCTTGCGGTGGTTGGCGGCGCTGACGCAGGGGCTGCAGGCCATGCCGGCAAAAATCGGGGTCGTCGGTCCGAGCGATCCGTAGAGCGCCGGGGTCTCCGGGCCGAAGATGACGAAGGTGTGCATGTCGGTAATAGAGGCGAAGTGGGCCGGGCCGGAGTCGTTGGTCAGCATGAAGGCGCAGACGCTGTAGAGGTGCGGCAGCTGCAGGAACTTGACGCCGCCGGCGAAGTTGATACAGCGTGCGTCATTGACACAGTCGGCCAGGGCCTGCGCCCCGTCGAACTCGGCGGGCGCACCGGTCAGCAGGACGATCGCCTTGTCGTTGTAGGCGAGGATCTTCTTGATGACCTCGCAGTAGTTTTCCCGGTCCCAGCGGCGCTGCGGCAGCAGGTCCGAGGCGTTGGAGTTGACGAGAATGACGGGGTTCGTCTCCGGGTCGAACCCGGCATACTTCTCGGCGATGATCTCGAGGACTTCGCGCTTCTGCGTCTCTGTCACCTCCGTTTTGGCAATCGCGATCTCGCTGTCGTCGATGATGCGCTTGGTGAAGGGGAGCTGCTGTTCGCTGCTCATGAGCGCGTCGACGAGGGCGACGAAGTTCTTGGCGATGTGCTGGTGCGGGTTGTAGGCGACCTTGTGGGTCAGGAAGTCGCCGCGGTAGAGCCCCTCGTTGTGGAAGCTGTGGAAGCCGACGCGGTTCGTTGCCCCGGAAAAGCCGGTCATCAGCGCGGTAAAGCGGGAGAAGAGCTCGAGGTCGATGACGGAGTCGATCTGCTTCTCGCGGCACCATTTGAAGAAGCGCAGCGTCGAGAGCGCCAGCGGAACCATGCCGCCTTCGTCGATGGTGAAGATGTTCTCCTCTTTGACGGTGTTCAGCAGCTGCAGAGAGACCTTGTTCTTGCTGAAGATGACGAAGTAGAGTTCGCCGTCGATCTGTGACTGCAGCTTGCGCATCGCCGGGTCGACGAGGATGGCGCTGCCCATCTCCGAGAGTTCTACGAGCAGAACGTTCCGGGGCTTCTGGTAGGGGGCGGAGCGAAACAGCCCCGCCGTTTTCGTCAGCAGTGTACCCAGAAAGGTAAGAGGGATGCCCGCATAGCGGTCGATGGCACGCATCGTATCGACATTCATGCATTTTCCTTTAGTGAAGTGGTGTGTTTGGCACGGTTCCAGAACCACGCCCCCGGCAGCGCCGTGAGAATGAGCAGGATCCCGTAAAGGATGGAGATGGCGAGGATCTTCGCCTTGGCGAGCCCCACGAGCATCAGGATCCCGACCATGGCGCCCTCGCGGACCCCCCAGCCGGCCAGGGAGATCGGCACGATGGTAAGCAAAAAGACCGGCGGTACGGCGACGAGGAAGATGCCCATCCCCGTCCAGACGTCGACGCTGAGCGCGAGGAAGTAGATCGCGATCACGGTAAAGAGGTGGACGACGACCGAGATGCCGATATGCTTGAGCAGCAGCAACCTGGAGTGGTAGAGCCGCGCCATCCGCAGCCCCAGCCGGTGGAAGAGGTCAAGCCCCTTGAGGTTGGCGAGGAAGGTGAACTTGTCGAGGTTGAGCATCAGAATGAAGCCCGCGATCCCGCCGAGGGTGATCAGGTTGATCAGGTTGAAGAGCCACTGCGGGAAGGTGCCGTAAAAGAGCAGGTTGGAGACGAGGTTCAGTACGAGCAGGCCGACGAGGCCGACGACCCGGTCGACGAAGATGCCGTAGAAAGCATCCTTTTTCTCGTACCCTTTCTGGACGAGGTCGATCATCCGCGTCGCGTCACCGCCGATGCTGCCGGGCAGCACCTGGTTGAAAAAGGTCCCTTTGAAGTAGCTCTGTACATAGAAAGAGACCCGCTCTTTGAACCCGAGCTCTTTCATGATGAGCCGCCAGCGGTAGGCGGCGAGGAAGGTGCTCGCCATCTGCGCGGCAAAGGCGATCAGGATATAGCCGCCGTGGGACTTGGCGAGGATCGCAATAAGCTGGCCCACGTCGATAAAGGTGAGCAGAAAGTAGAAAATGACGACGGTAACGACGAGCTTGACGGCGGTTTTGAGGTGTTCCATCGACATCCTTTGCAAAAGTGTGCTAATTTTAACCAAAGATGCGTAAAGGCCCGTTTAGCGGCTGCCCGAAACCCGGTAGAGGTAGTAGGTCTTGGTGCGTTTCAGGCCCCGCTGGACGGTGAGGGTGTCGAGCAGCGCGACGTGCTCAAAGCGCTCTGCAAGCACCGCCGCTTTGTCTTCGGGTGCGAGGTAGAGCCCCTCGCGGTAGGGGGCGCCGTCGTCCCACATGTCGTACTGGCTGAAGCGGGTCGGCGTCGGGATGCGTACCGAAGCGTGGTCCGGCGTGTAGTAGGTGACGAGGGCCGCGATGGCCAGGTGGTTGGCGTAGAGGGCGTCGCCTGCGTCGCGATGGCGTTCAAGCATGGCGACGGCCTCCTTGTTGCCGTACATCCTGTCCTGCACGACGGGCAGCCAGAAAAGCAGGCCGGCGCGGGCGACGAGGCTCAGCGTGAGGGCGACGGCGAGCCCGGCGTAGAAGGTCCGCTTCATATCGTGCACCGAGAGGATGTAGGCGGTCAGCACCGTCGCGCTGATATAGGCGGGCGCGGTGTAGTTCAGTTCGATATGCGTATGCAGCGATTTATAGAGGAAAAAGAGCAGGGGGGTTACGGTCATCAGGGCCAGGAAGAAAAGGGCGTCGTTTTGGACGAAGAGCTTCTCTTTGCCCAGGAAGTAGAAGAGCACACCGGCAAAGACCGGGGTGAAAACGGCGAACTGTGATCCGATCAGTTCACCCGCCCAGTTCCACATCATATGCTCTTTCGCCCCGCCGTGGTGCAGCTGGAAGAGGAAGCTGATCCAGTCGTGGGCATAGTTCCACCACAGCATCGGGGAGACGACGGCCAAGGCGACCCCGATGGCCATCCAGGTGCGCCAGGAGGCGAAAAGGTCCCGCCGGCGCAGCAGCATAAAGAGCAGCAGCGCCATCAGGTAGAGGACGGAGGTGTATTTGCTCAGCATCATCGCCCCGATGAAGAGCCCCGTCAGGAAAAAGTCGATCGTCCGGGCCCGGGTGATGACCCGGTAGGTCGACCAGAGGGCCAGGGACCAGAAGAGGATGAGCGGCGAGTCGGTCGTCATTATCGTGTAGCCCGCATGCACAAGGACGACGGAGGTGAAGATCAATACACCCCAGAGCCCCGTACGAGCGTCGCGGAGCGCTTCGAGCAGGCGGAAGATGACCCATCCGGCGACGCTCATCGCCAGGACGTTGCCCAGCCGCACGCCCCATTCGGCTTCGCTGACAAGGTCGGTGAGGGCGATGAGGAAGGCGATCATCGGGGGGTGGTCGTAGTAGCCCGCCTGCAGGTGGTGGCTCCAGAGCCAGTAGTAGGCTTCATCGCCGTGCAGGGGTAAAAAAGCGTTGTATACGGTCGCGAAAAGGCCCGAGAGCAGCAAAATGAACAGGGCGGTCTGGCGGTAGGTTCGGATCATGGGTGACTTTTTGGGTGCCATTATACTCTATGCGTGTGAAACGGCTATAATGCGCTCTATGAATAAAAAGATACTCTGCATTCCGGCGGCTGCGTGGGGAGCGATGGCCGTTACTGCACTGCTCCTTTACCTTTTCCCGCAGATCGACATTGCCGTAAGCAGCCTCTTTTACAGCCCTGAAACAGGCTTTGAACAGGGCGGCACGCTTTGGGAACGCCTCATCTACCACTCCGTCGGCGTCGTGCTCACTGCCATCTATGTCGGGGCACTGCTGCTGTGGCTCTATAACCGCGTCAGCGGGCGTGCGCTGTTGGCCTTCAACGGGAAGAAACTGCTCTACTTGCTGCTCGTGGCGGCACTGGGCAGCGGAATCTTCGTCAACCTGGTGCTTAAACAGAACTGGGGACGCCCCCGCCCGGACCAGACGACGCTGTTCGGCAGCGACCGCCACTTCACCCCGGCCTTTGTCATGAGTGACCAGCGGGGCAAATCCTTCAGCAGCGGCCATACCTCCGGGGCCTTCGCCCTGCTTGCGCTGATCTTCCTGACCCGGCGGCACCGTCGATCGGTCGCACTCGCGGTCCTCACCTATGGTACGGCGGTCTCCCTGGCGCGCATCGCGGCGGGCGGCCACTTCTTCAGCGATGTACTGGTCTCCATTATGATCATGTACATTGTCGCGGGGGTGCTGTATGACCGCTTCTTCGGCTGCAGCCATGTTTCCGACGGGGCGGAATAAAGCGCAAAAGACGCTTTACGCAGCATAGTTCGGTTGCAGCCCGGTAACGGGCGCCGTTCCCTTCCGCCGTTATAATACCGCCATGATCAAAGTGGCAGCAGCGATCCCTCTGTGGGGTTGGACGGCAATGGCCGTCCTCTCTTTATTTTTTGTCCTCTTCCCCCAGGTCGATCTGACGGTCGCATCCCTTTATTATGTACCCTCCCAAGGCTTTCCCGCCGCGAAAACGTTTTGGGAACATGTCCTCTACCACTCCGTCCCCTACGGCCTGATGGCGCTCTACGGCGCTGCCGCACTCCTCTGGCTTTTTAACGCCGTGTTCAACCGCAGTGTCATGCGTTTCACGGGCCGGAAACTGCTCTACGTGCTGCTGGTGCTCGGCATCGGTTCCGGGCTCATCGTCAACGCCATGCTCAAGGAGCACTGGGGCCGCGCACGCCCGGCGGAGACAATCGTGTTCGGAGGCCAGAAGGCGTTCTCCCCCGCTTTCGTACCGGTTGCGGGGCAGGTGGGCAACTCCTTTAGCTGCGGACACGCTTCGGGGGCGTTCGCCCTGCTGGCCTTTGCCCGGCTGGCCCGGCGCCGCCGGTTCTGGAGTACAGTCGTCTTCGGTTACGGTACCGTCGTCGGCGTGGCGCGGATGGCGGCGGGAGGCCACTTCCTCAGTGACGTCGCCGTCTCGTTTTTTATTATGTATATCGTGACGGAGCTGCTTTACGCCGTGCTCTTTTCCCCAAAGGAGACCCCATGAAGAAACGTCCTGCTACATTCGCACTTTTTGCACTGCTTGTTGCCGCCGGCGGCTTCTATGCCTGGTATGTCTACGGCCATTACCGTTTCGAGACGATCGATCCGGACCGGGTCTACAAATCGGCGCTGATCACCCCTGATCGCCTGGAGGATTTCCTGATCCCGCACCATATCCATACGGTGATCGATCTGCTGGACCCGGGGGTGCAGGATGCCCTCAATCCGGCCCAGCAGACGGAGATCGATGCCGAAGCGGCGGCAATCGCACGGATCAACGAGCGGTACGGCACGCAGATCCACCACATCAACATCCCCTCCCATCAGGTGCCTACCGGGGAGACACTGGAAAAATTTTTCGCGGTGCTTGACGACAACGCCTCCTACCCGGTGTTGATCCACTGCTACCACGGGATGGGGCGTGCGGCCATCTACAGCGCGCTTTACCGGATCGAGTATCTGCACTGGAAGAATGAAAAGGCCCGGGAGTGGACGCGGCTGCTGCCGATTATGGTAGAATCCCGACTTTATCACAGCAGTTTCGCCCGGGGACACTCCAAAGGGGATTTCCTGATCCATTACGCACCGAGAAGCGAAGGGGAGGCGAGCACGCTGCATCATTTAGAGGGGTAGGCATGGAGTGTAGGCATTTCGGCCGCTGCGGCAGCTGCCGCTGGTATGAAGAGGGTTACGAAGGGCAGCTGGCCAAGAAAGCGGATGAGATCAAAGTCCTGTTCGCGCCGCTTTATACAGGGGCGTATGATATCGCACGCTCCGCACCGGAGGGGTACCGTGCCCGTGCCGAGTTCAAGGTCTGGCACGTCGGCGACACGATGCATTACGCGATGAACTCCATCGACCGCGACGGTGTTGTCCTTCTGGAAGAGTGCCCGATGGTCTCCGCACCCATCCAGGCTCTGATGTGGCCGCTGCTAGAGGCCCTCAACGCTCTCCCCGACCTGGGGCACAAACTCTTTGGGATGGATTTCCTGGCCGGCCGCGACGGGGATGTCGCCGTCTCCATGCTTTACCACCGCAAACTCGACGGCGCGTGGAAGGCGCAGGCCGCCGAACTGGCCGATCGGTTCGGCATCAGTATTATCGGCCGCAGCCGGAAGCAGAAAGAGGTGATCGGGCGCGATCACGTCATCGAATCTGTTGACGTCGGCGAAAGAACCTACCGTTTCAAGCAGATCGAAAACAGTTTTACCCAGCCCAACCCCGGCGTCAACGCCCAGATGATCGGCTGGGCGCTGACACAGTTCGATGGCCTCGGCGGGGACCTGCTGGAGCTCTACTGCGGGGCGGGGAACTTTACCATCCCCTTTGCGTCGCGCTTTGAGCGTGTCCTGGCGACGGAGATCTCCAAATCCTCCATCCACGCGGCGCAAACGAACATGGAACTCAACGACGTACACAACATCGATTTTGTGCGCATGAGCGCCGAAGAGTTCGTCCAGGCCCTCGACGGAGTGCGCGAATTCAACCGGATGAAGGGAATAGACCTGCCGAGCTATCGCCTCGACACGATCTTCGTCGACCCGCCCCGCGCCGGCATGGACGAAGCCTCCTGCGACTTTGCCGCCCGTCACGAGCATATCCTCTATATCTCCTGCAACCCCGAGACGCTCAAACGCGATCTGGAGTACCTGACCCGTACCCACCGCATCGAGGCGATGGCGATGTTTGACCAGTTCCCCTATACCCATCACATGGAGATGGGCGTGCGGCTGAAAAGGGTCGCACCGTAGTCGGAACGGCCGGCCTCCCCATATAAACCATAGTATATTGGTATGGATGCTTGACAATGCGGTTGGACCGGGAGTAAACTGTGATACTTTTATGATGGGAACCGGTCAGGTCCCGAAAAGGTTTTACGATGGCACAGGCATGTCCCGTTAACTTCACCGCGGTTGACAATACGGTCAGCCGGATTCTCTCGCTCCTGAGTGCAGGCGTCGTTGCACTCTTTTTTGTCACGGGTGCCGTGCCGCTGCTGTTCGCCCTCGGAGCGGATCTGCTGGTACGCCTTTACGGCAACAAACACTACAGCCCGCTCTTTCAAAGCGCTGCGGCGCTCAAACGCCTGATGCACCTGCCGGCACAGAAGGTCGACGGCGCGGCCAAGAGCGTGGCCGGCCATTTCGGTCTGCTGTTCATCCTGCTGCTGATCGTTGCCGCATCCCTGGGCCTGCAGGCGGTGCTGGTGGCGGTCGCCTCGGTCTACGTCCTCTGTCTGCTGATGGATGTGCTGTTCAACTTCTGCGTCGGCTGTAAAGTCTATTACCTCTATCGTCTGATCGGCGGGGCGGCGTAATGGCGGGGATCTCGTCAAAGGGGGTCTACGCCCTCGCCGCCATGCACGTACTCTCCCATGCGCCCCAGCAGCGTCCGATGCAGATACGCGAAATCGCGGCAATGACCTCCATCTCCCACGGTTACCTCGAACAGATCCTCTCCGCGCTGCGGCGTGCGGGGCTCGTGACGAGTATCCGCGGTGCGGCGGGAGGATACCAGCTCGCCGGGCGTGCGTCGGAGATCACGGTGCTGGAGATTCTCGAAGCCCTGGAAGGGCCGCTGTGCCAGACGGAAGGGAATGTCGGTTCCAGTGTCATTCTCGAGGCGTTCTGGGGCAGTATGAATGAGAAGATCCGGGCAATCTTCGACATGAAGCTTGCGGATATCGACCAGCTCTACCAGCCTTACCACTACTCCATTTGATCACAAAAAACTCTCCTAACACTCAGTAATGGTTTCCGTTTAAGCTGAGGCCGACCCCCTTTATATTATGATAGTTGTTCATAATTGCCGCGGTGGCGCGGCAGTCAAGGATGATTGATGCCCTACCTCTCCATTTTGCTGACCCTCCTCGTTGTCGTCGTGGTGGTCGGCCTGGTCTCTGTCCTGGTGACACGGATGCGCAACAGCCGCCATCTCGAGTCGATGCGGGACGAAGTGGAACTTGCGAAATACACGGAAAAAAAGCCGGCAACGAAACCGAAGGTGATGAAGGGTGCCCAGCCGGATGTGGGGATCAGGGTGCTGCGTGCAGAAACAGCCTCGGCACCAGAGGAGGAGAGCGGGGAAAGCGCACCGGAAGCGAAGGCGACGGCTGAACGCCCGGAAGCCCCTTTTGTGCCGCGCCACTATCCGCCCTTCAGCAACGCCCGCGCCATGACGGAGTTCGGTCTGTCGCAGGAGGAGGCGGATGATTTTACCAGGGAACTGATCGCCCAGATCGAGGCGGAAACCGCAGACCTGGACGCTGCCGTCGCTTCGCGGGACTGTGTACAGCTTGAAGAGGTGCTCCATAAACTCAAAGGCTCGACGTCCAATCTGGGGGAGGGCGGCATTACCGCGCTGCTCGCCGATTTCAACAACTATGTCAAAGAGGGGACGGACCCCGATACCATCGATGACTACGTTGCAAACCTGCACTATTACCTCGACGAACTGAAAAAAGTGTTCCCCGCCTAGAGTCCTTCGAGCAGGGTCGCCCAGAGGGTGTCGACCTCTTCATCGCTCAGGAAAAGGGCGCTTTGGTGTTCGAGCAGCTCATCGGCGGCGTGTTTGTCGATTGCGGTACGGTGCGCGCAATTGGTGTGGGCATACTGGAAGGCCCGGATCATGCTGACGGCGGATTCCTTGATGGGGTTCTCGCAGAAGAAGCAGTGGGTCCGGTCGGGGCTGCGGCCTTCATAATGCAGCAGGCGGGCGTAGGCCTCGACGGCGACGCGCTTTGGGTTCTGCGTGCCCCAGCGCTCCGCGGCGTCCTTGAGCAGGGCGAAGTAGAATCCCCCCGTCTCTTCCGATTCGCGCAGATGGGGGTAGAAGAGCGAGACGAATGAGTGCCACAACCGTGTCCGCGAGGGGTCAAGCAGCCAGGGGAAGCCCAGATGCACAACGTCATAGACCCGTCCGATGGAGGATTTGAGGGAGTGCTCGATCTCGAAATCGATCATGTGCCCGAGGTTGATCGTCCCGTGACGGGCCCCGTAAAACCGGTAAAGGGTCTCTAAGCGATCCTGTGTCAAAATGGCTAAAATCAGATCTTCGTCTTTGACGCGCTGAAGTCGAATGATGAACCCTTGCACCCTGCGTTTCTTCCTGTATCATTTATCATCACTAGTGTATAAAAAATCGGCTTTCAAAATGAAGCTTTAAAGCGTTCTATAGTATAATATTAGCAATCGGCATTTTTCTAAATACGGGAAAAGTGCTTAATATATGCTTAAAAAGGTGAACCGAGTGGAATATTCTGACCTGTTACGATCTTTTAAAGACAACTGCGGTTTCGGCCTGATTGCCAATATCGATAACCGGGCGTCCCATGAGACGCTCGAACGTGCCATCACGGCACTGGAGCGGATGATGCACCGCGGTGCGATCGCCGCAGACGGAAAAACCGGTGACGGGAGCGGTCTGCTGCTCTCCATGCCGACGGCGTTTATGCGCAAGATCGCGCAGGCCAACGGGGTAGAGCTCCCGGAGATGTATGCGGTTGCGACCGTCTTTACCCGCGTCAAAAAGCACCTCGAAGTGCTCAGCGACATCTGTACGCAGAACGACCTCAAAGTGATTCTCAAGCGGGAGGTCCCGGTGGATGACAACGCGCTTGGCCAGCAGGCGCTCGATACGAAACCCTACATCTATCATATCTTTATCGTCCCCAACTCCATTATGGCGACGCAGCGCTTCGACGCGCTGCTCTACCTGAGCCGCAAAGAGACGGAGCACGCCCTGGAGCACGACGAGGATTTCTACATCCCGTCCATGTCTGCAAGTGTCATCTCCTTCAAAGGGCTGGTGATGCCGACGCACATCAAGGAGTTCTACAAGGATTTCCAGGACCCGGATTTCAAGATCTCCTTCTCCCTGTTCCACCAGCGTTTCTCCACCAATACGCTGCCCAAATGGCGCCTGGCACAGCCCTTCCGCGCCGTGGCGCACAACGGTGAGATCAACTCCGTCGAGGCGAACCGCTTCAACGTCCGCGTCAAATCCGAGTCGATCAAGAGCGAGGTCTTTACGAAAAAAGAGCTCGACCGCCTGCTGCCGATCCTGCAGCCGGGTGCATCCGACAGCGCGAGCGCGGACAACTTCTTCGAATTTCTCATTGCCAACGGGATGGACTTCTTCAAAGCGGCCCGCGCCGTCATCCCGGCGCCGTGGCAGAACGCTCCGCATATGGACCCGGACCTGCGTGCGTTCTACGAGTACCACTCCACCGTCTTCGAAGCCTGGGACGGTCCGGCGGCCTTCTCGCTGACCGACGGACGCTATATCGGCTGTGTCCTCGACCGTAACGGTCTGCGCCCCTCCAAGTACATCATCACCCACGACGACACCCTGCTCATTACGAGCGAGTACGGGGTCATCGACCTGGATGAAGACAACATCAAAGAGCGCGGCCGCCTGCAGTCGGGCGAGATGATCGGCCTGGACCTCAAGTTCGGCAAGGTCCTCAAAAACGCGGAGATCAACGACTACCTCAAGGCGTCACAGCCCTACATGAAGTGGCTCAATGAGCATATGGTCTACCTCCAGGAGCATGTCGAAGAGCAGTACAGTGCGCACTGCATCCTTGACAAGGACAACCTGGTCCGCCGCCAGCGCTACTTCAACATCACCGAAGAGGTGATCGAGCAGGTCATCGAACCGATGATCCGCGACGGCAAAGAAGCGGTCGGCTCCATGGGGGATGATACCCCGATGGCGGCATTCAGCTCCAAACAGCGCCACTTCAGCGACTTCTTCAAGCAGAAGTTCGCCCAGGTCACGAACCCGCCGATCGACCCGATCCGCGAAAAAGTCGTCATGAGTCTCAACACCGGTTTCGGCGAGACCCACAACATCCTCGACGAACTGCCGACGCATGCCCACCGCCTCAAGGCGATCTCTCCGATCATCACTTATGAGAAGCTCGAGGTCCTGAAATCCTATGGTGACGAGAACTCGCCGCGTTTCCAGCCCTTCTACAAGAACGCCACTTTCCCGACGGCCTTTGAAGGCGAGCTGAAGCCGGCCCTCGACGCCCTGGTGAAGACCGTGACCAAAGCGGTCAAGAAAGAGGGCGTACGGATCGTCGTCCTCGATGACGGCGGCCTGGACGCCACCCACCGCACCATCCCGATGCTGATGGCAATCGGACGCCTTAACAGCGCGCTGCTCGACGCCGGTGTACGCCACCTGGTCTCCCTCGTCGCCGTCTCTTCCGAAGTGATCGATTCGCACGGTGCGGCGACGCTGATTGCCTACGGTGCGAGCGCCGTCTTCCCGGAGCTGCTCTTCTCCACCGCCGTCAACATGGTCGAGACGAGCAAACCGCTCTCCGACATTCCCTGCAGCGAAGCGCTCAAGTCCGTCCACGGCGCCCTGAACGCCGGCCTGCTCAAGATCATGTCCAAAATGGGGATCTCCACGATCGCGTCATACCGCAACTCAGGGCTCTTCGATGTCCTGGGACTGGGCCGCGAGATCGTGGACGACTGTTTCGGCGATTCGCATTGCCATATCCCGGGTCTGGGCTACGAAGATATCGATGCACGCCTGAAAAAAGCGCACGAAGAGGCCTTTGACGACCTCGGTTTCAACAGCATCTTCCCGCTCAAGATCGGGGGCTTCTACAAGTTCTACAACGGCCAGGAGTACCATGACTTCGGTCCGCAGGTCATCCACGCCATCCACGCACTGAGCAAGTCGGGCGATCCGCAGGATTTCGAACGTCTGAAAAATATTGTCAATACCCGCGGCCAGAAGTTCATCCGCGACTTCTTCGAACTCAAATCCGACCGTGCGCCGATCGATATCAGCGAAGTCGAGCCGGCCGAAGCGATCACGAAGCGCTTCAGCTCCGCGGCGATGAGTCTCGGTTCCATTTCGCCCGAGGCGCACCAGTGTATCGCCGAGGCGATGAACACTATCGGCGGCCAGTCCAACTCCGGTGAGGGCGGGGAAGACGCCGCGCGCTTCAAGACCATGCTCAACTCCAAGATCAAGCAGGTCGCGTCGGGCCGCTTCGGCGTCACGCCGGCCTACCTGCGTTCGGCCGAAGAGATCCAGATCAAGGTCGCCCAGGGTGCGAAACCGGGTGAGGGCGGCCAGCTGCCGGGCCACAAGGTCTCGGCACTGATCGCGCGCCTGCGCCACACCGTGCCGGGTGTCACCCTGATCTCGCCGCCGCCGCACCACGATATCTACTCCATCGAGGACCTGGCGCAGCTGATCTATGACCTCAAGCAGGTCAACCCGGACGCGAAGATCTCCGTCAAACTCGTCTCTACGGCGGGCGTCGGTACGATCGCCGCGGGGGTCGCCAAGGCCTACGCGGACAAGATCATCATCTCCGGCGGCGACGGCGGTACCGGGGCGGCACCGCTCACCTCGATCAAATTCGCCGGTAACCCGTGGGAGCTGGGGCTCTCCGAAGCGCACAACGCGCTCAAGGCCAACGACCTGCGGAAGATGGTCCACGTCCAGACCGACGGTGGCCTCAAAACCGGCCTTGACGTCATCAAAGCGGCACTGCTCGGGGCGGAAAGCTACGCCTTCGGTACGGGTGTCCTGGCGATCGTCGGCTGTAAGATGCTGCGGATCTGTCACGTCAACAAATGTTCCGTCGGTATCGCGACGCAGAACGAAAAGCTGCGTAAAGAGTACTATAAAGGAACCGTCGACCAGATCGTCAACTACTTCAGACTGCTGGCCGAGGATATCCGCGGCTACATGGCGCAGCTGGGCTACAAGACGCTCGATGAGCTGATCGGCCGCAGCGACCTGCTCAAAGTTATCGACGACGAGTTCGCGAAGAAGTTCGATTTCGGCAACGTGCTGCACCGGGAGCCGGGTGTCGATACCTGCCAGGTGGCTTCCAACGAACCGTTCGACGACAACGCCTTTGAAAAAGAGGTCCTCGAAGAGGTCCGCAGTGCGATCAAGCACCCCGAACACCCGGTCCGTGTTGTCCGCGACATCTGCAACCTTAACCGCAGTTTCGGGGCACGCGTCTCCGGTGAAGTCGCCCGCTATTACGGGGATGAGGGACTGGCCGACGGTACGATCGACATCCGCCTCAAAGGGGTGGCGGGACAGGCCTTCGGTGCCTTCCTGATCAACGGGGTGAACCTCACCCTCGAAGGTGTCGCGAACGACTATATCGGTAAAGGGATGCACGGCGGTAAGATCGTCATCAAATCGGGCCACGAAGGCGGCAACTTCAGCGGCGGCGGTAACACCTGTCTGTACGGTGCGACCGGCGGTAAGCTCTACGTCAACGCGGCCGTCGGCGAACGCTTTGCCGTCCGTAACTCCGGTGCGCTGGCCATCGTCGAAGGCACCGGTGACAGCCCGTGTGAATACATGACCGGCGGTATCGTCGTTATTCTCGGCAAGACCGGGGTCAACTTCGGTGCGGGGATGACGGGCGGGATCGCCTTTGTCTTCGACGAAGACCACAACTTTATCGAGAACGTCAACCGTGAACTGGTCGAGGCGGTCCGCATCGATACCGACGACGGCGACGAGGCGCGCCACTACCTGAAGCGTCTCCTCAAAGACTATATCAACGAAACGGGCAGCTCGAAGGGCCGCATGATCCTGGATAACTTCCGTACGGAGATCCGCAACTTCTGGCTTGTCCGTCCGAAAAACCTGACCAAACTTCCGCTCAACCAGGAAAAGGGAGACTAAGAATGAGAGAATTTTTAACGATTGGACGTATCGATCCCACAAAACGCCTGGTGGTCGACCGCGTCAAGGACTTTAAAGAGATCTACGAAGTATTCAGCAAGAACGAAGCCGGTGCACAGAGCGACCGTTGTGTCCAGTGCGGGGACCCCTACTGTCTGAACAAGTGTCCGCTGCACAACTACATCCCGCAGTGGCTCAAAGCCGTGGCCGAAAACGACCTTGAGTTCGCCTTCAAGCTCTCCAACGAGCCCTCACCCTTCCCGGAGGTCATGGGGCGTGTCTGTCCGCAGGACCGCCTGTGCGAAGGGGACTGTACCCTCAATGACGGCCACGGCGCCATCACGATCGGTGCGGTCGAAGCCTTTATCAACGAAGAGGGCTTCAAAGCGGGCCTGAAGCCGGAGTTCCCGGGGATCACGACGGACAAGAAGGTCGCGATCATCGGTTCAGGTCCTGCGGGCCTCTCTGCCGCCACCTACCTGCTGCGCTCCGGGATCGCCGTCACGATGTACGAGCGCTCCGACCGCGCCGGCGGCCTGATGACCTACGGTATCCCGAACTTCAAACTCGACAAGAAGATCGTCGACCGCCGTGTCAAACTGCTCGAAGAGGCGGGTCTGGAACTGGTCCTCAACTGTGAAGTCGGCAAGGACGTCACCTTTGAAGAGATCGTCAACGGCCACGACGCCATCTTCATCGGTATCGGTGCGACCAAGGGCAAAACGGCCCGCATCACCGGTGAACAGGCCCCGAACGTCTATATGGCGATGGAGTACCTCACCGCGATCCAGAAAAAGAACTTCAAACTTTCCTATGACAAGAAGTTCGAATTCAAAGACCTTGATGTCGTTGTCGTCGGGGGTGGGGATACGGCGATGGACTGTGTGCGTACCGCCAAGCGCGAAGGCGCACGCAGCGTCAAGTGCCTCTACCGCCGCGACGCCTACAATATGCCGGGCAGCCAGAAAGAGTATAAAAACGCGATGGAAGAGGGGGTGGACTTCCAGTTCCAGGCCTCGCCGAAGCAGGTCCTGCTGGATGAGAACGGCCGCGCCGTCGGCGTCGAGATGGTCAAGACCGTCCTGGGCGCCAAGGATGAGAGCGGCCGCCAGCGGATGGAAGAGGTCAAGGGAAGCGACTTCACGGTCAATGCCGACGTCGTCATCTTCGCCCTCGGCTTCAACCCGTCCGTGCCGTCGTTCCTGGCGGAAAACGGTATCGAAACCAACGCCTGGGGCGGGATTGTCGTCGACGACAACCACCAGACCTCCACGGCGGGCATCTATGCCGGCGGCGACTGCTACCGGGGTGCAGACCTCGTTGTCAACGCTGTTTACGACGGCCGCGAAGCGGCACGCTCCATCGTCAAAAGCCTGCTGAAATAATTGCGCTTTTCGGCGCCGTGTCTCTGCCCCTTTCCCTGAGCTTTTAGGGGAAGTCTGGGCACTTTTTCGCTACAATTCCCCCAATCAATCAAAACTATTTCCGAACCCCGAAGGATACGTGATGAACCTTTTCAACCTTTTCGGCGGCACGTCCCGACAGCAGCCCACCAAGAGCGAGGCTCCGGCACACTGGGTCAAATGCCCCTCCTGTAACTCCCTGATGTACTACAAAGAGGTTGAAAACCAGAATTACGTCTGCCCCAAATGCGGCCACCATATGCGCATCAACGTCGACAAGCGCATTGCGCTGCTTTCCGACGAGGGGAGCTTCGTCGAGTTCGACGCCGAGCTCGCGCCGATCGACCCGCTGAAGTTTGTCGATAAAAAGAGCTACGTCAAGCGCCTCGAAGAGGGCGAGAAGAAGACGGGCCGCCGCTCCTCCGTTGTCAGCGGCGAGTGTACGATGAACGGCGTGAAGGTCCAGCTCTGCGTCTTCGACTTTGCCTTTATGGGGGGATCGCTCGGCTCCGTCGAGGGGGAGAAGATCACCCGTGCGATCCACCGTGCCATCGAGAAGAAGCAGGGGGTCGTCATCGTCAGCGCTTCGGGCGGGGCGCGGATGCAGGAGAGTACCTTCTCCCTGATGCAGATGAGCAAGACCTCTGCGGCCCTGGCGCGCCTGGGTGAACACAAGCTCCCCTTCATCTCCGTCCTGACCGACCCGACGATGGGCGGGGTCAGCGCCTCCTTTGCGACCCTGGGGGACATCATCATCGCCGAGCCGGGCTCGCTCATCGGGTTTGCCGGCCAGCGCGTTATCAAGCAGACGATCGGTTCGGACCTCCCCGAGGGGTTCCAGCGTTCGGAGTTCCTGCTCGAACACGGCTCCATCGATATGGTCGTCAACCGTAACGAGCTCAAAGAGACGATTTCAGATCTTATCCGCATGATGCTGCCCGCTTCGGCCGACCATGACGCGCAGTGAAATAGACCCTTTTTTCGCCTCCCTCCCGTCCAACGCCCTCTACGCCCTCTGCGACCAGGCGTTGCTCGATGCCCACAATCTTGACCTGGAACCCTATGTCGACGCCTGCCGCCGGCTGGACGTCTCGCTGATACAGTACCGCAACAAAGCAGCCGATACCGACACCGTCAAAGCGGCGCTGGAACGACTGCGGGCATTGTGGGACGGGATGCTGATCATCAACGACCGCTGGCAGCTTCATACGCTTTGTGACGGCGTGCACGTGGGACAGGATGACCTGCTTGGCTTCGGCGCGGATGCCGCCGCCGCGGCGGCATCCCTGCGCCGGGAGATGGGCAGCGACTGTGTCATCGGCCTCTCGACCCATAATGCCGAAGAGATCGCGGCGGCTAATGCCATGGGGATCGATTACATCGGCCTGGGGGCGTTCCGGGCGACGGGGACCAAAACGGATGCGGCGGTCCTGGGCGAAGACCTCGACATCCTGGCTTCCGCCTCCGTTCACCCGGTCGCGGCCATCGGCGGTGTCGGCTTCGAAGACCGCTTCGAGCATGCCCGGATGCGGGTGATGGGGAGCGCGATCATCACGGAGGCGCTGCCATGGAAGTGACCCTCTACTCCATCGCCAAAAAAGAGCGCTCGCTCTACGATCCTTTATACAAAGAACTTATAAAGATGAGTTCGCGCTTCGCCAAAGTCAATGACGTCGAAATTTTCGGCAAAAACGTCACCAAAGCACACACAATCGGGGAAGAGGCCGCAAAACAGGCCTATACGGAGAGCCTTGAGCCTTATTTAAACCGTGGATATTCGATTGCGTTGCATCCTGATGGAAAAATAATCGACAGTTTCGAATTCAGTAAGCTCCTTAGTGATAAAATGTCGGTGCAATTTTATATCGGAGGGGCGTTCGGATTCGAAGACGCGTTTCTGCGGCGCTGCGACAAGGTGATCAGCCTTTCGCCGCTGACGATGAGCCACAAGATCGCCAAGGCGGTGTTGCTCGAACAGATCTACCGCGGTTTTACGATCCTGAACAACCACCCCTACCACAAATAAGGACACCCGTGCAAAACAGCGAACTGTCATATTTCGAGGAGATCCTGCGTGCCCGCAAGGCGCAGATCATGAAGAACATTTCCGGCGTCGAGGCGGAGCTGGACGGTCTGAGTGACATTGAGATGAATGACGAGGGCGATTACGCCGCGATCAGCAACGAAAATATGGTCGATACGGCAATCGGTACTCAGCAGGGGACCGAACTGCTCGAGATCGAACTGGCACTGAGCAAGATCAGTGCCGGGACCTACGGCATCTGCGAAATGTGCGAGGAGCCGATCAGTTTTGCGCGTCTCAAGGTGAAGCCGCATGCGCGTTTTTGCATTGACTGCAGGGAGATCGCCGAGAAGAACAACGCCAAGTAAGGGGAACGCATGTATATCAAACGCTACAGTATCGCCGCACTGCTGCTGATCTTCGTGATCGGCTGGTTCGTTTACGGTTTCGTCTCAAAAGAGAGTATCCATATTGAACTGCTCGGCCTGATGCTCCCGTCACTGCCGGTGGCCGTCTGGGTCGCCCTGGCGATGCTGCTGCTCTATGCCGGCACCCTGGTCCATATGCTCTTCTACTCCGTCGTCGGCAGCGTGCGCCTGCGCAAGTATGAGAAAGATTACGCCCACCTGCTCGACGCCGTGGCGGACGCCTTTTTGCAAAAAGAGGCGCGTCAGCACAGTTTCAAAACGGAACGCTACGCGCTGATGGGTGAAATTACCGACCATACGCGTATGCTTCCGGGTGAGGGGCTTGAAGGGATCGACCATCCCAAGCTCTCTGCCATCGTGCAGGCGATCCGGACGATCGAGCAGGGTGAAGGCGCTGATCTCAAGCGTTTCAACCTGCCCAGCGACAACCCGCTGGTGCGCCAGAACCAGATCAACCTTCTGAGCGAAGGCAAGCTCGATGCCGAAACGGTCCTCTCAAAGCCGGAGCGTTACGATGCGGCGATCCATGCGCTCGCTTTTGAGCAGCTCAGCGTCTTCGCACCCCTGCATGTACTTGAGAAGTATCGCGCCTACATGACGTTAAAGGCGGCCATCGCGATCGTGAACCGTATCAACGCGGAGGAGAACACCCTTTCCGTCCCGAACACGACGGTGGTGGACTTCATCACCCGCATCGAGGGGCTCTCTTCGCTGGATTATCTCTACCTCGGCGTCGTGATGGGCGAACATATGCTTCCCGAACAGCGCATCGCCGTCTTCGAGATGCTCTCGGACAACGACGACAAAGCCCTCGACGGCTACCTCTTTACGCTCTTCGACCTCGAGATGGTCGACCGCGCCAAAGAGCTGCTGCAGATGACGGCGGAGAACGAATACGTCCTCTTCAAAGCCTACGCCGACCTCAAGGCGTGCAACAAGCATTATGACGTCAAGCGTTTTGCGAACATGATGCTGCAAAACTATTCTCCGAAGGCCTGACAGGCCTTCGGAACTTGTACGGCAGCCGAGCGAAGCCCGGCTACCTACGTTAACACTGGGTTTGGCGTTGTCCTCACTACGTTGCGGAATTCCGCTAGGCTACATCGGCAGCAGGCCCGCGCACAGGTAAACCGTGCTTAAGGGTTCACATCTTCCGCGTACCACTCAGGGCGTACCCCAAGGGCACTTCTTCGCTTTGCTCAGGGCGCACTCCGAGAGCACTTCCTTCGGGGCGCACACTTTCTCACCCCGTTTTTCGCTAAAATACGCGCATGATTTTAAAAGACATTCTTGATTTCTCCAAACCTTTATATGTCCTCGCACCCCTGGCGGGCTATACCGACCTGCCTTTTCGCAGCGTCGTGAAAAAGTTCGGCGCGGACCTGACGGTGAGCGAGATGCTCAGCTCCAACGCACTGGCCTACGGATCGCAGAAGACCCTCAAGATGCTCGAGCGCAGCCCCAACGAGGACCCTTACTCGGTCCAGATCGCCGGGGCCGATACGGAGATCGTCCGCCGCGCCGTCGAGCTCCTTAACGAACAGGATGACATCGACATCATCGACCTCAACTGCGGCTGCCCCGTCCCGAAGGTCGTCAGCCACGGCTCAGGCAGCTCCCTGCTCAAGGACCTGCCGCAGATGGGGCGGATCATCGAGACGATCAAGGCGACCTCGAACAAGCCGCTCACCTCGGTCAAGATCCGTCTGGGCTTCGCCGAGAAGAACCACCTCGAGATCGCGAAACTGGTCGAGGAGAGCGGGGCGGATTTCCTGGCGGTCCACGGCCGCACCCGCGCCGGAAAGTTCAAGGCGGAGGTCGATTATGATGCCATCGCCGAGATCAAGCAGGCCGTCTCCATCCCCGTTATCGCCAACGGTGACATCGACAGTTATGAAAAGGCGCAGTGGGTGCTGGAGCATACGAAGGCCGACGGCGTGATGATCGGCCGCGGCGCCGTCGGGGCCCCGTGGATCTTCCACCAGCTCAAGACCGGCAGCGCGACCATCGACCCGATGATCCGCTACGAGATCATCATGGAGCACTACGACCGGATGATCGACTTCTACGGCCCGCGGGGCGTCCCGATGTTCCGCAAACACATTCACACCTACTCCAAAGGGTACGCAGGCGCCTCGGCCCTGCGCAACGACGTCAACCGTATCGACGACGTCGCGGCGTTCCGCAGCCTCATCGACGGCTTTTTCAAAGAGAGCCGCTACGTCGGCGAGGCAACGGAGACAGACCCGATCGCCTGCGCTTTCGATTAGGCGCAACACCCCTAACACTCCGCTAACACTTGCATGCTACACTCTCCGCACACGTGAGGAGAACTGTATATGCGAATCCTGATGCTCGAAGACGATACCGTGCTTGCCGAACTGGTCGGCGGCTACCTCTCCCGCCATTTCCGTATTGATGTCGTCTCCGACCTGGCCGAAGCACTGGCTTACGTCGAGCGCTACTGCTACAACGTCGTCCTGCTTGACCGCAACATCAACGGGGTGGATGTGGGGATGTCGCTGATCACCAAGGTGAAGCAGCGCAGCAGCGAGACGGGGGTGATCATCATCAGCGCCTATGACGCGATTGCCGATAAGATCGCGGGCCTGAACCTCGGGGCGGACGACTACCTCGACAAACCCTTCGATAACGCCGAACTCCTGGCACGCATCCATGCGCTGGCACGCCGGAACCAGGGCCTGCCCCTGGTCGAGGTGGGCGGGCTCACCTGCGATACCCTGGGCCGTTCGGTCCGCAGCCCGGAGGAGGAGATCCTGCTCAGCCGCAAAGAGAGCGATCTCTTCTTCTACCTGCTCGCGAAGCAGGGGCAGATCATCTCCAAGGACGAACTCCTTGACGCCCTCTACGTCAACCCGCAGAACATCGCCTCCAATACGATCGACGCGACGGTCAAGAATATCCGCAAAAAACTGCCCGAAGGGGTCATCAAGACCGTCAAAACCCGGGGGTACGTGATTGAAAGGGCGTAGAAGCCTGCAGCAGATCGTCCTTTCGTACTTTCTGCTCAGCAGCGTCATCACCTTCGTACTGCTTGGAAGCTACGTCGTCTACCGCTACCACGCCGAGCTCAGGCAGAACCTGCACCAGTCACTGAAAGTCCTCTCCGAGGATGTCGTCCGCCACCGTCTCTACACCTATGACAATGAGACGATCCGGCAGAACTTCCACCTGCTCGAAGCCTACCACAGCGCCCCGTTCGTCGACCTCTTCGACGATCTGACCTTCTCGGTCACCGACAGCCTTCCGCCGCAGGCGGAGGAAGTTGCCGTCATCGCCGTGTTGCCGGACGGACGCTACCTGAAGGTCCGTTCGAATACAGTAAGGATCGAGCAGAAGAGCCGTGAGATGGCCCTGCACCTGGCCGCCGTCTTCGGGCTGATCCTGCTGCTGTTCATCCTGCTCTTCTCCCTTTTTCTGACACGGCTGCTGCACCCCCTGCGCTGCCTGGTCCGCTACTGCCGTTCAAGTGCGGGGGATGAAAAGGCGGTCCCGGTATGCAGCGGACCGGCGGAGGTGAGTGAACTTAAAAATGCGATCATCGCCCTGCAGCAGGCCAACCGCTCGCTCTGCCGGGAGAAGCAGAACATCTTCAAGGAGGCCGCCCACGAGATCAAAGCCCCCATCGCGGTGCTCAAAGCGCGCCTGGCGCTCTTTGCCGAGGATGATGCCTTTGAAAAAAAACGTTTCGTCGCCGAGAGCGAAGCGGACATTGCGACGATCAGCAACAAGCTCAAGGAGCTGATCTTCCTCAAAGAGATCGAGTGGGATATGCGTGAGGCGCGGGAGGATGTCCCGATGCAGGAGCAGTGCCGTCTGATGCAGCAGGCCTTCCTGCCCATCCTGGAGAAGAAGGACCTGACGATCGTGGCGAACTTTGAGCAGGATTTCACCCTCCATATCCACAAGGCGGCGATGCAGAAGGTGATGCAGGCCGTTTTCGAGAACATCTTCATGCACACGAAGAACCACTCCGTGATCCGTACGACCGTCGATCCGGCCAGCAAGCGGTTGGAGATCGTCAACGAGGTCGGCTCCAAGAGCGACGAGACCCTCTTCAGCTCCCATATCGGCTCGCAGCTCATCGACCGCCTGGCCGACAAGCTGGGGTACCGCTACGAGACGCGGCAGCACGACGGCCTCTTTTTCACCGTGATCACTTTTGACGGGGAAGAGGAGGGGGCTGCAGCGCAGCAGGGGGAACCCGTCTGAAAAAATCATGAAAAAATCTTAGAGATTTGGTCATGTTTTTTTCATCGGGAAGCATTACACTTCTTAGTATCATCGTTAAACAGACGATACAAGGAGATGAAATGATCAGTAAGAGAAATCTGCTCGGTTCCGCCGCACTGGCGGCCATGATGGCGACCGGTTTTGTCGGCTGCGGTTCGGACAGCAGCAGCACGTCGGATGTGATCACGCCCTATGAGCGTATCGCCGTCTTCCCGGGAACATGGGATGACGTCCTCGGCGTGGCGGACGAGATCGCGACCTATGTCGATACGACGGACGAAAGCGCGGCGCTGGGCTATCCGACCAACTGGATCGTCGCCGGGGCGAACCCCTCCAAAGGGGAGACGTATGAGATCACGGACCTCCTGCCTATTCCCGTCGGTGCCAACAAAAGCCGGGTCGTCGAGCTCTGCAACAGCAATTACGCTACGAAGGCGATGGCCACGGGGCGCCACCACGGACCGGCGCTGCCGTGCGAAGTCTCCGTCCACAGCGACGGGGAGAACATCTACGTCGATATGCTCAATGCCGATGCGATATTCTCGATCTTCTTTACGGACATCAACGATACGGACGGTACCCTCGAAGCGGTCGCTTCCGATGTCAAATCCGAGATCCGCGGGATGGTACTGGCGGCCCTGGCCGGCAGAAGCCCGGCGGAATCGATGCTGAAGATGGGGCCTGTGTTCGACAAAGCGGGCATGGAAGCGGTGTCGTTCACTTCGCCTTATCTGGTCTACAACTACCGCAAGGACGATAACAGCACCTTCTCGGCCACGGACGCCGCCAATGTAGCCAAAGAGATCATCGCCAAGCTCGGTACCGATGTCGCCACGGCCGATACGAACGTCCCGGGCCTCTCCGCCGGGTCCGCCTGGCGCAGCGGACGCCCGGACCCGCTGGCCATCCCGGGGGTGCAGGTTGTCGAGGCGTGTTCACCCAAATATGCCAAAAAAGCGACGGCGCTCGGCAGCGAATACATTACGGCGCTGCCCTGCGAGATCGCCGTCTATGTCGATGAGACCGACGATACGAACGAAACGCTGACGATCAGTTTCCTCAACCCTAACTTCATGTTCAACACGATGTTCGGCGGGGCCGTGGAGGAGGCGTATGCGGCGGGCGCCATCACGAAGGACGACGTCATCGAGTACAGCACGCTGGCCGAAGTCGTCTTCGGCGACCTGCGCCTCATCGTCGATGCGGCGGTCCAGGACAGTGCCCTCAGCCTGAAGGTGAAATAGGCGTTTTTCACAACGCGATGCTGCCGCCGAACCGGCGGCGGCTTCTTTCAACTTTGAACAATCAACCTCCCCTATAATCATAACCCCCTCTTTACCGAGCCTCCTGTATAATCGCGCGAATCAACACACGGGGCGGCAGATGGCAGAGATTATCGAACTTATTTTTTTGGGCATCGGCGTCGGCGCGCTGTCGGGCTTTTTCGGCATCGGCGGCGGGACGATCCTGGTCCCGGCACTGCTCTTCATCGGTTTTGACATGAAAAGCGCCGTCGGTATCTCCGTCGTGCAGATGGTCTTCAGCTCCATCTACGGCAGCTACCTGAACCTGAAAAAGGGGACCCTGGACGTGCGGATGGTTCTGGCCATCGGCATCGGGGGTGCCGTGGGTGCGCTGGGCAGCAGTTTCATCGTCAGCGCGCTTTCGGGGCGGACGCTCGAGTGGATCTTCATGGGCTTCGTCCTCTTTGCCCTGGGACGCCTCTTCTTCAAGACCGTCGAGCATGACCAGGAGGTCAAAAAGGTCCACCCGGCGCTGCTCTTCGTCATCGGCCTGCTGCTGGGGGCCTTCTCCATCTCCATCGGGGTCGGCGGCTCCATCCTCCTCGTGCCGATCCTGGCAGGCTTCTTGCATGTGCCGCTCAAGAACGCCATCTCTGCCGGCCTCTTCTTCGTCGTCTTCTCCTCCATCTCCGGGCTGGTCAGCCTTTCGGCGGGGGGATACGTCGACTACTATCACGGCGTCCTGATCGGGATCGCCTCGATGGCGGGGGTCTTCGGCGGGATCTGGCTCAAGCACGTCGTTCCCGTCAAGCAGCACAAACTCCTGATGATCGCCTTCTACCTGGTGGTCATCGGATACTTCTTCTACAGATTGGTGGTAAAGCATGGATAAGATCACGATCACGGGCGCGCGGGAGCATAACCTCAAGAACATCTCGCTCGAAGTGCCCAAAAACAAGCTGGTCGTCTGTACGGGCCTCTCGGGATCGGGCAAATCGACCCTCGCTTTCGACACCCTCTACGCCGAAGGGCAGCGCCGCTACATCGAGAGCCTCTCCAGCTACGCCCGCCAGTTCCTCGACCGCATCGGCAAGCCCGACGTCGACAAGATCGACGGCCTCACCCCCGCCATCGCCATCGACCAGAAGACGACCTCCAAGAACCCCCGTTCGACCGTCGGCACCATTACCGAGATCTACGACTACCTCCGCCTGCTCTTCGCCCGCATCGGCGTGCAGCACTGCCACCTCTGCGGCAAGGAGATCTCGCAGATGTCCGCCGCCGACATCATCGAGCAGGTGCAGAAGCTCCCCGAAGGCTCCAAGGCCGTCATCCTCGCCCCGCTGATCCGCGAGAAGAAGGGGAGCTTCGCCGACCTGATCGAGGGGCTGCGTCACAAAGGGTATGTCCGGGCGATGGTCGACGGCGTCATGGTGCGCCTGGACGAGGAGATCGAACTCTCCAAGACGAAGAAGCACACCATCAAGGTCGTCATCGACCGTGTCGTTATCAAGGAGGAGAACAAAGACCGGATCGCCCAGGACGTCGAAAAGGCGCTCAAGGAGAGTTACGGCGAGGTCGAAGTGGAGATCATGAACCATACCGAGATGGACCTGACCGCGAACGTCATCCACTACAGCGAGCACAACGCCTGTTTCGACTGCAAGGTGAGCTTCGAACCCCTCGAGCCGCTCAGCTTCTCCTTCAACTCCCCCAAGGGCGCCTGCCCCGAGTGCGACGGCCTCGGCATCCGCTACGCCCTGGACCACGACAAGATCATCGACGGCGACCTTCCCATCGAAAAGGGCGCGGTCAAGATCGTCTACGGCTTCAACAAGGGGTACTACTTCACCTTCCTCAAAGGCTTCTGCGAGACCGAGGGGATCGACATCACGATCCCGTTCCGCGAGCTGGAGGAGCATCAGAAAAAGGCCATCCTGCACGGCAGCATCAACGAGGTGACCTTCAAGTGGAAGAACCACCCCGTCAAACGGATCTGGCCGGGGATCATCCGCATCGCCTATGACATGTTCAAGGACGAGAAGGATATCCAGGACTACATGAGCGAGAAGGTGTGCAACGTCTGCGGCGGTCACCGCCTGCGCCGCGAAAGCCTCGCCGTCGACGTGGCGGGTCAGAAGATCAGCGGCGTTATCTCCCAGCCCATCGAGGATACCTACCGCTGGTTCACCGCCGAGGACACCTTCGCCTTCCTCGGCGAGCAGGACCGCATGATCGCCGCGCCCATCCTCAACGAGATCAAAGAGCGCCTCTTCTTCCTCTTCGACGTCGGCCTGGGCTACCTGACACTGAGCCGCGACGCCCGGACCATCAGCGGGGGCGAGGCGCAGCGCATCCGGATCGCCAGCCAGATCGGCAGCGGCCTCACCGGTGTCATGTACGTCCTCGACGAACCCTCCATCGGCCTGCATGAGCGCGACACCCTCAAGCTTATCCGCACCCTGCGCTCGCTGCAGGAGAAGGGCAACACCGTCATTGTCGTCGAGCACGACAAGGAGACGATCGAACACGCCGACCACATCATTGACATCGGCCCCGGCGCGGGGCAGTACGGCGGGGAGGTTGTCTTTTCGGGGACCCTCAAGCAGCTCATGAAGGCGAAGACGGAGACGGCGGCCTACATGACGGGCAAGAAGAAGATCGAGTACTTCTACCGCCGCGAGCAGGAGAACTGGATCGAGATCAAGAACGTCACCATCAACAACATCGAGGAGCTCTCCGCGCGCATCCCGCTGCAGAACCTCGTCTGCGTCACCGGGGTGAGCGGCAGTGGCAAGAGCTCGCTCATCCTGCAGACCCTGCTGCCGACGGCGAGGGAACTCCTTAACCGTGCGCGCAAGGTCCACACCGTCGCCGGGGTCGAGATCACGGGGCTGGAGCAGCTCGACAAGGTGATCTACCTCGACCAGAGCCCCATCGGCCGCACCCCGCGTTCGAACCCGGCGACCTATACGGGGCTGATGGATGAGATCCGCAACCTCTTTGCGAAAACGAAACTCTCCCAGATCCGCGGCTACACGGCCAGCCGCTACAGCTTCAACGTCAAGGGCGGCCGCTGCGAGAAGTGCCAGGGGGAAGGGGAGCTCAAGATCGAGATGCACTTCCTCCCCGACATCATGGTCAAGTGCGACGCCTGTCACGGCACCCGCTACAACCCGCAGACCCTCGAGATCGAGTACAAGGGCAAGTCCATCGCCGATGTGCTTTCGATGAGCGTCGAGGAGGCACTGAAATTCTTTGACGCCATCCCGAAGATCAAGGCGATCCTGAAAACCCTGCACGACGTCGGCCTCGGTTACATCACCCTGGGGCAGAACGCCGTGACGCTGTCGGGCGGTGAGGCGCAGCGCATCAAGCTCTCCAAGGAGCTCAGCCGCAAAGATACGGGCAACACCCTTTACATCCTTGACGAACCGACGACGGGGCTTCACTTCGCCGATGTCGACCGCCTCACGCAGGTGCTGCACCACCTTGTAGAGCTGGGCAACTCCGTCCTCGTCATCGAGCACAACCTCGACATGGTCAAGAACGCCGACTACATCATCGACATGGGCCCCGAAGGGGGCAGCAAGGGCGGCCGCATTATCGCCGTCGGCGACCCCGAAGCGGTGGCAGGGATGGCCGACGAGACCGGCAGCTACACCGGCGAATACCTGAAAAAGGAACTGGAAGACGCCAAACAGTAAGCGTTTGGCGTGTCGTGCTACGTGCTAAGAATTACGGAATTAATACGGAGGTAAGGATGACATGTCATCCTACGTAACACGTAACACGTAACACGTAACACGTAACACGTAACACGTAACACGTAACACGTAACACGTAACACGTAACACGTAACACGTAACACGTAACACGTAACACGTAACACGTAACACGTAACACGTAACACGTAACACGTAACACGTAACACGTAACACGTAACACGTAACACGTAACACGTAACACGTAACACGTAACACGTAACACGTAACACGTAACACGTAACACGTAACACGTAACACGTAACACGTAACACGTAACACGTAACACGTAACACGTAACACGTAACACGTAACACGTAACACGTAACACGTAACACGTAACACGTAACACGTAACACGTAACACGTAACACGTAACACGTAACACGTAACACGTAACACGTAACACGTAACACGTAACACGTAACACGTAACACGTAACACGTAACACGTAACACGTAACACGTAACACGTAACACGTAACACGTAACACGTAACACGTAACACGTAACACGTAACACGTAACACGTAACACGTAACACGTAACACGTAACACGTAACACGTAACACGTAACACGTAACACGTAACACGTAACACGTAACACGTAACACGTAACACGTAACACGTAACACGTAACACGTAACACGTAACACGTAACACGTAACACGTAACACGTAACACGTAACACGTAACACGTAACACGTAACACGTAACACGTAACACGTAACACGTAACACGTAACACGTAACACGTAACACGTAACACGTAACACGTAACACGTAACACGTAACACGTAACACGTAACACGTAACACGTAACACGTAACACGTAACACGTAACACGTAACACGTAACACGTAACACGTAACACGTAACACGTAACACGTAACACGTAACACGTAACACGTAACACGTAACACGTAACACGTAACACGTAACACGTAACACGTAACACGTAACACGTAACACGTAACACGTAACACGTAACACGTAACACGTAACACGTAACACGTAACACGTAACACGTAACACCAAAGGGGTCAGTCATGCCAACGCAGCATTCACCGAAAAAGATCGCACTCGCGCTCTCCGGCGGCGGCGTGCGCGCCGTGGCCCACCTGGGCGTCGTCGAGGTCTTGCAGCAGCAGGGCTATGATATTGCTGCGGTCGCCGGCAGCAGCGGCGGGGCCCTGGCCGGAGTCCTGCTCTGCGACGGCCGTACCCCGCGGGAGGTCCTGGAGATCTACCGCGAGCTCCGGCGCATCGATCTTGTGCGCCACTTCCGCCAGGGCGGCGTCTTCGCCCTCAAGGGGATCGAACGGCTGCTTTCCCATCACCTCTCCGTCAGCGACATCGAAGCGCTCCAAACCCCCTGCATTATCGCCGCGACGGACCTGACGGCGGGAACGATCCGCTATTTTGACCGTGGTCCCATTGCCAAGCTGGCCGCAGCCTCTTCGTCGCTCATCCCCTTTTTCGCCCCGGTCGCCTACGAGGGGATGCGCCTGGGCGACGGCGGTTTTATGGATAACATGCCGGTACGCGCACTTAAAGATCTGGGCCTGCCGGTCCTCGGCATCAATGTCAACGCCATTTTGCCCCAGGAGCCCAAGAACGTCATGCAGACGACCTACCGCGCCCTTATCCTGATGATGGCGGCGAACGTCGAGGCGTCGAAGCACTTTGCCGATGCCTACCTGGAGATTCAGGGGTGCGCGGAGATGAACATCTTCGACACCTCCAAACTCGATGAGGCCTTTGACGCGGGCCGGCGCGAAGCGGAGGCGGCGCTGGAAAAGGGGTTGTTGGGGTGATGGATTTTAGGTAGTAGGTAGTAGGTAGTAGGTAGTAGGTTGTAGGTTGTAGGTTGTAGGTTGTAGGTTGTAGGTTGTAGGTTGTAGGTTGTAGGTTGTAGGTTGCGCCGCAGGCGCTCTTAAGCGTGCTGCGGCACACTACTTATCACCTTAACCAAGAACCCAATACCTAACACCTTACACCTATGCTAAATCTTTATCAAGATCCGGTCCAGTAGAGCGGTCGGCAGCAGCCGCTTGAACGCGGCCAGCAGCACCGTCGCCCCGGTAATGTGGTAGCGCGGGGCGGGGCGCTCCGCTTCAAGGGCCCTGATGACCTTTTCGATGACGGCGTCCGCATCGCGGGTGAAACGGTCCTTCTCCTCTTTGTGCTGCTTGCGCTTGTAGACCTCTTCACCGTAGACATCCGCAAAACGGCTCCGCGATGTGTCTATATTCTTCTCGAACATTTTGATGGCGTTGTCGCGGAACTTTGAGCGGATCGGGCCCGTATTGAGGGTGACGACATGGACGCCCGTACCCTCCAGCTCCAGGCGCAGGGTGTCGCAGAGCCCCTCGATGGCGTACTTGCTGGCGTTGTAGGCGCCGCGGAAGCGCAGCGAGACAAGCCCCAGCACCGAGCTGTGCTGCAGGATGCGCCCGTACCCCTGCGCGAGCATAAGGGGCAGGACGCGGCGGGTCAGTTCATGCAGCCCAAGGACGTTCGTCTCGAACTGTTCGCGCAGGGCGAAGGTCGGCACGTCTTCCAGCGCACCGGGCTGGCCGTACCCGGCGTTGTTGAAGAGCGCGTAGAGGGTACCGCCCGTCTGCTCCAGGACCCATTTCAGGGCCGCGTCGATGCTGTCGGGGTCGGTGACATCGAGCCGGTGGGCGTTCAGCCCCTCCGAGACAAGCCTGAGAACATCTTCGTGGGCACGCGCCGTGGCATAGACGTCGTACCCCGCTCTGAAAAGTGCCAGGGCCGTTTCATAGCCGATGCCGCTGGAACAGCCGGTGATAAGGATCGATTTTTTCATGGTGCCATTATATCCATCCTCCGTAACAGGGAGTGCATGGCGCGAAGGGGGAGTTGGTCTTTGATCAGGTGTAGTAGATACGGCCGCAGTCGTAACACTCGTACTTTCTTTTTTTAAAGCGCAGGTATTTTTCGACAAAGGTACGTTTGCGCCGTTTGGCGTGTTCCGAACCGCAGTGGGGGCAGACCCTCTTTTTGAACGATTTCATTTTTTTCCTCTGACAGGTATCACTCTCTCACCGGCGATTCATGTTGCGGGATTCTAGCGCATCAGTATTAAAATAATGTTACTATTGACACACAAATGATGTTTAAATTTACAGACATACAAAAAGGTGATAATGCTTATCTGCCACTGCTACCTCCATTTTGAACTCCCCCATGTCCACTCCCTCAAGGGGCGCCGCAGCGTCATGAACGGCATAAAAGAGCGGCTGAAAGCCTTCAACGTCTCCGTGATGGACGTCAGCGGCGAGTACCCCAAAGAGGGCGACATTGCCTTTGTCTTTCTCTCCGCGGATGCCCGGACTGCGGCGCAGTACCGCGATGCCGTGGAACAGATGCTGGAGCGCCACTTTCCCGAACTTACTTACACCCTGGAGTATGAAGCGTTGTAGTCTCCTGCTATAATGAAAGCTGACAGATCACCAAAGGATAACACCATGGCCGACAAACCGCTCTCCGAACTCGACGAACGCGAACCGGAGCTGGACGAGTCCAGCGACTACGAAAAACCGATATCTTCCAATAAACGCAACTGGATACTCAGCGCCTTCGCCATCGCGATCATCGTCTACCTGCTCTACAACATCCTGATGTCCTCGTTCTAGGGAACCATGCTTACCATTTCGAACAACGTAAGCCTTGACGAGGATGAGATCGAGATCGAGGCCATCCGTGCCCAGGGCTCCGGCGGGCAGAAGGTCAATAAGACCTCTGCAGCCATTCACCTCCGTTTTGACATCGCTGCGTCTTCACTCCCTGAGTTTTACAAAGAGCGCCTGCTCGCCCTGAAAGAGAGCCGTATTACGAAGGAGGGGATCGTCGTTATCAAGTCCCAGCAGCACCGCAGCCGTGAACAGAACAAAGAGGAGGCGTTGGAAAGGCTCGTGGAGCTGATCAAAAGCGTCAATGTCTCCAAAAAGAAGCGTATTGCAACGAAACCGACGAAGGGGTCCGTCAAAAAAAGATTGCAGACGAAAAAGAGACATGGAGAAAAGAAAAAGCTGCGCGGCAAAGTCGCCGACTGAACTTCCAAAAACGCGCCAATCGCATTCTATTTTAAAAGCGCGGGAACAGGGAGTCATCTAAATGTGCCGCTCCCGCTTCACGCGGCAGCGGTGGGAGCCTCAGCGCTCCCGTGGGCGGTTTGATGGCCCAGGCGGTGCATACGGCGCACCCTGTGTAAGATGCCGAACTCCCGAAGGGGCATAGGACCTCTCATAGTGTCGCGAGCCCGATTTAAGCGGCGCGACGGTTCCAATCTCTGGAGCGAGGTTGCCCGGCATCTTGTCTGTAAGAGGGCGAAGCGACCGTGGTCGCATCTGGTGGCGCTGCACTGTCATGCGCGCCGAGCTCTATTGGCTGCTTCGACCCGGCTTCACGCTCTCACAGAAAAAGCATCTTACTGCGTTTACCCGATCCTTCGTCGCGTTTCAGCCCATACCCCAACTCTTTTTTAGGGGCGGCTTCCCCCGGCGACGAGGGACCCACAACCGCCAATAAATTCGTTTGATTCATTGGCTTCCTTTGCGGTACCTTTTTAAAGATCTTTCGTACGTACTAGAGTCATGATAACGCCACTAAAATAAAATCAAAATTAAATTGTGAAGCTCATTTCGACAAGAGATAAAAAGGTGATAAGGGAAGAGGGCGGGCAACGTGTGCCCGCAGGCGGGTTATTCGGCGAGCTTGGGAAGCTCGTTGGAGAGGATCTCCAGGTTCGGCAGCATGATGATCTCGATGCGGCGGTTGAGCGCGCGCCCCTCCGGCGTTTCGTTGGTCGCGCGGGGGTGGAACTCGCCGAAGCCGGCGGCAGAGACGTTGTCGGCGGAGACGCCCTCGTCGACCATCAGGTGGACGACGCTGAGGGCGCGCGCTGTGGAGAGCTCCCAGTTGCTCGGGAAGCGCGCGCTCTTGATGGGGACGTTGTCCGTGTGCCCCTCGACCTGGAAGCGGCGGTCGGGGAAGGCGGCGAGGGCCTTGGCGATCTGCGCCAGCGCCTCCCGGCCCGCTTTGTTCACCGTCGCGCTGCCGCTGGCAAAGAGGACTTCATCGGGGAGGTTGATGACGATGCGCCCCTTCTCGATGGAGACGGTTAGCTGCCCGCCGTCGATCATCTTCTGCAGCTCCTTGACGAATTGCGCGTAGATCTCGTTGCGCTTCTGCGTCTCGGCCTCGATCTGCTTCATGGTCTCAAGCTGTTCGCGGGAAGCCCCCAGCTCTTTGCGGGCCGCCTCGAGCTCCTGCTGGAGCTGCAGCTTGCGCATCTCCATCTCGCTCAGTTCGACGTTGTTGAACTCGATCTGCGACTTGCCCTTGGCGATCTCCTCGCGGTCCTTGGCGATCTGCGCCTGGTTGCGGGCGATCTCGTCGCGCTGCTCCTTGATGGTCTGCTGCGCGGAACCGAGCTGCGCGCGGGTCTG
The DNA here is from genome assembly GCF_054862725.1 of Thiomicrolovo sp. ZZH C-3. Lineage (NCBI taxonomy): Bacteria > Pseudomonadati > Campylobacterota > Epsilonproteobacteria > Campylobacterales > Sulfurimonadaceae > Thiomicrolovo > Thiomicrolovo sp. ZZH C-3. The sequence goes on from NZ_JBTKXX010000001.1 coordinate 1,139,246, forward strand.
GTTCAGCTCCTGCAGCGTCGCCTCGTGCGTACTCTTCATAACACAGCCGGAACTGAGCAACATCACTGCTGCCATCGCGGCCACCGGAATCAGTTTCATAATGGGGACTCCTTTTTGACAAATGGCCGTCATTATAACCGAAGAGGGGAAATAGCACTCGCACATGGAAATGCCCCCTTCCTGTGCTGTTCCAGGGTGCGAAATGCTGTAAAAAAGGCGAAAAACAGTGCGTAAAAGCGACCTTTGATGAAGAGAATACGAACAATGCAGCGTCATGCGGCGACAAAGCTATATATCCTCAATAATAGCTTCGGTCCCCGAAGCGCATCAAATCGATAGGCAACCTGTCGTTAAGCGTGCCTTGAAAGCCGTTCCGTAGGCCATACGACGAGAGGAACGTGCGATTCGCGCAACGACGATTTTCTTTTGGTTCTTTTCTTATGAAAAAGAAAAGAATGAATAGAGTGTATTCCTTTGCCACTTTTTTAGAAAAAGTAGCGTAAAAAGCGGTCTTTCGCAAATCGCTCATAGGCCTGCGGGATGGCTTATAAGGAATGCTCAAGGCCAAGCCCCAGTTGATTGGATGCGCTTCGACGTGTCGAAGCGAATATGAAAGTACAAAGCTTCAGGGACTGAAGCACGTTAATCAATAGGCAGAAACTCATCTCGGTTTTGTTGAAACTTAATATAACATATATAGTTATATTACGATAGAATTATTGCATGAAAAAGCTCCAGGAACTCTACAAAGGCGACAAGCCCCGCGAAAAACTGTTGACAAAAGGTCCCTCTGCCCTCAAGGAGTACGAACTGCTGGCGGTGCTGCTCGGCAGCGGGGTGCCGGGCAAGGATGTGCTGAAGCTCTCGAAGGAGATCGTAGGCATCTTTGACACGTCGTTCGAGAGGCTGACGCTCGACGATCTTACTTCCGTCCACGGCATGGGCGAGGCAAAAGCTGCGCAGATCCTCGCCGCCGTCGAGCTCTCCCGGCGCTATCTCATTAAGCAGCACGTCAAAATCACTTCGGCCGCGGATGTCTACGAACTGCTGCACGATTACGGGTCCAAGAAGCAGGAGTATTTTCTCGCCCTGGCCCTGGACGGGGCCTCGCACCTTATCGAGAAGCGCGTCGTCTCCATCGGGACCCTCAACCAGTCCCTCGTGCACCCCCGCGAGGTCTTCGCCGATGCCGTTGCGGATCGGGCGGCGGGGATCATCGTTGCCCACAACCACCCCGGCGGCCAGCTCGTCCCGAGCCGGGAGGATGTCGCGGTTACCCGGCGCCTCAAGGAGGCAGGGACATTGTTGGGAATAGAGCTGCTGGATCATGTCATTTTGACCAGGGACGGTTTTCTCAGTCTGCGGGAGGAGGGGATGCTGTAAATAAAGGGAATAAATGTGAATGAGCTAAACAGTAAAACTTGTATATTTTACGAATATCGTGTAAAATACAAATAAAATATACCTTCTGAAAGGGGATGCTGTGACGACATCAGAGATCAAAGAAACATTCGGTATCGCTGCCAGTACCCTCAGCGATTGGGGGCGGGACCCTGACAAGAAATCGCTGGCGATGCTTTTGCGCGCTATTGACGGTGAGACGGCAATGAAGTTTATCCGCGAGCAGTCCAATGTACCGAAATACTCCCCTGTCACCCGAAAAATCAAGTTGGATAAAAAGCTCTTCGGCCGCGATCTTTTATGGTCGGTTCAAGACGGCGATCCCGTCGAGATCGACAAGATCATCACGCTCTACCTTGATCAACCGGACGAGGATGACACGAAGGCCATGCTCAGACTCTTCGGGGCGGAGCGGCTGAAAAAAACGGCCCGGAAACGCATCCGACCCAGCGGCGATGCGGCGTATGAAGAGGCGATGGAGCAGATTGCCTACGCGGAGGACCCTGAGAATTTTTATATGAATCGTCCGTTTCCGACGATAGATAATTTTTTGGCCCATCCGAAAAAGCGCGAGGCGAAATGGCTGGTCGCGCATTACGGAAAAGAGGCCGTACTCCAGGCCGCCGAGCGGCAGACCTCCGGCTTTGCCGAGTTGTTCCGTATTAAGAAGATGGTCGCTGCCGCGTGACGGAGTCCATAAGGGAGCTGCTGCCTCATATTCAAGATCATGCGCTGTTCCGCGACCACGATTTCAGGTTGGTCGGCGGTACGGCACTGTCGTACCACCTGGAGCATCGCATATCGGAAGACCTCGATTTCTGTACGGTGTCAGATCTCCCCCTTGACTCGATAGCCGGATTCATCTCCGACTGCGTGGATGTGCTTGGCGAGGAGAACGTTGATTTTATTGCACCGGCCCAGGGTGTCATCGATGACTTCGAAATTCACGGCGAGCGCGTCGAAGATTATCTGCAAAACTGGAAGATCGGCAATGTCCGTGTGACGTTTTTCGACGGCAGAGAAGGGACCGGCACGAGGGAGATCCTGGCCGAAAACGACTTTACGACGATCGGGAACATCAGGATCGCCGGGCCAGAGACGATTTTCAAACTCAAATCATTGATGTTCTACAAACGTTCAAAGTCCCGCGACCTTTTCGATATGCTGTCGTTTTACGGACTGAACGATCCAAAATATTCGCCGCAGGAGACGAAGCGGCTGATTGAGCAGTACGAACCGGCCTATCGCGGCAAAGAGGGGTTTGCTTTGTGGCTGCACGCCTTTGAGCACCGTCCCTATGATCGCTACCGGGATGAGGGCTTGCACGGTTTGACGCATGAGGTAAAGAGTTTTGATGAGATGAAAAAAGAGATCCTGGAGCTTTTTGAGCGATTGGTGTAAAATCTTTTTTTCTCCAGTCAGCTTCGGTCCTCCGAAGCGCATGAAATCGATTGGCGAAAAGTCGTTAAGCATGCCTTGAAAGCCGCCCTGAAGGCATAAAGCCGAGAAGGGCGAGCGATTTGCGCAACGACGATTTTCTTTGGGTTCGTTTCTTTGTAAAAAGAAAGGAATGAACTACAAGTTTTTTTGCCACTTTTTTAGAAAAAGTAGCGCAAAAAGCGGCCTTTCTCGAAACGCTCATCCCTCCCGGCTTTATGCCTCCGGGATGGCTTATAAGGATCGCGCTCAAGGCCCAAGGGTCCATTTCATTAATGCACTTCGACGTGTCGAAGCTCTTTACTTTTCAATTAGCTTCGGTTCCCGAAGCGCATAAAATCGATAGGCCAAGTGTCGTTAAGCGTGCCTTGAAAGCCGCCCTGAAGGCATAAAGCCGAGAAGGGCGAGCGATTCGCGTAACGACGATTTTCTTTGGGTTCGTTTCTTTGTAAAAAGAAAGGAATGAACAGAGGATTGGTTACGTTTCTTTGAAACGGGAATCCCAAGAGGTCAATCCGTCATAGACGGAAACATATTGTAGGAGAAAAGAAACTATGCCGGACCCCAGACAGCGAAAGAACATACGCTTCGGATTGAGCGTCGCCATCGTGTTGAAACAGGACCAGGACACAGGTAGACTGACCGACGGCATCGTCCGCGACATCCTCACCAAAAGCGCCACGCATCCGCACGGCATTAAAGTACGCCTCATGAGCGGCGAAGTAGGGCGAGTGAAGGAGATATACTAAAGTATTAAATACTTGCATATTTTTGCACACTATGAGTTATATTGAGATTATGAAAACAAAAAAGCAATATTGTCGGGATGGGCGTGCGCCTATTCCTGAAAATGAACAAATATCTAAAACGATGAGTTCAATAAAAGCAAAAAATACTAAACCAGAGATTTTACTAAGAAAAGCACTTTGGCATAGTGGGATTAAAGGTTATCGGTTGCACTGGAAAAAAGCTCCGGGAAAACCAGATATCGCATTCCCAGGTAAGAAGATTGCAATTTTCGTAAATGGTTGTTTCTGGCATAGATGTCCATATTGTAACCCGTCAATGCCTAAAGTTAATAGAGGATTTTGGGAAGAGAAATTCAAAAAAAATGTAGAACGTGATAAGAAAAAAATCAAAGAGTTACAAAAAGAACATTGGAGAGTTTTGGTTATATGGGAATGTCAAATAAAAAAAGATTCTATGCGTTTTGTAGATAGAATACAAAAGATGCTAGAAGCAAAGAATAATAATTAATAGAATCGGTTGTATAGTGACAAAATATAGAGTAGCGGATTTCTTTTGTGGTGGAGGTGGCTTTTCAGAAGGCTTTCATCTTGCTGGTTTTGATGTTGTGTTTGCAGTTGATAAATGGGAGCCAGCAGTTTTGACTCACCATATGAACCATCCAAAGGCTAAAACTCGAGTTGGTGATGTTATCACAATATCGAATCTGCCTGATGATGAATTTCATGAATTAATTCCCGATACAGAAGTGATAATAGGATCGCCGCCATGTACATTTTTTTCAAATTCAAATAAGTCTGGAAAAGCAGATAAGACAGAGGGTATCGCACTGATCAAAGCTTATTTGAGGATAGTTGCTCGAAAAAAGTTTAAACAAAATTCAATACTTAAATATTGGGTCTTGGAAAACGTACCTAATGTAGAAAAATATATAGAGTCTTCATATAGTGCGGCAGACTTAGGGTTGGAAGGTGACTTTACTTTACAAGTGAAACATGAGTCTTCAAAGGTCTATAATGCCAAGATGTTTGGCGTGGCTTCAAAACGACTTAGATACTTGTGTGGTGACTTTCCAGAACCTCAAGAGCTCATAAGAGACAAAAAAGCTGCCAAGACGGTCGGTGATATCCAGAAATGTCTGGGGGCACCACTACAAGACTTAGAGTCAACTATTATTGATCCAAACTATGGATTTGAAATGCCTTCAAAAGAAGTCACTGATCATCATTATATACGTGAGATTGCTGAATTTGAATGGAAAAAAGCTAAAAGGATGAAGCAAGATAAAGGCTACATGGGAAGAATGTCGTTTCCTGAAGATGTGTCTAGGCCATCTCGTACAGTCATGGCTACAATGTCTCATGCGACAAGAGAAGCTTTGATATATGCACATGGTGATAATAGCTATCGTTCACCTACAGTCCGTGAGATAGCTTCTATTATGAGCTTTCCAATTGACTATAGGTTTTATGGTGACAGTAAATCCTTGAAGTACAAACTTGTAGGAAACGCTGTGTCACCAAGATTGTCGTATGCAATTGCAAAGGCGATAGGTAGACGAGAAGGTTTACGTATACAAAGAAAATATAAGCCTAGATTGTTTGATGAAAACCAGAAATTTTTGAATCTTAATGAGCAAGTTTTTAAACTGAATATAGAGCAACCCAAAAAGTTAAATGCTAAATTTAAATATCACATTCCTTATTTAAAAATAAATGCAATGCGTGTTGAATTAACTAATTACCGTTCTGATTTTGACAATCAAAAGTATAGGTGGGATGTTGAAGTACATTATTCGCAAGGGCCTAATGCAAAAGTCTATAAGCCTTTAATTCATATTGATATGTTTCCACGGTCATGGCAGCAAAGTATAGATGATTTTATATTTACTCATGAGTCAAAGTTGTCTGATTCCGATTCATTTCAGCGTATTTTTTGTATGACAGAACAAAAACGTAAAGAGTTGAGTGTGATGGGTCCGATGGAGCTCTTGGAGAATGTGAAAGGTTTTTTAGAAAATAGAATTGGATTTCATGATTTAGAACGAACTTTAGATGTTGAATATCAAAAAGAGATTATAAAAATGCCAGAGATAATTTGTTTAGGTTATTATATATTGGTTAAAATAATCTCAAAAATGCAAAGGTCAATGGATGAACGCCGAACTGCGTATTGAATATTTGGATAATCTAAAGAAAACAGCCAAACCAGTCTCACAGAAGACTATCGTATATCAGAATGAAACGCAGACATTGCCTGTGTATAAAATTGATCTAGATTATCTTATTTACAATAAATACAATGGCAGAATATCCAGTTATGTGAAGTCGCATGAACGGCAATATGGTTCAATACACCCTGAGACAGAAGAGGGAAAGGTAAAACTTGAAGGTTTTTTGTGGGAGTCCCAGATCCACAGAAATAAAGTGACTTTAAAAGACCTGGATGACCATGGACAATTAGAGGCCGGAATTGTGACCAAAGATGGTGTAATCATTGATGGGAATAGACGGGCTTCACTACTTAACAAATTGCTAACAGATAAAAAAGAGAACCCAAAGTATTTCCGAGCGATAGTCCTGGATGAGACTATTGCTGAAAGCTCTAAAGACATAATGCGTCTAGAAACTACTTATCAAATGGGAGTAGATGAGAAAGTTGATTATAACGCCATTGAAAAATATTTAAAGTGTAAAGACCTTAAAGAAATCCATCGCTTTACAGAAGATGAAATTGCGACAATGATGTCTGAAAAACCAGCTAAAGTCAAAGAATGGCTTGAAATAATGGAACTGATGGATGATTATCTTGAGGGCCTTGGATACGATGACATCTATACGCGTCTTGATAAAACAGAAGGTATATTTGTGGATGTCCATAAATATTTGAGAGGCTATACAAAAGGTTCAATCGTCCCTGATTGGACTCCAGAAGAAGATGATATTGATGATCTAAAGCAAGTCTATTTTGACCATATCAGAGCCAGATTTAGTGGTGATGGTAAAGCGTATAGGGATATTGGCAAAATAAGTAAGAGCAGTATATTCTGTAACCAAGAGGTTTGGGAAGAATATAGGGATGATCATTTCAAGGTAGTCAATTCTATTACAGATGAAGAACCTAGTGTTGATGAGTTAAAAGAATCAGCTGAAGGTGCAGACCTAGGTAAGATTCTCGAAAGTCGGGATAATGATTGGACTAACAAAGTAACAGGTCTGCTAAAAGGGAATTTGAATACTTCGATTCGACAAGTCGAAGACATTAAAGAAAAAGAATCACCTGTTGTGTTATTAAAACGTGCGAAGAAAACACTAGAAGCGATAGATACGGATATTGATACTTTTCATACTGATGATATTGTTAAAGAGCTTGTCCATGAGATTAATAATTTGACTTACAAATTTAAAAAATTATTGAAATAAGATGAGTACGGTTACTCTTGATATTTTAGCTGATGAAGGTATCTATGAGCTCAAAGGAGCAATAGACTGCATTTCATCAAATAGGCGTGCAAGATCAAATTTTAAGAGTATTGGGACTGTCTTTGGAAAAGATAGCCTTCGAATACCTTTTGAACTTGATGTAAAAGAGAGTAAAGAAAAGAAGTTTAATGAGATTGTTAAGCTCCTCAAGAAGTTTGATTTTAATTATGGCCAAAGTGCAAGTGTAGAGTCTGAATTATATGATATGCAGTCAGAACATGAAAAGTTCGATGTATTTTCTATCAAAGCTTATGAGATTCGAAACAATATATGTGATTCTGCAGATTTTAGTTTTTTTACTAATACTCTTGAAATGAACATGGTTCGGACTCTTTATCCTATTCAATTACTATCCGCATATCATCTCGCTTTTTCCCAGAATGCATGTAACTTTTCTGTGCCAGGGGCCGGAAAGACATCAATTGTGTATGGAGCTTACTGTTTTTTAAAGAGTATGCTTCATGATAATCCTAAGTCAGTAAACAAAATACTGATTGTGGGCCCTTTAGCAGCTTTTGCCCCTTGGGAAGATGAGTTTGTAGCTTGTTTTGGTCAAGCAGCCACTTCTAAAAGAATTTCAGGGGAGCTTTCAAAGACTGAAAGGCAGAATTATTTCTATTCTCAGCATACAAGTGAAATTACTTTGATTTCGTATCAAAGTCTTGCAAGTTCTAAAGAGGATATCAATCATTTCTTGAAAAAAAATAGAGTTATGGTGGTTCTCGATGAGGCACATAAGATTAAGAATACTGAAAATGGTATATGGGCTAGTAGTGCTTTAGAAATATCAAAGTATGCAAAGTCTCGAGTGGTTTTGACAGGTACTCCTGTCCCAAACGGCTATAAAGATATCTACAATCTTTATAAGTTTATTTGGCCATACAAAAATGTATTAGGTTTTTCTTTGCATCATCTTGATGATATGACGAAGAACTATGCAATGCCCCGTACTAGAAAGATGATTGATCAACTTATTCAAAATATTGCACCTTTTTTTATTCGAATTCGTAAATCTGATTTAGGGCTGCCTTTACCAATAGAAAATCCACCAATCTATGTTGATATGGGATCTGAACAGAGAAGTATCTATGATTTCATCGAGAAAAAATATATTGAATCTTTGCAGACACAGTCACAGGGGCTGTCTGTTGGTAGTGAATTGAATAAAGCAAAATTGATCAGGATGATGCAATGCTCTACTAATCCAGCTTTGTTGAGTAAAGCTATAATGAATATTTCCACTGAAGAAAACTACTTGGATGTTGATGATTCAGAAATTATGCGACAAATCCTTGACTATAAAAATCAGGAAGTACCACCAAAGTTTTTAAAAACTATAGAGTTAATTAAGAGGATTATTGCTGAAGATGGTCCAAAAGGAAAAGTTATTGTATGGACTATTTTCATTGATAATATGGATTATCTACAGGAACTTCTTCAAGCTGAAGGAATCGATTCAAGATTATTACGTGGAGATGTTCCCAGTGAAAATGAAAATATTGATGAAGATGAACTTACACGAGAAAAAATCATTCGTGGCTTTCATAAGGAAGATAGCCCTTATAAGGTGATAATAGCAAATCCTTTTGCAGTAGGGGAATCGATCTCTTTGCATAAGGCCTGTCATAATGCAATATATCTAGAACGTGATTTCAATGCATCTAGATATTTACAGTCAAAAGATCGTATTCATCGGTATGGACTGAAAGATGAAGACGTGATCAACTATTATTATGTGCTTTCAAAAGAAGCGATTGATGAGACGATCCATAGGAGGTTGATTGACAAAGAACGTCGTATGATGGAGATTATTGAGAATGAAGAAATCCCTTTAATTAATATGAACATGGATTATGAAGAAGATATGACTGATGATATCAAGGCTCTGATAAGGGATTATGTTGCAAGAACATCATCTAAAGCGTAAGCTGGGAAATATTGGAGAGGTATATTATATCTATGGCTTAATCAATGCACATAGTGTGAATATGGAAGATCTCCAAGCGTATTGTCTAAAGTCCTCATTGCAGCTAGGGGAGTCTTTCTATGGCATTTTAGATTTGCTGTTTGCAATGAAAATCGCTTCAAAAAGTGAAGATGATGTGTTATCGATAGAAAATATGCTTGATTGTACAAAAGTAGATGTATTCACACGGCAGTTCCTCCAAATGTTATTTCAAATGCTCGATGCTGCAGATATGTTGTCCACTTTATTTACTCGTGATAGTTTGACTTATGATAGAGAGCTTAAGACCTACGTTGTAAAAGAGAGCCGTATTCCTTTCAAACTATACAATTTTAAGAACTTCTTTCTTGAGTCCAATTTATTTCAAAGACATGAACTCATTAATGGCTTGCTGATAATTAATGCAGATTATTTGGATGTATTTCATGACAGTGTAATCGCTATTGTTAACTCGTCTAAGAAGATTAAAAAGACGATTGAACAATTGAAACAAGATCTCGAGCAAAAGCAGGTTTATGGGGAAGAAGCAGAAGAGTTTGTACTTGCGTTTGAATTGAAGCGTTTGTATGCTCATCCGCAAAAAGATAAAATCGAGCAAGTATCGAAAGAAGATGTGTCAGCGGGATACGATATCCAATCCTTTCATATGGATACATCTGTTCTTATCAATCGCTTTATAGAAGTAAAATCCTTTGATACATTGGTAAAGTTTTATTGGTCAAAGAATGAAGTCGACACTGCAAGAGTCCTACGCAAAGATTATTTCCTATATCTTGTGGATAGATCGCAGATGCTTGAGGAGGGTTATGAGCCTTTAATGATCCAAGACCCGTTTTTTAATGTATTTGAAAATGACGAAGGTTGGAAGAAAGAAGCACATAGTTGGATGTTGAGTTGTCAGCCATGCAACAAATATACCACTGATCATACTAATGGTTAATCTGACTTCTATAGTCTCTTTGTATGCATCAATCGTTTGTAAAGAGGCGATGTGGACACTGTTAATGTCTTGTCTTCAAGCATTTAAGCACGCTATTTTTTTTTGTGGCTATCTTCGTTCTGTTCGTCGTTAAGGGAATCATCGGCGAGCTTATTTAAAATTAGGTAATTTCGCTCTGCAGATAGTCGTGATTAAGATGCGTCAGTGCGGCGTCCCAGGCGTTGATGGCTTTTGGCGGGGCTTTGCGGTCTAGAACCTGTTTCATGCCTTTGAGCAGTGCTTCGAAGATGAGTGAGAACTCTTCGCGCGTTGCGGTGGGATACATGGCTTTGAATTTTTCTGCATACGTCTTCATCTTTTCGGGGCGGTCGATAAAGCTGGTCAGTGCAATGACGGCAAAACTGAATTGCTGGGGCATATTAGGTTTGGCCCCCTGGAACAGCACCTTCAGTTCCGGATGCTCCGTCAGCAGGATTTTAAAGGTATGCTCGGTAATGGCATGGATGTTTTCGGCCACCTTGGGTGCGCTTTTTTGCAGGTTGTCGTAATGCTCCTCCGGGATCATGACTCTCCTTTTTACATCGGATGAGCAATTCTCATTCCAATCATTGCGTATTGCGATCTTTATGGCATACTGCTAGACAAACGAACCCATAGGACCAACTATGCATATTTCAAAACTTTTAATGACCTCTTCTTTAGCCGTAGTGCTCACGACCCAGACTCTCAATGCCGGACTGTTTGACTCCATTATGGAAACGGTGACAAAAACGACTTCGGGAGAGACGCAGACGAAGGATGTATCCGGGCTCTCGATCACGGACATTGACGGCGGGCTGCGCGAGGCGCTCAACAAGGGTGTGAAACAGGCGATTGAACAGCTGGGGCAGGAGAACGGGTTCCTTGGGAACAGCCTGGTGAAGATCCCCGTGCCGGAAAAGCTGATGATGGTCGAAAAGGGGCTGCGCAAGGCGGGGATGGGCAAGTATGCCGATGACTTCGTCACGGCGATGAACCGGGCGGCGGAGAAGGCCGTGCCGGAGACGGCGAAGATCTTTGCCGATACCATCTCCGCCATGAGCATCGAGGATGCGAAGAAGATCCTCACCGGTCCGGACAACGCGGCGACGGAGTATTTCCGCGAGCACTCCGGCCCGGCACTGCAGGCGGCCATCCTGCCCATTGTCCAGCAGTACACCCAGGAGACCGAGGTGACGCAGTACTACAAGACGATGGTTGACACCTACGACAGTTACGGCGCGCCGGTGCTGGAGCAGACGGGGGTGACGGCACTGCTGGGGTCGCTGTCGGGTGAAAGCAACGCGACGCAGTACGACCCGCGCGACCTCGACGGCTACATCACGGCCAAAGGGGTTGACGGCCTCTTTACGGTCATTGCCGACGAAGAGAAAGCGATCCGTAACGACCCTGCGGCGCGGACGACAGAACTGCTGCAGAAAGTTTTCGGCAACTGAGGGTGGGGATAGAACGGTTTTTGTAATAGGGGAGTCAAAAAAAAGGTTCTCCCCCGTGCAAAACAAAACGCATCCGAAAGTCGTTCTTCTCAAAGGCAACGGTCCCATCATCATCAACAGCGAAATGATGGAGCTTATTACGATCACACTCTCCCACGGTCTCGTCGGCCTTCCGCTGGAGGAGCTGCGCGCCGAGAAGGTGATCATCGTCAAGGATATGGAGACCTTCTGGGATGTCCACAAGACCGTCAAAGCGAAACCGGCCTGTTTCGTCTACAGTTATGACGGACTGGACGAAGAGGACCTCAAACGGATCCACTCGGACGACATCAGCTACCTCTAGGAGAAACAGTAAACAGTGACACCCCGGGTTGAGATCTTTCGCGGCAACGACCTTGCGCTTCCCCCGTCGGAGGTCAACGTCGTCATCGACGTCGTTCGGGCCTTTACCGTGGCGCATTACGCCTTTTTGCGTGGGGCCGCCGAAATGCTCCTCGTCCCCGACGTCGAGGCGGCCTTTGCCGTGCGACAGGAACGGCCGGAGGTGCTGCTGGCCGGAGAGGTAGGCGGTCTACCCATTGCGGGGTTCGACCTCGACAACTCTCCCGTCCGCTTCGCCTCCGCCGATCTGGAAGGCCGTACAATCGTACAGAAGACGACGAACGGCGTCAAGGCGGCGCTGCACTCGCTGGGGGCGCCGACGGTGCTGCTGACAGGCTTTTCCAATGCCGAGGCGACGGCGCTGTACCTCAAAGCGCGTTACGGCAACAGCACTGCGAAAATAAACCTCGTCGCGTCCCACCCGACGGGGGACGAGGATTTCGCCTGCGCGGAGTATATCCGTTCACTGCTGCTGGGGGAGGCGATGGAGGCCGATGAGGTCCGGCGGCGCATCTACGGCTGCGAGACCGTGCAGAAGTTCCTCGACCCTTCCCGCCCCGAATTCAACGCCGAAGATATCGACTACTGCGCCGCCGGCCTGCCGCCCGAATATGTCATGGCCGTTCACCGGGAAGGCGCGCTTCCCACCGTGCGGAAGGTGATGTTATAAGCCCCGTGGGGGCAGGGTGTAGCGCCTGGTGACAGGGCTGTCCGCCCACCCCTACTGCTGTGCCTTTCCCGTACCTCCTTTACGTTAGAATAGTGCAGAAGGAGATGCATGTTCAATTTTGAAGAGCTTTTCGACCTGATCGATGTCGGGATCACCGTGTTTGAACCGACAGCGCAGGGCGATGACTTCAAGGTCGTCTACATCAATGAAAAGGGGAAGAGCCTCTGCCACTTCGAGGTGGGTGCACACGTCGCCGAGGCACTCTCCACGCTCTTCCCGGTCAATGCGACGCGCCCCCTGTTCGATTTTTTCAAAGAGGTCTACCGTACGGGAGAGCCGCAGGAGATCACCCTGGTCCCCTGTTTCGGTCAGACGAGGCTCTGGCAGGAGGGCTACCTCTACAAGCTCTCCAGCGGCCATGTCGTTTCGCGCTGCATGGGGGTGAAGGAGGAGCGTGCACGGGAGATCATGGCCCCGAACGAACGCCTCACCTTCAGGACCATCCTCGATACGGCCCCCATCGGGATCTGGTCCCAGGATGTCAACGGGCGGCTGCAGTTCGTCAACAAGGCCTTCTGCGACGCCATCGGCATCAGCGAGGAGCGTTTCCTCTCGGTGCCGCATTATGAACCGCTCTACCCGCCGGAGATCGCGCAGAGCTGTATGTGTTCGGATGCCGCGGCCCTCCAGCAGGACGAACCCCACCTCTCCTATGAAAAGATCCCGTTTACCGACGGAAAGGTGCATGAAGTCCTCATTGTCAAAACAAGGGTCGAAGATGAAAAACAGGGGGTCAGCGGGCTGGTCGGCCTCAGCCTCGATATGACCGAACAGCTTGAGGCGGAGCGGAAACTCGAAGCGATCAACCGGAACCTCGAGGCGCGGATCAGCGAGGAGATCGAGGCGAGCCGCCAGAAGGACAACATGCTCTACCAGCAGAGCAAGTTCGCCGCGATGGGGGAGATGATCAGCAACATCGCCCACCAGTGGCGTCAGCCTCTGAACACCCTGGGGCTGCTGATGACCGATATGTCGGTCAAGATGCTTATGAAAGGGAACGCCCAGCGGGAGAGTGATTTCGAGGAGTTCCAGGCCCAGTGCAGCGAGATCATCCAGTACCTCTCGGACACCATCGACGATTTCCGTTTCTATTACCAGGAGGACGACGGCGACAACACCTTCTGCATGGACGACCTGGAAAAATCGATGCAGAACCTCGTCATCAGCTCCATCATGGGCAACCGGATCCGCTACGAGACCGCCCTGGAGAACATACGGATCTGCGGTTATCTCAACAACCTCAAGCAGGCGCTCATCAACCTCTATTCGAACGCGGCCAACGCCATCAAGAACAACGGGGTCGAAGCGGGCGTTATCCGGTGCCGGGGCTTCGTCGACGCATCGGACTACGTCATCGAGGTGTGCGACAACGGCGGGGGAATCGACGCAGCGATCATCGACAGGATCTTCGACCCCTATTTTACGACCAAGCACAAAAGCCAGGGCACGGGGCTGGGGCTCTACATGACGAAGCAGATCATCGAGCAGAAGTTCAACGGCTCTATCTCGGCGGAGAACGACCGGACCGGTGCCCGTTTCACGATCCGCATCCCCATGGCCGGGGAGGCGTGCTGAGCCTCCGCCGGGCACCTTCACTGTTTACATTCATTTACGCCCCGGATACACAGGTTTGAGGAATATGGCGTATAATTGTCATATTTAACCGGAGGGGGAGATCATGAAAGATTACTCGTTACAACTGCGCGTCTGGCACTGGGCCAACGCCGTCGTCGTCCTCGGTCTGCTGGGGACCTTTTTCCTGCGTAAGACCTTTCTGAGCTGGCATACGAATTCGCAGATCCTGCTGGAGAAGCTTGAGACCTTTGGCATTACCGTGACGGCGGAACAGGCGGCGGCCCTGGCCAAGGCGGTGCGCGCGCCGATGTGGGAGTGGCACATCATCCTCGGCTACGCGTTTGCCGTGCTCGTGCTGTGGCGGCTGGTGATGATTGTCAAAGAGGGATTCGGCTACGCGCCGGAGAACAGCCACATGGCGTGGGTCTATCGCGGTTACAAGGTGCTCTACGCCGTGATGGCGTTCATGGCCGTCAGCGGGCTCGTTATCCACTTTTACAAAGATATCGGCCTTGCCAAAGATGTCGCCGGGTCGGTCAAGGAGCTGCACGAGCTGGTCGCCTGGGCCATCGTCGCCTTTGTCGCCCTGCACATTGTCGGGGTCTTCGTCGCCGACAACCGCGACCAGAAAGGGATCACCTCGAAGATGATCTCGGGCTAGCCCCTGCCGCAGTGCCGGGAGAGAAAATCCAGCAGCGCGGCGTTGAATGCCTCGGGGTTCTCGAGATTGCTCAGGTGCCCGGCCTCTTCGATAACGACGAGTTCGGCGTCCGGGAGGGCGTCGTGCATGTAGTGCGATGCGTCCGGCGGGGCGATCTTGTCCGCCTCGCCGACGAGGAGCAACACCGGAAGGGTGAGCCGTGGGAGCCCGCTGCAGGTTTCGTCGCGTTCGCGCATGGCGCGCAGAGAGCGTACAAGGGTGTGCTGGGAGTTCGATGTGATCATCTCCCGCACCGATTCTACCGTCTCCGGGTGCTGCTCGAAGGTCGGTTCCGCGAGCAGCTTGCCCAGCAGTCCCTCGGCGAAGGGTTCCACCCCGTCCGTTTCGATGGCGCGGATGGCCGTGAGCCTTTTGTCGCGACCCTCGGGCGTATCGGCGGCGCACTGGGTGTCGCAGAGGATCAGGGCGTTGAAACGTTCCGGGTGCATCTCCGCCGCTTTGAGGGCGACGTAGCCGCCCATGGAGAGGGCGCAGAGCGTTGCCTGCTTGATGCGCAGGGCGTCCATCAGCCCAAGAAGGTCCCGGGCGAAGAGGGGAATCGAGAAGGGCGCTTCACCTTCTTCCGATTCCCCGTGCCCCCGCAGGTCGTACGCGATGACCCGGCACAGCGCCTTGCAGGCATCCGCCTGGCCCTGCCACATCGTGCGGTTCAGGGGGAAGCCGTGCAGGAAGATCAGGGTCGGCTTGTCGACGGCCCCCAGGTCGTCATAGCAGATATCGATACCGTTGACTGTCGTTGTCATGCGCGCTCCTTTTATAAGGACATAGAATTGATTCTACCGAAAAAACAGCCATAAATCATAATTAAAAACTATACTGACTCTGTGATCACCCCCCTGGGCTAAACCGCCGCTTTTGCCTGGAGCAGTGCTATAATGGGAAAAAGGGCGTCACAGAAACGGGGGAGAGGAGCACCGTATGAAAACCCTCTGCAAGATCAGACTGGCGCCGAACGAGACGCCGGATAAAGCATTGAAGAAGCTGTTGGGATCCTCAAAGTACTACTGCAGGAAATGCCTGCGCACCGCGGCGGAGAAGGGTGCGCTGTGCAAGCCGGAGAAGCTGTGAAAGCTCAGCGCAGTGCCGACAGTCTCGAAATGATCTGTGTAAAGGCTTCGGTGAGCGGCGGCGTATTGGCGTCGGTCAGAACGGGGACATGGATGAAGAGGCAGTGGTGCGCCCCGGCGGCACCGCGCATCCGCTCCAGAGAGCGGTAGTAGAGCGTATTGCAGACAAAATCGCCGGCATCGTTACTGATGGCCGTCAGTGCGAGCCCCTCGGCGAGCGCGGCAAGGTTGAGATCGGTCCGCAGGATGCTCTCTCCCAGGCGGGCCTGGGATTCCAGTTCCAGGCGCGCACGCTCTTCGGCCATGCCGCAGCAGACGAGGACCCGGGGGCGGAGGGTTTCAAAGGCATCCAGTACCATCCGGGGTGCGCGTTGAGGGTCTACCGGCAGATGCCGGAGGGTGTGGCAGGCGTCGCCATTGGCGTCGATGAAATGTTGTAGAAGGTCATCCGAGGCATTGGAGGCCTGGTGGGGCAGCCAGGTCGCAAAGGTGGTAATAAGCACGCCGCTGTGCATGGAACCTCTCCCGGTCAGTTCGGGGTGCCGTAGACTTCCATCGGCATCCCGATGGCGATGGGGTTGTGCAGCATGACGCTGCGTTTGCCCTCGCCGTCGGCGACGAAGAGGTCGTAGGGGACATAGAGCAGGCGGGCGGAGATCTTTTTGTGGGTCTGCGCCTTCTCTTCGACGTGGATGCGGATCCCCTGGGGCGAGGGGGCACTGTACTGCTCGGGGATGGTAACGCGGGCCACGAGGGCGACCGCATCGACGTCCCCCATCTTCACCTCCCCCTTGAGGCGCTCGAGCAGCTGCTCGTAGCACTGCTTCTCTTCGCCGCTTTCGCAGGCGAGTTCACGTACGCTGCCGTCCTGTGCCAGCAGCTTGGCGAAGGGGACGAGGGGCTGCTCCTCTTCCAGGGCCAGCACGGCGTCGGCGACGCAGCGCTCCACCATCTCGAACAGTTTCTCTTCGTCGGTCATTGCTTTCCTTTTGGGGAGGTGTGCACCTTGTACCATTTACAGCGCTTTTTCTGCTTGATGGTGTAGACGTTGTACTGAAACTTCTTGCCGCAGTCGGGACAGGCGAAGACCGCACGGTTCTTCGCCTTCATATAGCGCACGAACAGGAAGTTGCCGACCTGGTCGCCTTCGCGGTAGACAGTTTTTTCCCTTTGCGACGCCGCGATGGCCGCGCGTTCGGCATCTTCGCGCTGCACGCGCTGCCATAGCGGTTCTTCATCCTCTTCAAAGCGATCGGTATCGGCGGTGTAGCGCTCCATCATCGGCATCGGGCCTTCAGGCGGAACGGAAACGGGCAGGGCGTCATAGGGACAGGCATGGAGGCATTATAGCTGCTCTGCGGGAAAAAACACAAAAAAAGAGCGCCGTAACATACTACACCGCCCACAGAATGTGTTATTATCTTGTTAATAGAAAAGTACTAACAAAAAGTGTTAACGATGGAATACGAGCTCAATTTACGCGAAGTGATTTACGCCCTCTCCGAAGCCCTCGACCTTGTCGGCATCGACGACACGCGTCACGGTAAACGGGTGGCGTTCATGGCGGCCGCCTGCGCGAAAGAGGCGGGTTTCGACGATGGTTTTATTGATGAGATCATCAGTATCGGCATGCTGCATGACTGCGGCGTTTCAAAGACCGAAACGCACCGCAGCCTGGTCACACAGCTGGAGTGGAAGGATGAACAGTTCCACTGCGAACGCGGCGCCATCCTGCTGGGCAAGGTGGAACTTTTCGCACGCTTCTCCCAGCCGGTCTACTACCACCATACCCACTGGGATATCCTGGAACATCTGCCCGTCGACATGCGCGTCAAACAGGCGGCAAACCTGATCTACCTCGCTGACCGCATCGATGCCCTTCGGGTACAGCTGGAGGGTCCCGACCTGGAGCAGAGCGACGAGATCGAGCGGATCATCCTGGAGCACAGGGGAAATTTTTTCGCCCCGGAGCTGGTCGACGCTTTCGTGGCGGCCGCGCGCCGGAACTCGTTTTGGTTCTACCTGGCGGACGAACCGCTGGAGGAACAGCTGCTCGAGTGGGTCGGACGGGGGGAGACCCTCCATCTGCCCTTTACGGCCATCAGGGAGGTGGCGCAGATGTTCGCCGACGTCGTCGACGCGAAGAGCCCCTTTACCTTCGAACACTCCTTCGGGGTGGCGGCGCTCTCCAATTTCCTGGCCCGGGGGTTCGGGCTGGACGAACATACCCGCGAGACGGTGGAGATAGGCGCCCTGCTGCATGATCTCGGAAAACTGCGGGTCGACGACAGTATCCTGAACAAGAAAGGGCAGCTGAACCACGGGGAGAAGATGCTTATGAACCGGCACGGGTTCGATTCGAACATGATCCTGCGGCGCATCCGCGGTTTCCGGGAGATCGCCCGCATCGCCTCGCTGCACCACGAGATGCTCGACGGCGGAGGGTACCCCTACAGCCTTGAGAAGGAGGAGATCCCCCTCGAGGCACGGATCGTCACCGTCGCCGATATCTTCCAGGCCCTGGTACAGACACGCCCCTACCGCGAAGCGATGACGCCCGATGCGGCCTTTGCCATCCTGCAGGAGATGGCCGACGCCGGGAAGATCGACAAAGCGGTCGTGGCGATGATCGGCGCGAACCTCGAGCAGGCCTACCGGCTGGCGAAGTACAAGGAGCGGGCCGAAGCCGCCTGATCGGTCCGTGCCCGTTAGGAAAAAGAGTGCGGCTCAGCTTTCGCCGGTTGGATACAGGGCCGTCTCCAGAAACCGGAGCATGTTGCGGTAGTGATCGCCGTGCCAGTAGATACGGCCGCATTCGGGGCACTGCCTGAAGGTGTCGAAGGTCGCATAGACTGTTTCGGGAACGGCGTTGCGGACGGCGGCCGGACAGACGCGCAGAAGCGGGGCATTGCAGATCAGGCAGCGCAGGTGCGCATCCCCGCCGACTCCCAACCCGAAACGCGCCGACAGTTCACGCAACTGGTCGTGGAGCTCGACGGCGCGGAGGAGATAGACCGGCACGTTTTTGCGACGGGCGAGGGCGGCGTCACGGGTGAGGATGGTGCGTTCCCCGTCACGGACAATGCTGATCAGCTCGGTGTCGGGAATGCTCGGGAAGAAGAGGGTGTCGTACCCCATGAAACGGAGGTATTTGGCAAGCCTGCCCAGGTGGCAGTCCGCGATAAAACGGTGCGCGCCGTCTTGCTGCGCACCACCCATCAGGCTTCGGGGATCGTCTCGGTGACGCTGCTCCAGTCGGCCAGGCCTGCAGGGACGTTGCCGTACTCGTTTTCCAGCCGGTCCCACTCGGGATAGTCGGTATTGAAGGCGGAGACATCCGCGGCCGCTTTCTCCGGGCTTTCATACTCGCCGAGCATCTCCTCATCGATCCAGAGCTGGTAACGCTCGTGGCCGGCCTGGCGGATCTCGAAGGTCCCGATATCCGTGTTGAAAAGGTAGTTCCGCATCTGCTCCTCCTTGGTGCCTAATAAGGAGATTATACCGTCATTACCGCCCAGCTGTCATCTTTGAGACACGCCGTGAGCATTTCGCCGGTGTGGGTATTCTCCACCCCCAGCACCGCAAGGGCATCCGTTGCCGCGTAATCCTCCGTGCAGACGATGCAGGCGCTCATAGTGACGCCGCTCTCCTGCATCTGCTTCAGACGCGCCTGTACCTCTTCATCGGCGGCGGCCAGTTTGATGGAAGGCCCCCAGATCATCAGGTGGGCCTCCTCCCAGTAACCACGTTCGAGGATGACGGAGCCGTAGAGCAGGGGGAGTTTCATGGCGACCTCTTTGTCACCGTTCGTCCAGACGATCAGGAGTTTCGTTTTCGACATTGTATTTGCCTTTTTGGTAAAATTCTATCCTAATGATCCGAGAAAAAATCGCCACCGCCGCTTATCGCCTGAAACACAACCCCGCCCTGCGCCGCAGTCTCGCGCAGATGAAGCCGAAAAAAACGGTGTGGGGTTTTTTGGGCGTCGTCCTTTTCTTCTTCGTCCCCGAGATGATCGCGTTTATCTGGGGCGCCGATATCACTGCCTACGCCCACGCGCAGATGCTCGACGTTCCCGCAGAACCGCTGGCCACCTGGTACGAGCTGCTGGTCATGCTCTTTGAGGAGGGCGGCAGCTGGGTGAACCTCGGTATCGGCTTCGCCTTTCTCCTCTGGCTTTTCCTGTAAAATATAATAGCTTCGGTTCCCGAAGCGCATAAAATCAATAGGCAAAAGGTCGTTAAGCGTGCCTTGAAAGCCGCTGCGGAGGCACAAAGCCGGGAGCAGCGTGCGATTCGCGCAACGACGATTTTCTTTTGGTTCTTTTCTTATGAAAAAGAAAAGAATGAACAGCATACTTCTTTGCCACTTTTTTAGAAAAAGTAGCGCAAAAAGCGGCCTTTCGCGAATCGCTCATCCCTCCCGGCTTTAGGCCTCCGGGATGGCTTATAAGGATCGCGCTCAAGGCCAATTTCTAATTTTATTGGATGCGCTTCGACGGGTCGAAGCTCTTTTGCTTTTATTAGCTTCGGTTCCCGAAGTGCATTGATCAATAGGCCAGCTGTCGTTAAGCGTGCCTTGAAAGCTGCTGCGGAGGCACAAAGCCGGGAGGGATGAGCGATTTGCGCAACGACGATTTTCTTTTGTTTCTTTTCTTTGTAAAAAGAAAAGATAAAGAAGTATGTTTATGCCACTTTTTTAGAAAAAGTAGCGCAAAAAGCGGCCTTTTGCGAATCGCTCATCCCTCCCGGCTTTATGCCTCCGGGATGGCTTACAAAGAGCGCTCAAGGCCAAGAGTCCATTTAATTCATGCGCTTCGACGGGACGAAGCTCTCTTCCTTTTACTAGCTTCGATATATCGAAGCGCATTGATCAATAGGCGACTTGTCGTTAAGCGTGCCTTGAAAGCCGCCCTGAAGGCATAAAGCCGAGAAGGGCGAGCGATTCGCGCAACGACGATTTTCTTTGGTTTCGTTTCTTTGTAAAAAGAAAGGAAAAGGGAAACCTTTACCCTTTTTTAGGAAGAACAGGAGAGCTTGAGGTTCTTGTGTTCGTTCGGCGTCGCTTTGGCGTAGCGCTCGAACTGCGGCAGTTCGTCATAGGGGTGGCGGGCGATCTCCAGCAGCTCCTCGACCCCGCTGTTGTCAAACTTTTCCGCTTTTTTGATCGCCTCCTGCAGCATATAGTTTTTCAGCACGTATTTCGGGTTCGTTTGCAGCATGGCTCTGTGGCGCTCATCCGCGCTGCGCTCCTCCTGCAGCAGCCTGGCGTCGTACTCGGCCAGCCATTCGCGGACGGGTTCACGGTCGACGCAGATGTCGAGCAGTGCTTTGCCGTCGCCGTCGTAGCGGCTGAGGGTGCGGAAGAAGAGGGTGTAGTCCGCCTGCGACTTCTGCAGGGCCGACAGGAGCTTTTTGAGTAGGATAATGTCGTCCTCCTGCTGCAAAGCCAGTCCCATCTTGCCGGACATGATGTCGACGTAGGTCTGGGTGTAGACGGAACCGTACGCCTCGAGCTTCTTCTCCATCCGCTCCTTGGAGACGATGGGCGACATGGCCTCGGCGAGCATGGAGAGGTTCCAGTAGGCGACATGGGGCTGCTGCCCGAAACCGTAGCGGCCGTGGGTATCGGTGTGGTTGCAGATAAAGGAGATGTCGTAGTCATCAAGCATGGCGTAGGGACCGTAGTCGATGGTGAGGCCGCCCATCGACATGTTGTCCGTGTTCATGACGCCGTGGTTGAAACCGACGCTCTGCCACTGCGCCAGCAGCCGGGCCGTGCGCTCGACGACCTCGGCGAACATCAGGAAGTAGGCATCCTCCTCGCCCTTCAAATGGGGGTAGCTTTCATTGATGACGTAGTCGGCCAGGGGTTCGAGTTTGTCGTGCTCCTCTTGGTAGTAGAAGTACTCGAAGGTGCCGATACGGACCCAGGTCGGCGACATCCGCAGTACGACCGCCCCGCGCTCGAGGCGTTCGCGCACGACCTTCGTCTCCGAGCCGATCAGCGCAAGCGCGCGGGTCGTCGGGATGCCGAGGTGGTGCATCGCCTCGCTCATCAGGTATTCGCGCACGGAAGAGCGCAGGACGGCCCGCCCGTCGCCCATGCGCGAATAGAGGGTCTCGCCGCTCCCTTTGAGCTGCAGATTCCACTCCCCGCTCTTGCCGAGGTTGATGGCCCGCCCGTCGCCGAGGCGCGGGACGAACATCCCGAACTGGTGCCCGGCGTAACACATGGCGAAGGGTTTGGCGCCTTCGGGGGTGAACGTACCGTTGAGCAGACCGACGAGTCTGTCGTCCGTGCCGGCGTCCGAAGAGAGGCCGATCAGCCCGGCCGCGTCGGGGTTGAAGCTGATCAGGTAGGGGTTTTTCAGCGGCGTCGGTTCGGTCGGGTCGTAAAAGTGCGGATCGAGGGAGAGATAGGGGGTGTCGAGTGTGAGTGCATCCAAAGTCATGCCGACTTTGTACATTTACTGTTCTAAAAGCGCGATGGCATGCGGCGACGCCTTCCCGCCGCCTGATTTCAGCCCTCTGAATTGACGAGGTAGGGGTTGTCGTCGACCCCCCGGCGTTGAAGGCCGACGGAACTCTCCAGCGTGCGCTCCATCACTTCGCTCCACGCTTCGATCCCCGCCGGTACACGTACGGCTTCGCTTTCAAGGATGTCCCATTCGGGATAGCCCGTGTTGAAAGCGGCGACGTCCTCCGCGGCCTCGGCGGCGGTGGCGTACTCTCCGAGTTTCTCATTCTCCAGCCAGAGTTCGTACATTCGGTGATGGCGGCCGTTCGTGATCTCGAACGTGCCCAGGTCCGTATTAAAGATATATGTATGCATCCTCGCTCCTCTTCCTGAATGCATCAGCCCTTGCGTTTCGCTTTCTTCTCAACACGCTCCTTGACCTTGTAGTCCTTGATGTGTTTCTTGACCTCCTGCTTGAGCTCCTTTTTCAGAATGTTCTTGAGCTCTTTCTTGACGTATTTGCTGACTTTTTTCTTGTCGATCATCGCGTCTCCTTTGCAACGGTATGGTTACATCATAAGACAGGACGGCTTAAAAGTCAACGTTACGGCAGCCGGTTGATGGAGGTCGTTTGGAAGAGAAGCGCGTAGTTTTTACCGGGGGAGAAGGCGTCTGCGGCGCCGATTACGCGGCAGGTGTGCCTTCACGTACCGTCCGGCGCGAGAGGCAGGAGGGGTAGGCCCGCGCTTCGGCGATGGAGGAGGCTTCGGTTTCGATCAGCTGCTCCGGCGGGAGGGTCGGTACGTCGAAGGTGCGTGTCCCCTGCACGGCGGCGTCGGCATAGCCGAGGCGGATGAGGCGTTCGACGATGGCGTCGGTCATGCTCAGTACCGAGGAGGCCTTGACGACTTCGCAGCGGGCGTAGCGGTCGCCGACGAAGGAGACGTCGGCGGCGCGGAGGGTCGGGTCGTCGCCGGGGATCTGCTGGGCGCCGAAGAGGGGCTTGGAGGCGACCTCGGCATCGATGAAGGCGGGGATATAACGCGCCATGTGTTCGATGGCGCGGCGGCTGCGCTTCTCGACGCAGGACCAGTCCCACTCCTGGTCGATCATCTCGATAAAACGCTCGTCGAGGTTCGGCTGGGCGCTGGTGGGGGTACTGCCGACCAGCCCCTCATCGAAAAGGGTGATGTCGTTGGTCATGCCGTGCAGCTGCACGAAACCGCAGGGGTAGGGGGTGAACTGCGCCATCCCGTTGGGGGTGCCGCGCTCGCCGTGGAAGATCACCTCCGGCCAGACGATGCTCTCCTGCCACTTGGTGACATAGGCGGCCTTGAACTCGACCATCCGCTCGCGTTTGAAGCCGAGCATGTCGTCGATCTCCCCGGTGCGGAAGCCCGCGGCGTTGATCAGGTAGTCGAAGCGCTGCTGCGTCGACTCCTCTCCATCTGTTGCAGTGACGATGAATCCGTCGCCGTCGTCGCTTCGGGTCGCGGCGGTGACCGCCGTGCCGAGCCGCAGGTCGCACCCGTCGAGCTTCTGGAGCGAGAGGGCGGCGCCCGCGCCGAGGCGGAAGAGGTTCAGGCCGTACTCCTGGACCATGATGAGGGGGAACTTGACCGTGGAGAGGTCCACTTCGCGGGCAACGGGGATCATCCATTCGTCCGGTGTCTGCGGCAGTGCGACCGGTTCGCGTTCGCGCAGCGCCTCGACGCTCTCGCGGTCGTAGAGGCGGAAGTAGGTTTCCGGGTCGCCCAGAACCCGGTTGCGTGGGTCTTCGGCGATAAAGCGCTTGTATTCGCGGCGCAGCATCTCCAGCCGGGGGTAAAGATCCCCGGGCTCGCCCGTGTCGGTCAGAGGGACGGCGATGACCGTCGGGCGGAAATCGACGGCATAGGGGTAGAAGCGCAGCAGGTCGATGGACTGGCGCAGCAGGGTGACGCACTGTTCGTCGGAGATCTCGCGGTAGAGGTTTCCGCCCGCATGCAGATGGCAAAACGGCGGTCCGGAGACGAGGCTCTCCCCCTTCTCGAAAAGGGTGACATTCATCCCGATGCGGCTCAGGTAGAGTGCCGCCGTCGCCCCGGCGACCCCGCCGCCGACGATGGCGATATCAGCCGGCGCCATGGGAGACTCCGAAGGGGGCAGCGACCTCGGCGAAGGTGTCGCAGACGAGGTTGGGGGCATACGCGGCGATCGCCTCCCCGTAATTGTAGCCGTAGCCGAGGCCGATGGCGTCCATCCCGGCGGCCCTGGCCGCAAGGATATCGTTTTTGGAATCACCGATCATGACGCAGCGCTCCTTGTCGACGCCGAGGGTTTCGCAGACATGCAGCAGGGGCCGGGGGTCCGGTTTCCGTTGGGGCAGCGAATCGCCGCCGAGGGTGTATTCGAACAGTTCAGACATCCCCAGGCTGTGCAAGATGGGTTCTATGAAGGCGTAGGGCTTGTTGGTGACGATGGCCAGGCGGTAGCCCTCCTGGTGCAGTTGCTGCAGCACTTCGGGCACCTGCGGGTAGGGGCGCGTCAGCACGGCGAGGTTCCCGGCGTAGAACTCCAAGAAGATCGCAAGGGCCTGGTCGACGGTTTCGGGGGTGTCCTCCGTGTCGCTGCCGGCGCGCAGGGCGCGTTCGACGAGGGTCCGTGCACCGTTGCCGACCCAGCCGCGCACGGTCGTCTCTTCGAAGGGGGGACGCCCGAGCTGTTCAAGCATATGGTTGACCGCCAGTGCCAGGTCGGGGGCGCTGTCGATGAGGGTACCGTCAAAGTCGAATAAAATCAGCTCTTTATGCGTGAACACTACATACTACCTTATACTTATATAAAAATTTTGACAGGATTATAGCGCAGCCCGATTAATCCCGTTTTCGTTAAAATGGCTTCCGTTTTTATCTAAGTGCAACTTTAAGACCAAAAGAGACCCGCAATGCCCAAAACCATCACCGTCATCGATACCTTCGGTTTCTTCTTTCGCAGTTTTTACGCCCTGCCGCCGCTCACGAACAAAGAGGGGTTCCCGACCGGACTGCTTACCGGTTTCATCAACTTCATCGACCGCCTCCACCAGGACCATGCCAGCGACTACATCGTCTTCGCTCTTGATGCCAAGGGACCGACCTTCAGGAACGAGATCGACCCCGAGTACAAGGCGCACCGCCCGCCGCCGCCCGACGAGCTTAAAGCGCAGCTGCCCATCGCCATCGAGTGGATCGAGAAGATGGGCTTCAAGACCCTGATGCAGAGCGGCTTCGAAGCTGACGACATGATCGCCTCCATTACGAAAAAGGCGGTCGAGGCGGGGATGGTCGTGCGGATCGTCTCCCACGACAAGGACCTCTACCAGCTTATCGACGACGACAGGGTCGTGCTCGTCGACGCCATCAAGCGCAAGGACGTCAACGAGACGGAGTGCCTGGAGAAGTACGGCATCCGACCCGAGCAGTTCACCGACTACCAGGCGCTGCTCGGCGACAGCGCCGACAACGTGCCGGGGGTCAAGGGGATCGGCAAGGTGACGGCGCAGAAGCTGCTTAACCAGTATGAGACCCTCGACAACGTTTACGCAAACATCGACGAGGTAAAGCCTGCCGGTGTGCAGAAAAAACTGCGCGAAGGGGAGGAGAACGCCTGGATGTCGCGCAAGCTCGTCACCCTGCGCGACGACCTTTTCGAGACGGTGGCGTGGGACGAGTATGACATGGACGACCGCAACCCCTTCCTGCCGATCGTACCGGAGCTGATACGCTACGAGATGAACGGGATCATCCGCAAGCTCAAAGCGAAGAAGCTCATCAGTGAGGAGGAGATCAGTGCCGAATCCGCCGCGCCGGAAGCGGAGTGCCCGCTGCCGGCGAACGCCGGGTTCAGCGCGAAACTGATCACGGATGCAGCGGAACTTGCCGCGATCACCGGTACCATCACCCCGGAGACCCTGGTCGCCTTCGATACGGAGACGACGGGGCTGGATTACCTCGAAGACACGATGGTCGGCTTCAGCTTCTGCCTGAACGCGGAGGAAGCCTACTACGTCCCCGTCGCGCACAGCTACCTCGGCGTGCCGGAACAGGTCGGCGAAGTGGCCGCGTCTGCGGCGCTGCGGCAGATCTTCACCGGGCGGGTCGTCGGGCACAACCTCAAGTTCGACCTGCACTTCGTCAACCACTATATGGAGGGGTTCGTACCCTCCCTGTATGCCGATACGATGATCATGGCGTGGCTCGCCGCGCCCGAGAGCGCACTCTCCCTGGACAAGCTCGCGCAGTCCCACCTGAACCACACGATGATCAGCTTCAAAGAGACGGTCAAAAAGGGGGAGGATTTCTCCGGGGTCGACCTGGCCGACGCCTGCGGTTACGCCGCCGAGGATGCCTGGGCGACCCTGATGCTTTATGAAAAACTGACAGCGCTGCTGGGCCTGCAGGGCGAGCACCTGCTCGAAGAGGCAAGCGCGGTCGAATTCCCCTTCTCCCTGACGCTCGGCGCGATGGAGGAGGCGGGCATCAAGGTCGATACCAAGGTGCTTGCGACCTTCCTGGAAGAGGGCAAAGCGCGCCTGGCGGAACTGACGCAGACGATCTACGAGCTGACCGGAAGCGAGTTCAACATCAACTCCACGAAACAGCTGGGGGAGGTGCTTTTCGAGAAGCTGGGGCTGCCCGTGGTCAAGAAGACGAAGACGGGCTACTCGACGGACGAGAAAGTCCTCAACGCGCTGCTGGAAGAGCACACGGTCATTGAAAAGCTGCTGGAGTACCGCGAACTGCACAAGCTTGTCTCGACCTATCTCGATCCGCTCCTGCAGCTGGGGCAGCAGCGCCCCGACGGCCGCATCCACACCTCTTATGTACAGACGGGGACGGCGACAGGGCGGCTCAGTTCGAAAAACCCGAACCTGCAGAACATCCCGACCCGGACCCCGCTGGGGGCGCGCATCCGCGAGGCCTTTGTGGCCGAGCCGGGTAAAAAGCTTATCGGCATCGACTACTCACAGATCGAACTGCGGCTGCTGGCGCACTTCAGCGAGGACCCGACCCTCGTCGACGCCTTCAAGCATGACAAGGATATCCACCTGAGCACCGCCATCGCGCTGTTTGGCGAGGCGGAGGCCCCGAAAAAGCGAAGCATCGCCAAGACCGTCAACTTCGGCCTGCTCTACGGCATGGGGCAGAAGAAGCTCTCCGACACTCTGGGGATCACAACAAAGGAGGCGCGGGAGATCATCACCCGCTACTTCGAGACCTTCCCGACGGTCAAATCCTATTTTGCCTCCATCGTTGAGCGCTCCAAGGAGCAGGGCTACGTCGAGACCCTGCTGGGGCGCCGCCGCTACTTCGACTACGATAAGGCGACGCCGATGCTCAAAGCCGCCTACGAGCGCGAATCGGTCAATACCGTCTTCCAGGGCAGCGCGGCCGACCTGATCAAAATGGCGATGAATCGCATCGAAGATGTGATAAAAAAAGAACGCCTCCCTGCTACCATGCTGCTGCAGATTCACGACGAACTGATCTTCGAGGCGGATGCGGCGCAGGTGGAGGCACTGGGAGCGCGTTTCCAATCTATTATGGAAGAGATCCATCCCCTGCATATCCCGCTGCGAGCGTCGCTGAACATCGGGGCGCACTGGGGCGAACTGAAATAGGTTCTGAATAAGCAGCGCTTATTCAGCCTCTCCCGCCGATTGAAAGACTCCGTTAACCGAAAATGACTACAATTACGCACTTTGGGGGCCGCACAGCCCCCTGACTGCATGAAAAGGAATGAGATGAAGTACCTCCTCTCTGTGATCAGCTCCATGAAAACCATGGCCACGTTAATGCTGGTGTTTGCCGTCTCCGTCGGATACGCGACCTTTGTCGAAAACGATTTCGGCACGCCGACGGCCAAGGCCATGATCTATAACGCCCGATGGTTCGAGGTGCTGCTGGGTATTCTGGCGTTCAACCTCGTACTCAATATCGTACGGTTCAAGATGTGGAAGAAGGGGAAGGGACTCGTTTTTCTCTTTCACTTTGCTTTTCTCGTCATCCTGTTCGGCGCGGCGGTCACCCGCTATGTCGGCTACGAGGGGATGATGCACATCCGTGAAGGGCAGATCGAGGACAAGATCACCAGCTCCACCAGCTACCTGAAGATCGTCTATGACGCCAACGGGAAGGTGGGCGAGTACAAACAGAGCCTCTACCTCTCCAAGCTCGGCGGCAACGACGTCGACACGACCTTTGACGTTGCCGGCAAAACCGTCAGCGTCAAGCTGCTCGAATACATCCCCGACGCCGTCTACAGCGTTGTGGAAGCAGCGGACGGCAAGCCGATCGCCAACATGATGATCACCGGCGGCGGTGCCCCCGACCAGATGCAGCTCTCCCTGGGCGAACAGTATGAGAACGAAAAGCTCATCATCGACTTCGACTCCGGCAAGCCGGTCCATGAGGGCAAACCGGTCGTCCGCCTCTTTATGGAGGGCGACAGCTTGAAGATGGCCAACGGTTTCCCGATGACCTATCTCAAGATGGATGACCAGAGCAGCGGCGCGGTCGCTCCTTCGCTGGAGAACAACGCCTCGACACGCACACTCTATACGACCGAGAACGGCGCGAACTTCGTCATCCGCAGCTTCTTCGCCAAGGGGAAGAAGACGGTTGTCTCCCAGGAGGCCAAAAAGAGCGGACCGATGATGCGCAGCGCGTCTCAGGATGCGATGCGCCTGCAGTTCAGCGACGGCAGCGACACCAAAGAGGTCGTTGTCATGGGCACCTCGGGCAAGGTCGGTGTGCCGGAACCGGTGACGCTCTCGGGCGTCCCGATGTCGGTCAGCTACGGCGCCGAGCTCATCCGCCTGCCGTTCGCCCTGAAACTGACGGACTTCGAGCTCGACCGCTACCCCGGATCGCAGTCGCCGATGTCCTATGCGAGCGACGTCGTCCTGATCGACAAGGAGCAGAATATCGAAATGCCTTACCGCATCTTTATGAACCACGTACTTGACCACCGCAACTACCGTTTCTTCCAGTCCTCCTATGACCGGGATGAGCAGGGGACGGTCCTCTCCGTCAACCACGACCCGGGCACCCTGCCGACCTATATCGGCTACCTGCTGCTCGCCATCGGGATGTTCGGTTCGCTCTTCGTCAAGGGCGGCCGCTTCCGCCAGCTGGGCAAGATCGCCAAGCGTGCGGCGGAGGAGAAAGAGAAACTGGCCGCGGGGCTCGTCGCCGCACTGCTGCTGACGTTCGCACCGCAAAGCGCCAAAGCCGATACGAACCCGATGATCAAGGAGATCACCTCCTTTGACCGCACCCACGCCGATATGTTCGGGGCCCTGATCGTCCAGGACAGCAACGGCCGTATGAAACCGGTCGATACCCTCAGTACGGAGATCCTGCACAAGATCAACCGCGGCGATACCATTCTCGGCCTCAATGCCAACCAGATCCTCCTTTCGATGATGCTGGTACCCGAAGCGTGGCGCGACATCAAGATGATCCGTTCGGACAAACTGGTCAACAAGGAGCTGGGATTCGACGCCGGCGAGAAAACGCTCGCCTTCAACCAGTTCTTTGAATACCCCGAGGAGATGGCGGGCTACAAGCTCAACAAGTATGTCGAAGAGGCGATCCGCAAGGCACCGGGCAAACGCGACAAGTTCGACAAGGCCGTCATCAAAGTAGACGAACGCGTCAACGTCGCCTACATGGTCTACACGGGCGCGCTGCTGCGCCTCTGGCCGGACGCAGGGGATGCGAACCACAAATGGGTGGCGACGATCGAGGCGATCAACGGCTTCACCCCGCAGGAGAGCATGCTCGTGCGCTACCTCGCTGCCCAGTACTTCTCCTCCATCGACGACGCGGTCAAGAGCGGCGACTGGAGCAAGGCGGACGCCGCGCTCGCACAGATCGCCGAGCATCAGAAAAAGGCGGGATCGACCGTCTACCCCGACGAGAACAAGGTGAAACTGGAGATCTGGTACAACCACGCCAACATCTTCGAACGCCTCTGGCCGCTCTATTTCCTGGTCGGCTTCGTCCTGCTGGTCTTCGCCTTCGCGCACATCATCAACCCGCGCGTCAAGCTGGGGCTCTTTGCCAAGGGGGCCTACGGTCTGCTCGTACTCTTCTTTATCGCCCATACGGTCGGCCTGGCGATCCGCTGGTACATCTCCGGCCACGCCCCGTGGTCGAACGGCTACGAGTCGATGATCTACATCGGCTGGGCATCGGTCCTGGCGGGCTTTATCTTCTCGAAGAATTCGCCGATTACCCTTGCGGCCACCTCCATCCTCGCCGGGCTGATCCTCTTTGTCGCCCACCTCAACTGGATGGACCCGCAGGTGACGAACCTGGTGCCGGTCCTGCAGTCGTACTGGCTCAGCATCCACGTCTCCATGATCACCGGCAGCTACGGTTTCCTGGGACTGGGGGCGCTGCTGGGATTCATTACGCTGATCCTCTTTATGTTCAATTCGGGCAAGCGTGCGCACAGCATCTCGCTCTCCATCAAGGAGCTTAACGCCATTAACGAAATGAGCCTGATGGTCGGGCTGGCGACGCTGACGGTGGGGAACTTCCTCGGCGGGGTCTGGGCCAACGAGAGCTGGGGCCGCTACTGGGGCTGGGACCCGAAAGAGACCTGGGCGCTGGTGACGATCCTTGTCTATGCCGTCGTCATCCACCTGCGCTTTATCAAGAAGATCTACACGCCGTACCTCTTCAGCGTCATCTCCCTGCTGGCCTTTACGTCGGTGCTGATGACCTACTTCGGCGTCAACTACTACCTGGCGGGGATGCACTCCTACGCCAAGGGCGACCCGGTGCCGATCCCGGATTTCGTCCCCGTCACCTATGCGATCGTCTTTGCGGTGATCGCATTGGCGGCGCGCCACCGCAAACTCGCACCGCTGTGCAAGGAGTAGGGGGCTCCGTTTTACCTCCTCTAACCCTTATCCTTACGCTTTCGGTGCCCCGCGGCACCGGCACTCTCCCCACCATTTTTTCTTGAATTTACAGTACTGAAATCCCCATTGAAACGGTCGGAATTTTTTTATTTTACTCCCGGTTATTTTATGGGATTAAATAATTCTGATATAATTTTTTCCGAATTAATAAACAGGAGAGAGGAATGGTGAGAATCGTCCTGATAGCGCTGATCGCGATCGGTGTCCAGTTGAATGCGGCGGAGCAGAAGTTCAACCTGAAGTTCAATATGCTGAAACTCAATGCGGAGATGGGGGAAGCCCGGGAGAATATGATCCGTAACGACAGGGTGGAAGCATTGAAAGTGTTCAAGCGTCTCAAAACGGAAGTGCATGACCTTCTCAGCAACAAGGAGAAGATCGAATCCATGCTGCCGCCGGAGAAGAAGCAGAAGTCAAACATTGCCCTCGAGTCGGCCAAGATGATCGCCGAGAACATCGAGCTGATCGAGGATGCTTATGGTGAGAATACCCGGGACCTGACACCGCGTAAGCGGCAGATCAAAGCCCAGCGGGCCTACACCTCCATCGAACTGGCCTGTTTTCACTGCCATAACCTCGTGCGCGACGAACTGTAGCGCCCGGCCCTGTGCCGGCCATCCGGCTCCCGAAGTGACTTTTTGGATGAATAAGGGCACAATGGGAGAGCGTATCTTTTAGCGGGAGTTTCCTGTGATGCATCCGGAAACATGGTCTCCGACTTACCTTTATATCGCTTTTGTGCTGGCCGCGCTCGTCGTCGGGTGGTTCGGTATCTGGATGACTGAGACGGCCCGTGACCTCGCCCATGAAACGGGGATGGGTGAGGCCTTGATGGGGGCGCTTTTTATCGGGGCGTCCACCTCGCTTTCGGGTCTGACGACCTCCGTCAGCGCCGCCGTATCAGGTTTTGCAGAGCTGGCCGTCAGCAACAGTCTGGGCGGGATCGCCGCCCAGACTGTTTTTCTTGCTTTTGCCGACATCGCCTACCGCCGGGCGAACCTCGAACACGCCGCCGCTTCGGCGGAGAATCTCTTCATGACGGCCCTGTTGATGACACTCCTGAGTATCCACATGGTGGGGATCGCCGTTCCCGATATCAGTTTCTGGTCGGTCCATCCCGTCACACTGCTGCTGCTTGCAGCGTACCTGGTGGGCATCCAGCTGCTGGCACGCA
The DNA here is from genome assembly GCF_054862725.1 of Thiomicrolovo sp. ZZH C-3. Lineage (NCBI taxonomy): Bacteria > Pseudomonadati > Campylobacterota > Epsilonproteobacteria > Campylobacterales > Sulfurimonadaceae > Thiomicrolovo > Thiomicrolovo sp. ZZH C-3. Next base: position 1,171,757 of record NZ_JBTKXX010000001.1, read on the forward strand.
CCCATACGATGCCGATGTGGCTGCCGAGAAAAACCCGGGATACCCGTGCAGAGAAGCAGCAGCCTGCCTCGCGCAGGCCGAAGGGCATGCCCGGGCTCTGGATCCGTTTTCTTGTTTACTCATCCGTCGTCGCCGCCGCGGGCTGGTTCCTGGCGCAGCTTGCCGTGCCGATCGTGCAAAATTCGGGACTCTCCTACGGTATCGTCGGCGGGATTTTTACGGCCGTCTCGACCTCCATCCCCGAACTTGTCGTCGCTGTAACCGCCGTGCGGATGGGGGCGCTCAACCTCGCCGTCGGGGATATTATCGGCGGGAATGCGTTTGATACGCTCTTTATTGCGGCCTCGGATGCCGCTTACCGTGAGGGGCCTATTTACGCCGCTGTCTCCGGTGCGGAAGTGTTCTGGCTCGCCGACGCGCTCGTGATGACAGGGGTACTCTTGATGGGGCTGCTCTATCGTCAGCGCCACGGCCCCGGGAACATCGGGCTTGAAAGCACATTGCTGCTGCTGCTCTACTTCGGTGGTGTGGCCTTGCTGGGGTTCGGGGCGGTTTAGGAGTTCAGCGGACGACTTCCCACGCCTCGACTTCCCCCTCAACCGGGCTGAAGAGCGGGTGCGTTTCAACCTTTTGCAGCGCTGCGAGTACGTTATAACGCTCAGGGTCGCGCACTTTCAGTTTGTTTAGCAGATGGGTGCACTCGTATGTCAGCTGGCCGCGGGTGACGGCGAGGGTGCCGCACTCCCCGTGTTTGACGATCTTCTCCCGGTCGAAGTTATAGCCTCTGCTGTCCGCCTCGTCCGCGATGAAGCCGAGATAGCAGGCAATGGCCGCCGCCGGATCGGCCGTCTGTTTAAAGCGGATCAGCTGCGGATGGTGCTTGTACCCCTTTGTGTTGCCGAGCAGCACGTTCTGCGCCAGCAGCGCCTCGCGCCACAGCGCCACCAGTCCCTTGGCGTCGAGGTATTTGGGGTGGAGTGACCAGAGTCTCATCGCTGTCTTTTTCCTTGTTTCCCTACTCGGTGCGGGGAAGAATATCCCACTATACTACAGGTTTGCCAAAAGCGGGATCACGCCTTTGTCAGATTGACGACGCGTGCAAGATTATCGTTTTTGGAGAGCGTCAGCCGGATAACACTGTCCGTGTGGGCCTCTAGGGAGTGGGGGACATGGGCGTCAAAACAGACGATCTGTCCGCTAAGCAGATCAGCTGTATCGCTGCCGGACGCGACGGTGACGCATCCTTCAAGCACCATGATTGTGATGGGCCCGGGCGCGGAGTGCTTCCTCATGATGTTCCCCTTTGCCATACAGATACGGATCTCCTTGGAAAAGGGGCTCTCCAGTATCTTTTCCGCGACGAACGGTTTATCGAAGTGAGGCGCTTCCAGAAAGGCGTAGATTTGCATCTTAGCTGCTTTTGACCATGGCGATGAAGTTTGCCGTCACCGTGTCCATGGTCGCAATGTGCTGTTGCAGCCAAAGCGGTGTATCGACGCAGATATAGTCACGGATGATCCGGTTGTCATGCCGGTTGCGCCACTCCATCATCACCAGCTGGAATGTGTTCAGGGCACGGTCGTGCTCGGCCTTGTGCATATCGTAAGCGGGGAAACCGACTTCGCGCATCAGCTGCTCTTCATTGGCGAAGTGTTCTCGGGTATGTAAAAAGAGCGCTTCGAGTGCCACGGCGAGGGTGGTCTCCAGCGCGGCGGTATCGAGCAGCGTCTCGATGTGGTTGAGCTGTTCCACCTCTTCGGCATGGACGCTGTTCATCTCGTCAAAAGCGACTTTGGGGAGTTCGGCGATAGTGATCATCGGATCGTTCCTTTTTTATCGCCAGTATAGGTTATGATAGGGGCAAATGATATTGACATCGATCAAGTTGGAGGGGTGATGGGACTGGAACACTGCTATCTGTTCAACCGTCTGGAGGGGGGTGACCTTATACGGCTGCAGGAGATTACAGGGGTAAGAGCGTACACCGCGGGAAGCACGCTCTTTTATGCCGGGGAGCAGCCGGGGAAACTTCGCCTGATCGTATCGGGCATCGTGCAGGTTCTCAAGCATGACACAGCCGGCAACGAGATCGTCCTGGCCCGTTTCCGTGACGACGACCTGGTCGCCGAGGCGGCGCACTTTGAAAACATCCCTTATCCGGCCACGGCGCGCTGCGAAACGGACGTGACGCTCTACGAGATCGATTTCGAGGCGTTCAAAGAGCGCTTTTTGAACCGTCCTGATGTGGCGTTGGGCATTATCCGTTCGCTGACGCACAAGATCAGGCAGCTCGAAGAAGTGATCCGGCGCACCACGGTCGATGACGCACAGACCCGCCTGGCACGCTACCTGCTGGAACATGCCGATGCGCTGCCAATGCCGAGCCAGAAGCAGATCGCGTCACAGATCGGCCTGACCCCCGAAACGGTCTCGCGTATCGTGCGGCACTTCAAAGCGCGGGATTGGGTCGAGGTGCGCGCGCGCAAGATTGTCATTGTCGATCCGAAGGGATTGAGAAGCCTGACGGATGAAACAACCTAGAATGTAAGTGCACGTTCAAAAAGCTTTTGAGCGTACCTTTGGACGGCTTGAATTGATTTTTGCGATGAAGACGGAACCGTTATAATTCCCTTTATGTTACACGAACTCCCTATCTATGTCGTCCTGCCCGAAATCGGGGACGCGCTTGCCGCTTCCAACCAGCTCATACTGCAGGCCCCTCCGGGCGCGGGGAAAACGACCGTCGTGCCGCTGGAACTGCTGGAGGCGGCGTGGCTGGAAGGCAAGAAGATCGTCATGCTCGAGCCGCGGCGGCTGGCAGCGCGCAACGCGGCGCTTCGGATGGCGGAGCTGCTGGGCGAGGCGGTCGGACAGAGGGTGGGGTGCCGCATCCGGCAGGAGACGAAGGTCTCGGCGGCGACGCAGATCGAGGTCGTCACCGAGGGGATCCTGACGCGGATGCTGCAGGGCGACCCGGCACTGGAAGAGGTAGGGGTGCTCATCTTCGACGAGTTCCATGAGCGTTCCATCCATGCGGACCTGGGACTGGCGCTCGCGCTGCAGTCACAAACGCTGCTGCGCGACGACCTGAAAATCGTCGTCATGTCGGCCACGCTGAATGCCGATGCGCTCAAGGGTGTGCTGCCCGACGCCGCCGTCGTGACCAGCGAGGGGCGCTGCTTTCCCGTGACGCACCGTTACCTTGATATCCGCCGCAAACCGCCCGAGGCGAAGCGCATTGCTTCAGTGACGGCGGAGACGATCCTCGATGCACTCAAAGAGGAGGAGGGGAGCATCCTCGCCTTTCTGCCCGGCGTCAAAGAGATCAATGCCGTCGAACGTTCGCTGCAGGGAAGCACGGCAAGCAACATCGTGATCGCGCCCCTGTACGGCGATCTCTCCAAAGCGGCGCAGCAGCACGCCATCGCCCCCGCTGCTGAAGGCAAACGCAAGGTCGTCCTGGCGACGAACATCGCCGAGACATCGTTGACGATTGACGGTGTACGTATCGTCGTCGACAGCGGGCTGGAGCGTTTCGTGGCGTACGACGCCGCCTCGGGCATGAACCGGATGCACACGCGCATGATCACGCAGGATTCCGCCGTGCAGCGTGCCGGCCGTGCGGGCCGGACGCAGAGCGGGGTCTGCTACCGGCTTTGGCATGAAAACAAGCCGCTGGTGCCGCATGCGCGGCCTGAAATCGTGCAGAGCGACCTGGCGCCGCTGATGCTGGAACTCGCCAACTGGGGGGCAACGGTCGATGAACTTGCATGGGTCAATACGCCGCCTGAGCATGCCGTCGAAGAAGCCTCGGAACTATTAATATCACTTAATATGATAGATGCGGCGGGAAGTATTACCCCGCACGGCAAAGCGGCACTGGCTTTGGGGCTGCATCCGCGCCTGGGCCATATGCTGTTGCGGGCCAAGGCGGAGGGGCTGGGATACGAGGCGGTGCTGCTCTCAACCCTGCTGCAGGAGCGGACGGGCTTCACTGGTACGGACCTGGCGGAGGGAATGGGGTGGCTGGACCGCTCGCTGCAGTCGGGGGGGAGCGGCAGTCTGCTGCGCCATGCCGTGAACCTGCTCAAAAAACGCACGGGATGCGAACGGGGCGGCAGCGTGAAAACCGATGCGGCGGGAGTGCTCGCGGCGTTGGCGTATCCCGACCGCATCGCCAAACGCCGCAGTAGCGGGTCGGATCGTTTTTTACTGGCCAACGGCAAGGGGGCGGTGCTGGGCGATGCCACCGCTTTTTTGCACGATGAGTACCTTGCCGTCGCCGAAGCGGGCGGGCAAGGGGAGCCGCTGCGCATCTTCCATGCCGCCGCTCTATCGCAGCCGGAGCTGGAAGCGTGGTTCGGCGATGCCATAGAGGCGGAGGAGCGCGTGGCGTGGAACGGGGAATCAGGCCGTGTCGAGGCCGTCCGGACGGAACGGATAGGGGCCGTCGTTTTAGCAGCGTCGCGCATCGACAACCCGTCGCCGGAGCTGGTAGCGCGGGGAGTACTCGACGGCATCCGCCGGGGCGGACTCGATCTGCTGCCGTGGACGCAGAAGAGTACGGCGCTGCGCAAGCGGGTCACCTTCGTCAACCGCCATCTGCCGGAGACGTTCGCCGCCCTGGACGATGCCGCACTGCTGGCAACCCTGGAGACATGGCTGCTGCCCTACCTGGAGGGGGTCCGTGACCTCAGGGGTGTGCAGAAACTCGATCTGTTTGCCATCCTGAGCGCGCTGCTGGGCTGGGACGCACAGCAGAAGCTCGACGCGCTGGCCCCTGAGACGGTGGCGGTGCCCAGCGGTTCGACCATTCGTATCGACTATGACGACCCGGAGCAGCCCGTGCTCGCCGTACGCCTGCAGGAGGTCTTCGGCTGGGAGCGCACGCCGACGGTGCTCGAGGGAAAAGTGCCGCTGATGCTGCACCTGCTAAGCCCGGCGCAGCGGCCGGTGCAGGTGACGAAGGACCTGGCGTCGTTCTGGCGGGAGGGGTATGCGGAAGTGCGCAAGGAGCTGCGGGGCAGGTACAAAAAACACTACTGGCCCGAAGACCCCTACGAAGCGGTCGCGACCTCCAAGACGAAGAAGGGGATGGCACGGGGATGACCTGAGCATATTTGTGTTAGCATAGCACCATAAAATAATAAATAGGAATAGCTGATGTTGACACTGCTTGCCATCCTGATCATCTTTTTCCTCATCCTCGATCTTTACAAAAAGAACCGGGAACTGCGCGAACGGCTCGATGCCCTGGGCGATGGGGAGAAGTTTGAAGAGCGTGAGAACCGGGAACGGCCGCGCTCGCCGCTGGAAGAGGTGCGGGAGAAGCTGGTCTCCCCTGCGGTGAAACCGGTGGTGCCGAATGAGCAGAAGGCCGAAACGCTCCCCCGGAAGGAAGCGGCGGAAGGCCCTGTGCCGGAGACGCCGAAGGCGGCAGCAACGGAGACCCCGCAGACCGAAGCCGCGGAACCGTCGCCGCTGGCCCAGGCGCTCAACCGCTTCATCACCGGTGGCAACATGCTGGTGAAGGTGGGCGGCATCATCTTTTTCCTGGGGCTCGTTTTCCTGGTCAAGTACGCCGCCGAGCACAACATGATCAGTATCGAGATGCGCCTTATCGGCATTGCGCTGGGCGCCCTGGCCATGACCGCTCTGGGGTGGCGGCTGCGGGAGCGGGAGGGGTACTACGGGCTGGTCCTGCAGGCGCTGGGGGTTGCCTCGTTCTACCTCGTCGTCTACGCGTCGGCGAAAATGTACGGCCTGCTGACGATGCCGCAGGCCTTTGTCATCATGCTGATCGTCGTCATCTGCGGTTCGCTGCTGGCCGTGGCCCAGGATGCCGTCATCCTCGCGCTCTTCTCCATCACCGGCGGTTTCCTGGTCCCGATCCTGACCTCCGACGGCAGCGGGTCGCACATTGTACTATTCAGCTACTACGCCATGCTCAACATCGGCATCCTGCTCATCGCCTGGTACCGCTCCTGGCGGGTGCTCAACATCGCCGGCTTCTTTTTTACCTTCGTCATCGCCACCGCCTGGGGCGTGCTGCGGTACGACCCGGCGCTTTTTGCATCGACCGAACCGTTCCTGATCTTCTTCTTCCTGCTCTACCTGGGGGTGAGCATCCTCTTTACGTCGAAACACCCCTTCGAGGTACGCGCCTTTATCGACGCCACGCTGGTCTTCGGGCTGCCGCTCGTCGCCTTTTCGCTTCAGGCGTCTATGGTCAAGCAGTACGAGTACGGCGTCTTCTACAGCGCGGTGGCGGTGGGGAGTCTCTACCTCGCGCTGTTCCGCCTGCTGTCACCGCGGACGAAGATGCGGATGCTGGCAGAGGCGTTCCGCGCGATCGCCATCGTCTTCTACACGGTGGCGATCCCCTATGCGCTTGACGACCGGATGACCGGTGCGCTGTGGGCGCTTGAAGGGGCGGCCGTGATCTGGATCTCCCTGAAGTACCGCAAACATTACGGGGTGCTCTTCGGGATGGTGCTGGAGCTGGCGTCGAACGTGCTCTACCTACTCTCCACCGTAGGCCTTTCGGCTGAATATGCCTTTGCCAACGGGATTTTTGCCGGCTATGCCGTCGTGGTAACGGCGGCGCTCTTTACGGCCTACCGGCTCCGGGCGCACCACGGCAGCGAACCCCGGGGGCTCATGCAGACCTTCTCCCTGATCTTCCTGGGGACGGGGTTGTTGATGTGGCTGATTGCCGGTGTGCTGGAAGCCGGCCGCAGCAGCTTTGAGCCGGGGAACGTCCTGCTGATCTACACGGCGCTCGGCGCGTTGCTCTATGCCGCCGCTGCCATCCGTCTTTCCTGGACGGAACTGGTCACGGTGTTGCAGTACTACCTGCCGTTGGGGATCGCGCTCTTTGCGACGCTGCTGCAGCACTTTATCGCGGCACACCCCTTTGCGGGGATCGGGAGTATCGCCATCGGGCTTTTCTTCGCCGTGCATTACGGCCTGCTCCGGCGTTTCGGCGCGGCCTGGACCCTGAGCGCGCTTCTGCATGTCACCGGGTTGATCGTATTGGTGTTGATCCTGTCGCGGGAGCTTCAGTACGCCGTGGAGACATGGACGGGCATCGCGGTGCTTGGTCACGGTGCCTTCGGCGTGCTGCCGATCCTGACACTTCTGCTGCTGGTACAGTCCGAACGCTACTATCCCGCCCTGATCCGGGAGCACCTCGCTGCTTACCGGCTGGCCGGGGGGATCGCACTTTCGACCGTTGTCGGCATCTGGGAACTCAAAAGCAGCGCCCTTGACGGTGCGGTACCGTTTATGCCCTACATCCCGCTGCTCAGCCCCCTCGATCTTCTCCAGGCGGCGGGGCTGGCAGTCTTCGTCTACTGGCTGCAGCGTGTGGAGAGTGTCACCGCCGCGGCCGACCGGTTCGCTTTCAAAACGGCCGGCGTTGCGGCGTTCCTTTTTGCAACCGTGCTGCTTGGCCGCGCGGTCCATTTTTACGGCGGTGTCGGATATACGACCTACGCTCTGACGGCGAGCCTGCTGTTCCAGGCATCGCTCTCGATTCTGTGGAGCTGTATGGGCATCGCCGCCATGCTCGTCGGCAAGGTGCGGGGCGAGCGTACCGTATGGCTGGCGGGTGCTGGGGTGCTGGGGGTGGTCGTATTGAAGCTCTTCCTGGTCGATCTGGCGGGGAGCGGGACGGTTGAGCGGATCGTCTCTTTCATCTCCGTCGGCGTCCTGCTGCTGCTGGTGGGGTACTTTGCACCGATCCCGCCCTCAAAGGGCGGCACGGAAGAAGAACCGGGGGTGTGACTACTCCCGGAGCAGGTCGTACAGCGGCGGGATCACCGGGGTGAAGAGGGCGTCGTCGAGGTTGCGGTTGATCTTCTGCTCCGTGAAGCGGATATGGACGGTATTCTCGAAGGGGTCGTTGTAGGAGATCGCCAGCGGGATGTCATTGCGGATCTTGATGGTGAACTGCTGGGACTTGTGGGTCGCCAGGTAGGTTTCGTCGTCGAGTTTTTCGGCGTTGGCGAGGATCTTGAAGAGGTCGATCTCGTCGCGGAAGGTCTTGACGATGGCCTGCTCGAGCTCCGGTTCGATGATGGTGACTTTGTGGCCGATGACGAAGACGCTCTTCTCGACGGGCTTGAAGTAGTGCCAGTGTGCCTTGTCCGGGCGCGTCGCGTCGACATGCCCCTCGTAGGTGATGGTCTTGTTCGTATCGTCGACGATCTGCTGGGTGAAGTCCGCACTGAAAGAGCGGATGGAGTCGGTAAATCCGAAGAGGGATGTGAGCGCGGCAAGCAGCAGAAAAATCGTTTTCATTAGGGAACCTTTTTTTGTGCAATTGTAACCAAAAATGGTGACCGGATACCCCGTTAGGGCACCTTTATAAAAACGATACCTTCGCTTAGTTATAATCAGCGCAAAAAAAGGGGCACTGCCGGTGCCCGGAACTAGGGAAAAGATGCTGCAGACGATGATGGGCAAGGTGTTCGGCACCAAGAACGACCGGGAGCTGAAACGCTACAAACGGGCACTGAAAAAGATCAATGCGCTCGAAGCGACGTACGAAGCGATGGACGATGCGGCACTGCAGGCCGCGTTCGAAGAACTGAAAACGGCCGTGCGCGCCGAAGAGAAGAGCCTCGAAGAGGTGCTGCCCGACTCCTTTGCCATTACGCGCGAAGCGGCCAAGCGTACCCTGGGGATGCGTCATTTCGATGTCCAGATCATCGGCGGTATGGTCCTGCACGAGGGGCGCATCGCCGAGATGAAGACGGGGGAGGGTAAGACCCTCGTCGCCTCGCTGCCGGTCGCGCTCAACGCGATGACGGGCAAAGGCGTCCACGTCGTCACCGTCAATGACTACCTTGCGCAGCGCGACGCCACGGAGCTCACCCCGCTGTACGGCTTCCTGGGTTACGAGGTCGGCACGGTCCTCGAGGGGGAGTTCGATCCGCAGGCCAAGCGCACGCAGTATGCCGCTGATATCACCTACGGCACGAACAACGAGTTCGGCTTCGACTACCTGCGCGACAACATGAGCTTCTCCCGCGACCAGATGGTACAGCGCGGCCACCACTTCGTCATCGTCGACGAAGTGGACTCCATCCTTATCGACGAGGCGCGGACCCCGCTGATCATCTCCGGTCCGACCAACCGGACCCTCGACAACTACGTCCGCGCCGACGAGATCGCCAAGCAGTTGCGTAAAGAGACCCACTTTACCGTCGATGAAAAAGACCGCCTGGTCCTGATCACCGAAGAGGGGATCGCCAGGGCCGAGGAGCTCTTCGGCGTCGACAACCTCTACAGCCTCGAGAACTCCTCCCTGTCGCACCACCTCGACCAGGCGCTCAAGGCCAACTACATCTTTGAGATCGACGTCGATTACGTCGTCAAGGACGGCGAGGTCGTTATTGTCGACGAGTTTACCGGACGCCTCTCCGAGGGGCGCCGCTACTCCGAGGGGCTGCACCAGGCCCTCGAGGCGAAAGAACGCGTGCAGATCAAGGAGGAGTCGCAGACCCTCGCGGACATCACCTTCCAGAACTACTTCCGCATGTACGACAAGCTGGCGGGGATGACCGGTACGGCGCAGACGGAGGCGACGGAGTTCGCCCAGATCTACCGCCTCGACGTCGTCTCCATCCCGACGAACGTCCCGGTCGTCCGCGAAGACCTCAACGACCTGATCTACAAGACCGAGCTCGAGAAGTTCCAGGCCGCCATCGAGAAGATCAAAGAGCTCAACGCCAAAGGGCAGCCGGTCCTGGTCGGTACGGCCTCCATCGAGAAGTCCGAGGTGCTGCACGAGCTGCTGAAGCGCGAGAAGATCGCCCATACCGTCCTCAATGCGAAGAACCACGCCCAGGAGGGTGAGATCATCAAGAGCGCCGGCGAGAAAGGCGCGGTCACGATCGCGACCAACATGGCCGGGCGCGGGGTCGACATCAAAGTGAGCGACGAGATCAAGGCGATGGGCGGCCTCTACATCATCGGGACCGAGCGCCACGAGAACCGCCGTATCGACAACCAGCTGCGCGGGCGTTCCGGCCGCCAGGGCGACCCGGGGGTCAGCCAGTTCTACCTGAGCCTCGAGGACAACCTGCTGCGTATCTTCGGTTCGGACAAGATCAAAACGATCATGGAGCGCCTCGGCGTCGAAGACGGCGAGTATATCGAGTCGAAAATGGTTACCCGTGCCGTCGAGAAGGCGCAGAAGAAGGTCGAGAACCTCCACTTCGAAGGGCGGAAGCAGATCGTCGAGTACGATGACGTCGCCAACGAACAGCGCAAGATCGTTTACCGTTTCCGCAACCAGCTGCTCGACCCGGAATTCGACATCGGCATCAAGGTCAACGAGATCCGCGAGGCGTACGTGGCGCGGGCGCTGACGGAGTGCGAGATCTACGAAGGCGGCGGCCGGGAGGAGTTCGACCTCGAGAAACTCGTGAAACTGCTCCAGGAGGAGCTCCATTTCGTCGCGGAGGACGGTGCCTTCGAAGGGCTCGATTTCGAAGAGCTCTCCGAGAAGCTCAATACAGAGATCAAAGAGGCGTATGATACGAAGATGGCCGTCGTGGACGAGTCGGTCCGCCGCGACATCGAGCGCGAGATCTACCTCAAGACCCTCGACACAGCTTGGCGCGAACACCTCTACCGCATGGATACGATGAAAACGGGTATCCGCCTGCGCGCGTACAACCAGAAAGACCCGCTCGTCGAGTACAAAAAAGAGAGCTTTAACCTCTTTACGGAGCTGATCGAGACGATCAAGTACGACACGATCAAGACCCTGCAGATCATCCGCTTCCAGCTCCGTTCGCCGGAGGAGGAGGCCGAAGCCTTCGCCCGGGCACAGGAGATCGAGCGCAAGCAAAAAGAGATGCAGATGCAGCTCAACCGCGATAGCGACGAAGCCGCAGACGCGCCCTCCGCGAAAAAACCGGCCCGCAACGACCCCTGTCCCTGCGGTAGCGGTAAAAAATACAAGAACTGCTGCGGACAGAGCGGACCGAAGAAGGGGGCATTCGCCTCTTGAAAAAACAGCGCAGCCTGACGAACTACCTGCTGCGCCGCTTTCTGCGGTTTGACCGGGAGCAGCCCTTTATCTTCCTCTCCGCGATGCTCGCCTTCCTGGGCATCATGCTCGGCGTCATGGTCCTTATCATCGCCATGGCGCTGATGAACGGTTTCGACAACGAGTTCAAGAAGAAACTCACGATCATGAACTACCCCCTCACTATCGTGCCGCGCTTTTACGGCAGCGTCAACAGCGAGCTGCTGATGCAGCTTGAACAGGAGTTTCCTCAGCTCAAATTCAGCCCCTACGTCGCCGCTTCCGTCATCGCCCGCAGCGGATCGCAGCTGGAGGGGGGCTACCTTTTCGGCGTGGACTTCAAAGCCGAACGGGAGGTCAACCCGGTCGTCGCGAAGGGGCTCGATACGCTGCCGGAAGGGAATTTCAAGGTCCTCGTCGGCGAAGCGCTGCTGGAGGCATTCGCCCTCGACAAAGGGGACCGGCTGATGTACATCTTCACCCAGATCGAACCGGGCGGGCTGGCGGTCACGCCGAAGCTGAAGCGTTTTGTGATTGACGGCACCTTCGATTCGGGCCTGAGCGCCTATGACAAGGCCTACAGCTACACCGATCTGCATTCGCTGCAGACGATCATGCACCTGCCCGATAACGTCTACGACGGCATTCACATTATGACCGCGGAACCCCAGAAGGTGATCGAAGCGGTGCGTAACGTGCTGCCCGAAGGCGTGCGCATCAAGGGGTGGTGGGAAGACAACGCCAACTTCTTCGCGGCGCTCGAGCTGGAAAAACGCTCGCTCTTCATCGTGCTGATGCTCATTATCCTGATCGCGGCCGTCAACATCATCTCGTCGCTGCTGATGACGGTGATGAACCGCCGCAGCGAGATCGCGCTGCTCATTTCGCTGGGCGCCTCCCCGGCGCAGATCAAAAAGCTCTTTTTGAAACTGGGCGTCGTCATCGGTATCGGGGGGATCGTCACCGGGGCCATTCTCGGCCTTTCGGGTGTGTGGGTGCTGCAGACCTTCGACATCATCACGCTGCCCAAACACGTCTACCCGACGGCGCGCCTGGCGCTGGACCTCTCCTGGCAGGATTTCGTCTCCATCCTCGGCGGCGCCTTCGCCATTGTCGTTCTTTCGTCGTGGTACCCGGCGAAGAAAGCCAGCGAGGTCGACGTTCTGACGGTGCTGCGCAACGAATAGCGCCGGCGCCCCGGCGCCTCTTTCTTCCTTCTTCGACCTCCCATCCAAGACAAAAATGTTACATTTATAATAATATTATCGATAATCACTATCAAATTAAAGCTTCTTTGAAGAATATCTTTTGCATACTACCAAAACGATTATGATTATCAATAATGGAGTCAACATGAAAATACGTACGCTTACGGGACTTGGAATCCTGCTGGTGCTGCTCGGCGGCTGTAACGAATCGGGTGAGGGCGGTCTTGATCCGCAGAAGGTCGCGCTCGGCGAGGCGTTCTTTAATGATACGAACCTCTCGAATACGGGGAATCAGGCCTGTGCCTCCTGTCACGATGTGAACCGCGCCTTCAGCGAACCGCGTATGCTGACGGCCCAGAATGATTTCGGCGCCGTCTCCATCGGGGATGACAACGTGTCGATCGGCGACCGTAACGCGCCGACGGCGATGTACGCGTCGTTCTTCCCGGCGTTTCATTTTGATGACGAGGCGGGCGAGGGCGAAGGGAGCGGCGGCCTCTGGCTTGGCGGCCAGTTCCACGACGGCCGTGCCGCAGACCTCAAGGCGCAGGCGAAGGGACCGTTTTTGAACCCGGTCGAGATGCAGATGCCCGATTTCAACAGCGTCGTGGCGCGGGTCAAGGCGAACCCATCCTATGTCACGGAACTCGAAGCACTCTACGGCGACAGCGTCTTCGACGACGATGCCGCGGCTTACGACGCGATCGGGGATGCCATCGCCGCCTTTGAGAAGAGTGACGTCTTCGCGCCCTTTGATTCGAAATACGACCGCTGGCTCAGAGGGGAGGCGGAGCTGACCGATCTGGAGCGCCGGGGGCTGGAGATGTTCGTGCGGGAAGACAAGGGCAACTGTGCGGCCTGTCACCCCAACGTCGGTTCGGGTGGCACACCGGCCCTCTTTACCGACGCGACCTTCGACAACCTCGGGGTTCCCGTCAATGAAGCGGTCCGCACCAACCCGAACAACCCGCTCAGTGCCGTGGTGGATTACCGCGACCTCGGCCTGGGGGAGACGACGGGCGACCCCTCCCTGGACGGTGCGTTCAAGGTGGCGACCCTGCGCAATATCGCGGTGACGGGCCCCTATATGCACAACGGCGTCTTCAAGACCCTGAAGGCGGTGGTGCACTTCTACAATACCCGTGACGTGGCCGGCGCGCTCAACCCGGAGACGGGACTGCCGTGGCGCACGCCGGAAGTACCCGAGACGATCAATGTCGACGAGCTCGGCAACCTGGGGCTGAGCGACGCGGAGGAGGACGCCATCGTCGCCTTCCTCAAAACCCTGACCGACGCCCGTTACGAATCGCTGCTGTAACGATTGATTCGGCCCCGCCATTGCGCTATACTATTCAGAAAACAAGGGAGGGGCTATGTCCGTAGAGGGACTGATGCTGAGTGCCGCAGCGCTGCTGCTGATGATGGCGGCGGGACTTTTTTACTTGATCGTACGCCGGATCAGCCGTGCCCAGCGCGATGACAATGCGCGGATGGACAGACTCGGCGAATCACTGATGGAGAAGCTCGAATCGCAGTCGCTCTCCGAGGAGCAGAAAGCAAAGATCGCCGAGGCGCTCAAAGAGATAAAGGGGCGCTGACCTTTTAGAGGACCGCCCACAGCACCAGCGGCGGGTAGACGGCGAAACCGGCGTAGGGCATCCATCTTCCCAGCGGCAGGATGAGCATCTCGTGCAGCTGTTCCGAGACTTCCCTTTTTTCGAATACTTGCTGCATCAGCACGATCTTTGTCGCGATATCGACGGTTTTGATAAAGAGGAGCATGACGGCGGGCAGCGCCATCCGTGTCTCCAGGATCAGCCAGATGGCAAAGTAGTAGGTGGGGTGCAGCAGAAGAAAGTAGAAGATGCTTCTGTCATAGCGGCGCCGGATCCGTATGAGCATCTCCAGCATCGTCGGCGCCTTCTGCCAGGCGACCTCGAACCCTTCGAGGAGCAGATAAAAAACCGTGACCGCGATAATGCTCTCCATCTGTTCCTTCCCCAATCTTTGTTAAAATAGCGCCATTATACCAAGGGCAGTGCATGAACGTTACCTACACGACGACAAATGAAGAAAATACCCCGGTCACGATCGAGGCAAACCTCGATTTTGAGCCCCAAAGCGACGATACGGTCTGGATGCTCTGGTGCTTCGTACCGTTAAAAACGCCGGATGCGCAGAGCGGCTGCGGCGCAGAGGAGCGCCGCGTCCTCGACGCGATCAATACGGCGCTGAGCGACCGGCTCGAACTGCGTAATGGTGCCTTGTATGCCGGGATGCGCCTGCAGGAGGGGTGGGCGGAGCTCTATTACTATGCCGCCTGGAGCAAGGGGGCCGAGCAGCAGTTCCGGGACCTGTTCAAGCAGTACGGTTACGGCCAGATCGAGTACGGGGCGACCCGCGATACCCATCACGCTTTTTACCACGATACCCTCGCGCCCGATCCGTTCGAGCTTCAGCAGGCCAAAAGTGCCGAGATCATCGCGGAGCTGTCCGCGGCCGGGGACGACCTCTCCTGTGCGCGCCCGGTAGAGCACTACCTCTTTTTCCAGACGCGTACGGCGATGCAGCGCGCGGCGGCGGGCCTGGCCGAAGCGGGCGTGCGGATCGAAACGGACCTGGAGGAGGAGGGGCACTACCCCCACGGGCTGCTGTACGAACGGACGCATGTCTGTACCCCCGACGCGCTTGAGGCGGTCACCCGTCCGCTGATCGAAACCGCGCTCGAGGCCCACGGGGTCTACCTGGGGTGGAGCACCTCGCTGGCCGGGAACGGGGAGTGAGGATGCGCAAAAGCGTGTTGCTGCTGCTCTGGACGGTGGCGGCGCTGCTGGTGTCGCTGCGTTACCGCGTCAGGGGCGAGGGGCGGGAGCATGTGCCTGCCGCCGGTGCCGTCCTGCTCCTGGGCAACCACGTCAGCTGGATGGACTGGCTGCTGGTGCAGATCGCGCTGCGCCGTCGACTGCTGCGCTATATGATGGAGCGGGCCATTTACGAATGGAAAGCGCTGGGGTGGATGTTTCGGCTGGGACGGACCATCCCCGTCTCGCCCAAAGCGTCGAAGCAGGCGTTCAAAGAGGCGGTTTCGGCCCTGAACGCGGGGGAAGCCGTAGCCATTTTCCCCGAAGGGGGGATCAGCCGGCACTGCGAGATAGAAAAGTTTTACCGTGGATTTGAGATAATAGCGTCTCAAAGTCACCGGGGGGAGATCGTGCCGTTCTACATCGACGGGATGTGCGGCAGCCGATGGTCCTATACCCGAAAGACCCATGCCGGCGGACGGCGGGGGCTGCGCCGTCCCGTGACGGTCGTCTTCGGTGCCCCGATGCCCCTTGCCAGCAGCGCGGATACGGTACGCGACGCGGTCATGCAGTTAAAGGATTCTATTGCTCAATAAACCGGATTACACCCTGTTCAAAAATACGCGCTACGCCCTGACGGGCCTCATCGAGGTTATCCGTAACGAGAGCTCGTTCAAGCTGCAGCTGCTGCTCTTTTTCGGGATGGGCACCTTTGCGTGGCTGCTGCCGATCACCCCGCTGTATAGCGCGGTGCTGAGTATCTCCCTCTTTATCCCGCTCCTGGCCGAACTGGCCAACAGCGCGGTCGAACGCGTCGTGGACCTCGTGACGCTCGAATACCATGAACTGGCCAAACGGGCCAAGGACGCGGGGGCGGCCCTCGTATTCGTTTCGCTGGTCATGACCGGCGCCATCTGGATCAGTACCCTGCTGATCGCCTTTTACTTCTGAGCCTTTTTCGCGCTCGCGTTGGTATCCTCCCCATACTTGCTCGGAAGATCCGGGGTGTACCCGTTGGCGATGTCGAGGCAGCGCCGGTAGGAGGTTTCGCAGCTGTCGTAGCACGCTGACGAGGCATTCTCCATACCGTCACACTTGGCAATACAGCCTTCGTTACGCTCATCGCACACTTCCATAGGGTCGCGCTCTTCGGCATGCAGCGTAAGCACCGCAAGCAGCAGGCACGCTCCCCAGAGACTCTGTTTTATCATAGGTTTTCTCCTCCCGGCAGATCGGCTTTTCATGGCTTGGCCCCATGAAATAACCGGCTAAATTATAGCGCTGTTTTTGCAAAAAAAGGAGTATAATTTCTGGTTTGCACTTGTTTTAGTTTTGGCCGCACCCGCGCGGTCATGGTCGGGCATAGCCCATGCTCGGCGCCGATGGGCGCTATACTGTTTGAGGTCGAAATGACGATTTCTGATATCGAGATGGAAATGAAGTTGAACGGCGTGGATGAAGCGGATGCCGCTGCGATCCTGTCGGTTTGTCAAACGAAAGGGTACGCTCCGGAGACCCTTGACGAGGAGCTGGAAAAGCGGGGATACGAGCGTATCTTTACCTACGACTTTGAGAACGACGAATCATGGGAAGATGACGACGATGACGATTTCGCGCCGATCGAACGCTTCCCCCATAAGCACCGTTTCGATGACGAGTGAGGGCATAATGGAACCGCAGCAGCTGCTTGAACGCTATTACGCGATGTGGAACGAGAAGGATTTCAGCGTAGCCGACACCCTGCTGGACCCCGACATCCGTTTCCGCGGATCGCTGGGGATCGAAGCGAACGGACTGGCGGGGTTCAAGGACTATGCCGCGATGGTGACGCAGGCGTTCCCGGCCCTCTACCACGCCGTCGAGATTACCGTCGTCGAAAAGGAGAGGGCGGCTGCGTACGTCTCCTACACGGGCAAGCATGAAGGGGCGCTTTTCGGCCATCCGGCGTCGGGGAACAGGATCAGCTTCACCGGCGCCTCATTTTTCCATTTCCGTAACGGCAAGATCGCATCGATCAACGTCCTCGGTGATCTCAATACGCTGTTATCACAGTTGTCATAGTCACTTTTCTCTGTTACAATCTTAACCAAAAAGCCCTACCGGGCGATGAAAGTGAGCGGCGTATTTTGAAGAAACGGACCTTCCTGGCGATCCTTTATGTTGTGGCATTCAGCGCCCTGGCGGCTGCGGAGCCGGCAGTGGAACCGCAGCCCCCTGTTGTTGCACCGGCCGAAGTGAGCTGGAGTGACGAAGAGGCGGATGCGGGAGAGATCGGCACGAAACAGGTGATCGGGAAAGTGGAGAAGGTGTTCGTCGAACCGGGCGGTTTCGTGCTGGATGGCAGGATCGACACCGGTGCGAATACGACCTCCATCGGTGCGGAAGAACTCCAGATCGTCAATGAGGACGGCCAGGACTGGGCCCTCTTTAGTGTCAACGGCCAGCAGATCCGTGCCAAGGTCGTGCGTTTTGTCAAAATCAAGCAGCACGGCGCCCCCTCCCAGCGCCGGGCGGTCGTCATGCTCAAACTCACCCTCAGCGACGTGACCCAGGCGGTGGAAGTGACGCTTACCGACCGGAGCAACTTCAAATACAAGATCCTGATCGGTGTCAATTTCCTGCATGACCACTTTATCGTCGATGTCAGCCGAAAATATGCCAAAGAACTGGTGACAGCCCCGTGATCTCGTCACGTTTCCAGGTACTGATGATCGTCATGCTCCTGGCGATGACAGGACTTTTCGTCTCCTGGTACAAGGTGGTATACCTCGGCGTACCGGTGACGCCACACGACAAGCGATCCGTTTTTACGGTGACGGCGGAGGTGGACCTTGAAGGCACCGGCGGTGCCGCGTCGGTCTCGCTGCGCCTTCCATCGCTTCAGCCGGGTATGAAGATCCTCGAGCGGGAGGGGGAAGCCGGTGATTTCGGCATGACGACGGCTTCCATGCACGACGGCGAGCTGCTGCACTGGACGAAACGGCAGTTTGACGACAAAAGCAAGCTCTTTTACAAGATCAGGGTCACGCCCGATGCACTCTATGAGCCCCAGGACCGCAAAGCGGTATGGGACACGACCCCGGCATACGATGATACGCAGTTCTGGGACGCCTCGGAGCAGGCCGCGGCGGCGGGGATCCTCAACTTTGCGCGGGAGCATTCCGCCGATGCGATCTCCCTGGCGGCACAGTTGATCGATATGTTCAATACCGAAATGCCGACCGACGCGGTCAAGGAGCTGCTGGCCAAGAAGAATGAGACGACGGCTTCCCTGGTCATGGCACTGTTGGCGCGGGAACACATCCCGTTCCGCAAGGTACGGGGTATCATGCTCGAAGACGGGCAGAAGAAACGGCGGGCGGTGACGCTGCTGGAGGTCAAAGGCACGGACGAGTCGGGCTACTTCAGCTTTAAAACGGGGCAGATCACGCTGCCGGAGAACTTTTTCGTCTGGGCGCTTGGCAACCGGGCGATGATGACGACCAAGGGGATCGCCAAGGCGCGGCTCCGCTTCTCGGTCAGCGAGGCCAAAGTGGCGGCCTCCATGCTCAGCAAGCGCGAAATGCTGCGGCAGGGGAATGACTTCCTGAACTTCTCGCTCTACACCCTGCCGAGTTCCCAGCAGAACGCCTTCAAGCAGCTGCTGCTGATCCCCATCGGCGCGCTGGTGGTCGTCATTTTCCGTATCCTGATCGGGATCCGCACCATGGGGACCTTCATGCCGGTGCTGTTCGCCCTCGCCTTTATCCAGACGACGCTGATCAGCGGGCTGGCGATGTTCTTCGTGATCGTCGCCAGCGGCCTGATCGTGCGCAGTTACCTCTCCCGGCTGCAGCTGCTGCTGGTGGCGAGGATCTCCGCCGTGATCATCGTCGTCATCAGTATCATGTCGGTGATGAGTATCATCAGTTTCAAACTCGGCATCGATGAAGTGCTCAAGATCACCTTCTTCCCGATGATCATCCTCTCCTGGACGATCGAACGGATGTCGATCCTCTGGGAGGAGAGCGGTGCGCGGGAGGCGCTGACGCAGGTCGGCGGTTCGCTCATTGTCGCGATCGCCGCCTTCTTCGCGATGGATAACGACTTCGTGCGCCACCTCACCTTTACCTTTCCGGAACTGCAGCTGCTTGTCCTGGCGATGGTCATCCTCGTCGGCCGCTACACCGGCTACCGCATCTCCGAACTGGTGCGCTTCGCACCGATGGCCGGGCGATGAAACTGGTAACCTTCGGTGCGCTGCGGCGCAAAGGCATCGTCGGGATGAACTACCGCAATATCGAGCTGATCGGCCGTTATAACCCCCGCAGCCTCTACCCGATGGTCGATAACAAGCTGATGACCAAAGAGCTGGCCACCGCCTCGGGGGTGCCGGTCACGGAACTCTATGCGACCATCGAACGCCAGTCCCAGCTGCGGGATCTTCACAAAGTGCTGGCCCCCTATGAGAGCTTTGTCGTCAAACCCGACTACGGCAGCGGCGGGAAGGGGATCGTCGTCATCACCCACCGTGAAGGCGACACCTTTATCAAGGCAAGCGGGGATGCCCTCTCCCTGTCGGACCTGCGCAAACACTTCTCCAACATCCTCAGCGGCCTCTACTCGCTGGGCGGCCGCTACGATACGGCCATCATCGAAAAGGTCGTCGCCTTCGACCCGATGTTTGTTGATTACAGTTTCGAAGGGGTGCCGGATATCCGCATCATCGTCTACCGGGGATACCCGGTGATGGCGATGATGCGCTGCCCGACCCGGGAGAGCGACGGGAAAGCGAACCTGCACCAGGGGGCCGTCGGCGTCGGATTGAGCATCAAGGATGGTTCGGCACTTTCGGCGGTCATCCACGACCGTCCCGTGACGCACCATCCCGACACCCACCACGACTTCGCCCACCTGCAGGTCCCCCAGTGGGAGGCAGTCCTTTCGATGGCATCGTCATGCTATGAGATGACGGGCCTGGGGTACCTGGGGGCCGATATCGTTTTCGATAAAAACGACGGCGCGCTGCTGCTCGAACTCAACGCCCGGCCGGGGCTGGCGATCCAGATCGCCAACGGCATGGGTCTGCGGGAACGGCTGGAGACGGTGGACAGGCAGAAACAGCCGCGGGATGCCCATGAACGCGTGCTTTACAGCATGAACTATCTCGACTGAACGCGCGGACGAAACCATGAAAACCTACGGCCTCACACCGGAACAGCAGGATGAAGCGCTCCGTATCCATGCGCAGAGCCTGGCCCTGGCCCCCTACCAGGCGGAGCTGATCAAGCTGCAGCAGCATATCGAACGTCACCGGCTGAAGATGATGGTGCTTTTCGAGGGGCGCGATGCGGCGGGCAAGGGGACGACCATCGGCAGTGTCAGCCGGTTCATGAATCCCAAGCATTACCGCATCGTCGCCCTGGGCAAGCCGACGGAGGAGGAGCGTTCCCAGTGGTACTTTCAGCGTTACATCAAGCACTTCCCCCATTTTGGCGAACTTGTCCTCTTTGACCGCAGCTGGTACAACCGGGCCATGGTCGAACCGGTTTTCGGTTTCTGCACGCCGCGCGAACATGCCCTTTTCCTCAAGCACGTCGTCCCGTTCGAGCAGGCATTGACCGAAGAGGGGATGCTCCTCGTCAAACTCTATTTCAGCGTCAGCAAACAGAAGCAGGCCCTGCGCTTCGAGCAGCGGCGCAGCGACCCGTTGCGGCGCTGGAAGCTCAGCGAGATCGATATGCAGGCGCAGAGCATGTGGGAGCAGTTTACGCAGATGAAGTACCAGATGTTGACGGTCACCGACCATGCGGCGGCCCCCTGGCATGTCATCCGTTCCAGCGACAAACACAGGGCGCGGCTCGAGACGATGAAGCTCCTGCTGCGGCAGGTCGATTACGAGGGGCGGGACGAGCGCCTCGTGTTCGCGCCGGATCCGAAAGTCTGTTTTTCCGGGCGGCAGGAGCTGGCCCTGATGGAAGCGCATGGCAAGGGGTACACTTCATGAGCGTGCCCGGATTCGAAGCTTTTCTTGACACCCTGAAATATCTTGTGAGGCGTCCCTCCGTCGTCGGGGCGGAACACCCCTTTTTCCTGACGCTCAAACGCGAGCTCGACGAGCTCGGGATCGACACGACCCTGTACGAGGGAGTGCTTTTCGCTAAGGGACGGCGGCCCGGGTCGGGGACGCTCTCGGCACATATCGACCGCCACGGCCTGATCTGTACGGGACCGAACGAGTTCCAGTACGCGGCGTTTCTGACCCAGAACCGTGCCGACCTGATCGGCAACTCGGTAGCGGAACAGACGATGAATACAATCTCGGAACGGTTCGCGGGGCAGGCGGTCCAGGCCTACGAGCCCCGGTCGGGAACCTACCTCGGGCTGGGGACGATTGAAAAGGCCTACATCTGCCCGCGGCGCAACAACCTGATCTTTGAGGTTCAAGGGTTGGAATACCTGTTGCCGGGGACGCCGGTCGCCTATGTCGATTCGCTCCGAAACAGCGACGGGATGCTTTCGGCCCAGCTCGATAACGTTATCAGCGCGGCACTGATCCTGCACCTCTACCGCTGCGGATACGAGGGGAGCGCCTTTTTCACCGCGCAGGAAGAATCGGGCAAAAGCTGGCGTTTCGTGCTGGAGTGGTACCGCCGTTTTGATGGGGAGACGGACCGGCTTCTGGTCCTGGACACCAGCCCTTTCCCCGACCGTGAAACGGCCGATGCGCAGGACATTGTGCTGCGTTACCGCGATGCAAACGCCCCGTTCAACAGGGCGTTTACGGAGGAGATCGCCGGACGGTGCGACCGCCTTGGGATCCGTTACGGCTTCAAAGACCGCTATATCGAGGCGCAGAATGCCGCTGCAGTGGCTACAGGCGGAACGGCGTCGTCGCTGGGGAGTACGGAGATGGGGCGGCTGGCTGCGGAAGGGACGCTGCAGGGGACGACCCTTCAGCTGCCGACGACCGGTTACCATACCGCGTCGGAAACGGTCCGTACGGAATCCGTCAGGAAGATGCTGGCACTGTTGACTGACCTCTACCTCTAGCGGCCGATCAGATCAGCGGAGGGTCCTGCAGCAGGGAAGGCATCGCTTCGCCGACGGCGCTCTCGTCGAGGGCCTCCAGGGCTTCGAGGTGGGAGATGGTGTGCGCTTTTTCCTTGGTGGCGATATGAAAGATCGCATCCCCCTCGTAGACCAGCGGGGTCTCCAGCCGTCCGATGATGATCCCGTCGAATTCGGCATGGACCTCGACCAACTCCTGCTGCAGCGGCACGTCGATCTGCGCCAGCAGCTCACCCTCCTGCACAAAACTTCCCGGCGCTTTGAAACTGCGCATCAGACCGCTTTGGGGTGAACGGAGCCATTTACTGCTGCTGACGGTGACGGTCGGCAGTTTCTTGGGGGTATAGGAGGTTTTCGGCAGCATCCCCAGGTGGCGCATGACGTGGACGATCCCTTTGAGTCCGGTACGGATGGAGAGCTCGTCGTAGCGCAGTGCCTCTCCCCCCTCATACAGCAGAATCGGCACCCCTTTTTCGACGGCGGCCTCGCGCAGGGAACCGTCACGCAGCGCCGAATGCATCAGCACGGGTGCACGGAACGCCTCGGCCATCGCCAGCGTCGTTTCATCCTCAAGATTGGCCCGCACCTGGGGGAAGTTCGAGCGGTGAACGGCACCGGTATGCAGGTCGATACCGGCATCGGATTTCTCAACGATCTCGTCCATAAAGGTTTTGGCGACTTTGGAAGCGAGGCTCCCTTTTTGCATGCCGGGGAAGGAACGGTTGAGATCGCGGCGGTCGGGGAGGTAGCGCGAGTGCTGGATCAGGCCGTAGGGGTTGACGACGGGAACGGCCAGGAGGGTGCCGCGGAGTTTGGCCATCTGGGGCAGCTGCAGCAGGCGCCGGATGATCTCGATACCGTTAAGTTCATCCCCGTGGATCGTCGCACTGACAAAGAGGGTCGGCCCCCTGCGTTTGCCCCGGATCACCTCGACCGGCATATCGATCCGTTTTTCGGAGTAGAGGGCGGGCAGGGGGATCGGGATGACTTTGCGCTCCCCTTTGGCGACGGTGGTACCTGCGATCTCGAACATCGTCACGCCCCTTTACATCGGTGAGAGCCTCGGCTTCTTGGCGCGGGGCTTGCTGCTGGCCTTTTCAAGGTGCTGGATAATCAGTCCGGCGATGTCCTTGCCGGAGGCCGTTTCGATGCCTTTGAGGCCGGGGGAGGAGTTGACCTCCATGATCAGCGGGCCGCGTTTGGAGCGGAGCATATCGACGCCGCACACCTGAAGGCCCATCGCCTTGGCGGCGGCAACGGCGGCTGCGCGTTCGTCCGGGGTGATCTTGATCATCCGGGCGCTGCCGCCGCGGTGCAGGTTGGAGCGGAACTCCCCCTCGGGTCCCTGGCGTTTCATCGCGGCAACAACCCTGTCGCCGATCACGAGGCAGCGGATATCCGCACCGCCCGCCTCCTTGATGAACTCCTGGACCATGATGTTGGCATTGAGCCCCATAAAGGCCTGGATAACGCTCTCGGCCGCCTTTTTTGTCTCGGCCAGGACGACCCCGATCCCCTGGGTCCCTTCGAGCAGCTTGATGACGACCGGGGCGCCCCCGACCATATTGAGCACGTCTTCGATGTCGTCGGGATTGCGGGCAAAGCCGGTGATCGGCATCCCGACCCCTTTGCGCGCGAGCAGCTGCATGGAGCGCAGCTTGTCCCGGGCGCGGCTGATGGCGATGGAGTCGTTGAGGGAGTGCAGCCCCATCACCTCGAACTGGCGCAGGACCGCCGTGCCGTAGAAGGTGATCGAGGCGCCGATGCGGGGGATGACGGCATCGAACCCGACGAGGTCCTCGCCCTTGTAGTGCATGGAGGGACGCTCGGAGGTGATATTCATATAGCAGCGCAGGGTGTCGATGACCTCCACCTCGTGTCCGCGTTCAAGGGCTGCTTCGACGAGGCGGCGGGTCGAGTAGAGATTCCTGTTGCGTGAAAGGATGGCAATTTTCATTCGGTAGGCTCCCCGGCAAGATAAGAGGCATCGGGATCGACGATGAAACGTTTCTCCATGGCACGGCGCCCCAGCAGCATCCGGAACACCATCGTGTCGCGGTTGGTCAGGGTGATCTCGGCGTCAAAGGTCTCATGCCCGATACGGATCGGCGTCAGGATGACGTAGCGCTCCTCCCGGTGACCGCCCGAATCGCTGACGGTGCGCACATCAAAGAGTTCGGCAACGCACTCGACGACCGTCTCCGTGTCGTTTTGATTCGGGTGCAGTCCGAACCGCACCATCTTTTTGCCCTCACGCGCGAAGGCTTCGACGTAAAAGGCATGGAGGGCGGACGTTTTGGCCCCGGTGTCGATTTTACAGTTGACGGCGTCGACGCCCAGTGCCGGCAGTCCGACCTGTTCGCGCCAGCCGATGACCCGTTTATCCTGCTTCATATGGTTTACTCTTGTCTCAAAGTTCAATCTTACCATTATAGGTCATGATTGATTAAGAAGAGGCCCCTTGGGCAAGGCGTTGCGCAGGGACTTGGTAAAGCTCTTGACCAGGTGCAGGGCATTGACGGTGATCGTCGTCATCTCCGAGGGGATGGCGGGGTTCTGGGCGATGGCCTCGATGACCGCCATGCTGTTCTTGTAGGAGTTCGCGACCCGCCGGTAGGTCTCTTCGAGCACCTCCCGTTCCGCTTCGGCACCCTGTGCGACCGCATGGTAGGTCAGTACGCTTTTGAGGATCTGGTACCGGAGATCTCTGTAGAAGGCCTGCTCCTCCGGAGACGCGGCATCGTAAAGGCGTTCGATGTCGTAGAGCATATCCTTGATCGCCTTGGCCGCCGTGGCGAGGTAGGCGATGGTGTGCTGCAGGTTCAGCAGCTGCACCTGCTTCTCCTCCTCGGGACAGTGGGGGGAGAGCAGGATGATGTAGCGGTAGATCTCACCCTCATGGCGCCGGATCTTGGCATAGAGGCGGTCAAAGACGATATCAAAATGTTTCTGCGGCGCTTCGAGGAGCTTGTCGACGGAGAGGCCCGCCTCGAACGCTTTGGGCGGTGAGATGTCGATGGCGAGCAGGGCGAACTCTTCGACCCGGTTCGAGAGGGCGTTGACCTCGTTTCTGAGCGCATCGATCGCCATGTCCGGGACCGTGACGGGGGCATTATGGATCCACTTGGTCACCTGCAGCGGTGTTTTCTTGAAGGTGCGTAGCAGCAGGCGTTCAAGCAGCGGGATGAAGGGGTACCAGAGCAGGACCCCGAGCAGGTTGAACAGGGTATGGAAGAGGGCGATTTTGACCACACCGTCTGCCGCGGCGGCAAAACGGTCGATCCCCCAGATCATCGCTCCCATCAGCATCATGGCCACTGCGGCCGTTGAAATATTGAAAAGCACATGGGCCAGGGCGGTCCGTTTTTTGTCCGGGGTGCCGCCGAGGGCACCGAGAATGGCCGTGACCGTGGTGCCGAGATTGGCTCCGATGACGAACGCGGCGGTGGCGGGAAAGCCGATAATGCCGCTGTAAAGCGCACTCTGGGCGATCGCGATCGCGGCGGAACTGGACTGGATCAGGCCCGTAAGGGCAAAACCGATCAGGACGAACAGGTAGGGGGGCCAGTTGTTGAAGGCCGTCAGTTCGACGGTGTCGGCAAAGCCGCTGAAACTCCCTTTCATCCCCTCGAGGCCCAGGAAGAGGAGCCCGAACCCGACCATGACGCCGAAATGTTTTTTCCAGCGGCTCTCCGGGGAGGCGAGGACGCCGCCGAGGCCCCCGATACCGATCAGCAGATACGAGAGCAGCCGGATATCGAGTTTGAAGCCGACCAGGGCGATGATCCAGGCCGTGACGGTGGTACCGAGGTTGGCGCCGAAGACGACGGCGATGGCGCCGCCCAGACTCATCAGCTGTGCCCCGACGAGCGACAGCGCCATCAGGGTGACGACCGAAGAGCTTTGAAAGAGGGCCGTCGCACCGAGCCCGGTCATCAGGCTGCGAAGCGGGGTGCCGGTCGCCCGCTGGACGATGCTCTTGAAGGCATGACCGGCGGACTGGCGGATCTGGCTCTCCAGATAGAGCATCCCGAAGAGAAACAGACCGAGCCCCGAGAACGCTTCCACCCAGAGGACGACAGAAGGCATACCGCTCCTTTTCGCACGATTTCAAGACAGTATAGCAAGATTACGCTCCGGCAACAATCGGCCTATTTTCGGGGGGCTGCTTAAACGGAAATAGGTTACTATTTGAGGTGAATTTAATGACGAGGTAGAAGAATGGCTACTGTATTGATTATCGGCGCGGGCGGGGTCGGCCGCGTGGTGACGCACAAGTGTGTTATGAACGGCGAAACGTTTACAAAGATCGTCCTGGCGAGCCGCAGACTCGAAAGCTGCAAGGCGATCGCGGACGAGCTCCCGGCCGGCGCGGTCGCGATTGAGCAGGTCAATGCGGACAGCGTCGAGGAGACGGCAGCCCTCATCCGGAAGGTCGGGGCGGACATCGTGATCAACGTGGCGCTTCCCTACCAGGACCTCTCCATTATGGATGCCTGTGTCGAGACGGGCGTCGACTACCTGGATACGGCCAACTACGAGCATCCGGACGAGGCGAAGTTTGAGTATAAAGAGCAGTGGGCCCGCGACGCGGCCTTCAAGCAGGCGGGGATCATGGGGCTGCTGGGCAGCGGCTTCGACCCGGGCGCGACCAACGTCTTCTGCGCCTACGCCCAGAAACACTATTTCGACGAGATTCATACCATCGATATCCTGGACTGCAACGCCGGCGACCACGGCTACCCATTTGCAACGAACTTCAACCCGGAGATCAACCTCCGCGAAGTCAGCGCGAAAGGGCGCTACTGGGAAGAGGGCGAGTGGATCGAGACGGATCCGATGCAGATCCACATGAGCTGGGATTACCCGGAGATCGGCCCGAAGGAGAGTTACCTGCTCTACCACGAGGAGATGGAGTCGCTCGTGAAGCATATCAAAGGCCTCAAGCGTATCCGCTTCTTCATGACCTTCGGCGAGAGCTACCTGACCCATATGAAGTGCCTCGAGAACGTCGGGATGCTGGGCATCGAACCGGTGGAGCACCAGGGGCAGAAGATCGTGCCGATCGAGTTCCTCCGCACCCTCCTGCCCGACCCCGCGACCCTGGGGCCGCGCACCAAGGGCAAGACGAATATCGGGATCGTCGCCGAAGGGCTCAAAGACGGCAAGAAACGGAAGGTCTACATCTACCAGGTGAAAGACCACGAGGCGTGCTACGCCGAGGTCAAATCACAGGGCGTCTCCTACACGACGGGCGTGCCGGCGATGATCGGTGCGAAACTGATGCTGGAGAAAAAGTGGTATCAGGAGGGGGTCTGGAACATGGAACAGTTCGACCCGGATCCGTTTATGGACGAAATGAACGCGCAGGGCTTACCGTGGAAAGTCCGGGAGCTGGACGCGTAAGGTTCGTTTCCGGTTCCTCCTCTTCGCAGGGGACCGGTTCGCGCTCCTCGCCCTCCACTTTGACCTCATTGAGGGCACACATCGGCTCTTCGGCCGCTTTCTTCTTCGCAGCTTCTTCCATCTTCTGCGCCACATACTCCGGGACAATATCGACCAGCGCAATCGGCGCATAGGAAGGGGTGTCGTAGGTATAGAGCTTATTGGCTTTCATGACATAGTAGAGTCGGGCGACGTATTCGTCGCGCAGTTCCGAGTAGCGGCGCAGGTAGCGCAGCAGCACGAAGGGGTTGTCCGTCTGGGTGCGGGCGCGGCGCAGCCCGCTGTAGGCGTACCCCTTGGCGATCATCGTAAAATAGCCGCGGATCGCATCATCGAGGGTGGCGAACTTCTTGACATAGATCGTTTTGGTGCCACGCTGCTCCGAGGCCGCGATACGGGGCTCGTGCTTGTTGTAGGACCAGATGCCGAATACGTTATTGGCCACTTTGAAGAAACGGGAGCTTCCCCACCCGGTCTCCAGGGCCGCCTGGGCGATCACGAGGCTGACGGGGTGTGTGTGCATACTGCGCAGAAGGCAGGGATAGCCGGTAACGTTGTAGCGCTGCATCTGCGCCTGGAGCCACGCGTCCTCGTCCGCCGAACGTTCCGGTTTGTCGATCAGCATTTTCGCCCGGGCGTATTCCGCATCCAGTTCGGCTTTGACGGCTTTGACGGCCGGAAGGATCTGTTGGATAAAGCGGGCTTTGCGTTCGCCGGCGCTCAGTGTCGGTACCGGTTTCGGTTTCGGTTTTTCGGCGACCGGTCTGCTCTCGATCGGGGCCTCAACTGGTTCATTTTCAACGGGGGAAGAGGTTATAATGTCGTAGAGTGAATAGAGGGTGACGGCGATAAAGACGAGCACAGCACCCAGAATAAATTTTTGCATGGACGAAATTATATCGAAAAGTAACACGATGAAAAAATATTATGACGTTGAAACACCGGTTTATATTTGCGAAGAGGCGCGTCTTGAGGCCAACCTCAAGCTCCTCGATCGTGTCCAGCGCGAGAGCGGTGCGAAGATCATCCTGGCGCTCAAGGGCTTTGCTATGTGGTCGACGTTCGAGCTCGTTGGGCGATACCTGCAGGGGTGTACGGCCAGCGGCCTGCACGAGGCGAAACTGGCCCGGGAAAAGATGGACAAAGAGGTGCATACCTACTCCCCGGCCTATAAAGCGCAGGAGATCGACGAGATCGCGGCGATCTCCGACCATATCGTCTTTAACTCCCCGGATCAGCTCGAACGCTTTTACGACCGTGTCAAAAGCGTCAACCCGAATCTTTCCGTCTCCCTGCGCGTCAATCCGGAGTACTCCTCGTCACCGGTCGATCTCTACAACCCCTGCGGGCTCTATAGCCGTCTGGGTACGACGGCGGCGAATTTCGACGCAACGCAGCTTGCCAAACTCGACGGGCTCAATTTCCATGCCCTGTGCGAACAGAACGTCGATGCGCTCGAGGGGGTCCTTGATGCCTTTGAAGCGAAGTTCGGCGCCTACATCGACGGGCTCGAGTACGTCAATTTCGGCGGGGGGCACCATATCACCCGCGCCGACTACGACGTCGATCGCCTGATCGAGGTCATACGCGCATTCCGGGAGCGCCACAACGGGGTTACAGTCTACCTCGAACCGGGCGAAGCGGTCGGTTGGCAGACCGGACCGCTGGTGGCGACGGTGCTTGACATCGTCCATAACGGGATGGATATCGCCATCCTCGACATCTCTGCCGAGGCACATATGCCCGACACCCTGGCTATGCCCTACCGCGCCGAGGTACGCGATGCTGCCGAGACCGGGGAGAAACCGTATACCTACCGCCTCGGCGGCAATACCTGTCTGGCCGGTGACATTATGGGCGACTACGCCTTTGACGCACCGCTGCAGGTCGGGGATCAGATCGTCTTCGAGGACCAGATCCACTACACCTTCGTCAAAAATACGACCTTCAACGGCGTGCAGCTTCCTGCACTGGCCATCCTGCGGCAAAACGGGGCGATGGAGATCG
Organism: Thiomicrolovo sp. ZZH C-3; assembly: GCF_054862725.1. Taxonomy (NCBI): domain Bacteria; kingdom Pseudomonadati; phylum Campylobacterota; class Epsilonproteobacteria; order Campylobacterales; family Sulfurimonadaceae; genus Thiomicrolovo; species Thiomicrolovo sp. ZZH C-3. The sequence goes on from NZ_JBTKXX010000001.1 coordinate 1,201,312, forward strand.
TCAAGCGCTTCGGCTACGAGACCTACCGCGACCGCCTCTCCTAAAAGAGCGATGCAGAGTGTCTAGAGCCTGCTGATATAGGGCTCGGCCTCTTTTTGCAGCATGCGCTCAAGCTCCTCTTCGCTCCGGTTCAGTGTCTCGCGGTAGATCTCGGGGGCGATCCGGATGAACACCGCGACGATCTCCGGATCGAAGTGGGTGCCGGCGTGGCTTTTGAGGTAGGCAAGGGAGGCGTCAAGCGCCATGGGTTCTTTATAGGGACGCCGTGAGCCCAGGGCGTCAAAGACGTCGGCCACGCTGAAGATGCGTGCCTCCAGGGGGATCGCACTGCCGCGCAGCCCCTTGGGATAACCGCTGCCGTCGTACTTTTCGTGGTGGCCTGCAATGACTCTCCCGGCTTTGGAAAGCCAGGTGACGTGACGGACAATCTCCAGTCCTCTCTCCACATGGCTTTTCATTAGCTCAAACTCCTCATCGCTCAATCGGCCCGGTTTCAGCAGGATCGCGTCCGGGATACCGATTTTGCCGACATCATGCAGATAGGCGCCGAGGATGATATTGGCAATGTGCTTTTCGCTGCAACACTGCAGGGCCTCGGCGAGCCTCAGCGTATAGTGCGTGACACGGTAACTGTGGCTTGAGGTTCCGCTGTCACGTTGTGCCACGGCACTGCCGAGTGCTGCGACGGTACCGAAATAGCTGTGGATCAATTCGCTGTTTTTTTGGCGCAGCTGCCGGTAATAGAGCAGAATCATCGGAAAAAGGGCGATGGCGAAAACTGCCCCGGTCGCGAGTACGAGCCAAAGGGCATTGGTATAGTGCTCACGCATCCGCCGGATGATGGTGCCATCGACGGGAAGAAGGCCGCGGAAAGCCCTGATGACGGGCTTGCCTAAAGGGTTCCTGATCTCGGCCGGTCCCGTGGCAAAGCGAAGGTAGGGGGTACCTCCGCGTTCGATCAGCGAAAAATCATCCGCTCCGGTTGTCGAGAGGACCGGCAGCGGTGTTTCAGGCTTCAGCACCGCCCATCTTTTGGATGCAAAGGCGTGGAGAAGATGGCCCTTCCCGTCATAGGCCTCGAAGTAGGGGATCTGCATCTGTTGCAGCACTTCACGCATCTCTTCACTGACTGTTTCGGACTCCTCCATCGACAGGTGTGCACGTACCTGCGTCATGACGTCCGCAAAGCGCTGGTTGACATAGTCCTCCAGACGTGCATGGTGCTGCTGATAAACGGTGGCGAGCATAAGGCCGATCACGATTAGGTAGGCGACGGTGATACGCAGGGCGAATGAGAGGAGCATAATACTTCATCTCCTGGAAGAGTCTGTTCCCCTCTATTGTAGCCAATTCGGGGTGGGAGCCGAAGGCCCCCTAGGGAAGGGCGACGACGTAGACCTGCCCTTTACGGTAGAGGTAGACACGTTTGAGCTGCCCCTTGGCATTTTTGCGTGCTTTGGCCAGGGAGACGATATCGGTGACGGGGGTGTTTTCCAGCTGGACGATGATGTCCCCGGGCCGGACCCCCTGCATGGCCGCATCCCCCTCGGAATCGACCTCGGTAATGAGGACACCCTCGACATCGTCGGGGATCCGCAGGCGGTAGCGCTGCTGCGCGTCCAGGTTCTGCAGGCTCAGCCCTTCGAAGATGCTCTCGGTGTCGTTTTGGGCCTGCTCACCCAGGTCGGTCAGGTCGACATAGACGCTGTCGGTGTCGCCGTCGCGCTCATAGGTGATTTTGACGCGGCTGCCGGGGCGGTACATCCCGACGGTGTTTTTGAGGTCGGCGGCATTTTTGATCGTGTGACTGTCGACGGCAACAATGAGGTCACCCCGTTTCAGCCCCGCTTTGGCCGCCGGCGAATCGGCAACGATGTCGTTGAGCAGGCCCCCCTGTTCATGTTGATAGAGGGAGTGCAGCTCTTTGGTCAGGTCGCCGATGCTGACGCCGAGGTACCCCCGCGTGACGCTGCCGTCTTCGATCAGCTTCTTGGCAATGCTTTTGACCATGTCGACCTCGATGGCAAAGCCGATCCCGTTGTTGCCGCCGCTGCGGGTGATGATGGCGGAGTTGATCCCGATCAGCGCCCCGCGGCTGTCCACCAGTGCCCCGCCGGAGTTGCCGGGGTTGATGGAGGCGTCGGTCTGGATGAAGTTCTCGTATTCGTTGATCCCGATGCCGCTTTTATGCTGGGCCGAGACGATCCCCTGCGAAACGCTGAGGCCGACGCCGAAGGGGTTGCCGATGGCAAAGACGATATCCCCGATCTTCAGCTCGGCGGAGCTCCCCATCCGGATCGGTGTGAGCCCCTCCGCATCGATACGGATCACGGCAATATCGGACTTGGGGTCGCTGCCGACGAGCTTGGCACGGTACTCTTTTTGCGAACCGGGGAGCTTGACCATGATGGTGTCGGCATCTTCGACGACGTGGTTGTTGGTGACGATATAGCCGTCCCCGGTGACGATCACGCCCGAACCGAGGCTCTGGCGGTGCGGGTTGGGGTTGTAGCGGCGGCCGAAGAACTGTTCGAAGAACGGGTGCATCTGCTGCATGTATTTCTGCGAGCGCGTCTGTTTCGACGAGATGTAGACGATGGAGGCTTTCGCCTGTTCAACGGCCGGGCTGAACGAGAGGACCTCGTTGGGGCCGTTGGGCATCATCCGCTTGGTCACCGGGGGCATTTCGTCAAAGGTGACGGCCGCGGCCTGGAGGGTCAGCACGGCGGAAAGAATGGAACTGATCAGTAGGTGTTTTCTGGGCATCAATCATCCTTTGAATGAAATATCCCAAGTATAGAATGCGCTATTTAATCGTGTGTAAACGGTGCGCTATTCGTAGCGGAAGAGGTCGGAGTTGCTGTAGGTGGAGTCTTCGGAGATATAGGCGTCCGGGTGGGCGTCAAGAATCTTTTTCGCCTCTTCGGTGCTCGTACATTTCCCCAGGAGTTCTTCGTACTCAAAAGGGCCGCTGGAAAGCGTGACTTTTTTGCGCTGTTTGATGATGTAGATATGCTGCCGGGATTTTTCTGTGCCCATCGGTCAACCCTGAAAAAATTTTGTCTGCGTAAATTTTATAGGGAAAGTGTCAATTTAATATCACAATTTATTATAAAAACAGTGCGGGGCTACCCGAGGAGCCTCAGGGCCGCATCGACGGCGTTGCGGTAGCTGCTCAGGCGCGCCTTGCCCCGGTAGGCGATATCGAACGCGGTGCCGTGGTCGACGGAGGTGCGGACGATGGGGAGGTTGAGGGAGATGTTGACACTCTCATCGAAATAGAGTGCCTTGAGGGGGGCAAGCCCCTGGTCGTGGTACATCGCCACGATGTGACGGTGCTCGGTGCGGAAGTGCGGCGTGAATGCGGCATCGGGAACGACCGGTCCGAAAAAGGGACGTCCGTCGCACTCAAATCCTTTGGCCTCGATGGTGTCGTTGGCGAGGGCGATGGCCGCCTCGATCTCGCGCTCCTCGTGCCCGAGCACGCCGTTGTCCCCGGCGTGGGGATTGAGCCCCAGGACAGCGATGTCTTCAAAACCGGTGGCGCGGTAGAGGTCGAGGAGAAAACGGGCCAGGGCGTTGCGCTCGATCTTGGAGGGCACCTCATTGAGCGGGAGGTGCTCGGTATAGAGGGCGACGTAGAGCTGACTGCACCCCAGCATCATGATCGCGTCCTGCTCGAAATGGTCCCGGAGCAGGTCGGTGTGGCCTTTGTAGGTGATGCCGGCCTGCATCCACGCCTCCTTGTGGATCGGAAGGGTGACGATCGCATCCGTGTCGCCGCTTTCGGTGAGGGCGATCGCCTTGACAAAGGAGGCGTGGCTGTAGCGGCCGGCATCGGCGCTGACGACTCCGGGCTGAATGGGGGAGGGAAGCCCGAGCGGCACCATGGTGAAATCGTCTGGCAGCTGCATGCCCAGCAGCGATGCGGCCTGCTCCATCACCTCGGGATCAACGCAGTAATAGGGGTGGCATACGTCGGCGATCTGCGGATGGGTCCGCAGCGCGATCTCGGGTCCGACACCGTTCGGGTCGCCGATGCTGATGGCAAGGCGCGGCAGGCTCATCGGACCAGCAGCGCTTTCATATCGCGCACGGCGGCACTGAGCCCGGAAAAGACGGAACGTGCAATGATGCTCTGGCCGATATTGAGTTCCGTGATCTCCGCAATGGCCGTGATGGCCTGCACGTTGTGGTAGTTCAGACCATGGCCCGCGGCGACTTCGAGGCCGATGGCATGGGCATGCTCCGCACTCTGGCGCAGGGCGTCGATCGCGGCTTCGAGGCGGCGCTGCAGGTCGTCACGGGGCAGTTCGAGGTCGGGAATGCTGTGGCGGGTGTAGGGCAGCGCGGAATGGAGCATCGCATAGATGTTGGCGTAGGTCCCGGTGTGCAGTTCGACCATCTCCGCTTCCAGGGCCTTGGACTGCTCCATGATATGTGCGGAAGGGTCGACGAAGAGCGATACCGCGATCCCGGCGTCATGCAGCTGGTCGATCGCATCGGAGACGGCGGTGCTCTGGCCGATGATATCCAGACCGCCCTCGGTGGTCACCTCTTCACGGTTCTCCGGAACGAGCGTGGCGCGGTGGGGGCGCAGTTCGCAGACGATGTCGATGATCGACTGGTTGATCGAACACTCCAGATTGACCGGCAGCGGTGAGGAGGCGATGATCTTCTGGGCGTCGTCATCATTGATGTGACGGCGGTCCTCGCGGAGGTGGATGGTGATCTGGTCCGCGCCGCTCTGGGCGCAGGGGGCCAGGGCCATCAGCGGATCGGGGTCATTGATGCGGCGTGCTTCGCGCAGGACGGCGATATGGTCGATATTGACGCCGAGCTGGATAGGGCGGTGATCCTGGGGCATGAAACTCTCTCTCCTCTATTTACAGAGTAATGAAATCATACCCAAATTAACGGATAAAATCGGTTAGATGCCAAAGGGGTGGGGCGGCTGCCTGAGCAAACACAAAAGTTGTGACTGTTTTTATTAGTGACCATTTTTTAATCACCCGGTTGCTTGACCTGGGTGATAAAAGTGTTATACTGACACCCAGAAAGCATGTCACGAGGTTGTCAAACCTCACCACTGTCCACAATAGGCGGCTAGGGTTCCGGCGGGTTACCGTGTCTGGTCCGAGAGCTGTCGACCTCTTGAGTAGGGGTTACACGGAGGGATAAAAGCCCGGGAGGTTTCAACCTCTTGGCGTGTTTAATCCATTACCTACTCAGGAGATTTACATGAAATCTATTTTCAAATCTACCTCAAAACTCTTAGTTGCCGCTACGATGGTCATGGGCCTTGGTGCCTCTTCGCTGATGGCGGAAGTCAAAGATAAGTTTCAGGTCTCCTGGACGATCTATGTCGGTTGGATGCCCTGGGATTACGCCCAGCAAAAAGGGATCATCGACAAGTGGGCCAAAAAATACGGCATCGAGATCGAAATGGTCCAGGTCAACGACTATATCGAATCAATCAACCAATATACTGCAGGAAAATTTGACGGCTGTCTCATGACGAACATGGACGCCCTGACGATCCCGGCTGCCGGCGGCGTTGACTCTACGGCGGTCATCATGGGTGACTACTCCAACGGGAACGACGGTATCCTCCTTAAAAACAAGAAAAGCCTTGCCGACATCAAAGGCCAGACGGTCAACCTCGTCGAACTTTCCGTCTCACACTACCTGCTGGCGCGTGCGCTTGAATCGGTCAACCTGAGCGAAAAAGATGTCAAGGTCCTCAACACCTCCGACGCCGACATGGTTGCGGCATGGGGTACAAAAGACGTGACGGCGATGACGACATGGAACCCGCAGCTCAGCGAGATCATGGCGACGAATAAAGATGCGAACCTTGTTTTCGACTCCAGCAAGACGCCGGGCGAGATCATCGACATGCTCGTCATCAACACCGAAACCCTCAAAGACAACCCGAAACTCGCCAAAGCACTGACCGGTGCATGGTTCGAAGTAATGGCACTCATGAAAAAGGGCGACGAAGCGGCACTGACCTTTATGGCGCAGGCTTCCGGTACCGACCTTGCGGGTTATAAAAGCCAGCTTGATTCTACGATGATGTTCTATGCTCCGGCGGACCTGCTTGCCTTTACGACCAGCGACGAGATCCCGGCGACCATGAAAAAAGTCAGCGAGTTCTCTTTTGATCACGGCATCCTCGGAGAAGGTGCGCCTGACGCCGAGTTCATTGGTATGGAGTTCCCGGGCGGCAAAACGTTCGGTGATCCGAAAAACATCAAGCTCCGCTTCGACGACACCTATGTCAAAATGGCCGCCGAAGGGAAACTGTAAGGTCCTCTCATGAAACGTTTAATGAACCTCAGACCGTCGAAGCAGTCCCTCTTTTTCCTGGGGCTGCTGCCATTCGTCCTGATCGCGCTTCTCTATCTGGGAGCGTCGGAAGTCCGCCTGGCGGAAAATCCGAACGACAAACTGCTGCCCTCCATGAGCAGCTTTGCCGAAGCGATCGACCGCATGGCGTTTGAACCGAGCAAGCGTACCGGCGAATACCTCTTCGCCCGGGATACGGTTGCCTCGCTCGAGCGCCTCGGCCTCGGTGTGCTCATCAGTGCCGTGCTCGCACTGCTGATGGGGATCCCGCTGGGGTTCATTCCCTTCGTTCGTGCGGGCCTTTCGCCCTTCGTCGCGGCCTTTTCCATGGTGCCGCCAATGGCTATTTTGCCCATCTTATTCATTATCTTCGGTATGGGTGAGCTGGCTAAAGTAGCACTGATCGTCATCGGGGTGACCCCGCTGATCGTCCGCGACCTGCAGCAGCGGGTCATGGAGATCCCGGCCGAGCAGCTGATCAAGGCGCAGACCCTGGGCGGATCGTCCTGGACGATTGTCCTGCGCGTCGTGCTGCCGCAGATCTTCCCGCGCCTGCTCGATGCGGTGCGTCTCACCATGGGGACGGCGTGGATCTTCCTGATCTCCGCCGAGGCGATTTCGGCCACGGAAGGACTGGGGTACCGGATCTTCCTGGTACGCCGTTACCTGTCGATGGATGTGATCTTGCCGTATGTGGCCTGGATCACCTTCCTCGCCTTTTTATTTGATTACCTGCTCAAGCGGATCACTTACAAGGTGTTCCCGTGGTATGACGCAGGAAAGGAGCGCTCATGAGCCTCGTCACCGTCAAAAACCTCTGGAAAGAGTACGGCGACAACGTCGTACTGGAAAACCTGAGCCTGAACATCGAAGCGGGCGAATTCTGTACGCTCGTCGGACCGTCGGGCTGCGGGAAAACGACCTTTCTGAAGATGCTGCTGGGACAGGAGAACCCGACCCGCGGCACCTTCTTGCTCGACGGGAAACCGTTCCCGGAAGAGCCGGGCGTGGACCGGGGGATCGTCTTCCAGCGCTATTCGGTCTTTTCGCACCTGAGTGTGCTGAAAAACGTCATGCTCGGGATCGAGTTTGAAAAGGCCCCGCTCTCGGGCCGCCTCTTCGGTCCGGCCCGCAAGGCGGCGGAAGCCGAAGCGATGGCGATGCTTGAAGCCGTCGGCCTCGGCGACGCGGCCAAAAAGTACCCCAGCGAACTCTCCGGGGGGATGCAGCAGCGTCTCTCCATTGCGCAATCCCTGGTGAAAAAGCCGAAGATCCTGCTACTGGACGAACCCTTCGGTGCCCTCGACCCGGGGATCCGCGCCGATATGCACGCGCTGATCCTCGACCTGTGGGAGAAGAACAACCTCACCGTTGTTATGGTCACCCATGACCTCCATGAGGGGTTCTACCTCGGTACGCGGCTGCTGGTCTTTGACAAGGTCCGCCACGACCCGCAGGCTCCCAATGCCTACGGGGCGCGCATCACCTACGACATCCCTGTCGGGGATACGCGCGAATCCGTACTTGAAGAGATTGATAAAACCATCAAGGTTTGATCCAGACAAGGAAGAGCAGATCTTCCAGTGCCGCAGGACGACTTGCGGCATCATGACGCGCGGGACGGCCCGAATACTTTGAAGGAGAAACAGTGATTACTGAACACAAAAACCTGAAACCAGAATCCATCATCCTCGACGAGGTGCTCCCGGGCGGTGCACGCTGGTCGAAGATCATCAAGCGCGGCGACAAGATCCGCATTACGACCAAGGACGGCCTGGGGACGCTCAGCGCGATGTTCTACAACGCCGACAACACTTCGGAGCGTTTTAACTCTGCCGACACGGTCAAACTTCAGCATAACGCCTACTTCTGCAAAGGGCGCGTCTTCTACTCCGAGCAGGGACGTGTACTGCTTTCCATTACGGAAGATACGACCGACGGTCTCTTCGATGCCATCGGCGGCATCAGCAACCCGCGCATCGTTGCGAAAAACTTCGGTGAGGGCGACTTCGAACATATCCGTAACCGTTATTACAAGAGCGACCGGGAGAACTTCCTCGTCGAACTGGGCAAATACGGCATGGGTAAACGCGACATGCTCCAGGCGGTCAACTTTTTCAGACGGGTTGACGTCAAAGAGGGCAACAAGCTGGCACTTTCCGAGAAGCGTGCGGAGCCGATGAGCTACATCGAACTGCGCGCGGAGATGAACGTCCTGCTGGTGCTCTCCAACACGCCGCATGCGATGGAAACGGGAACGTACAACCCGAGCGACGTCCAGCTGACGCTGTTCAAGGCGGCCCCGGTGACCGAAGATGATTACTGCATGAACTTCAGTATCCAATCCAAACGTGCATTCCAGAACAACGCACGCTATTTTGCCTGAGGAGCGCGTGATGAAAAGAGATATCGAAACAGCCGTATACAACCACAAACTGCCGGCCGGCGTGCCTTGGAGCTATGTCGTGAAAAAAGGCCAGACACTGCGTATCGTCGACCTCGAAGGGTGTCAGGCCGTCGACACGCTGTTTTACAATGCCAATGATCATGAAGAGCGCTACTCGGCCAACGACACGATCCGCGAACAGGGGAGCATCTTCGTCACGACGGGCACCCAGCTGATCTCCACCGACGACAACGTCATGATGACGATCACCGACGATACCTGCGGCAACCACGACACCCTCGGCGGCCACTGCAGCGCGGAGAGCAATACCGTGCGCTACGGCCACGATACGAAGTACATGCACAGCTGCCGCGACAACTACCTGTTCGAGATCGGCGAGCGCGAGATGGACCCGCGCGACCTCACGAACAACATCAACTTCTTCATGAACGTGCCGATTGAAGAGAACGGTTTTTTGATCATCGTCGACGGTATCTCCAAGCCCGGAGATTATGTCGATATGAAAGCGGAGATGGACACGCTGGTGCTGATCTCCAACTGCCCGCAGCTCAACAACCCGTGCAACGCGTTCAACCCGACGCCGATCCAGCTGGTCATCTGGGACGACTAAGACGATGAAAAAGACGACACGGCTTCTGCGCTTCGAAGATGCATGGCTGCCGAACCTGGCGGCATGGGCCTATATGCTGGGTGCCTACGTTGGCGGCTTCGCCGCCATCATGGCCGACGCGCTGTGGCTCAACGCCGCCGGGGTGCTCCTGCTGGCACACGGTATGGTCATCGCTGCCTATTTCATCCACGAATGTGCCCACGATTCGCTCTTCAGGCTGCCGATCAACAACCACCGTTTCGGAGAGCTCCTGCTCTGGATCTGCGGCGCGTCGTACAGTGATTACGAGGCGATACGGATGAAGCATGTCCGCCATCACTTGGATCGTGCGGATGTCGTCTCGTTCGATTTCCGCACCCGCCTGCCGCGCCATCCGATATTGCTGAAGACGATCCAGGTACTGGAGTGGTTCTACATTCCCGCCCTCGAGATCATGATGCACGCCCTCGTGATCATTCTGCCGTTTGTCAAGGAGAGCCGCCGCCACCTGCGCCGCCGCGTCGTCACGGTACTCGTGCTGCGCATCGCTTTTTTTGCGGCTTTGGCGTCGATTGCGCCGAAAGTGCTGCTGCTCTACCCGCTGGCGTACATGCTCTTCCTGACGGTCATGCGTTTCATGGACGTGCACCAGCACACCTACGATGTGCATGAAACACTGGATTTTTCGCGCGAAGCGCAAGTGAAACAGTATGACCGCGCTTTCGAATCGCGCAACACCTATTCGAACCTGATCTCCGAGAAATACCCGTGGCTGAACCTGCTGGTCCTCAATTTCGCGTACCACAACGTCCACCACGATCAGCAGATCCAGCCGTGGTACCGGCTGCCGGGGCTGCATGCCAAGCTCTACGGTGACGACAGGACACAGGTGCTGATGTTCTCCGACCTGGCGCGCAGCTACCACCGCTACCGTGTCGCGCGGGTCCTCAACGGGGACCCGGCCGACCTTGATGTCAAGCATGACGGGGGCCGCACCTTTATCGGGGTGGACGGTGTCTCCTTCCTGACGGCGCACTAAAGGAGTCAACATGACCCAGGTAAAGAAGTTCTGGCCCATTCTCACCGGCACACACCGCTATGAAAAAACCCTTTCAACAAGGGGATATGGGCAGGGAATCATCATAACTGCTCCAATTTTAAGCTATTTGATCGAAACAGCCCACGGCCGGATACTGTATGATGTCGGCTGTGACTACTCCAAGATCGCCGACGACGTGAAACGTAAAAAGTTTTACGAGCACGAAGGGTTCCCTTTCGGGCCGCCGACGATGGAGGAGGAGCAGCGTCTCCCCAACCGCCTGGCCGAACTGGGGTTGCAGAAAGAGGATATCGATGTCGTCTTCTGCGGCCACCTTCACTTCGACCACGCGGGCGGGGTATGCGAGTTCTGCGGTGCCGAGGTGCACGTACACGAGAAAGAGCTCGAAGCGGCTAACGCCCTGGCGGACGAAGCCTATTTCAAAGAGGATTTCGACTGCCCGGTCAACTGGCGCGTTTACAAGGACGAATACGATCTCGTCCCCGGCGTGCGGGCCATCGAGACGCCCGGCCATACGGCAGGGCACATGTCGATGATGATCGAACTGCCCAAAGGGCCCCCGATCCTGCTCTGCGGCGACGCGGCCGACCTGCAGGAGAATCTCGAACAGGAGATCGTTCCGGGGCTCTGTTGGCAGGATCGTGAAGATATGGCGCTTGCCAGTATCAAGAAACTCAAAAACCTCGCCAAGGAGACGGGGGCCGAACTGTGGCCCAACCACGACATCAAGTTCTTCGAAAGCAAGAACCGCTTTCCGCGGTTCTTTCATTGAGAACGTGTCTTGAGCAAAGCCCAAAACACTACGCTGGCCGCTAAGGCGCTAAAGCTTGCCCCTGCGGGGCAGAAACATTTTTTACTCACGCTTTGGGGTGCGCAACCTCACCTGTGCTGGACGACCTGCACAGGTATCCGAACGGGACGGCCCGAAACCTGAACCTGAGGAAGAGCTATGTTTAAAAAAGTTTTGATTGCCAATCGTGGCGAGATCGCCTGCCGCGTTATCCGTACACTCAAACACATGGGCATCGGTTCTGTTGCCGTCTATACCGGTGCCGATACCGACTCCCTTCACGTCAGTCTTGCCGACGAAGCCTACTACATCGGACACGGGGTTGCGAGCGAGAGCTACCTCGACGCGGACAAGATCCTCGATATCGCCGAACAGTGCGGTGCCGAAGCGGTCCACCCCGGCTACGGTTTTCTGAGCGAGAATGCCGAGTTCGCCCGTGCCTGCGAAGCGGCGGGAATCGCTTTTATCGGTCCGCGCACGGAGCATATGGAGAAATTCGGCCTGAAACATACGGCCCGCGCCCTGGCCGAGGCGAACAACGTTCCCCTTCTGCCGGGCTCCTCACTGCTGGCCGACCTGGACGAAGCCAAAAGCGAAGCGGCGCGCATCGGTTACCCGGTGATGCTCAAAAGCAGCGCCGGCGGCGGCGGGATCGGGATGCAGCTCTGTTTTGACGAAGCGCAGCTGCTCGCGGCGTACGACTCGGTCAAGCGCCTCAGTGAAAACAACTTCGGGGGCGGCGGGATGTTCCTGGAAAAATACGTCGCACATGCGCGCCACATTGAAGTACAGGTCTTCGGGGACGGCGAGGGCTTCGTGGCGACGCTGGGCGACCGCGACTGTTCTGTACAGCGCCGCAACCAGAAGGTAATTGAGGAGACCCCGGCACCTTTGATCTCGGATGAGACGCGCGAAGCGCTCTACACGGCCGCCAGGGACCTGACGGCTTCCGTCGCCTACCGCTCCGCGGGAACGGTCGAATTCGTCTATGATACCGACAGCGGTGAATTCTACTTCCTCGAGGTCAATACCCGCCTGCAGGTCGAGCACGGCATCACCGAAGAGGTGACCGGCGTCGACCTCGTCGAGTGGATGATCCGTACGGCTGCCGGTGAGAACCCGGAGCTGTACGACTATGTCCACGCCCCGCAAGGCCACGCCATCCAGGTGCGTGTCTACGCCGAAGACCCGATGAAGAACTTCCAGCCCAGCTCCGGTGTCCTGACCAACGTCGCCTTCGCCGGAGGGATCCGCTGCGACACCTTTATCGAGACGGGTCTCGAGGTCTCCTCCTTCTACGACCCGATGATCGCCAAGCTTATCGTCAAGGGAACGGACCGCAGCGACGCACTTGCCAAGATCGGCACTGCCATCGCAGATACCCGCATCGACGGCATCGAGACGAACCTCCGCTACCTTGGCGCTATTGTCGCTTCCGAGGTCTTTGAACAGGGCAAACAGACGACGAAGTACCTGGACGGCTTCAGCTTTACACCCAACAGTATCGACGTCCTGCGACCCGGGACCCAGACGACGATCCAGGACTATCCGGGCCGCAGCGGCTACTGGGATATCGGCGTTCCGCCCTCAGGCCCCTTCGACGGTTTCAGTTTCCGCTACGCCAACCGCCTTGTCGGTAACAGCGAAGCGGCGGCGGGCCTGGAGATCGCCATTGCAGGGCCGACCCTGCGCTTCAACACCGACAGCGTCGTCGCGCTCTGCGGCGCGCAGATCGATGCCTACCTGGACAACGAACCGGTGGGCATGAACGAAGCGCTCACGGTCAAGGCCGGCAGCGTCCTCAAACTGAAAAAAGTGCAGAACGAAGGCTTCAGAACCTACCTCGCGGTGCGCGGCGGGTTCGACGTGCCCGAATATCTCGGCAGCCGTTCGACCTTTACCCTGGGACAGTTCGGCGGTCACGCGGGTCGCACCCTCGTTCCCGGTGATGTCCTGCATATCGATACGATGACGGAGGGTGAGGCCGCGACCGCACCGGCGACACCGCGCCACGGATTTGAGAACCGCTGGGAGATCGGTGTCCTCTACGGACCGCACGGTGCACCGGATTTCTTTACCGATAACGATATCGAGACCTTCTTCGCGACGGAGTGGGAGATCCACTACAACTCCAACCGTACCGGTGTACGCCTGATCGGTCCCAAACCGCAGTGGGCACGTACCGACGGCGGCGAAGCGGGGCTGCACCCCTCCAACATCCATGACAACGCCTACGCCATCGGTGCCGTCGACTTCACCGGCGACATGCCGGTCATCCTCGGCCCCGACGGTCCGAGCCTCGGCGGTTTCGTCTGCCCGGTGACGATCGTCAGCGCCGAGCTGTGGAAGATGGGCCAGCTGCGCGCAGGGGACAAGGTGAAATTCGTCCCGGTGGAGCACGATACGGCGATGGCAATGCTCACAGCGCAGGAAGAGGCGATCGCAACACTCTCCACCTACGACGAGCGTGCATTCCTCGCCCCCAAACCGATCGGTTCGCCGATCCTCTTCGCCGATGACGCGAAGGGTGACCTTCCGGCCATGGTCATCCGCCAGTCGGGTGATGCGAACCTGCTCGTCGAGTACGGCGAGATGCAGCTTGACATCGAACTGCGCTTCCGCGCCCACGTGCTGATGGAGGCGATGAAAGAGGAGGCATTTGAGGGCGTCACGGACATCACTCCGGGCATCCGATCGCTGCAGATCCATTTCGACCCGAAAGCCTGCAACCGCGCGGCGCTGATCGATCGCCTCAAGGAGATCGAACTGACCCTGCCGTCCATCGACGACATCGAGGTGCCGGCGCGCGTCGTGCACCTGCCGCTCTCCTGGGACGATGAGTCGACCCGCGTCGCCATCGACAAATACATGAAGACGGTCCGCCCCGACGCGCCGTGGTGCCCGTCGAACATCGAGTTCATCCGCCGCATCAACGGCCTGGAGAGCATCGACGAGGTCAAGAAGATCGTCTTCGGCGCCAACTACCTCGTGATGGGGCTGGGTGACGTCTATCTCGGCGCCCCCGTCGCGACGCCGCTCGACCCGCGCCACCGCCTGGTTACGACCAAGTACAACCCGGCGCGGACCTGGACCCCGGAAAACGCCGTCGGTATCGGCGGCGCCTATATGTGTGTCTACGGGATGGAGGGCCCCGGCGGCTACCAATTCGTCGGTAGGACGGTGCAGATGTGGAACCGCCACCGCCAGACGGCGGATTTCAAAGAGGGCAAGCCGTGGCTGCTGCGCTTCTTCGATCAGATCAAGTTCTACGAAGTGAGTGCCGAAGCGCTGCACAAAATGCGCGAGGATTTTCCCCGCGGCCGTATGAAGCTCAAAGTCGAAGAGACGACCTTCAGCCTCAAGGCGTACAAGGATTTCCTGAGCGAGAACGAGGCGAGCATCAAGGCCTTCAAGACGACGCAGCAGAACGCCTTCGATGAAGAGCGTGCTATGTGGGAACGCACGGGGCTGGCGAACTTCACCAGCGAGAGCGGCGAGGTGAAAGCGGAGACGATGGAGGTGATCGCGCTGGGTGAACACGACGAAGCGGTCGAATCCCCGGTACAGGGAAGCCTCTGGAAGGTGATGGCGAAACTCGGCGACACGGTCGAAGAGGGCGAAGTGCTCGCCATCGCCGAATCGATGAAGATGGAAGTCGACATCGAGGCCCCCGAAGCGGGCAAGATCGTCAAGGTGCTCTGCCACGAAGGTGAGAGCGTTCACGCGGGCAAGATGCTCTTCGTTATCGAACCGCAGGAGTAGGACTGATCATGGAACTGCAGCGTTATAAAACCATGTGGGGCTTTACGGGGGATTTCGATACCGCCTGTGCCGAAGCCCTTGCGGCGGGCTTCGACGGCATCGAAGGGCCTGCCCCCGAGACCTCCTCCCAGCGTGCCTACTGGAAAGCGTGTCTTGAAAAGTACGGCCTGCACTACATCGCCGAGGCGGTGACCGGGGGCGATTATGTTCCGCGTCGCGATCTCGGTGTCGAAGGGCACCTGGACGACCTCAACGCGATCCTTGCGCGCAGTGCGGAACTCTCCCCGCGTTTTGTCACCTGCATCGGCGGGCTGGATGCCTGGAACGAGGCGGAGAGCCTGCGCTTCTTCAAAGAGGGGATCAAACTGGCGGAGCGCTACGGCCTGCAGATCAGTTTCGAGACCCACCGCAGCCGGAGCCTCTTCAACCCCTGGGTGACGCGCCGCATCGTCGAAGCGCTGCCGCAGATCTCCCTGACGGCCGACATCAGCCACTGGTGCGTCGTCTGTGAACGGCAGATGGACAGCGAACGCGAGACCATTGAGGCGATTGCGTCGAACGTGAAACACATCCACGCCCGCGTCGGGTACGACCAGGGGCCGCAGGTTCCCCACCCGGCGGCACCGGAATATGCCTATGCGCTGGAGGCGCACCAGGCGGCCTGGGAACGTTTCTGGGATGCGCAGTACCAGCGCGGTTTTGCGATCGCGACGATGACGCCGGAGTTCGGGCCTGACGGTTACCTGCATACGCTCCCCTTTACCCAGGCCCCGGTGGCCGACCTGTGGGAACTCAACCAGTGGATGGGCGAAACGGAACGGCTCCATTTTCAGCGCCATATGGCAAAGGCGGCGGCATGAGTTCACACCTTCCTGTTGTCGTACTGCTCGGCGCTTCGGTCCTTTGGGGGCTCACCTGGCTGCCGCTCAAACAGATCAACGGCATGGGGATTGACGGCATTGCGCTGACGATGGGTGCCTACGGCATCCTCGCCCTCATGCTGACGCCGGTGCTTATGGCACAGTTTGCGCAATGGCGCGAACACAAGCGGGCCATGGGAATGATCCTCCTCTTCGGCGGAGGGGCGAACCTCGCGTTTACCTATGCCCTGATCAACGGCGAAGTGATCCGCGTGATGGTGCTCTTCTACCTGCTGCCCGTCTGGGGCGTGCTCGGCGGGAAGTTCTTCCTGCGCGAAGGCGTCGACCTCTGGCGCTGGCTGGGTGCCGCCCTCGCGGTCACGGGCGCCTTTGTCATTCTCGGCGGGTTCGACGCCCTCGGCGGCGCACCGTCATGGATCGACCTGATCGCACTGCTTTCGGGCCTGCTCTTTGCGATGAACAACCTCGTCTTCCGTGCCGCGGCAGAGGTCCCCGTCGCTTCGAAGATCACGGTGATGTTCTACGGCTGCCTTGTCCTCGCGGGAGCGCTGCTCGGCCTGGGCGTGGAGCAGCTTCCCTATGATGCAGGCTCCGAAGCATGGCTTGCCCTCGCGGCCTACGCCGTACTGTGGCTGCTGCTGGCCAATATCGGGTCACAGTGGGGCGTTTCGCATATGGAAGCGGGACGCTCCTCCATCATTATTATCATGGAGCTGATCACCGCCGTCATCTCCGCGACACTGATCGCGGGCGAACGGATGGACACTATGGAGATGATCGGCGGCACGCTGATACTCGCGGCCGCGCTGATCGAGGCGCTGCGCACCAAAGAGGACGATCTCCCCGAGACGACGATTTAAGAAGGAATAGATTATGACGATTTCACAACTTTTGAACGACTACAGAAACAGGACGACAACACCGCGCAACGTCATGGCAAAGATCCGTGCGCTGATCGCGGAGCATGCCGAAAACCCTGTTTTTATCCATGCATTGAGCGAGGCGGAGACCGAACCCTACCTCGAACGCCTTGAAGGGGTACGCCCGGACTCACTGCCGCTTTACGGCATCCCTTTTGCGATCAAGGACAATATCGACCTCGCCGGTATCCCGACGACGGCCGCCTGTCCGGCATTCAGCTATGTCCCGGAGGCATCGGCCTTCGTCGTCGCGCAGCTGATCGAAGCGGGGGCGATCCCTGTCGGCAAGACCAACCTCGACCAGTTCGCGACGGGACTCGTCGGGACGCGTTCGCCCTACGGCGCCTGCCGTAACAGCATCGACCCTGCCTATATCTCCGGCGGCTCCAGTTCGGGGAGCGCGATCAGCGTCGCCCTGGAGATGGCGGCCTTCTCCCTCGGGACCGATACGGCGGGCTCCGGACGCGTTCCGGCGGCCTTTAACAATCTTGTGGGCGTCAAGCCTTCCAAGGGGGTCCTGAGCACCTCCGGTGTCGTGCCGGCGTGCCGCAGCCTCGACTGCGTTTCCATCTTTGCCGTCAATACCGATGACGCGCAGGCTGTCTTTGACGTCGCCAGCACCTTTGACGCTGCAGACCCTTACAGCCGCAAGATGCCGCAGACAGGGGGCAGGGCGGAAAAAACGATGCGTTTTGCCGTGCCGCTTCCGTCCCAGCTGAAGTTTTTCGGGGACAGCGAGGCGGAAGCGCTTTTCAACACCGCGGTGGCCCGTTTCGAATCGATGGGGTATACGGCGGTGGAAACCGATTTCTCGCCGATGCTCGACGCGGCGAACCTGCTCTATTCGGGCCCCTGGGTCGCCGAACGCTATATCGCAACGAAACAGATCATGGATGAACAGCCCGAGGAAGTTCTGGACGTGACGCGTTCGATCATCGAACAGGGACGCGACAAGAGCGCGGAGGAGTACTTCAGTGCGGAGTATCAGCTGCGGGTGTACAAACGGCACTCCGAACTGGCGCTCGAGGGTACGGACTTCGCCCTGACCCCGACGACGGGGACCATCTACACCATCGAGGCGGTCAACGCCGATCCGGTGCAGCTGAACACGAACCTCGGCTACTACACCAACTTCATGAACCTGCTCGACTTCGCCGCCTACGCGGTGCCGGCCGGATTCCGTCCCAACGGGCTCCCTTTCGGCGTCACGCTCTTCGGCGACGCCTTTGAAGACCGCCGTCTGATGGAGATCGGAAAAGCATACGTGGAGGTGTCCCGTGGCTGAGACGATCAAGATCGCCGTCTGCGGCGCGCATATGCGCGGACTGCCGCTCAACCACCAGCTGACGGAGCTGGACGCGACCTTTGAGAGTGCAACGAGCACGGCGAAGGGATACCGCCTCTATGATGTCCCAGAGAAAGTACCGCCACGGCCGGGAATGGTCCGCGACAGTGATGTGCAGAGCAGGGTGACGCTGGAAGTCTGGTCGATGCCGCTGGAGCATTTCGGTGCGTTTATGGTCCAGATCGCTTCGCCGCTGTGTATCGGCACTGTCCTGCTCGAGGATGGCAGCGCTGTCTACGGGTTTCTGTGCGAAGCCGATGCGCTCAAGGGTGCCGAAGAGATCACCTCTTTCGGCGGCTGGCGGGAGTACCTCGCTTCGAAGGTGCGCTGACGCGCCTTCACATCAAAAAATATAACCAACTTTTTGGAGGTGGAAAAAATGAGATGAATAGAAAATATCCCATATATGATTAAAAAATAAACAATTCAACGGTTTAAAAATGTTAAACCGTTGGTAAAGTACTAAAGACATAAAGCAAGTCTATCTATCGATAAGGAAACATAATGAAAATGACAAAAATGAGTTTGATGGCAGCACTGCTCCTGGGAAGCAGTGCCTTCGCATTTGATAACACGGAAGTCGGCGGTGATGCCCGTTTCTTCTACTCTACATTTGACGGTCACGGTGCCGACCTTTTCGGCAAAGAGACCAGCACAGCCGATTTCGGTGCACGCCTGAGCATTACAACAGATATCGATGAGATCCTCTCTGCGGGTGTCACAGGTTACGCCGTCAGTACCCTGGGTCTTGACAAAGAGATCGCCAACAACGTATGGTCCGGTGCACATATTGACAACACAACAGGTGATTTCTACACGACGACCGGCTGGATCGGCGAAGCGTGGCTCTCTGCCAAACTGGGTAACACAGTTGCCAAAGCGGGCCGCATGGAACTCGATACGCCGCTGCTCTTCACCGAAACGTGGGGCATTACAGCGAACAACTTTGAAGCGGCGACGATCACCAATACGGACATCCCGGATACAACGCTTGTCGGTGCATGGGTCGCCACCGGGAACGGCTACTCCCAGTTCCTGCTGACCGATACAAAAGGTAAATTCACCACTATCGCTGACCAGGGTGCGATCGCCGTCGGTGCGATCAACAACTCATTCGAACCGCTGACGGCGCAGGCGTGGTACTACGAACTGCCCGATGCTGCAACGGCATACTGGCTGCAGGCAGATCTCTCCATGGCCGGTGTCGTTGCAGGTCTGCAGTATACGGCGATCAACCCGAACGAACTGATCTCCACTGCGGATGACTCTACGGCGTTTGCAGCCAAACTGGGTTACGAAGGGGTAGAGAACCTCGGTATCTATGCTTCTTACTCCACAACGGACAAAGACGGCGACATGTACATCGGTAACATCGCTACGATGCCGGGTGAAGGCTGGGGTATGCAGTCCAAGCTCTACACGGAAGCGTGGTGGAACTTCGGTTACGTCGGACTTCCGGGTACGGATGCGTACAACGTAACAGCGACCTACAGCATTCCCGAAATGGCTGACCTCGGACTCTTCTATACCAACATCGACACAGACGGCGGTGCCGGTCTGACGTATTTCAAAAACAAGGTCAGCGAAGTCACCTTTACGGCGGCGAAATCGTTCGGCAAACTGGATGCGCTCTTCGCCTATATCTATGCGGACGATGACGCACTCAACAACGGCGACGCCTACAACACGCTGCAGCTCTACCTTGTCTACAACTTCTAATCGAAGTGACAGACGCGCGTAAAGCGCAGCACATCTCCTTCACGCCCGGGGGCCTTCATTCTCCTTCCTCGGGCGTCCTCGCACACCTTTTTTCAAGACCATAGAAACATCGCAGAATCGACCCCGAGGATCTCCGCCTCGTAAACGCTGTCGCAGGCGCGCCCTGTCGCACCGTAACAGACATGCAGCGGCAGCAGGTGCTCTGCACGTGGGTGGCAGTAGCGGGCGTAGGGGGCATGCTCCCAGTTGATGAGCCGTTCGGTACGTTCGCTCTCGATCAACGTTTTGTCCGAACAGGTTTTGATGAGCCAGTGCTTGAAAGCGTCGTTTTTATCCGTACGCTCCTTGGATGGTGTAAAGAAGGCTTTCATGTTGTGAAACGAGAAGCCCGAGCCGACCACCAGGATATTGTCGTGCGATAATGAGGCCAGCGCCTCCCCCATGCGCAGATGCGTGGCCGGATCCAGCCCTTTGACGAGTGACAGCTGTATGCAGGGGATGTCCGCTTCGGGGTACATGATCTTTAGGGGCACGAAGAGCCCGTGGTCAAACCCGCGGCCGTCGTCCAGGATCGATGTGATGCCGTGCTGCTGGAGACACCAGTGTACCTCATCCGCCAGGGCCGGCATCCCGGGCGCGGGGTAGGTGATCTCGTAGGATTCGTCGGGAAAGCCGTAGTAGTCGTAGATAAGCTCCGGTGTGCTGCCGTGGGTGATCGTCGGTGTAATGGTCTCCCAGTGGGCGCTGACGACAATAATGGCCGACGGCTTTTTGATCTTGGCGGCGACCTGTTTCAGCGTCGTGACCATCTCGTCATGACTCCTGTCGCCCAGCAACGGCAGCGGCCCGCCGCCGTGGGAGAGATAGAGGACATTCAATCCATTGGCATTGTTGGCCATTTCGTACTCCTTTTCATCCCGTTTGGCGATGCTTGTGCTCTCAACCCATTATAACGCGCAGGGCGGCGCGACACTTTAACCGGGCGGACTAGCGCAGAGCGTTCAGTCGCCGTTTAACACCCAGGGTGCATAATGAAATATTATAGTGTAAAAAGGAGAAGGATGCATCCTCTATCGGGGCGTGTACCGCAGAAACAGGCAGCCGAAAGGAGGCCGGATGAAACGCATTGTCAATCAGTTCCGTCAGCACCGGCACGCAATCGAAAAGTTTCTGCGAAACAGGGTGGAGGACGACAGTTTCAACTTTGAGGCGGAGGAGGGGATACGCCTCGCCTTCAGCCATCTGCCTTTTTTACAGATGATCTACCTGATCGGGCCCGACCTGAAGCAGACGAGCCCGAATTACTACCGCCGCGGCATGGACGACTCACGCATCGGCGCGGACAAGAGCCACTACTTTGCCAATATCAACCCGGAAAACTTCAGTACCTACATGACGAGTCCCTACATTCATCACATTACCGGTGATTCCTGCGTCACGCTTGTGACGTCGGACGGGGAAGGGGGCTTCGTCGTGTTCGATTTCAATCTGCTCAAACTGCTCGAAGCGCTGCGCCTGATCGAGCACAACTCCCGTTTTGAGCGTTTCAAACTGATCGTGTATGCCCTGGGCGGAGCTACCCTGGTCGCCGTATCGCTCTTTCTCATCCTCTACGGGGCGTACACATTCGCCTTCGTCTTTTTGCATACGTCCGAGGCGATGCTGCACGAGGTCTTCAAGGCGATCATCGCAATTACCCTGGGGATGGCCATTTTTGACCTGGCCAAAACGATATTGGAGAACGAAGTGATGTACAAGAACGCCGGCCGGCAGCGGGAGGGGCAGTATACGCTGCTGGGCAAGTTCCTTGTCTCCATCATTATCGCCCTCTCCATCGAATCGCTGATGGTCGTCTTCAAGATCACGCTGGGGGACTATACGGGGATGGGGTACGGTTTTATGCTGCTGCTCGGTGTCACGCTGATGATCGTCGGGTTGGGGGTATTCGATTACCTGACGACGCGCAGAGTGGTGGAGGAAGAGGAGAAGTGAATGATCACCCCTCGCGTTTGCGGTAGAACTCGGTTTTGAAGTCGCTCCAGCGCCCCTGCAGGATCGCCTCGCGCGCCTCGCGCATCAGGTTCAGGTAGTAGTGAAGGTTGTGGATGGAGGCGAGACGGAAATAGGTGAGTTCCTTCGCACGGTAGAGGTGGTTCAGGTAGGCGCGGCTGTAGCGGCGGCAGGTGTAGCAGTCGCAGGCGTCGTCGACGGGGGCCTCGTCAAGTTTGTAGCGTGCCGCCTTGATGTTGATCTTGCCGAAACTGGTAAAGAGCGTCGCATTGCGGGCGTTGCGCGTCGGCATGACGCAGTCGAACATGTCGACGCCGCGGTCGATGTTCTCGATCAGGTCCTCGGGCGTGCCGACGCCCATGAGGTAGCGGGGCTTGTCCGAAGGCATATACCGGACGGTGTGCGCGACGGTGTCGTACATATCTTCATTGGTCTCGCCGACGGAGAGGCCGCCGATGGCGAACCCATCGTAATCGAGGGCGCAGAGTTCCGTCGCGGACTTGGTGCGGAACTCCTTGTCGATCCCGCCCTGGATGATGGCGAAGATGTTCTGGTCGACGCCGATCCCCTCCTGCTGTTTGCGGCGGTGGTAGGTGATGGACTGCTCGGCCCACTGGGTCGTGCGGTCGATGGAGAGGGCGATGCGTTCGCGCGTAGCGGGCAGGGCGACGAGGTCGTCGAGGATCATCATAATGTCGCTGCCGAGGTTGTACTGGATATCGAGCACTTTTTCGGGGGTGAAGTAGTGTTTTGAGCCGTCGATGTGGCTGCGGAACTCGATGCCGTTTTCGTCGGCTTTGGAGATGTCGCTGAGGCTGAAGGCCTGGAAGCCGCCGCTGTCGGTCAGGAAGCTGTTGGGGTAGGTGGTGAACTTGTGCAGACCGCCGAGTTTTGCAACGCTGTCGTCCCCCGGACGAAGGTACATATGGTAGGTGTTGGCGAGGATAATCTTGGCGCCTAAAAGTTCGGCCATGTCCTGCATGTCGAGGGCTTTGACGCTGCCGACGGTCCCCACGGGCATAAAGACCGGGGTCTGGATGGTGGAGTGGGCCGTCTCGATGGTGGCGGCCCGGGCGTTTCCGCTGGTCGCTTCAAGGGTAAATGTCATGGGCTTCTCTATGGAAATATCGTGCGGAATTGTAACGAAAAGCCCCTAAACACGCAGTTATGCTACAATGTCCCCGACAATAGACTGGCCGCGCCACCGCCATCCCGGCGCCGGGCCTCCACCGCAGACGAAAGAAGGTATTCGCACCGATGCGGGCAACCATGCCCCTGTCGTGACATTGGACCATGAAAAAAATTCTCATCATCACGGATTGCACGATCGGCGAGCATCTTGTCGAGCGGGCCATCGAAGCTTACTCCAAAGACAATCTTTACTACGTCATCCAGATGAAGGAACGCAGTTACGATAACGCCGGGCCGGACCGCTTCAAATTCTTTACCTTCGACCCGACGAGCCGCTACAAGCTCAGCAATGTCCTGAAGATGGATTTCGTGCAGATCATGCTGGTGATGAGCAGCCGCGCGGACGCCGTGAACACTCTGGAGAACATCCGGGCCGACAAGCCCTCGGTCCGCGTCATCATGCTGGATCAGTGGGACCTCAAGATCGATGACCCCAACACCCTCACCATCGACGTCAACGACCAGCTCTCCGCCCGCCTTATCGACTACCTCCCCAACGTGCCCGTTATCGCTCAGAACGTCGGCCTGGGAGAGGGGGAGGTGATGGAGGTACTGGTCCCCTTCGGCAGCGCCTATGTCTACCGCCATGTCGGGGCCATTGAACAGTCGCAGTGGCGCATCGCCGGCATCTACCGCGACCAGCGGCTTATCCTGCCGACCGAACGGACGCTGATCCACCCCAACGACCTGCTGCTCCTTGTCGGCGAACCGGATGTGCTTATCTCGATTTACCGCTCCTTCAAGCGGGAACTGGGGCACTTCCCGGCACCCTACGGCAGCACGATCTACCTCTTTTTCGATATGGACGTGGACCGCGCCGAGGATATCGTCCCGATGCTGCGCAAAACCCTGTATGTACAGGAGCGCCTCCGCCGCAAGCTTTATATCCGTATCACCAATCCGGGCGACCTGGACGTGCTGCGCGAGATCAAGGCCATGCGCTCTTCGGAGATCGAGGTGATGATCGACTACGACCGCAAAGGGGAGGCCTACCTGCTCACCAACGACAAGCGCCATGTCCATGCGGGCTTCATCATCGTTTCGCGGAAACTCTTCGGGATCGATGCCGTGCGCAAAGTGCTCTATGAGCTCAAGGTCCCGGTGCTGAAGATGGCGTCGGGGCAGATGCACAACGTCAAGCGCGCGGTGATGCTCCTCTCCGCATCCGCGGATGTCGAGAAGATCACCACCACGATGTTCGACATGGCCTCGCAGATGGAGTGGATGATCGAGCTGCTGGAGTACCAGCAGGACGACAATGATTTCAAAGAGCAGGTGGAGCAGTACTACCAGAACCTCTCGGCGATCTTCTCCCAGTCCGTCACCATCCGCAAAAGCACGGACAACCCGCTGCGCATGCTCAAAAAAGAGGAGCGTTTCGTGCAGTGCATTCCCTTCTCCGAGACCGTCATGCAGCGTCCGGTGCTCTCCCTTTTCTCCACGGATCTGCAGGGACTCTCCTTCCACCTGGATCACTTTCACCAGCTTTTCATCCCGGTCCTCTAGGAAGCACAGCGCTTCAAGATGGCTATAAGCCTCATTTAAGTATTATAAGTCACTAATTTTTTTTCGGATAGAGAATGACCGTAAACATCGATCTCAAAAAGACTGTTGATACTTCATACAAGATCTATATTGACGCGCTGCCGGCGCTCACCTTTGACAAAAAAGTCGCCGTCGTGACCAACCCGACGGTCTCCGGGCTGCACCTGGAGTACCTGCTTGCGCGCCTCGAAGCACCGGCGGTGGAAGTGATCACGCTTCCTGATGGCGAGCAGTACAAGAACTGGGAAAGCATCGAGACGGTGCTCGGAGCGCTCTTTGAGGCGCGTTTCAACCGCAGTTCCGTATTGATCGCCTTCGGCGGCGGTGTGATCGGCGACATGACCGGGTTTGCCGCGAGCATCTTCCAGCGGGGGATCGATTTTGTCCAGATCCCGACGACGCTGCTCTCCCAGGTCGATGCCAGCGTCGGCGGCAAGACTGGGATCAACAACCGTTACGGCAAGAACCTCGTCGGGGCCTTCCACCAGCCCATCGCCGTCTATGCGGACCCCCACTTCCTCGAAACCCTTCCGCCGCGCGAATTCGCCGCGGGGGTCGCCGAGATCGTCAAGATGGCCGTCACCTTCGATGCCGAATTCTTCGCCTGGCTCGAGACGGCGGACCTTACCCAGCCCGAACAGCTCGCCGAGGCGGTGGCCCGTTCGGTCCAGACCAAGGCGGCCGTAGTCGCCCAGGACGAGAAGGAGCGGGGACTGCGCGCGGCGCTGAACTACGGACACACCTTCGGCCACGTTATCGAGAATGAAACGAACTACACGACCTACCTGCACGGCGAGACCGTCGCCATCGGGATGGTGATGGCCAACCGGCTGGCCGTGGCGCTGGGCCTGATGGACGCGGCGGAGGCGGAGCGGGTCGAGCGGCTGCTGCAGCGCTATGCCCTGCCGGTCCGTTATGCGATCGCCGATGTCGATGCCTTTTACGAAGCGTTCTTCCTCGACAAAAAAAGCGGTGACAACAGCATCACCTTTATTCTGCCCAAGCAGCTTGGCGGCGTCGAGATGCGCAGTGATATCCCCCGCGAGGCGGTGATGGATATCCTGCGCGGTTTTGCGGAGGCTGCGCAATGATCGGACGCCTTGCAGGGAGCCTGATCTGTACGGCGGCGTTGCTTTTCGCCGCACTGCCCTCTGTCACATTTGCTGCGGAGAAGTCTGCCACGTTAAAACAGCAGAAGACGACGATTGCCTGGAGCAGTGCGATCGAGACGTACGCACACCATCACGTTCTCCAGGAACGCCTGGCACAGGCCGATGTCGCGCTGCAGAACGCCGAAGCGGCCGGTAAAGCCGATACGGTCCGCCGCCTGGAACGCGACCGTCAGCGCCTTAACGCGGAACTGAAGCGGATCGACACCGCCGCCCTGGCGGTTGTCGAGTACTATACCCGCCCCAGCAGCGAGCAGCTCTCCATCCACACGGAGATGTACAGCGGTTACGAGTCAAAGGGTGCTGAGCTTGAAACCCTTAAAACCGAACTGCAGCAGAAACAGAAAGAGCTCAACGATCTGCTGGGCACGTCGCGGGACACTGCCGAGGTGCAGCAGTCCCTGAAAGAAACGGCCTTTGCCCTGGAAACGATCAACCGGGTGCAGCAGCGGATCGCCCACCTTTCCGACGCCCGCCTGACGCGGATCAACGAGCTGCGCAAACAGGAGGCGGACCTCAAGGACGAACTGGACAAAAGCAACATCTGGCAGAAGAGCTACACGGCGTACCTGACCTACCTGGATGTCAAAAAAGACCTCGCGGCACTGCAGGAGCAGATCGATGCCATCGAGCGTTCCGACGATGCCGATGCCCGTATGGAGCAGCGCGACGCCCTGCTGGCGAAGCAGAAGATCTTGAGCGATCAGCTCTCCTTGCTGCAGTCGCACTCCGCTTCCCCCTTTGCGGACCTGCTCAAACCCGAGGAGATCGATGCGGCGCCGGAGGTCAGCAACCCCATCGACATCTTTGCCGGGGTCTCCTACAACAAGAAGGTGCGCGAACAGCTCAGTGAGTACATCAAGCGCGGGGACGAGCTGAAGCGCTACCTGCGGCTCCTGCTCGACCAGCGCCAGCTCCTTGTCGGCCTGGCCGACGTCGACAGCAGCGAAGACTACGTCAAGCAGATCGCCGGCCTCGACTCCATGACGGACAAGTACCAGACGGCGTACACGACGCTACAGGATACGGCGGACGTCTATGCCAAGCGGGTTGAAGAGATCGAGCTGACGAACAATAAGGCGATCGAAGAGCAGCTCTTCAAGCTGGCCAACATCGGGGGGATCATCCTTTTCCTCCTCATCATCTTCTTCATCATGAAGCAGATCGCGAAACGCTACATCAGCGACAACGAACGCTTTTACATGGCGAACAAGGTTATCACCTTCGCCAACGTTTCGCTGATCATCCTGGTCCTGCTCTTCAACTATATCGAGAATGTCAGTTACCTCGTCACCGTGCTCGGGTTCGCCTCCGCCGGTATCGCGATCGCGATGAAGGACTGGTTCATGAGCATGCTCGGCTGGCTGGTGATCGTCTTCGGCGGCTCCATTCACGTCGGGGACCGTGTCCGTGTCGACAAGGACGGCAAACAGTACGTCGGCGACGTGCTTGACATCTCGCTGCTGCGGATCACCATCCTTGAAGACATTACGCTCACGACCTACATGCACAACCGCCGGGCAGGGCGGGTCATCTTTATCCCGAACAACTACATCTTCACGGAGATGATCGCCAACTACACCCATGTCTCCCTCAAGACGGTCTGGGACGGGATCGACATCACCATCACCTTCGACTCGAACCACAAGAAGGCGCAGCTCATCGCCAAGGAGATCACGCGGAAATTCGCCAAGGGGTACACGGACATCACCCGCAACCAGCTCAACAAGCTGCGCAGCCGCTACAACCTGAAGAATACGAACGTCGAGCCGCGGATCTACGCATTCGCGGAAGAGAACGGGGTGCGCATCAGCTCCTGGTATCTGACCAATGCGTATGCCACCCTGACGCTGCGCAGCACGATCTCCATGGAGATCCTCGACGCCTACGGTCAGGAAGATGACATTACCATTGCCTATCCGACCCAGCGTCTCCGCCTGCAGAACGAACCGCTGCCGCAGCCGCGCAGCATGCCCGAGGAGGGCGAGCCGGTATGAAGCCCAAAGTCTATTTCAAAACCTTCGGCTGCCGCACCAATGTCTTTGACACACAGGTGATGATGGGGCGGTTGAGTGATTTTGACGTCACCGAGGACGAATCGGCCGCGGACATCGTTGTCGTCAACTCCTGCACCGTTACCAACGGTGCCGATACCGGCGTGCGGGGTTACATCAACGCCCAGGAGCGTGCGGGACGTAAAGTCATGCTGACGGGCTGCGGGGCACATACCAAGGGCGAAACCCTCTTTGAAAAAGGCAAAGTCCAGGGGGTTTTCGGACAGTCGGAGAAGGCGAAGATCAACGAACTGCTGCAGCGCAAGACCCGCTTTTACGAACTGGGTGACCTGGAGTTTATCGACAACAACGTCGTCGAGCAGTTCGTCGGCAAAAGCCGCGCCTTCATCAAGATCCAGGAGGGGTGCAGCTTCCGCTGCAGCTACTGCATCATCCCCTTTGTGCGCGGGGATGCGCGCAGCGTCGACGAGCAGGTCATCCTGGACCAAGTGAGCAAACTGGCCGCCAACGGTTTCGGCGAGTTCATCCTTACCGGGACCAACATCGGCAGCTACGGGCAGGGGGAGAACCGATCCATCGCCACGCTGCTGCAGAAGATGAGCCTCATCCGGGGCGTACGCCGTATCCGCCTGGGTTCGCTTGAACCGGTGCAGATTACCGATGCCTTCAAGGAGCTCCTGGGTGAGCCGTGGCTGGAGCGTCACCTCCACATCGCCCTGCAGCACACTTCGAAAGAGATGCTCAAGCTGATGAACCGCCGCAACAAGTTTGACGAGGATCTGAAGCTCTTTTCCGAGCTGGCTGCGAAGGGGTTCGCGCTGGGGACGGACTTTATCGTCGGTCACCCCGGCGAGACGCAGGAGCGCTGGGATGAGGCGTGGGGGCATCTGCAGCAGCTGCCGCTGACGCATGTACACGCCTTTACCTACTCCAAGCGCGACGGCACGCCTTCGGCAACGATGAAGCCCGAGATCAGCGGGGCCGTCGCCAAGGAGCGGCTGGCACAGCTGACGGCCCTGGTAGATGCCAATAACCTTGCATTCCGCCGCGAACACTGCACCGACCTGGACGTACTGGTCGAGTCCGTCACGGAGGAGGGGCGCTACCAGGGGTACGACCAGTACTACAACAAGATCCTTATCGACAGCGAGGCGGACCTGGAAGGAAACTGGATCCGGATCGAATCCGCCACCGCCGCAGAGGAGTACAACCATGCAGTCGTCTGACAAAGCCAAGTGGATCATCGCCGCCTCGGCGGTGCTGCTCATTGCGCTGACCCTTTTTGCCTTCCTGCGCGACACTACCAAGCCGATCAGCCGCGACCAGCTCAACACGCTGATTGCCGGGGGCGAACTGAAGCAGGTCGTCGAACGGGAAAGCTCCTACCTGCTGAGCAGCAGCGAAGGGCGTTTCAGCATCATCAAGTCCCAGGTACCCGCCGGTACCTTCGATGCCTACGTCGTTAAAACGGAAGAGGGTGGGGCCGTCGTTATCGCCATTTTGACCCTGATCATTATTTTGGGGGCGGCATCGCTGCTGCTGCGCTACTGGATGAAGCACCGCCGTCTCCCGGGCGCCCCGGTCAAATCTGCCCAGGGAGCCGGTGCCCCGGAACAGACCTACCATGTCCAGCCGGTCGTCTCCGACGTCACCTTCAGCGATATCGGCGGCATCAGCGACGTCAAGGAGGAGCTGGAGGAGATTATTGACTTCCTCAAGAATCCTCAGCGCTACCGCCACTTCGGTGCGCGCCTCCCCAAAGGGGTGCTGCTGGTCGGTCCCCCGGGTGTGGGCAAGACGATGATCGCCAAGGCGGTCGCCGCCGAGGCGAACGCACCCTTTTACTATCAGAGTGCCTCCTCTTTTGTGCATATCTATGTCGGGATGGGGGCCAAACGTGTCAGCGAGCTCTTCCGCGCGGCCGCGTCCAATGCACCTGCGATCATCTTTATCGACGAGATCGATGCCGTCGGCAAGGTGCGCGACGGCGGCAGCAACGAGGAGCGCGAAGCGACCCTGAACCAGCTGCTCACCGAGATGGACGGTTTTACGGACTCCAGCGGCATTATCGTCATCGCCGCGACGAACAAGATCGAGGTGCTCGACCCGGCCCTGCTGCGCGCCGGCCGCTTCGACCGCCGCATCTTCGTCGACCTTCCGACCCCGCATGAGCGCGAAGCGATCATCGCCAAATACCTGGAGAAGATCCCCCACAGCGTAGACGCCAAGGCGATTGCGGAGATCACCGTCGGCTTCAACGGAGCGGCACTGGCTGCCCTGGTGAACGAAGCGGCGCTGCACTCCCTGCGCAACCGGCAGATCCATGTCCGTATGGAGGACGTCCTGGCCGTCAAGGACAAGGTCGCCTACGGCAAGAAACGCCTGCCTATTCTCAACGACGAACAGAAAGAGTGCCGGGCGACCTATCTTGCAGGCAAAGCCGTCGCCGCTACCTGGTTCGACCTGGCGTTTGAGAAAGTGATGCTGGGAAGCGAGAGCATCCGTCCGGCCCTCTCTGAGCCGCTGATGCGGCACGAGATCGAATCGCATATCCGCATGCTGCTCGCCGGCAAGATCATGTGCGACATCCGCTACCGTGAACACGCCTCCAGCGCCAAAGAGGATATCAACGCCGCATTGACCCTCGCCAAAGCGATGCTGTTCGAGTACGGTATGGGTGATTCGCTGCTGCCGCCGCAGGAGGCGCTGCCGCAGCTGCTTGAGCGTATCGAGCAGGAGACCCGTACCCTGCTTGAAGGCAAATCGACACTGGTCGACACTATCGTCGATGTGCTCTTGGAGCGTGAAAGCATCTCCAAAGAGGAGATCAAAGCCCGGATCGATGCGGTTTTATAGCGGTTTCTGTCTCAAAGACGAATCGGACTTCTTTGCGCCGTGGCTGCAGCACAACGATTTCACAGTCGCAGGTTTCAGCTACGGGGCGATCAAGGCGCTCTACGACGTGCTGCAGAGCGACTGGCGTATTGATACGCTGCAGCTCTTTTCGCCCGCTTATTTCTGTAACAAGCCCGACAGTTTCAGGCGGCTGCAGATGAAAGGGTACAAACGCGACAGCGCGGCCTACCGGGCGCGTTTTATCGAGAGCTGTTTCGCGCCTTATCCCGTCTGCGACGTCACCGTCTACGACGAGGGCGAAGCGGCGCTCGAGGAGCTGTTGGGCTACCCATGGCCCGAAAAGCTGTTACGGGAGGTTGTGGAACGCGGTGTACGCATCGAGGTCTACCTCGGTGGAAAAGACGCCGTCATCGACGCCGAAGCGGCCCGGGCGTTCTTCACACCCTACGCGACTCTATACTATTTTAAAGACGCAAACCACTTTTTGCAAGGAGCATAATATGAGCAATATCAAGATCGGTGTCATCACCGCTTCGGACCGTGCCAGCGCCGGTATCTACGAAGATATCTCCGGGATGGCGATCCAGGAGACAATGAACGACTACCTCACGAGCAGTTTCGAGATCGAGTACCGCTGTATTCCCGACGAGCAGGCGAAGATCGAGGAGACGATGAAAGAGCTCTGTGACGAGGCGGGGTGCTGCCTCGTTGTCACGACGGGCGGTACAGGCCCCGCGCCCCGTGATGTCACCCCGGAAGCGACGGAGAACGTCTGCGACAAGATGATGCCGGGCTTCGGCGAACTGATGCGCCAGGTGAGCCTGCAGTACGTCCCGACGGCGATTCTTTCGCGCCAGACGGCGGGCATCCGCGGACAGTCGCTCATTATCAACCTCCCGGGCAAACCGAAGTCCATTCGCGAGTGCCTCGACGCCGTCTTTCCGGCCGTGCCGTACTGCATCGACCTGATCGGCGGTCCTTACCTTGTGACGGACGAGAATGTCATCAAGGCCTTCCGGCCGAAGGCGAAATAGTAGTTGTTTTTACCAACCATAAATCCTCTATCGGATTTATGATTGGTCCATGCCTTTGTTGGAGCTCTCACAGATTATTTGATCCAAAAAGCCAATCATCTCATTCTGAAAAACCTCAATGATATATTCATCATTGCGATGGGACAACAACACATAGGTGTCATTGTCTTGCGGATTTTTTATCATCCATGATCCGGGTTTATCTATGGCGGTATCTGAAAAACCCAATCGGGAGTACTGTGACATCAGCTTTGCTTTTAAGTCTTCAAAGGTGATGTCACCTTTATCGTGTATAACGATTTTGTGGTTTTTATCATTGCTGACGACGGTCGTTTCCCGTATGGCTTCATCTTCTTCTTTATTGTCCGGTTCCAAATATTCCGGATGTTCTTCGATAATTATTTTATAGGTCGCGGACAGTGCGCTGATCGTGATGACGGCAATGACGATGTTTAAAACGGAGTATAAAAAGAAGAGTTCGTAATGAATAATGGAAGAGATCAGTTTAATAGCCAAACCATAGACGAAGCCGAAGACGAATGAAAACAACACGGGAAACAGAATAACCGAAAAATAGACAAAAAGTCTGTATTGTCTTGTGAAGTACCATGCATCTGAGAGCGTGATTTTTCTGTCCACCGAGATTGCCGGAAAGACTAACGAAACACGAGAGATAATGATGGACGATATCACGCCGATAATAGTTGCGCTTACGATAAAGCCTATACTTTCCATTGAAGCATCTAAGGTGAAAACTGCAAAAGAGATGAGTATTATAAGCAGGCCCAAGAGAATGCCGTTGAGCAAAAACAGCCACTCTCTTTTCGTGAACTTGTACAATCCCCATTTAGGGATACTGTTTTCGCCCAAAATAAAGATTCTATGGCATGAAATGGCTACCATGATATAGATAATCCAACCGGCTATAGCAGTGATGAAAAATAGAGAGAGGCTTGCTGCTTCCGGATTACCATTCACATCAGTTGTATTATTCAGATTGACATAGTCTATGATGATCATGAAAACCAAATAGATTGTCAGCGCTTTAATAAGAACCATATGCTTTTCAAAAACAGAAGAGAGGGCCATGTCTAGCATTCTTTTATACATTTTTACTCCGTAGTTAAAAGATCATAATCACAACTTGCTGACGTTTAAAATGACCAATCAAAAAGCCACCCGCGGGTTTTAGATTGGTCTCCTCTGATTTGTTAGAGCTATATACATAGTAATTTAATCCTTATCCCAAGACTGCAAAAATGAAGACATGTAAATTTCTAACATTTTGTAATGTATAACAAATCTCTTTCCTTCTTCTTCAAATTGCATAAATGGCAACTTTTGGTACATTACAATGGCTATCATCGCATGTTTTATAAACGAATAACTATACAAAATAGAATGTTTAAGTGTATAGTCCATGTCTTTCGTAATTGCACCTAGTGCATTAGGCGCAACACCACCATCGACTTTCTTGTCAGTCGCACCAAAAAAAACAGCCATAAAATGCCCATGCGTGTAATCAGACAATCTATTATAAATAGGATCACGAATGTTTTGAATACTTTCCCATAGTTTTAAACTACTGTCTATATCCTGATAAATTTTTTTTAATATTTTGGTTAACGATTTTGGCTTTGTAAGCTTATGCCAGACTTCACGTTCCTTTTCTTCGCTATCTCCCATTTGACGATAGCTTGAATAAAACTCATCGTTACCTAATACAGCTAATGAAAGGTCGGAATATTCTATGTAACTGCGAAAAATTTGTTTTGCTTGAACATCTAATCCCTTCTCTAAAAGAATCCTTATAGAAAGAAGAGAATTTATTAAATGTACCATCATAAGTGATGTAAAACGTAATTTTATTTTTGTTTCATCGTTTATATCCAAGTTTTTTTCTGAATTCTTATCTAGCATAAACTTCTCTGAAAGAATCAGAAACAGTTCAAGGTGCAAAAAAATTATGTAATCTAACACATGAGCTTTTTCTCCATAAGATTTCGAGAACTCAAGTGAAAGTTCGGCTTGAAGATCAGATATATATTTTTTTGTGCCTCTGAGTTCTTTGATTAAATTATGGATATTAGAATCTGAACGTAAGAACTCGCCATCTGAAGAAAATATTAATTTTTCCAGATTATTAAATAATGCTCGGATAGTTTTGATCTGAGACACAAATCCTTCCTCGATTTATTTTGATATTTTGGCTCTAACTATTAATTAGTTTACATTTTAGTGTACTATAGAACTTTTTTGGTTAGGAAAAGCTGCAAAAATAATAACAATATGAAATATTTTAAAGCTTTTGGTGTGCTGTAGTACAAAAATGGAGGCACGATTATTATCGATATCCGGGGGTAGATTAGCAAAATGTAGGTCTATCAGCCGTTTTTGATGTTAATCATACATTTCAGCGATCTGATGCGGACCTGCTCTTGCTGTTGCATGCAGAAGACGGCCGGCGCGACGTATGCTGTATGACAATGTCTGCAAGGCGTGTTTTTATGTCCTGCATTGCGGTACCTCTCTTATCGACGATCCCGATGTCGGTGTTGATCTGAAGCGCAACGGTGATGCCGTACTCCGGGTAATAGCTCAAAGCAGAACAGTACCCGGGGATCCAGCCGTCATGCCCGTAAACAGGGCCGAACGGTCCGGTGTGACGGATAACGATGCCCGCGCCGTAGCTGACATCCGCACTGTCATCGCGTATCGGCCCGGCATTCAGAAGTATGTCCAAATAGGGACCGGATATGGCCTCTCCTCCAAAAAGTGCCGCACCCCATCGGACGAGGTCGCGTGAACTGCTGACCAGTCCGCCGCCGGTCCATTCGAGCCCGGGGTGCCACTGCATTGAACCGTCGGTTCGCGTTGTTTTACCCGGAAAGCCGAAAGGATTGTCAGCGGCCGTGTATCCGGGAGCAAGCCCCGGCAACCTACGGCGGTCGGAGGGGCCGGTCAGCGTCAGCCCGAGTGGTTTGAGAAAGCGTGTGTCAATGAGATCGTAGTAGCGTTTTTTCGTGGCGGCTTCGATCACCAGACCGACGAGAATATAGCCGGTATCGCTGTATGCCCACCCTTCGCCGACGTTGAAAAGCGGCGGCCGGTCAAGTATAAAACGGAGCAGGCGTTCCGGGGGGAAAGGGTTGCCTCTCTTCTGCCATTCGCGGGAGACCGCTGACGTAAAACGTTCCATGTGGACATGGTCGGGGAGTCCCCCGCGATGGTTCAGCAGGTACCGGAGTGTTAAGGCATCGTGGTTCGGCAGGCGTGCAAACCATGAATAGCCTCCGAGCCATTGGGATATCGGGGCATCCAAATCGAGCGTTCCCTCCAGGGAGAGCGCCACAGCGGCCGCGCTTACAAAGGTCTTGCCGATACTCGCGGCAAGCATGCGCGAATGCACCTTCATCGGTGCGGCGGTTTCGGCGTCGGCATAGCCCGTGGCGGCCACGCTGAGTGTCCCGTCCGGCAGCATGTAGGCGGCTGTGGCTCCCGGGAAGCCGTACTTTTCCCTGCAGTCATCAAGCGCGGTTTGAAAGGCGTGCGGAAGGTCCGACGACGTATTGGAACGGGGCTTTTCCTTTGCGAATGCCCGGTGCGAAGCGTGCCAGGCCGGCATCAGCAAAAGCAAAAAGGGGATAAGAAGTCGTAGACGTATCTTCCGGCCGTGGTACGGTGTGTCTTTGCTCATCAAGCTTTTTCCCGCGGGATAATCGCTGTCACGGCATTATCTTTGGTCAGCATGGCGGCGCGGTTGAACCATACGATCAAAAGCGCGGCGGCGACGACGAAAATCGAGTCATAGGGCTGTGCATCGGGCCAAAGAGGGTTCATGAACTGGAAATGGACGAACGCCGGCAGCAAAATACTGCCACGCGAGGCATTGAACAGCGGTGTCATGATCACACTGATCGCGACGGTGCCGGCGAGGAATGGCACGAATGACCACTCGCTCTGCTGCATTCCGCTCAACAAAAACGCCGGAAGGTGCCAAAAGCCCCATATAAGGCCGAGAAGGAGCGATGCTGCCAGCGGCGTCATCTTCCGTTGCAGCAGCGGCAGTGCGAAACCGCGCCACCCCAGCTCTTCGACCGGCCCTTTGAGCAGCGCAAACAGCAAAGCGCCCGGAAGCGCCTGCAGGGATGCGAAGGGGAGCGATGCAGAGGCGAGATTGCCTTTGAGTGCGGAGCCGGCGTAAAAAAGCAGCGGAATCCCCAAAAACAGAAAGGCATACCATGCCGGGGAAGCACGCCAGATCGATAACCTGGAGAGATAACGCAGAAAACCTCCGGTTCCTGCATGATAGATGACGAGAAGACTTGCAGCGATCGCGGGCGCATAGACCGCGAGGTAAAAGAGCGGGTGCCGCCCGGTCAGTGTACCGAAAAGAGTGCCCGCCGTATCGGGGAAGAAGATGAACAGTGCAAGAATGCCCCATGCCAGTCCGAACGCGATCAGTAAAAACGGTACGAGGGCGATCAGAGGAATGTGATGTTCGTCTGTTTTTGAGAGATCCGGTTTCATTTTTGGCTCTGAAAATAATGTAAATGACTTGTTTGCTGCTGCAATGCAGTCTACCTGCCAGATTAGCATATGTATTGTTATCTGCATATGAATTAGAAAAAATGCAGACAGACGAGGCGTCTGTCATCCGAGCGGATAGCTACTGTATGTAAAATCCCTGGGCAATAACGCGCATGTCAGAGTCTCTTTTCCCAGAACTGCGCGCTTCCCGCTTCGGGGTCCAGCTCGTAGGCGGCGAAGCCGAATTTCCTGTAGGCGTTTTGTGCGACGGCGTTGTTGCCAAGCACTTCCAGGGTGATTTTGCAGCAGCCTTTGGCCGTGGCGATCTCCTCAACCTTTTCCAGCAGTTTCTGACTGATGCCCAGCCCTCTATATTCTGGAAGGACGGCGATGTCGTGGATATTGACGAGGGGTTTGCAGGCGAAGGTGGAAAAGGCCTCGAAGCAGTTGGCCAGTCCTACCGGTTCGCCGTCGGCGTAGGCGATAACGGAGAAGGCGTAGGGGCGTTTGGCGAGTTCTGTGACCAGGTTGGCTTTTACCGTGATGCCCAACGGTTTCCCGCCACCCATGGGGTCGCGCGCATAGGCGTCGAGCAGCATCGGTATGTCAGCCCTGTGCTTGTCACTGGAATAATCTGCTTTGACGGTTTCTATGTTCATTTTTCACCTTTAGATCGAAGTAGTGTATGTTAATTTTTGTGTACGCGAATATGTTTTGCATATTTTAGTACAACGATCGTAAAAAGGAAAATAATGACCTGTAAACTCCACGAGGTGATCGATTTTGTCCGCCAGTACCATCTGCTCGATGACCTGAGTGACGAAGATATCGAAACCTACTTCCATACCTTTCACCACGCCTGCAAATGGGACAAAGAGATCCACTCCCACGACATCGACTGCGACGAGATCGGGATTATTGTCGACAAGACGAAAGAAGTGCTGGACGAAGCCTATGATCATGAATATACCATACCGCAGATCTATGAGGTCGCCAAGGCGTTCTGCGGGGTATTTGACGCGGCAAAGGCCCCCAAAGCGCCCGTCCCGTTTGTCATCGTCCTTCTGACCAGACTCTAACCCGCACTTTTATACGAAACAGGCCCTCTTTCGGGGGCTGCTCCACAGAACTATTTATTGAACTATATAACCGGTGAGGTGCTTAAAGTGCCAGGCGGATGCCGACGGGGCAGTGGTCGGAACCTTCGATGTCCTGGAGGATGAAGGCGTCTTCGAGCAGTTCGGCGAGGTCGTCGGAGATGAAGAAGTAGTCGATCCGCCACCCGACGTTCTTCGTGCGGGCGCTGAAACGGTAGGACCACCAGCTGTACTCCTCTTCGATATCGCCGTGGACGTAGCGGAATGTATCAATGTAGCCGTGTTCGATGAGCTTGTCGATCCAGGCGCGCTCTTCGGGGAGGAAGCCGGAGGTCTTGGCGTTGGACTTGGGGTTTTTCAGGTCGATCTCGCGATGGGCCGTGTTGACGTCGCCGCAGATGACGATGCTTTTGCCCTCGTCGCGCAGCGCGTCGCAGTAGGTGAGGAACTTTTCGTAAAAGGCCATTTTGTATGCCAGGCGCTCCTCGTCCTTCTGCCCGTTGGGGAAGTAGACGTTGAAGAGGGTGAAATCGTCATAGTCGTGCTGGATGATGCGCCCTTCGTGTTCGCTGTCGATGTCGAGGCAGAACTCCGAGGAGTCGGGAACGAGGTGCGAGAAGGTCGCCGTGCCGGAATACCCCTTGCGCTCGCCGCTGTTGATGGTCAGTGTCGCGTAGTTCGTGTCGAAGAGGTCATCGGGGAACTGGGATGCGGTGGCTTTGATCTCCTGGAGGCAGAGGATATCCGGACGGCGTTCATCGACCCATTTAAGTGCCTGTTTGTTGGCGACGGCGCGGATACCGTTGACGTTCCATGAAAGTATTTCGATTGTATCGGACATAAAATGTACCTTGTGAGCGCAGGGGGGAGGCGCAAAGCGCGCCCTATGTGGTCGTTAGACGAAGTTGACCTTGGAGACGTGGTGCTTGAGGCCGAGTTCGGACGGCGTACAGCCCAGGGCCAGGCCGACCATCTGCTGCATATGCAGCACCGGCATCTTGACGTCGCGGCCGACGGCGTGGCTGGCATGCTCATACTGGGTGTCGAGTTTCAGGTGACACAGCGGGCAGGGCGTGACCATCCAGTCCGCGTTGGCATCCATGGCGCCCATGAGGGCTTTACCGGTCAGAACCGCCGCCGTGTGCGGTGCCTGAAGCTCGGCGTGGAAACCGCAGCATTTGTTCTTTTCCTCGTAGTCGACGTTGACACCGCCGAGGGCGATGATGAGCTCGTCGAGGGAACTCGGGTTGTAGGCACTCTCCGCGCTGTCGTGCGTCTCGTTCTGCAGTTCGGAAGGGCGGATGTTGTGGCAGCCGTAGAACGGTGCGATATTGAACTGGCTCAGCGGCGTGACAACCTTCTCTTTGATCGTCTCGAGACCGAAGTCGTCGATCAGGGCGTAGAGGAAGTGGGTGATCTTGGACGTCCCTTTGTACTCCAGGCCGACTTCCGCCAGTTTTTCGTTGACGCGGGCTTTGAGCTCCGGGTCGTTATCGAGGCGGTGTTTTGTCATCGCCGTGTTGAGTTGGCAGGTATTACAGATGGTGACCATTGTCATCCCGCGGGACTCGGCGTAGCAGATGTTGCGTGCGTTGAGGACAAGTGAGAGGAAGTCGTCATAGTCCTGCAGGTGGGACGCACCGCAGCAGGTCGCTTCGGAAAGCTCTACGAGTTCGATCCCGAGCTTTTCGGCAACGGCGTACGTCGACATCAGCTGCTCCGGCGTACTCTCCTTGGCGGTACATCCTGTAAAAAGGGCGTATGTGAGTTTCTTTTCCATGACTTATCCTTAGAATTTGACCGTCGAAGACGATTTGATCAGGGCTTTGACTTCGTCGAGTTTGTCCGACTTCGGCATGTTCCACGGCATAACGACTTTGCCGACCTTGAACATCTTGAATCCGACCTTGCCGTGTTTCATCAGCATCGGGAGCGTGCCCTCGGAGTAGCGTACGAGTTCGGCTTCGTCCAGGAAACCGTGTTTCTTGATGGAGTGCGCGAAACCGACGGCGTGGCGTGTGGCGACGTTGTTGATGGCGCGGCCGTGTTCGAACACCTGGTTGTGCAGCTTCGTGATCTTTTCGATCGGGTTAACCTCTTTGGGGCAGACCTCCGCACATTCGTAACACTTGACACAGTCCCAGACCCCGGCGGACGGTGCGTTGATGATGTCAATACGCTCGTCGATGCCGTCGTCGCGGACGTCGGCGTTGAAGCGGTAAGCTTTCGCGAATGCCGCCGGTCCGATGAAGTCGTCGTTGATCTCGATGACCGGACAGGAGTAGTGGCAGAGCCCGCACTGGATACAGTAGTCCGAATCCAGCAGTTCTTCGGCCTGCGCCGGTGTGACCGCACACTCCATTTCCGGGTGCTCTTCGATATGGCTGATCAGGTAGGGCTCGATCGCTTCGTGCTTGACCCAGAAGTCCTCTTTGTCGATGATCATGTCCTTGACTGCACGCTTGATGCTGAGCGGTTCGAGGGTCAGTTCGGTCCCGAAGAGTTCGATCATATCGTTCATACGCTCTTTACACGCCAGAACGCCCTTGCCGTTGACCTTGATGGCACAGGCACCGCAGATACCGTGGCGGCAGCTGCGGCGGTAGCTGAAACTGCCGTCAACATCCCACTTGATACGGTTGAGGATGTCGAGGACGACCTCTTCGGAGGTGACCTCCATCTCAATCTTCTTGTAGTGGGGGAGGTAGTCCGTTTCGGAGTTGAAGCGGAAAACGTTGAATGTAATCGTTTGTGTCGTAATCGTAGTCATCTTCTTCCCCTTAGTATGTACGCTCTTGCGGCTCGAATTTACCCGGCGTTACGGCCATGTAATCGAGGCTGATGTCGCCGTTTTCATCCATGTACGCCATCGTATGCTGCATGAAGTTCTCGTCGTCACGCGTTGTGAAGTCCTCGCGGTAGTGTGCACCGCGGCTCTCTTTACGGGCGAGGGCGCTCTCGACGATGAAGAGGGAGTAGTCGAGCATGTGGCCCAGTTCGATCGCTTCCTGGAGGTCCGTATTGAAGATCTTGGACTTGTCGTCGATGCGGATGTTCGCAAAGCGCTTGCGCAGTTCTTTGACGATCTCGACCTGCTTGGAGAGGGTCTCTTCGGTACGGAAGACGCCGGCGTTGTCCGTCATGCTCTGCTGCAGTTCGTTGCGCAGGCCGGGCACCGTCTCTTTGCCGTTGGAGGTCAGGATACGTTCCATCTCTTCGATCATGGCATCGGCAGCGGACTGCTCCGCTTCGCGTAGGAAGAGCTTGTCGATGTCTTCGACCATACTCTGGCCGACGTGGCGGCCGAAGAGCAGGGCTTCGAGGACGGAGTTGGCACCGAGACGGTTGGCCCCGTGAACGCTGACACAGGCACATTCGCCCGCCGCGTAGAAGCCTTCGACGAGCTCGTCGTTGTTCTTGCGGACGTGTCCGTCGATGTCGACCGGGATACCGCCCATGGAGTAGTGCGCCGTCGCGGAGATAAGAATGGGCTCCTTGATCATATCAAGGCCGAGGAAGGTGATGGCCAGGTCGCGCAGCTCCGGCAGGCGCTCCATGATCTTCTCTTTGCCCAGGTGGGTCAGGTCGATGTAGACGGCGTCTTTGCGCGGGCCGACACCGCGGCCTTCGCGGATCTCGTTGATGATGGCACGGGCG
Organism: Thiomicrolovo sp. ZZH C-3; assembly: GCF_054862725.1. NCBI lineage: Bacteria > Pseudomonadati > Campylobacterota > Epsilonproteobacteria > Campylobacterales > Sulfurimonadaceae > Thiomicrolovo > Thiomicrolovo sp. ZZH C-3. The sequence continues at coordinate 1,242,240 of NZ_JBTKXX010000001.1, forward strand.
ACAACGTCACGGGAAGCCAGTTCAAGCTTGTTCGGTGCGTAGCGCTCCATGAAGCGTTCGCCTTCGGAGTTGAGCAGTTTACCGCCTTCGCCGCGGGCCGCCTCGGAGATGAGGATACCGCTGCCTGACAGCCCTGAGGGGTGGAACTGGACGAATTCCATGTCTTCCAGCGGCAGGCCGTGGCGTGCAACGATGGAGAGACCGTCGCCGGTGTTGGCGTGGGCGTTGGAGCTGATCTTGAACGCGCGGGCGTACCCGCCGGTCGCAAACATGACGGCCTTGGCGTTGAAGATCGCCTTCTCCTGGTTACGAATATTGAAGGCGACGACACCGCTGACCTTCCCGTCTTCATAGATGATGTCGGCGGCATACCATTCGTCGATGAAATCAACGCCGACGCGCAGTGCCTGCTCGTAGATCGTCTGGAGCAGGGTGAGACCGGTACGGTCTTTGGCGAAACAGGCGCGCGGTGAGGACTGGCCACCGAAGGGGCGCTGGGCGATCTTGCCGTCGTCGGTACGGCTGAAGGCCGCTCCCATGCGCTCTGCCCAGCGGATCGTTGACGGTGCTTTCTGACACATCAGCTCGACGGCGTCCTGGTCGGCGAGGTAGTCCGCACCCTTGACGGTGTCGAATTCGTGCAGCTCGATGCTGTCGGCATCGCTGAGGGCTGCGTTGATACCGCCCTGTGCCGCACCGGAGTGGGAGCGCAGCGGGTGGAGTTTGGTAATGACGGCGACATTTTTGCCGGCGATCTGCAGCTCTCTCGCAGCCGCAGAACCTGCCAGGCCGGAACCGACAATGACCGCATCATAAGTATAAATAGGAATACTCATAACCTTCCTTCGTAAACGTAAATATTCGTCAGATTATAGCGATTGAAAGGGTAGGTTTCGGTTAAACGCTTCTTGCCGGAGAGCGGAAGGGAAAGGTGTTACAAAATGAACCAGAAAGGCCCTCAAATGGGGGCTTTGGAGGGAAAATCTATAATATTTTCGTATTGTTATTCGTATCGGAAACGCAGTTGCCGCCCTTCTCCTGTGCCATTTTCAGGCGCTCTTTGGCATTTTTGACGGCATCGTCGAGGGTCTGTGAGGCGGTTTTTGAAGCAAACCCGCCGCTCAGAGTGATCGGGAAAGAATCGTGTGGCATTTTGAAACGGTTCTCCTCGATCATCTGGCGGATATGGTTACACTCCTCCATCGCTTTTTGCTTGTCGCTGCGCAGGAAGACGGTGATGAACTGGCCGCCGTGGATACGCCCGATCTGGTCGTTTTGCATCTTGTGCAGTTTCATGATGGAGGTGATCTTGATCAAAATCGGGTCGATCACGCTCTGCGGGAAGTGGTTGACGAGCTTGGCATAGTTGTCGATTTCGAAGATACAGACATAGACCTGTACATCCTTGGAACCCTTCGGCCGGCGGTCGAAACCTATTTTCACCCCTTCATAGTTGGGAAGCTGGGTGACCTCATCCTTCTTGCCGCCGGTAGCAGCGGCTTCACCGCCCTCCTGGCGTATTTTCAAAGCGATGGAGTTGATCTCGGATGTTTTAAACTTGACCGATGCGCGGGTGGCGCCCTCCTGAGGCTGCAGCGCATGGATATCCCCCAGGATCGTTTTCGAAGCGTTCCGTGCGGCCGCCATGACAACGAAAGCCCAGAGCAGCACCAGGACCAGCGTAGCCCCGACAATCAGGCTGTAATGGTAAAGGACGCTGTTTTGCAGCTTGGTCAGCGGATAGAAGAGGGCGGTATAGCTTTCGATGGCCCGGAGCATAACGTCGCGTTTGGCGGGGGCATCGGCGGTACTGTTGAAGTAGGCGGTGGCCGAGGCACTCAGGACTCTGGCGCGCTTGCGGAGCAGATCGGTATATTTGCTGCGCGTCTTCGCCTCACCGATAATGAGACTGTTGACGATCTCATAGGGGCTTTCGCTGTCAAGGGTGTCGATCATGATCGGCAGGCGGCTGAGAACGCCGCTGGCCTGGATACGGTCAAGGGCAGGGTCTTCGCGGTTCAATTCGGCAAGGGAACGGGCCATCTTCTCCTGTTCGGCCATATTGTCGATCCGCATATAGGTGGCATAGGAGCTGGCGAGGAGAAGCCCGCTCAACAGGGTAAAAAGCATAAGTAATGTAGCGTTGAACTGCACCGAACTCAGAAGTTTTTTGATCGACGTCTTCATAATATCCCGTTTGTGGATTTTTACTAATTTTAATTGGTGTTTCATTAAGTGCCACTTATGACGTTCCCTGTGTAAAGGCGCCGCAAGCGAGAGTGGAGTAGAATTCTCCTCTTATTATGGATCTGGAAAAACGTTTTATCGCTTCCGTCGCCGCCGCATCAAAACAGATCGGGGATGACGGTGCCGTGATCGGTTCTACTGTCTATTCGAATGATGCTTTCATCGAGGGGACGCATTTCAAGCGTGCATGGATGACGCCGCGCCAGATCGCCTATAAGGCGTTTGCGGTCAATATTTCCGATGCCGTGGCGATGAATGCCGTGCCGCGCTATGCACTGCTTGCAATCGGCATCCCCTCCTCGTTCAGTGCGGGCGAGGTGGATGCCCTGGCGGCGGGGTTCGTCGATGCATCGGCCGCTTTCGGCTGCGAGCTCATCGGCGGGGATACCGTCAAGAGCGACCGGCTGATCATCTCGCTGACCATCGTCTCCGAAACGCGCCGCCCGCTGCGCCGCAGCGGCATAAAGCCGGGGGATCTGCTGGCCTTTACCGGGCGCGTCGGCAAGGCGAAGCGGGAGCTGCAGTATCTGCTGGCGGGGCGCAGGGCACACGCGCAGTCGCATTATGTGCGGCCGCTGCTGCGCCGGGAATTCATTGCCGATGCCGCGCCCTACCTGCGGGCGGGGATGGATATCTCCGACGGGATCTTCACCGATCTGCAGCGCCTGGCAGACCTGAACCGTACGGGTTTTTCTTTTTTACGCCCCCTCGGCAAAGATGCGGGCTGCAGCGGGGAGGAGTATGAGATGCTCATCGCCTTCCCGCCGCGGATGCGCAAGCGTGTCGAGTACCTGGCGCGCAAACACCGCACGCCGCTGACCGTATTCGCGCGGGCGGCACGGACCCGTTACCGTAATCCGTGCAAATCACACCACTTTTAAAGGGACCCATGGACCGTTTTTATTACCTGCAGCATGCACCGATCCCCTTCGTTTTCAAACAGAGCGTGCGCGACTTCGTCGTCAACGAAATCCCGCTTTACCCCTTTACGGGCAACGGTGAGCACCTTATTCTGCATGTGCGCAAAAAGAACCTCTCTACCTGGGACCTCATCTCCCTGTTTGCCAAGTACCTCGGTATCAAAGGCAAAGAGATCGGTTATGCCGGCCTCAAAGACAAAAACGCGATGACGACGCAGTACATCTCGCTGCCGAAGCAGTTCGAGCGGAAACTGGAAGGGTTCAGCCACGAGAACGTGAAGATCCTTGAAAAGACCTATCACAAGAACAAGATCCACATGGGTCATCTCAAAGGCAACCGCTTCTTTATCCGCCTCAAGAAGGTGACGCCGACGGCGGCCAAGAAGATCGACGAGGCGCTGAAACAGATCGCCGTCTACGGCATGCCGAACTTCTTCGGCTACCAGCGTTTCGGCATCGGCGGGGAGAACTGGAAGAAGGGGGAGGCCCTGCTGCGCGGGAAGATCAAGGAGCGCAACGTCAAGCTCAAACGACTTTATATTAATGCATATCAAAGTCACCTTTTCAACCTCTGGCTCAGCCGCCGCATCGAGGTCAGCACACTGATCGGTACCTTTGAGCCCAAAGAGATCTCGCCGCTGCTCAACATTCCCGAGGATCAGCTTCAGAAGCTGGCGCAGCAGCCGCACCCCTACAAGCTGATCGAGGGGGACATCATGATGCATTACCCGCACGGGCGCCCTTTCGAGTTTGACGGAGACGCGGAGGAGATCGAACGCTTTAACGAACGTGACATCGTCCCGACAGGGCTGCTGGTCGGTAAGCGGGCCAAACGCTCCACCGGGCTCTCACGGGTCTTTGAAAAGGCGTATGATGCCGTCCACGAGATCGACGGCCAGCGCCGCTATGCCTGGGTCTTCCCCGAAGAGGTGGAGGGCAAATATCGTGAGGAGGAGGCCTGGTACGAGCTGCACTTTACGCTGCCCAAAGGCTCCTACGCCACGGTCCTGATCGAAGAGATCGCCAAACGCAAAATTGACAACGACGAGGAAGCATGACACGCCACATCACCAACACCATTTCGCAGCAGTTCGGACGGTTCGCGTCCAAAGAGTTCCCCCAATGGTTCCAGAAGATCGTCAACCAGGGGTATGTCAGCATCATGGGGCTGGATATGAGCGAGTTCCACTCGCCCGTCACCTACCGTTCGCTCAATGCGCTCTTTACCCGCAGGCTGAAAGCGTCTCGTCGCTTCTCCAATGATGCCGATGACCTGATCTCGCCGTGCGACAGCCTCATCACCGAGTGCGGCGACCTTGATGCGACACGGGCCCTGCAGATCAAGGGGATGTCCTACTGCGTCCGTGAGCTGCTGGGGTCGGAGATTGAGGATACGAACAAGGATCGTATCGAGCACGGGCAGTTCGTGAACTTCTACCTCTCGCCCCGTGATTACCACCGCTACCACGTGCCGGTGAACATGAAGGTGCTCAAAGCGGTGCATATCCCCGGTAAGCTCTACCCGGTCAACATGCCTTCGCTCAACAAACGCGCCGACCTCTTTATCGAGAACGAGCGGGTCGTGCTGGAGTGCGAGAGCCAGCAGGGAACGCTGATCTACCTTGTCCTCGTCGGGGCGCTCAACGTCGGAAAGATGCAGGTCAGTTTCGAACCGCGTATTCAGACCAATGCGGATGCGCAGCAGCCGACGGCGTACACGTTTGACGATCTTCACCTGAAAAAGGGGGATGATTTCGGCTGTTTCGAGATGGGATCAACCATCGTCATGGTTGCGGAAAAAGCAGCGATGGAGCTGAAGGTCGAAGCGGGGCAGAAGGTCCGCTTCGGGGATACGATCGCTAAAATCGGCTGAGTCGGGGCAGGCCGCTCAGCGCATCCCGACCATTTTGCGCCGCAGGTAGGCGATCTTGGACTGAAGCGGCAGGTGCTTGGGACAGACGTCGGCGCAGCCCAAAAGGCTCATGCAGCCGAAGACGCCGTTGTCATTGCCGATGATCTCGTACCAATCCTCCGTAGTCCGCTTGTCGCGGGGATCGACCTCGAAACGGGCGACGCGGTTGAGCGCCACGGCACCGACGAAGCCGTCGCGCATCCGTTTCGTTCCGCAGGCTGAAACACAGCAGCCGCACTCGATACAACGGTCGAGCTCGAAGATCGTGTCGGCGGTGTCGGGGTCCATCCGCACCTCGACCTTGTCGATATCGACCGCTTCGTTGGTTTCAATCCACCCTTCGACCGTTTCGGTCATCTCCTGCATCCATTTGGCCGTATTGACGGAGAGGTCGCCGATGAGCTCGAAGACCGGCAGCGGCATCAGGGTGATCTCGCCGTCCTCGAAACGGCTCGTGAGGGTCTTGCACGCCAGGTCCGGCGTCCCGTTGATGACCATGCCGCAGGAGCCGCAGATGCCGGCCCGGCAGACAAACTCGAACTGCAGGGTATGATCCAGGGTCTCGCGGATGACGTTGAGGGCGACGAAGAGGGTCATCCCCATCGTCTCTTCGATCTCGTAGGTCTGCATATGCGGCCTGTCCGTCTTATCCAGCGGGTTGTAGCGCAGGATATGGATCTTCAGCATACGCCCTTTTTCATACGCTTTACTCATCACCGACTCCTATGCGTTCGTTTCTTCCCCGGTACTTTTCGGGCAGCTCAAAAGGCATCAGCTTGTGCTGCACCGCGAAACGGTCCAGTTCCGGATGCGTTTCGCGGAACCCGTCGACCTCCGCCTGGCGTTCGGCGCTTTTGGGGTGCTCGATGGTGTTGCCTTTCTTGCCGTAGCCCCGGAATCCCGGCGGCATCTCCATGGCATCAATATCGAGGGCTTCATACTCCACTTCGACGCTGTCGCTCTCTGCGTTCCAGTAGGTCAGGGTGCGTTTGAGCCAGTTGGCATCGTCGCGCTTGGGGTAGTCGGTACGCGTATGCGCGCCGCGGCTCTCGGTCCGCAGCAGTGCCCCTTTCGTCGCGCAGAGGGCCAGCCGCAGCATTTTCTGGGTGCGGTAGGTCGCACGCAGCTGGGGATTGGCACTTTTTGACTGCACCTGGAGGCAGACCCGTTTGCTTTTGTCGTAGAGGGTCTGCAGTTCGTCGTAGGCCTCCTGCAGCTCCGCGCCGTTGCGGAAGATGCCGACCTTCTCCATCATGATCTTGCGCATGCGGTTGCGGATGGCGTAGATGTTCTCTTCGCAGACATTCGGGTCACCGTGGTTGAGAATGTCGTCGAGTTCACGCTCGAAGGAGCCGATAGCCGCCTCGATGGCACAGGAGTCGATGGTCATCTTGCACTTCTCGGCGTAATCCGCGACATATTCGCCGACGATCATGCCCGAAACGACGGTTTCAGCCACCGAGTTTCCGCCGAGGCGGTTGAAGCCGTGCAGGTCCCAGCAGGCGGCTTCGCCGGTGCTGAAAAGACCCTCGAGATGCGGCGACTGTCCGGTGTGGTTGACCTTGATGCCGCCCATGGAGTAGTGCTGCATCGGCCGGACGGGGATCCAGACCCCTTCGTCGGCGGGGTCGATGCCGAGAAAGTTGATGCAGATCTCCTGGACGTCGCGAAGGTTCTTTTCGATGTGCTCGCGTCCGAGGATGGAGATGTCGAGCCAGAGGTGGTCGCCGTAGGGTGAGGGGACCCCTTTGCCCTTCATGATGTGCTCGAACATACGGCGCGAGACGACGTCGCGGCTGGCGAGCTCTTTTTTCTCCGGTTCGTAGTCGGGCATAAAGCGGTAACCGTCAACGTCGCGCAGGACGCCGCCGTCGCCGCGGCACCCCTCCGTCATCAGGATGCCCGAGGGGACGATGGCCGTCGGGTGGAACTGCACCGCCTCCATGTTCCCCAGGCGGGCAATGCCCGTCTCCAGCGCGATCGCCTGTCCGGTCCCTTCGCAGATGACGGCGTTCGTGGTCGATTCGTAGATGCGGCCGTAACCGCCGGTGGCGATCACGGTCGCCTTGGCGATATGGGCACTCAGTTCGCCGGTGACCAGGTCCATGACGACGGCCCCTTCACAGACCCCGTTACGGTGGATCAGTTTGACGGCTTCGACCTTTTCGATGATGGAGACCCCGAGCTTCATCGCCTGGTTGGCGACGGCGTAGAGCATCGTGTGCCCCGTTGCATCGGCCGTATAATTGGTCCGCCACTTCTTCGTGCCGCCGAAATCTCGCGAATCGATCAGCCCGTGGCTCTCTTCCGCCTCGTGCAGCGTCTCGCGCTGGCCGTTCATGACGACGCTTTTGGCTCCTTTGCGCACCCGGCTCCATGGCACGCCCCAGGCCGCCAGTTCACGGATCGCCTTCGGCGCGACGTGGGTGAACATGCGCGCGACCTTCTGGTCACAGCCCCAGTCACTCCCCTTGACGGTATCGGCAAAATGGACGTCCTCGTTGTCGCCCTTGCCCATGACGTTGTTGGCGAGGCTCGCCTGCATGCCTCCCTGGGCCGCGGCCGAGTGGGAGCGCTTGACGGGAACGAGGCTGAGTACCGCCGTATCCTGCCCCCGGGTCCGCGCTGCGATCGCTGTGCGCAGCCCCGCAAGCCCGCCGCCGATGACGAGGACGTCACTGTAGTGAATTCTCATTGTGCAGCCCTTTCAGAGCTGGGTACATAGCGCTCCCCGGCATGATCGGCATGCTCAATGCCGATTTTGATGTAGGTCGCAAGTGTCAGGGAGCCCAGGGTCGTGAAGAAGATCGCGATCGTCCACATGACCCGGCGAAGTCTTTTGCGGGTTTCGTTGGCGTTTTTGCCTTCGAACCACCCCCATTTGACACAGAGGCGGTAGAGGCCGATGGCACCATGCAGTTCGACGGCCAGCAGCAGCAGAATATACAGCGGCCACATCATGTCGCCGACGGTCTGATCGGCCGAAGCGTACGGACCGATCTCTTCGGGACGCACCATCACGGTGTAGAGGTGGATTGAGCCGAGAAAGAACATCGAAAAGCCGGTGACGGCCTGGATGAACCAGAGGTTCGTGTCGGTGTGCTTCATCATCTTCATATGGCTGCGGTAGGCGCGGAACTGGCGGTAGGTGACCGGGAATTTCCGCGCGGCAATACCTGCATGGGTAACGAAGATGACGGAAACCACGGCGGCGGCCAGCGAGACGATCAGCGGTTCGCCGTTCTCGATGAACCAGGCGCCTTCAAAGAACTTGGTGACCGCATACATGAAATCTTTGCTGATCAGGATGCTGGAGACGAAAAACATATGGGCCCACATAAACAGCGCCAAAAAGAGGCCGGTAGCACTCTGGAGGTAGTCCAGACGCGCAGGCGTACGGCTTCGCTGACCACTGGCCGTCTTGCCGACGATCCCTTCGATCACGTCATTCACTCTCGCTCCTTGAAAACTTTTTCGTATTGTAGCAGGTGTCTTTCAGATGAGCGCTATTCCATGAAAGTACGGCATTTATGTAGCGCGGTGCACCCTGCGTTTGAGGCGTATTCTAGCATCTTCCTTGTTACCGACTGCGCTACTGCGGGTGAGAAAATGAGCATCGCGGTGTTATGGAGCGGGGAACAATATGCGAAAGGCGGGCGGCGCCGCGTCAGGTGTGACTACAGATCAAAGCAGCGGCGGAAGCGGAGTATCGGTCGTAAATGTAAACGCCTTCTCGTTAAACAGCCGGACACAGGCATCGACGGCTTCGGGATCGTAAATGCTCCCTTTGCCTTTTTGGATCTCCTGTATGGCCGTTTCTATGCCTCTTGCCGAACGGTAGGGGCGATGCGAGGAGATGGCATCGACGGTATCGGCGATGGAGATAATACGCGCTTCGAGCAGGATTTCATTCCCCTTGAGTCCCTGAGGATAGCCGGTGCCGTCGACACGTTCGTGGTGCTGCAGGATGATCTGCGCAATCGGCCAGGGAAAACGGACATCTTTGACAATATCGTATCCGGCCTGCGGGTGGGTCTGGATCAGCTGGTACTCGATGTCGCTCAGTCTGCCCGGTTTGGAAAGGATTTCCGCGGGAATATGGATCTTGCCGAGGTCGTGGATGATCCCGGCAAAGCTGATCCCCTGGATCCGCTCTTCGTCCAGCTCCATCTCCCGTGCAATGGCGGCGGCGAGTTCAGCGACGCGCCGCTGGTGTCCCGCCGTATAAGGGTCGCGGGACTCGACGGTGGCCGCGATCGCCTGGATAGACTGTTCGAGGCTCTCGCGCAGCAGGGTTTCATGCTGCTCTTGTGACACGCGGGTGCGCAGATTGAGTATCCCGTAGGCCAGGTCCTGGGCCAACTCTTCGAGCAGCTTGACCTCATCCTCGTCAAAGGGCTCGTCGAGGGATGCGTAGATCCCCAGTACGCCAAAAACCTCGTTCCCGTTGAAAAGCGGCAGGGAAATATTGGAGATATAGCCGTGCTCGACTGCCGTTTTCCCCCAGAGGGTCTCCCCTGCGTTCTTGTCGATACTGCGGCAGATCTGGGTCGTTTTCATTTTGACGGCGCGCCCCGCCGGAAAGTCACTGCTGTCCGGTTCATCCAGTCTGAGCTGTTCGATCCAGTAGCGTTTTTTCCTGTAGCCGGCCCATGTGACGGGAACGAGACTGCTCTCATCGCCGTCGGCAGCCAGATAAACGGCGGCGAGACTGTAGCCGCTCTGTTCGACGATGACTTTCGTGACCTTGTCCAGCAGCTCCGTCTCATTTTGGGCATGGACGAGGGCCGTATTGACTTCCGAGAGGGTCCGAAGCGCGCGGTTGGCCCTTTTGAGGGCCGCGTCCGATTCTATACGTTCACTGATATCGCGGACGATCGACAGTAGATAGGTGCGGTCCCGTTCAATGAGCGATGCGCTGATTTCGACGGGAAAGAGCGTACCGTCCTGACGGCGGTGAACGCTCTCGAAACGGATCTTCTTGGTTTTTCTGAACCGTTCCATCAGTTTTTCCGATTGGGCAGGAGACATGGTCGGATCGATCTCTCTGACCGTCATGTTCAGCAGCTCCTCGCGGCTGTAGCCGAGCTGGCGGCTCTCGGTCTCGTTCACGTCGAGGAGCCGGAGGGTTTTAATGTCGACGATTTCGACGGCGTCCATGGACTGGTCGAAAAGCGTATGAAACAACTCCAGCCGTTCTTCGGTCTTCCGCTTGTCGGTGACATCCATACCGATAGAGAGAAGCCCCTCGATGGTGCCGTGGATGTCCCGGAGGGTCTTGCTGAACCACTCGATCTGAAGAATCCTTCCGTCCCGGGTCTGGATTTTATCAAGCTGGAGGACTCCCGTTTGGATGTCTTTGATGGCATCTGCAAAAAGCTTTTTGGTTCGTTTGCGGTTCGGTTCCGGCAAAAAGGTGTCTACCCAGTCTTTGCCTTTGACGTCATCGAGAGTATAGCCCGAAAGGCTCTCCATATAGGGGTTGAAACGGACGATTTTCCCCTGCGGGTCGAGAATCAGTATGATGGCCTGGGCTGTTTCGACAAGGTTGCGGTTGAAGTCGCGCTCGTACCGAATCTCCTGTGCCGCTTTGCGGGACGCGGTAATGTCGATCCCGATCCCGATCAGCGCACGTCCCTGTGCGATGTCGATCTGCTGGCTTGTGAGGGTGTAGTGGCGCACACCACGGCGTGTCAGGAGACGCACTTCGGAAGAATTCCTTCCGCTGTCGAGTGCCCCGATGATCTGAGTGCGTATATACTCCCTGTCATCGGGGTGCACGAGCTCGAGGGCGTCGTAGCCGTCAAGCTCCTCCCCGGAGAGACCGAACATCGTTTCGACGCTGCTGTTCCATCGAAGCAGACGGCCGCCATCGTCGATCAGGAAGAAGATGTCGGGGATGCTCTCGACCAGTTTCTCTGAAAAGAGTTTTTCGGTCTGCAGTCTCTCCTCGTAGCTTTTACGTTTGCTGATATCTTCGAGAATATGGATGGAGTAACGGTAATTTCCGTCCTGATCGTTGATGACATAGGCACGGGAGTGGTAAACGGTCCCGTCAACGTCGATCTCGTCGTCCGCAGAAAAGACCCCTCGGACTTCCTTTGCCATTTTGCACTGGGGCAGGGGGCCGGTGGATTTTGGGAAAACATCATAGTAATACTGCCCGATGATCTCCTGAAAGGAGAGGCCGGTCTTCTGCTGATAGGCCCGGTTGCAGCGGATGATCCGGAAGGAAGCATCATGCAGAAAAATGGGTTCATCGAGGACGTCCAGCGCGGTGATCCACTCTTCCAGTGCCCGCTGCAGCTGCTCACACGATGCGTTTGTCATACACAAACCTTTTCGATCAACCGGTAGATCCCGCTGAAATTCTGTTGATTATAGCATGATTAGAAAATGTAAACAGTGGATAAACGTTTTAAAAAGAACAAGTCTGCAAAAACAGTGGGGAATAGCAGTGAATTAAAGTGGTTATATATTGGAACAGATGGGTGTGGAGGTTAGACGATGCGGCGGGAGTGCACGTGCAGAGATGCACGGCACCAAAAGTTAGACGTTGAAACGGAAGTGCATGACGTCGCCGTCCTGCACGATATACTCCTTGCCTTCGAGACGCATTTTACCGGCTTCTTTGGCACCGGATTCACCGCCGCAGGTGATAAAATCATCATAACTGATAACCTCGGCGCGGATGAACCCTTTTTCGAAGTCGTTGTGGATGACGGCGGCGGCTTTCGGCGCCGTCGTGTTCTTTCTAATCGTCCAGGCGCGTACCTCTTTGACCCCGGCCGTGAAATAACTCATCAGGCCCAGTTTGTCGAAGCCTTTTCGGATAATCTGCTCAAGACCGGACTCCTCGACGCCCAGATCGCGCAGGAATTCATCACGCTCATCGTCCTCCAGGCCGACCAGTTCCTCTTCGATCTTCGCACAGAGCTTGATGACCTCGCAGTTCTGCTCCTCGGCGTGCTTTTGGAGCGCCAGGACGTACTCGTTGTCTTCGAGCAGGCCGTCCTCGTCCGTATTGGCACCGTACATGATCTCTTTGGCCGTCAGCAGGCGGAGGTCCTTGTTGAGTTCGGCGAAGCGGTCGTCGTCGATGTCGGCGAAGCTGCGGGCGAGGTTGCCGCTGTCGAGGTGATCAAGCAGCGTCTGGGCGAAATCGACCATCGCCTGCGCCTTTTTGTCGGCCTTGGCCTGCTTCTTGAGACGTTCGATGCGGTTCTGGACCATCTCGACGTCCGCGAGGATCAGCTCGGTCTCGATGATCTCGACGTCGCGGAGCGGGTCGATGTTGCCCTCGGTATGGACGACGTTCTCATCGGCGAAACAGCGTACGATCTGCAAGATCACTTCCGTTTCGCGGATATTGGCGAGGAATTTATTCCCAAGCCCTTCACCCTTGCTCGCCCCCTTGACAAGACCGGCGATGTCGACGAAGTCGAGGGTGGAGTGCTGGATGCGTTCGGGGTTGACGATCTTCGCCAGGGCGTCCAGGCGCGGGTCCGGGACGGGAACGACCGCCTTGTTCGGTTCGATGGTACAGAAAGGGTAGTTGGCCGCTTCCGCGTTCTGCGCCTTCGTGAGCGCGTTAAAAGTAGTTGATTTTCCGACGTTCGGCAGCCCGACGAGTCCGATGGCTAATCCCATAATGGTTTCCTGTCAATACGATTTGGTGGCGGAAGTATACTCAGTTGCGGGTTAGGCGGCGGTTAGCCCCGGCGGGACTAGTCACCCTGTTTTTTCCGTAGAGAGGGCTTCTGTTTCGCTGCAGGGCTCTTCCAGACGCCGACGCCGCGGATAAAATGGGTCACGACAAAGAAGAGCAGGGCGAGCGATGCGATCATCGCGGCGACGTAGAGCAGGTCCGAGAAGTTTGAAAGCGACGCTTTGAACGCACTCAGAAGCGCTTCGATCAGCAGGGCGATCATGATGGAGGTCAGGAAGGTCACGAAGGATTTGGCGTCGAAGGCCTCGAGCGTTTCCGAGGCGCGGAAGACCTCGTGGTTGATGATCGTCTTGCCGAGGTCGAAAAAAGCGAGGCCGAGCGTGACGGCAATGACGGGTTTAAAGATCGTCTCCAGCGAGAAATGGTTTGCATTCGTATAGAGGTCCCACCAGAAATAGCCGAAGCCGTAGAGGACCGAGAAGATCGCAAAAAAGATCAGCGCCGCACCCATCAGTAGGTAGATGGTCCGGGTAAAGAGGCTGAAGCGCCGGTGCCCGGCCACCAGGGCCAGACGTTCCAGCAGGGTGTGCAGGTTGAAATCGTAAAAATCGTATCCCTGTTCCGTTTCGAGGACGGCGGTCAGGACCAGCTTGCCGGACATAAGCGAGATGTAGGGGTCGGTCATCAGTTTCCCGTCCGTAAACGTCTGCCCTCCGAGCAGATCGGACAGCTCCTCGCCCCGCCCGGAGTTGTCCTCGCCCTGGCGCAGGTAGACGGGGGTGTTCTGGATGAAAGCCTCATCGCTCCCATAGGCTGCTTCAAGGCTCGGAAAGAGACCGAAAAGGTCCTGCAGGGAGGCTTCGTTCATCCCTTTTACATGCTGTTTGTGCAGGGTGGAGAAGAGAAATTTTTCGATCAGGTTTTTGTTGTGTTCATAGACTCTGATGATGGTCTGCATCTGTATTCTCCTTAAAATTGCCGTGGCTTTACAGGTTAAAAGCACGACAGGGCGTTTGCCAATTTCACCGATGATATCATTGTCGTCTGAAGGCAACGATGATGTCGGAGAGTAATTCCGGCAGTTAAAGGAGCAAAGATGCAAAAGTATGTCTGTACCGTCTGCGGTTATATTTATGATCCCGAAGTGGGGGATGAGGATAGCGGTATTGCGCCGGGGACGGCGTTTGAAGATATCCCGGAGGAGTGGGAGTGTCCGCAATGCGGTGTCAGCAAAGCGGACTTTGAACCCTACGAGGAGTAGGCTACTGTTTTGAGATCCCCTGCAGGAACGCAACAGTCGTCCGTACCCCCGCACCGGTACCGCCGTGGGGGTTGACACCCCAGCCTGACTCGGTGTACGCCGGACCGGCGATGTCGAAGTGCATCCACTTCTCTTTCATGTCATCGGTAATGAAGTGATCAAGGAACATTGCAGCGGTGATGGCGCCGCCGTAGGGGATGTTACTGATATTGGAAACATCGGCGATCTCGCTTTTGAGGGCCTTTTTCAGGTGTGGGTTGAACGGCAGGGCGCCGACCAGTTCACCGGCATTGTCTGCTGCACTGTAGACGGCGTGTTTGAGGGCGCTGCTGTGCCCCATGATACCCGTCGTGTAGGGACCGAGGGCGACAACGCAGGCGCCGGTCAGCGTCGCGTAGTCAAAGAGGTAGTCGGCCTGGACGTTGTCCTGGGCGTAGGAGAGGACGTCGGCAAGGACGAGACGGCCTTCTGCGTCGGTATTGCGTACTTCGATCGTTTTGCCGTTGCGGGCAAACAGGACGTCATCGGGCTTGTAGGCATTGCCGCCGATCATGTTCTCGACCGCCCCGACGAAACCGTGGACGGCCACGGGCAGTTTCAGCTCGCTGACGGCCTTCATGATTCCCAGGACCGCACAGGCACCGGCTTTGTCCATTTTCATCGTGACCATGGAGGTGGAAGGTTTGAGGCTCAGCCCGCCGCTGTCGTAGGTGAGCCCTTTGCCGACGAGCGACACGGTCGCCACAGGATTTTTCGGAACGTAGGAGAGGTGGATCATACGCGGTTTGTGTGCCGAGGCGCGGGCGACCATCAGCATCGCCTGCATCTTCTCCTCTTCGAGTGCATGTTCGTCGAAGATCTCGCAGTCCAGGTTGTTGGCGTCGGCGAGATCCTGGGCAATGATGGCCAGGTCGGCGGGGACCATGTCGTCGGGGGTCGTATTGACGAGGTCGCGGGCGAAGTTCGTGGCGGTCGCAAGGATAACGGCGCCGTCGACGGCGGTTTTTAGAGCATCGGCATCGAGTGCACTGCCGTCGTAATTCGCACCGGCAACATAGAACGTTTTGAGCTTGGGGGCTTTGGCGTCAGATTTGTAGCGGGTATATTTGTAGCTTCCCAGCACAATACCCTCGACGAGGGCGGCGGCGTTTTCAAGGCCGTACTGCGCGATCTTGGCGCTTTCGTAGCCGAAGTCGGAGAGGCTCTTGGCGGCCGCGGCCATCGCGTCACGGAGGGCATCGGGTTCAAACGCCGTGACGGCGGCGACGTATTCCGCCCCCTCGTGCAGCATGCAGCTCTGCCCCTCCTTGGCTTCGAATCCGGCCTGTTCGAGGACGGCTTTCTTCGGGTGTGACGCCAGGGTTTCCGGTGTCAGAAGGGTGACGGTCAGGGCCGCGTCGATGGATTCAACGGGTTGCGTTGCGAGCTTGACGAGCATGTTGTTTCTCCAGCATTTGGTTTTCGATTTTTTTGAACAGGGTGGTGATGCCGATCAAAAAGAGGGCGGCTATCGGCAGGGCATAGTACCAGTGCGCTTTGGCCCACTCGAGCACCTGCAAGATCTGTTCTCCCAGCAGGTAGGCGGGGATGATCGTGAGCGCCGCCCAGACCCAGGCACTCAGCAGGTTGATAAGGGCGAATTTGCGCGAGGAGTACTTGGTGATCCCGATACTCATCGGGATGACGGTACGCAGTCCGTAGAGATAGCGCTGCACGAAAATGATCGGCCAGCCGTACTTTTTGAGCAGCAGGTGGGCAATGGCGAATTTGCGGCGCTGGCTGTGCAGTTTCCGTTGGATGAAGCCTTTGTTGAAGCGGCCGATGTAGAAGTAGATCTGGTCGCCGGCAAAACCGCCCAGCCCGGCGACAAAGATGGCTACCGGAACGTTCATGTGGCCCGTATGCCCCATGATGCCGGCCATGAGCAGGCCCATCTCCCCTTCGAGGATGCTCCAGACGAACAGGATGATGTAACCGTACTCTTGCAGCAGTTCCAGTAAATACTCTTCCACGCGCTCTCCTTAGTCGAAGTGTAGCATGTCTTTGGCCTGGATCATATCTTTGTCCCCGCGGCCGGAAAGATTGACGATCACCAGTTTCCCGGCAATATCGGGCATTTTTTTCAGATAGGCGACGGCGTGAGAGCTCTCAAACGCGGGGATGATCCCCTCTTTGCGGCTGAGCCAGACAAAGGCTTCCAGGGCCTCATCGTCGGTGATGGTGTCGTACGTCACCGTCCCGTTCTCTTTGTGGAAAGCGTGTTCCGGTCCGATCCCGGGGTAGTCGAGTCCTGCGGAGATGGAGTGGGCCTCAAGGATCTGGCCGTCGGCATCCTGAAGGAGGTAGCTCATCTGCCCGTGAAGAACCCCGGGGCGCCCTTTGAGCAGGGACGCGCCGTGCTTATCCGTTTCGGTCCCGAGACCGCCCGCTTCGATGCCGACGCACTGCACCTCTTTGTCTTCGAGGAAGTGCTGGAACATCCCGATGGCGTTGGAGCCGCCGCCGATACAGGCAACGACGGTGTCGGGGAGGCGTCCCTCTTTCTCCAGGATCTGTGCGCGGGCTTCCCAGCCGATGATCGCCTGGAAATCACGGACCATCATCGGGTAGGGGTGCGGCCCGGCAACAGTGCCGATAATATAGAAGGTGTCACGGGCGTGGGTAACCCAGTGGCGGATGGCGTCGTTCATGGCGTCTTTGAGGGTGCGTGAGCCGCTCTCGACGGCGTGTACTTTTGCCCCCAGCAGTTTCATGCGGAAGACGTTGAGCTCCTGGCGGGCGACATCTTTTGCGCCCATGAAGATCTCGCACTCCAGTCCCAGCAGGGCGGCGATCGTCGCCGTAGCGACCCCGTGCTGCCCCGCGCCGGTTTCGGCGATGACCTTCTGCTTGCCGAGTTTCTTGGCCAGCAGCCCCTGGGCGATGACGTTGTTGACCTTGTGCGCACCGGTGTGGTTCAGGTCCTCGCGTTTGATATAGACCTTCGCGCCGAGCGCTTCGGAGACGTTCGCCGCATAATAGAGCGGTGAGGGGCGGCCGACATAGTCTTTGAGGTAGCCGTCCACCTCGCTCCAGAAGGCTTCGTCGAAGCGGTACTGTGCGTACGCTTTTTCAAGCTCCAGCAGGGCAGGCATGAGGGTTTCGGGGACGTAACGGCCGCCGAAGATGCCGAAATGGCCATTGGTATCGGGATCGAACGTCGAGGGTTCGGGGATATACATCAATCCACTCCTATAACGGTATAAACGGGGGTGAGCTCGGTCAGGTTGTCGATACCCGGCAGAAACTCCAGCCCGAGGATAAAGCAGGCTTCGACGCAGTGTGCGCCGACCTTGTCAATCAGGGAGGCAGCGGCTTTGGCCGTTCCGCCCGTGGCGATCAGGTCATCGATCAGCAGGACTTTCGCCCCCTTGTCGGGACCGAAAGCGTCCATGTGTACCTCGACTTCGTCAAAGCCGTATTCGAGAGAGTACTTCTCCGAAACGGTCGTAGAGGGGAGTTTTCCCTTCTTGCGGATGGGGACAAAACCGACACCCAGCATCTGCGCCAGGGCAGCACCGAAAATAAAACCGCGTGCATCGATCCCCGCAACGTAATCGAGCTGGTAGGATCCGTAGCGCGTCTTGAGGTGTGTCATCAGCGTGCCAAACGCCTCGGCGTTGTTGAGCAGCGTCGTGATGTCTTTGAAGATGATCCCCGGTTTCGGAAAGTCGGGGATATCGCGGATCGCGCCTTCTATCAGAGCCTTTTGATCGACGGTCAGGGACATGTGGGGCCTTACAGCGCTGCGGAGCAGCCGCCGACGGCTTCGATCTTTTCGACGCGCCCGGCGTGGCGGCCGCCTTCGAAGGCACCGGCGATCCAGGCATCGATGATGGATTCGGCGACCCCGCGGCCGACGACACGCTCGCCGAAACAAAGCACGTTGGCATCATTGTGCGCACGGGCCATTGTTGCCGTGTAGGCGTCATGGCAGAGCGCCGCGCGGATCCCGGCAAAACGGTTGGCGGTCATGCTCATTCCAAGACCCGAACCGCAGATCAGGATACCGTCGGCGTCTTCCTCGTCGGTGAGCACGGCGTTGCAGACCTTGACGGCGAAGTCGGGGTAGTCGACACGGTCTTTACTGAAGGGGCCGAGGTCAACGACATCGTGGCCTTTGGTTTTGAGCAGTTCGACGGTGTAGTCTTTGAGGTCGAGTCCGGCGTGGTCGGTGGCAATGTAGAATTTCATGGAGTACTCCTTCGTTTTTTAAGATAACAGCAGTTGCAGCACGTACTGGACGGGCATGAAAAGTACATACTCTTTCAGCGGCGTGATCAAGAGGATGATGACGATGAATATGCCGTAGGGCTCCAGGCGCTGGAACCACATAGCGATGTTGTTCAGGCCGAACTTGAGCGAGAGGAACATCAAAAAGTGCGCCCCGTCGAACTGGGGGATCGGCAGCAGGTTAAAGACGGCCAGCAGCACGTTGATGAAGACCAGCTGCATGACGACAAGGTAGAGGAAAATATAGCCCAGCCCGTCGCTCTGCACCGGCTGTTGCATCCCCGTCAACAAGACGGCGAAGAGGGAGGCGAGGGCAAAGTTGTAGGCGATACCCGCAAGGCTGACCTGCATGGCGGCGTTGTAGCCGCCGTTGGCAATGACGGTGCGCATATTGACCGGGACCGGTTTGGCCCAGCCGAAAAGAAAACCGCCGCCCATACCGAGCAGCACCGGGATAAAATACATCATCAGCGGTACGAGGATCGTCCCGATAGGGTCAATGTGGATCAGCGGGTTGATGGAGAGGCGCCCGGCATGTTTGGCCGTCGTGTCGCCGTAACGGTAGGCGACCCAGCCGTGCATGATCTCGTGCCCGATAATGGCAATGGCCAGTGCAATGACGGCCGCGGCGATTTTCAGCAGATCAATAGAGTCCACGGTCTTGGCCCTCTTCGCGCTGGCGTTCGGCGACCGCGCGGTCAAGGTAGGGAGACTGTTCGAGGTCCTCGGGGGTTTTGAACATGCGGTCCCAGCGGATCTCGTAGTTGTCGTCCATGCTGAAGTAGATGAACCAGGGCGTCCCTTCGACGAGGCCGTAGGGCACAGCGCCCCAGAAGCGGCTGTCGTTGGAGTGGTCGCGGTTGTCGCCCATCATGAAGTAGTGCCCCTCGGGGACCTGGACCGGGCCGAAATTGAAGATGGGCTGCGGATACTGGCCGTCATCGATGATGAACGGGTCGTGGTGGATCCCCGGGTGATCTTTCATGTAGGGGTTCTTGACCCAGAGACGGCCGTCGAACGCTTTGACTTCGTGGGTGAAGGTGTAGTGCTGACGGATGTAGTCATCCCCTTCGGCCGGGTGGAGGTAGAGGTCTTTATTGAAGACGAAGAGTTCGTCCCCCGGCGTTGCGACACACCGCTTGACGTAGTGCAGGGTGGTGTTGTTGGGGTAGCGGAAGATGACGATGTCACCGCGCTGTGGCGTGTCGCCGTCTACGATATGACCGTCGGTGCCCGGAATAAGCGGGATCTCAAGGAAGGGGATGTGCGGGGTGGAGATGCCGTAGGCGAATTTTTTCGCAAAGAGGTGATCGCCGATCAGCAGGGAATCCTTCATGGAGCCGCTGGGAATGCGGAAGGCCTGGGCAACGAAAAAGATGACAAAGAGGACAATGATGACCGTCCCCGTCCAGCTGTTGGAGAAGCGGTAGGCCGCTTTGGCGGCGTGTTTGACCTTCGTCTTCATTGGCGCTCTTGTGCGTGCATCTCGGCCGCTTTGAGGGTGTTTTTCAGCAGCATGGCGATGGTCATCGGGCCGACGCCGCCGGGCACCGGGGTGATGTAGGAACACTTCGGCGCGACGTTTTCATAATCGACGTCCCCGACGAGGCGGCCGTCGGGAGCGCGGTTGATACCGATGTCGATCACGATGGCTCCCTCCTTGACCATATCCTCTTTGATCAGGTTGATGACCCCGACACCGACCAGGACGATGTCGGCATTTTTCGTGTGGGCCTTGAGGTCCTTGGTGTGGATATGGGTGATCGTGACGGTGGCGTTGGCGTTGAGCAGGAGGGCAGCCATCGGTTTGCCGACGATGTTGGAGGCGCCGACGACGACGGCGTCCTTGCCTTCGAGGTCGATGTTGTACTCGGCCAGCAGCTCCATGACACCCAGCGGGGTGCAGGGCACAAAGCCGTCCAGGCCCGTCATCAGGCGTCCGGCGTTATAGGGGTGAAAGCCGTCGACGTCCTTGTGCGGTGCGACGAGTTCGAGCAGGCGGGTCGTGTCGATATGTGCCGGAAGCGGCAGCTGAACGAGGATGCCGTCGATGTTCGGGTTGCCGTTCATCATTTCGATGGTCTGCTCGATCGCCTCCTGTGAGATCGTTTCGGGCATCTCGTGGGTGACCGAGTAGAAACCGGCGCGGTCGCAGGCCTTCTTTTTCATGCCGACATAGGCATGCGAAGCGGGATCGTTTCCGACGAGGATGACGGCGAGGCCCGGAACGCGCCCGGTCCTTTCCTTGAGTTCGGAGGCTGCGGTGGTGACGCCTTCTTCAATCTTCTTGGAAAGCGCTTTTCCGTCGAGTATCTGCATTTCAACTGACCTAATAATTTTTTTGATAATATACCCCTACTTCAATAAAAAGGTGCTTTTAATGGCCCGTTGGCTCCTGTTTTTGGCGACCTTGCTTGCGGCGGAGGAGTCCTTCATCACCCCGCAGGAATACGCCGCGCAGCTCTATCACAATCCGAGGGGGATCGGCTGCAATCTCTGCCACGGCGAACACGGCGAGGGGAAGGTAATCGCCCATTATACCGATAAGGGCGTTCGCAAATCGTTTACCGCCCCGGCGATCAACGTTATCGCTTTCGAGGATTTTGACCGCGCCCTGAACGGCCGCGTCAAGGGGATGCCGCGCTACTTCCTGACCGAGGAGGAGCGGCAAACCCTCTACCGTTACCTGCACCCAAAGGACGCCAATGTTCCAAACTGACCTCCCTGAACTGGAGCGGGCCGCGGAGACCCTCGACATCGCTGCCATTGACGCGCTGCTCTCGCCGCAGCGCCGTACTCTGAACGGCTCCGCGGCATTTCACGCGCCGCTGATGCTCTCCGCCCACCGCGTCAAGCACCTCTCGAAGATCCCGCAGCTGTCCGCCGACGCGGTGATGTTCAACCTCGAAGACGGGGTCTCGGCCGAACAGAAACCGGTGGCGCTGCGCCTCTGTGCCCTGGCGCTCTCCCGCCTGCCGCACTCTGACAAGAAACTGATCGTGCGGGTCAACCCCCTCGACGAGGGCGGGGCGGAGGAGATCGCTTTTCTTGCCCCCTATATGCCCGATGCCATCCGCGTCCCGAAGGTCCGCACGCCGGAGGAGGTGGAACGCATCGTCTCAATGGTGCCTGCCCCGATTGAAGTCCATCTCTCCATTGAGACGAAAGAGGCGTGGCTGGCCCTCGCAGGCTTACGGCCCGATCCTCGGGTGAGTACCTTCTATCTCGGTATCCTTGACCTTTTTGCCGACCTGGGGCTCGACCAGGCGCTCATTACCCCGGAGAACCCGACCCTGCGCTACCTGCTGTCGCACTTCTTCGTGACCTGCCGGGCCCTGGGCATCAAGCCGGTCTCCTTCGTCTACCAGGATTACCGTAACGAGGCGGGATTCGCACAGTGGCTTGCGCTGGAGAGCGAGATGGGCTTTGATGCCAAGGGTTGCATTGCACCGAAACAGGCGGAGCAGGTGATGGCGGCCTTCGGCCGGGACGAGGCGGCACTGGCACGGGCACGGGAGATCGTCGCACTCTTCGAGGCCGAACGCGCCAAGGGGGTGACGGGTTTCGCGCATGAAACGTACGGATTTGTCGACGAACCGATCTACAAGGGGGCATTGGCCCTGCTGAAAGGTGCGGAGTGAACCGGTTGCGCGCGGCCCTTGTCTCGACGAACGGCCTGATCCTCACCGGTATCGTTCTGGGCGGATTTTTCGGGGCGTTCTTCCCCGAACTGGCCCTGGCGCAGCGGGTGATCGGGCAGATGTTCGTCGCGCTGCTGAAAATGCTTGTCGTCCCCCTGGTCTTTGCCAGCATCTTCGTCGCCATCGCCGGGCTGGGAACGCTGCACCATCTCAAAAACATGGGGGTGCGCACGATCGGGCTCTACCTGCTCACGACGGCACTCTCGGTCCTGTTGGCGATCGTCGTCATGAACGGTGTCGGCATCGGGGAAGCGATCTCCGCCGAAGGGGTCGCCTTTGCGCAGGCCCATGAGATCAAATCCTTCTCTTTCGAAGCGATGCTGCTCGGCTTCATTCCGACAAACGTCTTCGCGTCGCTTACGAACGGGGCGATGATGCAGGTGATCGTCTTTTCCATCCTTTTCGCGATCGCCAGCCTCTACCTCAGCGACCACCACCAGGGGCTGATGCTCGACTTCTTTACGGGGGTCAACAACGCCATGCTCAAGATGGCCGAATGGGTGATCAAGCTGACCCCCATCGGCGTTTTCAGCCTGATCGCCTATGTGATTGCCGATGAGGGGGTCGACGTTATTCTCGGGCTCTGGAAATATATGCTCGTCGTCATCGGAGTGATCTTGCTGCACGGTCTGGTGACCCTGCCGTCGCTGGTTGCCTTCTTTGCGCGCGTCAACCCCTACCACTATATGGGACGGGTCAAGGAGGCGATCCTGCTCGCCTTCTCCACCGCCTCCAGCGCGGCGACGCTGCCGGTCTCCATCGAGGTGAGCGAGCATAAAGGCGGGGTGCGCCGGGAGAGTGCCGGGTTCGTCCTGCCGCTGGGGGCGACGGTCTCCATGGACGGGACGGCGGCCTACCTGGTCGTGGCGGTGCTCTATATCGCGACCCTCGCCGGGGTGGAGCTCTCCTTCGGCGACCAGGTGCTGCTGGGGGTTACCGTCGTGGCCCTCTCCGTCGGCGTCGCGGCGCTGCCGAGCGCCTCGCTGGTAATGATGGTCGTCATTCTGAACCAGATCGGCCTGCCGGCGGACTATATCGGTCTTATCGTCGCTGTCGACCGGGTGCTCGACATGTTCCGCACCTCCCTCAACGTCACCTCGGACCTGATGGTCACGAAGATCGTCGACGTCACGACGCGCAAAGCGGTACTGGAAGCGACGGCCTGAAGGCGTGCGTGTTCAGTAGCCGCGCAGATAGTAGCCGAATTTGTAGCGCACCAGCGTTTTCTGTTCGGGCCGCGGGTATTTCCAGTAGACCGACTCTATCGTCTCCTTGGTGACCTCGTCGAGCAGGAAGAAACCGCTGTTGCGTATGGTGCGGAAATCGGTCATCCGGCCGTCGGGGTGGAGGTAGAACTCGACGATGTTGTAGTCGTTGACGCGCATATTGTTGGGGATCATCGTGCTGCCGGTGTCGTTGAGCTGGGTCTGGGTGAGGCGGCGCATGATCTCCTGGTTGTCGAGCAGGTATTTCTGCTCCCCTGCGCTCAGTTTCCCGAATGCATCGCCGTAGGCCTCGCGGATATCGTTGGGAATGCGGCTTTCGCGTCTGGCGGACGCCGACATGGCGGCGGCTTTGCGTTCGACGTTCTTCTGCTTCTGTGACAGTTTGGCAAAGAGGTTTTTATGTTCCGTCGGCACTTCGGTGGCATTGGCCTCGGCCGTTTTCGGCTCCGGTGTTTTCATAAAGGGGATGTAGGGTTTTTCCGGCGGGACGGGTTGCATTTTGGCAACCGGCGCCTGCGGCTCGGCTATTTTTGTGGGGGTCGGGATCTTCTGCTGCGGTTTGACCGGTGTGGGCTGCGCAACAGGCAGCTGCTGCCGGGGTGTCGGAAGCGGCTGGGACTGGGGAAGCTTTTCGAGCTGTTTGCCCTTGGGCATCGGCGGTATCTTCTCCGCCGGCGGGCGCTTGTTCGGGAGCGCGGCGTTTTCCTTGGCCTTCGGGCGCTCTTTGAGTGCGATCTTGATCCGGTGCTCCTGGAGTTTCGGTTCGACCGGCTCGGTGACGAAGATGTAGCCCAGCAGCAGGAAAAGCACCAGGATGAGCAGATGGAAGAGTACGGCAATAATAAGGGCGGCGGTACTTCGGCTCATCGGGTCGGTGTTTCCTTCCAGCCGAGGCAGGGTCGGCCATAGTGTAAAGTGGGGGAATTATAACCCATTTGCTATAATGGCGGGAAAATTCAGGGGTGTTTGTGCGTTAGCGCCGCGCAAGCCCCCCTTTCACGGACGGTCAATGAACATTACATCCTCGATTCAGGCATTTGAAGAAGCTCAGACATTGATTCCCGGCGGTGTGGATTCGCCGGTACGCGCTTTCAAAAGCGTCGGCGGGACCCCGCTCTTTATTGAAAAGGGCGAGGGGGCGCACCTCTACGACATCGACGGCAACGCCTATGTCGATTATGTCCAGAGCTGGGGACCGCTGATCTTCGGACACCGCGACGAGGCGATCGAGAGCGCGGTCTGCGACGCGGTCCGTCACGGGCTCAGTTTCGGGGCGCCGACCCTCTCCGAGAGCGAACTGGCCAAAGAGGTCATCGGGATCTTCGAGAGCATCGACAAGGTGCGTTTCGTCTCCAGCGGGACCGAGGCGGTCATGAGCGCCATCCGCCTGGCACGGGGCTTCACGGGCAAGGACGACATCGTCAAGTTCGAGGGGTGCTACCACGGCCACAGCGACGCCCTGCTGGTGCAGGCCGGTTCGGGCCTTGCGACCTTCGGCAACCCGAGCTCCCCGGGCGTCCCGGTGGACTTTACCAAGCACACCCTCCTGGCCAAGTACAACGACATCGAGAGCGTGCGCAAATGCTTCGAGGATTCGGACAACATCGCCTGTATCATTATCGAGCCGATTGCAGGCAACATGGGGCTCGTCCCGGCGGACAAGGAGTTCCTGGCGGAACTGCGCCTGCTCTGTGACGCCCACGGGGCGCTGCTGATCTTCGACGAGGTCATGAGCGGGTTCCGTGCGACCCTGTACGGTGCGGAGTCCATCACGGGGACGCTGCCGGACATGGTGACCCTGGGCAAGGTCATCGGCGGCGGGATGCCGGTCGGTGCCTTCGGCGGCAAGGCCGAGATCATGGCACAGCTCTCCCCGGAAGGACCGGTCTATCAGGCGGGGACGCTGAGCGGGAACCCGGTCGCGATGGCGGCAGGGATCACCGCCGTGCGTAAACTCCGCAGCAACGCCAAGCTCTACAGTGTGCTCGAAGCCCGTGCCAAGCGCCTGATGGAAGGTTTTGCCGCTGCGGCGGAGAAGCACGGCATTGCGCTGAAGACCGACGTACGCGGTTCGATGTTCGGCTTCTTCTTCAACGACAAACCGGTCAAGAACTTCGACGACGCGGCCGCATCGGACCTGGAACGCTTTGCGGCATTCCATGCCGGCATGCTCGCCCGCGGCTTCTACTTCGCCTGTTCGCAGTTCGAGACGGGCTTTATCTGTACGCAGATCACCGACGAGATGATCGAGGCGACGATCAGCGCGGCGGATGAAGTGA
This sequence comes from Thiomicrolovo sp. ZZH C-3, assembly GCF_054862725.1. Taxonomy (NCBI): domain Bacteria; kingdom Pseudomonadati; phylum Campylobacterota; class Epsilonproteobacteria; order Campylobacterales; family Sulfurimonadaceae; genus Thiomicrolovo; species Thiomicrolovo sp. ZZH C-3. The sequence goes on from NZ_JBTKXX010000001.1 coordinate 1,267,727, forward strand.
TGGGGACGCTCTGATGGCGGATAAGCACCTGACGGGGCTGACCCCGGAAAACGGCGAACCCGAAGAGCGCAAGCCGCGCCTGAAGCCGGTCGTGGAGGGGGCGGAAACCCTCTCGCTCGGTATCTCCATGGTCGTGGCGGTCCTTATCGGCGTCGCCGTCGGCATCGGGCTGAAGAAGTGGACGGGCATCACATGGCTGCTCTGGGTCGGTGTCGCTATCGGGATCGCCGCGGCGTTCCTGAACGTTTTCAAGGCCTATTCGAAACAGTACAAAGAGTTTGAAGAGCTCTCCAAAAACCCGCGCTACAACCCCAAAACACTTGAAGGTGACGACGACGATGACGATGACGACGCTGCGAAGCACTATTAGTCCCTTCCTCGCCGTTCATCTCCTGCTGTACGGCCTGCTCGCCGTCTCCAAAGCGGCCTTTCTCAACGCCCAGATCGCCTTCATCTCCGCGTTTTTGATCCTGCTGGGATCGCTCTACAGCTACCGGAAGCTCGTGCAGCGCAACCTCGAGAACGGGACGGCGCTCCACCAGGATGACCTGGTCGAGAAGATCGACGACCCCTATGACCTCTACAGCGAAAGCGAAGAGGGTGTCGACGAAGAGAAACCGCTCAAAGATGTCATTAAAGAGGAGAAGGCGCGCCTGAAGGCGAACAAGGCGACCGTGCGCAACGTCTCCAAATCGACGCCGGCGCTGCTCTCCGTCTACCGCCTGGTACCGTACGGCATCCTGGTGCTCGGGTTTATCGCGCTCAAAAACAACAATATGCTTTCACTCTGGTATTTTCTGCCGGGGCTGGCTGCGGGAATCGTGGCGGGATTTCTGAGCGGAAAGGCGCTCTTCGCCTCCCGCTGATTCACCCTTTTACTGATTGATGATGGGAATATTGACCGTCACGGCCTTCTTTCCGATTTCGCAGAAGAGGTGGTTCTTCTTACACATCTGCTCAATCGCCGACTTGTAGACCTCGTCAAAGACGTTCCCGCTCACCTTGAGGGAGAAGAAGGTGTACTTTTTCTCTTCATAAAGGATGTACTCTCCGATCCGGAAGGCGAGCTTCGTCGTGATCGTTTCACTGCCGCCGAAGGATTCGTACATCTTGTTGAGGAGGCGGATGAACTGGTCGGTATTGAGCCGTGTTTCGGGCATTGTCGGGTCCAGGTCTTTGTGGAAGGTCGATTTGCTGCCGATGGAGTTCGTCGCGATACAGAGGTCGATGAGGGAGTAGATGTTGACCAGATCGCCTTCGATCTCCGGGCGGGAGAACTGGAAAGAGGGGGTCTGGAAAAAACGGATGCCGATCTCCTCTTCATTGACGTAGCCGACCATGATGCCGAAGATCTTGAAGCGGCCGTACTCCAGCTCCATAAAGGTCGTTTTGAACCCGAAAGAGGGGCTGGCGTAGGTCGTGGCAAGTTCAAAAAGCGTCAGACGGTCGACGGCACCGAGCAGGTACTGTCCCTCTGCGTTGACGGAGAGTACCTTCCCCCCGGCACTGAAGAGGATATAGGGATTAAAATCGTATTCGATCCACTGCTGTTCGAAGGTCATTATTCCTCGATATAGTTCTTGAGTTTGCGGCCGACTTTAGGGTGCTTGAGCTTTTTGATCGCACTGCTTTCGATTTGGCGGACGCGTTCGCGGGTGACGTTGAGCTCTTTCCCGATCTCTTCGAGGGTACGGTCGCTTTCGTCGTCCATGATCCCGAAGCGCATCTTGATGACGGCTTTTTCGCGCTCGTTGAGCTGTTCGAGCACCCCTTCGATCTGGACCTTGAGGTCGTCTTTGAGGATAGCATCGGAAGGCGAGAGGGAGGTGCGGTCTTCGATGAAGTCACCGAAACGGCCATCCTCTTCACTGCCGATCGGTGCCTCGAGGGAGATCGGTTCTTTGGTGATCTTGATGACGTTCTTGACCTTCTCGACGGAGAGACCCACCTCTTCGGCGATCGTCTCGACATCCGGTTCTTTGCCGTTCTCCTGCAGGTATTTGCGCATGATCTTGTTGATGCGGTTGATCGTCTCGATCATGTGGATCGGGATGCGGATCGTGCGCGCCTGGTCGGCGATGGCACGGCTGATCGCCTGACGGATCCACCAGGTCGCGTAGGTGGAGAACTTGTACCCTTTCTGGTACTCGAACTTGTCGACGGCTTTCATCAGACCGATATTGCCTTCCTGGATCAGGTCGAGGAAGGGGAGGCCGCGGTTGGTGTAGCGCTTGGCGATGGAGACGACGAGGCGGAGGTTCGATTTCGCCATCCGCGTCTTGGCCGTCTCGGAGATCGCCTTACCGCGCTTGATCTGCTCGAGGATGTCCGAGAGCTTTTCGGGTTCCATGTTGAAGCCGCCCTTGGAGGCCTCTTTGGTCTGGATCAGCTTTTTGATCTCCATATAGGTACCGACCATCGTCGCTTCGGGGACCCGCGCCGCGATATCCTCTTTGGAGAGCTCGGTAATATTGTCGAGGATCTCTCTGTGGTTCTTGCGCAGCAGGTCGTTGAAGAGCGGAAGCTTGTACTCGAGGCGCTTGAGCTCTTTTTCGAACCCTTCGTCGCTCTTGAGGGAGGTTTCCATCGATTTGACGAGCTCGTTGATCAGCTTGGACGTCGGTCCGAGGTCAAGGAGTTTCTCTTTGAGCACTTTCTTTTTGAAGCTTGCCGTCAGGAAGAAATGGACGATCTCTTCGTTCAGGTCGCCGTTCTCGACGCCTTCCGGGAGCTTCTCGGAGGCTTTCTGCCACTCTTTTTTCGCCTTTTCGAGGGCCTTGAAGCTGCTGACGACCAGATCGACGCGCTTTTTGTCTTTGGCGCTGATCTTCTTTTCGCCGCTCTCGTCGTCACCGTCGTCCGTGTCGTCGTCACCGTCGTCTTTTTCGTCCTCAAAGCTTTTAAAGAGCTCTTTGACGCGGCGCTCGCGGTTGATGAGCGGCTCCTTGTAATCAAGGATGAAGTCGATCAGGTAGGGGACGGAGCAGATCGCATCGATGATGATACTTTCACCGAACTCGATCTTTTTCGAGATCTCGATCTCCTCCTCTTTGGTGAGCAGCGGGATCTGGCCCATTTCACGCAGGTACATCCGTACCGGGGAGTCGGAGCGGGACCACTCCATCAGCTCATGCTGTTTGAGGATGTCGAACTCCTCGCCGCTGGCATTTTCGATCAGTTTGCGCTGGGCGTCGCGGCGTGCTTCGGCTTCCTGCTCGTTCATGAGCTTGGCGTGCTCCGAAGCGGTATAGAGGCAGCGCTTATTCTTTTCGGCCAGTTTCAGGACGCTTTTCGCCTGCGCAGCGGTCGGGTTCTTCTCAAAAAGTTCCGCGATCGTTTCGTAGGTAATGCAGTTCTCGGATTGGTGTTCGACAAAAAGGGTTTCAAGGGCTTTATTGAGTTCTTTTGCGGTCATCGGGTGAAAAGCTCCTGGAATAGTGTATTAGGGCGTATCGGCCGATCCCGCATCCGGGATGGGCCAGGCCTGTGGGTTTTTGAGTTAAGTGGGGATTATACTTTATGATGGCTTAGGCTTTGCTTTCTTTCAAAGCGGAGGCGCGGAATAAAGGATATATATTAATTAATATAACCCATCATTCAACCCCTTTTGAGGGATTTTGGATATAATCGCACCAAAAAATTGCAGGATCTTCTATGAGCACACTCGAAGGAAAAGTCTGGCGGTTCGGTCAGGATATCGATACGGACCTGATCATCGCCGCACGCTATCTTAATACGTCCGATCCCAAAGAACTCGCGAAGCATGTAATGGAGGACGCCGATCCGGATTTCGTTTCGAAAATGGCACCGGGCGACATCATCGTCGCCGGCAACAACTTCGGCTGCGGTTCGTCACGCGAACATGCGCCTATCGCCCTGAAAGCCGCCGGGATCGCCGCGGTGATCGCCCCGACGTTCGCCCGCATTTTCTACCGCAACGCCTTTAATATGGGACTGCCGATCTTCGAACTCGAAGAGAGTGCCGAGATTGCCGAAGGCGATATCGTCTCCGTCGATATGGACAAGGGGACGGTCACGGACAAGACGACCGGCAAGAGCTACGCCTTTACGCCGATCCCGCCGTTCATGCAGGAGCTGCTCTCCGCCGGCGGTCTGATGAACTATGCCGAAGAAGAGATCAAAGCAGGAGGAAAAGCATGAAAATCTATAACATTGCCCTGATCAAGGGGGACGGGATCGGTCCCGAGATCATCGACGAAGCGGTCAAGGTCCTCGACGCCGTCGCCGCCCGGTTCGATTTTTCCATGCGTTACGAAGAGGTCCTGATGGGCGGCAGCGCCTACGACGTGACGGGCGATCCGCTGCCCCAGGAGACGATCAACGTCTCCCGCAATGCCGACGCGGTCCTTTTCGGGGCCATCGGCGGCGAAAAGTGGGACAACCTGCCGCGCGAGAAGCGCCCGGAGAGCGGTCTGCTGCGTTTCCGTAAAGAGCTCGGCGTTTTCGCCAACCTGCGCCCGGCCGTCGTCTACGACGAGCTGGTCAACGCCAGCTCCCTCAAGCCCGAAGTCGTCAAGGGCGTCGACCTGATGGTCGTGCGCGAACTGATCGGCGGCATCTATTTCGGTGAACCGAAGGGGTGGGAAGGGGACAAAGCCTACAACACGATGGTCTATACGAAGCCGGAAGTTGAACGCATCGCGCACACGGCATTCAAGATCGCGATGGAACGCGGCAAGAAAGTCTGCTCCGTCGACAAAGCGAACGTTCTCGACGTCTCCCAGATGTGGCGCGAGACGGTCGAAGAGGTTGCCAAAGAGTACCCGGAAGTCGCCCTGTCGCACATGTATGTCGATAACGCCGCCATGCAGCTCATCCGCGACCCGAAACAGTTCGACGTCATCCTGACGGGCAACATCTTCGGCGATATCCTCAGCGACGAGGCGAGCATGCTTTCGGGCTCCATCGGGCTGCTCCCTTCCGCCTCCGTCGGCGCGAAGATCGGTGTCTACGAGCCGATCCACGGTTCGGCGCCGGACATCGCGGGACAGGGGATTGCCAACCCGATCGCGACGATCGCCAGTGCGTCGATGATGCTCCGCTTTGCCCTGGGCGAAACCGAGGCGGCCGACCGTATCGACGCGGCCATCAAGCACGCCCTCAAAGACGGCTACCGTACGCGCGACCTCGCGAACTACGACGCCAAAGAGCTCTGCTCCACCAGTGAAATGGGCGACATCATCGCAAACTACGCGGCCAAAGAATGAAAGAGTACCGGGTACTGATCGATTGTCGTGACGAAAAAGGGCTCGTCTACAAAGTCTCGAGCATCTTTTTCAAGTACGACCTGAATATCCTCTCCAACAGCGAGTTCGTCGACAGCGAAACGAACCTCTTTTTCATGCGCAGCGTCGTCAGCGGTTTCATCGACGGCAATGACCTGGAGAAAGAGCTGCGCGCCGTGCTGCCCGAAAAGGCGAACCTGCGCATTGTTGCCCCGGAGAAGAAGAACATCGTCTTGATGGTCACCAAAGAGTCCCACGCGCTCGGTGACCTTCTGATCCGTTACCAGGCCGGCGAACTCGATGCCAACATCCTCGGCGTCGTCTCCAATTACGACCTGCTCGAACCGCTGATCGAGAAGTTCGGCATCCCTTTTTATACGGTGTCGCACGAGGGGCTCAGCCGCGATGCGCACGAGCAGAAAGTGCTCGAGTGTCTGGCCGGTTTCGGCGAGATCGACTATATCGTTCTGGCGAAGTACATGCGTATCCTGACGCCGAACTTCGTCGAGGCCTACGCCAACAAGATCATCAATATCCACCACTCCTTCCTGCCGGCCTTTATCGGGGCGAACCCCTATAAACAGGCCTATGAGCGCGGGGTGAAGATCATCGGGGCGACGGCGCACTTTGTCAACAACGACCTCGACGAAGGGCCGATCATCTCCCAGGACGTCAAGCACGTCGACCATGCCCACAACTGGCAGGAGATGCAGCGCCTCGGACGCGATATCGAGAAGATCGTCCTCTCCCGGGCCCTGCGCCTGGCCCTCGAGGACCGCATCTTCGTCTACGGGAACCGGACCGTTATCTTCTAGTGTTTAACATCGTTCTTGTCCATCCGCAGATCCCCAACAACACCGGTGCCATCGGGCGCCTCTGCGTCAATACCGGTGCTACGCTGCACCTGATCGAGCCGCTGGGGTTCGACATCAGCGAAAAGGCCGTCCGGCGGGCGGGGCTGGACTACTGGCACAAGATCGATCTGCATGTCTGGGAGAGCCTGGAGGCGTTTACCGCGGCGCATCCCGATGCCCTCCGCTACCACCTGGCAACGACCAAGACGGAGCAGCCCTATTTCGAGCATACCTTCCGGGAAGGGGATTACCTCTTTTTCGGCAGCGAGACCGCCGGGATCCCGGCTGATTTTCTCAGTACGCATCCGGAAGCCTGTATGACGATCCCCATGACGCGGGAGGGGCGCAGCCTCAACCTGGCGATCAGCTGCGGGATTATCCTCTACAAGGCGATCGAACAGAACTTTGAGACCTATAAGGAGATGATGTGAACGGGGTAATCGATACGATCATGCTGATCCTCTTCGTGCTTTTCATGTTTATGATTTTCGGCGGCTACCATCGCCAGAAATTCGAAGAGCGCGAAAAAGAGCAGAAGGGCAAAGAGACGGAGGAGGAGTCCGCTTCATCCGAGCCGAAGGCCTAGGCTCAGAGCAGCCTGTCCGCCAACTTTTCCAGAGAGTGTTCAAACTTCTCAAACCATGATTCCGCTTTTTTGATCATCTGTGCCATGGGAGCTCCCTTTGTCATTTGTTTTGACCTATTGTATGCCCGGATGACATCTTTCATTTTTAATATTGCAATTTGACATATAATTTTGGTACGATCCTACATCGCTATACCATTATGCTATACAAAACTATGCGTTAAAGAAGGAGCTGAAGATGAAAGAGTTTGCTGAAATCGTTGAGGAGATCAAGGATATCGTTTCCGGCGAGCTTCCGGGCAAAAAGGTGTTCGACAAGGATGTCGCCTCGCTGCTCGGAATCTCGCAGATGAACTTTGCCACCCTGAAAAAACGCAACAAGATCCCCTACGAGGAGCTGCTGAACTTCTGCGCCAAACGCTCCATTGCGATCAACTGGCTGCTCTTCGGCCAGTCGCCCGAGAGCCTCATCGAGCCGACCAACAAGTTCTACATGGTCCGTTACTTCAGCGAGATCAGCGCCTCCGCCGGCGGCGGGGCAGACGTGTTCGACGAGGGGTCTGAGCCGATGATGCTAAGCGGGAACTTTGTCCAGACCCTCGGCGGGGAGCAGGAGCTGCGTTTCATTGAGGCGATCAACGTCAGCGGGGACTCGATGGAGCCGACCTTCAGCTACGGCGACATCATCTTCGTCAACCGGAACAAAAAGGATATCGGCCGGGGCGGGATTTTTACCATCAATACCGAAGGGGGCCTCTTCATCAAACGCCTCCACAAGCGAATAGATGGTAAAATCGACATTATTTCTGACAATAAAGAGTACCCCGTCCAGACCGCCGCTCCCGAGGCCATCGAGATTATCGGGCGCGTTGTCGGGCGGTTCGGTCAGGTCGATTAACCGTCCCTGCGGCGGGAGCCGGAGAGAAGATGTTTCCCCACCAACGCCCTTTGACCGCCCTGGCGGCAGCTGTCCTGGCACTGTCGCTGGGCGGCTGTACACCCAAAATGCTTCAGGATACGGCAGCCGAAACGCCGCTGCCCCCACTTGCCGCTGTCGAAGATCTTCAGCGTTTCCCCCAGACGATCGACCCCTACCTTATCCGGCTGCAGGAGCGCAATGCAACACTGCCGATGCAGAGGGCGTATAAAAGCGCCTATTACAAGGTGTGGGAGGATGCATATACCCCCGAAGTGCTTGAAGAGGTCAAGTGGCCTTTTGACGTCTACCGGCCGGAGAACGCTTACGGACAGAACCTCAGGCCCCTCTCGGAGGCGTGGTTCTATGCGATGCTGCGCGAAGCGAACTGGCAGGCATACGGCAGCATTGGCGGGCGTGCTGTGGCGCTGCACCGTCTCAACCTGCGCAATTTCCCGACGGAAAAGCCCCTGTTCCGCGACCCTTCTGTGGCCGGGGAGGGGTTCCCCTTTGACTACCTGCAGAACAGTACCGTTTTTGCCGGCGAACCGCTCTACATCTCCCACTACTCCAAAAGCGGGGCATGGGCCTACGTCCTGACCTCCTACGCGACGGGCTGGGTTCCCGTCGACCGCATTGCCCCGGTCACCCGGGCGGAGCGGGAGATCCTGCAGGCGCAGCCGCTGCTGGGAGTGCTCCGGGACCACATGCCGATCCACTCCCTGCGGGGCCGCTATATGTTTGAGGGGTATGTGGGCATGGTCCTGCCGCTGCAGCAAAAAAGTGCGACGCGGTGGCGCGTCGACCCGGCGGGCCATGCCGGTACGGCGGAGATACCGCGCGAAGCAGCGGCACCGCTCCCGCTCACCTTCAGCCGCGAAAACATGCGGCGGGTCATTGCACCGATGATGCAGACGAAATACGGCTGGGGCGGGCTGTACGGCGAGCGGGACTGTTCCTCGACGATGCGGGATATCTTCGCCCCCTTCGGCCTCTGGCTGCCGCGCAACTCCTACAAACAGTCCCGGCTCGGGGAGGTCGTCTCTTTCGAAGGCCTCGACGACGCCACGAAGCTCTCCAAAATTGTTGCGGAGGGGAGGCCATTCGAGACGCTGCTCTACCTCAAAGGGCACATCCTGCTCTACCTGGGGGTCTACGACGGCGAGCCGGCGGTCCTGCATACGGTCTGGGGCGTCAAAACCGTTGACGACGAGGGGAATTTCGGCCGCCATATTATCGGGAAGACCGTCATCTCGTCCCTGCGTCTCGGGCATGAACTGGAGGGGTACAGCGACGAATACTCACTGCTGCATAAAGTGGAAAGTATGAATTTTGTTTTTGAAGCGGCAGAAGAGTAGGTACCGCGGAGGCGGTACTTAGTGCAGGTCGGCGTTGAGCTTGACCTCGCGGCGGGAGCGCAGCGCGATCATCTCGCCGGTAAAAGAGTCCTGGCGGTAGTGGATGCCGTTGAGGCCCGCAAGATCTTTCCCTTTGAACCAGTCGCCTTCCAGCTCGACGCCCGGATTGGCGGCTTTGATCTTCTCAAGCTCTTCGTATTCAACGAGGAACTTCGTCCCTTCGAGGATCGCGATGCCCGCATCGATGATACAGCCGTCGCCCAGCGGGATACCGCAGACGGAGTTGGCGCCGAGGAGGCAGTTTTTACCGATGGAGATGGGGTTGCCGTCGGTGCCGCTCAGGACACCGAGGATGGAGGCACCGCCGCCCACATCAGAACCGTCGCCGACGACCGCGGAGCTGGAGATACGCCCCTCGACCATGCTCACGCCCGTCGTACCGGCATTGAAATTGATGTAGCTCGCTCCCGGCATAACGGTCGTACCGGCATGCAGCTGGGCACCGAAGCGGACCTTGGACGTTTCAAGGATACGGGTGTTGTCCGCCGGGATGATGTGCTGCAGGAAGCGCGGGAATTTGTCGACGAAGTCGATGTGCGGGTACTGGCCGGAGAACTTGAGCTCGATCTCGTTTTCACGGAGCCAGTCGAGCTCGATCGGCTGGCCGTCGCTCCAGGCGACGTTCGGCAGGGCACCGAAAGCGCCGTTCAGATTGATGCTGCGCAGGGCGACTTTGCCCAGGGACATCGCATAAAGCTTCAGGTAGGTTGCCTCGACGCTCTGGCACGGCGCGTCGTTGAAGATGAAGACGACACGGAACTCGCCGTCGCGCATCCCGCTCTCTTTGATCTGGTTGTAAAGCGCCGAGATCACCTGGATGTTCTTGTGGGCATCACCGTAGGCCTCGTCCGCATACGGTGTGAAGGCGTTGAGACAGCTCTCAAGGAAGGGCAGGGTGACGTTGCAGATCGCTTCGTCGCCGCTGATGTCCACCGGGCAGCCGCTCTCGCTGAGCGCCTCCATGAAGATCGCCGCGCTGCCGAAGTTCTCGTCCCAGTTGACGACCGGGTAGGTCGCCTGCAGGATCTTGTCGGTGTTCAGCTGGCCGAAATCGACCCGGCAGATACCGAAAGCGACCGGTGCCTTGTACCCTTCGCCGTTTTGAATGTCGGCCACTTTGGCCTTGAATGCGTCTGCAGTTTCAATCATTTCCATAGAGCAGGTTCCTTGAATTTTTTCGGAATTTTAACACAGACCAGCTCTGATAACCCTGCATCCGACTTTGCAGCGGGATTTTCTAAGGCGCGTATTAAGCCGTATCATTGATGCAAAACCGAAGCTGTCGGTTAGAAGTTGCGGTGTTATACTTTCGACGGGCACCTCTAAAAACCCTGTATAGTCTCAGCGCCGCAGAGAAAGTTATAATCAAGGCGACGTTTTGAAGGCCTAGCCGTAGCTAAGCCGAGAAACGGCAACGCTGAGTATCGCTTTTCTCTGCGGCGTCCTCCGGAAGGGCTTTTGAAGCACGATCTTTCCTCCATTTTCGTCTTAACTTAGCTCCGGCTAGGTCTGTGACGAAAATAAAGAAAACCTCACGCTTCAAAAGCCCTCTGAGATCTATACAGGGTTTTTAGAGGTACCCGAAAAGGATTAAAGCAATGAGCAACTGGTCGACGTTACTACAGTCGGATGACTATCTCGGTGTCAAGAAGAGTCTCAAAGAGGGCGCCGACGTCAACGAAAAAAGCGAACACGGAGAGTCGGTGATCGCCCAGGCGCTGCGCCTGCGCTGCAGCGACGAACTGCTGGAGCTGCTGGTCGGGGCCGGTGCGGATCTCTTTGATGCCGACGACGAAGGGGTCAGCGTCTTTGATGTCGCGATCACCTATAACAACCCGGGCATGGTGCGCAAGATCATCGAGAAAGGGATTGATGTCAACGAGACCCGCCGGGCCAGCGGCTTTACCCCGCTGATGGCCGCGGTCTGCTATAACCGCAAAGAGATCGTTGAACTGCTTATGACAAACGGGGCGGATACCTCCCTCAAAGACAAACTGGGGCTGACCGGTGCCGATTATGCCCGCAAAACCCACCGCAAACAGATGCTGGGTCTCCTGGGGGAAGAGGAGGGGGCATAATGGAACAGGCCAAGACCGTCTTCCTGCTGTCGTTCCTTGCAGTGCTGTTCGTGATGCTCGGCGGCTATTTCGGCGGCGTGAGCGGTGCGCTTATCGGGCTGCTGTTCGCCGGCGGGATGAACTTTTACGCCTATTTCTATTCAGACAAGATGCTGCTGCGGCACTACCACGCCGAACCGGTGACCCCGGAGCAGAATCCGCGGCTCTACCGCATCATCAGCTCCCTGGCGCACAAAGCGGGCCTTCCGGTGCCGGCGATGTATGTCATCCGCGAGCAGACCCCGAACGCCTTCGCGACGGGACGCGACCCCGAACACGCGGCCGTCGCCATTACCGAGGGACTGCTGCAGATGCTCGACGATGAAGAGGTCGAAGCCGTCATGGCCCACGAACTCTCCCACGTCAAACACCGTGATATGCTCATTGCCACGGTGGCCGCTTCCATCGCCGGCGCCATTGCGATGATCGCCAATATGATGCAGTTCGGGGCGATGTTCGGCAACAACCGCGACCGCAACCCCATCGTCATGATCGTATTGGCGCTGCTGCTGCCCCTGGCGGCCAGCGTTATCCAGATGACCATCAGCCGTTCCCGGGAGTTTATGGCCGATGCCGGCTCCGCGCGGATCACAGGCCATCCCGAGTGGCTGCAGCGTGCTCTGCGCAAACTGGAGACCTATAACACCCGAGGCAGCGTACAGGGCGCAACCCCGGAGAACGCCCACCTCTTTATCGTCTCTCCCTTCGGCGGCAAAAAACTCTCTTTCGGCGAGCTGTTCCGCACCCACCCGACGACGGAGCAGCGCATCGCGCGACTGGAGCTCCTCAAAGAGGCAGGGAGCGGGCCAAAACATTTCGAGCGCCACTACCGCTAGAAAAGCTTCTCCTGACGCTCGTTCTCCAGCGGCTTGCGTTTCTCTTTGGTCAACCACTCTTCCAGGAGGTGTTCGACCACTTTGCTCAGGCTCATCTTATAGCGCTGCCGCGCGTATTTCATGCTCTCGTTCCAGACCTCCTTGTCCACAATCAACGAACGGGTTATCTCATTTTTCGGCTTCATGATATCATCCAATATTAATTATATACAAAATTATATAGTAATTTTTCCAATGCGTCAAACAGGCCTCGGCGGTTAAAGCCTTTTTAAAAGAGGGGAGAATAGAATGATTACCAAGGAGTGTTTATGAACCTGTCCAACGTTATCTCCGGCTTCTTCATTATTCTCGCGCTGACGACGAACTTCGGTTTCTTTTACGGGGAACCGACGGTCATTGCCGAGCACAGCCGGTATGAGCTTTTTGCGGCGATCATCTTCAACCTGATCGCCACCGTCTACAAACTGGGTGACAAGACGCAGATCGGGGCGGTATTGCTGGCGACGAGCCTGGTGGCCGATATCCAGCTGATCAGCTCCGCATCCGTCTGGGCTTTCGGCGAATACGTGGTCGGTATGAACACGGAGGTGGTCGTCGCGATCATCTCCCTTTCGGGCGGGGCCATGATCGCCAATATCGTTTCTGTCATCCTTTTTACGGCGGAAACCATCAAATCGAAGCGCTGAGGCCGTGGACAATACCGCGCTCTTCCTGATCATCCGGCGCCTCCGGGTGCCGATGTTCGTGCTGATCACGACCTTCGCCATCTCCATCCTCGGCATGGTACTGATCCCGGGCGTGGATGAGCAGGGCCGCCCTTACCATCTGAGCTTCTTTGACGCCTTCTATTTCGTGACCTACACGGCGTCGACGATCGGCTTCGGGGAGACGCCGTACACCTTCACCTATCCGCAGCGTCTTTGGGTCTCCTTCTCCATCTACCTCTCCGTCATCGGGTGGTTCTACGCCATCGGCGCCATTGTCGCATTGATGCAGGACAAGGTACTCGCTTCTCAGATCGACCTTTCGAAGTTCAAAGGGAAGATCCACGCGATCCGCGAACCTTTTATCATCTTCGTCGGTTACAACCTCCTGGCCAAAAGCATTATCCGCAAACTGAGCGACGAAGGGATCCAGTCCGTCGTCATCGAGAACGACGCGATGAAAATAGATGAGATGGTCCTGGCGAACTATACGCTGGAGATTCCGGCGCTGCACGGCGACATCAACGATCCCGACGTGCTGCGCATGGCGGGCATCAACAAGCCCCAGTGCCAGGCGGTCGTCTCCCTCTCCAGCGACGACGCGATGAATTTGCATACGGCAATGGCGGCCAAACTGCTCAACCCGAACGTCAAAGTGATAGTCGAGGCGACCTACGAGGAGTACGCGGACAACCTCAACACCATCGGGATCGAGATCGTCGAAAACCCCTTCAAGATCGTGGCGAAGCGGCTCTACATGGGACTGCGCGCTCCCTCGCTGCTGATGCTGGAGCAGTGGATCTACGGGGAACCGCTGCAGCTGCACCCCCGCGATATGATCCCGACGGAGGGCAAATACATCGTCTGCGGCTACGGCCGGATGGGCAAAGCGCTGCGCATCGCGCTCAAACGTGCCGGCATCGAATACGTCTTTATCGAGACCAACCCCAAAAAAGTGCGGCAGATGCGCAAAGACGACGTCCACATCATGGTGGGTGAGGGGCAGGACAAGAAGCTGCTGCTCGAAGCGGGGGTCAAAGATGCCTCCTGCATCATCGCCGGTATGAACGACGACTTTATCAACCTGAGCATCGTGATGGCGGCAAAGAAGCTCAATCCGAACATCTTTACGGTCGCCCGCCAGAACAACATTCACGATGACAGTGTTTTCAAGGCCGCGGACATCGACCGGGTGACCATCGTCAAGAACCTGCTGATCAACCAGACCTACATCGCCATCGCGCGGCCGCTCAGCGAACGCTTCCTGCAGCTTATCAAGAACAAGGGGGCCGAGTGGGGCGACGGGCTCATCATCACCCTTAAACAGATCATCGGGGATAATCCCGATAAGCTGGAGACGGCGGTGGACGAGGAGCACGCCTACGCGCTCTGCCGCCACCTGGAAAAGGGGCGAACGGCGGAACTGGAGATCCTGCTGCGGAGCCGAAAGGATCACCGTTACTGCAACCAGGCCGTTGCCCTCTACCTGCGGCGCGGTGATGAGGATTTCCTGCTGCCGGATCCTGATATGCCTTTGCAGATCGGTGACCAGCTGCTCTTCGCCGGGGACAGGGAGTCCTTCGAGGACATCGCTTACAGCATGGAGAACCTCTATGAATTGCAATACGTCCTCGAAGGAAAAAGCTGCGCAACCTCTGTGAGCTGCCGTCTCCATACGGGACGCTGATCAGACGATATCGAGCACGCTGATTTCGCTCGGGGCGAGGACCCGCAGCGGCGGCCCCCAGTATCCCGTGCCGCGGCTGACATAGATCTGTTTCGTTGTATCGACACGGTACAGTCCCGCCAGGTAGGGCTGATCGACCATCACCAGCAGGCCGAAGGGGAAGATCTGCCCGCCGTGGGTATGGCCGCTGAGCATCAGGTCATACGCTTTATGCTGCATGATCCGCGTGCTTTTGGGCTGATGGGCCAGGACGATCGTTTTGAGGGAAGGGTCGCTTCCGGCGAAAGCGGCTTCAACGTCGTAGGGCATCACCCCCATCCGCTTGGAGATCAGGTCGTTGATGCCGACGAGGTTGAAGCGGTCGGCAATACGCACGTTGCGGTTATCGAGCACCGTGATGTCCAGCGCGCTGCGCAGGTGGGCGACAATCTCCTCCACACCGTGAAAATACTCGTGATTGCCGGTTATGAAAAAGGTCCCGAAACGTGACTGCAGTGATTTGAGAGGTTGCAGCATTTCGGCGACGTGCTCGATCCTTCGGTCGACGAGATCGCCCGTGATGACGACGATATCGGGGCGCAGTGCATTGATCCTGTCCACACAAGACGCGATGAAATCCCTGCGGATGGCGAGGCCGACATGCACGTCGCTGAGCTGGACAATACGGAACGGAGCGGCATCTGTTTCACCAAGCGCGATGCGTTCAAAACGCAACATCGGGCGGCGAAGACCGCCGATCAGGCCTCCGAAGAGGTAGCTGACCGCGGCGATGATCATGGTCAGGTCGAAACCGATCTTGATAAAGCGGCGGCGTTCGGGCTGGAAAGGGATGCGCTCCGCAGCCGTATGCATCAGGTCGTAGACGAGGGCAACGAAAAAGAGGATAAAAGTGATGCCGACACTGCTGCTGAGCAGGTAATAGAGCAGGGGTGAATCGGGCAGGAGGTGGGTCAGGGTCTGAAAAACGAAAAGGACCTCGACGATAAAGAGGGAGAGGGCGACGGACTTCCACGCTCCGGCCCGGCCGAAGTGCAGCCTCCGGAAGAAACGGCGGTAGACGTAGAGGTTCAATCCTCCCATGACGGCCGTGAAGACAAAGCCGAAAAGCAAAAAGCGTATCATGCGATCTGGAAGGCGATCTCTGCGTCATGCAGGAAATCGGTAAAGAGCGCGAACGCATCGTCAACGGCGGGGCTTTCACTGCCGGCGACGGAGATCTCGACCCGGGGGATTCCGTCGCGCAGCATCGGCAGCGACGAGAATTCGACCGCTTCTGGCATCTGCTTCATGACGTCGATGAGCGTGTTCTCGCTTGTCTCGGCGATCAGCGTTTTTCGGAAGACGGGTTTTTGCTGCGCATAGTGCCCCCTGACGGCCGCTTCGATCATGGGATGCGCCATCTCCGGGAAGCCCGGAACGAAAAAGTAGCGGTTTTCAAGAGCGAACCCGGACATATTGTTGACGGGGTTTTTGAGCAGGGTCGCGCCGACGGGGAGGTCCGCCATATGGATGCGGTGGGGACGGGCCTCGTCGCCGAAACGCTCGATGATATCCTGTTCGAACTGGAAATGGCGCCGGAGCGGCTTCTCCGTAAAGACCCTGGCCGCGATGGGACGGGTCAGATCGTCGGGGGTCGAGCCGATCCCGCCGAAACTGAAGAGGACCGCGTCCGGGTCGGCGAGGACCATACGGTAGGTCGCTTCGATCAGAGCGGCATCGTCCTTGATGACGAGGGAGGCATAAAGCGTGTGGCCGTAAGGGGCCAGAACCGTTTTGAGAAAAGCGAAATGTTTGTCTGTCCGGCGGCCGTTAAGGATCTCGGTGCCGATGATGACGGCATAAAAGTGTGGCGTATTCATAGAGGTATTATAGCGTCTAAGGAGGGAAGGGCGGCGCTGCCGCCCGGTGCTTATTTCAGCGCGGAGAGAATGGTGCTCTGGACCGTGTCGATCGGCTGGGTACCGTCGATGCGGATGTATGTGACGGCGCTGTTGTTTTCGGCTTCCGCCGTGTAGTAGCCGATGAGCGGTGCGGTCTGCTCATGGTAGACGCGCAGGCGGTCAAGGACGACCTCTTCTTTGTCGTCGTCGCGCTGCACGAGGTCTTCACCGGTGATGTCGTCTTTGCCTTCGACTTTCGGCGGATTGTAGACAACGTGGTAGGTACGGCCTGAGGCCAGGTGGGCGCGGCGGCCGGACATGCGGCTGACGATCTCGGAGTCGGGCACATCGATCTCGATGACGGCATCGATGGCGACCCCTGCCTCTTTCAGCGCGTCCGCCTGGGCGATGGTGCGCGGGAAACCGTCAAGCAGGAAACCGTTTTTGCAGTCATCTTCGGTGATGCGCTCTTTGACGAGGCCGATGATGATCTCGTCGGTAACGAGCTTGCCCGCGTCCATGAAAGATTTCGCCAGCTTGCCCAGTTCCGTTCCCGCCTTGATGGCGGCGCGGAGCATGTCGCCCGTAGAGATCTGCGGAATATCGAATGCTTTGGTCAGAAACTGAGCCTGGGTGCCTTTGCCTGCGCCGGGAGCGCCGAGTAGAATAATTTTCATGCTTTTCCTTATTGAATTAAACTTTCGATGTGGGCCTGCATCTCGTCCGCGACCTGGGCAAGTTCGCGCTCGCCGTCGATCTTGTGCAGCAGCCCTTTTTCGGTATAGAAACGCTGGATATCGGCCAACGGTTCGACATAGACCGTCATACGGCGTACAAAGACCGCTTCGTTGTCGTCCGCCCCGCGTGCGCGTCCGAGGACGCGGTCACGGGCGACCGCTTCGCTGACGACGACCTCGATGACGTTTGCCAGTACCACCTCGGGTTCGCCTGCGAGGTAGTTATCGAGCGCTTCCATCTGCTCGATAGAGCGGGGATAGCCGTCGATGATCACGGCCGAAGTCGGCGCCTGCTTAATCGCCCCGACGATCGTTTCGATCGCAATATCGATGGGGACGATCTCACCGCGGTCGATGATGGATTTGATCAGCTGACCGCGTTCGCTGCCGGTGGCGACCTCCGCACGGAACATGTCCCCGGCGGAGTAGTGGGTAATATCGGCATGGCGGGAGGCGATCACTTCGCAATCGGTCGTTTTGCCCGAACCGGGCGCGCCGATGATCAGAAAGAGTGTTTTACGACTCATGACTGGCTTTTGGACTCTCTGGTGCGGATATGCAGCTCGCGCAGCTGGGTGTTGTCGACGCTGCTCGGTGCCTGGGTGAGCAGACAGGAAGCCTTCTGCGTTTTCGGGAAGGCGATGACGTCACGGATGCTGTCTTTCTTGGCGAGCAGCATGATCAGGCGGTCGAAACCGATAGCGAAGCCGCCGTGCGGCGGTGCACCGAATTTAAGCGCGTCGAGGAGGAAGCCGAATTTCTCCTGGGCCTCCTCTTCTTCGATGCCGAGGAGTTTGAAGATCTCCTCCTGAACATCCTGCTTGTGGATACGGATGGAGCCGCCGCCGAGCTCGACGCCGTTGAGGACGATGTCGTAGGCGATGGATTCGATGTCTTCGACATGCTCTTTATTGAGGTCTTTAGGCATCGTGAAGGGGTGGTGCAGGGCTTTGACGCGCCCTTCGTCGATCTCGAACATCGGGAAGTCGACGACCCAGAGGAATTCGAAACGGTCTTGGTCGACAAGGTTCATTTTCTCGTGCTCGGCGATGAAGATACGGAAGCGCCCCATATAGTCCCAGACGGTGTGCTTGTCCCCGGCGCCGAAGAAGACGACGTCGCCGACTTCAAGCTCGGTACGGTCGATGATCGCCTGGATATCTTCCTCTTTGAAGAATTTCGTCAGCGGTCCTTTGAGACCGTCCTCTTTCATCTGGAAGTAGCCAAGCCCCTTCGCACCGAATTTGCGGACATAATCCTCGAAGCTTTTCATTTCACGTTTGGAGAAGACAAGGTCTGCACCCGGGACGCGCAGCGCCTTGATACGGTTCATTTTCGGGTTTTGCGCGATGGCGGTGAAGATCTCGTTGTCGCAGCGCTCGAAGATGTCGATGACGTCGACCATCTCCAGGCCGTAACGCATGTCCGGCTTGTCGGAGCCGTATTTTTCCATCGCTTCACTGTGCGGCATGCGCGGGAAAGGCGCCTGGACGTCGTGGCCGGCGGCTTTGAACATCCCGACGATCAGCTTTTCGGCGACGGCAATGACCTCTTCCTGGTCGCAGAAGCTCATCTCGACATCGATCTGGGTAAATTCGGGCTGGCGGTCGGCACGGAGGTCTTCGTCGCGGAAACACTTGGCGATCTGGAAGTAACGGTCGAAACCGCCCACCATCAGCAGCTGCTTGAAGAGCTGCGGGGACTGGGGCAGGGCGTAGAACTCGCCTTCGTGGACACGGCTCGGGACGAGGTAGTCGCGGGCACCTTCCGGTGTGGATTTGGTCAGGATGGGTGTTTCCACTTCGAGGAAGCCGAGCTCGTCGAGGACGTTGCGCGCCGCGATCGCCGCTTTGGAGCGCAGTCTGAAGGTGTCGAAGGAGGCGGTGGAGCGCAGGTCGAGGTAGCGGTATTTGAGCTTTGTCTCTTCACCGACGCTTTCATCGCCGATGACAAAAGGCATCGGGGCGGAGCGGTTCTCGATGACGAGCTCGTCGACGACGACTTCGATAGCACCCGTTTTGAGGCGCGGGTTGGTCAGCCCCTCGCCGCGCAGACGGATGGTCCCTTTGGCGATCAGGACGAATTCGTCACGGACGTCGTTAGCGATTTTGTGCGCCTCGGCGTTGTCCGCCGGGTCGCAGACAAGCTGGATCAGGCCGGTCTTGTCGCGCAGGTCGATAAAGATGATGCCGCCGTGGTCACGGTAACTGTTCGCCCATCCGGCGAGTTCGACGCGCTCGCCGACGTTGTTTTCGTTTAAATCGGTACAGTAATGGCTTCTCAAAACGTAGGGTCCTTGTGCCGGAAGGTCTAATGCCTACGGCAAAAATTTTCGCGATTATATCGCAAGGGGGATTCAGCATTGCTAAAGCAGGGGGCGAAGATGGGTTTCCTGGGATTTTCTGGTAGTATTACAGTAAAAAGCAGATATTGACAAGATGAAAATCACTTTAGGCTCCCTCTATCAGTCATTGCATGCCCAGCGTAGAGACTTTGAACGTGCCAACGCCGCAGGGATGCTTGCGACACTGCTGTTTTTGCCTATCCCGATTTTGATACCGTTGCTCATTGACGAGATCCTTCTGCAGCACCAGGGGCGACTGACTGAAACGCTCGCAACTGTCGGTATTACGCAAACATGGTGCGTGATTGCCGTCACCCTGGCAGCAGTACTGTTTTTGCGTGTGAGCGTCTTTTCTCTGAACAACCTCAAGACATATTATGCGATGAAGATCACGCAAAAAAGTGCCTTTTTGATCCGGCACGGTTTATTGCATCACCTTGAGCGTATCAGCCTGTCGGAATATGAAGCGGTCAAATCGGGTACGATCGTGATGAAGACGATACGCGATGTGGAACAGATCAGTGCATTCCTGGGGCAGTTGGCGAGCACGGCATTGACATCGTTGCTGATGTTCATCGGGATCCTGGGGGTGATGTTTACGATCAGCTGGCCGTTGACACTGTTGCTGATCGTACTCAACCCCCTCTTCTACGGCATCTCTAAAATCCTGGGCCGTAGGGCAGGGGCATTAGTGCTCCGCCAGCATGAGGCATACGAAGAGTATCACGATATGTTCAGCGAAATTCTGGAGCTTTTTGTGCAGGTGCGTGCCAGCAACCAGGAGCGAAATTTCTTTGGCCTCCTGAAGGAGAAAGCGGAAAAGATTCAGGACGCGTCGATGGATTACGGATACCGTTCATCGGTCGCATCCAACGCTTCAACCCTATTGACAAACACGGTTATTGATCTTTTCAAAGCCCTCGGTATCGCAGCCGTTATCTATTCGGATCTCACTGTCGGGATGATGCTCGCTTTCCTGTTTTATCTCGCGCCCATTGCATCCCCGGTGCAGCAGCTCATGTCCCTCGTTATATCGTTCCAGTCACTCAAACCCTCGATGGAACGGGTGAACCATCTGCTGGAAATGCACAGAGAGCCGTATCACCCGCATACCAAGAACCCTTTTGAGGGCGTATCGACCGTCACGGTCTCCCTGGAAGAGGTCACATTCGGTTTTGACGAAAAAGACCCCGTTCTAAATGGTATTTCTCTGCATGCTGAGCGGGGGCAGAAGATTGCCCTGATCGGGCCGAGCGGGTCGGGAAAGAGCACCATCGCAAAGCTGCTTGTCGGGTTTTACCAGGCCGATACGGGGACAATAGCATATAACAATGTCTCAATTGAGGAAATCGGCTTACCGGTTGTGCGTGAACATGTTGCACTCATGCTGCAAGATTCGCTCTTTTTCAATGACACGATTCGGATGAACCTGACGCTTGGCCGTGCATTGGATGAGGCGGAAATTTTAGATGCATTGCGCGCTGCCCAGCTTGAAAACTTTATGGATTCTCTCGACAGTGATCTTGATACATTGATCGGAAAAAACGGCATCAGACTCTCCGGCGGGCAGCGCCAGCGCCTCGCGATCGCACGGCTTATCCTGAGTGACCCACAGGTCGTTATTTTTGACGAAGCGACGTCCGCGCTGGATAACGAAACCGAAGAGAGGCTCTATGACACGCTCCGCGACTTCCTGTCAACGCGGACGACCATCATCATTGCCCACCGCCCGACTACGATCCGCCAGGCAGATCATATTTACTATATAGAGGATGGTCGCGTCAAAGGGGAGGGTACCTTTATGGAACTTATCGAGCAGGGGATGGTCGGCCGGCGGCGCGAGGACCGAAAACCGAGAACGGAGAAAAAAGAGTGACAGATGCGAATGCGGTTGTTACATCACTGCGCCGTAAACTCGGAAACTTTTTGGCGCTTGGTTTAAAAGAGAAAGCACTCTTTATTGAAGCCTACATTCTGTTGGGTGCGATGCATTTGGCACTGAAAAATCTCCCCTTTAAACGTCTTGTACGCAGGTTGCGGCAGTACCGCGGCAGTATTGAAGCAGCGCCTCTGTCTCCTGCGCAGCGGGAGTGCGCCGTCATGGTTTCAAAAGCGGTAACGACCGCAGCGAACCATACCCTGTGGGAAAGTGCCTGCCTGGTCCAGGCACTGGCCGCGCAGCGCATGCTGCAGCGTCGCGGGGTCCCCGGTGTTTTTTATCTCGGTGTTGTTCATGACGTAGCGGTGCAAGAGGGAATGCGGGCGCATGCATGGCTGCTGTGCGGAGATTTTGTCGTTACGGGGCATGGATACACTGACTTTACGACCTTGTCAACATTCACATGGGGGGCACAGTGATCGTTTACGGCACGCAGATCGACAGTGATATTGTTTTTCCATTGACACTGCCCGAATCCGGTGAAGTGAAATACACTGTACGACTTGCCTCGGATCTCCCGGAGGGGCTAAGGCAATCCATCACCTGCGGTTTCCCGATCTACTATGCACACGGCAGGAACGTTTACCTCTACAGTGACAGACTCTTTGACGGGTCGGACTATGGACAGCCGTGGTGTTACGAAGTCAAAGACGTCGTCACGTTTTACTGGGTCGGCGGGGAACGTACGCTCTACTATGAGCTGCAGGCCTGCGGCAGCGCGGCGCTGCTGGCATTCTGGTTTATCCACCTGGTACTGCCGCTTTACTTTACACTTGAAGAGATGTATGATTTTTTTCATGCTGGTGCCGTGGAGATCGACGGCAAACCAATACTCTTTATTGCGCCATCCATGGGTGGAAAATCGACATTGACGGACTACTTCATCCGGCAGGGGCATACACTTATTTCGGACGACAAGGTAGCGACATTTATCGAAAGCGGCCATTTCATTGCCGTCGGAGCACACCCCTACCACCGCCCCTACAGGAAATTCGAGGAACTCGGCTACCATGTGACGGATTTTATGACGGATTTCAGTCCAATCAGCGCTTTCTACGTCCTTGAAAAAGCCGATGCCGGGGCAGCTGTCATGATTGAAGAGATCAAGGGTTTCCACAAATTCGAGGCGCTGCTGCCCAATTACCTCTTTCTCTTTTCTTTCCTGAAAGCCAAGCGTCTGAAGTACCTCTCCACTCTTCTAAACCAGGTCAGGGTCTATACCATCACGGTACCGCATGACCTGGACCGGCTCAGTGAAGTGCACAACGCTATCTGTACGCATCGCAGGAGAGAGCAGTGAGCGGTATTTTCGGTGTTTTCGACCGCAAGGGCATTCCGGTGGATGCATCCACTACGGCTTCAATGCTTGAAGCTTGTTCGTACTGGATGCCGGACGATCGTGACGTGAAACAGAGGGGTGCCGTTGTATTGGGGCATACAATGCTTTATAATACGCCTGAATCCCGCCATGAACATCTGCCGCTGGCGCGTGATACACTACTGCTCACGATGGACGCGAGGATCGATAATCGTGCAGAGCTGCTCACACAGTTGACGCTTCCGGACCGCCCGGCAGAAGAGATCGGCGACAGCGAGTTTATTCTGGCTGCCTACCAAAAATGGGGAAGCAGGTGTCCGCAATACCTGCTGGGCGATTTCGCTTTCGTCATCTGGGACGGCGAAAAAGAGCAGCTGTTTTGCGCGCGGGACCCTATCGGGGTCAAGCCTTTTTATTACTATCTGACTGACGACCTCTTTGTTTTTTGCAATGACATGAAAGGGCTTCTGGCCTACGAGGGGGTGCCGAAAGCGTTCTGTGACGAGGCCGCCGCGATCTATCTGGAGAAAGGGGAACTTTGGCACCCGACGCTGACATTTTTTGAAGCGGTCAAAAAACTCCCCCCGGCAACAACGCTGACCGTGACGGCTGCATCGGTGGCGTTCCATACCTACTGGGAGCTAGATGCGATACCGCAAAACAAGCCCGGTACGTTTGAAGCATACAGGGAAAAACTCTTAGCACTGCTTGAGGATGCCGTACGGGTGCGCCTACGGACACAGTATCCGGTCGCTTCGCATTTAAGCGGTGGTCTGGATTCTTCAACGATCAGTGTCCTGGCGGCGCGGCAGCTTGCACCGCGCGGTGAAAAGCTCAAGGCTTACAGCTGGATCGAACCGCCGCGTGAGGCGGATGACGCATCGCATTATGAGTGGGCGAACAGCCGGCAGATCGCCCGCATGGAAAAGATGGATCTTGAGCATATTGATCTTGACGGGAAAATGTTATCGGAAATACTCATGCACCACAATATTGGATTGAACGACACGGTCGATCTGTGGTATGAGTTTGTCCTGCGCAGGTCGGCTCAGCAGCAACAGATCCGTACCGTTTTGTCGGGGTGGGGCGGGGATGAGTTCATCTCCTACCACGGCAGGGCAATTTATGCAGATCTTTTCCGCCGCGGGAAGGTTTACAAAGCCGTCAAAGGGATCTGGCGTGAATGTACACGGGCGAAGAGGCGTCTTCGCTGTTTCTTGGGACGCTGTTACCGTGAACTTTTTTTGCCGCTACTGCCCCGCCGGATCCTCTGCCATATGCCGAAGGTGGATTGCCGTTTTGACGGGTACGTTCAGTTTGCCCGGAAAGATTTTGCCCGATACGTACGCAAACGTTCGATGCCGTCCGTCTTCGTGTTTCATAAAAGCATTCGCGCCGACCAGCGCTTCTTTCACCGGCAGGGACACATCCTTGCCCGCCTGGAGTCGTGGGCCGCATCGGCCTTCGAAAACCGGCTGGAATACAGCTTCCCGCTGCTTGACAGACGAATCGTGGAGTTTGCGCTGTCGCTGCCTGCTGAGCTTTACTACCGGGAAGATCAGACGCGGTTCCTTTTTCGGCAAGCCGTGGCAGGGCTTCTGCCGAAGGAGATCTGTTTCGGCAGCTTCAAGTATGAGCCTAATCGGATCAAACGTATTCTCGAATCGGAAAAAGAGTCCTTCACATATCTATTCAAAGTGTTTTCCGCCAATGAAGGATGTGACCGGAACAGTCCGTACATAGACAGCGCCAAACTCCTCGAAGGGATGGAAAATTTCATAAACCGTGATTCTACGTTCAATAATGAAGATATAAAAATATTAAACGAAATAGAAAAGACAATATTGCTCTTTCTCCTTGCTAATCACTGATAGATTTGCTACTCTGACAACAATATATAATCAGAAAGAGAAGAGAAGATGCTCAGTGGGGAAAAAGATATCCGTCAAAAAAAAGTATGGCATCATCCTGTGATGAAAATACTCGATGTCCAGTCGACGAAAAGCGGTTTGGTACTGTCTCAGAACGAGAACAAGGTTCACTACGTCTTCGGTGGAGCCGGCGGAGGATCCTAAGTGCCTGGCAGCTGCACTATAAGGAACACCCCCCTCTAGCCTGATGGGAGGTTGTTTACTGTATAGCGAGGTCTGGCCGCACAAGCCCGGCTCCCTGTTCATCCGCAGGCAGGCCAAGATCTTCGGCACTGCTTTTTAATCTTGTTTTGACTTCATCCGGCGCAAGGGCAGGAAACACAGAAAGTACAAGGGCTGCAGATGCACTCACGTGAGGTGTTGCCATGCTTGTACCATTCATGGAAGTGTAGCCTGCATTCAGGTAGGTGGAATAAATACCGACACCGGGTGCCGCAAGATCGACTTCCGGGCCGTAACTGGAGCTTGCCGCCAGGTTCCCGTTGATGTCGACGGAAGAGACCGCGATGGTTTCGGGATATCTGGCCGGGTAGAGCATGGCACCGCCCGAGCTCCCGTTGTTCCCGGCAGCCGCCACCTGTACAATGCCGGCGGCATGCATGGCTGCAACGGCGTCTGTCAGGGATTGCACGGTGCTCGTCGCACCGAAGCTCATATTGACGACCTGCATATGGTTGTCGATACACCACTGCATCCCGTCAAGAATATCTGATAAGTTACCTGTATTATCGCTGCCGAGTACCTTTACCACATAGAGGTTGATCTGCGGTGCAGCACCGATCACACCGATGGTATTGTTGGCGGCTGCAATAATACCGCTGACATGGGTACCGTGCCCGTTATCATCTACAGCACTTTTATGCGGGTTAATTGCACTGAAATTCCCTTTGATGTTATCTATCAGATCAGGATGATCCAGATCTGCCCCCGTATCGAGTACGGCAACGTTGATCATTGTCCCGTTGGTTTCTGACCAGGCAAGGTCCGCTTCAATCCGATCAACGCCCCAGGTCAGCTCCTGTGCTGGCTGGGGAAGAGGGGCAACGGGTTTCGCTGTACCATGCAGTACGATATCATCGTCAATTCTCAGGATATTCTGATTATCAAGGTCACTCAATACATTGAACGCTGCATCAGGAAGCGATACCGCAAAACCATTGACAATCCGCAGCGGTTTGACCGGAATAACCCCCAAGTTCTTAAGCAGTGCAGCCTGTTGGGCAGGGTTTGCGAACCCCGGTGCAAAGACAACAATTTTTTGTTTCACATTGGCTGCAAAAACATTACCGGCAAAGAGCGTGGCAACAAACAGCATAAAAAGATGCCGTATCGGACGAAAACGCTTCAACATAGACAACCTCCTTCATATAGAAACTCCCATCGTAACAAATTCCATCTTTATTGACGCTGTTTTTTTGCAATTAAAAATAACCTAATTAAATATTGTTATCTGTGTTTTATGGCACTGATTATTTATAATATGTCAAAAATTAATCACATTTCATACAAATAAAAATATAAATAAGAGCTATTGTATAATTCAGTAAAGGATAAGCGGTGGATTACTCAAAAAGAATTGCGGTAGCGGATACGGTCTTTTCACAAATGGTAGATGACGAGATCGTCCTTCTCGATATGGAGAGCGAGAACTATTTCGGACTAGACAGTGTCGCAACCGATATTTGGAAGCTTCTGCAGGATGGAAAGACCTTCCAGGAAACAGTGGATTCACTTCATAATATGTACGAAGTTGATCTTAATGTATTGAAAAAAGACCTTGAAACATTTGTAGACACTTTAATTAACAAAAAGCTCGCCAAAATTGCATGAAAATGCTATAATCGCCGGAAACAAGCGCGTCCGGCGGCTCCCACATCTCATTTGCCCCAATAATCAGCGTATATGCTCAGACTAAAGGAGCCCCGTGCCTTTACCTTTGAAATCAATACTGCTGTGTTTCCTGACAGTGATCACTCTTCATGCTTTCGAAACAGACATCGAGATCGGGGCAGGGGTCTGGAATGCAAAAGCATCGGGTGACCTGACCTATGACGAAAACGGGGGCAGTGTCACCGCCGTCGGCGACCTGGGCTACAAGAACGAAAACAATTTTTATTTCTATGCAGATCTCAAGCCGCTGAATGTATCCCCCTTCGTACCGAACCTCAAACTCGAGTACACATCGATTGCCTATGAAGGGCGTACAAAGGGGTCTGTGACCTGGGGCCCTTTTCTCTACCAGGCCGATGCGCCGAACAAAGTAACCGCGTTGGAGTATGATGCGACCTTCTACTATACGTTTGCCGACCTCCTTTCATGGGCGTCGATCGACGCCGGCATCAATGTAAAATACGTCAAGACGCGCTATACCATCGATGACAGCTCGTTTCATTATGATGAAAGTGATATTACGACGCTCCCGCAGCTTTATCTGCATGGCCGTGTACCCGTCATGGAGCTGCCCGCCTCGGTCGATCTCTCCTATTATTACTACGATGAAGGCAGTTTTACCCTCTACGATTTCCGCTTGTCTGGACGGTATGATTTCGACACGGTGGCAGTCTATTTCAAACCTTCGGTGGAACTGGGGTACCGCATCCACCGGCTCTGGCTCCAAAAACCGAGCTACAACACGAAGATCGATCTCCATATAAGCGGTATCTACCTGGACGCCTCACTGCACTTTTAACATTCTGACTCAAAATCCGGGCGGGAATGTGCGGCGTGGTATAATCTGTTCCATGAATGAAACAGCGCAGATTTCACTGAACAAAGTCGGCATTATCTTACGCCCTTCGACGCCGGAGCTCAAAGAGGTTTTCTACCGGGTAAAGCAGATCTTCGAATCCCACGGCATCGAAGTGCTTATCGACAACCTCAGCGGCGGCATGATCGGCGTGCTCGGGCAGCAGTTCGACATTCTCTGCCGGGAGAGTGACCTGCTGGCCACCATCGGCGGGGACGGCACCCTCATCTCCGCGGTCCGGCGTTCGCACAGTTTCGGCAAACCGGTGATGGGGATCCATGCCGGGAAACTGGGCTTCCTGGCCGACGTGGCGCTTGATGAGCTCGATGAGATCCTCTCCCAGATCAAAGCGGGGGAGTACCGTATTGACGAACGGGCGATGCTGCAGGCCGTTATTACCACCGCGGTGGGGGAGAAACGTGTCGTCGCTTTCAATGACATTGTGATCACGCGCCCCTCCATCTCCAAGATGATCCACGTGGAGACCTTCGTCGACGGCAAGAACTTCAATACTTATTTCGGCGACGGCGTTATTATCTCCACCCCGACCGGTTCGACCGCCTACAACCTCTCCGCCGGCGGTCCCGTGCTCTTCCCGCTGACGAAAGTCTTTGCACTGACACCAATCTGCCCCCATTCGCTGACGCAGCGGCCGGTTGTGCTGCCGGGGCAGTATGACATCGAAGTGAAAACGCCGGACCAAAGCGCCCTTGCCGTCGTCGACGGGCAGGATATGTATGAGTTCGGCGAGGGGGACAGCATCCGCATCTCCCTGGCCGATATGCCGGCGAAACTCCTGCACCGCAAAGCCTTCAACTACTTCGACGTGCTCAAGGAAAAACTGAACTGGGGGGAAGGATGATCGAACATTTCCACCTGCGCGACTGTTTGACGTTTGAAGAGGTCTCCATTGACCTCAAGCCGGGACTGATCGTCTTCTCCGGTCCCAGCGGCAGCGGTAAGTCCGTCTTTATGCGCGCCATTCTCGCCTCATTCGGCCTGGATGACCCCATCGCGTCGCTAAGTGAATCGGTCGTCACCTGGCAGATCGACGAAAGTACCAGCGGCCTGCTCAACGAAAACCCCAACGTCCTGCGCGAGGTCAAAAAAGAGAAAGCACGTTACTTCTTTAACAACCAGGCCATCTCCCGCGCGACGGTCGCGGAGCTCAGCCGCTCCCATTTACGCCACCTGAGCCTGAAGGATTACAGTGATTTCGATTCAGATGCGCTGCTGGGGCTGATCGATGCAACGGTCTCAGCCACCGATGACAAGCACCTGCACCACGTAGAGCTTTACCATCAGGGTTACCTGCGGTTAAAGCAGCTCGAACAGGAGCTCTCACGCCTCAAGGCCGATGAACGCAAACTGCGCGAGCAGGAGGAGTTCGCCCGCTTCGAAGTCAACAAGATCAACGAGATCGCTCCGGAAGTAGGCGAATACGACACCCTGCTCGAGATCAAAAAATCCCTCTCGAAAAAAGAGAAGCTCGAAGAGAAGATCGGCCATGCACAACAGATCTTTGACTATGAGCATGTTGTCAATGAGGTGCTCGAGTCTTTGGACATCGACGGCGCCTTCTTTGATGACGCGATGAACGAGCTGCGCACACAGTTCGATTCGGCCCAGGAGCGTTTCGATGACCTGGAAGGCACCGATATCGAACAGGTACTCAACCGCCTGGAGGCGCTCTCCGAGCTGAAACGGCGCTACGGCAGCATCGAGGAAGCGCTTACCTACCGGGACAGCAAACAAAAAGAGCTCGAGGTCTACGAATCCCTCGAAGAGCATGTCGAGGCGCTGCAGCAGGAGCTCAACACCCTCTATACCTCCCTGACGCAGAGTGCCGCGCAGATCTCCCTTGCCCGCAGCGGGTCTCTTTTCGCCCTGAACGAATCCATTAACGGCTATCTGCGCCAACTCTACCTTGACGGTGCGGAAATGACGCTGACCCACGGGGATTTCGGCCCGGAGGGGCAGGACCGCGCCTCGTTGCAGCTCAAAGGGGCGTCGCTGCAGCAGATCAGTGCCGGCGAGTTCAACCGCCTGCGCCTCGCACTCCTGGCGGTCAAGTCCGAAGGGATGCAGGGGCAGCAGGGCGTTTTGATGCTTGATGAAATCGATGCCAACCTCAGCGGCGAGGAGTCGATGAGCGTTGCCCGGGTGCTGCGTACCCTCAGCCGCCATTTCCAGATCCTTGTCATCTCCCACCAGCCGCAGCTCACCGCCATGGGCGAACAGCATTTCATTGTCACCAAGACCGAACACAGCCATGTCCGTGAACTGGCCACGCACGAAGAACGGATGGAGGAGATCGCCCGTATCGTCAGCGGCGAATCGGTCTCCGAAAAAGCGCGGCACCTGGCAACAGAACTGCTGGAAACGGCCCGTAACGGTGCCCCGAAAGGTGTGTCGTGATCATCGATACGCATATCCACCTTGACGATGAACGTTACGAAGACGATCTCGAGGCGGTCCTCGAGCGCGCCGAACATGAGGGTGTCGAGGCGCTGATCATTCCCGGTGCCGATGCACGGACGCTGCCGCGTGCCATCGCAATTGCCGAAGCGCACGAGAATGTCTACTTCGCCGTCGGTATCCACCCCTACGATCTGGAGGGCTTCGACGCCGGCTGTTTCGATGAATTCCTGAATCACCCCAAGTGCGTCGCCGTCGGGGAGTGCGGTCTTGACTACTTCCGCCTCGAGGGCAGCGAAGAGGAGCAGGCCGAAGAGAAGCGCAAGCAGGCCGAGGTGTTTCGGGCCCAGATCCGCATCGCCCTGGCGTATGGCAAACCGCTGATTGTGCATATTCGTAACGCCAGTCATGACGCGCGTGTTATCCTCGAAGAGGAGGGGGCTTCGAAGGTCGGGGGTGTACTGCACTGCTATAACGCCGACGAAGAGCTGCTGCTGCTCGCCGGCCAGAACTTCTATTTCGGCATCGGCGGCGTATTGACCTTCAAAAATGCGCGCAAGCTTGTCCAGGTACTGCCAAGCATCCCGAAAGAGCGCCTTCTGATCGAAACGGATGGTCCCTATCTGACGCCCCATCCGCACCGCGGCACCCGTAACGAACCGGCCTACACGAAGCTGGTCGCCGAGAAGATGGGTGAACTGCTCGACATGCCCGTCGAGACGGTCGAAGCCGTCACCACCCGGAACGCCTCGAGGCTTTTCGGCATTTCCTAACTGCTGGGCACTATGCTATAATAAGCCCAAAAAGAGGGGTTTGATTGGTGATTGGACGTATTCTTCTACCCATTTTTTTGCTGCCCGCGCTGCTGTTCGGTGCCCTGACCTTTGACACGGACTCGAACCGTGAAGCCCAGGTCGTACGGGCCTTCGACCTCCCTCCCACCTTTCTCAACGATCCCAAGCTTCAAAAGATCATCAGCAAAAAACGCAAAGAGTACCAGCGCCACGGTTTCTTCAAAAGCCTGAACCAGGCCTACCTCTTCATTCCGATGATCAAGGACACCCTGTCGCACTCGGATGTTCCGGACGAGTTCCTCTTCCTGGCGATGGCGGAGTCGGGCTTTTCCATCGATGCCTACTCCCGTAAAAAAGCCTCCGGAGTGTGGCAGTTCATGCCCGAGACCGGCCGCACCTTCGGGCTGCAGATCAACGACTATGTCGATGAACGCAGAGACCTCCTCAAATCGACCAAAGCCGCCATTACCTACCTCGAAACCCTGCACGCGCGGTTCAACAAATGGTACCTGGCCGCCATCGCCTACAACTGCGGGGAGGGGCGCCTTTTCCGCGCGATCAAAAAGGCCGGCACCGACGACATTTCCGTGCTGCTGGATGAGAAGAAACGCTACCTTCCCCGGGAGAGCCGCAACTATATCCGTAAGATCGTCGCACTGACGCTGCTGGCGTCGGACGAGGACTTTATGATCAACCAGGAGTACGCCTACCTGCTCAACCGCGCCAACGCGTACTCCATCGCCCAGGTCGAAGTCTCCCGCGGCGAACGGATCAGCCGGGTCGCCAAACTGATCAATATGCCCGCCTATAAACTGGCGTCACTCAACCGCCATCTCAAATACGACTTCGTACCGCCCCATGACAAAAAATACACCATCTATATCCCCTACGTCAAACTGAACGAATTCCGCCAGAACTACAAACCGGCCCCTCTGGAGACCTTTTACATGCTCCACAGCGTTGCATCGGGCGAGAACCTTTCACGCATCGGCAAGAAATACCGTGTCCCCTACAAGATGATCAAGGAGTTCAACCGTCTGCGTACCAATATGCTGCGGATCGGCCAGAAACTCGTCATCCCCCTCTCCAGGCCGCTGGACCTCAAGAACGGCAAATATACCGTCAAACGCGGGGACTCCCTCGAAATGATCGCCCGCAATTTCGAAACGACCGTCTCCAGCCTGAAAAAACTCAACAACATCAAAGGGAGCCTGATCCGCGTGGGCGACCGGCTGAGCATCTATGATTAAACTGCTTCCGTTTCTGGCTCTCCTGCTGCTGATGGCCGGGTGCAGCACCCGGGGTGTATCGTCCCGGACTGCCTACGAGGCACCGCCTGCCGTTGCTACACGGACAACGCCTGCGTCGTCGACGTACAAACATCCCACCATGCGCCCCTACACAGTCAATGGCCGCCGCTACTTTCCCACGGTCGTCCAGAAAGGGGATACCTTTGACGGACGTGCGAGCTGGTACGGTCCCGATTTCCACGGCAAACTGACCTCGAACGGCGAACGCTATGACATGTATGGCGCCACCGCTGCACACAAAACCCTGCCGATGAATACCATCGTCCGCGTCACCAACAAGCGCAACGGCCGCCAGACCGTCGTCCGGATCAATGACAGGGGCCCCTTCGTCGCCTCGCGCATCATCGACCTCTCCAAGAAGGCCGCGACCGACCTGCAGATGGTGGGAGTTGGGACGACCGACGTCCATCTCGAGGTCCTAGGCTTTGCCGGCAAAGGCGAGCGCATCATCCCTTCGGCCGCGGCCCTGCGCGCCGGACCGGCGGAACAGATCGTCAGTGCCTTCTATATCCAGATCGGCGCCTTCCGCCGTTTCGAAGGGGCATCGATTACCCAGCAAAAATTCAACGGTTTCGAAGGGTATAAAACGATCATCAAGGATACTGAGTATAATAACGAAAGACTTTTCCGCGTCTGGCTCGGAAAGTTCAAGAGCGAGGCCGAGGCGCACGATTTCATTGCATCGTCACCCTTTGAGCACGCCTTTATCGTAAGGAAATAACCATGATCGTCAAAGAGCGCAATACCAAAGAGACGCAGATCCGCGTAGAGCTTGAACTCTACGGCGAGGGCAAAAGCAGCATCGAGACCGGTGTCGGCTTTTTCGACCATATGCTCGAGGCCTTCGCCAAGCATGCCCTGATCGATCTGAACGTCTCGTGTAAAGGTGACACGCACATTGACGACCACCACAGCGTCGAAGATGTCGGGATCGTTATCGCCATGGCACTGGCCGAGGCGATCTACCCGATCGAGAAGGTAGAGCGTTTCGGTAACGCCGTCGTCGTCATGGACGAGGCAAGCGTGAGCTGCGATATGGACCTGAGCAACCGTCCCTATCTCTACTACGACGTTCCCGTCAGCGGCAAGGTCGGGGCCTTCGATACGGAGCTGGCCGAAGAGTTCTTCCGGGCCATCGTATTCAACGCCCGCATCTGCGCACATATCGTGATGCAGCGCGGCAAAAACCGCCACCACATCATCGAGGCGGCCTTCAAAGCCTTTGCCGTCGCCCTGCGCCGCGCGGTCACCCGCAACGAACGCGTCACCGTGCCGAGCACAAAGGGTGTTTTGTGATCAAACTGATCGTGCTGGACGTGGATGGCTGTCTGACCAACGGCCAGATCATCTACGGCGAAAGCGGGGAGGAGATCAAGGCCTTCAACGTCAAGGACGGTCTGGCGATCAAAAGCTGGATGGGCCTCGGGCACGAAGTGGCCATCATCACCGGGCGCCGTTCCGGTATCGTCAAACGGCGTGCGGACGAACTGGGGATCCTGCACCTTTACCAGGGGGTCAAGGACAAACGCAAACGCCTGGAGATGCTCTGCAGCGATCTCGGCATCGATGTCACGACAGAGGTCGCAGCCGTCGGTGATGACCTGAACGACCTGAAAATGCTCGATCTGGCCGCCGTCTCCTTCGCACCCGCCGACGCATCTTCTTACATCACCGGCCGTGTCGACCATGTTCTCGCGCGCCGGGGCGGGGAAGCGGCCGTCCGTGAAATGATCGAAGCGCTGATGCGCCGCAACGGCGAGGAAGAGGCCTTCCTCGCGCAGTGGCAATGAGCGTCACCTCCTTCTACCTCCTTATCGGGGCGGTGCTGGGGAGCATCTTCTTCTTTTTCAAGCCGTTGCAGGTCGACATCGCTTCGCCCGGGGAGCTCGCACAGATAGAGCTTGAGCGTTTTACGGTCTATGAAGTGGAAGCGACCGGAGTGAAGACGATCCTCGCCGGAGCGCACGCATCGCGCTTCCCAAACCGCTATGAGTTGGTTGATCTCAACCTGACCGACCGTTCGGAGGGGCATGTGCAGACCATGCAGGCGCGCAAAGGGGTCTATAAAGAGCCGCTGATCTCTCTCGAGGGGGAGGTGCATTTTAGACGTGATGACGGCACCACCTTCGAAACGGCGAAGGCTGACTACAACCAGAGCTCGGGAGACGTCCGCGCGCCGGGTGCGTTTATCCTCCGGCAGGCGCAGGACCGTGTCGACGGTCAGAACCTTTATTACAATATCAAGCGCGGAGATATCACCGCGAAGAAGATCGTTGGAATCTATACCATGAAGGAGAAGATGTGAAGTCCGTTTCAGCCCTTATCTTAGCCATGACCGTGGCCGGGAGCCTCTATGCGGCCGAACAGCTCAGGATCGTTGCCGACGCTTTTACGGCCAACGAGAAACAGGGGCGTTCGGTCTTTGAGGGCAACGTGCGCATCAAAATGGGAAGCGACGAACTCAACGCTTCGCGCGTCGAGGTCTATACCGCCGCCGACCGTACGCCGACAAAGTATATCGCCAGCGGCGACGCCTCTTTTTTCCTGATGGCCGATGACAACTCCAGCTACAGCGGACGGGCCCAGAAGGTCATCTTTCTGCCGCTCAAGGAGGAGTACCGTTTCTACGGAGACGTTCACCTGCTGCAGCACAACGAACACAAGCAGATCGACGGCGAAGAGGTCGTTGTCAATATCCAGGAGGGGACAGCCGCGGCAAGAGGGGCGGAGCGCCAGCCGGTCATCATGATCTTCAACCTCCCCGAGGAGAAGAAGAAGTGATCGAAATCGTCGAAGCGCATTTCGAAACGAGTGCGGCCAACATCACCCAGTCGCCGGAGAATGACATCGTCAACGAAGTGGCGTTTATGGCCCGCTCAAACGCGGGAAAGAGTTCCCTGCTCAACGCACTGTGCAACCATAAAAACCTTGCCAAGGTCTCCGCGACACCGGGAAAAACGCGGCTGATCAACTACTTCGATGCGACCTTCATGGACCGGGAAAGCCGAGAGAAGTATGATGCCAAGCTGGTGGACCTGCCGGGATTCGGGTACGCCAAGGTTTCCAAGAGCCTCAAAAGCGACTGGGAGAAGAACCTGACCGACTTCATCACCCAGCGCGAACAGATCCGTGTCTTCGTCCACCTTGTCGATGCGCGCCACCCCGATCTCCCCATCGACCGCTCCGTCGCCGAATACCTCGAGCAGATCCGCCGCCCCGGCCAGACCGTATTGCGCGTCTTTACCAAGGTGGACAAGCTCAACCAGAAAGAGCTCGGAGCCCTGCTGCGGGACCATCCGGGTTCACTGGTCGTCTCCAGCAGCAAAAAGCGGGGCATATCAAAACTGGCGGCACGCCTTTACGATCTCCTGACGGAGTGCGATGATGGCCATTCACTATAGAAAAGCGACCCTTGCCGATATTACGGCGATGCAGCACCTCGTCGCGCCCAAGGTTGACGACGGTACCATCCTCGTGCGCAGCAACGACGAATTGGCGACCAACATCCGCTCCTATATCCTCGCCTTTGACGGCGAGCGCCTGATCGGTTTCACGGCCCTGCACGTCCACTCGCCGGAGCTGGCGGAGATTCGCTCCCTGATCGTCGATGAACCCTACCGCAACCACGGGATCGGGGGCGAACTGGTCAAGCTGGCACTGGAAGAGGGGAAGAAGCTCGGCCTTAAACGGATCCTGGCACTCACCTATGCGGCCCGTTTCTTCGAAAAGCTCTCCTTTTCCGAGATCCCAAAAGAGAGCCTGCCCGAGCATAAGATCTGGGCCGACTGTATCAAATGCAAGCACTTTCCGGTATGCAACGAAATCGCGCTGATCAAAACCCTCTGACCTGGCTTTTCTTCGCGCTGCTTTTCGTACCCTACGAAGCGCTCACGATGCACTATCTCTACCTGCCGCCGATGTTCGGCGTGCTCTTTTTCCTCTACATCCGGGCGCTCGACACCCATTCGTCCTTCGCTTTTTTCGTGATCCTTCTGCTGCTGATCGTCGCCGAGACCGCCAAAGGGTATCTGCTGCTCAGTACGCTCTTTTTCTACACGATCAGCCACTTCCTGATCCTGCCGAGGATCAAAAGTATCGTCTCCTGCCATCTCTGCCTCAACGCTATCATCGTCGTGCTGGCCTATGTCGGGTACTGGGCCTTTACCGCGCTCTTTGCGAATATGTTCGCCCTGCCGCTTCCGCAGCTTGATTTCAAGGTCATCTTCTATATCATGATCGAATTCTTCCTGGTGGGGCTGCTGTGAGAACCCGCTTCCTCATCGCCCTGTTCATCTTCATCTGGGTCTCGCTGCTCAGCCGTGTCTACTATCTGAGCGTACACTCCAACCGCTATTATGAGCAGCTCTCCATGGAGAACACCCTCAAAACGGAGCGTATCGCGCCGGTACGCGGGGAGATCCTCGACCGCAACTTCAAGCCTCTCGCCATCAACAAGCTGGGGTTCAAGATCGAGGTTATGCCCCACCTGAACACCCAAAAGCGGGTCGAGAGCCTTCAGACGACACTGGAACGGATCCAGCAACTGCTGCCGATGCTCGATGCGCAGAAGATGCTCAAAACCTACAAGCAGAACGATTCGCATTACAACCACCGTGAGATCGCCGTGGCCGACTTTATCTCCTACGAGGATATCCTGCCCGTCTACTCGGAGCTGAACCTGCTGGAGAACGTCAAGATCTCCCCGGCACCGATGCGCTACTACCCCTACCAGAAGATCGCGGCGCACATCATCGGCTATACGGCCAAATCAAACCAGCAGGAGATCGAGAACGATCCCGTGCTCAAACTGACGGGCATCGTCGGAAAATCGGGCCTGGAGAAGCAGTACAACAAGTACCTCGAAGGGGTGCCGGGAGAACGTACCGTGCAGATGAATGCCCTTAACGAGGAGATCTCCGTCCTCGAGACCCGTAAGGCGATTGAGAACCGGAACCTGGTGCTCACCGTCGATATGCGGCTGCAGAGCTACATCAGTGAACTTATGCGCGGGAATGCGGGGGCCGTGATCGTGATGGGGCTTGACGGCGAGATCCTTTCAGCGGGCAGCTATCCCGAATACAACCCCAACACCTTTGTCTCGGGGATCTCAGCCAAGAAATGGAACGCCCTGATCAACGACCTTGACATGCCCTTTACGAACAAGATCGTCAACGGGCTCTATCCGCCGGGCTCCACCATCAAGCCCTCCATCGGGCTGGTCTACCTCGACAGCGGGATCAGCCAGTGGTGGTACGTCACCTGCAGCGGAACGATGAAGCTGGGGAACCGGAATTTCCGCTGCTGGAAGAGCTGGGGTCACGGCAAGACCGACCTGCACAAGGCGATCCGTGAGAGCTGCGACGACTATTTCTACAAAGGCAGCCTCAAAGTCGGGATCGAAAAGATCAGCGAAGGGCTGAAGGAGTTCGGCCTGGGCAACAAAACAGGGATAGACCTTCCCAACGAGTTTATCGGCACCATCCCCAACCGCGCATGGAAACGGGAGCGCTACAATGAGCCGTGGTATATCGGTGAGACGCTCAACACCTCCATCGGGCAGGGGAGTGTGCTCGTCACCCCGCTGCAGATGGCCCAGAACACGGCGCTCCTCGCCAGTGGGAAACTGCCGCAACCAAGGCTGGCGCGCATGATCGATAACAATCTCACCCAGCCGGTCTACCGGGATGTCCTGACCCGTGAGCAGAAAGCGGATCTTCCCATTATCCGCCGGGCGATGCGCCAGGTCTGCAGCCATCCCAAAGGCACGGCAACTGCTCAGATCAAGACCAAGATCGCCATCGCGGGCAAGACCGGGACCGCCCAGGTCATCGGTATCCCGCAGGCGACGAAGAAACGGATCAAAGAGGAGGATATGGCCTACTATACGCGTTCGCACGCCTGGCTGACGACCTACGGGCCGTACCGGCACCCGAAATACGTGGTCACGGCCCTGATCGAACACGGCGGGCACGGCGCCAGCGCCGCGGGCGACATCGTCTCGAAGATCTATGACAAACTGGCGGAGTTCGGGTATATCAAAAAGTAGCGGCGGCGGGCTTACTGCCCGAGCGCGCTTTTGACGAAGAGGGCAAGGATCATCAGCAGGATGATCCCGCCGGCTTTGCTGTAGAGCTTGTTGGCAAGGACCAGCAGCAGGGCAAGGGAAGCGGCCATCATGATGTAGATGTCGGCCAGGTTTGACCCGCTGATGGGGAGCGGGCGGATAATGGCCGCGCCGCCGAGCACCATCGCAAAGTTGGCGACGTTGGAGCCGATGATGTTCCCGATGCTCAGGTCGGCATTGCCTTTTTTCAGCGCGACAAGGGAGACGACAAGCTCCGGCAGTGAGGTCCCGAAGGCGATCAGCAGCAGGCCGATGACCCATTCACTGACCCCGAGGCTCCGGGCGATCATACTGGCGCTCTCGACGACAAAGTGCGCCCCGCCGATGGTCATCACGAAGCCTACCAGCAGCAGGGCGATCGTTTTGCCCCAGGCAAAGGCCTCCTTCTCCAGGCTCTCGTCGATTTCCTCGGTCAGTTCCGAACCGTCCGTCGAGAAGAGGAAGAAGAGGTAGGCGGCCATCAGCATGACAAAAATTACCCCTTCGAAACGACCGATGACGCCGTCATAGGCTGCCAGGAAATAGAGGATGACGGGGAAGAGGATCCAGGCGCTGTCACGGTTGAACAGGTCGCGGTCCGGGTTCATCTTTTTGGCCAGAACGAAGACGAGGCCCAGAACGAGGGTGATATTCATTGTCACGCTGCCGACGACGTTCGCGACGGCCAATTCCGGTTTGGCGTACCATGACGCCATCATCGAGGCCGCCATCTCCGGCAGGGAGGTGCCGAACCCGACCAGGGTTGCCCCGATGACGAAGTGGGAGATGTTGTAGTGCAGGGCGATCCGCTCGGATTCGCGGATAATGAAATCGGCCCCCCAGATAAGCGCCGCCATCGCGGCCACGAAAACAAGATACTCCATTACGCCTCCTCCTCGGTACGGACGATCAGACTGCTCGGCAGTCCGAGCGCGTTGATGACTTCTTCCTCTTTGTGCCGCATCTCCCCCGCATCCGTCTCATGGTCGAAACCGAGCAGGTGCAGTACGCCGTGCAGAAAGAGCAGGGCACACTCTTCGGTTTCGCTGTGGCCGAAACGCGCCGCCCCGCTGCGCACATGGTCCGCGCTGATGACGATGCTCCCGATCGGCGCCATCGGCATCGGGTCGTAGGGAAAGCTCAGCACGTCGGTCGCTTTGTCGATACCGCGGTGCTCCCGGTTGAGCACGCGGATCGTCTCGTCGTCGCAGATGATAAGCTCCATTTCGCTCGCATCCAGGGTGTCGGCGATGGCATCCAGCAAGGTGATGTCCGGTTGAAAATCCGTCTGGTTGTCGATATCAATCATAGACGGCATTCTAGCCAATCTGTGCTTTATCGTGCCGTTACTGAACCGTTTTTGCCGCTATGCTACAATCAATCCATGATAAACCGACGAACCCTCCTTTTCGGGGGTGCGGCGCTGCTGCTGCTCCCGGCCGAAAGCGGTGCGGATTACGCCCGCCCCGTCACCATCCTCAAAGAACCTTACCAGACCATCGCCGCCGTCCAGCGCGACCTCTTTCCCGGCGGCGGAAACGCCCCGTCGCCCCGACTGCTCAAGACGATCGACTACCTCGGCGGCGTGATGCGCGATCCCTATGTCGATGAGGAGGACAAGCGTTTTATCGCCAACGGCGCACGCTGGCTGAACAAGCAGGCGGACGAGGATTTCGGGCTTGCCTACTACCGGCTCGACCCGCAGCAGCGCCAACAGGTCCTGCAAAAGGTTTCCGGATACGTCTGGGGGGACAACTGGCTCTGGAGCCTGCTCTCCTATCTGTTTGAAGCCCTGCTCGGTGACCCGGTCTACGGGGTGAATACCCACGAAGCGGGGTGGCACTGGCTGCAGCACGAACCCGGCTATCCCCGGCCGAAGGCACCTTTAATATGAAACAATATGACATCTGCATCATTGGTAGTGGCGCGGGGGCGTCCCCCGTCGCCTTTGAACTCAGCCGCGCGGGCTACCGTGTCCTGGTTCTGGAGAAGGGCCCCTACCTGACGGAGAAGGATTTCACCAAGGACGAGATCGCCGTCAGCCGCCGAAGCATCTACACCCCCCGCCTCAAAGAGGAGCAGCACGTCGTGGAGACCTATAACAGTGACGGCAGCATCGACCGTGTGACCGCGGCGGAGTCGGGCTGGAACTTCTGGAACGGTTCCATGGTGGGCGGCTCTTCGAACCTGATGAGCGGCTATTTCCACCGCATGAAACCGGTCGACTTCAGGCTCCGCTCCACCTTCGGCCCCGTCGAAGGCGCCAACGTCGTTGACTGGCCGATCTCTTACGAGGATATGGAGCCCTATTTCACGAAAGTCGAACAGATCGTGGGCGTCTCGGGCAGGGTTGTTGAGCACCCTTTCCAGGAACCCCGTTCCACCAGGGAGTTCCCCTTCCCACCGACCTGGGAACAACCCATATCAGGATGGTTCGATGCGGCCTGCGACGCGCTCGGGTACCACAGCATCCCCACGCCGAGGGCCGTGCTTCCCTATGACGCCCTGGGGCGCAGCGGCTGCTCCTACTCCAATTTCTGCGGCAGTTACGGCTGTGCCACGGGCGCCAAGGGCAACGCACGGGCGGCACTCCTTGAAAAGGCGAAGGCAACGGGCCGCTGCGATATCCTGCCGAACGTATTCGTCTACAAGCTTGAATCGGAACGGCAGCGCGTCACGGCCGCACACTACTTTGATGCCGACGGGAAGTCCCACTCTGTCACGGCGGGTACTTTCGTCGTTGCCGCCCAGGCGATCGAAAGTGTGCGCCTCCTGTTCAACTCGCGCAACAATTTTCACCCCGACGGCCTGGGAAACACCAACGGCCAGCTGGGAAAGAACCTGATCTTTTCCGCCGGCGGCAGCGGGCAGGGGAAATTCGAGTTTGACCGCCTGAACGAACGCCAGCGTTTTGAACTGATGACCCGCGGTGCCTTCGTCAACCGTTCGTTGCAGGAGTGGTATGTCTACCAACAGAAGGGGCGGACCGTGAAAGGGGGGACGATCGATTTCCTCTTTGAGCACGCCAACCCCGTCAGCCGCGCCCTGCGCGAACTCTATGACGATGAGGGCAACCTGCTCTGGGGGCGGAAACTGCAGGCACGGCTTGAGCACGCGTTCAAATCCTCACGCATCTTCGCCTTCGAGGTCTTTAACGACTGGCTGCCGACGGACAAATGCTTTGTCTCCGTTGACGAAAGCGTGAAAGACAAATGGGGAGTGCCCGTCGGCAAGATCCGCCTCTACGGCCATCCGCACGATGTCGAGGTCGGCAAGTTCCTTGCCGCAAAGGCGGAAAAGGTGCTGCGGCAGATGGGGGCGGTGGAGATCGAAAGCGATATCTCCTCGGCCCCGCCGCCGAACCTGGTCGCCGGCGGGTGCCGTTTCGGGACGGACCCCAGACACTCCGTGCTCGACCCCGACTGCAGGGTGCACGGTATCGGAAACCTCTATGTCTCCGACGCAAGCTTTATGCCGACGGGCGGGAGCGTGCCCTACACCTGGACGATCTACGCCAACGCCTTCCGGGTCGCCGATGCCATCATTGCGGCACTCAAAGCCCGGGAAAAAGGCTATAATAACGTCAAACATTTGTAGGGGAGCACACGTGGGCAAAAAAGCGGTCTGTATCATGAGCGGCGGGATGGATTCGACACTGGCGGCCTATATGCTCCGTTCCCAGGGGTATGAGATCGTCGCGGTGCACTTCAACTACGACCAGCGCACGCAGCGCAAGGAGCTGGAGAGCTTCCGGGCCATCACGGCGCGCCTCGGCACCGATCATACCTACGAGATCGACCTCGGCTTTTTCGCCGATATCGGCGCCTCGGCGCTGACGGACAGAAGTATCGAGGTCCCGACAGAGGGCATCGAACCCGGCGTTCCCGTTACCTATGTGCCGTTTCGCAACGGGATATTCCTGAGTATCGCCGCCGCCATTGCCGAAAAAGAGGGGGCTTCCGTCATCGGTATCGGGGTCGTCGAGGAGGACTCCAGCGGCTACCCCGACTGCCGGGAGGCCTACATCGAGGCGATGCAGCGTGCCGTCAATCTCGGCACGAAGGATGAGACGGAGCTTACCATCGCCATGCCCCTGGTGCACCTCAAAAAGGAGCAGATCGTTGCCGAGGCCCTTGCGTACGATGTTCCCCTGGAACTGACCTGGAGCTGCTACAGCGACGAAGCGGCTGCCTGCGGCGTTTGCGACAGCTGCCGGCTCCGCCTCAAAGGTTTCGAGCTGGCCGGCATAC
The DNA here is from genome assembly GCF_054862725.1 of Thiomicrolovo sp. ZZH C-3. Classification (NCBI taxonomy): domain Bacteria; kingdom Pseudomonadati; phylum Campylobacterota; class Epsilonproteobacteria; order Campylobacterales; family Sulfurimonadaceae; genus Thiomicrolovo; species Thiomicrolovo sp. ZZH C-3. The sequence continues at coordinate 1,309,861 of NZ_JBTKXX010000001.1, forward strand.
CCGACCCGATCCCGTATCGTTAAAAACGGTGTGTCCTAAGCCTGTCGAAAACTGTTATGATATACAATAACAAGAGTTGACACAAAGGAGTCCGATGACAGAGTTTGTACAAGTTGCGCGACAGCCCATCATCGACGCTGCCAATGCTACCTACGGCTACGAACTGCTGCACCGCGAAGGTGAGAACAACGCCGCCAATCCTGCATTGACGCATCGTCTGATGTCCGCGCAGGTAATGTTGAGCGTATTCAACCTGATTGGCCGGGAACGCGCGGTGGGAGACAGTCTCGCGTTCTTCAATATCTCCCCCGCTTTTTTGATGACGGATATTATTGAGACCTTCCGTCCCGATCAATGCGTCTTCGAGATCGCGGCGAACGAGCCGCTCCGCCACAATGAAATCGCCAAGCTGAAAATCCTGTTTGACAAAGGGTACCGTTTCGCCCTGGACAACTTTATCGTTTCGGCCAACATGATTACCCAGTACGAGAATGTCCTGCCCTATATCAGCTATCTCAAGATCGATATCCAAAACAGTGATGTCGAACAGGTCGCCGAATTTGCCGGCACCCTCAAGAAGAACCACAAGCTGATCGCCCAGAAGGTCGAAAGCATCGACGAGTTCTCCGCTTATCAGGGGCTCGGGTTCGATTATTTCCAGGGGTACTACATCCAGCACCCGGTCCCGGTCAAACACTACCGCCTCGAACCGAAACAGATCGGGGTCAGCCGCCTGTACAAAATGCTCGACACCGTCCCGTTCCACGAATTCGCCAAAGAGTTCGAACGCCACAACGAGCTGACCATCCAGTTCTTCCAGTATCTCATCTCCACGGGGATGAAGCGCTACGACGCGACGCGTTCCGTCCGTGCCATGATCATGGATATCGGTCCCGATGTTATGCGCCGCTGGTTTATGCTCATCATCTACGCGAAGGGCGGGGCGGACATCAGCGTGGAAAAGGGCCCTTTCTCCCGCTTCTTCGAAGAGCGGATCGACCTGATGAACACCATCGTCTCCAACGTCCACAGTGCCGACCCGGAACGCCGCAGCGACGAACTGCGCCTCTTGGCCATCTTCTCGACGCTGATCGACGTCTACCAGATCCCTTTTGATACGCTGATGGGTTCCTTCGAGATCACAAAGAACCTCGAAAAGTGGATTGCGGCGCGCAAGGGACGTTTCAGCCTGCTGTACAAGGCCGTCAACCAACTGCAGCACTCGCCCCTCGATATCGAGAAGGTGAACCGTGTCCTCAAAGCCTTCAAGACCGATTACGACGAGGTCAGCGTCAAGATGAACCACCGGGTGTAAATGCGCCTGGAACACCCCTTCGACCCCGTTGCCGACGGCCGCTCCCGCGTCCTGGTCCTCGGCTCCTTCCCCAGCATCGCCTCTTTTGAAGCCGATTTTTACTACGCCCACCCGCGCAACCAGTTCTGGCCTATCATGGAGCAACTCTTTGATGTGACCCTCCCGGACAAGGCCGCCCGCCGCACCTTCGCGCTGGAGCGGGGGATCGCCCTGTGGGACAGTTACGCTTCGCTGGTGCGCAGCGCAAACAACTCCAGCGACGCCAACCTGAGCGACCTGGTCCCCAACGACATCCCCGCCTTTCTCGCGGCACACCCCGCCATCGAACACATTTTCTGTACCGGCAAAAAGGCCTTTGAAGGGTGCAAAAAACACGCGCCGGACCTTCCCGTCCCCTGTACGCTGCTCCCCTCAACCTCCCCGGCATACGCCGCCATGCGGTTTGACGCCAAACTTGACGCCTATCGCCAGATCAAAGCGGTGCTCGATGGTGCTTGAGTTCGACGGCATCCGCGTGGAGCATCGTATCAACCCCCGGATGAAACACGCCTACCTCAGCGTGGAAACCGACGGCACGGTCGTGCTCAAATCCAACGGGCGCGGGCAGCGGCACCTGCAGGCCTTTGTCGCTTCCAAGCGCGAATGGATCCTCCGCCAGCAGGGCCGCTATGCCGCGCAGCCGGCCATGCAACCGGGGGAGAGCCTGCTTTTTCTGGGCGACATCGTCCCGCTGACATCGCTTGATACGGTATTTCAGACCCACTCGCCCGATGCGATCCGCCGAAGCTACGACCGTTTCTACCGGGAACGTGCCGAAACGCTGCTGCGCGAAAAAACAGCCCGCTTCGCCGAACAGATGGGAATCAGCTACGAGGTGATCCGCTTCCGGAAGATGAAACGGCGCTGGGGAAGCTGCTCGAAAACGGGGGTAATCACCTACAATACCCTTCTGCTGCAGCTTGAAGAGGCGATGATAGACTACACCGTCGTGCACGAGCTGGCCCACCGTGTCCATTTCAACCACTCCGCCGACTTTCACGCCCTTGTGGCTTCGATCCTGCCCGACGAGAAGACACTGCGCCAGCGGATGCGCTACCGCAAAGCCTCCTATTACTGATCGATTAATACTCTCCGCCTATACTGGGGAAAAGAGGAGAGACTATGAAATATTTTATACTTTTTATCGCCCTGTTTCTGAGCCTGGCGTTTGCCGCGGACAGCGCGCCATACAAACCCCTCGGCACCTGGAAGCCGCTGACGGCGCAGGAGGAGGCGGTCATCGTCCACAAAGCCACGGAGCGCCCCTACAGCGGTGCGCTGCTCCACAACAAGGCCAAGGGGACCTACGTCTGCAAACGCTGCGGGTCCAAACTCTACCGCTCCGAGGACAAGTTCGATTCGCACTGCGGCTGGCCTTCCTTTGACGACGAGATCCCCGGCGCCGTGAAGCGCGTTCCCGACGTAGACGGCTACCGCACGGAGATCATTTGCGCCAACTGCGGCGCGCACCTGGGCCACGTCTTCAGCGGCGAGCACCTGACACAGAAGAACCTCCGCCACTGCGTCAACTCCATCTCCATGGAGTTCATCCCCGATGAGAAGGTCGCCTACTTTGCCGGCGGCTGTTTCTGGGGTGTGGAGTACTATATGGAGAAGATTTCCGGCGTCAAGTCAGTCGTTTCCGGCTTTATGGGAGGGACAAAGAAAGATCCCGGCTATTACGATGTCGTCAAAGGCAATACGGGACACCTGGAGACCGTCGCCGTCACCTATGACCCTTCAAAGGTCGACTACGAAACCCTCGCCAAAACCTTCTTCGAGATCCACGACCCTACCCAGGAGGGGCGGCAGGGGCCCGATGTCGGCGCCCAGTACCAAAGCGCCGTCTTCTATAACGATGCCGCCGAAAAAGCAGCGGTACAGAAGCTCATCGACCGCCTGCGCAAGAACGGCTATGACGTCAAGACGAAACTGATCGAAGCAACACCGTTTTACAAAGCGGAGGATTACCACCAGGATTATTACGAGCGCCACCGGAAGCAGCCTTACTGCCACGGCTTCGTCGACCGCTTCAAAGAGAAGGACTAGCGGACGTTGAGGAAGTAACGCAGGCTCGCGTCGCTGAAGACCTTGCTTTGGGCAAGGTAGGAGGAGGCGCTCTCAAAGACCCGTTTGAAGTCACCGCTCTGGGTACTCTGTTCCGCGATGACCTGCGTCAATGCTTTCTTGGCGGCCTCGGTCACGGCGTCGGGGAAACGCATCAGCTTGACACCGTTCGCTTCGAGCGACGCCATCGCTTCGGCGTTCTTCGCCTGGAATTCAAAGGTCATCGTACTGTTGAGCTCGCTGACGGCACACTCGATGATCGCTTGCTGTTCGCCCGAGAGGCGCTCCCATGTATGCTTGCTGAAGGTCATCTCCAGGATGGAACCCGGTTCGTGCCACCCCGAGTAGTAGTAGGGCGCGACTTTGTAGAAGCCCATCTTCATATCGAGGTAGGGGCCGACCCATTCCGTCGCATCGATGACGCCGCGCTCCAGGGAAGTGTAGATCTCCCCGGCGGGCAGCAGCACAGGGTTGACGCCGAGCTTCGACATCACTTCGCCTCCCAGCCCCGGGATACGCATTTTCAGGCCGTTCATATCCTCCAGGGTCTCGATGGGCTTACGGAACCAGCCGCCCATCTGGATGTTGGTATTGCCGCCGGCGAAGGGGTGGAGGTTGTAGCGGCCGTAGAGTTCCCGCCACAGCTCCATGCCGCCGCCGTAGAGGATCCAGCCGTTAAGCTCCTCCGCCGTCATCCCGAAGGGAAAACCGCTGAAGAGGGAGAAGGCCGCGTTTTTGCCTTTCCAGTAGTAGGGGCCAGAGTGGAACCCGTCGATCTGACCGCTGCTGGCAGCGTCAAAGACGGCGAGGGCGGGGACGAGGGTGTTTTTGGGAAAGAGCTTGATACGCAGCTGCCCGCCGCTGATCTGCGCGACACGCTCGGCAAAGCGGTCGACGCCGGTGCCCATGATGGGAAAATGCGCCGGCCAGCTCGTCGCGATTTTGAGCTCCGTCTTCTTGCCGCGGTTAACGTTGACGCTTTTGCCCGCCGTGTCGTCGTGCTTGGGATGCTTGCTGTAGTCGATCGCCACCCGGTTACTGTCGTTGCAGCCATCAAGCAGCACCGCCGACGATGTCGCCGCAGCAGCAGTCAGAAAAGTACGTCTGTCCATCTATAATCTCCTATATAGTTCCTCAACTATTTTGATATAACGGCACCCGAGCAAAACAAGGGTACCGCTCGCGTAGCGATGTTTCCTCGAAAGCCCGGATACCTACGCTAACGCTGAGTTCGCTTCGGCAGCGTGCCCAGCGACTTCGCCTTTATCCCCTGAAGATTGATGTTCCGTTACGCTGCTGCCGATGTAGCGTAGCGGAATTTCGCAGCACAGCGAGGACAAAGCAGCAGTGTGCTTCAGTGCCATAGCGGCCAGCGTAGGCAAAGGGGCTTTTGCTCCTTTGCCGTTCCAATCAGTAAAACGCCGCAATAATGGCATAACAGATAAAGAAAAAGAGGTGTGACGTCCCCTCGAAATAGTTCGTATAGCCGTCGTCCGTCGTTTTCCATGCCAGTACAATGGTCAGAATCAGCGCCCCGACCTGCAGGGTGTTGAAGTCCAGGGTCAGCGGGTGTGCCGTCGTATAGGAGAGCGCGAGCAGGATCGGTACCGTCAGCATGATCGACACCGTCGAGGCCCCCATCGCGATATTGATGACGCGCTGGATCTGGTCGTTGCGGGCCGCCGTCACCGCCGTCATGATCTCCGGGGCAACGGAGATGATCGCGATGATGAGACCCGCCAGCCCGACGGGGAAGTCGAACCGCTGAACCAGGGCCATCCCTTCGTTGGCGAAGATCTCCGCGACGATACCGATCAACGCGATCAGGGCGAAGATGATGACAAAGTTACCGGCCGTCGAGAGCCGCTCGAAAGCGTCGGGCTGATCCTCTTCCGTCTCTTCCCCCTCGGCCAGTCGGCGCTTGTAGCGGAAGATACGGCTGCGCGCCGTCGCTTTGAAGAAGTGCGAATGGGTCTTCGTCTGGAAAATAAAGATGACAATGTAGAAACAGAAGAGCACGAGCCCGATAATATTGCTGGCCAGGATCAGGTCATGGTGGGACTGGGCCGTAAAGTGCATGATGCTCGGAACAAGCAGGGCGGAGGTGGCGACCAGCAGGATCGTCGTATAGGTGCTGGAGGTGTCGACGTTATGCTCCTGCTCCTTGAACGCCAGTCCGCCGATAAAGACCGCCAGGCCCAGCAGGACGTTCATGTCGACGATGACGGCGGAGATGATCCCCCCTTTGACCGTGTCAAGCGCCCGGGGGTCGTTCTGCGAGGTCATGAGGACCATATAGAGCAGGATAATCTCGACGATGACGGCACTGAAGGTCAGGACGAAGGAGCCGTAGGGCTCTTCGAGGCGGTCGGCAAGCACTTCGGCCACTTCGGCGACGGTCATGGAGAGCAGGGCGATAGAGACGGCGGAGAGCGTCGTGGCGAGATAGGCGTTATGATAGTGGTGGAAAATGAATGCGATCACACCGAGTACGATACCGTAGACGGCGACTTTATTTTGAGAGAGTCCTTCCTTTAGCGTCAGGGGACTCGATGAGGGGTCTGCGTTCAACGCAATTGCTCCTAGAAGAGGGTTGGTGTTTCAGTCTTGGTATGCACGGTCTCAAGCAGACGTTTGTCCTGACCGCCGATCAATGCAAAATGAAACGGAACCGTTTTTAATAGCTGCATTATAGCTTCTTGGTTCTCATATAGCAAGAATGCATCATGCTGCCCGGACGCTTCGGCGGAGTCTTTGGGCATCAGGTAGATAATCTTAGCCCATCTGGCTTCGTTGCGGATAAAATCCACCTCCTGCAGCAGCAAGGAGAGGTCCGGTTCAAAGATCAGCACTTTGCCGCCCTGACCGAAGGTCTTGGGGCGCAGATCGTCGCCGACGAACACGGGTACGAAGTGGGCGCTCCCCTGCATGCCGCCGACGGTGAACGACAGTCCGTGCGTTTTAGCGAACTGGTAAAGATGGCCGAGGTAGGGAAGGAAGAAGGGGGAGAGCTGCATCCGTTCATAGTAGACGTCGTCAAGCACGAACGATGTCTCAAAGAGGGTCTGCTCCGCAATATCGATGGGAACGTTGCCTGTTTTGGGCAGCGGCAGCACCTGCACGAAGAGGTCCTCACAGCGTTTGTCTTCGGGAACGAAGACCCAGCTTGCTTCGGGCAGCTCCCACAGGTCGTAAAAACTTGAACGGATGGTCCCCCGCCAGACGTAACAGCGCGGATCTTTGAGCATCTGGGCCGCGACGGCCAGGGTCACCTGGTCGCAGCCGTAGACGTGCAGCGACTTCTCCAGCAGACGGAAACGCAACAGCCGCAGCAGCGTGAACTCGACCGAGTCGACTTTGAGCCAGGCGATCTCCGGGTCGGTGACCGTACACGTTTCTTCGTAAAGGACGGCATAGGCACCGTTGGCAACGGCCTGGGGGATATCCGCCTTGTCAAAGGCGATGAAGAGGTCCCCCCGTCTCACTTTATGGACATCGAGGACAATGGCGTCGACAAGCGTCACGGCCGGGTCGGACATCATCTCCGCCCCGGTCAATGAGAGGAGGTTCTGCAGCCTCATCCGACGGAGCTGCCTGCCTTTCTCGGCGCTTCGGGGCGCATCAGCGAGAGCCCTTCGTCATCCTTGGCCGCCAGCAGCATCCCCTCCGAGACCATGCCCATCAGCTTGGCCGGCTTCAGGTTAGCAACGACGCACACCTGTGTACCGACAAGACTCTGGGCTTCGTAATATTCGCGGATACCGGCGACGACCTGGCGCGGTGTCTCCTCGCCGACGTCGACCTGGAGCTTGAGCAGTTTTTTGCTCTTGGGCACCTCTTCGGCTTCGACGATGGTGCCGATCTTGAGCTGGGTCTCGAAGAACTGGTCGATGGTGATCAGGTTGTCCGCCTCGGCCGGCTCTGCCGCTTTCGCTTTTTTCGGTGCCTCTTCCTCTTTCGCGTTGGGCTGTGCCGCCGGGGCCTGGTCCATCAGCGGGGCCTCGATGCGCGGGAAGAGGGGCGGAACCTTCTTGATCGTAAAGGTCGGCAGCAGTTTGCCGCCTTTGACCAGGTCGTTATACGCATTGGTGTCGATGGCAAACCCGAGCGCATCCGCGATCGTCGCCGTCGTTTTCGGCATGAAAGGGTGCAGCAGGACGGAAGCCTTGGCGAGGATATTGGCCACCAGTGCCACCAGCGCCAGCGCCTCCTCTTTTTTGCCCTCTTTCATCTTGACCCACGGCGCATGCGCCTCGATGGCCTTGTTCCCGATCGTAAAGAGCTTCCAGAGCTCTTCGAGGAAACGGTGCGTCTGGACTTCGTCCAGGAAGCGCTCGACACTGCCGAGCACGGCGTCGACCTCTTCCATCTCCGCTTTGTGGTAGGTCATGACATCACTGCTGTCGATGACGAAATCGGAGTACTTTCCGCTCATCCCGATAATACGGTTAAGCAGGTTCCCAAGATCGTTGCTGAGATCGGAGTTGATCCGGTCGATCAGGGCGCGCTGGGAGAAGTCGCCGTCCTGCCCGAAGGGGACTTCGCGCATCATGAAGTAGCGCAGGTTCTCCAGGCCGTAGACGTCGGCGACCTCTTTGGGGCTGACGACGTTGCCCTTGGACTTGCTCATCTTTTCGCCGTCGCGGGTCCACCAGCCGTGGGCACCGATGTGCTTGGGCAGCGGCAGGTCCAGGCTCATGAGGAAGGCTGGCCAGTAGATGGCGTGGAAACGGAGGATATCCTTACCCACCAGCTGCATCTGCGCCGGCCAGAAGTCCATCTTCGCCTCGTCGCGGCCGTAACCGAGCGCCGTGATATAGTTGAGCAGGGCATCAAGCCAGACATACATAACATGCTTGCTGTCCCCGACGGATTCGGGCAGCGGCACACCCCAGGTGAAGCTCGTACGGGTCACGGAGAGGTCATTCAGACCGCCCTTGACGAAGTTGATCACCTCGTTGCGGCGGGATTTCGGCAGGATAAAGTCCTGGTGCGCTTCGTAATAATCAAGCAGCTTCTGCTCATAGGCAGAGAGTTTGAAGAAGTAGCTCTCCTCTTTGACGATGCTGGTCGAGCGGCCGCAGTCCGGGCAGAACTCCCCGTCGATGAGCTGGGTCTCGGGAAAGAAGGTCTCGCAGCTGACGCAGTAGTGCCCTTCGTAGTTCCCCTTGTAGATGTCCCCCTTGGCGTACATCTTCTCGAATGCCTTCTGAACGCCGGTCATATGGTCCTTGTCCGTCGTCCGGATGAACTGGTCGTAACTGATGCCGAATTCATCCCAGAGGTTGCGGAAGCTGGCGCTGATCTCGTCGGCGAACTGCTGGGTCGGTTTTTCGAACTTCTTCGCCGACTCCTCGATCTTCTGCCCGTGTTCGTCGGTCCCGGTGAGGAAGTAGACATCCTCGCCGATCAGACGGTGGTAACGGGCCAGCGCATCCGCAATAAAGGTCGTATAGGCGTGGCCGATGTGCGCCTCGCCGTTGACGTAGTAGATAGGGGTGGTGACGTAATAGCTCATACTCTCTAATATCCTTGTTAAAATTCGAATCCGCCGGTTTCGCCCTTGGACATGCTGTCATAGACGGCGGCGACGTAGCTTTTGCGCACGTCGCATCCCAGGTAGTGCTCACAGACGCTGCAGCTCTTGACGCCGTGCTCGGCCTGGCACGCCTGCAGCTTCTCGATCATGGCATCGAGCTGCAGTTCGAAACGGTCTTTTTCCGCGTCACTCTGCGCCATAGGCCTCTTTTACCTTGCCGATTTCGTATTTGGAACCGAAGAAGCAGGCGGTCGTTTCATGCGGATCACTGCAGGGAAGGTCCATCAGGCGGTTCCCTTTTTCATCCACCGCGGCGCCGCCGGCCATTTCGTAGACGAAGGCAAAGGGGAAGACCTCGAAGAGCTTGCGCAGTTTGCCGTCGGGTTTGTCCGTCGTGCCCGGGTAGCTGAAGAGTCCGCCCCCTTTGAGCAGGATCTGGTGCAGGTCCGGGACCATGCCGCCGGAGTAGCGCAGGCGGTAGCCTTCGGCGAAGAGGCCGTCGATGAGCTGCTTGTGGTGGGAAGGCCAGTGCTGCTGGGTGCCGCCCGGGGCGTTGAGTTTGCCCTTTTCGCCGATCGTGATCTGCTCAAGCTCTTTGAAACGGCCGTGGCGCCAGGTGTAGTGGCGGACATTGTTCTTGTAGGCCGTCACCATCTCGGTACGCGGTCCGTAAACGACGTAGACGGAGGCGATCATCTTCTGTGCGCTCCACTCACCGTCGTAGATGCCGAAAATGGAACCGACGCTCAGGTCGACGTCGATCAGGCTGGAGCCGTCGAGGGGGTCGTAGGCGATGCAGAGCTGACCGTCAGGGTGCAGGATCTCCTCCTCTTCTTTCTCCTCGCTGGCGATCGCCTTGACGAGGGGAATACGGGAGAACTCCTCGGCGATGATCAGGTCACTCTGGATATCGAGCTTGAGCTGAATGTCTCCGGACTGGTTGGAGTGGGCCGAATAGTCGGTATCTTCGTTGGTGATCGCTTCGTGAATACGGTGTGCGGCACGTTCAATGGCTTCAAAGACGGGGGCGAGGGTCTGCATGGTTATATCTCCTTGGCATGGGTGAGGATCCACTCGACGACGGCATCGGGGTCGTTGAGATCGAGGACGGCGACCTTGTCGGGAAGGTCATAGTCGTCAAGTGTGACGCTGTCGTCGACGGCGAGGGCATTCATATAGGGAAAATAGGCTTCGTCGATGCGGTCGCGGAAAATACTGATCCGCGGCAGCGGGAGGGTTTTGAGCCCCTCGACAAGCAGGATGTCAAAATGGCCGAAGAGGGTGATCAGTTCGTCGAGCTCATGGTGGCGGTGGGAGAAGAGGGTGGTACGGCTGGGCGAGGTCACGATCACCTCGGCACCGGTATCGGTGAACTTGTAGCTGTCCTTACCGGGGATATCGAAACGCGCCTTGTCCTTCGGGTCGTTCTTGATAATGGCGACCTCTTTGCCGTGCTCATGCATCAGGCGGGCGGCCACTTTGACGATCAATGTCGTTTTCCCGCTGTTCGAAGGGCCGGTAAAAGCGACGGCAAGACGTTTTTTCATGGTAACTGCATCCCCGGGAGCTTCTCCCTTAAAATATGGGGGATTATAGTCCAGAATGGTTGAAAATCTCTTAAGATGGGCGCAAAAGGGCTGCGGGGCGACATTCCGCTATAATGCTGAAAACCATGCTTTCCGGAGTCCCATGCGCTTTTGGCCCATCCTGTTGCTCATCCCTGTGCTCTTTTCCGCGTGCAGCAAAGAGAGCGCCTTTACCCACTTTAACAAGCTCGACAGCCGTCATGAACGGGCAGTTTCCAACCTCAAACGCGTCACCCTGACCGATGAGGCCAACCGTACGGCCGCCCTGATAAGCATCCTGCACCTCAACCCCGTCGATCCGCAGCTCTACGGCAAGCGGCCCTCATTCTTCGTCGCCCTTTTCGACCGCGGCGGACGGACGCTGGAGGAGTACAACGTCACCCTCAACGGCAAAAGCCCCGTCGGGCTGGCCCAGCTCGACGAGAACTGCTCCCTGCGGGAGCTGATGCCGCTGAACAACCCGTGGAACCGCTACTATCAGCTGCTCTTCCGTCCGACCAAAGAGGCGAACCTCACTTTGTCTTTCGGAACCGGTCCGTCTTTGAAGGGTGAAGTAACGTTTCACACAGATCAATAAGCGAGACTGGCTCGCCCAGGATCTTCTTGTAGACCACGTAGTTGGTCAAAACCTTCTTCCCGTACTCCCGCGTCTCCGTCGTCCGCATCAGCTCCATGCTCAAGAAGGGCTCATAGGGGCCGGGGTTGAACATGTCGTTAAGCAGGTAGCGTTTGGTAAAGCCGATGCCACCGTTGTAGGCGTAGGCGATGAAGAGGGGGTGGTAGACCCGGTACTGCAGCCACGCGATATGGGGCTTGGCGTAGAGCAGGTTGATATGGGGATCGAACATGTCAAAGAGGGTTTCGCGTCCGCAATCGACCTGGCCGTCCATCGCGCGACACAGAAAGGGCATCATCTGCATCAGTCCCAGGGCGTAGGAGTGCGACAGCGCCGCGGGGATGAACCGGCTCTCCTGGCGCATCAGTGCGTAGATGATCGCCTTGGTGTCCGTGTCGACATCCGCCAGCTCCGCGTCGTAGGGCATAACATACCCCTGCAGCCGGTAGCGCGACGCCTTTTCGATAATGAAGGATTGGAGCGGTACAAGGTTTTTAGCGTCGTAGCGTTTGGCCAGGGCGTAAAGCTCGTTTGCCGGCGTCGCCTTGATCGTGTCAAGCAGATCGTTCCAGACAAAGGGGTCGGAGAGGTTCAGGTCCGAAACGCTGTCCGCGGTCTGCAGCTGCGAGTAGTAGTTTTCCGGGAAGCTCCCGGTTTTCTCCATCGCGTAGAGGGAGTAAAAGTTGATATCCCAGCTCTGCGCCAACAGTTTCCACATCAGGTCATTCTTCTCCGAAGCCAGGGCCTGCCAGAAGAGCGCCTTGTCCTTGTCGCTCTGGTAGTAGGCCTTGTCGCCTGAGAGCTGGAAGAGTTCGATCGCCCGGGATTTTTTGCCGCGCAGCAGCTGGTTCAGCCCCAGGTAAAAGAGCCCGCGCGGATCAAGTCCCTCGACAGCATCGACCTTGGTCAGGGCCCATCCAAACTTCGAGAGCTTGTCGTCGTTGATCGTGCTCATAACCGCTGATGTGAAACCGGGCGCCTTCGCCAGCAGCTGCATGTAGTCGTAATCGGGGATGAAATTGAACTGCTTCCGGCGGGAATTGCCGTAGCTGCCGTTGAAGACACGCAGAAACAGTGCGGGGGAGTAGCGTTTGTAATGCTGCTGCAGGTCCGGATCATCCAGGACCTCGGCCGCCGCAGTGAGGGAGGCGTCACCCACCAGGGCGACAACGCGTTCCCGCGCTTTTGGATGCATCGCCGAGAGCTTCCCGACGGAGACCGCCAGTTTGGCGCAGCCCGCATCCTTGCTTTTGATCAGGTCGTTGACCCCCATCTTCATACATTTGACGGTATAGGCGACTTCGGGGCGGTCACTCTTTTCGGCATAGGCGAAAAACATCCGTCTGCTGACGTTGCGGATCAGGTAAAACGCCTCGTCGGCCTGTTCGGAGGTGATATTCTGGTCGAAATACTGCCAGATCATAAAGTTGCGGGCATTGGAAGGGGGCTTGGAGCTGATCTGCTCCAGGGTGATGTCGGCGCCGAGCGGCAGCACGCCGAGCAGCAGCGTTGCGAGGGCGGCCCGCAGACGCATTGTTAGAGCGCACCTGCCAACGCGTAGACCAGGCGGACGAAGATGACGTCGATGACCTGCAGTCCGATAATAATGATGAGCGGGGCCAGGTCGATACCGTTAAAGACGGTCGGGACGTAGCGGCGCAGCAGGCTATATGCCGGTTCGGTCAGGCGGTACAGCACCTGCACGATGGGGTTGGTCGGGTCGGGGCGCACCCAGGTGAGCAGGGCGGCGATGATGACGACCCAGATGTAGACGTTGATGAGGGTGTGGACGATGCCGCCGAGACCGGAGACGATACTGCCGAGCGTACTCATTTGACGATCTCCCCGAGGTAGGATCTGATCTCCGTATAGACGTCGGCCAGTTCCGGACCGTGTTCGGCGCCGGTCAACAGCAGGCGCAGGGATTTGAAGAGCTGTTTGCCCTTGATACCCGTCGTGTCGACGACATGCTGCTTCAGGTCGTCAAACGCTTCGAAGTAGGGCGCCGCTTTGATGGCAGCGCGGATCGCCTCGGCACTCTCGGCGAACTCATCCGGGATCTCTTTCGGGGCAAAGACCGCTGAAACCTTTGCCTTGAGCTCCTTCGTCGTGCTGGCCTCTTCCAGGTAGAGTTTGGCCAGCCTGCCGATGGAGTCGTCGGCAAACCCGACATAGCGCGAGAGCTCTTTGTCCTCCATGCGGCGGAGATGTTCGCGGTTGATATGGCGCAGTTTGTCGATGCTGAACCGCGCCGGGGCACGGGAGATGTTTTTAAGATCGAACCAGTCCACCGCCTCGGCCATCGTAAAGACCTCTTCAGGCGTCTTGTTACCGATAAGAATGAGGTAGTTGGCGATCGCTTCGGGCAGGAACCCCTCTTCGAGCATCCATTTGACGCTGGAAGCGTTATCGCGTTTGCTCATCTTTTTGCCCTCGTCGTTGAGGATGATGGGCAGGTGGGCGTATTCGACCTTCTTGTCATACCCCAGAGCATCGCGGATCGCGATCTGCTTGGAGGTGTTTGAGAAGTGGTCCTCGCCGCGGATGACCAGGGAGATGTCGCCGAGCATATCGTCGATGGCGCAGGCGAAGTTGTAGGTTGGGTACTTTTCCGCGCGCAGGATGATGAAGCTGTCGATATCCACCGGGTCGAACGTCGCCGAACCCTTGATGATATCCTCGACCGTGATCGGTGCATCGGGGCGCTTCAGGCGGACCGTAAACGGGTTCTCGTTGTCGATCGTCGCTTCGGGCGGGAGATGCGTACAGGCGTCGTCATAGCGGAAGGGCTTTTTCTGCTCCTTGGCCAGTTCGCGCTTGCGGTCAAGCTCTTCAGGGGTACAGAAACAGTTGAATGCCTTCTTCTCCTGCAGCAGCTGGATCGCCATGGCGCGGTGAAAACGCAGGTTGTTGCTCTGGTAGATAACGTCGCTGTATTCGATGCCGAAAAGGGCCAGGATCTGCAGGATCTCCTTGTCCTTCCCTTCAATGTTCCGCTCTTTGTCCGTATCTTCGATCCGGATGATGAGGGGTTCATTACGCTGGCGGGAGAGGAGGGCGTTGAAAAGGGCAACGCGCAGGTTCCCGATGTGCATATCTCCTGTAGGGCTTGGGGCAAAACGCAGCATGAAACGTTCCTGATTTTTTTGTGAAATATTAACAAAACAAGCTTAATGGCGGAGGCACCTATCACATTTAACTGTATTATGCCCCGTCATACTCCCCGGGTATTAGCCGCCCGCCATGTAAAATGGGGTAGACTGTCGCTATGAAAGCACTATTGATTGACCCCGACACCCAATCCGTTTCCGTCCAGGATTTCGACGGACAGCCCCACAGCCTCTACACCCTTTTCGGTTCCCTGCTTGTCGACGGCAACGCCCTGCTGAACGATCATATGGTCTACAGCGGCGGCGAAGCGTTCGAAAAAGGGCACAAAGGTTTTTTACTCGGTGAGAAACTGCTCTTCGGCAAAACGCTGGTCGTCGGCATGGCCGATATCGAAGAGGTCGATGCGACCATCGATACGGAGACACTGCAGCAGCTTGTCCGCTACGATCTGCCGGCGTTCTACCGTTCGGTGATCTCCCTGCTGCCCCCGGATTTTGCCTTTGACCAGGCGTATGCACTCGAAGGGATGGAGGGGGCAACCGCCGAGTGGGTCCTCTACGCCTTCAGCCTCGCCGACGAAGCGACGCAGGCCTATTTTCTTGACGAACTGAAAAAGACGGTCTCGGGAGAAGAGGGTGTACATCCCTACCTCGAGAAAATGGGCAATCTCGCCCTCCGTTCGATGCAGTAGAGAGCGTGACCCGGTTCACGACGGGACGGCGGCCCAGAAAGGGGTAGAAAACTACTCGCGGCGTTGCCGCTCTTCTTCCTTGTACCGCCAGTTATTGTATTGAATGGTTCCAACCCCTAAAAAAACGGCAAAAAGTGCGATAACTCCTAGAATAATTTCTCCCGGTGTCATGTGGATTGTCCTCTGAATTCATATTGTGTTGTATTGAGAACAATCTACTCCATCCGGAATAAAAAGCAGCTTCTTTTGGCAATGGAAAGTCCAGGCATAAAAATAAACAAAGAATTGCAAGAAAGTAAAAAAGTGAGATAGGAAGTGGTGACCCCACGGAGACTCGAACTCCGGTAACCAGAATGAAAATCTGGGATCCTAACCGCTAGACGATGGGGCCTTCTGTGTAACAACAATTTTGTTGAGCCGAAATTATATTTCCGGGTCGCTTAACAATCTCTTAAATACCGCAAAGTTGCGGCATTTAGATGGAATTACATATAGAATTCGCGGAGGGCGCGGATAATGACGGCATTTTTAGAGATGCTCTCCGCTTTGGCGTTGTCGTTGACAAGGTCATACAGGTCAAGGGGCAGGGAGATGGAGAAGGTTTTCGTTTCAACCTTTTTCTTGCGTTTGACCATGTTGGTGACATTTTGAAGGAGCTCGATGATCTTTTTCGTATCGATCGGCTTCTGGATGAAGCTGTTGACACCGATCTCGATCGTCTCGGAGATCTTCTGGATATCGTTGCTTGCAGAGATGACAACGACCATCTGCTGCGGGTTCATCTCACGGATCTTGCGTGCAAGCTCGATCCCGTCCATTTCCGGCATGATAATGTCAACAAAGACGATATCCGGTTTTTTCTCTTTGAAAAGCTCCAGGGCTTCTTTACCATTGAATGCGGATGTGACATCCTTAAAGAAGTTCTTGAACGTTGAGCTGAGCAGTTCGTTTGCAACTGCTTCGTCTTCAACGACCATCGCACTCATCTTTTTCGTCTCTTCGGTCAGCTGAACCAGGTCAACATTTTTCATTTCTGTTTCCTCATGATGATTTCTGTCTGTATTTTACACTGTTATCAGCAAACAACGTTAACAGAATTAAAATTGTTTACTCGTGATATTACGTTGC
Organism: Thiomicrolovo sp. ZZH C-3; assembly: GCF_054862725.1. Lineage (NCBI taxonomy): Bacteria > Pseudomonadati > Campylobacterota > Epsilonproteobacteria > Campylobacterales > Sulfurimonadaceae > Thiomicrolovo > Thiomicrolovo sp. ZZH C-3. The sequence continues at coordinate 1,325,953 of NZ_JBTKXX010000001.1, forward strand.
AAAATTATAGTAACAATTAAATTACACAAACTTAAATTTATGGGAAAAATCAATATTTTTTAAATTGCTCGAGCCATTCGAGGTTGGATTCGACCGTTTTTTCCTTCTGTTCGAGGAGGGAGGCGATGATGGATTTGAGGGTCTGCTCGTCCATAAATGCGAGCATATCCGGGTTGATATGGGTCGTGCCGCCGTACCCATTAAGCAGTTTTTCGATGTCGTTGATCAGTTCCTGTTTCGTACTCACTAAGATAAACTCCTTGTTTCCGGTCCGATGTAGCGCTGACGCGGACGGGCGATCTTTTTTTCCGCATCGGCATGGAATTCTAACCACTGTGCCAACCATCCGACCGTTCTGCCTATCACAAAGATAATCGTAAACATCTCTTTGGGGATTTTGAGCGCCGTCAGGATAAGCCCCGAATAGAAGTCGATGTTGGGATAGAGCTTGCGGGAAATAAAATAGTCGTCGCTGAGGGCGACCGCTTCGATCTTTTCGGCAATCTGGAGCAGTTCGCTGTCGACATCAAGCTCGTCTTTCATTTCGTCAAGCAGTTTCTTCAGGATCCTGGCACGGGGATCGAAGTTCTTGTAGACACGGTGACCGAATCCCATCAGTCTGAAATCGTCATTGGGGTCCTTCGTACGGGCGATGAACTCATCCACACGGTCGACGGAACCGATGTATTCGAGCTGTGCGATAACCGATTCGTTCGCCCCGCCGTGGGCCCGTCCCCACAGGGCATTGATACCCGCCGTGATCGCGGCATAGGGGTGCGCCCCGGTCGATGCAACGGAACGGACCACCGTCGTCGAGGCGTTCTGCTCATGGTCGGCATGGAGGGTAAAGATCGTATCAAGCGCACGCACCTGCACCTCCGGGATCTTCAGATTCTGCCCGGGGTAGGCGTGGATCATGTAGAGAAAGTTTTCGGTAAAGGAGCGCTCAAGGTCGGGATAGATAAAAGGGATCCCCAGGGAGCGCCGGTAGGCGAAGGCCGCCAGGGTAGGGACCTTGGCCAGCAGCCGGCGGCGCATCACCTGCAGGTCCTCTTCATTGCGCATCATGATGTGTTCCGAATAGAAGGTCGAAAGCGCCGATACGGCGGACGAGAGCATCGCCATGGGATGGGCATTGTCCGGGAAAGAGTAAAAGAGGTTCTTCAACCCTTCATGCACGTACGCCCTTTTGCGGAATTCGTAATCGTATGCCGCAAGCTCTTCCGGGGAGGGGAGTTCACCGTTGAGCAGAAGATAGCACACCTCCAGGTAGCTTTTCTCCATCGCCAGCTCTTCAATCGGGTAACCGCGGTAACGCAGTTCGCCCTTCGCCCCATCTATATAGGTAATCGTAGAGCTGCAGCTGGCCGTCGACGTAAAACCGGGATCGTAGGTAAACATACCCGTCTGTTTGAAAAGGTCCCGAATATCGATCACATCCTGACCCATGGTAGGGTGCATGATGCTGAATTCGTAGGTGTTCCCGTTTCGATTGTCTGTTAAAGTCACCGTAGCCATCGCGTGCTCCTTGCTAAAGTATTTTTCCAAAGGATACCTGAAAACAAGCGCAAAGCGCCATTATCGGAAGATCTTTTGCTTTCCCGTTCAGGGTGCGTTGAGCCGATGCGGCTTTGTGCACGGTGCGTACACATTATAGGGGTATCATACTTCCAGAAGGAGCAGTCATGGACGATCATCCTGCTACGATACAAAGACGCCGATTCCTCCAGGGCATGGCGGTTTCCACCGTCCTGGCCCGAACGCTCTTGTCCGCTGGGGAAGGGGGGAGTGCACCCGCTCCGGTCAACCGCCGGGAGAGCCTCATGCTTGAAGGAACGGAGTTTTTCCTGACACTTGAACGCACCGTTGTCAACGTCAGCGGCTCCGCTGTGCTGGCGACAACGGTCAACGGCATGCTCCCCGGGCCGACGCTCAAATGGCGCGAGGGCGATACCGTGACGATCCATGTTACGAACAACCTCCCGGTGTCGAGCTCCATCCATTGGCACGGTATCATCCTCCCCTTTCAAATGGATGGTGTCCCCGACATCAGCTTCAAGGGTATTGCCCCCGGAGAGACGTTCACGTACCGTTTTGCCGTGCGCCAGAGCGGAACGTTCTGGTACCACTCGCATACCGGTTTTCAGGAGCAGAGCGGCGTTCACGGCACGCTTGTCATCGTCCCGAAGGACGAAGACCCCGTCGTCAGCGACCGCGACTACGTTGTCTCGCTGTTTGACTGGAGCGACGAAAAACCCGAAACGATCTACCGGAAACTCAAGCTGTACAGTGACTATTACAACTTCAACCAGCGCACCGCGGGCGATTTCATAAGCGAAATGAGGACCGAAGGGTTTTGGGATGCATTGCAGCACCGCGCGATGTGGAACCGGATGCGCATGAGCGACAGGGACCTGTCGGATGTCACAGGCTATACCTATACCTATCTGCTCAACGGATTCACGGACGCGGAGGATTGGCATGCGCTTTTTGAAACCGGCGAAAAGATACGGCTGCGTTTTGTCAACCAGTCAGCGATGACGATCTTCGATGTCCGCATCCCCGGCCTGAAGATGACGGTCGTCGCGGCGGACGGCAACCCGGTGAAGCCCGTGGAAGTCGATGAATTCCGCATCGCCGTCGCGGAGACCTACGATGTGATCGTAACGCCCGAAGAGCGGGCCTACTGCATCTTTGCGCAGAGCATCGAACGCTCGGGATATGCCGCAGCGACCCTTGCCCCCAAAGCGAAGATGCATGCCGCGCGGCCGTCGATAGATCCTCCCCAGCCCCTGACGATGGCCGATATGGGTATGGGCGGCATGACCGGGGAGGGTGGTACCGATACGGGCGCCATGAAGTGTGGTGGAGGCATGCAGATGCCGAAGGAGGAGAAGCGCAGCTGGCCGATCACCCCGCTTCCGATGCGGCGGGGCGTCGGGACGACGATGCAAGCGGCCAACCCGCGCTACCGGCTGGACGATCCGGGCGTAGGGCTGCGGGAGAACGGCAGAAGGGTGCTGACCTACGCCGATCTGCGCAACTATTACTCCACCGCCGACGCCCCGCCGCCCGACCGGGAGATCGTGCTGCACCTGACGGGCAACATGGAACGGTATATGTGGTCGATCAACGGCATCAGGTATGCCGACGCGGCCCCGCTGACGTTTCATTTCGGCGAACGGCTCCGCATCACCTTCGTCAACGACACGATGATGATCCACCCAATGCATCTGCACGGCATGTGGAGCGACGTGGAGACGGGCGACGAGGCCCGCCTGGTGCGCAAACATACGGTGCTGGTGCAGCCCGGCAGCAAAATCAGCTACCGGGTGACCGTCGATGCCGAAGGGGCCTGGGCCTATCACTGCCACATGCTCTACCATATGCCCGGAATGTTCCGAAAAGTGGAGGTGGTCTTATGAGAGCGATGCCATATGCCGCGGCGCTGTTGCTTGCCGCTTCCCTTTTCGCGGAAATGAACGACGATCCCCTGCGCGCGACGCTGCTTGCCGACCGCCTGGAAACGGCTTCGGGGAAGTGGAACAGGTGGGAGCGTCTGGTGTGGGACGTTTCCGCTTACGCCGGCTACGATCTTGACAAAGCCTATTTCTACAGCGAGGGGAGTGAAGAGCCCGGCGAGAGCGAAAGCCAGAACGAGCTGCTCTACAGCCGCGCCGTAGCACCGTTTTGGGATATACAGATCGGCGCGGAAGCAGATACCGCCGACGGAAAAAGCGTTGGCTGGGGAGTAGTGGCCCTACAGGGGCTTGTCCCGTACTATTTTGAAACACGTCTGCGGCTGATGGTCAACGACCAGGCCGTGGCGCTCAATGCCGAAGCAGAATACGAGATGCTGCTGACGCAGCGTTTGGTATTGACGCCACGCATCGAACTGCAAGCCTACAGCAGTGACGTCGAAGAGCTGAGAGCAGGGGCCGGTCTCTCCTCGATCGAAACGGGACTAAGGCTGCGCTACGAGTTTATACGGGAATTCGCACCCTATGTCGGCATTTCATATGCTGCGACAATCGGCAACACAAGAAAATACGCACCTATAGACGAGATGCAGGCGGTCGCCGGTATACGCTTCTGGTTCTAAGAGCGGGGCGCGGAGTGAACAGAAGTGCCTATTTGTAATATTGAATATTATCTAGTTAACATAATGTATATTCTCTTGAAAATATTTTTTACAATCTATCTGCCCTATCTCCTAAGAGCCATGAAGACATAAGACATTATTTAATATAAAATATTTTATTAAATAATATGGCAATGGTGCCCCACAAAAAGCTAGTTTCGCAGGGACGGTTTGGGCACCGGGTGCACTGCCGGACGTGTGATCAATCCGTCCAGGATCAGCAGTTTCGGCACCCATCGGCTTTTAAACGCGGATCTGCCCCCCGGGAGCGTTATGACGTCTTCAAAAGCCTCCAGCGCCTCTCTACGGATACTGCCGCTCTGCTCAAGGGCTTGTGCCATCTGAGTCGCACTGAGGCCGTAGATCATCTTGATTCCGCGCTTATGCATGTTCTGCGCAATCGCCAACAGCACAGCATCTTCGTTTAACGCTATGGCAAAGAAACCTAGATTGCCGATACGGTCTATCTGTACCACCTTCCTGGCTTCAAAAATAAGATCAAGCGAGCGCTTGAGATCATAGTGGTAACGATAAGGCGGCTGGGTGACGGCCAGTTCGTACACGACATGCCGTCCGCCCTGCACTGCATACAGCGTCCGTCTGATCGTCAGGTTCTGCATACCGATACGATCTTCGGTTACCTTTTCCGTTGTGACCACCAGGCGATCCTGGCCAATTTCCAGCCCCAGAAGCCCATCACTCTTTTCTATAATAGAGGGCGAGCTGCAGCCGGCAATAATAGTGGTCATGATGCTAAGAAAGAGCTGTTTCATTCTCACTCCATATTTAAATATATCAAACCCTTAAAAATGCGCTTGAATCCTCGGATCATTATAGCGGAAGCACCCTTGCCTGCCGTCAGTACAAATGAACATATGTTAATTTAACCATGCCAACAAAAGAACATTTGTTCACTTTGATTTAAGAATAAATTAACGGATGTTCATATACACTTTCCAAATGATGAACAATCGTTAATAAGGAGACTGAAATGCCCGAAAACAGGGAGTTTAAAAAGGGTGGCGACACGAAGAAGCTGATCGAGGAAGCGGCGATGGATCTCTTCGCCGAGTATGGCTATAAAGGCGCATCGGTACGTAAAATCGCTGCAAAAGTCGGGATAAGGGAGAGTGCGCTTTATAACCATTATGCCAATAAAGAGGCGATCTTTCTTGCCGTGGCCGGCAGGGTTTTCGCCTCCCCTTTTGCCCATCAGAAAACGGAGGAGTTCGTCCAGCAGAATGCCAAAAAAGGGAAGTCGTTTTTGCATAAATTCATGACCGAATTCAAGCTGATGACCTTCGATAAAAAATACGAAAAACTCTTCCGTTTCATGCTCATTGAACTGATGCAGAACGACGTACTTCGCAGCGGTTTCAGACAGGAGTTTCATGACGCGAACGTTAAACTGCTTTCGTCGGGTTTTTTCATTATGATGCAGGAGGGGCTCATCCGTTCCAACGACCCTATGACGCTTGCCAACGCCTTCCTGGGACAACTCTTTTACCTCCGTCTCCAGGTGAGCCTCTTGAAGGCTGACGGGGCGTCCACGACTGCCCTTTCAACGGCATTTGAAAAGCAGCTCGACCTCTTCTGGTCTTCGATCAGTGAATAAGGGTATATGGGGATGATGTAGGGGGAAAGAGGTACAACGGTAAGCCGGGTTCTGTTGATGCGATAATTTATCTACTGCACCCGTTACCGGGTGCCTCCAGCGAAACAAAAGCAGTGTAAGACGCTTACCATCTGTTTCTTGCTGCCAGGCTGGGTTTACATAGCTTCCGCCATTGCTGGCGGAACTGGTAGGCTCTTACCCTACCGTTTCACCCTTACCGCTTACGCGGCGGTCTGCTCTCTGTTGCACTGTCCCTCGACTTGCGCCGGCCATCCGTTAGATGGAGCCCTGTCTTACGGCAGCCCGGACTTTCCTCTTGAAAATCAAGCTATCGCGCGTTGTACCGGTGATATTATAGCATATGAGAACGGATCGGCGTATATAACATATTATATAATATCACATCGGCTTCCGGCTTTTCAATTATCCACCCTGTTCTTTGTCCCCTGTACTATGCAGTGAGGATGGATGGCAAATTGGCATCGTCGGGGCGATGCTTGTGCCGCCCGCTTACAGACAGCGGCGCCCTCTTCTCTTTCCAGGGATCAACGGCTATATAATATATTATATAATATTAGATATGAGGTCAAAAAAAAGCGGCGCGGAGCCGCCCTTCTCCTTACGCTGCGAGCGTAACGCCGGACTCGATAGCGTACTTGACGCCGAGTTCCCACGCTTTGAGGTTCGCTTCGTGTACTTTTTTCGGTACTTTGGAGAGCATAACCTCTTGCAGGGACTCCGGATTGAGAACGCTTGTGATCTGGTTGGCAATCGCCATCGCGACGACGGACTGCGTAATCACGTTTCCGACCTCTTCTTTTGCGATCGTAATAATGGGGATCTCAACGATCTTCCATGTTTGACGGTCTTCTTCTGTCGGGTGAACGAGGTTCGGGTCGACAACGATAACGCCGCCCGGCTTTACACCTTTCTTGAAAGACTGATAGCTGACGTCCGCAACGGAAAGCATGAAGTCGATCTCGCCTTCGTTCGCGTACGGGTAGCGGATCTCTTCATCGTCAAGCGTAATGTCAACAACGGTCGGTCCGCCGCGGACCTGGGACGTATAGGTCGCTGTCTTCAGACCAAAACCACCGTCTTTGATCTTACAGGCCGCCATGATCTCGCCGGCGAGGAGAACCCCCTGCCCGCCTACACCGGTAAAGCGCAATGTATGTCTCATTTCATGTCTCCTTAGATCTTTTTCTCGAAGTCGTCTTGCGTCAGTTTCGCACGCTTGCCCTGTGCCGCCGCTTTGATCTCGTCATAAGATTCGCAGTACTCAGGCTCCTGAACTTCTTTAAGGACGCCTGTCGGGAAGATATTTTTCTTCTCTTCATCAGAGAGCGCTTCCCATTTGCGCAGCGGGGTTGTAATGCTGTCGATCCACTCCAGGTTCTGCATCGCACTCGCCATTTTGTTCTTACGGCCGAGGTTGATATGGCAGTTGGACAGGATGTCGAAGAAAGAGAACCCTTTATGGCTGAAGCCTTTGACAAGGATCTTCTCGAGTTTCTTCGGATCCAGCATGGATTCGCGGGCAACAAATGTCGCACCGGCACCGATTGCGAGCGCACAGGCGTCGAAGGTCGGGTCGATGTTACCGTTCTTCTGGCTGACCGTCCACATACCCTGCGGTGTCGTCGGAGACGTCTGGGAGTTTGTCAGACCGTAGATGAAGTTGTTGATCAGGATAAAGTTCATATCGATGTTACGGCGGCATCCGTGGATCGTGTGGTTACCACCGATCGCCAGACCGTCACCGTCACCGGCAACAACGATCACGTGCGCCTGCGGTTTTGCAAGCTTGACACCGGTTGCGTATGCAACGGTACGACCGTGCGTCGTGTGGATCGTGTTACAGTTAATGTAAGAGCTGAAACGTCCTGAACAGCCGATACCGGAAACGACACAGACTTTGTCCATGTCCCAGCCCATCTTCTCGATCGCACGGATCGTCGCTTTAAGGATGACACCGTCACCACAGCCCCAACACCAGAGTGTCGGCATCTTGTCTACACGAAGGTATTTGTCGTAGTTAAAAGCCATTACATCATCTCCTTAACTTTTGCCACCATCTCTGCCGGCGCGATAGGGCGACCGTTTGCTTTGAGCAGGCGCGTGAAATCGTTACGGCGAACAATACGTTCGATTTCCGTAGAGTACTGACCCATGTTCAGCTCGGTCACCATGATCTTGTCACCGAAGCGTTCACCGATCTTGCGGATCTCGGCTTCCGGGCTCGGCCACATCATGATCGGGCGGAAGAGACCGGCTTTGATCCCTTCTGCACGCAGTTTCTGAACCGCTTCGAAGGCACCGAGTGCGATGGAACCGTAGGCAATGATACAGACTTCCGCGTCGTCCATCAGGACCTCTTCATAATCCGGGAGATCGTCAAGGCCGTCGTTTTGCGCAGCGACCGTGTTGATCTTGCCGGTGAGGCGTTCGATGTTGAATTCGCACTGTTCCGCATCTTCCGTCGGGAAGCCTGTCGGTCCGTGGTGCAGACCCGTCACGTGGTAGCGGTACCCTTCGAACATCGGGTTCAGGACCGCCGGCTCGTTCATCGGAGCGTCGTACGGGCGGTAGTCTTCCGGCGCACCGTCGAAGGTCGCGCGGTTAACGATGCTTGCTTCGACCTCTTCGAGGTCCGGGAGCTCCGCTTTACCGTGCATGTGACCGATCGTCTCATCCAGGAGCATGAAGACCGGCGTCATGTATTTTTCCGCAAGGTTGAAAGCGCGGACCGTCTGCGTATAACACTCTGTCAGGGAACCTGCACAGAGGGTAATGGAGGCGTAGTCACCATGTGTCGGGTACTTTGCCTGGCCGATATCCGCCTGGGAAACACGTGTCGGCAGACCGGTTGACGGACCACCACGCATAACGTTGACGATAACGAGCGGGATCTCGGCGATGAAGCCCAGACCGATCTGTTCCGCTTTGAGGGAGATACCCGGGCCGGATGTCGCCGTGAACGACTTCGTACCTGTCATAGAAGCACCGAGGGCTGCGGAGATACCGCCGATCTCGTCTTCCATCTGGATGGCGACGCCGCCGACTGCCGGCAGCAGGTCGGATGCCTCGTGCATAACTTCGGAAGACGGTGTAATCGGATAACCGCCGAAGAAACGTGCGCCGGCATCAACGGCCGCTTTCGCCGCCAGTTCGTTACCTGTTGAAATTACAATTCTTGACATTCCTGCTCCTTACTGATCAAGTGACATATAGTTGTTAGCAACGATCGCCGCCTGGCGAGCCTTTGCATCATCTGTCAGCTTCGCAAATTTGTATTCTTTCTTATCTGCAACATAAATCGCAAAGTCCGGACATGTGAGTTCACACTCGTTACAGCCGATACACGCTTCGGGATGGTCGATGGAGATCATCGCACCCAGTGTAGATGTCGGTTCATAACGCATCCCCAGAACGCCCGAAGGGCAGACGGAAACACAGATATCACATGCTTTACAGTTGTTGGTGTTGACCCAGACAGGGACGTCACCCGGTTTTTCAGTCTGAAACATTAATACTCCTCCATTTATTTGCGAGATAAGGGATCTCATAAAAGGCTCCTAAGAGTCCTTTATGAGGATCCCTGCTCTTCGCTTTTGGTTGAAAATTTTCCGACGGCGCAGGAGACGAAGCTCTTCGCTTTCAGTCCCGCTGCGTCCAGACCGCTGACCTGCTCTTGTGTAAGAGGATAGCCCAGCCTTCGTAAAATCGATTTGAAAAGTGCTGATCGCGCCTCGTCCGCAACTTCTGCTGTTACGATACGAGGCTCACACGTTAAATCGACTTCAACGGATGTAAACCCTTCTGCTTCGAGTGCCTTGGTAATCGTCGCCGCACAACCGCTACAGCGGACATTGGCGACGGTGACACTCTCTTTCATTATTTTGAAAGAACCTCTGCGACCGCTTTACCGATCTCTGCCGGCGAAACGACGACTTTGACGCCTGCCGCTTCGAGTGCCGCCATCTTCTCGGCTGCCGTACCGGCTGCACCGGAGACGATCGCACCGGCATGGCCCATACGTTTGCCCTTCGGCGCCGTCTGGCCCGCAATGAAAGCTACTACCGGCTTGGTAATATTTTCCTTAATAAATGCGGCTGCCTGAATTTCCAAGTCACCACCGATTTCACCGATCATGACGATCGCTTCCGTTTCCGGGTCCGCTTCGAAGAGCGGGAGCAGCTGCTTGTAGGAAAGTCCGATGATCGGGTCACCGCCGATACCGACGGCTGTCGTGATACCGAAGCCCTGCTTGACGACCTGGTTCGCGCCTTCATACGTCAGGGTACCGGACTTGGAGATCAGGCCGACGTTCCCTTTTTTGAAGATCATGCCCGGCATGATCCCGATCTTGCACTCTTCGGCGGTGATGATACCCGGGCAGTTCGGCCCGATCGTCTTCATGCCTTTTTTCGATGCGTACATTTTCGCGTACATCATGTCACGGACCGGTGCGCCTTCGGTAATAATCACCGCCAGCTCGATCCCTGCGTCCGCCGCTTCCATGACGGCGTCACCGACGAATGCCGGCGGGACGAAGATCATGGAGACGGTTGCACCTGTCGTGTCAACCGCGTCTTTGACCGTGTTGAAAACCGGCTTGCCCAGGTGCTCCTGGCCGCCTTTGTTCGGTGTGACACCGCCGACGATCTGCGTGCCGTAGGCGATACACTGCTCAGCATGGAAAGTACCCTCTTTCCCTGTGAAACCCTGAACGATAACTTTGGTATCTTTGTTTACAAGAATTGACATTAATTACTCTCCTTTCGCTGCTGCGACGGCTTTGGCTGCACCGTCTGCAAGGTCAACTGCTGCGATAACGTTCGCGATGTTGGCGTTTCTGAGGATCTCCGCCGCTTCCGGGGCGTTCGTACCGTCGAGGCGGACGATGACCGGGACGTGGACGTCAACCAGTTTCGTGGCCTCAAGAATACCGTTGGCGATACGGTCACAGCGGACGATACCGCCGAAGATGTTGACGAAGATCGCTTTGACGCTCGGGTTTTTGAGGATGATCTCAAAGCCCTTCGCGACCGTTTCCGCGTTCGCTTTACCGCCGACGTCCAGGAAGTTCGCCGGGGTACCGCCCATATAGTTGATGGTATCCATCGTACCCATTGCCAGACCTGCACCGTTGACCATACAGCCGATCTCGCCGTCGAGGGAGACATAGGAGAGACCGAAGCGGCTTGCTTCGCGCTCGTCTGCATCCTCTTCGGAGATGTCACGCATGTCCTCGATGTCCGGGTGACGGCCCAGTGCAGAGTCGTCAAAGCCCATCTTGCCGTCGAGTGCGAGGAAGTCGCCCGCGCCGGTTTTGATCAGCGGGTTGATCTCGATCATCTCTGCGTCGTTTTCCATATAGACGTTGTAGAGTGCCGCGGCAAATTTGATGAACTTGCCCTGCTCCTCTTTCGGAAGACCGAGGCCGAAAGCCAGTTCGCGGCCGTGGAAGCCCTGGAAACCGATGGTCGGGTCGATCGCAACTTTGACGATCTTCTCCGGGGTCTCTTCGGCAACCTTCTCGATCTCCATACCGCCTTCGGTGGAGGCCATGATGACAGGCATCTCTTTTGCACGGTCAAGGACCACACCGAGGTAGAGCTCGTCTTTGATGTCCGCTCCCTCTTCGATGTAGACCTTCTGGACCAGTTTTCCTTCCGGGCCTGTCTGGTGTGTGACCAGCGTCATGCCGAGGATCTGGCCTGCGAGATCGCGGACCTCGTCCAGGGAACGTGCCAGTTTGACACCGCCGCCGAGGCCGCGGCCCCCTGCGTGGATCTGTGCTTTGACGACCCAGACGTCCCCGCCCAGCTCTTCAGCATTCGCGACCGCCTGGTCCGGTGTGTTCGCGACGATACCGCGCGGTGTCGGTACGCCGTATTTGGCAAAAATCTGTTTCGCCTGATATTCATGGATATTCATATTTTCTTCTCCTCCTTTATTGGGTTACGCTTTCTACCGGAAATAATTTAGTTTTTTCCGGCATTGACCTTTAGGCCTTAGGGGCGATCATATCACCCGGTACCACGTACTTATCGAACTCTTCGGCACTCAGCAGGCCGAGGTTGACCGCCTCTTCCTTGAGGGTCGTGCCGTTCTTGTGCGCCGTCTTGGCGATCTTCGCCGCATTCTCGTAACCGATATGCGGGTTGAGCGCCGTGACGAGCATCAGAGAGTCGTTCAGGAAATGCTCGATATTCTCAACGTTCGCCTTAATACCGACCGCAGCATTGTCGTTGAAAGAGACGATGCTGTCGGCGAGCAGGCGGACGGACTGCAGGAAGTTGTACGCGATGACCGGCTTGAAGACGTTCAGCTCGAAGTTCCCCTGGGACGCCGCGAAACCGATCGTCGCGTCGTTCCCCATCACCTGGCAGGCGACCATCGTGACCGCTTCGCTCTGCGTCGGGTTGACCTTGCCCGGCATGATGGATGAACCCGGCTCGTTTTCCGGGATGGAGATCTCGCCGATGCCGCAGCGCGGGCCGGATGCGAGCCAGCGGACGTCGTTGGCGATCTTCATCATGTCCGCCGCCAGCGCCTTGAGAGCGCCGTGCGCGAAGACAAGCGCATCGTGGGAGGTCAGGGCGTGGAACTTGTTCGGCGCCGTGACGAAATCGTGGCCTGTCAGTTCGGACAGTTTCGCCGCTACGCGTTCACCCAGTTCCGGGTGGGCGTTGAGGCCCGTACCGACTGCCGTACCGCCGAGCGCGAGTTCGCGCACCGCTTCCAGGGAATCTTTGGCCATCTTTTCGGATTTGGCGAGCATTTCGACCCAGCCGCTGATCTCCTGACCGAGAGTCAGCGGCGTTGCATCCTGAAGGTGCGTACGGCCGATCTTGACCAGGTCCGCGAACGCTTCGCTTTTCGCCTGGAGCGTCGCTTTGAGTTTGGCGATCGCCGGGAGCAGACGCTCTTCGACCGCAATGACGGCAGCGACGTGCAGGGCCGTCGGGTAGGTGTCGTTGGAGCTCTGGGACTTGTTGACGTCGTCGTTCGGGTGGACAAGCTTCTCTGTGCGGAAGTCACCGCCGAGGATCTCCGTCGCGCGGTTGGCGAGCACCTCGTTGTTGTTCATGTTCGACTGGGTGCCCGAACCGGTCTGCCATACGACGAGCGGATAGTTACCGTCGAGTTTGCCCGCGAGCATCTCATCCGCCGCCTGGGCGATGGCGTCCGCTTTTTTCGCATCAAGCTTGCCGAGGTCCTTGTTGACCAGGGCGACCGCTTTTTTCAGATAGGAAAACGCACGGGTGATCTCGTAAGGCATCGTCTCTTCGCCGATGCGGAAATTCTGGATCGAACGCTGCGTCTGGGCAGCCCAGTACGCATCTTTGGGGACCTGCATCTCCCCCATCGTATCCTTTTCGATTCTGTAGTCCAAATTAGGCCTCCTCAAAGAATTTGTTTTCGTTCAGGGTGTCGATCAGGGTCTGAACGGAGTTGCACGAGCGGGCGAACATCTCTTTCTCTTTCTCGTTGAGCGTCACTTCGATGATCTTTTCCGCACCGTTGGCACCGATCATGACCGGGACACCGGAGACGACGTCGTCGTAGCCGTATTCGCCCTCGAGGTAGACCGCACAGGGGTGGATCTGCTTCGTATCTTTCAGGATCGCTTCGACCATGATGGCCGTGGATTTCGCCGGGGCGTAATAGGCGGAACCGGTCTTGAGGTATCCGACGATCTCGGCACCGCCATGGCGGGTACGGTCGACGATCTCATCGATCTCATCTTCGCTGAGCAGGTCGAAGAGCGGGACGCCCGCAACAGTGGAGTAGCGCGGAAGCGGAACCATGTCGTCGCCGTGGCCGCCCATAACGGAGGCACGGATCTGTCCGCCGCCGTAGCCCAGTTTTTCCTGGATGAACGCCGCCATGCGGGAGCTGTCGAGGATACCGGCCATCCCCAGGACACGGCTGCGGTCGAAGCCGCTCTCTTTGAGCGCGACATAGGTCATCGCGTCGAGTGGGTTGGAGACCATAATAATGATCGCGTTCGGCGAATATTTCGCGATACCGCTGACGACCTCTTTGGTGATATTGGCGTTGATCATCAGCAGATCATCGCGGCTCATCCCCGGCAGACGCGGGCTGCCGGCAGTGACGACGACAACGTCGCAGTCCGTGAGATCTTCCATGCTCTCAGCAACGCTGACGACCGTGTGGCTGCGGACCGCTGCCGCCGCCTGAGACATATCGAGGGCCTTGCCCTTTGCTACTTCGATTTTGTTGTCGCGGAGAATGATCTCATGGCATGACCCGAGCATTGCCAGTGAATACGCGACAGTCGCACCTACATTTCCGGCGCCGACGATTCCAACACGTTTACCCTGATTCATTGGTTGAAGTCCTTTTCGATTAAGTGGCTCTTCTGCACCGCTATACACATAAGCAATATGTGCGAACACACACCATTATGCATACATGGCAGAAGATGGTACATTATAAGTAAAATAAGGTTAAGTCCACTTCGTGAACCTATTGGAATGGTAGAAAGGTAACACGCACCTTTCTACCGTGTTCCGAAACGGAACAGTTATCGCACTCAGATAGCGTCGATAATCGCGTTGAGCGTTGCAGACGGGCGCATTGCCGCTTCCGCTTTCGCATCATCGGGGTGGTAGTAACCGCCGATATCCTGCGCTTTGCCTTCGGCAGCCATCAGCTCTTCCATGATCTTCGCTTCGTTCTCTTTGAGCGCTTTGGCTACCGGTGTAAATTTCGCCTGCAGCTCAGCATCAGAAGAGTCCGCCAGTGCCGTTGCCCAGTACTGTGCGACGTAGAAGTGTGACGCTTTGTTGTCCGGCTCGCCCGCTTTGCGGCCCGGAGCCTTGTTGTTGTCAAGGTACTCCTGGTTCGCGACGTCAAGCGCTGCCGTTACTTCGGCCAGCTTGGCGTTCGGGTTCTTCTGCTCGATCATGCGCAGTGACTCGGCCAGGGCGAGGAATTCACCCAGGGAGTCCCAACGGAGGTGACCCTCAGCGAGGAACTGGTCAACGTGCTTCGGCGCAGAACCGCCCGCACCCGTTTCGAACAGACCGCCGCCCGCGAGCAGCGGAACGATGGAGAGCATTTTCGCCGACGTGCCGAGCTCGAGGATCGGGTACATGTCGGTGAGGTGGTCACGCAGAACGTTACCGGTAACGGCGATCGTGTCTTTACCGGCACGGATACGCTCGTTGGTGAAGCGTGTCGCAGATGCAACGTCCATAATGTGGATCTCAAGACCGTCCGTGTTGAACTCCGGCAGGTACTTCTTGACCTTCGCGATCATCTGCGCATCGTGTGCACGGTTCTCGTCCAGCCAGAAGACGACCGGGATCTGCTCGATCTGGCCGCGTTCGACGGCGAGGCGGATCCAGTCTTTGATCGGGATGTCTTTCGCACGGGACATACGCCAGATATCACCCGCTTCACACTCGAAGCTCATCAGAACCGTACCGTCTTCCGCCGTGACCGTGACCGTACCCGCTTCGGCGAGTTCGAACGTTGTCGGGTGGGAACCGTACTCTTCGGCTTTCTGCGCCATCAGACCGATGTTCTGCATTGTACCCATTGTCGTCACGTCATACTGGCCGTTTTTGACACAGTCAGCGACCATCTCCTGGTGGAACATGCCGTACGTAGAGTCCGGGATAACCGCAACACACTCGAGCGCGTCACCGTTGCGATCCCACTGCTTACCGCCCTCGCGGACGACAACCGGCATGGACGCATCGATAATGATGTCGTTCGGTGCGTTGAAGTTCGTCGTACCCTTGTCGGAGTCGACCATCGCGATTTTCGGGCTGTCCGCTTCGACAACCGCCTGGAATGCCGCTTTGATCTCCGCCTCTTTCGCGTGCCCCTTGATCTTTTTCTCAAGGTCGGACATACCGAGGTTCGGGTTGACACCGACCTCTTTGAAGGTATCCGCGTATTTCGCGAAGACGTCTTCGAAGAAGATTTCGAAACCATGACCGAACATGATCGGGTCGGAGATCTTCATCATCGTCGCTTTGAGGTGAACGGACCAGATAACGCCTTTCGCTTTGGCGTCTTCGATGGTCTGCTTGTAGAACGCACGCAGCGCTTTGACGGACATGAACGTACCGTCGAGGACTTCACCCTCGAGGGCATCGATCGTTTTCAGTTCGCTGCCGTTGAGTGCGATCGTGACTTTCTGCGCCTTATCCATCGTAACGGACTTTTCGTTACCGTAGAAGTCGCCGTTGCCGTTCATGTGCGCGACATACGCTTTGGAGTTTTCAGCGTATGCTTTGAGTCTATGCGGGTTTTTCTGTGCATAGTTCTTGACGGCTTTGGCCGCGCGGCGGTCGGAGTTACCTTCACGCAGAACCGGGTTGACGGCGGAACCGAGGCAGGTGCTGTACGTTGCCTGGAGCGCTTTTTCTTCGTCGTTCGCCGGGTTCTCAGGATAGTTCGGGATATCGTAACCCTGCTCCTGGAGTTCCGCGATACAGTCTTTGAGCTGACCGACAGATGCCGAGATGTTCGGCAGCTTGATGATGTTACCTTCAGGCTTCAGGACAAGCTCTCCCAGTTTGGACAGTTCATCTTCACCTTTGCCCATTGCGGCAAGCACACGGCCGGCAAGTGAAATATCGCTTTGCTCAAGCTCTACACCGCCCTCAGCGCAGAATTTGGAAGCAATCGGAAAGAACGAGTACGTAGCCAAAGCCGGAGCTTCGTCAATTTTCGACCAGATGATTTTAGACATTCTATATCCTCGAAGTGTGAAGTTTATCGGCATCCCTAAAGCGTCTTTAGAACCGCCGATTGAAAATTACAGGGTCATCATATCACTTCAATCGCATTTCATGCCAAAATCGAAAAAGGGAGGAGGGAAGTTTTGGATTAGTGTTTCATTTAGTAGCACGGTTAATGTTGCGTAAGTGTGTAGAATAGTAACGTGTAAAGCGGTGCTTTCCGTCGGCACCTTTCGTAAAATAGAGGTACTCCGTTTTGGCCGGGAAGATCGCCGCACGGATCGCATCGAAGCCGACATTGCAGACCGGCGCGGCCGGCAGGCCGTTGTTCAGATAGGTGTTGTACCCGCTTTTGTCCGAACGGATGCGTGCGGCGGTGATCTTTTCGTGGGAGTACGGCCCGTAGTTGAGCGTGCCGTCCATCTGAAGCTTCATCCCCTTGGCGAGCCGGTTGGCGATGACCGAGGAGACCAGCGGCATCTCCGCATTGTCCGCCGCCTCTTTCTGGATCACCGAGGCGGTGATTATATAGTGGTACCATTTGCGTTCGTTGTAGAGGCCGAAAATCTTCTCCGACCAGGCGCGCTGTTTCGCCTCGGCGTAGTGCAGCAGCAGCTTCACCGCGTCGGCTTCGGTAATACCGATGGGAAGCTGATAGGTGTCGGGGACGAACGCCCCCTCCTCGTAGGGGCTCTGTTCCCGGAACGCCGCCATCAGCCGCACAGGATCAAGCCCGTGGCTCTGCGCAAGTTGCGTGAAGAAGATATGGGTCGTCTCCCCCGGCACCAGGGTGACCGGTTTCATCGCCGCTTTGGAGGTCGTGATACGGTAGAGAAAATCGCCGTGGGTCATTACCGTGCTTCCCAGGTCGATCCAGCCGTGCTGGGGGCGGCCGATGAAGCGCAGCAAAAAGGCGTCCAGGCGGTTAAGCTGCGGGTTGGCGGTTTCGAGGTGTGTTATAATCTTGCGAATTGATCCCTGGGGAATATAGAGCACCTTTGATGTCGTGAGCCCCATATTCAGGTAATAGATGAACGACAACGCCATCAGCAGAGCGATTGCACATACCCACTTCACGATCGCTTCCGTCATTGCTCTTTTTTTGGCCGTCGTCACTGTCCTCTACCTCACACTCTCAAGCGGTCTGCACCTCGGCAAGCTCAAAATCGGCCGCCTCTATGCGGAGAAATTATACCTGAAGTGGGATGATGCACTCCATGTCGAAATCGGTACGATCGCCCTCGCCCCGTCCGACGCTCCCAAGGAACCCACCGACCTCCTCTCCTTCCAACGGCGCATCGCCGCAGTACTGCGGCACCTGGACGACCACTGGGTCGGCACGCTCCGCATCGACCGTATCCGGCTCGGGAACGATCTCAACGCCTCGCTCTTCTTCGACCCCCGTAACCGCAGTAACCTGCACGTCGCCTCCCGCGACCAGGGGCACCTCTCCATGCTCCTCCTGCCGGTGCAAAACGCGGATGCCTACAAGGTCGAACTGTACGGTGACAGCAGCACGTTTGACGGCACCTTCCGTTTTGAGGGTGTGCTGCGGCCCAAGCTGAGCGAACTCTACCTGGGCGGCAGCATCGACGTTGCCAAGGATATCCACCTGCGTTTGGGCGTACATGCTACCCGCGACGCCGTCACGCTGAATACCTTCTCGACCGAACCCTTTGCCAGCGTCGCGCCGATCGTCAAACCCCTGCACCTCTCTGACCACGTCGAGCCGTGGATTGTCGCCCGGGCCCAGGGCGGGCCGGTCATGCTGCACACCCTGCAGACGACCCTCCCCTTCGCCGCACCGGCAAAAGCCTTCGACAACCTTTTCGGTCAGCTTACCTTTCATAACGCACGCTACCGTTTTGCGAATGACCCCAAGGCGTTTGAACCGGCCCTCGCCGAAGACGTGACCGTCCTCTTTGAACATAAGACCCTGAAGATCCTGCCGCACAATGCCACTTTTTACGGGGAGCCGGGCGGTGATACCCGTCTTGCCATCGATTTCGGCGGCAAAGAGCCGCTGTTGAAGCTTTCCATCCTGACCGCCGCGCGCTTTACCCCGCCGCTGCAGCGCCTGACGGCTTCGTACGGTATCGACCTCCCCTTTACCCAGACCCGCGGCGTTACCGACACCAACCTGAGCCTGACCGTCAACCTCGCCCATGCGCATACGACGGCGGAAGCGACTTTCCGGACGGCACAGAGCCGCATCGACCTCTCCGGTCTCCCCATCGACGTCTCCCGGGCCGCCGTCGACCTGAAAGGCTCTGCTGTCACCCTCCGCTCCGTGGAAGCCTCGCTGTTCGAGGGGAATGTGACGGGCAGCGTCACCGGCGCATTCAACCCCGCCAAACACAACGGTACGCTCCGCTTCAATCTCGGCGACGTACGCTACCCTGTCGGCAGTGCGCCCATCACCCTCTCCCCGGCGACCGTCCCGCTGCATTTCGAGTACCGTCTCGACCGGGGCGGCGACACCATACGGTTTGACGCTTCGCGGTGGCACTATATGGAGCACAACCTCACGTGTGATGCCTTTACGGCCCCCTTTGACCTCAAGGAGGTGCGCCTCCAGCTCCCCAAAACCGCCGTTGCTCTGGACCGGACAGCGCAAGCCACCGTGGAGGGTGAAATCACCCTTGCCCATCCCGCCGCCAACCTGCTGCTGGACCTGACATCGCTGCAGGCCGGTACCTTCTCTACCGCGCAGCCGCATACCCTCTTTCGTATCCGGGCCGATGAAAACCTCAGCGTAGTCAGCGATGCCGCCACCCGCTGGAACATGGACAAGACGCCCCTCTCCGTCTCGCCATTCACCGTCGCGAAGCACAACGGCCTTTTCCGGCTCTCCCCCGCCGTGGTGTCGATCGAACATCAGCTGACCGGCACCGTCGAGGGGATCTTCGAACCGGCCACAATGGCCACCGAGCTCAATGTCTCCAGCTTCCGCCTCGAGGATGAAGGGCTGGGCAGGCTCTTCCAGAACATGGACAGGTTCAGCGTCTACATCGTCCCCATCGACAACGAATACGACATCGTCATCCCCTCGATCAATATGGTCTACTCCACCCTCGGCCGGGGCTGGCGGCTCCACTTCTTCTCCCTGGAGGCCCTCACAAAGCACTCCCCGCTGCTGCAGGACTACAACCTGACCGACAGCACCATCTCCGTCTGGTCACCGAACGGCGAGTACCCCGTCTCCTTTGAAGGAAGTGTCGATTACCCCTACGCGCTGACCGCCGTCGACGGCAAACCGGTCAACACCTACCGCTTCGAAGGGGGCATCGAGCAAAACGGCACCGTCGACTGTACCATCAACGACCGTATCCGGGTCCTCAGCAGCGACACCATCCGTATCCGTTCCAACGGCGTCGCCTTCAGCCAGCCCGAGCTGACCCGCTTCTACCGCGACCACCAGTTCAGTACCGACGACAATACAAGCGAATCGAACACGTCGATCTTTATCGATGCCAACGACACCGCCATCCTTTTCCCGGGCAACCGGCGGGCCATAGCCGACCGCATCACCATCGACTACAGGCCCGACCACATCCTGGGACAGCTCTACAAAGCCAGGGGCGGCGCCAAACTCGATGTCAAGGGCGAGAAGTTCTACCTCTTCGGCTACCGCCTTGATGACGACTTCATGAACCACTTCTTCAACCTCTCCAAGGTTAAGGGCGGTACGCTGGATTTTTACGTCATCGGCGAAAAGAACGATTTCAAAGGGCTGGCCAAAATCAACGATACGACGGTGTACGACTACGTGCTTTTCAACAACCTCTTCGCGTTTATCAACACCGTCCCCGCCCTGGTCACCTTCTCGCTGCCCTCCTATGAGACCAAAGGGATCAAGGTCCACTCCGCCTATACCGAAATCGCTTTCCATGAAGGGGTCCTGACGGCATCCAATATCAAGATTGACAGCAAAGAGCTCGATTTCGCCGGTCAGGGGACCATCGACTACAACAAGGAGCGCATCAAGATGCAGCTGACCGTCAAGACCCAGGCGGCGGAGAATATCCGAAAGATCCCGCTTGTCGGTTACATCCTTGTCGGGGACGACAAGTCCGTCCTGACCACGCTGAATATCAACGGGCCGCTCGACAACCCCAAGGTGGAGAACACCATCGCCAAGGATATCATCGTCAGCCCCTTCAATATCCTCAAGCGCACCCTCGATTTCCCCGTCCACTATCTCAAAAAACTGGAAAACAGTTCCGACGAAGAGGATAAGAAAGCGAAAGAGACCCAGCAGATCACCTCCGGCACTCCACCCATTAATTGATATCCACTCTCAAAAAGTTACCAAACGTGACAAAATTGTTCTTTCGCCTTCATTTTTGATAATGATTGTCATATCTATTGACTTTTTCCTCCGACATCCTCTATACTTCACCCATAATTTTAGGAATGATTCTTGAAATCGTAAAACCAGAAAACATAACAAAGGATATGTGATGAAGCACATTGCACTTTCACTGGGAGCCGCCCTGCTGGCCGGTACGACACTCTACGCGGACGAACTGAGCGAACTCAAAGCCCAGATCGCCGAGCTGCAGGAAAAAACCGACGCCCTGATCGACGAAACCTCCAACCTGAAAACAGGTTTCAACTATACGACGGTCGATGCGAACGCCTCCGTAAACGGTATGGGGCCGGCGGCCTCGAAGGTCTACTACTCCAAGTCCCCGCTCTCCATCGGCGGCTACGGCGAGATGTACTGGGCCTCTCCGGACAGCGACGGCGCCGACGGTGACGCCTATACGGACGTCTACCGCTTCGTACCGTATATCGGGTACAAGTTCAGCGACAATATCGTCCTTAATACCGAGCTGGAATTTGAGCACGGCGGCGAAGAGGTCGCCATCGAGTTCATGTACCTTGACTTCCTCCTGCATGAGGCCTTCAACCTCCAGGTCGGTAACCTCCTGGTCCCAATGGGGCTGATCAACAAGCGCCACGAACCGACGCTCTTCAATACGGTACAGCGCCCGGATGTCGAGAAGTACCTGATCCCTTCGACCTGGCATGAGACCGGTATCCTGGCCTACGGCAGCTTCAGCGACATCGGTCTGAGCTATACGGCCGGGGTCATCAATGCGCTGGCGCTCAACAACGACAACAACATGCCCGGTTCCGTCAACAAAAAGTGGATCCGCAGCGGCCGTATCGGCTCCGAAGAGAACGGCCCGATGCAGCGCGTCGGTTTCGTCGGACGTCTCGACTACAGCGGTATCAGCGGCCTGCTCCTGGGGACGTCGGCCTATTACGGGGCCGCGACACAGGGACGCCCGAGCGGTGTCGATGCCTTTATGTACGACTTCTACGGCCAGTACGAGAAGGCGGGCTTTAAGCTCAAAGGGCTCTATACGGCCCTCACCGTCTCGAATGCCGAAGCGATCTTCGCCGAGGCGGCCGACGGTGCGGAGGGATACTACGTCAACGCTGAGTATGACGTGCTGGCGACACTGCCGACACGCTACCGCCTGCCGATTTTTGCCCAGTACGAGAGCTATGACCCCGTCTCCTCCGTCGCCGGCGGCACCCGCCCGGACCTCGAGCAGACCAACACGACCGTCGGCCTGAACTTCTTCCCCCACGAACAGGTCGTGCTCAAAGCGGACTACGTCATGACCGATTTCCATGACAGCGCCCTTGAAGACTACAACGTCGTCAGTATCGGGATGGGCTTCGTCTTCTAAGACGGCCCCGTGCACGCGCCCGGCAAGCGTTCCTTCTCCTTCCCGCTCTGCCGCCGTGTGTTATAATTTTTGAACAGAGCCGATTATCAAGCACCCGCATCTGCGGGGATTTGATAATCCGTTTTAAGAGAGTTCCATGCTGAAAAAATTGATAGTAACCCTGATTGTATTGAACGCCGCCGCATCGGCTGCCCTGCTGATCTCCCCCATCGATGCGATGCAGCACGCCTTCGGGGCGCAGAGCGAGGTGACAAAGAAGAACACGCTGCTCACCGGCAAACAGGCCGCCGCCGTCACCAAACGCGCCAAGCTCAAACTGGAAACGAAGATCTACCGCTTCTATACCGCCGCGATTGACGGCAAAGCCGTCGGGTACGGGGTCCTCGTGACACGCCAGGTCCGCCAGAAGGATGCCACGGTCCTCTACATGATCACGCAGGAGGGCACCCTAAAGGCCATCGAAATCATCGCCTTCAACGAACCGCCGGAGTATATGCCCCAGCACACCTACCTTGAACAGTTCAAAGGCAAGGACGCCAATGCGACCCTGCGTGTCGGCAAAGACATCCCCACCGTCAGCGGCGCGACGCTGAGCGCGCGCAACGTCACCGACGGCGCCCGCCTGGCCCTGGCACTCTTCGAGACCGTCATCAGGAAAAAGTAATGCGCTTCACCCTTGTCAAGGACCTGCGCAGCGATGCGCTGATGCGTCCGCTGCTCAACGGGCTGCTCCTCTTTACCGGGAGTTTCCTCGTCGCCGACGCCTTTCTCAAACGCGACCATATCGGCCTCAGCCGCGACACCCTCTCGAATACCCTCTACGGCAATGAGGAGGAGTTCATCGAGCCCGTTAGCGAACACTTCGTGCTCGAACTCCTGCACAGCGACATTTTCTTCATGATGATGACGCTGCTGACCCTCTCCGCCGTCTATGCGAGGCTCTGCCCGCTCAAACGCGTTGCCGCGGTCGTGATCAATATCGCCATGATCGCCGCCGTCGCCGACATCACCCTGCTGGCCCTGGCCTATTACCGGGGTGGGTCCTACCTGCTGCCGTGGCTGGGGGCCTTCTGGCTCTGGCACGCTGCGGCGCTTTTTATGGTCTTCGCCTCGCTGCTCTACCTGAACATCCTCAAGAAGCCCTGATGCAGCGCGCCTACCGTTTCGCCATTGTCTACTTCGCCCTGTTCGGCCTCCTGCTCATCGCCTCGGCCGCCGCCCTCTTTCTCAGCAAGGTCGGCTTCTCGGCACAGGGGGTCGAGCTCTACTACCTGGGCAGCGACACCGTCCCGGGCAAGAGCGCCTACGGTCTGCTGGAGAGCGCCGTGCCGCACCTGGCGGCCATGGGGCTTTTCATCATGGTAGGGGCCCACTTCCTGCTCTTTGCGACCGAAACCGCCAAACGGCGTACGATCCGGCTCGCCATCGCCCTCTTTGCCGCGGCGCTGCTCGACATCGCCAGCGGCTACTTTATCGCCTCCGGCGCCACCCTCTGGGTCTGGATCAAACTCGCCGCATACCTGCTGTTGAGCCTGCTGGGTACGCTGCTTATGCTTCAGCTGATCTACTACGCTTTTTGGCATAACTTGTCGCGGCAACGACATCCCCGATAATAGCGCGGTGGTACGCGAAGGGGGCCTTGATATGGCTGATGACATACCGCCCTCCCGAAGTCGTCAGCACCTCAAGCGTTCCGACGTCAATCTGGTTCTTGAACCGTTCGCTGTAGGGCTTGATATAGATCGTCCGGATCTCTTCGAGGTTGATCGGGATGATCTCCCGGTTTTTGAACCCTTTGTGGATGATGAGGCGTTCGGGGGTCAGCACACAGTGGTAATGCTTCTTTTCCCGGATCTCCTGAAGGTGCATGTAGAAGGTACGGAGGATAAGCACCAGACCGATCACCCCGATCTCGTACTCGTAGCCGATGAACAGCAGCAGGGCGCCCAGTCCGTAAAGGGAGAGAATGCCGTTATAGAAGGTCTTGGATATCTCGGCGGCCACGAGGATCGTCTCCTCCGGATGCAGCATCTTCTCAATCATCTTCATGGTTCCCCTCCCATACTTCGAGGTAGTGCGACAGGTTTGCGCTTTTGACGATTGTACCGTCATTATAGATCAGCACATACCCCACCGGCAGCGTCCGCAGAAACGCAACGGCTTTTGGGGGCGGCATTACGGCCGCCGCCGTCGTCCAGGCGTCCAGGTCGCCGCTGCGGACCGTGCCGACGAGGGTGATCGACGCAAACAACCGTTCGGATTCCCGTGTTTTCGGATCGATCAGGTGGTTATGGCTTTTGTCCCCGACAAACCGGCGGTAGTCGCCGCTCGTGCTCATCCCCGTCTCCGGGGCGAGGCTTTTGAAGGCCATCACGGTCCCTTCCGAAAAGGGGTCCTGGATCGCCAGAAGGCAGCGGCCGATACAGCGGATGTCCCCGCTGAGCGCCACCGTTCCCTCCGCGGCACCGCAACGGCGCAGCGCGGCAGCGGCGGCGTCGATGCCCACGCCCTTGCCGAATCCGCCGAAGTCCAGCATTGCACCGGGCGCGAGCCGTGCGGCGGTCGCATTGAACTCCAGCAGGTCCAGCCCGATCGGGAGGGCGGCGACTTCCGCCCTCCCCGGTACGCGTTCGGCTTCGCCGAAGCGGTAGGCCCCGCGGCTCAGCGCACCGATCGTGATATCAAAATAGCCGCTGCTCTGCACGTAATAGCGCTCCGCGCTCTGCAGGGCGTCGTAAAGCGTCGGTGAGATCGCCAGCGACTTGTCCCGGTTGAGCCGGTAAACCTCCGCTTCGGGGTCATAGGATGATAGCGCCTTCTCGACGAAGATCATCGCGGAGAAGGCCCTGTCGATGCATTTGGCATCGCGCTCCTGTACCGACACGGTGGCAAACGTTCCCATGATCACACGGGTACGCTCCGCCGCCTGCAGCGCT
Organism: Thiomicrolovo sp. ZZH C-3; assembly: GCF_054862725.1. NCBI lineage: Bacteria > Pseudomonadati > Campylobacterota > Epsilonproteobacteria > Campylobacterales > Sulfurimonadaceae > Thiomicrolovo > Thiomicrolovo sp. ZZH C-3. The sequence continues at coordinate 1,351,086 of NZ_JBTKXX010000001.1, forward strand.
GCAAAGAGGAGCAAAATGGTGATCAGCCACTTCATCTTAGACGATGTCCAGCAGCGCCCCGGGATGCCCGATAACGATATCGCCCTCCCCTTCGGCACTGAATCCCCATGTGGAGAAGATCCCGGTAATGCCGGCCAGGCGCGCAGCGTCGATATCTTTACTGTTGTCGCCCACCATCCAGGCCTGATGCTCGCGCGGTTGAAATCCCAGGGATTCGAGGATCAGGCGGAGCATGGCAGGGTCGGGCTTCGAGGCCCCGGCGATGTCGGGCCCGACGATGTGTTCAAAATAGTCCGCCATGCCGAGATGGCGGATCATCCGCCTCGCAAAGCTGCTCGGCGCGTTTGTCGCCACGGCAAGCCTGACGCCCGCGGCGTGCAGCGTCTCGACCGTCTCCCTGATGCCCGGGTAGAGCACCGGGTTCTGCACGCACTGCTCATGGTAGTGGGCCTCAAAAAGTTCGCGATCGCGCGCCTCGTACTGCTCGGTCCCGTAAAAGAGTTTGGGCAGATTGCGTACGGGACGGTTGATCCATTCAACGACGGTGGCGCTGTCGATGGGCGGCAGGGCATGGTTGAGGGTGCGGACATGGTTGATCGAGCAGGTGATGTCATGCTGCGAATCGATCAGCGTCCCGTCCATATCAAAGATCACAATGCGCATGTTTTCCTTCCCTGCCGGTGGTTTCGCGCTATTATAGCGAAGCCGTTAAACGGGACGCGCTCGGTTACCCAACCGTATCAAAATGCAGTGACATATTTAGACAAATTGGGTACAATCGTGCAATTTTATGAAGAAACTGATTCTGACACTGATTTTCGGGTTTACACTGCTTCACGCCCAGGAGGGAGAACGGCCTGCGCCTGCTGGAATGGAGCAGATCGGCCCCCTTGCGCACCTCTCCGGTCCCGAAGACGAGATCTTCGACGACAGCGGTTTCGACGACGCCGGATTCGACGAAGAGTTCGCCGATATCGCCACCGAGCCGGTCTACGACCCGCTTGAGGGGTACAACCGCTGGATGACCGGGTTTAACAATACCCTGTTCGATTACATCCTCGATCCCGTTTTCAGTGCCTACAACTTCCTTCTGCCCGAACCGATCCGGGTCTCGGTCAACAATATTTTCAACAACCTCTACTACCCCGTCAGCCTGGTCAACAACCTGCTGCAGCTCAAATTCGACCACGCCCTCTCCGAGACCGGACGCTTTATCGTCAACTCCACCTTCGGGTTCGCAGGAATGTTCGACACCGCAAGACAGATCGGCGTCGAGCCCCACGTGGAGGATTTCGGGCAGACCCTGGGACACTACGGCGTCGGGAACGGCATTCCGATCGTGCTCCCCTTCTTCGGCCCCAGCAACCTGCGCGACATCACCGGCGACCTGCTCGATTTCTACGTCAACCCCATCTACTATGTGGAGCCGAGAAAGTATAATATCCCCCGCAATATATACGAAGGATGGGGCCTGGTCGGCTACAAACGCTTCAACAAGTTCTCCCTGTACGAAAAAGAGTACAGACAGATACGCGAAGAAGCGATAGACTTCTACCCCTTTATGCGCGATGCCTACGAGCAGAACCGCAACAAACTGATATCGGAGTAATCGTATGAAAAAACTGTTCTATCTTGCCCTGCTCTCCCTGCTGCTGCCGCTCTCGGCCGCAGCGCTCGAAGCGAACGAGATCGGCAGCGTAATGCGCCAGAAAGTCGATGTGGTCCTGGAGATCCTCAACGATCACAACCAGAGTAAAACAGAGCGCAATACGGCCATTGAACAGGAGATGGACCCCTATTTCGACTTTGTCCTGATGGCCAAGCTCAGCCTCGGCAAAAGCGGCTGGCAAAAGGCAACACCCGCCCAGCGCAAAGAGTATGTCGTGCTCTTCGAACGCCGCATCAAAGACTTCTATATGAGCAAACTCGACCTTTACAAGGACGAGGTGATCACCCTGGAGGAGCCCAAACAGGTCAAGAACCGCATCTATCTCAACAGCTACATCGTCGAGAAGGGCGAAAAGAAAGAGGTGCTTTACAAGTTCTACCATGCGAAAAAGGGGTGGCTGATCTACGACGTCGACGTCCTGGGGGTCAGTATCATCCAGTCGTATCGCAGCCAGTTCGCCGGCGAGCTTGAAAAGGGCTCGATCGAGCAGCTCCTCAACAAACTGCGCCAACCGCAACCTGATGCTTAGACGCTTCTATACCGACGTCGTTTTCCGCTTCCCGCGCACGGTCATCGCCCTGGTGCTGCTCACCGCGGCGCTGCTGGGCACCCAGGCCGTCAAACTCAGCGTCGACGCCTCCGCCGAAACCCTCCTGCTTGAAAACGACAAAGACCTCGCCTACTCCCGCCTCGTCGCCAAACGCTACCGCGGACAGGATTTCCTTGTCATCACCTATACCCCAGACGCCGACCTGCTCGCCCCCCGGACCCTCGAAGACATCCGGAGCCTCAGCGCGGCGCTGCTGAAGATCGACGGGATCGACTCTGTCAACTCCATTCTCAACGTCCCGCTCCTGGAGAGTCCCCCGAAACCGGTCAAGGAGCTGCTGGAGAAGATCCCCTCCATCGAGGCGGGCGATGCGAACCTGACCCTGGCGCGCGAGGAGTTCAAACACAACCCGCTCTACGTCTCCAACCTCGTCAGTCCCGACCTCAAAACGACGGCCCTGCAGGTCAACCTCGTGCGCGACGACCGCTACTACGAACTGCTGGACCATCTCAACGGCCTGCGTGCGGCCGATGACAACGGCAGCCTCACCCCGGAAGGCAGAACAGCCCTCGCCGAGGCGACGGCGGCTTTCAAGGACTACCGTGACATCGCCCGGGAGCGCGACCACCGTATGATCCTGGCCGTGCGCGACACCCTGCGCACGCACGACACCGCCGGCGAACTCTTCCTGGGCGGGGTCACGATGATCGCCGACGATATGGTCAGTTTCGTCAAAGAGGACCTCAAGACCTACGGGGTCGCCGTCCTGGCCCTGCTCATCCTCGTCCTCTGGACGGTCTTCCGCCAGAAACGGTGGGTCGCCCTGCCGGTACTGATCTCCGCGCTCTCCATCGGCATTACGGTCGGGCTGCTGGGCCTGCTCGGCTTCGAGATCACGGTCATCTCCTCGAACTTCATCTCGCTGCAGCTGATCATCACGATCTCCATCATCATCCACCTGATCGTGCGCTACCGGGAACTCGCCCTCACCAACCCCGGGGCCGACGAACGCACCCTGGTCCTGGAGAGTACGCTCTCCATGTCCAAACCGACCTTCTTCGCCATCATCACGACGATCGCGGGCTTCGCGTCGCTGATGCTTTCGGGGATCAAGCCGATCATCGCCCTGGGCTGGATGATGAGCATCGGCATCAGCGTCTCCCTCATCGTCGCCTACCTGCTCTTCCCGGCCGTCAACATGCTGCTCAAGCGCAAGCAGCCCAAAACGACCTTTGACAAAGAGTTCTCCGTCACCAAGGTCCTGGCGACCTTCACCGAACGCCACGGCGCCCTGACGCTCATTACCGCCGTGGCGCTGATCGCCTTCTCCGTCACCGGCGCGCAGCGGCTCGTCGTCGAGAACAGTTTTATCAACTACTTCAAACCCTCCACGGAGATCTTCCAGGGGATGTCCGTCATCGACCGCCAGCTCGGCGGGACGACGCCGCTGGACATCACCATCGATCTGCCCCAGGCCCCTACGGCCGAGCCGGTCTCCGAGAGTGCCGGCGCCGCCGACGGTTTCGATGAGTTCGACGAATTCGCCGAAGAGTTCAACGCCGAGGCGCAGGGGGCCCAGTACTGGTTTACGGAGAACCGGATGGAAGTCGTCCGCCGCGTCCACGAATGGCTTGAGAGCGTCCCCCACGTCGGGAAGGTCCTCTCGCTCGGGACGATGCTCGAGGTGGGACGCACCCTTAACGACGGCCGCTCCCTCGATAACTTCGAACTGGCCCTGCTCTACAACGAGATGCCCGCGAAATTCGCCGACATCATTCTCAAACCCTATGTCAGCATCGAACACGACCAGGCCCGCTTCGCCCTGCGCATCGTCGACTCCGATGCCGACCTGCGCCGCGCCGACCTGCTGCGGGAGCTGCATGACGGTCTCATCAACGAGGTCGGCATCCCCCCGGAGCATCTGCACATCTCCGGCCTGATGGTGCTCTACAACAACATGCTCCAGAGCCTCTTCGACTCGCAGATCGCCACCCTGGGCGTGATGGCGATCCTGCTCTTTGTCATGTTCTGGGCCCTCTTCCGCTCCTTCCTCACGGCCGTCGTCGCCATTATCGCGAACCTTGTGCCGGTCGGAACGGTCTTCGGGGTCATGGGGTGGTCCGATATCCCGCTGGATATGATGACCATCACCATCGCCGCCATCAGTATCGGGATCGCGGTGGATGACACCATCCACTATATCCACCGCTTCCGCATCGAGCTGGCCAAAGACGGTGACTATATTGCGGCGATGCACCGCTCCCACGAGAGTATCGGTTACGCGATGAGCTACACCTCCGCGGCCATTATGATCGGCTTCGTCATCCTCGTACTCTCGGTCTTCATCCCGACCATCTACTTTGGCCTTCTCACCGTGCTCGTCATGTTCATGGCGATCGTCGCGGACCTGCTACTGCTACCGAAACTCATCCTCTGGCTGCGTCCTTTCGGCCAGGTGGCGAAAAAAGTTGCCAATTAAAATTAACACGCTACAATAGTAACAATATCTACCAGCGGGGTTCACGCCCCCTGTGCCATTAGGATGGATCATGATTAAGTTACGTCGTCTTCTTCTTGCCGCTATGTTCCTGGCCGCCGGAGCATATGCTGCACTCAACCAGGCTATTTCCATCGGTGCGTTCAGCAGCGCCGATGCCGCCCAATCACGCATTGCTGAGGTTAAAAAGCACCTGATGCAGGATGATGCCGTCGCTGCGATCATCGCAGCCGAGCGCTTCGGCTTCACCGTCGAACAGGTCAAAGGGCTCTACCGTTCGGAACTGACCGGGTTCACAGACGCCGGTGACCTTCCCGTCGTCATGGAGCGCGTCAAGGGTATCGTCCCGGACGCCTATTATGTCAACCGCACAGCGGCCGCACCGGCTGCCCCGACTGCAGCACCGGTACCGGTCCAGGAGGAAGAAGGGATCGTCGTGATCGACGAAACGGACGAAGTCGTCACCGAAACCCCCGTTGCCGTCGCTCCGGAACCGGCTGCCGTTCAAGAACCTGCCGCTGCCCCTGCACCCGTCAAGGTCACCCCGGAAGCCGCACCTGCTCCCGCCGCCGTTGATGAGGCGCCCGCCCCTGCCGCCTCCACCGAAGTGACCGCCAGCGACGATCTGCCCGAACCGCCGCTCGACGGGACCTCTTCGATGCTGCTGTACAGCATCCTTCTGGCCGTGGTCGCCCTGCTGATCCTGCTCTACATCGCCCGCAGAAAACGCCACGCTTCCGACCTCTTCCCGCAGCAAGAAAAAGCGGATTTCGAAGAGCTTGCCGAGAAGTTTGCCGCCTCTTCGGCCGCCGAGCATGCCCCTGAAACGGAGACAGCCGCCGAAGCGCCGGAGGAACCGGAAGCCGCGCCGATCGAAGAGGCGTTTGAACCCGAACCGGCCGTCAAGATCGAAGAGACCCCGTTCTACGAGGAAGCGGCCGAGGAACCGGAACCGGTGGTCTTCGAAACCTTTGAAGAAGAGGTCGCCGAGCCAATCCCGGAAGCACCCGAAACACCGGTGGAAGCGCCGGCCGCTCCGGTTACCCCTGCGGAAACCGCCACACGCAAAAAGCGCGAACTGCCGGCGGACCTGGGTGCCGTCACCAAAGAGCGCCTGGCCGAATTTGCCGGCAACCGCCTGCTCATCGCCGAAGACAACCTGATCAACCAGAAGGTGATCTCCCGCCTGCTGGAGGGAAGCGGTATGGATATCGTCATTGCCAATAACGGACAGGAAGCCCTGGACATGCTCAATGAGAGCCCCGATTACAACATGGTACTGATGGACGCACACATGCCGGTCATGGACGGTTTCGAAGCGACGCAGGCGATCCGCAATGATCCCCGTTTCGATGCCATTACCGTCGTCGCGCTGAGCGGGGATGTCGGGGCCGACGACATCCGCAAGATGCGCGAAGCCGGGATGGAGGAGCAGCTGGCCAAGCCGCTGCGCGTCGATGCCCTCTATGCAGTGATGTACCAGTACCTCAATCTTGCCTCGGAAGCGTCCGAAGAAGCGGAGGACGAAGCGCTTCCGGAACTGAAGACCCACGAAACCGACACGGCGCTCAATGCCGCCGTCGGCCTGGACATCTGCGCCGGCGACAAAGAGATGTACGCCGAGATCCTGGATGAGTTTGTCGCGTCGTACAACCAGGCAGACAATCTGGTCCGCAGCTACATCAAAGCCAATGACGACACCAAACTCGTCGCCTTCATGCTCGACGTCAAAGGCGTCGCATCCAATATCGGTGCCGATGCCCTTTCCGAGGCTGCGGAGACCCTGCGCGAAGCGGTGCTTATCAACCGTGTCGAGGAGTACAACAAGCTCGCCGACGCCTTCGCCTCGACGCTCCATAAAACGATGGCCGCCATCGACAGCTTTAAAGCGACGCTCTAAGGCTTCCCCTTCGGCGCACCTCCAGGCGGTGTGCTCCTTTCACTTCACCTGCTGCTTTTCATACGCTCAGACGCGCAATTTCGCATACAGCGATGCCAGGGCCTCCACAAAGAGCGGATGGTCGTTCGGACAGGCCGCAACGCGGTAATCCTCGAACCCCAGCTCCTCCGCAACTTCACGGTACTCCATATCAAGCTCGTAGAGGGTCTCGGAGTTGTCGATCGTAAAGGCGATCGGGAAGACGAGCACCTTTTTGCGCTCCAGGCTTTCAAGCTTCTGCTCCAGCGAGGGCTCCAGCCATTTCAGCGGCCCGACTTTGGACTGGTAGGCGATATGGATGTCGGCAAAGGAGAGTCCCGCCGCTTCGAGCATCGGCTTCAGCAGCGCGACATGCTCCGTCACATGCTGCTCGTAGGGGTCGCCTTTGTCGACGATCTTCTGCGGCAGCCCGTGTGCGGAGAAAATAAGCTCAAATGCCCCTGCGTCCGTTCCGGCCATCGCCTCGCGGATACGGTCGATGATGACCGCGTTGTACGCCGCATTGGTGTAGAAGTGCTTGATCTCCGTCACCAGGGCCTTCAACCCCAGGGCATGCATCCGCGCCTCGTAATCCTCCAGGGAGGACTTGGTCGTCGTCGTCGAGTACTGCGGGTAGAGCGGGATCAGGTAGACGTGCGTCACGCCCGCCGCTTTCAGGCGTTCGATGGAAACGTCCGCAAAGGGCGGCGTATAGCGCATGGCGAAATCGACGATGACGTCTTCGCCCAGTTTCGCCTGCAGCGCTGCGACGAGCTTCTTTGTAATGCCGACGATAGGCGATTTGCCGCCGAGCTTCTGGTAGACCTCCTGCGCGCTTTTCGTACGGTTCGAGGTAATGACGCTGGCGATGAAGCGGCGCAGCAGGCCGCTCTTCATTGTCAGGATATTGGGGTCGTTGAACATGTTATGCAGGAAGGTCTGAACCTCGTAGAGGTCGTTCGGGCCTCCCATATTAAGCAATATGACTGCATTCTTGGCCATCAGCACACCTTTGAGACGTCGGCGATGAAACGATCGCTGCCGAGTATTTCTGCATGATTGTACCCGCTGTATACTTTATGGACAGCTAACAACGGCGCCTTCTCCTTCAGCGCAAGGCTCTGCTCAACCGGTACGATTTCGTCGTCCCGGCTGGCGAAGATGCTCACCGGTGCGCTCACGCCGCCGAGAAAGCGGGCCGTCTCGAAGCGGCAGCGCATCATCCACCCGGGGAAGAAAGGCACCCTGCGGCGCGCAAGGGAGGGGATGTCGTAAAAGGGTGCGACGAGGATCAGCTGCGTCACGTCGGTGCGCGATGCGGCATAGGCCGCCACGCTGCTGCCGAGGCTGTAGCCCATCAGCATCAGCGGCCCGAAACGTGCTTTGGCATAGGTCACCAGCGCCACGGCGTCTTCGAGCAGAACGCGTTCACCGGGTCTGCCGCCGCTGCGGCCGTAGCCGCGGTAGTTGAACGCGATGATGCGCCACGAGGGGAAGCGCTCGCTGAGCCTGCCGACCAGCGCCACGCTGTCTTGCTCCTTCCCGCCGAAGTAAAAGACCGTGCAGCGGGGTGCTTCCGGCTCATACACGACACCTTCGAGCACAATGTTGCCGTCACGTATCTGTTCAAGCCCCCGGAAGCGCTCCGGATGCAGATGAAACGCGTCACGTTTGGGGTAATAGACGGGAGCGAAAACCAGCCTCGGCCACACAAGGAAAAGCACAGCCCAAAGCAGCGCAATCACGCCGACGACCGTCAGAATAACCGTCACTGCAGTTCCTCGAAACTGCCGGTCTCGAAGCAGGCACGCTGCCGCAGCGGGGCGTAGTCCGGGTCATCCACCGCCGCCTCGTGCGCGCCGATCGCAGTACCTTCGGCATCGTGGTATGTTGCGGCATAAAAGGATTTCCACTGCACACCCTCCTGCAGGCCGAGCTCTCCGTATGTAGAGATAAAATCGCTATAGGAGGGGTCGTCCGTCGCCGTGACGGCGCGGATGCGGGATGGGTCGGGCACAGGCGGCGCCGCGGTGATCCAGTCGGCAACCGTCCCCGTGACAGGAACGTCGTCGGGCACGTCGTAGATGCCCGCAAGCATACAGACGTGCCCTGCGCCGAAAGACTTGGAGAGGAATAGCGCCTGTCCCGCCCCCTGCGAATGGCCGCCGGCGTAAAGGTTTTCCCACGCCACGCCGCCTGTGCCGACGACCGTCACAGGGAAATGAAACCCGTCGGCTTCGAAATACGCCACCAACTTCTGCAGCCGTGGGATGACAGCGTCGGCAACGGGTACGTCGACGACGGCGGAGAGGTCTTCGCCCGTCAGCTTCTCCGCTCTCACCTTCCCCGCGCAGTTGTCCACCTCGGGGTGTCCGCCGCACTCCGTCGTGCCGTTGACGAGGTAGCGGTTGTGGTAGGCGACGTTCAGCACGACAAAGCCGTTCTGCGCCGCTTCATGCATAAAGGTCTCGGAGGAGAACGCTCCGCTCTCCTGGTTATAGGGGCGGCCGAAGGTCCCCACCATATGTACGTAGACCCCTTTGACGGCGCTCCCCTCCGGCGGGAACACCGCACCGTGGTATCCGAACCCCAGCCGCTGGTCCGGCAGCGTCGCCGTACCGAACGCGTCGCGGGCTGCGGGGTCAAGGCGGGAGGGACGCACGGCACACAGCAGCGTCCCGTCGTCAAGGGTTTTGCTGGCGTCGCAGAGCGCGGCAGAGGGCTGGTGAAAGGGGTCCGCGGCACCGCTGCTCCCGCACCCCTGCATCAGCGCCGCCGCCGCGACGAACGGAAGGAGCGTTTTCATAGTCCTATTGTAGCAGATCACTTCCCGGCGCGTTTCGCCCAGCGGTAGAGGAACCGGGTCGGATCCAGCGCCTCGGGAATCTGCCGTCCCTCCAGCAGCGCGTCGGCGAGGGTTTTGGCCAGCAGGGGCCCCATCACGAAGCCGTAGCCGCCCGTACCGTTGATCATGTAAAGGCCGGGGTGGTAGACGAGCGACGCCGCGTCGGTTTTGTCGCCTTTCAAAAGTCCCGGGACTGCCTGGACGGAAGCCTCGGCATCTGCAACCCTTCCCACCAGCGGGTAGTAGTCGTTGGAGCCCGAACGCAGCCCCGTATAATCTTTGACGACTTCAATGTTTTCCAGCCTGACTGTTTTGGCCGCCTTCTCCAGCAGTTCCGCCCGCCCTGCAGCATAGTCATAGGGCGCCGTCGCGGTCTGCGGGTCGTAGTGTACGTCGTGCGTCGCGCCGATGGCGCCCTCCCCGTCCGCACCGGTCGCGGCGATAGAGACGTACTGGTGGAGGTGGCACGGCAGCGGTGTCGACGTCCTGATATCGACACGGTGCCCCCAGACGGCCCGCAGCACGATATGCGGCATCGTAACGACGGGCCTATAAGCCCCTGTCGCCAGGACGACCCGCTTTGCACGGATGGCTCCAACCGACCAGAGGCCTTCATGATATTTTATAATATTAATATCATCCAATATAAAGTCCGAACCCTCCGCCAGCCGCGCGCAGACCGCCTGGGCGTTGACCAGACCGCTGCGCGCCAGTACGACATGCTCGAACGCCTCCGCCTCCGCTGTCAGCGGTGCTTCCGGCATCGTAGCGAGCATCGGCAGCGTTGTCGTCTCTTTGAACGCCCTCACCTTTTCATTCTCATCTTCGTACTTGGCGAAGTGGATCAGGGGCGCGACGCGGATCAGTTCGGGAAAATGACGCTCGTAAAAATCGAGGGAGAAACGGTAGCCCTCCTCCATCAGCGCCTTGAGCGGTCCGCCCTTGGAGAACTTGGGCGAGACGAAGGCCCCCGCCGCCCCGCTGCCGCCGGCGGCAATCCCTTCGCGGTCGATCAGGGCGACTTTCTCGCCCCCCTGCGTCAAAAAATACGCCGTGGCGCAGCCGTTGATGCCGGCGCCGATAATGGCCGTGTCGTAGGTCAAAAGGCTCCTTTTTCGTTTGGCTTAGTGTAACGAAACTCCGTTTTAAAACGCGTACGCCTCCGGCTCCCGGCGGGGCGGATGTTGGTTTTTGGGTGTTATACTGCCGCCAAACCATATCCGCTATTATCAGCCAACAGCAAGAGGAACCCGATGAAGACACTCGACGCACTCCTGGAACGTAAATCGGTCAGGGCTTTTCTGGACAAAGCAGTGGAGAAAACAACCATTGAAACGATCCTCGAACATGCAAAGCATGCACCCTCCGGTGTCAACATGCAGCCGTGGAGCGTCTGTGTCGTCGGCGGCAGCATCAAAAAGCGGATCGAAACGAGGGTTATCGAGGCCTTCGAAGCGGATGAAAAAGCCCGGATGGACTATCACTACTACCCGCAGCAATGGGAAGAACCCTACCGGAGCCGTCGCAAAGAGACGGGCCTGCTGATGTACCGGACGCTGGGCATTGCCAAAGAGGACAAGGCGGCGCAGGCCGAACAGTGGAAAGCCAACTACAGGGCCTTCGACGCCCCGGTCGTGCTTTACTTTTTCATCGATGCCGCCCTGGAAAAGGGTTCCTGGCTCGATTACGGCATGTTCCTGCAGTCCGTCATGCTCGCGGCAACGTCCCTCGGTCTGGGCAGCTGCCCCCAGGCCGCCCTGGCCGAATACCCCGATATCGTCCGCGAAGAACTGGGCATCGGCAGCGACAAGACCCTGCTGTGCGGCATGGCCCTGGGCTACGAGGACAAGACGGCCCCCGTCAACGGCTACCGGACAACGAGAATCCCCGTTGACGCGTTCACCGCGTTCTACGATGCCTGAAGCTGAAAGCGTTCCCCCGAAGCGTCGCACCGGCCGGGCCTGAAGCCGATCCGTGGTAAAAAGGTCAGAATGAAACCGTCAACACACCAACCCTCCTTTAAAGAGTTTGTCCTTCTGATGAGCCTCATGACCGCTGCGGCGGCCCTGGCCATCGATGCCGTCATGCCTGCACTCAGCACCATCGGCACGGCCCTTCAGGTACAGGCGGACAACGACCGCCAGCTCATCATCTCCCTGCTCTTTGCGGGGATGGCCCTGGGGCAGCTGCTCTACGGGCCGCTGAGCGACAGCTTCGGGCGGAAGCGTGCCATCTACGTCGGGTTCGGCCTCTACATCGCCGGTTCCCTCATCGCCCTGCTCAGTCCGAACCTGACCGTGATGCTTTTCGGCCGTTTCCTGCAGGGTCTCGGTGCCGCCGGGCCGCGCATCGTCTCCGTGGCCCTCATCCGCGACCTCTACGAGGGGCGCATGATGGCGCGGGTAATGTCCTTCGTCATGAGCATCTTCATCTTCGTGCCCGCCGTCGCCCCGGCGCTGGGCGAAGGGCTCCTCTACCTCTGGGGCTGGCAGGCGATCTTCGGGCTCTTTATCGCCGTCGCCGCCGTGACCCTGGTCTGGTTTATTCTGCGCCAGCCCGAAACGCTGCCCAAAGCGCGGCGCATTCCCCTCTCGGCCTCGCACATCATTACCGGCATCGTCGAGACCTGTAAGAACCGCACCGCCCTGGGCTATACCGTCGCCATGGGGCTGGTCTTCAGCGTCTTCATGGGCTATCTCAGCTCCGCCGAGCAGATCTTCCGCGACACCTACGGTACCGGCGAGCTCTTTGCCCTCTATTTCGGCATCTTCGCCCTCTCCATCGGCCTCGCCTCCTACCTCAATGCGCGGCTGGTCATGCGCTACGGGATGCGGCCGCTCAGCTCCTCCGCGCTCGCGGCCCTTACCCTCGTCTCGCTCCTCTTTTTCGCCTATGCCTACGCCCATGACGGCATACCGCCGTTTTGGAGCTTTATGCTCTACGGCCTGATCACCTTCTTCTGCTTCGGCCTGCTGTTCGGCAACCTCAATGCCATGGCGATGGAGCCGCTGGGGCACATCGCCGGCATCGGGGCCGCGGTTGTCGGTTCCCTCTCGACCTTCATCGCCCTGCCCATCGGCGTGACGATAGGACGCCTCTACGACGGCGGCATCCTCGCCCTTGTCGGGGGATTTGCCCTCCTCGGTGCCGCCGGGCTCGCCGTCGTACGCCGCACCGGCCGTGAAACGATGCAGCGCGTCCCCGTCCCGGCCGACGACTGAAGCCGCCATGTTACATATTAATTAATATACTATATAACCGCTGCCGACCCGAGAGCTTTTTTTGCATTGGTGCGGCACAATACGGCAAAAGGAGTCCCATGGAAACGCATAAGGACAGAGTCTTCCTCAGAGGCCGCGGGGGAAGTGACGCGGCGCACCGGGCCGACGAGGCGCTCTACCACGAGCTGCTCGTCCGCCACGGCGAGCTTGAACGCACGACGCAGAAAACGGATGAAGGGATCGAAACGGTCACCCGCGTCACCTCCGGGGACGCCAAGCTCGTCACCATCCTGCACGAACACGTCGCCGGGATGAAGAAACGCTACGACGGCGGCCGGGCCGTCCGCTCCTGGGACCCCCTCTTTGTCGAGCTCTTCGACAACCGCGACGCCATGAATCTGACCTGGGAGCTGCTCGAAGACGGCATCAAGGTCACCCTCACCTCGGACGACCCCGCCGTCGTCGATATCATCCACCGCCACGACGAGACCCTGCAGATGTTCGTACAGTACGGCCTGCAGGCCTCACGCCACGAAAGCCCCTACCGCCCGGAGGCGTAAGGCGGAAAAAAGTCCGGTCAATCCCCGGGCACGACGCCATCTGGCATCTTTTTTGCAAACTGCCGCGTCATGAAAACATCAACTACCAACCTCAAGAAGTAAACCGATGCGGTGGCAATGGTCATTGTACGATCGGCTCTCCCCCATGGAGATCCTGGAGATCATGAAGCTCCGGCAGGCCGTTTTTGTCGTGGAGCAGGCGTGCGCCTATCAGGATGCGGACGATCTTGATCCGCTTTCGTGGCACCTCACGGGGTGGGAAGAAGATACGGACGGAAAGCGGCTCGTCGCCTATCTGCGCGTCGTCTCCCCGGGCAACAGGTTCGAGGAACCCTCCATCGGGCGCGTCATCACCCCGTTGACGCTGCGCGGCAGGGGTCTGGGTAAAGCGCTGATGGACGAAGCGATAGCGCGTATCCCCTCGCTCTACCGGCAGGAATCGATCCGGATCTCCGCGCAGCAGCGTATGGTGCCCTTTTATGCCGGATTCGGCTTTGAAACGGTTTCAGAACCCTACGACGAAGACGGGATTCCCCACGTCGAAATGCTGCGAGTACCCTAGAATTAGGCGTCTCTTTCTCTCATTTAGCATATATATTGCATGTCCTGCCAAACACGCAAGGAGACAGGTCATGCAAGAGCGTTCGTGGGAAGAGGAGCAATTCATCATCTGGAACAGTGCGCTTGGTCTCCGCGACTTCGTTATGATCGACCGCGTCGAAGGCGACGAAGGGCGCCGGGTCGCCTGGCTGGAAGAGCCCTACGAGATGGTCGGCCCCTTCGACTTTGACGAATTCCTCTCCACGGGCTGCATCAATTTTGCCGCCTGTGTCGTCATGTCCCGCCATAAATGGAACACGGAACGCACGCAGCTGCTGCAGGAGTCCATGGAACGCCGCCGCAAAACCCAGGAGAAGGTCTTCGAGGACCTTGCCCGCCGCAACCGGCACAAACGGCGCCACGGCAGCCCCTTCCGGCAATTCAACGAACGGGAGATGCGCGAACTCCTGGAACTCCCCGTCGACGGCGAACTCCAAGTGACCCAGATCAAAGCCGCCTACCGCCGCCGCGCCAAAGAGTCGCATCCCGACGTCGGCGGCAGCCATGAACTCTTCGTGCAGATCACGGAAGCGCGCGACCTCCTGCTCGAACTCATTGCTTAAATACGGCTCCAGTCTCCATTAGAAATCATCCCGGCACCCCTGCCAGACGACATAATCCAGCTGGAAAATACTCGTCAGGCCACCATACGTTACACCGTTAGAACCAAACGGACATCGTTTGCTTTCTGTCCCTCTTTGTCGGCATTTAGGGGATAATTTATGCTATATTGTTATCAATTTGCATAAATACAATTCAATCTTCTGAATATTTTATAAATAAATCTAAGAACCAAAGATGGGGTGAGGTCCGAATGAGAGAGCAGCAGCCGACCGGCAGCATGATCGATTACTGCGCTGAAACTTTGCAAATGGAGCAGGCACGGGTGCTCTACTCCCATCTGCCCTCCTCACTGGCCATGAGCGCCATCCTCGCCGTCATCCTGGTGGTGATTCAGGCACCGGTCATCGATGCCGACGTACGGTACGGATGGCTTGCCCTCCTCTTTTCCGTACTGCTGGGCCGGACGATCCTGCTGTTCGCCTGGCGGCGTGCCGCCAAGACGTGCACTCCGGCCGATGCCGAACGTTGGCTGCTGTTTTTTCGCCTCGCGCTTGTGCTGACCGGCGTTTTCTGGGGGATCGGCGGTGTCCTGCTGGTCCCTGCCGGGGACATCGACCATACGCTCTATGTCGCCTTCACCCTTGCAGGCGTGAGTGCGGGAAGTGCAACGATCCTTGCGATCGACCGCAAATCGGTGGTCGGATTCATCTCACCCGTTTTATTGTCGCAGATCCTGCCGCTGGCCGCCATGGACGACCCGGTCTCCCAGGGGATGGCGGCGATGCTCTCGCTTTTCCTGCTCTTTTTGCTCCTCAGTGCCCGCCAGACCGGGCTTCGGCTTGAAGAGAACTTCAACCTGCGCATCAGAGCGATGCAGAACGAAGCCCGGCTTCTGCAGATGCTGGAAAGCAGCCCCATCGCGACGCGCATCGCGGACCTGGCCACCAACCAAGTCGTCTTTGCCAACAGCTGCTACAACGACCTGGTCGAACTGCCCGCCCACAAGATCATCGGGGTACACCCCTCAAACTATTATGCCCATCCGAAGGAGTTCTCCGAGATCGTCAAGAGCGTCGCCAAGGGAGAAAAGGTTGTCGACAAACTCATCGAGATCCGCTCGCCCGGCTCGTCCCAGTGGATCAAATGGGTCCTGGCCTCTTACTTTCCGATAGAGTACCATGGCAAACCGGCAGTGCTGGGGTGGTTTTACGACATCACCGACCGCAAGCTGGTTGAGGATGAGGTCGAACACGAGGCCTTCCACGACATGCTGACCGGACTGCCGAACCGTCTGCAGCTGCATAACCGGCTGCACAAGGCGATTTCCAACGCAGAGCGGAAGCAGACCAGCCTCTCGTTGATGTTTATCGATCTGGATAAATTCAAACCCGTCAACGATCGTTTCGGGCACGACATCGGCGACCTGCTGCTCAAGGCCGTCGCCGACCGTATCGTCGGCTGCCTGCGCCAGTCCGACATGGCCGCGCGCATCGGCGGTGACGAGTTCGTGGTCATGCTTTCGGGGGTTGGAAGCGAAAATACCGCCACGGTCATCGGGGAAAAGATCCGTCATGTCCTGGAGATGCCGTTCGAGATCGAAGGGCTGACGCTCGAGATATCGTCGAGCATCGGGATTGCCGTCTACCCAAGGCATGCCCGGAAAGAAGAGGATCTGCTCAAGCGGGCGGACATCGCCATGTACAATGCCAAAGCCGGAGGCCGCAACAGCGTCGTCACCTACGCGCCGGGCATGCAGGGCGAAGGCAATTGACCGCCGTCGCTGGCCTGTAACAACTATATCCTCCCCTCTCACATCACCATGACTAGCGGAAGAAAAAGAATTGCACTAAATAGAAATACTTTACATTCATATGTGTTTTTGTTAATACTAATGAGACACTATTCTGATAAAATATACAAAAATCAACAGTTTTTCGACCCTGAAGAAGGACTCCTCTATGCTCAGAACCATTATCCTCGGTACCGTTGCTCTCTGTAGCACAGGCGCGCTGCACGCCGTCGACCTGCAAATCTCCACCCTGGAAGAAAAAGAGACATTCCGTATTATCAACGCCTCGCTGATCTGCGACGGGCAGAACATCGGCAGCAACCTCATTGTCTTCCAGGGCGGCGCCCAGATCCAGATACCGTTCAAATCGATCACTTCGCTGACAATGGGCCAATCAGAAAGCGGGTTCAACATCAAAACCAAAGACGGGAAAGAGACGACGGGGAATCATATGTACTGCTCACTCTACCAGTGGATTGGCGAAAACGACTACGGCGGTTCCATCTCGATCCGCGGCGACAAGTGGGATGTAGTCAAGATGCTGGACTAATCACGTATTGCAATACTAAAAATATTAAACATTTAACTCTTTATGTAACAAGGAAAAAAATGAGACTTATTGGAAATGTGATCTGGTTTCTTCTGGGTGGTGTCATTATGGGCCTTGCGTGGTGGCTCGTAGGTATCATAGCTTTTGTTTCCATAGTGGGAATACCTTGGGGCCGTGCTTGTTTTGTCATAGGAAGTTTTTCATTTTTTCCTTTCGGAAAAGAAGCAATAAGTCGAAAAGAACTGACGGACCAGGAAGACATCGGCACGGGTGCTTTCGGAACACTGGGAAATATTATTTGGTTTGTGCTTGCCGGTCTCTGGTTGGCAATCGGCCATGTTGTTTCTGCTATTGCATGTTTTCTTACAATTATTGGTATTCCATTCAGTATTCAACATTTAAAACTCGCTGGTATTGCACTTTTTCCAATCGGTAAAACTATCGTAACAAAAGAGGTGGCCAGAGCTGCATTGGAAGCAAACGCTAAATCCGCAGTGTCATCTATGCGTGCAAATACATAACCATTCATTCAAACGTACAACGCTGTTTGAATCAAGAACTAGACCTTCTCGGATTTGATCATGTCTAAAGTTACAGTGAAAGGAAAAAAACATTGAACACACCTTCAACAGAAACAAGCCCCCATTCGACGAGTCGGGAATGCTTTTCGTTCCGATTACGCATGTTCGAACAAGGTGCGAAAGAACTTCAAGAGCATATCAGAAGAATAGATGACATCCTGTTTAAAATAAAGACCAGTTCTATAACTGTATGGATCGCTTTGATGGGCTGGTCTTTTACGGAAAAAATATGGCATCTCTTACCGTTTGGCTTTATCGTAATCCTTGGTTTCTGGTTGTTTGAAGGTTACTTTCGGGGCATACAGGCGCGCTATTTACTGTCATCGGGGGAATTAACGTCTTTTCTGAACAATAAATCCCTTGTCAATACATCATTTGACAGCAAAAGCTTTCCGGAAAACATCATTTATCCTATGACATTTGAACGTAGTGAAGGTGAAAAGTTCATGTGGTACATGAAAGGCCTAATCGCTCCTTCTGTTGCGATTCTATATTTCTTCTTATTCTTCTTGAACTTGTTTTTGGTTTATACTTTGACGACTTTAACGTTATGAAAAATTGGGAAACAGCATCATGCAAAAGATTTACAATGAAAGAATGACCGCCAGGCCCGAAGGCGAGTTCGTCGTCTTCCTGATCGGGATGCGCATCAATAAGCCGTGGAAAATCCACAAGTGGCTGCCGGTAGCGCTGGCGATGCCGCGGATGCTCAGGGAGCTGCAGGCGGACCCGGAATTGGGCCTGCTGCACTACGAGCAGTGGTTCGGGCGTACGATCATCCTGGTGCAGTACTGGAAGTCGTTCGAGCACCTGGAGCAGTTCGCGGGGCTCAAAGACGGGGAGCACCCGCCGGCATGGGCAGCTTTCAACAAACGCGTCGGTTCAAGCGGCGACGTCGGTATCTGGCATGAGACCTATGTCGTGCGGCCGGGGCAGTATGAAAATATCTATCATAATATGCCGCAGTTCGGGCTGGCGAAGGCGTTCGGTTTTGTCGAAGCGGAGGGCCGCCATGCATCGGCCAGGGGGCGCCTGGAAGGCGGACGGGGTTAGATCGAGATCTCTTTGATGTCCGCGATGCCCAGCAGCGTCTTGTAGACGGAAGCAACGAGGGCTTTGCGGTTGTAGCGGACGGCTTCGTCCTCGGCGTTGACCATGACGTTGTCGAAGAAAGCGTCGAGCTCCGGTTTCAGGCCGAAGAGCGCGTCGAGCTCCGCTTCGTAGCTGTCATACTCGGCATCGACGACGGCTTTGAAGGCTTTGTAGAGCGCGCCCTCTTCCACCGCCTCGAAACGGCTGAGGTCGATGTTGAGCGAACCGTTGACGTCGAAGTCCTTGGTAATGTTCGCGACACGTTTGAAGGTCGAGAACATCGTCGAGAAGCTATCGGACTCCACAAAGCTCGCAACGGCCTTGATCTTCGCGTCGAGGGAGAGGATCTCCCGTTCGCCGGAAGCAAGGACCGCCGCGACGATGGAAGGGTTGACCTTGTAGTACTGGTTGACCCGCTCGATGAAGAAAGATTCGAGTTTTTCGAAATCGATCCCTTCGTACTTGCTGCCGAGTTCGCGCAGGGTCGCGGCAATGTCAAAGGGCAGGCCGTGGGCCAGGGCAATGCGGACGATCCCGTTGACGGCGCGGCGCAGACCGAAGGGGTCGCGCGAACCGGTCGGGATCTGGTCGACGCTGAAGAGCCCCAGGAGGGTGTCGAGCTTGATCGCAAGGGCCACGAGGGCGCTGAAGCGTGTCGACGGTACCGGGGAGTCCTCGCCTTCGGGGAGGTACTGCTCTTTGATGGCGAGGGCGACTTCGTCCGCCTCGCCAAGCGCCTTCGCGTAGTAGTAGCCCATCAGGCCCTGCAGCTCGGTAAACTCATAGACCATTTCGCTCATCAGGTCGGCCTTGGCCAGTTCGACGGCGCGCTGCAGCAGCTCCTGGTTCATCTCGTAGGAGAGGCTGTTCTCCGCCGTCACGAGGTCGCCGTAGCGCTCAAAGAGGGCGTCGGCGATGTCGTGCTCGCGGTCGATTTTGTTGCGCAGCGTTCCCAGGCCATCCATAAAGACGACCTTCTCCAGCCCCTCGGTACTGAGGCCCTTGTTCAGGTCGTTGTCGTAGAAGAAGAGCCCGTCGGCGAGGCGCGGGCGGAGGACCCGCTCGTTGCCTTCGACGACCTTGCTGAAGTCCTCCGTCAGGGCGTTGGAGACGACGACGAACTGGTTGACGAGTTTGCCGTCTTTGAAAACAGGGAAGTAGCGCTGGTGCTCTTTCATGGAGGTGATGATGACCTCCGGCGGCAGGCGCAGGAAGGTGTCGTCGAAGCTGCCCAGCAGCGGCGTCGGGTGCTCCGTGATGGCGATGACCTCGTCAAGCAGGTCGGCGTCAACCTCGATGGCAATGCCGTGCTCTTTTTCGAGGGCTTCAAACGCATCAATGATCGTCTTGCGGCGGTCGTCGGCGAAGAGCGTGACCGCACCCGATTCGAGCAGCTCGAAGTACTGCTTCTCGTCCGCGACCATCTGCGGCTCGAAGCTGTGCATACGGTGCACGTAGGTGACCGGGGCGCTCTTGACGTTGAAGAGGGTCATGTCGACGCACTCGCCCTCCATCATGACGTTGACCCAGCGGATCGGGCGGATGAAGCTCTCTTCAAGCGACCCCCAACGCATGGATTTACCGAAGCTGAGGCTACGCAGCCACTGGGAGATCATCCCCTCGAGCAGGTCCTTGGAGGGTTGGCCTTTGATCTCTTTTTTATAGTAGAGGACCTCTTTGCCGCCCTTCTCCGCGCGGCCGACCTCGTCCAGCGACACGCCGCATTTGCGCGCGAACCCCTCGGCCGCCTTTGTCGGTTCACCGTCTTTGTAGGCAATGGCAATAGGCGCTCCGAAAAGCTCCTCGGTCGTGTCGTCCTGGGCGGACTTGAACTCGCGGTGCCACAGTACGAGGCGGCGCGGCGTGTAGTAGAACTCGAACTCGCACATCAGCGCGTTTTCCTCGAGCACCTTCGCCCACTTCTTCTCGATGTTTGCAAGCTCGCTCAGCAGCGGTACCGCCGGCAGCTCCTCTACCCCGATTTCGATCAATAGTGTCTTCAGCATATCTATCCCGTCGAATAAAAAGTATCGCGATTTTAGCGCGTGGCAGGTTAAAAGCGGATGATAGCGCCCGCCCCTTGGGGCCATTGCCGCTTAAATCGGCACGCCCCCTCCGTTTTTTTACGCAGGTACCCTATAATAGCACCATATTTCGCCCCGCTTTAAAGGCCTGGACCCATGCTCGATTTTCTCTCCGCGTTCCGCAGCACCGTTATCGGAACGACAGACGCCGACGGTTTCCCCTTCGCCTCCTACGCCCCCTTTGTCCGCGACGATCACCGCTACTACGTCTTTATCAGCGACATCGCGCGCCATGCGGCCAACCTCCGCCGGGAGGGGCGCGCTTCGCTCTTCTTTATAGAGGATGAGTGCAACGCCGAAAACCTCTTTGCACGCAAACGGGTCTCGCTGCAGTGCGAAACGCGCATCGTCCCCCGCGAAGACAAGCGCTTCGACGCCGTCATGTCCCGTTTCAAGGAGACCTTCAGCCCCGAGATGATCGGTGCACTGATGCAGATGCAGGATTTCCACCTCCACGAGTTCACCCCCGTCGGCGGGGAGGCGGTCTTCGGTTTCGGCGAAGCCTACACCCTCGGCGGGGAGCACATGGAAACCCTGCTTCCGCGCCGCGGCGGCGGGCATAAAAAGGGGTGAATCACGCTATGCTGTCGGTAAAGGAGTAGGATGAATTTCGACTGGCTGCAGCTGCTGCTCTTTCATACCTTCGTTATCCTCGGCGAGCTGATGGTCATCGCCTCGCTGCTGCACATGATCTACCAGCGGCGCACCCCATCAAGCATGATGGCATGGATGCTCGCCATCGTGCTGCTGCCCTACCTCGCCGTCCCCCTCTACTTCGTCCTGGGGTCGCGTAAGCGCCGCTCGCGCTACCTCAAGACGGCCTTTGACATGCGCGAGACCGAGGCCGCCGTCACCCAGGCCAACCCCATCGACGGCATCCTGCGCAGCAACGGCATCCCGGGTGCTACCTCCGGCAACCGCTTTACCATGCTCTTCGAGGGGACAGAGGCTTACAGTGCCCTCCTGGAGCAGATCCGTACCGCCCGGGAGAGCATCTGGCTGAGCACCTACGTCTTCAAGCACGACGCGGTGACGGCGGCGCTGGTCGGAGCCCTCATCGCCAAACGGCGTGAAGGGGTCGAAGTGAAGCTCCTCATCGATGCCCTGGGCTCCTGGCCGCTCTACTTCTGGCAGTACCCGCTCAGCGAATTGCGCCAGGCCGGGGCGGAGGTCTGCTTCTTCATGCCGATCCTGCGGATGCCCTTTCGCAACTACATCAACCTCCGCAACCACCGCAAGATCTACCTGTTCGACCGCACGACGGTGCTGACCGGCGGGATGAACCTCTCCGCCGAATACATGGGCCCCGCCGGCGGACGAAAACGGTGGGAAGACCTGCTGTTCCGTATCGAGGGGCCGGCGGCCTACCACTATGTGGAGATCTTCGCCGCCGACTGGGCCTACGCCGCGGAAACGGCGCCACCTCCGCCGGGCACCCCCGTCCGCACCGGCGGCGACACCTACGTGCAGGTCGTCCCCTCCGGCCCCGACGTGCCGGGCGACGCCCTCTTCGAGGCGCTCCTCAGCGCCGTCTACGCCGCCCGGGAACGCATCTGGATCGTCACGCCCTATTTCGTCCCCGACGCTTCGCTGATGCAGGCGCTTGCCATCGCCCATACCAAGGGCGTCGACGTGAAGCTCATCACCCCGCGCGAATCCAACCACCTCCTGGCCGATCTCGCCCGCAGCAGCTATATGCGCGAGCTCGAAGAGGCCGGCATCCATGTCGCCCTCTACGAGGGGGCGATGCTCCATGCCAAAGCGATCCTCTTCGACAACCTCGGCGCCATGCTGGGATCGGTCAACATCGACAACCGCAGCCTCCTGCTCAACTACGAAGTCGTCAGTTTCGCCTACTCCGAACACATCATCGGCGAGACCGAATCGTGGATGCAAAAACTGCTGAAAAATTCCACCACCAGCATCCGCCCCGCCGGGCGGTTCCGGCGGCTCGGGGAGAACCTGATGCGCCTGATCGCACCGCAGCTGTAGCCCCGCTTTTCCGGGCCCTTATGTATTTATTAAATCAGATATAATTTCTCTTATTTATGTTTTATTAAATCTTTGCAGGTGTACAATGCTCGCGTAAATCAAAAACAGAAGGAAATGCCATGCCAACTATCAACCGCTATGTCGACATCGACACTGTCGAGCGCGAAGCAAAAAAAGACTACATCGACCGCCACTCTCCGTTCATCCACTGTGCTGCAACGGCGAAAAAAGGTGAAAAGTTCCCGGTAACAGTCAAAATGGGTAACGAGTATACGCACCCGGACGATCCGGACCACTTCATCGAAAGCATCCGCCTCTTCAACGGCGAAACGCTCCTCGGTGAAGCTTCTTTCACTTCCGGTATGCTCGGCGGCCAGGATATGAAAGGTCACGCAGAAGTGACTTTCAACATCATCCCGAGCAAAAAGATGAAGCTGGTTGCGCAGGCGTACTGTACAAAGCACGGCCTCTGGGAAAACGAGCCGGTCGAAGTCACAGTCGAAGACTGATTTCCCTCTCCCGCCGCGCCTCTGCGGCGGTTTTCTTATAATCCCCTTTTAACACCGCATTCACTATACTCTGATTCATGAAATCGTACCAGAACGCTGCGCTTTTGCAGAACCTTTACCGGCTCAAAGCCCTGGGTTTCGACTACTGCGACCCGGTCATCGTCAACCCCCGCGGCGCCCCTGGGGAGCTTCCCAACGACCTGGGTGCCCTGCAGCACATCGTCAGCAGCTGCCACCTCTGCGACCTGGCCAAGATCCGCCGCCAGAGCATGGTCGGCACGGGCAGCGGCGGCGCGGATCTGATGATCATCGACGCCTACGTCTCGATGGCCCAGGACGAGAGCGGGGAGTACTTCGCCGGCCGCTCCGGGGCCTCGCTCGAGAGCATGATCACCAACGTCCTGGGGCTTGACCCCGCCGCGGTCTACCTGACCCATACCGTCAAGTGCAAAGGGGGCGGGACGCAAAAGCCCACCGCCTCGGAATGCAGCAGCTGCAAGCCCTACTGGCGCAAAGAGATCGAGCTCATCCGTCCCAAAGTCATCGTCACCCTGGGCCCCGACGCCTACCGCATCGTCACCGATGACAGCACCCCTTTCGAACAGGTGCGCGGACACAAGATCGACTATGACAAAGGCACCCTGCTCGTGCCGCTGTACCACCCGCAGTACCTGCTGCGCAACCCGTCGCTCAAAAAGGTGACGTTCTTTGACCTTCAAAACATCAAGGCTGCCCTGTGAAAACCCTTCTGTTTACCCTTCTGCTGCTCCCTGCGCTGCTCTTTGCCCGCAGCGGTGTCGTCTCCGGCATCCCCCTGCCCAAGACCTACGTGCTCAACCTCGACCCCTACGAATGCGACGCCGGGTGCCTCGAAGACCTCGCCGAACATGAGCAGGTCTTCTCCTTCCTCGCGCAGATGCCCGAACCTTCCGAAGACGAGGCCCTGAACGAGCAGCGGCTCATCTACGTCGCGCTCTTCAACATCGACGGCGCCGTCGTCGGGACCGGGGTGCGTTTCGCCCTGCTGCTGCCCGAACGGGTCATCGGACGCTACGCGGCATCGACGACGAACAGCGTGCTCGCGTACCTGCTGGGCAAGAACCGCGATTTCGAGCTCAAGACCTTCAATATCGGTGGAGAATCCCCCGAGGATATCCGCGCCGGGCTCTCGGCCGTCAACCAGGAGCGCTTCCACTACGTCATCGCCCCCTTTACCAAAAGCGGTGCCGAGACCCTCGTACAGCTGCGCCCGCGCTGCAGCGTCTACCTTCCCACCGTCAATATCGCCGATGTCAACGCCACCGAGCTCGAAGAGAACGGCGGGCACTTCTACTTCGGCGGGATCGACTACCGCGCGCAGATCGGGAAGCTGCTGGAGAACGCGACCCCGCCGCTGGTCGTCTTCTATGACAAATCCGCCCTGGGCGAAGAGCTGAAAAACGCGGCGGAGAGCGCCTACCTCGAACGTTTCAGCGACGAAGACCCCCGCAGTTTCGATGCCGCCGGCCGGACCATCTACACCTACCCGATCGACAAGCGGACCACCAACCTGAAGCATATCCTCGATCAGAACGAAAAACTCCAGCACGGCACCTTCCTGCTCAACACCCCGCTGGTCAAAAGCGCGATGATCATGTCCCAGCTCACCCTTTACGATGCGAACGCCACCCAGGTGCTCTCCACGCAGATCGGCTACAACGCCATGCTCTTCGACATCACCCAGCCCCAGGACCGCGAGAACATGCTCGTCGCCAACTCTATCGGGACGCAGAACGGGGTGCTTGTCGAGAGCAACAAACTGCTGCAGAACGACATTGAATACGACTGGATCAATTATGCGACGACGCTGGGGATCGATTATTTCTATTCGCTGGCTGCGGGATCGCCGCGCGAGTACACGGTGCCCATTGAAGACAACCAGGTAGATTACCCCGTCACGCTCTACCGCGCGGGGATTTCACGTTTCACGGTGATGGAGGAGGATGGGGAGTCGCCATTCGACTCACTCTTCTAGCAGGGCCTTCAGTTTTTCCTTCTTGGCGGCATCGAGCCGCCCCACCCGTCCATCGGTCATCAGGTAGACGAGCTGCACGTCGAGGGTAAAAAGCAGCGCGTCTCCGCGCCGCACCTCCTGGTGCATCTGCAGCCCCGTGCCCCTTACAGACACGACTTCCGCAGAGACCTCCAGCAGATCCCCCAGCACCGCCGAACCGAGATAATCCGCTTCGATGTGCCGTACGACAAAGTGCCCCCCTTCGAACAGGGGTGACTCCCCCTTACTGAAAAAGAGCTCGCTGCGGGCACGTTCGCAGAACTTCAGGTAGTTGGCGTAGTAGACGACGCCGCCCACGTCCGTGTCTTCGTAATAGACGCGTATGGTCATACTTTCTTCCTTTCGATACAGCTTGCAGCCGTATTGTATTCAAAACATGCCCGTTCAACACCATCCGGCGCGCGGGTTTGTGACGTCAATGTCACTAAAATGAATAATTTTTGTAATCTTTTTACTGTAGCATCCCGGACCGACAAAACGGCGGGCCTTTTTCCGGCAGCCGAAATCCAACTTGACCAAGTAAAATATCATGCAAAAACCACCCAAACACACTGCACCGGACAGACGTACTTTCCTCAAAAACAGTCTCCTTTTCAGCGGGGCTTCGCTTGCCCTGTTCAACGGATGTGCCTCATCGGATGAGGCGCCGGGCGGCACGGACGATACGGTACCGGCCTTCGCCCCAAAAACCCTCTACGGTGACGGAGGCTGGACTTATGACGTCGATAACCGCCTTCTTGACATTACCTTTTATGAAGCCGAAAACGAAGCCGTGTCGTGGGCCGGGCAGAGCTATACACTCACCGTCACCGCTCTTTTTCCTGATGCCATGTACTGGGAGGAGACGGTAGACGGCCGGCGCTGTCTGATGCAGTGGACCCGTCTCTCCGAGCCTGAAGCAACACCGGCCGCGGGGACATGGGTCAACAGCTACGGCTATCATCTCACACTCCTGGACGACGGAAAGGCCCAGCTCACCTACCTGTACGAAACGGCGACAGGCGACACCTTCTGCGGATTGAACCGGCTGACGCAGCAGCCGTTCCGGCAGGGCATTGCCAGCGGCGAGCCCCAAAGCGGCAGTCTGATCCTCTGGAGCCGCTTTGAAACGGACAATGCCGACACCGTCACCTGGAAGGTATCGAAAACGGCCACCTTCAGCGACATCGTGCAGCGCGGCCAGCTCACCCCCGATGCGCAGAGCGATTACTGCCTGAAGGTGCAGGTGACAGGCCTGGAAGCCGGTACCCGGTACTACTACCGCTTCGAGACAGAGACGCTGACGGACGCCAACGACCGCCCCTACCTCTCCCTGACCGGCAGGGCGAAAACGCTGCCGGCCGCGGACGAAGCAGTACAATCCCTGCGTTTCGCCGTCACCTCCTGTTCCAGCTATCCGCACGGCTACTTCAACGCCTACCGTCAAATGGCGCGTTTTGATGATCTCGATTACGTCATGCACCTGGGCGACTACATTTACGAATATGCGGCAGCGGAGTACGGCAGCGCGGAGGCGATCGCCCAGGGGCGCGTCTACGCACCGGAGAACAACAAGGAGATCACGACGCTCTCCGACTACCGCCTGCGCCACCGCCACCACAAAGAGGATGCGGACCTGCAGCTGCTGCACACCCGCTATACGTTCATCACGACCTGGGATGACCATGAAACGGCGGACAACGCATACGATCCCGACGGCAGCGGGACCGGCGGCGGGGCCGTTAACCATACCGATGCCACAGAGGG
Organism: Thiomicrolovo sp. ZZH C-3; assembly: GCF_054862725.1. Lineage (NCBI taxonomy): Bacteria > Pseudomonadati > Campylobacterota > Epsilonproteobacteria > Campylobacterales > Sulfurimonadaceae > Thiomicrolovo > Thiomicrolovo sp. ZZH C-3. Next base: position 1,377,906 of record NZ_JBTKXX010000001.1, read on the forward strand.
TGCCTGGGAGACACGCAAGGCCAACGGGGTGCGCGCCTACAGTGAATGGATGCCGATCGCGCCGATCGCCGACCCGAACGACCCGCAGATCTACCGTGTTTTCGACTTCGGCGACCTGGCGGAGCTGATGATCATGGATACCCGGATCCAGGGCCGGCACAAACAGGCGGACGTCTTCACGGATGCCTATGACGACGCCAGCCGCCGCCTTGTCTCCGAAGCACAGGAGGCCTGGCTGAAAGAGCGTCTCAGCAAGGCAAAGAACGCCGGCCGCACGTGGAAACTGATCGGGCAGCAGGTCATGATGGGCAAATTCCAGGTCCCTATGGGCGCCTTGGCCGCCCGGATCACGGAGCTCGACCCGGCGTCGGCCCAGGCGACCCTCGAGGAACTGATCGCTGCCGGCATCAACCCGGATACCTACCTGTCATTGCTAGAGCAGCTTCCCGGCACAGGGTGGGCAAACGTCTTTAACGTCGACCAGTGGGACGGGTACAATGCCAACCGCCAGCGCATCTGGGACTATATCCGCGACAATGCCATTGACAACGTCGTGGTCCTGACGGGCGATATCCACACCTCCTGGGCCATGGAGTTGGCACAGACCCCCGAAACCTATCTCCTGACCGAGCAGATGGGCACGACGGAGAAATACGGCGTCGAGTTTGTCACCCCCTCGGTCACCTCGCCCGGACTGCCCAATACCGAAGGGCTCCTTGAAGGGTTCATCTCCACATACGACCCGCATATCAAATTCACGGATCTCTCGAACAAAGGGTATATGCTGCTGGAACTGACGCCGGAAAAGAGCAGCGCCACATGGTATTTTGTAGAGAATATTCTGGATGTCGCCAATGAGCATCAGCGGATCGCCGCGCGCTTCAGCGTCGCGAACGGCTCCCGTGACCTGGTGGACGAGCTGGCATAGGGGCACCGGCGCTGCCGCCGCAGCGCAAGCACAGGGCTATTTGTACATCAGTTCGTAGTACTCGTGGGCCATCCGGCCCGAATCGAATTTCGGGATGACATCGGACATCGCACGCTTCATCATGTGCGTCCACTGGTCGGGATGTTCGTAATAGAGCGGGATGATCTGATCTTCCAGCATATCCATGAGGTTTTTGTTGTCCTCGCGGTCCTGTTCCTCCGTCGGGGTGCTGTGATCGATCGGCGGGATGGTAAAGGCGTTCATCCCGTTGATGGCGAATTCGGGGTGCCAGCCGTCATCGGTGGAGAGGTGCAGCGTCCCGTTCATACTCGCGCTCATCCCGCTCGTACCGCTCGCTTCGCGGGAGACCCGCGGCGTATTGAGCCAGACGTCGCTTCCCTTTTTCAAAACCGCGGAAAGCTCCAGCTCGTACCCCGTCAGGACCGCCATCCGTTTGAACTGGTGGCTGATGTGGATCAGCTCGTTAAAGAGGTTCACGGCGCTGGAGTCGAACGGGTACGGTTTCCCGGCCCAGATCACCTGGATAGGCTGGTCTTCACGCTCGATCAGGGTTTTAAAACGTTCAAAATCGAGTTTGAGAAGCCCGGGGCGTTTGTACTCGGCGAAACGGCGCCCCCAGACGATGGTGAGGATATCGGGATCGAACATCTTCCCCGTCTGGTCGGCGACGATGTTGAAGAGCTGGCGCTTGAGGTGTTTTTTGCGGGCCAGCAGTTCGTAATCCTCGTGGCTGTCGAGGGCGGCCTGCATCCCCTTGTCCGTCCAGTAGCGGCGGTTCTGGGCGTTGGTGATCGAGATGATCTCCGAACGGCCCTCGCAGTCCGCCCACATACGGTTCGCCACCTCCCCGTGGAACTTGGAGACGGCGTTGGTGATCTTCGCTGCCCGCAGGGCCCCGACGGTCAGGTTGAAGTTCTCACCCTGCTCGCCTGTAAGCTCTCGGACCTCTTCGAGCGAGAGGCCGTTAAAGAAGCCGAAACGGTGCAGCAGGTGGATATTGTGCTCCTCGTTTCCGGCCGCTTCGGGCGTGTGGGTCGTAAAGGCGACATGCTCTTTCAGTGCCGCAAGCGAGCCGTAGCGCTTGTAGAGTTCGTAGGCCAGCGGAAGCGCGTGTCCCTCGTTGAGGTGGTAGATCTCCACTTGGTGTTTGAGGGCCTCCAGGACCCGGACACCGCCGATGCCCAAGACGATCTCCTGGGAGATACGCGTCTCCTCGTTGGCATCGTAGAGTTTGTGGGTGATGGTACGGGCCAGGAAGTCGTTTTCGGGAATATCCGTCGACAACAGGATGACCGGGGCCGACGAAAAGATGTCCGGCGGCAGGTAATAGGCCTTGATATGGACATCCTCTCCATGGATCTTTACCGTGGCGCAGATGCCGAGGTCTTTGAGGAAGTAGTAGTGCTTGCGGATAAAGTTGATCTTGAGGCTGCGGTCTTCGTGCCGCCCCTGGTCATAGTAGCCGTAGCTCCACATAATCCCCACACCGATCATGTTCTGACGCAGGTCGTAGGCGCTGCGCATGTGCGAGCCTGCCAGGAAACCCAGGCCGCCGGAATAGACTTTCAGGGCCTGGTGAATGGCGAACTCCATGGAGAAGTAGGCAACGGGCTTGGCATACTTAGGGTCGAAGTCGTAGTCATGCAGGATCATAGCGATCAGCCTTTGTCTGTAAATGTTTCGTAAAGAATCACCTTGCCAAGCTCGACGCCCGGCTGGTCATAGGTGTTGACCAACAGCATCGCGCCGACGAGGGAGGTCAGAAGTTCATAGTAGATAATCATGGTACCGACGCTCGCGGCATCGATCTGTTCAATGACGATGCCGTCCGTTGGCACGCCGCTGCGCACGAGGCTTTCACGGGTGGCGGCGCACTGGGCGTTGATCAGGGTGTTGAAGCTCTTGCCGTTGATGAAGTCGGTCTTTTCAATGTGCTTGAGCGAGATCTCCGGGACCGTGAGCGGTGCGCCGAAATCCTCGATGCTGATAAAGGTGACAGTCTTGTCTTTGGGCCCTTCGATCAGCAGCTGCAGGAAGGAGTGCTGGTCCACCGAACCGATCAGCCCCACCGGCGTCATACCGACGTGCGACCCCATCGCATCGATCTTGCCCAGGGACTCGCCCCAGAGCTGGACGTACCACTTGGTAAAGTTCTCCAGGTCGTTGGCGTAGGAGAAGAGGACGTTGACGGAGTGCTCCCGGTCATGTTCGTAGATGAAACACGCCTTCTCCAGCAGGTGCTGCTCTTTGCCCTCGAAGAAGGAGCCGAGGAAGCTTCCCGCCCCCGCCAGCAGCGCCGCCGTATCGTAACCCGCCAGCGTCAGGGGGATGATACCCACGGCGCTGAGGACGGAAAAGCGTCCGCCGACGTTGTCGGGGATGTTGAACTGCCCCAGGCCGTAGGCGTCGCCGAACTGCGAGAGGCTGGAACCTTTATCCGTAATGACGAAGACCCGCTCGCGGTCCGCACCCTCAAGCTCCAGGCCGAAGTGCGCGATCAGCGTCTTGAAGATGGAGGTCGTTTCGATCGTGCCGCCGGATTTGGAGATGACAATGAAGAGTGTCTTCTCCCTGGTCAGCTTCGCCATCGTACGGGTGATATCGATGGGGTCGGAGTTTTCGAAAAAGTGCAGCGCGCGGGTTTTGTCGCCCCGGGAGTCCAGCAGCGAATCCACCGCCTTGATCCCCAGTGAAGAGCCGCCGATGCCGATGACGGCGATGTCCGTGATCGCCCCCGATGCCAGCAGGCTGTTCTGCGTCTCCAGCGCCTTGGCCGCTTCCACCAGCGCCTGGGAACCCTCCGGAAGGTCATAATAGCCGATCCGTCCCTTGTGCTCTTCGGTCACGACGGCAAACGCCTCCTCCATCACCCGCTGCTGTGCCTCGGTACCCTCAAACGTAAAATCGCGATCAAAACGTAACATTGTCATCCCTCTCAAAATTGTTAATATCAGTATAGCCCTGGTTTGGCTGAAAAAGCACCACTGTGCTGTATTACTATTGTGCAGTCCGCTTTTTCAGGTAGACGACGGCCATCGGCGGCAGCGTCATTGCCAGCGAGAACGGCCGGCCGTACATCGGCGTCGCTTCGGCATGGATCACGCCGTCGTTGCCGATCTCCCACCCTTCGTAATCCTTGGCCTGGGAGTTGAATATCTCCACGTATTCGCCGCCGTCGGGGAGTGCGAGCCGGTACCCTTCGCGCGTCTCGTCGGCAAAGTTGCAGACGACGTAGACCGTCTCGTCGGGGTTGTCGCTTTTGCGCATGAAGCTGATGCAGTTATGGCTGTAATCGGCGTCGTCGATCCACTCGAAGCCTTTACGCTCCACGTCGTTCAGGTAGAGTGCCGGTTCGCTGCGGTAGAGCCGGTTGAGTTCGGCCATCATCTTCTGCAGCCCCTGGTGCAACGGGAATTCCAGCAGGTGCCACTCGAGGCTGTGCTTGTAGGCCCACTCGGCGTACTGGGCGAACTCCCCGCCCATGAAGAGCAGCTTCTTGCCCGGGTGGGCCATCATGTAGCCGTACAGTGCGCGCAGGTTGGCGAACTTCTGGTTGGTATCGCCGGGCATCTTGTTGATCAGCGATCCCTTCATATGGACCACCTCGTCGTGGCTCAGCGGCAGCATGAAGTTCTCGTCGAAGGCGTACCACATGCTGAAGGTGAGCTGATCGTGGTGATGCTGGCGGTAGACCGGGTCGCGGTGCATATAGGCGAGCGTATCGTGCATCCACCCCATGTTCCATTTGAAGCCGAACCCGAGCCCGCCGACCTCGATCGGACGCGTCACCATCGGCCAGGCCGTCGACTCCTCCGCGATCATCATGATGTCCGGGAAGGCGCCGTAAGCCGCCGTGTTGAGCTGGCGCAGGAAGGCGACCGCTTCGAGGTTCTCGTTGCCGCCGTGTTCGTTGGGGACCCACTCGCCCTCTTCGCGGGCGTAGTTGAGGTAGAGCATCGAGGCGACGGCGTCGACGCGGATCCCGTCGATATGGTACTTCTCCAGCCAGAAGAGCGCGGAGCTGATCAGGAAGGCGCGCACTTCGTTGCGGCCGTAGTTGAAGATGATGCTGCCCCACTCCGGGTGGTACCCCTGCCGCGGATCCTCGTGCTCGTACAGCGCGGTGCCGTCAAAGTTGATCAGCCCGTGCATATCGACGGCGAAGTGCGACGGCACCCAGTCCATAATGACGCCGATGCCGTTTTGGTGCAGCGCGTCGATCAGGTGCATCAGATCCTGCGGTTCCCCGTAGCGCGACGTCGCGCTGTAATAACCCGTCACCTGATAGCCCCAGGAGCCGTAATAGGGGTATTCGGTCAGCGGCATGAACTCGACGTGGGTGTAGTTCATCTCCTTGAGGTAGGCCACCAGCTCCTCGGCCAGTTCGCGGTAGGTCAGGTAGCGGTCCCCCTCCTCGACCTTGCGGCGCCAGGAACCCAGGTGCATCTCGTAGACGCTGACGGGGGCGTCGTGGCGGTTGTGCAGCCCGCGCGTTTCCATCCATCCGCCGTCGTTCCAGCCGTAGCCGTCCAGCTCCCAGATGCGCGACGCGGAGTTGGAGGGCACTTCCGCGTAGAAGGCGAACGGGTCGGCCTTGTCGTGCACGATGTTATGGAACTTCGAGACGATATGGTACTTGTAGGTCAGTCCCGCTTCGACCCCTTCGATGTACCCTTCCCAGATCCCCGAACCGTCCCCGCGCAACTGCAGCGGGTGGCGCTGGGTATCGTAATCGTTGAAATCCCCCCGGACGCTGACGCGTTCGGCATTGGGCGCCCAGACGGCGAAATAGACGCCGTGTGTGCCCTCGCGCTCCATAAAGTGCGCCCCCATCTTCTCGTAAAGCTTGGTGTGGGTCCCCTCTTTGAAGAGGTAGATGTCCATCTCGGTAAACCGGGAGATGTCGTAGTGGATCGTCATGGTGGCTCCGTTTATTGGTGGCGGCTGCTGCGCCGCCCGCCGATGATATGGCAGTAAATGTCGCTGTAGGCTTCCGCCGCGACTTCCCAGTCGAAACGCTCCGCCATCGCATTGAGACGCATCTGGTCGATGGCGTCCGGGTCTTCATACCAGGTCTCTACCGCCCATTTGACGGTATTGGTCAGCGCATCCGGCGTTGCGAAATCGAACTTGAAGCCGGTACCGCTCTGCCCGTCACTGCCGTAGTTCTCGATCGTATCATCCAGCCCGCCGGTGGCGCGTACGATGGGCAGCGTGCCGTAGCGGAGGCTGTAGATCTGGTTCAGGCCGCAGGGCTCAAAGATCGACGGCATCAGGAACATGTCGCTGCCCGCCTCGATACGGTGCGCCAGGTCGTTGCGATAGCCGATGTAGCAGGCGAACTTTCCGGGGTACTTGGCGGCCACGTCGCTGAAGAAGTGTTCCGCCCACTTTTCGCCCGTGCCCAGCAGCACGATCTGCACATCCAGCTCCATCAGGTTCCAGACCGCCCCGGCGAGCAGCCCGATCCCTTTTTGCTCCGCAAGCCGCCCCACCAGGCCGATCAGCGGTACGTCCGCACGTTCGGGCAGGTTGAACTCGCGCTGCAGATCTGCTTTGCAGACCGCTTTGCCGGCGAGCTTGTCCGCATCGAACTGTTTCGCGATAAAGGGGTCGACCGCCGGGCTCCACTCGTCGTAATCGACCCCGTTGAGAATGCCGTAGAGCTTGTGGGCGTTGGCGTCAATGAGCCCTTCCAGTCCCCAGCCGAACTCCGCCGTGCGGATCTCGTTGGCGTATTTGCGGCTGACGGCATTGACGGCGTCGGCGTGCACGATGCCCGCTTTGAGCAGATTCACCCCGCCGAACTCTTCGAGTTCGTCGGCGTTGTAGTGCTCCCAGCCGACGCCAAGCACATCCATCGCCCCCTTGTAGAACTTGCCCTGGTGCTGGAGGTTGTGGATCGTCAGCAGCGTACCGGTGTCTTCAAAATCGGGGTCGAAGGCGTAGGTGGTGTTGAGCAGCAGCGGGATCGAAGCCGTATGCCAGTCGTTGGCATGGATGACGTCGGGTTTGAAGCGCAGCATTTTTGCCAGCTGGAACACCGCTTTGGAGAAGAAGATGAAACGGTTGTCGTTGTCACCGTAGGCCTGGCCGTCTTCGTCGTAGAGCCCTTTACGGCCGAAAAAGCCCTCGTGCTCGATAAAGTAGACGGGGACATCGCTGCCGGGCAGTACCCCTTCGTAAACGGCCGCCCAGGCTTCGCCCATGCTGCCCATCGGTACGCCGAGGGAGCCCTTGAGCTTCTTGAGCTTGTACTTCTCGATGTCAACGATGTAGTAACGCGGCATGACGACGCGCACGTCGTGGCCCAGGGCCTTCAGCGCCTTGGGAAGCGCGCCGGCGACATCGGCGAGACCGCCGCTCTTAGCGAAAGGGACGACTTCGGACGCCGCCAGAAGAATATTGAATGATGTCATGCAATGCCTCGTGTTGAAATACGGAATGTCCCGGACGCGATAAAGGGAGTCATTTTACCGCGCTCCCGCTGATTTTCCGGTACAGAGCGGCGTACGCCGAGGCACTTTGGCCCCAGGAGACGTCCGCCTTCATATTGTGGGTTGCGGCCTTTGACCACGCCTTCGTATCGCGGTAGAGCCCCAGGGCCGTTTCAAAGGCCGCCATCAGGGCGTCCGGCGTCGCTTCGTCGAAGGGGATGCCGCAGGGGATGGGTGCGCCCGGCACGGTCGCAACCGGGGCGACCGTATCGGCAAGCCCCCCGACGGCATGGACGACCGGTACGGCGCCGTAGTGGGCCGCGATAAGCTGGTTCAGCCCGCAGGGTTCGAACAGGGAGGGCATCAGCAGGAAATCCGCCGCCGCGTACATGCGGTGGGCCAGCCCCTCGTCGTAGCCGAAAAAGAGATGGATGTTCGGATGCGCTTCCGCCGCCGCCTCGAACCGGGGATGGTACTGGGGTTCGCCTTCGCCCAGGATGGCGATGTTGCAGGGCAGCGACGCCATCTGCGGCAGCGCCTCGAGGAGCAGGTCGATCCCCTTCTGCCAGGTAAAGCGCCCGATAAAGATGAACAGCGGCAGCTCCGCGTCGGTGAGCCCCGCTTCTGAGAGGTAGCGCTGTTTGTTCGAGCGCTTGCCCCGCGGCGTCTTGTAGGGGCGGAAAAGCGCACGGTCCTCCCCCGGTGCGAAATGTTCCGTATCAATCCCGTTCGCGATACCGGTCACTTTGGCGCGGTGGTGCTGCAGGTACCCCTCCAGCCCGCAGCCGAAGCGGTGGGTGAGGATCTCCTCCGCGTAGGTGGGGCTCACTGTCGTCACGGCATCGGCATACCCTATTCCCGCCTTCATCAGGTTGATCCGGCCGTAAAATTCGATCCCCTCGTGGGTGAAATGGCGTTTGTCGATGCCCAGCTCCGTGAGGGCCACTTTCGGGAAATCCCCCTGGTAGGCAAGGTTGTGGATCGTATAGACGGTTGCAGCGTTCAGGGTCTCATCCTCGGCAATGATGAGGGCTGCCAAAGCCGTCTGCCAGTCGTTGAGATGGACGATGTCGCTCTGCAGGCGCCGGGCAAGCTCCGTGACCGCATAACTGAAGAGGCCGAAACGCTGCGCGTTGTCGTCGTACCCCTCCCCCGGCGGGCCGTAGAGGTAATCGCGGTCGCAGAGCTGGGGTTCATAGAGGAAGCGGTAGGCGCGTCCCTCAAAGCAGCTCTCATAGACGGAGACGGTCCGCCGCTCCGTGCCCAGCATGACGTCGAAGAAATCCGTCGGCCCCTCAATGGCGAATTGCTGCCGGTCAACCGTGTGGTACAGCGGCATCACCACCGTCACCTCGAACGTCTCCGCCAGGGCCTTGGGCAGGCTGTAGCCGACGTCCGCCAGACCGCCGGTCTTCGCGAATGGGTACACCTCGCTGGCCGCGAAGAGCACCTTCGGCTTACGCATCAGCGTCACCCCGCAGCAGTCTGGCCGCCGTTTCGGGGGCGACGGGGTTGATCATCATCTGCGTCGAGAGCTCGAAACCGCCGTGCCGGTAGAGCCGCGGCTGGATACGGAGCATGAACCGGAACATGTCGTCCGTCGTCGCATTGGGCGCGGCGCCGTCGGGGTGATGGAACGGAGGGGTCACGATCTCGATGTTAAAGGCCAGGCATCCCAGCTGCCGTTCCAGTTTCGAAAGGACCTCCAGCAGCAGCGGTGCCAACGCCTCGAAATCCTTCGGCGCAAGCGTGTCGATCTGTCCGCGCAGTGTTTCCGGGGCGATGATCACCTCGAACGGGTAGGCGCTTGCAAAGGGGCAGTAGGCCGTATAACCGCCCTGCTCCGCGATAATGCGTTCGCCCGCCTGGCGCTCATGGCTGATGATGGAGGCGACCAGCGCCGTGCCGTGTTCGCGGAAATAGCGTGCGCCGCGTTCATAATAGGCGCGCTTCACTTCCGGGAGGATCGGCAATCCGATGAGCTGGGTGTGCGAATGGGGCTGGGTCGCCCCCGCATCGCTCCCCTCGTTCTTGAACAGGGAGATATACCCGATGCGGATGTCCCGCCGCAGGTCCGCAACCCGTCTCCCCAGGGTGGTCAGCCAGTCGACGACCTCCTGCTCGCTCCACTGCGTCATGGAAGTGCGGTGCTCCGGCGTGTCGATGACCACTTCATGCGCCCCGAACCCTTCATGGTATTCGAAGATCCCGTAGTGGTGCTTGTGGGGCGTCTCGATCTGCACGGCCTTGTAGAGGTTGGGAACGACGCGGGTCTTCCACCCCGGCTCGTTCGCAAAGCTCCCCGCGCTTCTCAGCGCGAAGATCTCCGGCGGCGTCAGGGACTCGTTCCCCTCACAGAAGGGGCATTTGGCGACGTGGCGGTGCGATTTGACGCGTTTGGGGATGCAGTCGGGACGGTGGAGCCGTTCGGGCGCCACAAGGACATGCGCGTCGTGAAGCTTGTCGTATCGGATCTCAGACATTGCCGTCCCTTTGCATCAGATATTGTGCCATGTACTCTTTTTTCCTAGACAAACCAGTGCTCCGCGTAAGTTTCATTCAGATCGATATGCAACGACCCGTACCCCGGCAGCGTTTGGATGATCTCGTCGCCCCGGGTGATCTCGAATCGCAGGTGGAAGACATCGAGCCCGATGAACCCCTCCCGCGACAGCGCCAGTTCCGGGCGCTCGTCGAAGGCGAAAGTGAGCCGCTTGTCCTCCTGCGCTTTGGCCATCGGCAGTTCGATCCGGTGGCCGTTCTCCTCGATCGTCACGACGAGCATACACCCCTTGGCGCGCAGCTGATCGGTATCGCCGTCAAAGGCGAGGTAGACCTGCTGCTCATCGTGCCCGTAGTGGATCTTCTCGACGGGACCGCGGACACGGTCCATCGTCGAGTACCCCTTGCTTTCATCGACGGTACCGCTGCCCAGCCACTCGAAGAAGCTCGACTCTTTCCCGTCGATGACGGGTGAGACCGCGCTTTGCGGATAGGTGAGGAAGGCGTCGCGCCCCTTCTGGGAGATGATCGGGTCGAAGAGGTCTGCCGGAGGCTGCATCCCCAGCAGGCGGTAGATGGCGATGAGGTGGTCGCGGAAAAGCGCATCGAACTCCTCGGCGAAGTCTGTCGCGTGGTCGTCGCCGTACCACCAGAACCAGTCGCTGCACTCGGCGGCCAGGAAGTGGAAACGGATCTTTTCCGCCGTCGCCGCGTCGACCCTGCCCCCGTGATGATCCGCATCGCGTCGGGTCTGGTAGATCAGTTCCCATGCACGGTTCTTCTCGGCGTGACCGCTCCAGGTGTCGAAGTTGCCGTAGATCCAGCTTCCCGGCGCAAGGTGCGGCAGCGTCGGCTGGCCTACTTGCAGTGCCACCTCGTTCATCGTCACCGTTTGCACGGCGCTGCTGCTTTTGAGGCGGGCATAGAGTGCCGTAAAGAAGTCGTAGGCGTTGTTTTCAAAGAACTCCCAGGCATTCTCCCCGTCCAGGATGACAAAGACGGTGCGCTCGGCTTTGCCCGCGGCGATACCGCCGACGGAACGGATAAAATGCTCCGCCGCTTCGTCCGCCGGCTTGAAACGGTAGGTAAACCCGATGAGGTCGCTGAGCCCGTGGTCGCGGAAGCCGATGGTGACGCCGTCGAAACGGTAGGGGCTGTAGAGGTGCTCGCGGGCGTCGTTTTTGAGTGAGCGGAAGAGGATCTCCTCGTCCGTCGCGATCCACTTGAGCCCGTGCACCCGGTAGATGCCGACGCTGCGCTCGTCTACCGCGCCCTCCGCCGGCCAGAAGCCGACGGGGTCGGTGCCGAACGTCTTTTGATACAGGGCGATCGCGCGGCGCACCTGCTCCACCGCGTCCGCCTCCAACGAGAGCGGGTTGGCCGGCAGTGTCGTATGCGGGTTGGCCTTTTTGGCATTCCCGACGTCGAGCAGCAGTGGCAGGATGGGGTGGTTGTACGGCGTGGTCGAGACGGCGATCGTCCCCGCTTTCTGCAGCTGTGCGTAAAACGGAAGGATCGTTGCGACGAAGGCCGTCAGCTCCTCGAGCAGCGCATGCTTGTCCCGTTGGGAGTAGGCATCGTGCTGCGCCAAAAGCTTCTGGACCACGCTGCTGTGCTGGCGCAGGTAGTTGCCGCACCAGGCCAGCATGAAAAGCACCTGCAGCTCCAGCAATTGGGCGTGGCTGTAATCGTCGCGGTGGAAAAGTGCCGCATAGCGCGGCAGCGGCCGCACCATCGTCTCGAACTGTGTCGACTTGCACATCTTGACCATCCAGGTGCGTTCGCTCTCCTCGAGCTGATCCGTCGGCTTGATCCAGAGCGCCAAAAAGGCGTCATTGGCAAGCGGGTCACTGTAGAGGTTCAGCTGTTCGATCAGCGGCGGGGTGACGTTGAACGTCGCTTTAAGCCCCGGGAATCGCGTCAGAAGCCACGGCATCTCGTAGTAGTCTTTGATGGCATGCAGGAACACCCACGGCATCGTCATCACACCGCTGCTGTCCCGGTAGTCGGGCTGGTGCATGTGCCAGATAAACGCGAGGTTCAGCGGTGCAGTGTTCATTATGCTTTGGCCCACTCCGCGATCTTGGCCGTATATTCGGCCAGGATCTCCTCGCCGCGTGCGTCCGATTCCGCCTGGATATAGAGGTTGAGGCTGTCGCTGTACTGGTCCGGGATCATCAGGATCCAGTCATTGGCATCGAGCCAGATCTTTACCCCGTCGAGGGTCGAGGCGTCTTTGCCCTTGGCATCTTCCAGGAAACGGCGCATCATCTTGCCCTTGTGGGACTGGCTGCACGGGGCCTGGGCCGCCTTGTAGAAGAACTTCGGCAGTGACGCGATCAGGTCGGAGAGCTTGACGTCGAACTTGATCATCAGCTCCAGGATCTTCAGCGTCGCGAACATGCTGTCGCGGTGCGTCGCGAAGGCGGTAAAGGCGAAGTTCCCCTCCCCCGTCGCCACCAGGTCGTACCGGCGCATCTCCTCCGCTTTGAAGTTCGCGTACTGTCCCCGCTCGATCTCGAGGGCGTCGAAGTAGACGATGTCCGCTGCCCAGGTCGGCAGGAAGACTCTCATCTTCTGCCCCCGTTCGCGTGCTTCCATGTTCAGCAGCGACAGAACAACATAAAGGGCCGTCTGCTTCTCGAGCACCTTCCCGTCATCACACATCATGTCCAGCCGCTGGCCGTAGGGGTAGACCATGAAACCGGCGTCAAGCTCCATCGACTTGATCACGGCGCTCAGGTCGCTGACGGAGCGCTTGATCAGGGTGTTGATGTTCGCCAGGCGTTTCTCATCGGCATAGGCGTTGAAGATGATGTTGTCCACTTCCATGTCGCGCAGGATGTCCGGGTAGACCTCGTAGCCCATCCCGTGCATGACGTCCACGGCGATGCGGCGGCCGCTGCGCTTGAAGAGATGGGTATCGAAGAGGTGTTCCATCTGCTTCTGGTAGGCCGCGTACTCTTTGGCGTGGTCCGATTCGAAGATCTGTCCGATCTGGGAGAAGTCGACCCGGCGGAAATTCTCTTTGAAAAAGGCCTTCTCCACCTTCTTCGCCACATCGTTGTTGATCCGCAGCGCTTCATGGTTGTAGAAGGTGATGACCGTGCTGGTCGGGTCGTCGATCAGCTGACGGAAATAGACCCCCGCGACAACATGCTTGTCCACGGAGAGACTGCAGCGCAGGACCGAAGAGGGGATCCCGTTGTAATCTTTGACGTTGACACCCGAGGAGAGCAGCCCGCCGACGAAGGCGCGCTTGAGCATCCGCGACCCCTTGTTGTAGTCCCGGGCCATAACGACCGTCGAACCGATAGGCAGCTGGGCGCCGAAGGCCTCGGCAAGCTTGGTCGCCATCTCGCAGGAGAGCTCGACGTTGGACTTCCCGATAACGTAGCCGTTCTCGAAAATAGAGTTCTTGTAGCGGCTCCCGAAGATGACGCTGCGGCTGACGATGGCGGCATCTTCGATCACCTTGTGCGGCCAGATCGTGACATCCTTCTCGACGGTGACCAGCTGGCCGATCTCGCACTCTTCGGCGAGGATCATCCCCGCCTTCGCCGTGACGTTCTTGCCGATCTTGTTGTCGTTACAGATGACACAGCCGTCAAAGAGGGCGCGTTTGTCGACCTTGACCCGTTCCCACAGCACGCTGTTGCGGATCTTGCTCTCTTTGCCGATCTCGCACTCGTCGCCGACGACGACGTTGTTGAGCTTTGTGCCTTTGCCGACCGTGACATTTTGGCCCAGGACAACCGTCCCGATGATCTCGACGCTGTCGTCGAGTTCATAAGGCGCTTCGCTGTAGAGCACACCGTCGGGATACTGCTGGCGGACCGGCGGCATTTTGACTTCCACCCGTCCGCCGAGGATATCCTCGTAGACATCGCGGTAGCTCTCCGGGTTACCGACGTCGCGCCAGTACCCTTCGGCGTTCCCGGCCATCAGGGGCACCCCTTCGCGCATCAGCAGCGGGAAAAGGTCCTTGGCAAAGTCGAAGTTCTCATTGCTCGGAATATAGGAGAGGATCTCCGGTTCGATGACGTAGATCCCCGTGTTGATCGTATCGCTGAAGACCTCGCCCCAGCTCGGCTTTTCAAGGAACTTCTCGATCCGTCCCTCTTCATTGGCGATCACCACCCCGAACTCCAGGGGGTTTTCGACGGACGTGAGTGTAATCGTCAGCTTGGAATCTTTCTGCGCGTGGTAATCGAAGATCTTCTTGAAATCAAAATCGGTCACAAGGTCACCGCTGATGATAATGAAGTTATCGTCGCCGATATGCTCCTCGGCCAGTTTGACCGCTCCCGCGGTCCCGTAATCGTCATCGGGCAGGACGTAGGTGATATTGATCCCCAGGTGACTACCGTCTTTAAAATAGTCCCTGATGATATCCGGCTTGAAATAGAGCAGGACAATAAACTCGGTGATCCCGAGATCCTTCAGGGTCATCATCGTGTGTTCCATCATCGGACGGTTCACGATCGGCAGCATCGGCTTGGGACGCGAATGGGTTAACGGCTGGATCCTCGTTCCAAACCCACCTGCCATAACAACGGCTTTCATACACTCTCCTCACAATATAAATCAACCCCTCCGTTTAACGACCGGTAAGGCGGTTACGTCGTCCTTGGTGCTTCAGAGTTCAAACGGCATTCAGAGCTCCAGCAGCGCGTTGTGGCTGCCGAACGGCGAAGGGACCGTTGTACAGTCCCCCTCCGCCATCCAGGCACCGTCGCCGCTTTTATAGCCGAATTCATAAGTACTGCCGGCAGGTAATACCTTCGTCAGATAGAACTCGCCGTTCTTCTTCTGCTTCATCGGTTCATCCGACCAGTCGTTCCAGGCACCGCATAACGCTACCGTTTCCATCCCCATCTCGGGAGCCACTGTAAACGTAACCCAGACTTTTTGTCCGTTCTGTTTTTTTCTGATCATTACCCACCTCTTATGTTTTGAAATGTGCTTTTAGGATTCTACTACAAAATAGTATGCAAAACAGATTACGAAGTGGTTGCAATTTAATCAATAGGCTCCTGTATGCAGTCTTTATGGGCACTCTGACTCTAAGTATCTTTTTGCTACAATTAATAGAATTACGCAACAAAAGGTACTAGTATGCAAATCGATGACGCCCTGCTTAGCCGTCTGGAAAAACTCTCGATGCTCAAAATCGATGACGCCCACCGCGAAGAGGTGATCGGTCAACTCAGTGAGATTGTCGCCTTTGTCGACAATCTTAGCGCACTTGATACGACTGACGTCCCCGATACCTTCGCCATGACCGCAAATGCGACGCAACTGCGTGAAGATGTTCCCAACTGCAACACCGCCGTCAACGACGACATCCTCGAACATGCTCCGCACAGTGACGAGCACTTCTTTATCGTTCCGAAGATTATCGAATGATAACTGTCTACGGCATCAAAAACTGCGACAGCGTGAAAAAAGCCCTCGCTTTTTTTAAAAAGCACGCCATCGACTACACCTTCGTGGATTTCAAAACGGATCCCGTCGGCGAAACGGAAGTCGACCGCTGGCTGTCACAGGGTGCCGAGATGCAGCAGCTTTTCAACACCCGGGGGACGACCTACCGCACCCTGAAACTCAAAGAACTGAACCTTGATGATGCCGGGAAACGCACCTGGCTCACAAAAGAAAACCTGTTAATAAAACGCCCTGTTGTCGAAACCGGAAATCATGTTATAATCGGTTTCAATGAACCCCTCTACGAAGGAGAATTTCTCTCATGAGTCAGACCCTGGATATCCGTAAACTATTAAAAAGTGTCGTTGCCTACAATGCATCGGACCTTCACCTCGTTTCCCGTTCCGAACCGCAGATCCGTATCGACGGGCGCCTGGTCGCACTGAACCTGCCCGTCCTCGACGGCAAAACGATTGAGGATATGTCCTACTCCCTGCTGACAGAGAAACAGAAGAAAGAGTTCGAAGAGAACAATGAACTCGACTTCGCGATCCTGTTGCCCGAAGTCGGCCGTTTCCGTGCGAACTACTATAAGACGATGGGCGATATCGCCTGCGCCTTCCGTATCATTCCGATCGAGATCCCGAGCCTGGACGATCTCAACGCCAAGCCGATCTTCAAAAAGCTCGTCAAACGCGAAAAAGGGCTGATCCTCGTTACCGGTCCGACCGGTAGCGGTAAGTCCACGACGCTCGCCGCGATGCTCAACGAGATCAACGAAACGGAAAACCGCCACATTATCAGTGTCGAGGACCCGGTCGAATTCGTCCACACCAACAAGCAGTGTCTCTTCTCCCACCGTAACGTCGGGACCGACACCGCCAACTTTGCCAACGCGCTCAAATACGCGATGCGTGAAGACCCGGACGTCATCCTGGTCGGGGAGATGCGTGACAAGGAGACCATCGCCGCGGCGCTCACCGCCGCCGAAACCGGTCACCTCGTTTTCGGTACCCTGCACACCAACTCCGCGCCGCAGACGATCAACCGTATCATCGACGTCTTCAGCGGGGACGAGCAGCCGCAGATCCGCGCGCAACTCTCGACGTCCATCATTGCCATTATCGCCCAGGCGCTGCTGCCGCGTCTCGGCGGCGGCCGTGTCGCCGCCCAGGAGCTGATGATCAACATCCCGGCGATCGCCAACCTGATCCGCGAAGACAAGGTCCACCAGCTCTACTCCCAGATGCAGCTTAACCAGCAGGAGACCGGCATGGTCACCCAGACCCAGGAGCTCTTCGACCTGGTACGCAAACGCGTCGTCTCCAAGCAGGACGCCATCCAGTGGTCCAACCGCCCGGATGAACTCATCAAGGCGCTCGACGCCGCCGCGCTCTAAGCGCACCGCTCCGCACATCCCCGTTCGGGGAAAAATCACGTAATACTTTCTTGGAATTGTCTTGAATCTGAAAATTGCCGCAGTGTAGATTTGTGTAATGGTTAAGTGCGGTTTATACCTGAAGGTACTTCCTTCGGTCGCCTGCACGCGCCCTGAAAGAAGTGCCCTTGGGGTGCGCCCTGAAAGAAGTGCTCTCGGAGTGTGGGCTTCCTGCCGAGGATGAAGCTTGCGGAATTCCGCAACAAAGTGAGGACAAAACCCAGTGTTAAGGTGAGAAGCGTCAGCGGATGCAAACTGCTTTGCATCTGTAGCTTCGGAACCGGAGGCATTGTGCCGGAGCACTGCCGAAGGAGGCCGAGGCCCGGATGCCGTAATTAAAAATTAGCTACGGGCAGCTTTGAGGGTATCGGCGATGAGGAACGCCAGTTCGAGGGACTGGTCCGCGTTGAGGCGCGGGTCGCAGTGGGTGTGGTAGCGGCTGTTGAGATCCTCTTCGGTGATCTGGAACGCCCCGCCGAGACACTCGGTAACGTTCTTGCCCGTCATCTCCAGGTGGACGCCGCCGCCGTAGGTCCCTTCGGATTTGTGGACCTGGAAGAACTCTTTCATCTCGGTGAGGATATCGTCGACGCGGCGGGTCTTGTAGCCGTTGCCGGACTTGATGATGTTGCCGTGCATCGGGTCGCAGCTCCAGAGCACCTTCTTGCCTTCACGCTCGATCGCGCGGATCAATTCCGGCAGGTGGTCGCCGACCTTGCCTGCACCCATGCGCACGATGACGTTGATGCGTCCCGCTTCGTTCTCCGGGTTGAGGGTATCGCAGAGCTTGAGCAGATCCTCGGTCGTCATGGACGGACCGGCCTTGAACGCCAGCGGGTTCTTGACGCCGCGCAGGAACTCGACGTGTGCGCCGTCGACCTGGCGGGTACGGTCGCCGATCCAGAGCATGTGCGAGGAGACGTCGTACCAGTCGCCCGTCAGGGAGTCCTGGCGGGTAAAGGCCTCTTCATAGTTCAGCAGCAGCGCTTCGTGGGAGGTGAAGTAGTCCGTTTCACGCAGGGTACGGTAGCTCTGCGACGTCACGCCGCACGCCTCCATAAAGCGCAGGGACTGCTCGATCTGTGCGGCGAAGGCTTCGTACTTCTCCGCCATCTCCGTCTGCTTGACAAAATCGAGGTTCCACTTGTGGACCTGGTGCAGGTCCGCCATCCCGCCCGAAGCGAAAGCGCGCAGCAGGTTCAGCGTCGGTGCCGCCTGGTGGTAGGCGTGGATCATGCGTTCCGGGTCCGGGACACGGGCCTTCTCGGTAAATTCGATGCTGTTGATGATATCACCGCGGTAGCTCGGCAGCGTGACGCCGTCGACGGTCTCCGAGTCCGAAGAGCGCGGTTTGGCGAACTGTCCGCCCATGCGCCCGACTTTGACGACCGGCAGGCCGCTGGCAAAGCTCATCACGACCGCCATCTGCAGCATCACTTTGAAGGTGTCGCGGATATTGTCGGCATGGAACTCGGAGAAACTCTCGGCACAGTCACCGCCCTGGAGCAGAAAAGCCTTCCCCTCGGAGACCTGGGCCAGCTGGGACTTGAGATTGCGCGCTTCGCCCGCGAAGACCAGCGGGGGATAACGCCGAAGCTCGGCTTCGACCCGTTTCAGATGATCCTGATCCGGATAGGTCGGTTGCTGCTTGATCGGAAAACTTCTCCAGCTCGATGGTGACCAGTTGCTCATGGCTCTACATACCTTATAATCAATTTTGAGCGGGAATCATACATCAGGAAGCTTTAACAGGGGGTTAATAACGGTGCCGGGGCCTCCTGTCAAGCTTTTTTTAGTGAGAGTTGTTTATAATTCTTCTCAATTTCAAAACGGGCGTTCTGAATGGATTTCAACTACTTCGACCTGGTCGTCTCCGTCATCATCCTGCTGCTTGGCCTCAAAGGCATCCTCAACGGCTTCTTCAAAGAGCTTTTCGGGCTGATCGGCATTGTGGGCGGTATCTTTGTCGCTTCGCGGGTCAGCGGCGAGGTCGGCGGCTTCCTCAGCGACAATATTTTTCATTTTGAAAGCCCTTCGCTGATCAGCTTCTCGGGTTTCCTGCTCACCCTGGCGCTCTTCTGGCTGGCCATGGTCGGCCTGGGCCACCTTTTCAAACGCCTGGGCGCTGCCAGCGGCCTCGGTGCCCTTGACCGCATCGCCGGTTTCATCTTCGGAAGCGGGAAGTTCTTCCTGATCGCGGCCGTGATCGCCTACGCCCTCAACAACGTCGTCACCATTCGCGACAACATCAAAGAGCCCCTCGAGGGGAGCATCCTCTTCCCGATTCTCGTTGAAACGGGCGGCTATATCATGCACCTCGACACCGAGAGCCTTCAGCCGGCAGCCGCGCCGAAAAATGAAGCAAACGACACCGGGATCTCCCTCGAACGGGCCGGCGAGATCATCGATACGGTAAAATCGCAGCTGAAGGAGAAGACACAATGAGCCATTCAAACGACTTCACCGCCAAGACGATCGAGTACGAACAGCTCCTCGAGGACTTCAAACAGCTGCTGAAAAAGAACGGGCTGAAGTTCACGATCCAGCGCGAGGTGATCCTCGAGACGCTCTACAACTCCGACGAGCACCTGACCCCCGAAGCGCTGCACAAGAAGATCCAGGAGAACTACCCGGACCTCAAAACGGGGATCGCGACGATCTACCGTACCCTGGGGCTGCTGGAGAACGAGGACATCGTCACCTCCCTCTCCTTCGGCGCCCAGGGCAAAAAGTACGAACTGGGGGCCAAGGAGCACCACGACCACATGATCTGCACCGAATGCGGTTCCATCACCGAGTTCGTCGACGCGGAGATCGAAAAGCGGCAGCACGCCATCGCCGACGCACTGGGCTTCCTGATGAAAGACCACTCCATGCAGATCTACGGGATCTGCGCCGAGTGCCAGAAGAAATCCAACACCTAACAGAGGAGCACGCTATTGTCTTTTTTTGACAACAAATATATCCAGCAACGTATCGAAAAAGCCGAAGCGCTCAAGGCGGCAGGCATCAACCCCTACGCCAACGACTCGGCGCGCAATACGACCATCGACAAGTTCCTGAACGTCAACTCCGACCTGGCGCACAGCGAAAGCAAACGCGACGAGAACCGCCGCTACTGCGTTGCGGGGCGCATCAAGTTCTTCCGTATCATGGGGAAGGCAAGCTTCGTCAAGATCGAAGACGAGAGCGCCATGCTGCAGATCTACGTCACCCGTGACAACCTGCCGGAGGGCTTCTACAACGAGGTCTTCAAGAAGCAGATCGAGGTCGGTGACATCATCGAAGTCGAGGGCTTCCCCTTCGTCACCAAGCAGGGTGAGCTCTCCCTGCACGTCGACGCGCTCAAACTCCTGACCAAGGCGATCGCACCGCTGCCGGAGAAGTTCCACGGCCTCACCGACAAAGAGATGCGCTACCGCCAGCGCTACCTCGACCTGATCATGAACAGCGAAGTGCGCAAGACCTTCAAGATCCGCAGCCAGATCATTTCACTGACACGCCGCTTCTTCGAGGACAAGGGCTTTCTCGAGGTCGAAACCCCGATGATGCACCCCATCGCCGGCGGTGCCAACGCCAAGCCATTCGTCACCCACCACAACGCGTTGGGCGTCGACCGCTACCTGCGTATCGCCCCGGAGCTCTACCTCAAGCGCCTCATCGTCGGCGGCTTCGAGGCGGTCTTCGAGATCAACCGCAACTTCCGCAACGAGGGGATGGACGCGACGCACAACCCTGAGTTCACCTCCATCGAGTTCTACTGGGCCTTCAAGACCTACAAGGACCTTATTGCGCTGACGAAGGAGTACTTTGAATACCTCTTCGACCACCTCAACCTGCCGACGCGGCTCCCCTACGGCGAAATGGAAGTCGATTTCTCCAAGTTCACGGAGATCCCGCTGGTCGACTCGCTGAGCCAGATCGGCGGCGTGCCGGAGATCATCGTCCACGACAAAGAGAAGATGCTCGTCTACCTGCGCGAAAACGGCTTTGAAGTGAGTGACAGCCTCAATGTCGGCCAGCTCCAGGGCGAGATGTTCGACGCCTTCGTCGAGGACAAACTGATCAACCCGACCTTTATCACCATGTACCCGGTCGAGATCTCCCCGCTGGCGCGCCGCAACGACGCCAACCCCGCCCTCACCGACCGTTTCGAGCTCTTTATCGCGGGGCGCGAGATCGCCAACGCCTTCAGCGAGCTCAACGACCCCATCGACCAGCTCGGCCGTTTCGAGGGACAGCTCGAAGCCAAAGCCGGCGGCGACGAAGAGGCGCATGAGATGGACGAGGACTTTGTCCGCGCGCTCAGCTACGGGATGGCGCCGACCGCCGGCCAGGGGATCGGTATCGACCGTCTCGTCATGCTGCTGACCAACGAGCACTCCATCCGCGACGTGCTCCTGTTCCCGGCGATGAAGCCGCTGAAACACGAGACCAATCAATCTAACGACGGAGAAGACGCAAACGAACCTGACGTAGACTTGAGCGAGATTTAGAGAAGAAAAACATGAGTGCGGTTCACCTGCACGCGGGCACCCCGAGGGTATTTCTTTCAGGGCACACCGCCGAGGTGAACACAGCGTTAGCGTAGGCAGCCGGACTTTGTTCGGATGCCGTATAAAACAAATCAACAAAGAGGAAAAAAATGAGCTTTCTGCAAGAGTTTGACAACGAAGTCTATGCCCTGTGTGAAAAAGAGCTGGAGCGTCAGACCGACCACCTTGAGATGATCGCTTCCGAGAACTTTACCCTGCCGGCCGTCATGGAGGCGATGGGTTCCGTTTTTACGAACAAATACGCCGAGGGTTACCCGCAAAAACGCTACTACGGCGGTTGTGAATTCGCCGATGCCGTCGAGCAGCTGGCCATTGACCGCGCCTGCGAACTCTTCGGCTGTAAGTTTGCCAACGTCCAGCCCCACGCCGGGAGCCAGGCGAACGGCGCCGTCTACGCCGCGCTGATCAAAGCCGGCGACAAGATCCTCGGGATGGACCTGAGCCACGGCGGTCACCTGACCCACGGTGCAAAGCCGAGCTTCTCGGGCAAGAACTACCAGAGCTTCACCTACGGTGTCGAACTCGACGGCCGCATCAACTACGAGCGCGTCATGGATATCGCGCGCATTGTCCAGCCGAAGATCATCGTCTGCGGCGCTTCCGCCTATGCCCGTGAGATCGACTTCAAGAAGTTCCGTGAGATCGCCGATGAAGTCGGTGCGATCCTCTTCGCGGACATCGCCCACATCGCCGGTCTCGTCGCCGCCGGTGAGCACCCGAGCCCGTTCCCGTACGCCGACGTCGTCACGACGACGACACACAAGACCCTCGCCGGACCGCGCGGCGGTCTCATCATGACCAACGACGAAGATATCGCGAAGAAGATCAACTCCGCGATCTTCCCGGGGCTGCAGGGCGGACCGCTGGTCCACGTCATCGCCGCCAAGGCCGTCGGCTTCAAGTACAACCTCTCCGAAGAGTGGAAAGCCTACGCGAAGCAGGTTAAGTCCAATGCGAGCGTCCTCGCCGACGTCATCATGAGCCGCGGCTACAAGGTCGTCAGTGACGGTACGGACAACCACCTCGTTCTCGTCTCCTTCCTCGACCGCGAATTCAGCGGGAAAGACGCGGACGCGGCACTGGGCCGTGCGGGCATCACCGTCAACAAGAACACCGTGCCGGGCGAATTCCGCTCACCCTTTGTCACCTCCGGTATCCGTATCGGTTCCCCCGCACTCACCTCCCGCGGGATGAAAGAGGAGCAGTTCGAGATCATCGCCAACCGCATCTGCGACGTCCTCGATGATATCGAGAACGAAGCCAAGCAGGCGGAGATCAAAGCAGAGCTCAAAACCCTCGCCCAGCAGTTCGTCATCTACTCCCAGCCGACGTATTGATGGACAGAGAGGCCCGTTTTTTCGAACGGATCGTCCGGACCCACTACTGGCAGAAGATGCCGGAAGTGGCCGAGCAGATCCCCTTCGGGAACCGCACCTTCTTTTCAAAATACAAACAGATCGCCGCCCCGCTGAGCGATGCGCTGATCAACGCGCACCGCGCCGGGCAGCTCACCCTGGCCCACCCCCTTGTCGACGATGACGGTAACGTCCCTTTTATCGTGATCGACTACAACGGCGACGCGGCAAAGCACTTCTACCACCATGCGGGAAAGGTCCTCGCCGGACTGGGCTACGAAGACCTTGTCACCTTCCGCTCTGCCACCCCGCAGCACCTGCACCTCTACATTCCCTGCGGCAACGCTTTACAACAGGCCGTTGAAATGGGTAAAATCATTTCCCAAAAACTGGAAGAGAAAATGAACCGGCAATGGCGGGTCTTCCCGACCGATACCCTGCCCGATGCCTACAACATCATCAATCTTCCCTACGCCCTGTTTACACCCGGCGGCAGCAAAGGAGCTCAGCATGCCTGACGAACACCACAACGAACTCAACGATATCATCCTCAACCGGAGCGCGCGGGACGGTACCCGCAAGAAGATGCTTATCGGAGTCGGATCGCTGGTGATCGTCGCCATCGTCATCATCGTGATCATGGGACGTATGAGCGGTTCCGCGCCCGTACAGGTCGCCCATCCCGAACTCGTCTCCCGGCCCGTCGCGGCACCGGTCACGCCTCCGGCGAGCGTCGATGCACCGGCTGAAACGGCCGAAGCAGCGGAACCGGAACCGGTTCCCGAAACGCTCGACGAACCGGCGTCGGCCCCCGAGATCGCCAAACCGGTGCCGATCGCACAGAGCGACATCATCGTCATCGATGAGACGGCACCCGAAGTCGCACCGGCACCGGCCCCCGCACCGGTCGTGAAGCCCAAACCGGCTCCGGCACCGACGCCCGCACCCGCCGTCGCAGGCCACCCTGCACCGGGTGACGTCTACATCCAGGTCGGCTCGTTCAGCCGCTACAAGCCCAACCGCACCTTCCTGGACAACATCAAGCGCAACGGGTACGACTATACCTTCCACCGTGTCGTCATCAACGGCGCGACGACCAACAAGGTCCTCGTCGGTCCGTTCAAAAACCGCAGCGACGCCAAAGCGCGCCTGCAGGATGTCCGCCGCAAGATCGAATCCGGCGCGTTTATCTATACCATCAAACCGTAAGAAGCGAGAGTCATGTTCCACCACACCCAGTTTATGCTCGATCAGTTCGCGCCGATCGCGCTCTACCAGAAACTCAAAAACGCTTTCGCGGACGAGATCACCTTCCTGTTCGAGAGTGCCGGCGGCAGCGGCGGCAAGAACAGCATCGTCCTGATCGGTGCGCGCGAGCGGCTGCAGTACCGTGAGGGTGAGACCCGCTACACGAACGCCGCGGGCGAAACGGAAGTGTCCGCGACCTCCCCGTTCGACTTTCTCAAGTCCTACTATGCCGCGATAGACACCGCCCCCTACAAGGCGGTCTGCAAAGATCTCGACATCGGCTACGCCGACGGCTTCATCGGCTACATCGGCTACGACATGGTCAAGGTGTTCGAACCGGTATTGAAAACCTACATGGAGAAGCTCGACGACCCCATGAAGGTGCCCGACCTCGACCTGATCCTGCCCAAGCTCGTCGTCGTCTACTCCCACCAGAACCACAAGGTCACCCTGCTGACGACGCTAGACGCGATGGCGGAGCGCTTCGGCACCCTTGAGGCCGAGATCAAAGGCGAGTACGACTACACGCCCCTCGTACCGATGCGCAATGACGAAGGGGGAAGTTTCGCCTTTACGAAGGAGCGCTTCTTCGAGATGGTGGCGGACTCCAAGGAGATGATCAAGAGCGGCGACGTCTTCCAGATCCTGATGACGAACCGCTACACCCGCACAGCGAATGTGGACCCTTTCAGCTTCTACCGCATCCTGCGCACCAAGAACCCCTCGCCCTATATGTATCTGCTGGAGTACGAAGATTTCGCCATCGTCGGCAGCTCCCCGGAGGTCATGGTGCGCCTGCAGGAGAACGAACTGCTGCTGCGCCCCATCGCGGGAACGCGCAAACGCGGCGACACCAAAGAGCGCGACCGCGAGCTTGAAGAGGAGCTCCTCGCCGACCCCAAAGAGCTCGCCGAGCACCTGATGCTCATCGACCTGGGCCGCAACGACATCGGCCGCGTCGCCAAGACGGGGACAGTCAAGGTCGAGGACATGATGCACATCGAGCGCTACTCCCACGTCATGCACATCGTCAGCGACGTCACGGCCGAACTGCGCGACGACAAGGATATGTTCGACCTCTTTATGGCGACCTTCACCGCCGGGACCATGACCGGGGCGCCGAAGATCCGTGCCATGGAGCTTATCGCCCAGTTCGAAGGGCTCAAACGCGGCTTCTACAGCGGGGCCATCGGCTACTTCGGTTTCGACGGCAATATGGACAGCGCCATCACGATCCGTACCTCCCTCGTCAAACCGGGCGAGGTGATCCTGCAGGCGGGCGCGGGCATCGTCGCCGACTCCCAGCCCGAGCTTGAATACCTCGAAGTCCAGAACAAACTGGGAGCACTCATGAGTTCCCTGGAGGACCTGAAGTTTTGACCCCCGCCCTCTTCGCCATCTTCGGCGATCCCGTCCACCACTCCCGCTCACCGCTGATGCACAACCACGTCTTCAAGCGCCTGGAGTTTCCCGGCTGCTATACGCGGGTGCACCTCTCCGACGGTGCAAAACTCCGCAAGACCTTCTTCGACCTGGGGCTTCGGGGCGCGAACATCACCGTGCCCCATAAAGAGGCCGCCTTCGATGCCTGCGACGAGATCCGCGGTTTCGCCCGGGAGGTCGGCGTCGTCAATACGATCATCAACGAGAACGGGAAACTCATCGGTTACAACACCGATGCCGACGGGTTCCTCTTTGCCATCCGCAATTTTGAGAACGTCAACGACGTCCTGATCCTCGGCGCGGGCGGCACGGCGCGGGCGTTGGCATCGCGGCTGCGGCAGGAAGGCAAAACGGTCCACCTGCTTAACCGCTCCGCGGGCCGCCTCGCCCCCTTCGCCGCCGACGGCTTTACCACGATGACCTGGGACGATTTCACCCCCAAAGCGTACGACCTCGTCGTCAACACGACCTCGGCCGGGCTCGAAGACGACAGCCTCCCCGCCCCCGAAGCGCTCCTGCTCCCGCTGCTGCAGCAGAGCCGCTACGGAGCCGACGCCATCTACGGCAAAGTGACACCGTTTCTCGCGCTGTGCGCCGATCACGGTCTGCGCGCCATCGACGGTGCCGAGATGCTCCTGGGCCAGGGGGTCCTGGCCAACCGCTTCTTCACGGAAGAGCGCTACAGTGCCGAAACCATCGAAGAGGTGATGCGTGAAAGTTTCGCTTTTTAAACGCGCGCTCCTGCTGCTCCCGCTGCTCGGCACCACCCTCTTTGCCTACAGCGACTGCGCCTTCAGGCTGGACGCCTACGAAGCGATCTGCAAAAAGGCCGTCTCCAAGGGCGTCAGCATCGACTACGCCAACCGCTACCTGCTCGACCCCCAGACGGCCCTGCGCGACGGCAAGAGCCTGCGCCTTTTCAGCCCGAAAATGATCAAGGTCCACCACGCCAACGAGAAGCGCGCCAACAACGCACTGGTCACCTTCGTGCCCGCCATGGTCGAGAACCTGCGGCAGTACCGCGCCGCCTACGACGAGGCCGAGAAACGTTTCAAGGTCAACCGGGAGGTCATCGCCGCCATCCTCGCCAAGGAGACCCGGCTGGGGCGTTTCCCATCCAAGCACGACGCCTTCACCGTCTTTAACACCCTGATCCGCGAACTCCCCGGCACTACCCCGCGCAACAAAAGCCTCCTCGCCATGGCCGAACGCAACATCGTCTCGCTGATGCGGTTTTGCTACGCCAACGGTATCGCCCCGGCCGAATGCCGCTTCAAAAGCTCCTACGCCGGGGCCGTCGGCATCCCCCAGTTCATGCCGCAGAATTTCTATCTTATCGAACGCTACGGCGAAGGGACGGGCGACCTGGAACGGATGGAGGACGCTATCCTCTCCACCGCGCGCTTTTTGAATGAAAATGCAGCCTTTACGGCACTGATTGACTGGAAGAAGTTCCCGGAGATGCCGACGGTGGAATCGGCGTGGTACGACTACGATTTCGCCAACGACAACGCCTCCTTTGCCTTCGACAAGGGGCGCAACGGCCGCACCTACAACTGTTTCGCCTGCCAAAAACCTGAGCTGGATTACCTCGCCGTCTACGTCAAGAAGATCATGCGCTACAACAACTCCAGCAACTACGCCGTCGGCGTGCTGCGGCTTGCCTACGACGCGCATCTTTTACTGCAGAAATAAAACGGTATCCCAACAAGAAAGTCAGTTTTACGCCCAGTCGTGCAGGTGGGCGTGGGTATGCTCCTTGCCGTCATGGGTGTGGCGGTGGCGGTGCAGCAGGCTGGCCCCGTCCAGGATATCCAGGTGCTCGAACAGCGCACCGACGGGGCCGTCGTAATGCAGGGTATGGTCCGGCCCCAGTACCAGGGCCCTTGTGCCCAGTTCCCGGCCGAGGCTGAGATTGTGCGTGCAGAGCAGCGTCGTGATCTTCATCTCCTGCAGCAGCTCGACCAGCCACCCCGTCGTCGGCGGGTCCAGGTGCGCCGTCGGTTCGTCCATCATCAGGAACTTCGGTTCGACGGCCAGCAGGGAGGCCAGCAGCACCCGCTGTTTCTCGCCGCCGCTGAGCCGGTAGGGGGCGCGTTCGAGCAGCTTCGTCACCCCGAAGAGCTCCGCGAAGTGCCGCACCCTCTCATCGACATCGTCGAAACCGAAACTGCGGGGGCCGAAGGCGATCTCCTCGTAGACGCTCGTGTTAAAGAGCATGCTGTTGGGGTCCTGCATCTGCAGCACGTTCTCCCGCCTAAACGTCGCCTTGTGGGTCTTGAGAAACCGTTTGTCCATCAAGGCGCCGCCGTAGAGGATCTCGCCGCTTTTGGGCTGTTCCAGCCCGTTAAGAAGCTTGAGCAGCGTCGATTTTCCCGAGCCGTTGATCCCGAAAAGTACGACCTTCTCCCCCTCCTCTATGCTAAAAGAGAGCTCGCGCAGCAGCGGGAGCTTCTCCCCTTCAAAATCGGTCGCGTCAAAAGAGACGTTACGGCATTCAATCATCCATCACCCCCCGGGAGCGCATCCCCATCGCATTCTCCTGCGACAGCGAGAGCGTCCTGTACATAAAATAGTGGAGCTGGGCCAGGAGCGCGTGCAGCCTCGTACCGCGCTGCCGCCCCGCGTGGCGGCTCTTCATCCCCTCCGAAAAGGCCGCGTAACTTCGCATGAAAGCGATGATCTGCGAGACGCAGAGCGTATAGAGCAGCGAGAGCGTCTTTGAGAAGGAAAGTGCGCGGGCCATGTTGATGCGCGACACCAGCGTAAAGGTCATCAGCGTCATCGCCAGGGCCCGCAGGTTGATCAGCAGCAGCGCCGCCTCCGGCAGACCGAAAAAATAGTGGGCCAGAAGGTAGGCCACTGTCACCGTCACGTTAAAAAGCAGCAGGGCCGCGACCGCCCGGCGCAGCAGCAGCCAGCGTCGCCGCCCTCCCAGCGCGATGAGTACAAGCACGGTCGCGGCAACGACGCGGACATCGTGGATATAGCCGAGCGCGACGATCCCTGCAAGATACGCCAAAAGCCAGAGCCGGTCATACCGCATCGAACACCCCTTTGAAATAGCGCTTTAAAAACCGCACCATCATCACCGTCACGGCCCCCTCGGCGAGGCCCGCGATCAGGTGCGGGATGACGATGCTCGGCAGCGTCACTTCCAGCCCGAAGGGGAAAAAGAGCGGTTTGCCCCAGGCATCGTGGGCGATCAGCGGTTGGATGCCCAGCAGCACCGCGACGATGACGGCGGGGACGACGAGGCCCGTCCACCCCGCCGCAAAGAGGGCCACGGGCTCCGAAACCCGCTTCAGGAACCGGTAGATGCCGTAGGCGGAGAGCGCCCCGGCGAAGGCGATGGCGATGACATGCACCCCGTAAGCGGTGATCCCCCCTTCCCCGAAGAGCAGCGCCTGCACCAGCAGCACCAGCGAGAGCGCCCCGAAGGCCGTCCAGGGGCCGAACAGCACCGCCATCAGCCCCACCCCGCCCAGATGTACCGAGGTGCCCCCGGGCATCGGGATCGCAAAGAGCATCGCGACAAAGCTGAAGGCACTGATCGCCGCGACGCCGGCGATCCTGTCGGCGTCGAGCTCCGTGCGCTTCAGGGCCAGGGCGATGAGGCCTGCCGCCGCGGCCGTGGCGGGGAGGTAGGTGGCCGGGGAGAGAAAACCGTCGGGGATGTGCATCTGGTCGCCTTTAAAAGAGGGTCGAGAAGGTAAAGATCAGCCGGTAGCGCTCTTTCCCCTCGGCACCCTGCTGAAGATCTTCTTCGTTCAGGTCCGTTGCCGTCGGCAGTTTCACGCCCAGCGCCGCCGAGATCGTCTTGTAGGTCACCCGCAGGCTCGGGGTCGTATAAAGGATCGACCCGCCTGTCGCCTCGGCCCCGACACCGTCCTCTTCGTCCCGGCCGAGGTAGAGGTAGTTCGCCTCGAGGGCCGCATCGAGCCGCAGGCGCGATTTGGGCACTTCGTAAACGCGCGCCGTGAGCGCACCGTTGACACGGTACTCGTCCCCGAACCGCAGCTTGGTGCCGTCATCATAGGTGTGTTCAAAGAACGTATTATAAGAACAGTCGCCGACAAAGGTAAAGGCGTTGCCGAACCACTTGGTCATGCTGGCCCCGACCATCAGCGAGGGCTCGCCGAACCCCGTCTGCATGCCGGGGTCGATGAGGGCCCCGCTGCCGTCGGTGCGTTCGGAATCCCCCGTCGGAAGGGTACCGTTCACAAAGAGTGTAAAGTGCCAATCCTCCATGTCGTCCAGGCTTTCGTTTTTGCGGGCCGGCTTGAACCCCTCGTCGTAGACCAGGCCGAGCACGACCTGGACATTAACGTCATGGAAACCCGAGACCATTGTCGAATCATCCAGCGCCTTCGTATAGTAGGGCATGAACACGTACGCGCTCAGGTAGGGGGTCGCCCCGTAGCCCAGGCCGTAGAGCCAGTAGTCCGTTCGCTCCATTTCGCCGTCTTTGGCACCGGTATAGGTTTTGTACGTCGCGTGATCGAGCTTCAGGTAGCCCAGGAAAGAGCCTTCGGGGAGGGTCGTAGAGCTGGTCGTCTCCAGCGGTGCACCCGGCCCGTCGACGCCCGTCAGGCTGATCGAAGGGACCCCGTGGTGCCCCCATGCCGCGGCACACGCCAGCGCCGTTATTCCCAATACCTTTTTCACTCTACTCTCCTTTTTTTATACAGATACAGCCCGCAGAACAGTGCGAAGATCAGCGCAAGCCCCACAAAGGCCTTCTGGAACCGCTCGAACAGCGGCTGCGCATACCCGTCCAGTGCCAGATGCTCATCGACGGTGATCTCCACCGCCGCGCCGTGCCCGTCCTCGCCGAAGGCCTTCAGGGTCCACACCCCCTGCTTCGTCGGCCGGAAACAGAGCGAGGAGGCTTTGTCCGTCCGTCCCACCTGGTAGGGGATCGTCTCCCCAGGGGCATAAAGTTCATACGCCTGGTAGGAGAAGTCGCTCTGATCGGCGTAGGCGAAGGAGACGGCGATGCACTCCGAATGCGACACCCGGTGCACAAGGTCATGGGCGCCGAGCAGCGATACCAGGGTAAACAGTGCGGGAAGCCAGCGCATTACTTCACCTCCAGGTTCAGCGTCGCGTTGTAGAGACGCTCGGCGACAGGGGCGTTTGCCAGCGGCTGCCGCAGGGTGGCGCGGATCTGCTGCAGGCCCGCGTGGCGGATGCGGACGTTGATGCGCCCCGCTTCGTCCGTGGTGCCGATGACCCGCCCTTCGTAGGCGACGACCGCACCCGCTTTCGGCGCACCGTCGAAGGTGGCGAGGAGGCGCATCTTGTCCCCCGCTTCCAGGACGGAGGGGTCCCGGCTGAAGCTGAGCTCGAACCCTTTGCCCAGGGGGGCGAAATCAGACAGTTTTTCCACGCGCTTGACGCTCTCTACACTCTCCCAGCTTTTTATGACCATCGAAGGGTTCGCCTCCGACGCCGTGACGATGCCGTAGGGGGTTTTGGCGTAGTTGCCCAGGTGCAGGACAACCATCATGGTGTCGCAGGCCGTGCCGACGCGCCCGGAGACCCCGAAGGCCCCCTGTGTCTCATCGACGCTGCCGCCCCGGCGGCAGTAGCGTTCCGAGGGGTATTGCCGCACCGCATCGTCTTTATGCATATGCTCCGAAGCGGACGCACCCAGGTGGCCGCGCTTCAGCGTGCCCGACGCGTCGATCCAGTACTCGTGGGCCATGAGCGCCGTCACCGTCGCCAGCAGAAGAAAGAGTCGGTACATGCTTGCCTCCAAAACAGACCAGACTGATCTGAATCCTTATTCACCTGCATCTTAAGGAAGGATCTCTAAAGCCGTACTAAACGAATGCACTTCTTATATTGTTTTCGGACTAGAAAAGACAAAAAGCCCGCTTCTTCCTCCACACCAACCGCTGCGGAGACGGCGCGTTACAAAAAACTGCTACACTGACAGCACAAGAATCCACCCCTTACCAAGGAGCCGCCATGCACCCGACCCGTCCGCTTTTTCTGACGCTGCTCGCCTCTCCCCTGCTCTTCGCCGCCACCCTTTCGCCCGCTTCGACGGAAACGGCCCTCGTCATCTACAACGCCGGAATCGGCTTGGTGCATGAGAAACGGCAGCTCAGCGTCGAGAAGGGCAAACAGAGCATCGTCTACCCGGGTGTGGCGACGACGGTGCAGACCGACGCCGTCAGCGTGCGGCTGCCCTCCGGCGTGACGCTCTACTCGCAGCAGTACCGTTTCGACAAGATCACCCTGGCCAAGATCATCGAGGCGAACATCGGCAAGCGTGTCCGGTTTAAAACGGGCGACAAAGAGCATCCGGACATAGGCGGAGGGGTACTGCTGGCGGCATCGCCCGCCGTCGTGCAGACCGACCGCGGCATCGAGAGCGGGATCAGGAGCGAGGATTTCATCTTCGACACCATCCCCGACACCCTCATCATGAAACCCTCCCTCGTCTGGAACGTCGAGGCCTCCAAGCGGGTCCGCGGCGAGATGGCGCTGGACTACCTCATAGGCAGCATCCAATGGAAAAGCGACTACACCCTCACCCTGGACGGCAATAAAGGGGACCTGACGGGATGGATCACCGTCAACAACCGTTCGGGCAAGCGTTTTGAGGAGACGAAGCTTCACCTGCTCGCCGGGGAGATCAACCGTGCCGCCCAGCCGCGGCGCTATGTCGGCAAGGTGATGATGGAGACCGCGGCGGCACCGGTGGCAGAGCAGGCCGTCGAGGGGTACCACCTCTACACCGTCCCCTTCAGGGTCACCCTTGCCGACAATGAAAAGACGCAGATACGCTTTATCGACCAACCGTCCCATGCGCTCACACGCCGCTACGAGGTGACCATGCCCCCGCCCCTGCAAAGCGGGGCGGAGCTGAAACGCCCCGTCAGCCAGTTCGTCGACCTCGAAGGCTTCGACATCCCGCTGCCCGCGGGCACGGTGCGCACCTACGCCGAGACGGACGGCACGACCATCCTGCTGGGCGAAAGCCCACTGGACAACACCCCGAAAAACGAGACGGTCACCCTCCGCCTGGGGACGAACTTCGACATCGTCGCCAAAAGCACGCTGGTGAAGCGCCAGGACGAGGGCAGCTACTGGAACCTAACCGTCTCCTACCGCCTCTCCAACCGCTCTGACGCCGCCAAACGCGTCGACGTCCTCGTGCCCGGCGTCTCCTCGGACAGCAAGACGACCATCAAAAGCACGCTCTCCTACGAGCGACGCGACGGCTACACCATCCGTTTCTCACCGACACTGAAGGCGGGGGAGACCAAAACATGGCAGGTCTCCTACCGCATCCCCAAGCCCTAACTCTTCTGCGCTTCTATAAACGCCGCCAGCGCCTTGACCGGCAGCGGCGCGTCGCACTGCAGAACAAAGCGGTTCGCCTGCTCCGACGGTGAAAGCGGCTTCACTCTGCGCTGCTGCATGGCGAGGACCGCTTCGTCCGCTTCGGAGACGTCGTCGCCCGTCTCGCTGCGCAGCCGAATGCGGCGCAGAAGTTCCTCTTCATCGCATTCGATGTCCAAAATGGCATAGGGAACACCCCGGCGCGCAGCCAGTGCGGCAAAGAGGTTGCGCTGCTGCGCAGTAAGGAAAGTCGCGTCGGCAATGGCACTGCAGCCCGCTTCCAGCAGCGTTGCGGCAAGCCCCTCTAACCTTCCATAGGTCGCCGCCGTCGCCTCCGGCGTGTAGATATCCACTTCATCCCCTTCGCTGCGGAAGAGGCGCATCCGTTCGATATCCGAACGCAGGCGGAGCGCGCCGAACGCCTCGACGGCTTTCAGGGCCAGGGTGCTCTTGCCCGACGCGGAGACGCCGTGCATGATCATCAGAAAAGGCTCACTCTTCTCCCCGTAGCTTTTTGCCAGCGCGATGTAGGCGCGTACCTCGTCGATGACGCTCTCGCGCTCCTCCTCCGTAATCTCCTGCGCAGCGTGGAGGGCGAGCACCTTCGCCCGCACCATGGCCCGGTAGGTTTTGTAAAAGGGCAGAAGGGCCACGGCGGCGTAGTCACCCGTATGTTCAAGGTAGCGGTTGAGGATGCGGCGGCTCTGCCGGGCCAGTCCCCTGTACTCCAGGTCCATCAGTAAAAAGCCGAGATCGCTGATGACGTCGATGTGGTTGAGGTAGGGGTTGAACTCGATGGCGTCAAAGAGCATGGGCCTGCCGTCGAAGAGCGCCATGTTGTGCAGGTGCATGTCGCCGTGGACTTCGCGCACAAAGCCCTCATCGCGCCGCTGCTGCAGCAGCGGGGTGAGGCGCGCATGCTCCGCCTGCGTCCACTGCTCCAGCGCCGCGACGTCCGCGGCCAGCTCACCGTCGCGGTGCAGGGAGGCCATGAGGTCGAAGTTCTCCTGCATCGGCATGATGACCCTCGCGGGCGTACCGTAGTCGCTCTCGGGGTCGACAACGGGTGCGCCGTCGTGCATGGCGGCGGCCGTGTCGGCGACGGCGTCGCACTCGTCGTCGGTGAGTCCCCTCGCAGCGGCGATGTTATCGAGCTGCGCCCCGGCGTCGAAGCGGCGCATCTTCACGGCGTACTCTATGGCCGGGCCCTCCCCGTCCAGTTCCGGTGATGCGATGCTGCCCGTGATGGCGACGACGCCCAGGTAGAGCTGCGGGGCGTAGCGGCCGTTGATGCGCACCTCTTCCCTGCAAAACAGTTTGCGGCGCTCCAGGGTGGAGTAGTCCAGGAAACCGAAGTCGACAGGTTTTTTCAGCTTGTAGACGACGTCTTTGGCGATGATGACGCTGGAGATGTGGGTCTGGATAAGGGAGGATTCGGGCAGCTGCAGCAGCCGCAGGTTGCGCACCAGCCGGTCGTGGTCGCGCTCGGTCATTTTACTAGACCTTGACGCGGTCTTCGAGGGCCCGGGCGAGGGAGAGCATGTCGATATTCTCCAGGCTCACGCCCGTCGGGACCCCCTGGGCGATCCGGGTGAACCGCACGTCCATCCCCTCCAGCTTGTCCTCGATGTAGAGGATGACGGCGTCGTTGGCGATGGAGGGGGTCAGCGCGAAGATGATCTCCTCGACGCCGCTGCCGACCGTGGCGCGCAGGTGATCGATGTCGAGGCGGTCGAGGGCGTCGAGGACGTAGTAGCGTCCGCCGAAAAGTCCGTTTTCCTCGATGGTGAGAATGTCCTTCGCGTTCTCGACGATGCACAGCAGCGATACGTCGCGTCCCCCGTCGGAGCAGACGCCGCAGAGCTCGTCCTCGCTCATCCCCCCGCACGAGCGGCACTTTTTGATGCTGCCGACGGCATCCTCGATGGCGTGGGCTATCTTCATCGCCCCGAAGCTGTCGTGCATCAGCATGTGGTAGGCCAGGCGGGTCGCCGACTTCTGCCCCACGGTCGGGAGCTCCTGCAGGGCGTCGACAAGGCGCGTAAACTTCTCAAGGCTGTGTTTCATAGCGCTATTTTAGCGTAAAGCCGCCCCGGTGAGGCGCTGCCGCCTGAAAGATTTTTCAGCAATTAAAACGGGAACGGCGATGATAGAAAACCTTTACCTGTTTCGGCCTAGAATAAAAGATTACGGCATTAGAAGGAGCAGCGTCATGGCAGAGTTTGACCCCGAAGCATACAGGCAGATGGTCCGCTCCTACCAGGAGCGCGACGACCCGCTGGGGTGGTTCGACAGCATCTACAGCAGCGCCGACGGCGACCACACCGCCGTCTTCTGGGCCGACCTCGCCCCCAACCCCTATCTGACCGACTGGCTCAAAATGCACCCCCTCGCGCCGGGGGAGAAGAAAAAGGCCATCGCCGTCGGCTGCGGCGTCGGCGACGACGCCGAAGAGCTCTCCGCCTACGGTTACGACGTCACCGCCTTCGACATCGCCCCCAGCGCCATCGCGCTGTGCAAAAACCGCTACCCCGACAGCAAAGTGGAGTACCTCATCGCCGACCTCTTTAACTACCCTGAAGCGTGGCGGGGGGCCTATGACGTCGTCTACGAATGCAACACCATCCAGGTGCTGCCGGGCAAGTACCGCATCATGGCCCGCGACGCCATGGTCTCGCTCCTTGCCCCCGGCGGCACCATCCTCGTCTCCTGCCGCAGCCGCCTGGCCGGTGAGCAGACTGACGCCATCCCCCTCCCCCTCGACAAAGACGAGATCGGCGGCTTCGTCCGAGCGGGCCTAAACGAGGAGAGCTTTGTCGCCTACGACGATGACCAGACCCCACCAGTGCCGCACTTTTTTGCTACTTATCGCAAGTCTCTGTAAGCAAACTGATCAGCCAAAAGGTCTAGATCTACTTAACTCAAAAATTTATGATTAATATCGACAACTGTCGATAGACCTGCATAGAGTTAATTAATCATCAGAAATTATTATTATTATTATGCATTTTTCCTTACAATTAAAGCATATAGAGCTATAAAATATGTAATAATGTTATACATTTAGTAACAATATATATAGTGGGATAGCTTTGTAGCGCAGTAAAATATTTACAAGTCAATAGTTCATTCAAAAAAAGGATTAATCGATTATCATGGACATACAAGAATACTTTAATAGATTAAATTCTGAGTCACAGACAATATTCATTCAAACGATATCTGAGAAAGAAAAACTCGGTACACTGCATCATTTATCGTCGTGTGTATACGAATACGCTGAGTGCCTACTTGATCCCCAAGAAAAAGAAATTCTTGTAACTGTTAGTGCGCAACTGGAGTCAGCAAACCTAAATGTAGTTCTAGGATTATATAGGCAAGCCTTTTCGTCATTGCGGCTAGCGTTTGAAATGGGACTTGCAGCTATGTATTTCTCCGTAAATAAATTGGAGTTACATGAATGGCTTGACGGTCGCACTGATATAAAATGGTCAAGTTTAGTTGATGAAGATAACGGGGTCTTGTCAAAGCGATTTACACAAGCATTCTTTAGCGAATGTTCAGAACATAGTATCGTGTATAGAAGAAAAGCCATTTCTGTTTACAGGAAACTTTCTGAATATGTTCATGGGAATAATGAAACTTGGCAAAACAGTGGTCTAGAATTAGGCTATAACGCTACATTATTTGAACTGTATTGTGATTATTTTACATCTGTTGCAAAAGTGATTTTATTTACTGCTGTATGCAGGTACGCAAAGCAGTTTGATGAGTCTACACGCGAGTCACTACAGTTTGTCCCAGAAGAACTCAATGAAGTTGAACCTATTCGAAAATTATTTGGACAATCATAAGGAATATTAATGAATGAATTTTATCTAAGAACAGAAAGTATTAAACAAACAGATATTTTAAACTTATCAGTGGTTAACGCGGCTGACAGAAATATATTAAACGCTCTCAAAGCAAATGAACCTTGTTTACTGGAAGGCTCTAGAGGCACCGGAAAATCTTTTTTAATGCGAGTTGCAGAACTTGAATTAGAATCTGAAAGTGAATCTTATATCAGTGTTTTTGTACCCTTCAACATGAGCTCGTTAATCAGTACAGAAGACAATCTTCAATTCTATCATTGGATGTTAGCCAAGACTCTTAAATCCTTACTCAACAAACTAAGGAAGAGAGGAATCGTTGTTTCTTCCCTAACTGCAAGTCTGTTAAGCAATGATGTTAATGAAACCGAAGATGAAGTTCAGATCAGTCTTAAAGAAATCGTTAAACTGTTCGAAGAATCATATAGAGGAAATTCTAAAGTTGATATATCTGCGCTACCTGACATAGAAGATGTAAAAGAAGCGATACAAACGATTTGTGAAGAAAACTCTCTTGAAAGAGTAGTCTTTTTTTTTGACGAAGCTGCACACGTTTTTAGGCCCGAGCAACAGCGACAATTCTTTAATCTTTTTAAAGACCTAAGATCACCTTATATATCATGTAATGCAGCTATTTACCCAGGTGTAACACACTTTGGAGACACATTTGAATTAACTCATGATTGTGTATACAAAAAATTAGAAAGAAACATTTCTGACGCTGATTATCTCCAATACTTTAAAGACATTGTTTTCAAACAATCTGACGAAAAGTTACGTGAAGACATCGATAAACAAAGGGAACTGTTTAACACCCTTGCTTTATCATCTGGTGGTAACCCTAGGATGTTATTAAGAACTCTTCAAAACATAGCAAAATTCAACACGTCAAACGTCAATTCAGAAATCAAATCATTTTATCGTGGTCAGATTTGGGCAGAACATACTGAGCTAGGAGAAAAATATAAAGGTCACCGAGGAATAATTGATTGGGGAAGAGATTTTCTCGAAAAAACAGTTATTCCAAAAGTTGAAGAGTATAACAATACTAGAAAAGAAAAAGGGATTGCTGAATCCACGATTTATTTTTGGATACATAAAGACTCCCCCGAGGCTGTGAAAGAAGCGTTAAGACTTTTAACGTATACCGGAATCATCAGGAAGATAGATAGTTCAGTGAGAGCGACTAGAGCCGAATTAGGGTCTCGATATGAGATCAAATATGGCTGTATGATTTCATTAGAAAGTAATCCTCATAGCGAGTCATCTGAATTTTATAAAAACTTATCAATCAAAAAATTCATTGAGTTTGGTAAAAACCATAGCTCATACTCTGGTAGTGACGGTTTAGTTCAAACTGATGACGAACAACAGTACGGAGAATCATTGAGGTCTTTACTTGAGAAGTCAATTGACGTTTTAGTTCTTCTTACTCCTTGGCAAAAAGAAAAGCTAAGGTCTGCTGGAATCAATACAATTGAAGATTTGCACAAAAATACGGAAGAAAACTTGATTGAAAAAATCTATAATGTGGGTCCAGTACGAGCTCGATTAATGAAAAATGCTGCCACTGCAGAACTCTTAGAATACATTTCAGGATAAATGTACAAATCGAAGGAGAAATCAAAGAAATGAAAGAAATGATCGCCTTACTAGACACAATACTACCCTATCTTGAACGACATGGTATGGGTACGCTTGTTACAATTTGCTTGAGCATTTTACTTATTGCAACAACTATATGGGGAATTGCTTTCATTGTTGATCAAAAATCTATACGCAATTTATCGAGAAAATTCAAGGAACTCATTAAACTTAGCAGATCTTGTTTTGAGGATGCCAACACATCTCCGTATGACGACGTTGTAGCTAATTCAAATACATATAAGATTATTGAATTTATATATTTATATCTAATTTCCGCAACAATGTTCTTCTATGGTTTATTAATTCTGATAACTGGAGTTATTGTTGAACCACAGGTTTGGTGGGGAAAAGTAGTTGTAATTTTATACGGAATTGTTATGATAGTTATTGCACGCTTCGCTAAAGTTGCTGCTGACAAGTCGCTTTATCGTTTCAAAACTGCTAACGAATGTATGGCATCATAATAGGAATAAATCCATATAAAATACGTGTTAAGTGAAAATTTTCTAAACATTTGAGACAACAATGATTTTTATCTGGAAATGTCGCTGGAACGTTGGCCAACTCTGAACAAGTTTTTTTAGATCAGATGTTGCTGCTTGGTTGTGCCTGCCGGTTCAACTCGAAAGGTGTTGCACTAAGAAAAAGATACGGCTTGCCAGTGAGCGTCACCCGGAATTTCTTCTGCTGCAAATACTTCTTGCAGAAGTAAACGTCCTTATAAAGCAGCGACTGTTCCGAGAACGCATAGTTGGGTGCTTTGGCACCGTAGATGAGTTCTCCATCTGTCCAGCGGCTGTTGGGGAAGCCGAGGATGACACTGCCTCCGGGGGCGAGGTAGTTTTGTATCAGCGACATAAACAAGGGCTTGAACTCCACACCGGGGCTCTGCAGGGTACCGATGCTCATAATGAGGTCGAAACGACCGAGATCGAGGCTGCCAAGGTCATTGATGTCGTGGACGTGGAAGCTCACATTGGGCTCGGGAAATTTTGCCTGCGCTTCGGCGATGGCCGTTGCCGAATGGTCGACTCCGACCAGCTCCATCTCACCAAAATCGCTGCCGAGCATCCGGCGGATCAGCTCGAACTCCTCTCCGCTGTTGATGCCGAGGTTGAGCACCCGCTTCCGCTGCCCTACTTTTACCCGTTCCAGTGAATGACGGTAGGCCCAGAGGAAAGCCGGCTCCTCGTTCTTGTTGATGGCCGCGAAGGGGGAAGCCGCGCCGTACTTCTCCGTTCTCTCCTCCACCTCTTCCCGGTGGAAGGACGACGCCGTATCGAGCTTCATAAAACGCAGCCGGACTCTGCCGTTTTCAAGGCGTTCAGGGGTCATCATCCGACACATCAGAAGCTCCGAAAGATCGGTCCATGCCTTGTAGCCGCGGTAGAGGTAATCGGTCCCCTCGACAGTAATAGTTGCACCTGCATAGTGCCCCGCGCCCAGGTCGGGGTCGAGGACGGAGAACTCTATGTTCTCCCCTGCGTTGAGCTGTGCCACCTGTGCTTCGAGCAGAGGCAGGATCTCCGCCATCGGTTCGGTCGTAAATGTCAGCATCTTCCTCCTACTCCGCTTTCGGCACAAGGAGCCAGAGGCGCAGCGGCGATTTCATCCGTCCCGCTTCGGCTTCCGCATGCTCGCCGTAGCCCCAGAAGAGGTCGGCGCGCACCTGCCCTTTGATAGCACTGCCCGTATCCTGCGCCATCGCCAGGAGCTGCAGCGGTTTACCGCCGAGGGGTTCGACGGCGTCGACGTAGACGGGGTAGCCCAGCGGAATGCGTGTGCGGTCGACGGCGACGGAGTGCATCGGGGTCAGCTCCGCGCCGAGGGTTCCCGTCGCCCCCTGCGTGCGCAGGCCGAAGAAGATGTAGCTGGGGTTCGACTCCAAAATGCGCTTCTTCTCTGCCGGGTGGCTGCGGAGGTAGGCGCGGATCGTCTGCAGGGAGATCTCGGCTTTGGGGATGAGCCCCTCCTCGACCATCAGTTTCCCGATGGAGCGGTAGGGGTGGCCGTTTCGGTCGGTATGGCCGACGTAGAGGGTCGTGTTGTCGTCGAGCAGTACCCTTCCGGAGCCCTGGACATGGAGAAAGAAGCGGTCGATGTCGCTGCTGACATAGCACAGCGGACGCGCGTCGACATCCCCGGCGTTGATCTGCGCCCGGGAGGGGTACGGTACCACGCGGTTGCCCTGCAGCCTGCCGCGCAGGTAGCGGTGGGTAAGGTCCGGATAGAGTGAAGCGAGTTCGATGCGCAGCAGGTCCTTGGGCGGCGCGTACAAAGGATAGGGATACGCTTCACTCTGATTCGCTGAGCCGTGCAGGAGCGGTTCGTAGTAGCCCGTCATCAGCCCTTCACTCTCCCCCTTTTCCGTCAGCATAAAGGGACGGAAGTTTGCTTCGAAAAAGGCTTTGGGGTCGTTGCTCTTTTCCGCCTCTTCGCAGAGCGTCTGCAATGCAGGCACCTTGTTCAAGCCGCACTGCTTTTTGAAAACGGCCAGGCCCGCTTCGGCCCGCTGTTCGTTCCACTGCGGCAGCGCGTCGAAGGGGACGAAGACGCCGCTGCTGTCCGCTTCGCCGTTAAGGTTCAGGTGTGTCGCC
Organism: Thiomicrolovo sp. ZZH C-3; assembly: GCF_054862725.1. Lineage (NCBI taxonomy): Bacteria > Pseudomonadati > Campylobacterota > Epsilonproteobacteria > Campylobacterales > Sulfurimonadaceae > Thiomicrolovo > Thiomicrolovo sp. ZZH C-3. Next base: position 1,418,736 of record NZ_JBTKXX010000001.1, read on the forward strand.
TTCTGCGCACAGCCGGTCAAAAAGATCAGGAAAACGAGGGTAAAAAGGGAATGAAAAATGTACAACTTTATATCACTTCACTCAAGATGGTATAATTCCGAAAATTTTTTCGGGGCACTGTTTGTGCCGATCAAAAAAAACAGTATAACAAGGGATTTGTATGGAAGAGATGAGCTATTACGAAATTTTGGAGATCAGCCAGAGCGCTGAAAAGACCGAGATCAAGAAAGCCTATCGCAAAATGGCAAAGAAGTACCATCCCGACGCCAACCCGGACGACCCGGAAGCGGAACACAAATTCAAGCTCTGCAACGAGGCCTACCAGGTCCTCAGCGACGACGAAAAACGGAGCATCTACGACCGCTACGGCAAACAGGGGCTCGAAGGCATGGCCGGCGGCGGTGCGCGCGGCGGCTTCGGCGGGTTTGAGGACCTGGGCGAGATCTTCGAAGAGATGTTCGGCGGCGGGCGCCGCTCGCGCCAGAACCCTGCGGACATGGACAAATACCCCCTCGACCTCGGTGTCGAGATCACGCTCAGCTTCAAAGAGGCGGTCTTCGGCTGCGACAAAGAGATCAGCTTCAGCTACAAAAAGGCGTGTGCGATGTGCGACGGCACCGGCGCCAAGGACGGCAAGCTCGCCCCCTGCCAGCAGTGCGGCGGCAAGGGCCAGGTCTACGTGCGCCAGGGCTTCATGACCTTCTCCCAGACCTGTCCGGTCTGCCACGGCGCGGGCACGATGCCGGGCGACCCCTGCTCCGAGTGCCACGGCGCGGGCTTTGAAGAGGTCGAAGAGACCATCACCATCAAAGTCCCCGCGGGCGTCGACAGCGACAACCGCCTGCGCGTCTCCGGCAAGGGCAATGTCAGCAAGCGCGGCAGCCGCGGCGACCTCTACGTCACCTTCCAGGTCGAGCACGACGAGACCTTCCAGCGCCACGGCAACGACGTCTACGTCGAAGTCCCGGTCTTCTTCACCCAGGCGATCCTCGGCGAGAACATCACCATCCCGTCGCTCACCGGCGAGATCGAGCTGAACCTCGACCAGGGGACCCGCGACAAGCAGCAGTACCGCTTCCGCGACGAGGGGATCGAAGACGTCCACGGCCACGGAAAAGGGAGCCTGATCGCCCAGGTCAAGCTCATCTACCCGAAGAAACTGAACGACGAACAGCGCGAGCTTCTCGAACAGCTCCAGGAGAGTTTCGGCATCGAATCGAAACCCCATGAAAGCGTCTTCGAATCGGCCTTTGAAAAAGTGAAAGGGTGGTTTAAATAAGGGGAGGTAAAATACCTCTATAATCACCACAGGAGCGCCCGATGAAAGAGTGCAACTCCCTAGCAGAAGTCCGCGACGAGATCGACCAGCTTGACGATCAGATCGTCGAGCTCATCGCCAAACGCAACAACTACATCAAACAGGCCGCCCGCTTCAAGAACACCATCGACGAGGTCAAAGCCCCCGACCGAATCGACGGCGTCATCCAGCGCCTGCGCCGCAAGGCCCTCGACCTCGACCTCTCCCCCAACCTCATTGCCGAACTCTACACGCTGATGATCAACGAGATGGTCGAGACGGAGATCGCCGAACTGCGCAACGCGAAAGACCTGTAAATGTCCCGTTTCGACGCCGCGGCCGCCGACTGGGACAAGGGGGACCTGCGCCGGCAGATCGCCGCGCATACCGCCGATGCCGTTATAGAAACCATCCCCCTGAACGACGCCATGTCCCTGCTCGACTTCGGCGCGGGGACGGGGCTGCTCACCTACCGCGTCGCCCCCCATGTCGGCTCCGTCACCGCCGTCGACACCTCCGAGAAGATGCTCGACGTACTCAAGAGCAAAAGCACCCCGGAACACGTTATCAAAACCGCCTGCTGCGACATCACGCAGATGCCGCTGAGCGAAACCTTCGACGGCATCATCAGCTCCATGGCGATGCACCACGTCGATGACACCGAAGGGTTCCTCAAGACCCTCTATGACCACCTCAACCCCGGCGGCTTCATCGCCGTTGCGGACCTCGACAAAGAGGACGGCAGCTTCCACTCCCACGGGAACGAAGGGGTCTTTCATTTCGGTTTTGACAGGGAAAAGTTGACGGAGATGGCTCAAAAATGCGGATTCGTCGATGCGGCCTTCACGACCGCACTGACGATTGAAAAACCGGAGAAGAACTACCCGGTCTTCCTCTTTACTGCTTATAAAGCATAAAACGACATCCGAGCACAGCCCGGAGATCTACGCTAAAACTCATTTCAGCATCAATAGGTGCTGATCACTCCTCTTGCTCTTTCTTCTCTTCGCGCTTACACCCCGTATTGAGCTTCAGCGGAATGTAGAGCGGGCAGACACCCAGTACACCCGTCAGCAGCGGCACCAGCCCGATCACGGCAACAATGTAGTTCGGCGCGACGAGCCCGTAGGCGATCAGGGCGATGCCCAGAACGATCCGGATGATCTTATCGACGGTTCCCATATTGACACACATCATACTCTCCTTGGATAGAAAACTTGGATATGGGGTCAGTATATACAAAACAGGCAGCCGCCGTCAGTAACCTAGGTCACCAAAGGCGTCAATGCACAAGCTGTTTCTGGACAAAGCGCTGGTAGAACCCTTCGCGCCGCAGCAGCTCCTCCGGCGTGCCCGCCTCGACGATGCGCCCGTCGTCGAGGAAGTAGACGTAATCCGCATGCTCGACGGTGCTGAGACGGTGGGCGATGATAAGGGTCGTCTTGCCCTTGAGGTAGTCGCGCAGGGAGGTGAAGAGGTGGCTCTCCGTCTGCACGTCCAGCGCCGAGGTCGATTCATCGAGGATGACGACGCTCGGTGCGTGCAGCAGCATCCGGGCGATGGAGAGGCGCTGCCGCTCCCCGCCGGAGAGCCTTATGCCGTCCTTGCCGATCATCGTCTCCAGGCCTTCTGTCAGTTTGGCCACGACGTCGTCGAGCTGCGCGACGTGCAGCACGTCATAGAGCTTGTCGTCGGGAAGGTCCCGGCCCAGGGTCAGGTTCTGCCGCAGGGTATCGTTGAACATCTTCGGCGTCTGCAGCACGAGGGCGACATGGTCGCGGATGACGTCGAGGCCGATCTTCTGGACGGGGATATCGTCGATGCAGATGCTCCCCTCCTGCGGGGCGTAGAGCCCCAGTACCAGCTGTGCCAGCGTCGTCTTGCCGCTGCCGCTGTGGCCCAGAAGCGCCACGGTCTTGCCCGCTTCTATGTTCATAGAGATGTCGTGCAGCACCCGCTTCTGACCGTAGCCGAAACTGAGGTGTTCCACGGAGATGCCGTTGGTCTCTCTCCCCTCGAAGGGGTTCTGCTCATGGGGGTACCGGGGCTCCTTCTCCAGCCGCAGCAGCGCGTTGAGGCGCTCGAGCGCCGCCGTGGCGTTCTGGTAGGAGAAGATGATCTGCAGCATGTCCTGCAGCGGTGTCACCATGAACCAGAGGTAGCCGAGCACGGCGAACATCTCGCCGATGGAGAGCGATGAAAAGAGCACCATCAGCATCGACGCCGCCCGGAAGAACTCGAAGCCGCTCAGAAAGAGCAGCGAGGAGAGCTGCCCCGCCGCCTCGCTCTTCCAGCCGTACTGCGTCGAGGCGTCGCGGATGGAGCGGGCATCGTCGATCATGCTGTCGATGTAGCGCTGCTCCTGGTTGTAGGTGCGGATCTGCACGAAAAGGTCTAGGGTCTCGGAGAGGCGGTTCTGGAAGCGCTCGATCTTCTGGTTCTCCGTCCGTTTGAGCCGCCGCACTTTCTTGCCCAGCCAGGTCGTCAGCGCGACGACGGCGGGGTTGAGCAGCAGAATGATCAGGGCCAGCTGCCAGTCGATATAGAGCAGCACCAGCGCCACGCCGATCAGGGAGAGTGCCGAGACGAAAAAGCGCCCGATACTGACCCCGATAAAGGCGTCGACGGTGTCGATGTCCGTCACCAGCCGCGCGCTCACGCCCCCGCCGCCGAGGGCTTCGTACTCGGAGACGGAGACGTGCCGCAGGTGTTCCAGGATGCGGCGCCGGATCGTAAAGACGAGGTGCTTGGAGATGATCGTGAAGAGGCGGGACTGGAAAACGTTGGCGACGACAAAGAGCATGCGCAGGAACAGTGTCGTCAGCAGGACAACGACGATGTAACCCCAGGGGTGCTCGGGCGCGAAGAGCCAGTCGATCAGCCCCGTCAGCTGCGCGGGCTTTTCGAGCAGCACCTGGTCGACCAGCAGCGGGAAGAGCAGCGGGACCGGCAGGGAGATCGCGACGGCCAGCACCGCGACGAGCTGCCCGAGGGTGATCCGTTTGCGAAAGGGTTTCGTATCGCGCAGCAGCGTGCGCCAGGTCATTTCTTGCATGGGGGATTATAGACTACGGTGGGTGTGGGGAACGTAAAGCGGGGAGACAATGCCCCCGCGTTTACCCGGGTGAAAGGTTGAAGCGGTTACTTCGTATCGACGTGCAGGACCGGTTTGAGCATCCACTTGCCGCTGCCGGTGGAGTGGATCGACTTGTTCGCATCAAAGTCGACCGTCATCGTCATATTGCCGTCCGGCGCCATGACGAAGTTGTGGCTCTCTTTGACTTCCATGCTCGGGATCGTCAGTTCGCTGGGCGTACCGCCGATCACGACGTAGTTGCCGTACGGGTGAACCGTCGAGTCATTGCTGTCATACTGGAGGACCAGGCGCATCTGCGTATACGTGGCCGCCGGGATGTTCGCAACGCCGAGCATCGACACATTGCCGTCGCGCAGTTTCAGCAGGTCGTAGGTCCCGTTGACGTCCGCAACGGTCAGCCAGGAGGAGTTGGACTCGTTGGACTCATCGGCGCGGTGCACCATTACTTTGTCAATGGTCACGTAGACGGCTTCAAACTCCGCCGGGGCATCCGTCAGTCCGACGTTGAGCACCCCGCTGTCCGAAGAGCTGCCGCCGCATCCCGCGATCCCGGCCGTCAGCAGTGCCGCTGCGGCTATACTTGCGTAAAAACGTTTCATACTAGGCTCCTTATAATATGCACTGTATTGTACTATTATAGCCTAGAATAGTTACCGTCATAAAGCCCCTGTTTTAGGGGGTTTTCAGGCATTTCGGAAGAGTGTGACGACCGTTCCATGAAGGGTTTCGCCGTCATAGAGCGACTGGCGGTCTTCGAGCATGCGTACGGGCTGGGGGTCGAAGAGCACCACGTCGGTGCTGCCCACATCGATGGTCCCGGCGTCGCGGCCGATGGAGCGGGCCGGTTCGCGCACACAGAGCGTCACCAGTCTTTCCCAGCTGATCCACCCCGAGGCAACCAGCTTCGTGTAAAGCAGCGGCAGCGCATCGGCGATACTTTCACAACCGTAAGCCGCGTCGGCGAAGGCGACCTCTTTGTTCACCGGCGAATTGGGCTGGTGCAGCAGCGTCAGCATGTCGACCGCCCCGGCTTCGAAGGCCTCGCGCAGCTTCAGCACGTCGCTCTCCGACTGCAGCGGCGGGTCGAGCTTGGCGACGGTGTTGAACCCTTCGCACGCCTCGTCGCTTTTGAGGAGGTGGTGCAGGCTCACCTCGCAGCGCACATCCACCCCTTCGCGTTTTGCGGCGGAGATCATCTCGATGGAGCGCGGGGAGGCGATGCTTTTGAAGACGATGGCGATCTTGAACTCGCGGGCGATCTCGATCATCCGCGCGACGTGGACCGGCTCGCCGAGTGCGGGGATGCCGACCAGGCCGAGGCGCTGGGCCACCGCCCCCTCGTTCATCACCCCGTTGGAGGAGAGGTTCCGGTCGAAGGCGCGGCAAAAGAGCGTCCCGCCGAACATCTTGACGTACTCGGCGATCCGCACGGCCAGGTGGTTGGAAATGGAGGTCGTCATATAGGGTGCGACCGCACCGCGCCCCAGCAGGATGGCGATATTGCTGAAACGTTCGTCGTCTATGGTCGCGGCGATCGCCGTTTCGATCCGCGCCCCCTCGCAGCCGTCGCGCTGGTTCTGGACGAACTCCAGGGAGATCGCATCATCGACCGAAGGGGTCGAATCGGGGGAGAGCACGACCGTCCCCACCCCCCCTCTGCGCGCCGCCTTGGCCAGTTCCACCAGGTGGCGTCCCGTCAGGCGGCCGTCTTTGAGGCGGACGTTCGTGTCCACAAGCGCCGGCAGCAGGATCTTGCCGGTCGCATCGACCCGCGCGTCGCCGGCGATCTGTTCGGCGATCTCGGTGATGCGCCCCTCCTCGATGCGTACGCAGGCGACCCGTTCACCGCTGCAGTCGCAAATCGTCACGTTTTCATAAATCATGCCCGTGTCCTCACTCCCGGGCCCCGCAAGCGCGCAGGAAGGCCCGGATGCTATAATGTCGACATTGTATTGCAAAACCAATAAGCCAGGGGTTAGAGTGCGTTTTTTTCTTTTGATTCTTTTTGCGGCCGCTGCATTCGCGGCGCAGGAGAGCGATAAGACCTATGAGCGGGGCAAGACCCTCTACTTTCAAAACGGCTGCAACAACTGCCACGGCTCCCGCGCCGAGGGGACCGGCAACTACCCCTCCCTTGCCAACCGCGCCCAGGGGTTCCTCGCCTACAAGCTCCGCACCTTCCGAAAAGGGGTCGCCGACACCCCGATGCAGGAGATGATGATCGGCTTCGCCGCGCCCCTCACCGACGGGGACATCGAGGCCATCGCGACCTTCCTGCACGACTTTCACGACGCCCAGACGGAACGCTACGACCCCGCCTTCCAGCAGTGGGGGGACGGCGGATCATGAAGCTGCTCGTATCCGCCCTCGAACACTCCGCCAATGTCCATCTCAAGGCCCTCAAAGCCGAGCTGAGCGACGACGTCGAGCTGAGCGGCATCTTCGACAGCAGCCTGGGCGAGCCCATCGTCGACCTCCGCTCCCTGGCGATCATGGGCTTCGTCGATGCCCTCAAGAAGCTGCGCTACTTCTTCAAACTCGCCGACGAGATGGTCGAACTCGCCGCCGGGGCTGACAAAGTGCTGCTGATGGACTCCTCGGGCTTCAACCTCCCCCTGGCCAAGAAGATCAAGAAGCGCTACCCGGACAAGGAGATCATCTACTACATCCTCCCCCAGGCCTGGGCGTGGAAACAGAAGCGGATCCCCGTGCTGGAGCGCACCATCGACCGGCTCGCCTCCATCCTCCCTTTCGAGAAGGAGTACTACAGCCCGGGGGCTCCCATCGAGTACGTCGGCCACCCCCTCCTCGACGAGATTGCGCACTTCAAAACCGACACCGCACCGGAAATCAAACGTGTCACCTTCATGCCCGGGAGCCGCAAAAGCGAGATAAGGCGGCTGATGCCGCTGTTCCGGGAACTGCGCGCGCGGCTCGATGCCGAAGCGGTGCTCGTCGTGCCGAAGCATTTTGCGAAAGAAGAGCTGAATGATCTTTACGGTAACCTATCACCGTTTATTGTGGCACACGACGCGCATGCGGCCCTCTACGAGAGCGATTTCGCCTTTATCTGCAGCGGCACCGCGACCCTGGAAGCCTCGCTGATCGGCACCCCCTTCGTCCTCGCCTACGTGGCGAAACCGCTGGACTACCTGATCGCGAAGAGCCTGGTCAAGCTCGACTACATCGGCCTGGCGAACATCATGTTCTCCCGCTTCAAAGGGCGGCCGCTCCACCCGGAACTGATCCAGGGCGCCGTCACGGCGGAGGCGCTCTACAGCGCAATGCTGGCCCTCGACCGGCAGGCGTTCATCGAAGACGCCAAGGCGCTCCGGGGGTACCTCGAACACGGCAGCAGCGCGCGCGTGGCACATCTTATCGAAGGTGAACAGGAATGAAAATCAATTTTATCGATCTGCAGGCGCAGTATCAGGCATACAAAGAGGAGATCGACCGCGAAGTCGGCGAGGTTATGGCATCGGCCCAGTTCATCGGCGGACCGAAACTGCAGCAGCTTGAAAGCGGCCTGGCCGCCTATACCGGCGCCGCGCACGCCATCGGCTGCAGCAGCGGCACGGACGCCCTGCTGCTGGCCCTGATGGCCCTCGACATCAAGGCCGGCGACGAGGTCATCACCACCCCCTTCACCTTCATTGCCACGGCGGAGGTCATCGCCTTCCTCGGCGCCAAAGCCGTCTTCGTCGATATCGACGAGACGACCTACAACATCGATGCGGCCCTGATCGAGGATGCCATCACCGAGCGCACCAAGGCGATCATCCCCGTCTCCCTCTACGGGCAGTGTGCCGATATGGACGCCGTCAACGCCATCGCGGCCAAACACGGCCTCCCCGTCATCGAAGACGCCTGCCAGAGCTTCGGCGCGGAGTACAAGGGCAAAAAGTCCTGCAACCTCTCCACGATCGGCTGTACCTCTTTCTTCCCCTCCAAACCGCTGGGCGCCTACGGCGACGGCGGTGCCGTCTTCACCAGTGACGACGCTATCGCCTCGAAGATCCGTATGCTGCTCAACCACGGCCAGAACGAGCGCTACAAGCACAAGTACATCGGCATTAACGGCCGCCTTGACGCCATCCAGGCGGCGGTCCTGAATGTCAAGCTCGCCCACTTCGACGATGAAGTCGCGGCACGGATGCGCATCGGTGCGGCCTACAGCGAAAAACTAGCAAACGCCGATGTCGTCACCCCTGCCGTCATCGAAGACCGCACCAGCGTCTACGCGCAGTACTCCGTACGCGTCAAGAACCGCGAAGCCGTCGCCGCGGCCCTGAACGCCCAAGGGATTCCGACAGCGGTCCACTACCCCATGCCGCTGCACCTGCAGGAAGCCTTCGCGCCGCTGGGCTACAACGCGGGCGACTTCCCCGTCTCCGAGCGCGTCAGCGAGGAGATCATGTCCCTGCCGATGAGCCCCTACCTTACCGAAGAGCAGCAGGCGTTCGTCGTAAAAGCCCTGGAGGAGAACGCATGATCAAGATCGCCCTCATCGGCCTGGGTTCCATGGGCCGCAACCACTACCGCATCCTCCACGCCCTGGGCGAGAAAGTCGAGATCGTCGCGCTCTGCGACGTCGTGAAAAACGGCGACTTCGCGGAGCCCTTCTTCACCGACGTCGACGAGATGCTCGACACCGCCAAGCCCGATGCCGCCATCATCGTCGTGCCGACCTTCCTGCACAAAGAAGTCGCGCTCAAATGTATCGAGCGCGGGGTCCACGTCTTTATCGAAAAGCCGGCAGCCTCGACCATTGAGGACGCGAAACTGATCGCCAAGGCGGTCCAGGAGGCGGGGCTGAAGAGCTGCGTCGGCCACGTCGAACGCTTCAACCCCGTCGTCCAGGCGCTCAAAGAGGAGCTCAAGGGCAAGGAGATCTATACGATGTCCATTACCCGTGTCGGTCCCTTCCCGCCGCGCATCGCCGACGTCGGCGTCCTGACCGACCTTTCGGTGCACGACATCGACCTGATGCGTTTCATCACCCACCGCAATATCCTGGAGAAGAACATCTTCAAGTCCCGCAAGATCCACAACCACCACGAGGACAACGCGGTACTGAGCTTCGAGCTCGAAGACGCCATCGTCGGCGAGATCCTCACCAACTGGCTGACGCCGTTCAAAAAGCGCACCATCGAGGTCGCCTGCAAGGACGCCTACTTCGAAGCCGACCTGATCACGCAGAACCTCACCGAGTACTCGAACTTCCACGTCAACAACTCCTACGTCGTGCGCGGCTGCCACATCAAGAAGGATGAACCGCTCCTCAAAGAGGTCGAAGCCTTCATCACCTACCTTGAAACGGGCGAGCGCGGCTCGCTGGCCTCCATCGAAGACAGCATCATTACCCTGCAGGTGGCGACCGAAGCATGATCCATCCTACTGCCGTCATCGCTCCGGGAGCCCAGGTCGCCCCGGACGCCCAGATCGGGCCTTTTTGCAACATCGGCGCCGAGAGTGTCATCGGTGCAGGCGTGCGGCTTGAAGCCCATGTCGTCCTTGAAGGCCCCGTCACCCTCGAGGAGGGCGTACGCCTCTTCTCTTTTGTCAAGATCGGCAACGGCCTTGCCCCTGTCACCGTCGGCAAAGGCACCTTTGTCCGCGAGTTCTGCCAGTTTGCGACGCAGAACGACACCGCCGACGCCGTCACCATCGGTGAAGCGAACTTCATCATGGCCTACGTCCAGCTCTTCCCCGGCGTTACCCTCGGGGCCAACTGCATCCTGACCAATGCCGTGACGATGCAGGCCAAGAGCCGCTGCGAAGAGCGCGTCATCGTCGGCGGGCTCAGCACCGTGCACGCGGAGTGCACCATCGGCACGGGCGTCATGGTCGGCGGCGCATCGAACCTCCAGTATGACGTTCCCCCCTTCTGCCTTGTCGAAGGCAACCCCGCCACCGTCCGCGGCCTCAACCTGATCGGGATGCGGCGCCGCTTTGAGGACCGCGAGGATATCGAAAGCGTGCGCCGCTGCTTCCGGCAGCTGCACAAGCAGTTCGATTCCCGCACCGCCGCCGAAATGACCGAAGCCCTCGAAAACCCGCAGGCCAAACGTTTTACCGGCTTTATCGCTGCGCACCGCTGCGCCTGAGGAGAAAAGAATGCTGCAACTCAACACCTACGACAACGACACCCTTACGGCCATCCGTGAGCAACTGAACGCCTGCGCCGAAGCCCTTGGCGGTACCGGGCGCCTGCTCGGCCTGGCGGAGACGATCCTCGGCATGAAGCCCTCACCCCTGCAGAACAAGACGGCATCGTTCCACTTCGAACAGGGCAAGGTGAGCTGGGACAAGGTCCTCTTCGCCGACAAGATCGAGACCGTCGCGCAGATGATCAAGAAGCATGACACCATGGAGAACCTGCTGGAAAAGGGCTCTAAGAAAGAGCAGAACGCCATCCGGACCCTCTTCCCCGTCACCTTCACCATCATGCCCAAAGAGGGAGAGCCCTTCACCTTCAAGGCCGTCGACGCCCCCGACGCAAAGACGGCGCGCATCAACCCCCTCTTCGAACTGCTCTTCTTCGCATCGACGGGGCTGATCAAAAAAGCGATCAAGGAGGCATAGGCCATGGAACGCATCTATTCGAAAACGGCGGAGTCGGAGGCGGCAATCGCCCTGATGGAGAACCTGCAGCTCTATTTTGTCAACCGTCTCAACGGACTGAGCCAGATCTTCGGCGCCAACGTCCCCTTCGAAGCCGTAGAGTGGTTCCGAGACGAGGGGCGCCACGGCGGCGGCATGCGCTACGAAGGGCGAGACGAGCGCCTCTTCAACCGCGCCTCCGTCAACGTGTCGCAGGTACACTACGAGGATATGCCCCAGAAGAAGCTCGATGCCGCCAGCGCCATCTCGACCATTATCCACCCGCGCAACCCCCATGTCCCCTCCATCCACATGCACATCAGCTATACCCGCATGAAAGACGGGAACGGCTACTGGCGTATCATGGCGGACCTGAACCCCTCCATCTACTACGAAGAGGACCAGCACCGCTTTATCGAACACCTCAATTTCATCACCCCCGACCTCTTTGAAAAGGGGGCGGAACAGGGGGACCGTTACTTCAACATTCCCGCACTTGAGCGCCACCGCGGCGTCGCGCACTTCTACCTGGAGCACTACAACAGCGGCGATTTCGGAACGGACTACGGGTTCGCGAAATATTTTGCCGAACAGGTAATCGACGTCTACGTCTCCATCATCTCCGACGCCCTGGCCAACCGGACGGCCGTGAGCGAAGAGGACGTCGCCGAACAGCTCGCCTACCATACGCTCTACTTCTTCCAGGTCCTTACCCTCGACCGCGGCACGACCTCGGGGCTGCTGATCCATAACCAGAACGACGTCGGCATTATGGGCTCCATCCCCGAGTTCGTCGACAGAACACTGCTGCAGAGCTGGCTGCCGAAGATGACCGTCCCGCAGGATGCACTTCTGCAGGCGCTGATCGACGCCCTTCCCGACGAGGAGATCGTCCTGGTCGACGAAGCGGTCAAAACGCGCCTTGCCGAAGCGGTGCGCACCCATTACAAAGTCCACCCGGAAGCCCTTTCCATGCAGGCCGACAGCGCCGTGGTCCCGCCAACCGTGGAGAACCACAGCTAGTATCCGGCTATAATGCTCTGAATAGAAGCTGTGAGGAGTCACCCATGGGACCTGCGAACCTTCCGCCGGACAGTGCCGGCCATCTCAATACCGCTGCCCTCCCGGGTTTTATGGTCTGGGCCGGCGTCATCATCTGCCTTGTCGCCTTCGCCTGGTACCTGGAAAAACAGCGCGGCGACGATTAGGCATCAGCGATGCAGAACCCCGATGCCGCCGCCCTCTTTGACACGATCATCCTTCCCGGCTTCGCCGGGCTTTCAGTCGCCGCACTTCTCTTACTTGTCTATGCGGCCTATCTGAATAAAAAACACCCCAAGGACAGACCGTGAATATCATCATCGCCGGGGCCGGACGGGTCGGCTACCGCCTCGCCAGCACCCTCTCGCACCGCCACAACGTCACCATTATCGACCGGCGGGCTGCGGCGCTGCAGCAGCTGCAGGAGAGCATCGACGTTTTCACCATCGCCGGCGACATCGAGAACCCCGACACCTACCTCCCGCTGAAGCAGCGCCGTTTCGACATCTTTATCGCGGTAACCGACAGCGACGAGGCCAACATCCTCTCCACCCTCATTGCCGGGGATGTGATCGAAGCCGACACCAAGATCATACGCCTGAAAAACCCCTACTTTGCCGACAGCACCATCGCCGGGAAACTCGGGATCAGCAGCGCCGTTTTCCCCTTCTCCTCCGCGGCGCGCTCCATCAGCGCTCTGCTCGACTACCCGCAGGCGAACAACGTCAAATCCTTTATCTACTCCCCGTTCCAGATGGTCTCTGTCTACGTCGAAAGCGCACCGGGAACGGGCATCCCCGTCTCGGAATTCGTCCATGAGACCTGCGTCGTCGTCGGCCTGGAGCGTGACAAACACTTTTCCCTGCCCGACGGGGAGAGCGTGCTGTACCGGAGTGACCTCGTCTACTTTTTCGGGGATCCCGAGACCATCCGTGCCTACTGCGCCCGGCTCAACCCCGCCGTCCCCGACCGCATCGACCGCGTCGCCATCTTCGACGCGGGCCAGCTGGGGCTGGAGATTGCCAAGGCACTGATCCCGCGGGGGGTCAAGCTCAAGATCATCGACAAGCATCTTGAGAAATGCGAACGCGCCTCCGAACAGCTGCAGGACAAAGCGGCGGTGATCAACAGCCACTACATCGAACACACCCTCTTCGACAATGAGCACGCCGGCCGCGCCGACTTGGCCATCTTTACGAGCGAAGAGGACGAGGAGAACATTATCCGCTGCCTCGAGGCCAAAGAGCACGGCATCCCGCGCACGGTCGCCATCAACAACGACATTGAACGCTACGGCCTGATGCACTCGCTCGGCATCATCCCGATGCGCGGACCGAAGTCCAGCGCCTACTACGCCATCCTCGAAGCGATCGGGTCGAGTTCCATCATCTCCGAACGCCACTACTGCGGCGGCAGGGGGATCATCTACTCGCGCAAGATCTTCTCCGATTCACCGCTGCTGGGCAAGCTGCTCCCTCCGCCGGACCCGAAACGGTGCAGAAGTTTTCTGCTCAGGGACAACCTTCTCCTGCCGTGGGTCGCAAAATTGCAACTGCACGAGGATGACGTTCTGTTCGTATTTCTTGATGCCGAAAATGAGGAGGCGATGAAACGGTGGATATACACACTCTGATCAACAGTGCCAAATTCATCAGCAGTATCGGCACCGGGCTGGCGCTCTTTTTCCTGATCCCGATCGCGACGGGGCTCTGGTACGGCGAGGATATGAAACCCTTCATCCTCTTCGACCTGCTCTTCTTTCTCTTCAATGCCGCCCTCCTCGGCGCCCTGGCCCGCCGCCGGATGCAGATGACGGTCAAAGGGGCCATCTTCTCGGTCAATCTTATCTGGATCCTGCTGGGGATCGGCGGGGCCATTCCGCTCTATATCTATACGGACGTGACCCCCGGCAGCGCCTTTTTCGAGGCCATCAGCGGGTTCACGACGACGGGGGCGACGATCTACACCCAGATCGAGCAGCTGCCCAAAAGCATCCTGATGCTGCGCAGCCTGATGCACTGGCTCGGCGGTATGGGGATCATCGTCCTGGGCGTGGGGCTCTTCTCGCTGATCAATCCCACGGGATCGCTCACGATGTTCCGGGCGGAGTCCACCGGGATACAGCTGGAAAAAGCGACACCGAAGATCAGGGATACCGCCCTGTGGCTCTGGGGGATCTATTTCCTGTTTACCGCCGCAAACACCCTGCTGCTTCTGGCGGGCGGCATGGGCTTTTTCGATGCCGTCAATCACGCTTTTTCGACGATCGCCACCGGGGGATTTTCAACCCGGGACCTCTCGATGGGCTACTGGAACGATACGCCTTTCATCCTCTGGACCACCACCTTTTTCATGCTCGTCTCGGGGATCAACTTCCTCGTGCACCTCAAAGCACTGCGGGGTGATTTCAGCGGATGGCGCAGCGAAGAGGTACGGTGGTATCTCGGCATCTTCCTGCTGCTTTCCGTGCTGCTGACCGCCCTGCATCTGTTCACCGGCAGTGACGGTCTTGCCTACTGTGCGACCCACGCCTTTTTCACCGTCGCTTCGCTGCTGACCACCACCGGGTTCACGACCCTCGATTATGAGCTGTGGGGCGCGGCGCCCATAGCGCTGCTGATGGTCGCCATGCTGCTCGGCGGTAACGCCGGTTCGACGGCCGGGGGGATGAAGACCATCCGTTTTGTCGTCCTGTTCAAAAACCTCAGAGCCCAACTGAAGCAGATCCTCCAACCCAACGCCGTCGTGGGCATCTTCATCGACCGAGAGCGCGTCGGCGGCGAGATCATCGGCAGAGTCAGCGGTTTTCTCGTACTGTTTATTGCGACCAATATCCTGGTCTCGATGTACCTCTTTGTCCGCGGCTACGACCCCTTGACCTCCATCAGCACCGCCATTGCCTGCGTCGGCAACATCGGGCCGGGGTTCGCGCTCATCGGGCCGTCGGAGAATTTCCACTTCTATTCGGACGGGGACAAGTTTCTGCTCTCGGCCGCCATGATCATCGGCAGGCTGGAGTTCTACACGGTCGTGCTGCTGTTCACCCGGAGCTTCTGGAAACGCTACTGACCTTTCGGGGACGTTTCGTTCCAGATAGGGTTTTCCCGGTCGTCGGGGTGGAGTTTCGCCTCCTCATCCGGGTAGATATGCCAGAAAGATCGGTCGATGGCCGCGTCTTTGTAGGAGGGCTTTTTAGCGTGTCCGAAGGGGCACCACCAGTTCTCCACCACCTTGACCAGGTAGGCCAGGTAGCTGAACAGTGCCACGCTCAAAGGGCAGTAGAGTTTGCAGTTGAAGAGCCAGAACAGCCGGTAACGGGCGAGCTGCCACCATGCCGTATCGGTGGTGAAGATGATCTGGTCCTGCCGCGTATAGCGGTGGCTGGCCCACTCCGGGACAAAATCACGGTAGGACTTCAGGTGCTCCGCCCCCATGATGCGCAGGTGCCAGCGCACCAGTACCACCGCCAGGACGGCAAAGGGAATGGCGACCAGGATCGGCAGGTAGATCAGCACCGTTCCCGGGACCGTTTTCCAGATCGTCTTCGTTTTATGATTGGCCCCGATTCTCACCCGTTCCATACTGCTCCTTTATGGGTACCCAGTATAGACAAAGCGGCTTAAGGGGGTGATTAAGCCTCTGCCCGTGTACTTTCGGTGGAGAGGCCCGAGATCGAATCATCAGCCGTTTGGGACTATAATCGGTCGCATCGTTTCTGCATACCGGCACAATTGAGACCATAAGACAAGGAGAAACCGTGGCGCAAAAAGACAAAGAGAAATGGGACAGGAAGTACACCGAGATGGAGGGCCTGCTCGATCGTAGAGCGCCGAGCGATCTGGTCAGCGCGCATGCCGCCGAAGCCCCGGGGACGAAGGCCCTGGACCTCGCCTGCGGCGGCGGGCGCCACAGCCTCTATCTCGCCGACGAGGGGTTTAGTGTCGATGCCGTGGACATCTCGACCGTCGCCCTCGCGGCGCTGCGGGAGAAGGCAGACCTTGACAAGATCAACCTGATCGAAGCGGACCTCGACACCTTCGTCCCCGACGCGGAAACCTACGACATGATCGTCAAAACGAACTTCCTCGACCGCGGCCTGATCGCACGTGCAAAAGCGGCTTTGAAACCCGGCGGCATCATGGTCGCGGAGACCTACATGGCCGACGAGGGCAACGAAAAGCCAGATTCCAACCCCGATTTCCTGCTCCGGAAGGAGGAGCTCAAATCGCTTTTCGGCGAGGGCTTCACCGTGCTTGAATACAAAGAGTTCTGGAACGAACCGCACGAGAAATACCGTATGAAAAAACAGGCGATCGCCGTACGCAAAGATTGATCGCTGTATAATGCGGCGATATTTTGAGAACAGGAGAGGTTTTGAGAGCACCCAGAGGCTTCGGCAAGCGTTACTTTACCCTCGCTTCCATCCAGGCGCACAGCGTCGCGCCCGCACAGAACGCCCTGCACCTCTGCCTTGAGACCTATGCCACCGTCTTGCAGCACGACCGTGAAAGCGACGATGAGCCCCCCGAGGAGCCCCTCGAGGCGCTTACCTGTTTCACCAGCGACAAACCCTGCCACTGCGACTGTTACTTTAGACGCCGTACCTTCCTGACCCTGCGCGCCTGCCGCAAACAATCTACCTGTAACTGCAACTGCCGATTTTACAGCTTCCGACGTACCGGGGTTCACCCGCCGCACCTCTGATTTTTTCCATCCGTACCAAAACGATCAAAAAAGAAAAATATCAAAGGACAGACCCATGTCAAAAAACTACGTTATCGGCTACCCGCGCATCGGGGAGAAACGCGAACTGAAATTCGCGCTGGAAAGTTACTGGAGCGGCAACAGCGACCTTGCCGCCCTTGAAGAGCGCGCCGCAGAACTGCGCCGCCGCCACTGGCTTGAACAAAAAGCGGCCGGCATCGGTGCGATCAGCTGCAACGACTTCAGCTACTACGACACCATGCTCGACACCTGTATCCTGCTCGGCGCGCTCCCGGCCCGCTTCCGCACCATCGAAGATGAAACGCTGCGCTACTTCACCATGGCGAGAGGCGACAGCCGGCGTACCGCGATGCAGATGACCAAGTGGTTCAACACCAACTACCACTACATCGTCCCGGAATTCGCCGCGGACGACACCTTCACACCGAACACCGCGAAGATCGTCTCTGAATACCGGGAAGCGAAGGCCGCGGGGATCACCCCGAAAATAAACCTGATCGGCCCCCTCACCTTCCTCGGCCTCGGCAAAAGTGTCGACAAAAACTTTGACCGCTATGCCCATTTCGATGCCGTTGTCAAATGCTACGAAGCGGTGCTGACGTCGATCAGCACCCTCGACGACCGCGTCACCGTCCAGATCGACGAGCCGCTGCTGGTGACGGGGCCGGATGCCAAGACCCTGAGCCTGCTCAAACGGGCCTACGACCGGCTCGGCGCTACCGCGTCAAACGTGGAACTCATCGTCGCGACCTACTTCGAACACGCCTGCGAGGCCGCCGAAGTCCTCGCCCATACGCCCGTCAGCGGGATCGCCCTCGATTTCGTCCACGGCCCGGGCAATATGAAAGCACTCGGCACCATCGCCCAAAGCGGCAAAACGCTCATTGCCGGGGTCATCGACGGGCGGAACGTCTGGCGCAGCGACCTCGATGCCGTCGGCGACAGGCTCGAGGTGATCGCGCAGACGGTTCCCCGTGCCCTCATCGTACCCGCCACCTCCTGTTCGCTACTGCACGTCCCCTATTCGCTCGCAGCGGAAACGAAACTCGACGCGGAAATAAAGCAGTGGCTCGCCTTTGCAAAGGAGAAGCTGGCCGAACTGAACGTCGTCGCCAAACGCTTTGGCGGGGAGACGCTGGACGACGCGGAGCTGAGCCTTATGCAGCTCAGCCGGGAAGCCGTCCATACTCGGCAACACTCCCCGCGCATTCACGACGCCGCCGTCCGGCAGCGCGTGGCATCCCAGACCGGGACGGCACGTGCGCAACCCTATGAAACAAGGATCAAGGCCCAGCGCGAGGCGCTGCGCTACCCCCTGCTGCCGACGACGACGATAGGCTCCTTCCCCCAGACGCCGGAACTGCGTACCCTTCGCCGGGACTTCAAACGCGGCGGGATCGATACGCAGGCCTACGAGGCGGGTATCAAAGCCTATATCGATGACTGCATCGCCTTTCAGGAGTCGATCGGCCTTGACGTGCTCGTGCACGGTGAGCCCGAACGCAATGATATGGTCGAGTACTTCGGCGAGCAGCTTTCCGGGTTTGCTTTCAGCGCCAACGGCTGGGTCCAGAGCTACGGCAGCCGCTGCGTCAAGCCGCCGCTCATCTACGGCGATGTCAGCCGTCCCCAGCCGATGACGGTGGGCTGGACGACCTACGCGCAGCGCCGGACAGAGAAGATCGTCAAGGGAATGCTCACCGGGCCCGTCACGATCCTCAACTGGTCCTTCGTCCGTGACGACCTGCCCCGAAACGACGTCGCCGCGCAGATCGCCCTGGCCATCGGCGACGAGGTCGACGATCTCCAAAACGCCGGTATCCGCATTGTCCAGGTGGATGAGGCGGCTTTCAAAGAGGGGTACCCGCTGCGCCGCGAGAACATCCCGTACTATGAAACCTGGGCCGTCGACGCCTTCCGCCGCAGCGTCGCCTGTGCGCGCAGCGAAACGCAGATCCATACGCATATGTGCTACAGCCAATTCAACGACATCATCCACACCATCGAGGCGATGGACGCGGACGTCATCTCCATCGAGACCGCCCGCAGCGGCAACGCCCTGCTGCGCATCTTCAAAGAGGTCGGCTACAAGCAGGAGGTGGGTCCCGGCGTCTACGACATCCACTCCCCCCGCGTCCCGCCGGTGGCGGAGATGGTCGCGCAGATCAACGCCCTGCTGGAGGTACTGCCCCAAGAGCAGCTCTGGATCAACCCCGACTGCGGCCTGAAAACCCGCAAATGGGAGGAGGTTAAACCGAGTTTGGCCAACATGGTCGAAGCCGTCAGCGAGGTACGCGCCTCATTTGACGCTATAATCGCATCCAAAAAAGGCGATGCAGCATGGACGAACCCCTCGAGATCCTCTACCGCGATGCGTGGCTTGTTGCCGTAAACAAGCCCAGCGGGCTGCTGGTGCACCGTTCCTGGATCGACAAGGACGAGACCCGTTTTGCGCTGCAGCTCGTCCGGGACCAGATCGGGCAGTACGTCTACCCCGTCCACCGCCTCGACAAGCCCACCTCCGGTGTGCTGCTCTTCGCCCTCGATCCCGATACGGCCCGCAAGGTCGGCGAGATCTTCGAGGCCGGGAGCGTCCGCAAGGAGTACCTCGCCGTCGTCCGCGGCTATAGTGACGAAGAGGGCCGCATCGACTACCCCCTCAAAGAGCTGCTCGACAAGATGACCGACGCGAAGGCGCGCACGGACAAGGAGGCCCAGGAAGCCGTGACGGACTATGAGCGCCTCGCGACCGTCGAGCTTCCCATCCCCGTCGGGCGGTACCAGACCGCCCGCTACTCCCTGGTGCGGCTTCGGCCCGAAACCGGGCGAAAACACCAGCTCCGCCGCCATATGAAACACCTGCTGCACCCCATTGTCGGCGATACCAAATACGGCCGGACCGAGCACAACAACCTCTTCCGGGAACATTTCAACTGCCACCGTCTGCTGCTGGCCTCGACGAAGCTTGAACTCCCCCACCCCGTAACCGGTGAACCGCTCTGTATCGCGGCCTCCGTCGGGGAGGTATTTGAAGCGGTGATGGCACAGTTCGGCTGGCATACTGAATAATATTTTTTAATTTTACATACGGCAAACGCCCTCAACAATACGGTGGCATAATGAAAAATAACGCCCGTGTAAAGGAGTGCCGATGAAACCGATAATCCTGACCCTCCTCCTCGCCGCATCGCTGTTCGGCGCGGACGGATACAAGATCTATGAACAGCACTGCGCCTCCTGCCACATGGTCATGCTTCCGCTGGACGAACCGGAACGCGGCCTGCAGAAGGCAAAGATGAAAGCGCCGACAATGCGGATGGTCTCGATGCGCCTGAAGATGATGATCCATATCCACAACGAGGATGAGGATATCCAGCGCAAGGTCGTCAAGGCCTTTATCAAGGAGTATATCGATGATCCGGACGAGGATTACGTTTTGTGTCTGCCGGAGATGGTGGAAAAGTTCGGGGTGATGACGCCCGTCAAAGGGTTGACGAACGCCGAAAAAGAGGCCGTAGCAGACTGGCTGTGGGAGCAGTTCTAGGCACGGCCGCTTAGAGCGAGCGCAGGTGCTCCAGGAACGCTTCGGGCGGTTTATAGCCGATCAGCGTTTTGTTCTTGATCAGCTCACCGTTTTCATCAAAGAAGAGGATACCCGGAGGGCCGAAAAGGCCGAAGTGTTTTGTCAGGGCCTTTTCGCGGTCGCTGTTATCCGTGACATCCGCCTGCACGAGGACAAAATCCTCCAGTGCCGAGACGACCCGCGGATCGGCAAAGGTGATCTCCGCATACTCCGCGCAGGCCGTACACCATGCGGCAGAGAAATCCAGCATCACCTTTTTCCCCCTGTTTGACGCGAGGATCTGCTCCAGTTCCGCCTCGGAGTGGATCACCTGGAAGGCCACCTCTTTGGGCGCAGCAGCAGCTGCAGGGGCAGCACTATCCGTGCACATCTTCACCTCAAACCCCTGCAGCGGCTTGGTCATCGACGTCCCGCCCGAAAGCGCACCGACAAGCAGGATCGTTCCGTAGAGCATGAATACGATGCCAATCGCCTTGATAAACGAGTGCATTGAACGGCGGACACCGCCGTGGACCGGTTCGAAGGCGCCGAGGTAGACGGCGGCGACGATGAAGTAGATCGCCCAGAGCATCATCGTGATCCAGTCCGGGATGACCCGCGACACCATCCAGATGGCGATCCCGATCATCACCGCACCGAACACCTCTGTGACGATGTTCATCCAGCCGCCCGGTTTCGGCATGAACCTGCCGGCACCCAGGCCGATCAGCAGAAGGGGAACCCCCATACCGAGGCTCATCACAAAGAGGGCGACACCGCCAAGCGCCGCATTACCCGTCTGGCCGATATAGATCAGTGCCGCCGCCAGGCCGGGGGCGACACAGGGACCGACGATAAGCGCACTCAGGAAGCCCATCACGGCGACGCCGGTAAAGCCGCCCTTTTCACCCGCCTTGTCCGAAAAGCGCGACAGCCGGGTCTGCAGTGTCGCCGGAAGCCCGATTTCGTAAAAGCCGAACATCGAGAATGCCAACGCGACAAAGATCAGTGCGAAGGCACCGATGGCCCACGGGTTCTGCAAGATCACCTGCAGGTTTTCGCCGAACAGGCCCGCCATGATGCCGGCGATCGTATAGGCGAAGGCCATGGCCAGGACATAGACCAGCGAGAGGGTAAAGCCGCGCCGGGCCGTCAGGTTCTCCCCCTGCGATACGATAATGGAGGAGAGGATCGGGATCATCGGGAAGATGCACGGGGTCAGCGAGAGCGCCAGCCCGAAGCCGAAAAAGAGGGCCAGGATCGCCCAGAGGCTACCGCCTTTGAGCGTATCGACGATCAGGTCCGTTTCGCTTTCCCCCTGCGCGGCGGCGGGTGCGTCCGGCGCGGCAGGCAGGTCAGTGGCGGCCTTCCCCAGTCTGGAGAGATCGATGTCGAAGGTGTACTCTTTGTTCTGCGGCTCGTAACAGAGCCCTCGTTCTGAGCACCCCTGGAATGCAAAGGCGACGGTGACGGGTACCGTGCCCGTTTTCTGGGACGATGTCAGGATGATCTCGACGGGGACCTTGTGCAGGTGGACCCTGTCGCCGTCGTGATCTTCCGCAACGCTGTTGACCTTGACTTCGGAGATAGAAACCCCCGACGGCGCCTTAACCTTGGCATCGATCTTGTCCGCATAGACATAGATGCCCTCACCCAGGTCGATATCAATGGCAATATGCTGATTGTCCAGCAGGCTTGCCTTGGGCTTGAATGCCTCTTCGGGCATGAGGAAACTGCTCTGAAAAGCGAAAAGGAGTGTCGCCGAAAGCAGGGTAAAAAACGCGAAAAACCGTTTCACAGATAGCCTTTGTGACGAAATTGGCCCACATTTTAGCGCAAGTAACAAAAACGAAACAGTAACATCCTCCCATCTTCTGGGGGTTCAGCTTTCAGATAGGGCGTTTCACTTCAATATCGGGAGCAGTCGGGCATAGAAACAGGCGGCATGCTGCACGGCATCGACGCGGATCCACTGGCGCGTCAGTTTAAAGCGGAAGCTTCCGACGCTGCGCTCGGGGTAGCGGTGGGCATAGACGGATTCGGGCGTATTGAAGGTGGCGAGCAGTCCCCGTGCCGCCAGGAGCATCGGGCCGAGGATGCGCGTCATCTGGGCCTTTTCACCACGCTGCCGGGCCAGGCGGAAGGCAGCCATCACCCCTTCGCACCGCGAACCGTCATGGTAGACGTGATCGCCGTACCGGTAGTAAAAGCCACCGGCATAATCGGGGTAGAGCGCGTCATCGGGCGTGTACATATGGCGGATCATCTGTGCCGCGTCCCCATAAACGAAAGCCCGGTGCGCATCGGTGACAACACCCCCGATCCCGTCCCAGGCTTCGATGGCCTGCATCAGCCAGCTGTCCGCCGGAAGCGGTTCGAAAAGGTCGGCATACTTCTTCGGGCGGGTGTGGATGAGGAAATCAAGCGCACGCCTGCTCTGACGTCTGATCTCCGTTTTCAGTCCTTCCGACCCGTCGCCGTAGGCGTAAAAAAGCGCCAGCCCCAGCAGCGCCTCACCGGGGTAATAAAAGGAGAAAAGGGCCCGCTTCGTCTCGTCATCGATGCCGACGAGCGGTGCACCCTTCCCGAAACGCGGGTGGCGGTAGTAGCCGATCATCTCTCCCTCTGCATCGATGCGGCTGAGCAGGTGCCTGACCAGCCCCTGCGCATACTGTCCGTAGCGACCGTCACCGCTCAGATGCCGGTAGCGCATCAGGGCAGCCAGCCCTATACCCGCACCTCCGAGCTTGGATTTCTTGTTGTAAAAAGGGTAGCAGCGGTACCCTTCCGCATCCTCCTCTTCGCGCAGCGTCGTCACGAAAAAATCGATGGAATGGCGCGCCGCTTCCAGCAGGCGGGGTTCTTTGAAGAGCGTATACCCCTCGAGCAGGGTGATCGTCGCACCGCTGTGGCGCAGAATATTGTAATACCCCGGGTTTTTCGGGTGCTGGAAGTCGGCTTCACTGTCGCGCAGGGGGTCGTAATAGTAGAGAAACCGGCCGTCACTGCGCATATTTTCTGCCAACCAACCGATGCTTTCATGCAGCGCCCGCTCCACGGCACCGGCCGAGAGGGTAAAAGGGCCTGGGAGACCCCGGTAGAGCGGCAGGACCTTCTCATCATGGGAGACCACCGCAACGCTTTTGATCAGACTGCACTGCAGCGGCAGTGCGCGCATCTTCGCGGCACGCTGCTCCTCGTCCTCGCCCTTTTCTGCCAGGCCGAACCGTCTGGCAAGGAACTCCAGCATCTGTGTTACACTCATAAGACTCTCGGTGACGGCATCGGTCGGCATGACGTAGCGCACCTTCCCTTCCCATTCACACCGCAGCCCTGTCACCCCGGGCTCATACCGTGCCGGAGAGACCTCCATCCATGTCAGCGCTTCAAGACGGCAGGGGCGGGATTCCGTCACCATTTCGACCATGATGCGGCAGACCGAGGTGTCGGTAATAGTAAATTCCCCGAACCCTTTGCGTTTGCGCACGCCAGTCACAGCCCGCATGACCGTCCGTGCGAGGGTCTGCTGCCGTGACCCCCAGCGCACCGGCTTCAGGCCCCGTTGAAAAAGCGTGATATAAAGTTGCGAAAAGGCGGGATCAAAACTGCGTTCAAAATGCTCAGGCAGCTGCAGATCGCTCTGTTCCCCCGCCAGCAGCTTCCGGATCTGTGCAATAAACTGTGTTTGCTCTGCTTTTTCCGTGCCGGAGACCGCGTGCGGTACCGTCATCCCCTCTCCTTCACATGCCCACCGGCACCTATGCTCTTTTCAGCTCTTGCAAAAAAGTGCCATGCAGGCACCCTTTGGTAAAAGCGGTGCGGGGCAAGCCCGCCCCTTTAGACAACGCTGTCCGGATCCGGATCCACATCCAGATCGGCCAGATCGCCGTCATCGAAGATGTCGAAGTCGTCCGCATCCATCGTACCATGGCCGCCGCCGCCCTGGCCTGGGTTGCTGTCGTCATCATGATCCTCGTCGTTGCCGTGACCGTTGTCATGATCGTCGTCGCTGTCCGCATCAGAATCAGCATCCGTATCACTGTCAGCATCCGTGTCAGTGTCTGTGTCAGCATCCGTGTCGGTATCTGTATCCGTATCGGAATCGTCATCCGTGTCGGCACCGTGGCCGCCGCCGCCCTGACCCGGGTTGCTGTCGTCATCATGGTCATCGTCATTGCCGTGACCGTTGTTGCCGTCGTCATCATCGGTATCAGTGTCTGTGTCCGTGTCAGTATCCGTGTCAGTGTCCGTGTCAGTGTCCGTGTCAGTATCGGAATCATCATCCGTGTCGGCACCGTGATCACCGCCGCCCTGGCCCGGGTTGCTGTCGTCATCATGGTCATCGTCATTGCCGTGACCGTTGTTGCCGTCGTCATCATCATCGGAGTCATCGTCCGTGTCGGCACCGTGACCACCGCCGCCCTGACCCGGGTTGCTGTCATCATCATGGTCATCATCATTACCGTGACCGTTGTTGCCGTCGTCATCGTCATCGTCATCGTCATCGTCATCGTCATCGTCATCGTCATCGTCATCGTCATCGTCATCGTTGTCGGTGTCGGTATCGTCGTCGTCATCGTCATCGTCATCGTTGTCGGTGTCTGTATCCGTGTCAGTATCCGTGTCAGTATCCGTGTCTGTATCAGTGTCGGTGTCCGTGTCGGTGTCTGTATCCGTGTCAGTATCTGTATCAGTATCTGTGTCCGTATCTGTGTCAGCTGCCGGCTGGGCATCCGCAGGATTGTCGAGATCCGCACTGGCGAAACCGCGGCCTGCCGCTTCATCGCCCTCCTGATCTGCACCGACGTCACCCCGCGCGTCATCGCGCTGCTCGTAGATGGCACCATTGCTCAGTCCGCTGCCCTGGCCACCGCCCTGGCCGGCTGCCGTCGCACCCATCTCACCGCCGATCAGGGCGGTTTCGAGGGCAGTGACGTCACCGATCAGCGCATCGTTCTCGGCAGTATCGACCGTGACACTGCTGTCGAGCACGACATGCTCGTGTGAACCGATCTCAACCGTATGGCCGTTATCAAGGCTCAGGACGATCCCGCCATCGCCGGTGATCACGGTGTCATTTTCGTGAATGATATCACCCGATACAGCGATTTTCTCACTGCCGTCCGGGCCAATCACTTTCACAACGCCTTCTATTGCCGTTACCATTCCGATTGAAGTTGCCATCTCATCTCCTTTTGATGTATCTAAGCAGTATTATGGCCCAAACTGCCTCACAACTCAATACTACTTTCGTATGAATTTGTTATTGTCCGGCACTGTTTACCAGGATGGCCAGTTCCAACCGGCTGGTCACGCCCAGTTTGTCATAGACGGTCTTCAGGTGGGTCTTGACCGTCTGTTCGGTGATATCCGCCGTCTGGGCGATCTCTTTGTTGCTCATCCCCAGCGCCACCATCTCCGCCAGTTCCCGCTCTCGCGCCGACAGCGCATCAAGCGTCTCTTGCCGATGGGCGCCCATCATGCTGTTTTGCCGGATCATCATCTGGATAAACTCCGGGTAGAGCCAGATATTGCCGCCGATAACCGCCTTGACGGCCTGGTTGATGTTGTTGGGGGAGGCATAGGTGTTGAGCAGTGCGCGGGCCCCTTCCCTGAGCAGTACGATGCCATCCGAATAGACCGGGCTGCTGTTCATCGCCATCACGGCGCTCTTCGAGCCCTTGAGGAACTGCAGCAGCTCCTCGATCTCCCCGACTTTGCCGTCGTAATCGAACAGGACCGCCGCAGGCTGTGCCTGTTCCAGGGCGCCGTAGAGCGCCCCGAGCTCCTGGAACACCTGCAGGTCGTACAGCCGGGACATCCCGCTTTTCCAGTGCTTCAGAACCGAATCACGCTTTGAATAGAGGTAAAGTCGTTTCATCCTATCGCTCCTTGAAGGCATTGTCTTTCGTGTGCAGCAGCGGTCGGAGAATGTAGTCGAGTATACTCTTCTTCCCCGTCACGATCTCTGCGTTGACGACCATCCCCGGTATCAGTTTCAGCGGGTTTTCCACCGTGCCGAGGAAGGTTTTGTCCGTTTCGATCCAGACCTGGTAATAGGTCTTGCCGTCGGCTTCGTTGATGGAGTCGGGGCTGATCCGAACCACCTTCCCGCTCAGCCCGCCGTAGATGGAGAAGTCATAGGCGGTGATCTTGATCACGGCACGCTGATCGGGGTACAAAAAGGCGATGTCGCGCGGGTGGACCTTCACTTCGACCAGCAGGGAATCCCCCGTCGGGAGGATATCCATCATCTTCATCCCCGGTGTCACGACCCCGCCGATGGTCGTGACGTAGAGGCGCTTGACGATCCCGTCGACCGGGGAGCGCACAAGGGTACGGCTCACCTGGTCCTCGAGCGCCGTCTGCGACTCCTTGATCCGCTGCATCTGCGCCTCGATGCCGTTGAGCTCCTCCTTGGCCCTGTTCTGGAAGGCGAGTTCGGCTTCGTCACGCTTGCTCTTGGCCTCGTCGATCATGGAACGCGTCGATGTGATCTGGTGGCGCGTCGCCGTCAGGGACTGCTGTACGTTGTTGGCATCGCGCTGCAGCTTGATAAAGTCGACCTCCGGTACGATCCGTTTTTCGACCAGGGGACGGTTGATCTCAATCTCCCTCTGGACCAGCTCCATCTCTTTTTGCAGTTCGGCAAAATGCTCCCGCGCCTCTTTAAGCTCGCTGCTGCGCTGGGCAATCTGTGCGTTCAGGACCGCGATGCTCTTCTTAAGCTGTTTCCGGTTGCTCATAAAGAGGCTGCGCTCCTTCTCGATCAGCGCCTTTTGCGCCGGGTCGCTTGTCTCGGGCTCAAGGAAACCGGTGCCGTGGGCCTCTGCCCGCAGACGGACCGCGCGGGCATAAAGTTCGTCATACTCCAGCCGGTTCTTCTCTACCGTCGAACTGAAGTAGATGTCCTGCATCTTCAGCAGCGGTTCGCCCTGTTGGACCAGGTCCCCCTCTTTGATGAGGATCTCCTTGACGATCCCCCCTTCGAGGTTCTGGATCGGTTTGATCTGGCTGCTGGGGACGATCTTGCCGTCGCCCTTGACGACCTCGTCGATCATGGCATGGTCCGCCCAGACGATAAAGACCGCCACCGTCAGCAGCATGATCCACAGAAACAGCCGTGAATGCAGCGCCGTACGTTCAAGCACGGCGGCGCTGCGGCTGTTGAGGTAGGCCAGCTCCTCTTCCGATACGCCCCGGGGACGCAGATCTTTCTTGTCCGACGGGCGCCGGGGCGGCTGGCTGGAAAGCATCGATTTGTCAAGCACTGTGCACCCCCGTCTTTTTCATAAAGGCCAGGACCTCTTCCTTCGTCCCGTCCTTAACGACCTCCCCGCGCTCAAGCAGGATGATGCGGTCGACCAGTTCCAGCACGGCATCCTTGTGCGTAACGAAGAGGGCCGTTTTTCCCTTGATCTTCTGGGCGATCCCGAGGATGGCCATGCGTTCGCTCTCTTCGTCGAGGTGTGAGGTCGGTTCATCGAACAGCACAAGCGAAAAGTTGTCGAGTAGCGCCCGCGAGATCCCGATGGTCTGACGCTGCCCGCCCGACACGTTCTGCCCCTTCTCCTTGATCTTCATATTGAAGCCGTCGGGGTTGAGGTTGATGTAGCGTAGGGCCCCGCTGAGGCGTGCCGCCTCGACGATCTCGTGCGAATCGATGCCGGGGTGTTTCAGGGCAATGTTCTCCTTGATTGTCCCCTGCAGCAGTACAATTTCCTGGGGAACATAGGCGATCTCTTTGCGCAGCTCCGCCGGCGCGTACTGGTCCATCTCGACGTCATCGACAAGGATCATCCCCTCTTTGGGGGCATAAAAGCCCATCAGCAGGTTGATGATGGTCGTTTTTCCCGAGCCCATCTCGCCGATGATGGCGACATGCTCGCCGGGGTTGATCGTAAAGGAGACGTCATGCAGGGCGTTACGCGCCGAATCGGGGTAAGCAAAATCGACATTGACGAACTCGACCTTCCCCTTGAGGTGGCGTGCGCTGATGAACTCCTTGTCCTTCGGGTGCTCGATGGCGCTCCCCATCACCTTCTCGATCGCGCGGAAGCCCGCCCGGGCTTTGTTGAACTGCAAGATCAGCATGACCAGCTTCCCAACCGGGTTGACGGCCCGCGACGAGAGGATATAGGCGACCAGCAGTCCCCCCGTCGTCAGCAGACCGTTGTGGATCATATAGACGCTCGCGACAATGACGGCGACCGTCTGCACCCGGATTAAAAAGGCCGTCACCGTTGCGATGGAGCCGTTTAATACACGGGATTTGAGCCCCCGCTGCGCGATCTTGCCCGTCGCCTCTTCCAGTTTCCACTGCATGACGCTGCTGTAGTTGAAGGCCTTGATCGTCTCAATGGCGTTGAGGCTCTCGAGCAGAATGCTGTTCTTCACCGCCGATGCCTGGTTGGAGTTGCGGATGCTGGTCCGGATCGGCCCCTTGATGAAAAACGCATAGAAAACGATCAAAACGATCGTGAGTAGCGGAATGTAGACGACATCACCCGCGACCCAGTAGACCACCAGCAGGAACAGGATGGAAAACGGAAGGTCGATCAGGGTCGTTACGACGGTGGAGGCCAGAAAGTTCCGGATGCTCTCATACTGTTTCAGGTCGCTTGAAAAGGCCCCCACGGAACCGATCTGCTCGGAGAGCTTCATATCCATCACATGCTCGAAGATCCTCGAGGACATGATGACGTCGCTCTTCTTCGCCGCAATCTCCATAAAATAGCTGCGAAGGAAACGCAGGAAGGCTTCGAGGACAAAAATGGCAACGACACCGTAGGTAAGCACCCAGAGTGTATCGAGGGCCGTGTTCGGGATGACCCGGTCAAAAACGTTGCGCATATACAGCGGCAGGATCAGAATGAAGAGGTTGACCAGGAACGACCCGATCAGGATATCGGCATAGATCGCCTTCGTCCGTGCCAGCGTACTCCAAAACCAGTGCCGGCCGTCCTCCTCTTCCTTGTCCTCCTCCGCTTCAAGCTGGTAGCCGAAATTCTTTTTTATCAGGAAGCAGTACCCGAGGTACTCCTCTTCCAGGTGCTCAATGGGGATCCACCCCTCCTGGTCGGGGACCCCCGGAAGCAGCACGTTTGCATATTCCATCTCTTTGTCGAACTCCAGCAGCACGCAGGCCCGCTCCTCTTTGAGGATCAGGATGCACGGCAGCAGGTGCTGTGCGATCTTGCGCAGCGGTTTCTTTTGGAGGGTACTGGCAAAACCCGCTTTCTCCGCCGCGCGGCTGAAGAGAGAACGGGAGCGCTGGGGATCGGGCTCGAAGAGCTTCGGATCCTTCGGATCGACCGGCAGTCCGGCCAGGACGATCTCCTCCGTCACTTCCTGGTTGTAGAGCTTGGCCACGGCCAGCAGGGCGTCAAGCAGCCCCGAACGGTTCCGTTCGCCCATCTACATCACCCCCTTGTCCGGCTCTCCGACCCAGAAGCCCTGCAACAGGTCGATCCCGTGCGCATGAAGACTTGCCGCCGTCTCCTCGCTGTCGACCCCCGTCGCGATCAGATCGATATCGATCAGGTGCGCAATTGTAAAGAGCGCCGCTTCGCGCTTGCTCTCGGAGCCGATCAGGGAGAGCAGGT
Source organism: Thiomicrolovo sp. ZZH C-3 (assembly GCF_054862725.1). Taxonomy (NCBI): domain Bacteria; kingdom Pseudomonadati; phylum Campylobacterota; class Epsilonproteobacteria; order Campylobacterales; family Sulfurimonadaceae; genus Thiomicrolovo; species Thiomicrolovo sp. ZZH C-3. Next base: position 1,448,666 of record NZ_JBTKXX010000001.1, read on the forward strand.
ACGCCGCATCGATCTTCAGGTAGGAGGGTTTGATGCGCTGCAGGAACGTCAGCTCTTTTTCCGACTCGACCGTAAAGTGGTCGATACCGAACCGCCACCCCTGCTTCTGGACGAATGCCGAGAATGTCGCCGCCGTCTCCGGTTCACTGAGGACCGTACTGTTGGAGACCTCGAATGTCACCCCCAATGCATTGTCCTCCCATTCGTTTTTCTTAGCGGCCAGCCACCCCATGGTGGCGCTGTGGGCGATAAACGCCCCGGAGACGTTCACCGCGACCTCGATGCCGTGGAAATGCTTCCCGACCTTTTCGAGGACATAGCGGTCAAGCGCCTCTTCCAGGTCGAGGTGGGCCACCACCGGGATGAACGCCCCGGCATTGAGCAGCGTGCCTTCCAGTTCCAGACGGAGCAGCAGCTCTTTTTGGACCGTTTCACCCGCCCGGTTGACGACGGGCTGGTAGAGGTCGACAAAGCGGTCGAATTGCATCGCATTGTTCAGATGCTTGAGCCACGTATCGTGGCCCCAGGTGGGGACATTATCCTGCTTGGCACGGTAGAGGACCGGTGCCGCCCCGCCGGCTTCCGCCTGCATCAATGCATAATCAAGGTGCGTCAGAAGATCCGACGGGGTCTCGCCCGCGCGGTACGCAGCCGCGGCGATCGTCACGCAGTAACCGGCCCCTTTGCAGCTGTCCGCCGCCGAGGAGAGCAGTGCCGAGACCTCGGACTCCTCCAGGGAGGGCAGGATCAGCATCACATCAAACTCGCGCACGCGGCAGGCAAACCCCTCTTCGACGCCGTTCACGATGCCCCGGGAGATATCCCCGATAAATGAGAGTACCTTCTGCAGGACGTAACCGCCCTCCTCATGCTTCACCTTGTCGGGATCGCACAGCTGCAGCGCGGCGACATAGCCCGAGGAGAAACGATCCTCTCCCGAAACGAGGCTGCCCAGCTTCATCATAAAGAAGTCGCGGTTTTTCAGATGGGTCTGACGGTCTTCATACAGGAGCGTATTATAACGGGCAACGGCGTCGGCCTCCTGTTTATAGACCTCTTTGACCTTGTACACAAGGGTATTGATCGCCTGGACGACGTCGCGGAACTCCCTTGTTCTCGGCAACGGTTTTTGGATGATGAACCGGTTGCCCGAGACCGCCTCCGCCTGCTCGCGGACCGCTTCAAGCGAACGCAGTACCATCTTGAGCATAAAATAGATCCCGGCCGTCGCCAGCAGGCTCAGGAGAATGAAACTGACGACCACCTCCTTGAGCGCATCCCACATCTGGGTATAGGCGTTCCCGCGGTGCCCCTCGATCCGGAGGTGGCCGACCTGCATCCACTCTTTGCCGACGGGTACGGTTGCCGCGGCAGGCGGCAGGGCGATGCTGTCGGCGAACCACGCAGGCACCCCGTCAAGGATCAGCGGGGTGTGGCGCTCGTACAGCACTTCCCCGTCGACATTGCGGTAGACGATCGCTTCGTAAAGCCCGCTGTCAAAGACGGCATTGATCATCGTTTCGGCCATCGCCACGTCCTCGCCGTCGGAAGCCCGGCTTATCGCCAGTCCCAAAGAAGATGCCGTGTTCTGTGCACTGGTATAGAGCTGGTTCTCGATAAAACGGACATTCGTCCGGTAATTGCTGAACATCGTTACCGCCAGCAGGGCGACAACCAGCACGGACATCGCCAGCGTGATCTCTTTAAAGAGTGTCACAATCCCTCCTTTTCAATGCGCTGCAGGAATGCAGCCCATGCCTTGTTGCGTGTGCGCCCGCCGCTGAGTGCCTTGCCCCTTCCCTTTTGGGTGTTCAGGAAAAGGGACTCCGCGTTGAAACTGTAGACATAGACAAGGTCTTTGCGTTTCGTCGCCGGGAAGATACGGTAATTGAGATTATCCAGGACCAGCGGTACCGCTTTGGGCTTTGCATAGTAGGTCAGTACCATGTGTGCCTGATTGAGCTTGACCGCTTTGACGTAGGTAAAAAAAAGCTTGCGCTCGGGAACGCCGAGCTGTTTCAGGGCAAAATACTTTGCGATGACATAATCTTCGCAATCCCCTTGGTCCCGTGTCAGGAATTCACTCGGTCGCGCCCAGTAATCCTCTACACCCCAGTTCTGGATGTCGGAGACGAAACGGACACGATTGAAGAAGTCGTTGACCCCCTCAAGCTTTTCCATTTCGCTTTTGCCCCGAAGATCGCTGAGCATCTTCTGCATGGCTTCAAAACGCTGCTTGGCGAAGTACTCCTGTTGTTGCGCATTGGCCGCCGCATGCTCAACCGCCACCCTCTTCCCGGAAGGAGGCGGGGTGGCGCTCTGCCCTGCACATCCGAGAAAGACCAAGAGCAGTGCGAGATACCTGAGCAAGTGAACGACCACCTTTTACCGTGCGCGTCTATTCAGACGCCGGAACCTCTGTCGGCGCCATCGCGTCGCGTTTCAGGGCCAGGATCTCTTCGGATTTGACCTCCGCAACCAGCGGCAGGTTACCGACGTTTTCGATGACGCGGTACTCTGCAAGCTGCTGATCGTACAGTGCGGACACGTAGGCTTTGCGTGACGTGTAGTACTCGTTCTCGACATCCAGGACGTCCAGAAGCGTACGGCGTCCGAGGCGGAACTCTTCGTTGTAGGCCGACAAAGTTCTTTGCGTGAAGTCGCGGTGCTGTTCGAGATATGCCACCTGTTCCGCAATCCGTGTTTTGGCCGCCCAGGAGTAGTTCAGGCGTTCAAAAATGAGACGCTGGTTCTCCATCATCTTTTCAGAGGTGTTGAAGGCCGATGCGAGCGCTTTTTTACGCCCGGCGGCATCCGCGCCACCGTTATAGAGGTTCCACGAAGCGATCAGCTGCACGCTGAACTCATTCTCATCCCCCGCATTCGTACGCCACGCATAATCGCCCGTCCTGTCATTGTTGACATGGGACTGTTTGACCTCCAGGTCTACGCTCGGGTAGTACGGCGCTGCCGCCTGGCGGTAGGCCGCCTGCGCCGCCTCGATGCTTTTACGGTTGGCCATCAGGGTCGGATAGCGCATCAACGCCGTTTTTTCCGCCGCAGCGATATCCGCCGGCAGCAGCGACGCGTTGATATCGACTTCCATCATATCTTCCGGGTCGACCGCCTCGCCGTAGATACGCTTGAAGTTCGTCTGCGCATCCTCAAAGTTGTTGATGGCGACCTTGACGTTCGATTCGGCCAGGGCGAGACGGCCGGAAATCTGTTCCATGTCCGACTGCGCACCCGCTCCCGCCTCGAGACGCTCTTTGATCATGTCAAAGTAGCGCTGGTGCGTATCGCGGTTCTCCAGCGTCAGGGCCAGAATCTGTTTCTGTTTCAGTACGCCCAGATAGCTTTCGATCATGGAGAGCCCAAGCTGGCTCACTTTCTCCATCAGCGCGTACTCCGCAGAGACCAGCCGCGCATCCTGCTGGGCGACGTCGTACATTGTCGAGAAGCCGCGGAAGAGGTTTTCGCGCGCCCGGACAAATGCTTCGGTGTGCAGGTAGTCATCTTCGTCCACGTCAGGCCCGATCGGCCCCGTGGAGCCTTCATCATGCCTGTAACCGACGGAGCCCTGCAGGTCCACGACCGGAAGATAGTCGGCAAATGCAATTGTTTTGTCCTCTTCGACCGCACGGTAGTCCTCGATCCGCTGACGGACCTCCGGATTGGTGTCGATCACCGTACGATAGGCTTCTTCCACGGTCAGCCCGTAACCGGACGTCGCCAATAAGAAAGGTAGAATCCCCAAAATACCTTTACGTTTCATTCTCAATCCTTTACTCTTGATTTGCCAGTCATTGAAACTGTTCTTAAGAAGATTATAGCCCGTTTCAGCCTTATAAGAACATAATGTAATAATTTTTATCTACCTTCTTTATTAAGTGCTACTTTGTATATAATGCCTCGTTTATCCCACGATATATGGACCGACTATGCCGAACCGACTCGCCCATGAAGACTCCCCCTACCTGCAGCAACACAAGAACAACCCCGTAGACTGGTACCCCTGGTGCGACGAAGCTTTTGCCCGTGCCCGCGAGGAGAAGCGCCCCATTTTCATCTCCATCGGCTACAGCAGCTGCCACTGGTGCCATGTCATGGAGCACGAAGTGTTCGAAGACGAAACGATCGCGGCATATCTGAACGAGCACTTTATCAGCATCAAGGTCGACCGCGAAGAGCGCCCCGACCTCGACAAGTATTACCAGGAGGTCCATCAGCTGCTCAACCGGCGTGCAGGCGGCTGGCCCGCCTCCATCTTCTGTACCCCCGACAACAAACCCTTCTACGCCGGCACCTACATCCCCCCGACCACCCGGGAGCGTATGCTCGGCTTTACGGAACTGACCGAAATCATCGCCACAAAGGTGGCCGAAGGGGATGAAAAGCTCTTTCAGAACGCCGACGAGATCCAGAACTATCTCAAACCCGAAGACCGGCCGAAGGAGGCAACGGTCCTGAAGCCCTCCCTGGCCACCGGTTTCGTCAAACAGGCGCTGCACAACTTCGAGAGTGTGAACGGCGGCTTCTCCCATGAGCCGAAATTTCCACACACCTCGACACTGAACGCTCTGCTTGACATCGTCCTGCTCCAAAACGATGCCGACGCCAAGAAGATGGTTACCCAGACCCTCTCGATGATGCACCGTGGGGGGATGTACGATCTCATTGACGGCGGGTTCTGCCGCTACAGCGTCGACGCTGAATGGCTCGTACCGCACTTTGAGAAGATGACCTACGACAACGGGCTGCTGTGCGAGCTCTATGCCCGGGCCGGGCGGATGCTTGAGGATGCCTCCTATACCCGCACGGCCATGGAGATCGCCGATTTCATGGCGGCAAAGATGCAGGAAGACGGCCTCTTCTACTCCGCCAGCGATGCCGACAGCGAGGGGGAGGAAGGCACCTACTTTATCGTGGCGTACGACGTTGCGAAGTCGGCACTGATCGAGGACGGCTTTGCCGAAAATGACGCCGATGCGATCCTGGAGACGCTCCACGTCACACCGGGCGGCAACTTCGAGGGCAAAAATATCCTCTGGCTCTCCGAACCCGACGAACGCCCCGCGTGGTTCGCCCCCGTCCGCGACGTCTTTCTCCGCCTCCGCGAAGAGCGCGACTACCCCTTTATCGACCGCAAGATCCAGACCTCCTGGAACGCCATGATGATCCGCGGCCTCTTCGAGCTCGGCAAAAGCGACCCGACCTATATCGAAAAAGCGGTGACGGCCCTCAAGGCCCTGCAGGATTTCCTCATGCCGGACGGGATACTTTACCACACCGCGCTCATTCACAGCACGCCGAAAATCGGCGCGTTCCTGGAGGATTACGCCTACCTCGGCACCGCTTTCGTCAAGGCCTACGAGGCGACCTACGACAAAACCTACCTCATGCAGGCGCAGCAGATGGCCAACCGTGCACTGGAGACCCTCTACGACAACGGGCGCTGGTACTTCAGCAGGGGCGAGTTCGTCACCGACGCCGACCCGACCGACAGCTCCTACCCCGGCGCCGTAGGGGTCATGGTCGACCTGCTGCTGAGCCTCGGCATCCTCATCGAGGAGAAGTACCGCACCTTCGCCTTCAAGACCCTGGAGTACTACTCCGCCCGCCTGGCGAAGACGCCCATCTATTTCCCCTACCTCTTCAACCAGGCGCTGCGCTACCTCTTCGAAGACCTCGTTGTCAAAGCCGACGCCGAACGGCTGGCTTCCGCCGCGGGTAATCTCGCCACAATCACCTACCCCTACGTCCACGTCAAGGCTACTGACGACGATGCTTACATGCTCTGCGGCGTCCAGAGCTGTTTCGCACAGCTCAAGAATGCCGACGAGATCGCCCCGACGATTAAGGAAAAGATCTCGGTGTTATGAGCATGACCGGTGCGAAGGCACCGCTCCGTCTTTGCCCTTTTGATAAGCGTTTTCTCATCTCCCCGCCTTCATAACCATGCTATAATCGGCCAAAGGAGCGTGTATGGGTACGAAACACGAGATGCTGGGTACGGAACTGGAAAAGGGTGAAATCCTCAAAGAGATCATCCATGACGACCGCAGGATCGAAAGCGCCGAGGCCTTTGAGCGGGAACGGCGCGAGCACAACAAGAACGGCAAGAAACGCGTGGCCGTATGGATCCGCAAGAGTGTCATCGACTACGAGAATGAGCTGAAGCACCTGCAGGTCGAACTGCTGAAACTGCAAAAACATGTCAAAGAGGAGGGGCTGAAACTGCTCCTCATCTTCGAGGGGCGCGACGCGGCCGGAAAAGGGGGGACGATCAAGCGGATCATGGAGCACCTCAACCCCCGCGGCGCGCGGGTCGTGGCATTGAACAAGCCCTCGGACGTCGAGAAGACGCAGTGGTATTTCCAGCGCTATGTCGAGCACCTCCCCAGCGCGGGGGAGATCGTCCTCTTCGACCGCAGCTGGTACAACCGCGCCGGCGTCGAACCGGTCATGGGATTCTGTGACCAGGAGGAGCACCAGGAGTTCCTGCACGAAGTACCGCAGTTCGAGCGGATGCTCGTCAATGCCGGCATTACCGTGATCAAATTCTACTTCTCCGTCTCGAAAAAAGAGCAGGCCAAACGGTTCAAGGAGCGTGAACGCAACCCGCTCAAGCACTACAAGCTCTCCCCCATCGACCTCCGCTCGCAGGATCTGTGGGACAAATACACCATCGCCGAATACTCCATGTTTATGGCCTCGCACACCGACCACGCCCCCTGGACGATCATTCACGCGGACAAAAAGAAAAAAGCGCGCCTCAACTGCATAAAATATATTCTCAAACAGATTGATTATCCGGAAAAGATTGGTAAGAAAGCGTTGCAGACGGATAGCGAAATGCTCTATTCTGCAGACAGGATGATCGCCGAATTCGACAGCAGCGTCGCCCTGCAGCCCGAAAAGGCCTAGGCGGAGGCGTTAGATAAAGCTCAGGATCTCGGCTTCGATCTGCTCTTTTTCGATGATGGTATCCTGGGTGACAGGCTTGTCGAAGAGGGCTTTGATCATGTCGGGGATACCGATCTTCGCTTCGGCGGCGATGGCATTCAGGGCGTCGATGTCGTGCGTATCGATCTCGCCGGTGAGCGCATTGGCGATCGTCGGGGAGAACTTCGTCCACTCCGCCGTGGAGTAGGCGATGGTTTTGAGCTCCTTCGTCGCACAGCTCTCGTAGGCTTTGAAACAGGTCGCCGTATGCGGGTCCATCAGGTAGCCGTTCTCCAGCGCGATCTTGATGAACTGCTTGCCCTCGTCGCCCGTTGCGAAATCCGCCGCGAAGAACTCCTGCAGCTTGGAGAGTTCCATCGTGCAGAGCTCGTAGAAGTGCTCGTTGTCAAGCTGCTCCATCAGCGCCTTTGTGCGCGCTTCGCCGAAGAGGTCGTAGAGGATGCGCTCGACGTTGGAAGATTTGAGGATGTCCATCGCCGGGGAGGTCGTCGCGACAACGTGGGCGTCACGCAGATCGTACTTGCCGGTCGTGATGAGGCGTGTCAGGACGTTGTTTTCGTTGGAGGCGATGATGATCTTCTCGACCGGCAGCCCCATCTTCATGGCGTAGTAGCCGCCCAGGGCGTTGCCGAAGTTCCCGCTCGGCACGTCCAGGTAGACCTTCTCACCCATCGTGATCGCACCCTGGCGCACCAGTTCGAGGTAGCTGTGGATGTGGTAGATGATCTGGAAGATGATCCGGCCGAAGTTGACGGAGTTTGCCGCGGAGAGGGAGGTGTTCTTCTCCTTCAGCGCCGCCTTGAAGGTGTCGGAACCGAGCAGGCGTTTGAGCGCGCCCTGGGCATCGTCGAAGCTCCCCTTGATACCGATCACTTTGAGGTTTTCCGCATCTTCGGTGACCATCTGCAGGCGCTGGACGTCACTGGTACCGCCGTCGGGGTACATACACGCGACCTTGACGTTGGCGCGGTTTTTGAAGGTTTCCAGTGCCGCCGGACCCGTATCGCCGCTGGTCGCCGCGAGGATCAGGTAGTTCTCGTTTCTGGCCTGCGCGATGGAAGAGAGCACGACGCCGAAGGGCTGCAGCGCCATGTCTTTAAAGGCGCGGGTCGGCCCGTGGTAGAGTTCGCTGACATAGAGGTCCTCTTTGACCTTGACGACCGGGACGGGGTTGGAGGGGTCGTCAAAAGCGTCGTAAAGCGCGAGCGCCTCGTCGATGACCGCCTCGTCGATGTCGATCCCGAAACGCGTGAGCATATCCTTTGCCATCGTCTTGTAACTGCTGTCCAGGTGCTTCTGCAGGAAGGCCTCGCCCAGCTCCGGCAGCGCTTCGGGGACGTACAGGCCGCCGAAAGAGGCGATCGGACTCAAAATCGCCTGGGAGAAGGTTACTTTTAAAGGATGGGATCCGTCATTTCCACGTGTCTCGATAAACTGCATCATCTTCGCTTTGAAAAAATTTTCGCAATTATAGCGAAGCGGGAGTTAGAGGTGCCCTAAACGAAACGGTAACGGTGTTCGTCAAAATCAACGACCCTTCCCCTGCGCACACGGAGCCCCTCGGCTGCCAGCAGGGCGATCTTGCGTTTGACCCCGCCCTCGCCCGAATAGCTGCCGATCCGGCCGTCGCTGCGGACGACGCGGTGACAGGGAGTCTCCGGCGCATAGGGGTTCCTGCCCACGGCCGTTCCGACCGCACGGACCGCCTTCGTGCCCAGGTAGGCCGCCAGGTCCCCGTAGGTCGTCACCTTCCCTTCCGGGATACGCTTCAGTGCCTCCCAGACCGCGCGTTGAAAAGGAGTACCCTGCCGGGAAACGTCTCCCGTCTGCCGCATCGTCGCCGCATCGCCCCTGTCGGCCGTCCACTGGCCGATCCGGAACACGACGAACTCGGCCGGCTTTACCGGCGCGACACCGACCTGCAGCATCAGTAGCCCGTTATCAATATCATCCTGTGTCATCGTCGTCCGGTCGCACCGGACAAAAAAGGCTTCCTCGGTTTTTGCACCCGTCAATGCCCCTTTCCGCCACTCCATGTACAGAAAGTTGGTAACGGACGCTTCTATTTGTGACCATAGCGGTTTGTCGTTGGGTTCAAAGACAGCCCATTGGGTCCCTCTATCAATGGACGCCTCCAGGTAGAGCAGAAAGCGGCGGACATTGACGTATGTCCACACCGAACCCGGTGGGGCGACGGTCCGTGCGCCCCATACCAGGATACCCCGGCCGGGAAAACTGCGGATGCAGTTGATCCCCTCCGGGTTCAGCAGCGCCTGTTCGTTCTGAGAAACATCCCTTTCCAAAGCAACAGCGCCGCCGACGACCGCATTCGCCGGTGCCTTGAAGACGCCGCGTTCCCTGTCGCTTCTGGCATAGAGCCCCGCGACGGCGCCACTGGGCGGCACAAGCTGTGTTTCCGTAACAGTGTTCCCGTCACTATCAGTCGTTTCAACGCCCATCACCATCCACGGATAATAGAGTGCACCGATCCCCTTCTCCGACACGAGACGGCGCTTCTGCTCCCTCACCGCCGCAACGTCCGCACCCTCGTGACTGTCGAGGATGCAGAACCTGCCGCCCGCCGCTTCGCAGTGGGCGATCAATGCCGACTGCACTTCCGCGCCGGTTGCACCGGGAATACAGACTATGCCCACGTCATCGACGCGCTCCAAGGCCGCCAACCCGGAGCGAAAGTTATTAGCATCTACAATATTGACGACATAGCAGCGCTGCCCGCCGTTGGCAAAATAACTCTGAACGGCCGGCGCAAGATAGGGTGCGTCGTCACTGCTGCGTCCAAAAGTATCCGTAAATGCCCGCCACGATGTCATCAACACGGCTGTGCCGTATTCGTTTGGCAGTGCTGCAACCCCGACGAACCCCGCCGTCGCGGTGGCTACGCCTTCAATGGGACGCCCTGCCATCGATGTTTCTTCCACATAGACACCGGGAGCATTCAGTGTGGCCACGACCCGCACCTAGCCTGCCGTTGCCGATGCAACGATCAAGGTCATTTCACACTCGTCTGCAGCCACGACAGGTAGCTGTCGTTTCCGGCGACGATGGGGGCAGCGATGATCTCGGGGACGTCGTAGGGGTGCAGCGTCTCTACGCGTGCCTTGAGCCGCCCGAAGGCCTCGGCGGTCGTCTTGATAATGAGCAGCACCTCTTCGTCTTCGCAGTATTCACCCTTGAAGATGTAGTGCGACATCACGGCAGGAAGACGGTTGACGCAGGCACAAAGCTGCTCTTTCACCAGGGCTTCGGCAATGTCTTTGGCGCTGAGTGAATCGGGGCAGGTACAGTAAACGATTAGCGATTCGGTTTTCATGACTTCATTATAGCGCTTATCCATCCGGCGGGTTGCGCAGAAAAAGAACAGCTATCATAAAATATAATACATTATGCAACAGATTCTTCTTTTTCTTTACGCCCTCTTCGCCTACCTGTCGGCGATGGTCTCCGTCTCGCTGCTGATCCTATGGGTCTACCCCTGGTCGTTCATGCCGCTCACCATCGACAGCGGCAGCGGCGGCAGCGGCAGCTTTGCCCTGCTTATCAACCTGGCGCTCATCGCGCTTTTCGGCCTGCAGCACTCCGTGATGGCCCGTCCCGCCGTCAAGCAGGCACTTTTCGGCACCCTGCCCGTCGCGTTTCGCACCTCAACCTATACCGTCCTCTCGGCACTCTGCCTGCTGTTGATCATCCTGCTGTGGCAGCCGATGACAAGCACCGTATACGCCTTTGAAACCGGGCCGCTCTTCTGGACGGCAACGCTGCTCTATCTCCTGGGATGGAGCATGGCCTTTGTCGCGACCTTCCAGATCGACCACTTCGAGCTCTTCGGGCTGCACCAGGGGTACCGCGCCCTGCGGGGAATCCCGGAACCCGAAGTACGTTTTCAGAAAAAAGGGTTCTACAAGTATGTGCGCCATCCCATCCAGACCGGCACCGTCATCGGCCTCTGGGCCACGCCGGTGATGAGCACCGGACACCTGCTCTTTGCTTCGGGCATGACGCTCTATATTCTTATCGGCTTGATGTACGAAGAGAAGGATCTTGTCAAGACGCTGGGCAGCGCCTACCGCCGTTACCGCGAAGAGGTGCCTATGCTTTTACCCTTTGGAAAAAAACGCCCCTGATCAGAGCCATCCCATCCATTCGAACACGGGCGGCAGCAGCAGGGCCGTCAGGAATGCGGCGAGCGCCATGGCAAGGCCGGCGAATGCACCGCTGACCGGGTGGGCTTCAAAGGCACGCGCCGTCCCGACGCCGTGGGCCGTCACCCCCATCGCCACGCCGACTGCACTCTCATCGGTCACCCCCGCCGCTTTCAGGATACGCAGTCCGATCACCGCCCCCGTAATGCCCGTGAAGACAACGAAGGCCGCCGTCATGGCCGGGATGCCGCCGAGTACCTCGCTTATTCCCATGGCCACCGGGGTCGTCACCGATTTCGGCGCCAGGGAGAGCAGCGTTTCACGGTCAAGCCCCAGGGCATACCCGATGGCCACGGCGCTGAAGGCCCCGACGAGTACACCGACGGCAAGGGAGACCGTCACGGGGAACCAGATGGCGCGCAGACGGGCCATCTGCCGGAACAGCGGTACGGCAAGCGCCACCGTCGCGGGTCCCAGCAGAAAGTGCAGGAACTGCGCCCCGGCGAAGTAGGCGTCGTAGGAGGTCCGGCTCAGCTCCAGCAGAACGATCAAAGCGACGATGGAGACGGCCACGGGGTTCAGCAGTGCCATGCTGCCGCTTTTGAGAAAGAGTTTCTGTGCAGCCAGGTAGACGAGGATGGTCAGCGTCAGCCACCACAGCGGCGAAGCGGCAAGGTAGACCCAGAAGCTGTCAAACGCCATCTCGCCGCTCCGTTTTCTGGCGCCGCAGCAGCCACTGCATCGTCCACCCCGTCACCACCAGCGTGATCACGGCGCTGGCAAGCAGCGTCACCCCCAGCTTCAGCCAGGTGCCGCCCAGGGCGTCAAAGTAGACCATCACCCCTACCCCGGCGGGAACGAACAAAAGTGCAAGGTATTTGAGCAGTCCGTCAGCGGTCAGATCAAGATCGTGGGTGGAACGGCCCCGGTAGCGGAGCCAGAGGAAAAGCAGCAGCATCCCGAGCACGGGACCGGGAAGCGGCCAGCCGGAGAGCCGCACCAGCGCCTCGCCGCAGAGCTGGCAAAAGAGCAGAAGCGCCATGCCGTTGAGCACCGTATCGCCTTGATGCCTAAAGGGTGATCTGCGTGCCGATACCCTCTTCGGTAAAGAGTTCGAGCAAAATGGCGTGTTCGATCCGGCCGTCGATGATGTGGGCTTTCTGGACACCGCGTTCGATCGCCTCGATACAGGCGTCGACCTTCGGCACCATACCGCCGTGGATCGTTTTGTCGCCTTTAAGCTCCTCCACTTTCGCTTCGGTCAGCGATGAGAGCAGTTTGCCCTCGCCATCAAGGACACCCGGGGTGTCGGTCATAAAGACGACCTTTTTCGCCCCGATCGCCCCGGCGATCTTGGAGGCCGCCAGGTCGGCGTTGATGTTGTAGCCCGGATGGCCCGTCTCTTTGTCTGAAGCGATCGGGGCGATGACCGGGATGAACTTCTCGTCGATCAGGCGGTGGATAACGTCGGCGTTGACATGGTCGATCAACCCCGTCAGTCCCCATTTTCCCGCATCTTTGGGCTGGGCCGTGATGAATTGGGCATCCTTGCCGTTAACGCCGAAAGCGCGCGCCCCGTGGGAATTCAGCAGGGCCACGATCTCGTTGTTGACCTCGCCGCACAGTACCATCTCCACGATCCGCATGATCTCGGGGGTCGTGACACGCTGCCCGTCGATGAACTCGGTGGGGATCTCCAGCTTGGAGAGCATCTCGTTGATACGCGGCCCCCCGCCGTGGACGATGACCGGACGTATACCGACAAGATACATCAGCAGCACGTCTTTGGCGAATTTCGCCTTGAGCGTTTCAGAGGTCTGCGCCGCCCCCCCGTACTTGATGACGACGATCTGGTTTCCGAACTCCTTGATGAACGGCAGTGCCTCGAGGAGGGTCTTGACGGTATCAATCTTTGTTTTCATCGTATGTCCTGATGTAGTGTTCCACGTCTGCGGCCAGCGCATCGTCGAGCTCCAGGTGAAGCTCCATCAATGCCAGCGGCAGTTCAAAGTGGCGAATTTTAACGTAATCTTTATAAGTAACGAGCAAAGCCTCCGCCCCGCTCTGCCCGAGGATGGCGGCCAGTTCGTCACGCGTGAAGAAGTGGTGGTCGGGAAAGGTCGCTTTGGCGACAACGTCGGGCAGATAGGGGTCCAGCCGCTCGGGCCGGGCGATGGCGGTGACCAGCGCCATCTTCGGCACCGCGTCCCTGATGGTGACGCGGCGCGTGAAATCCTTCCCCTCCCGCACGAGGCGTACGTTTTTCCCCGCCCAGAGCCGTTCGCGGAAAGGACCGGCGGGGAGGCAGAAGCTGTTGGCGGGCGTGACGTCAATGACGATGTCGTACTTCGCGATAAAGTGCTTGCCGTAGCCGTCGTCGAGGAAGACGCAGCCGCATCCCATCTGTTTGGCTTTGGCAATGCCCGCTTCGCGCTCCTCGCTGACGATGACCACGGCGTTGGGAAGCTGCAGGGCGTAGAGCATCGCCTCGTCGCCGCTGCACGCGACATCGCAAAGAACGCTTTGGCCGTCGGAGACGACCTGCAGCCCGCTGCTTTGGCGCCCGTAGCCGCGCAGCACGACGGCGGGCTTCGCCTGGCGCTGCGCCAGCGCCACCGTCAAGGGGGTCTTTCCGCTCCCGCCGACAGTCAGGTTCCCGATGCTGACGACGGGGATCCCCTGGTGACGCGGTACGCTGTTTTGATAGCGGCGGTGCATGATAAAGCAGTAGAGCACGCCCAGAGGCCAGAGCGTGTAGGAGAGCAGACGCTGGAAAAGAGAGGGAGCGTAGAAGAAGCGCTCCCCCCAGGCGACGAGGCGGGGTTTCACACGCGGGTTTTCGCGAGTTCGATGACGGCGTCGCAGATGTAATCGACCTCTTTGTCCGTGATGGAGCCGTAGATCGGCAGGGAGAGCACCTGTTGGTAATTGCGCAGGGCGATCGGGAAATCGTTGATGCGCAGGTTGTATTTGTTCTTATAGTACGCCATCAGGTGCAGCGGAATGTAGTGCAGCCCCGTCTCGATCCCTTTGGCCAGAAGATCGCGGGCGAACCCGTCGCGGTTCTTGTCGATCTTGATGATGTAGTTGCTGAAGGCGTGATCCCCGTGGACCTCCGGCGGGGTGATGTGGTAGACCCCTTTGAGGCGTTCGCTGTAGCGCGCCGCCACCTCTTTCTGGCGGGCGATCACCTTGTCCTGGTGGGAGATGAAAGCATCGTTGAAGGCGGCCTCGATCGGGCTCATCGTATACTTGCTCCCGATATCGACGACGTCGTAGATGTAGCTCAGTCCCTCTTCGTCACGTACCATCGCGTGGTTGCGCAGCAGGGTCGCGCGCTCCATCATCTCGGCATCGTCGGTGACGAGCATTCCGCCGTTGCTGATCGTCTGCTTCATGTGGGGGCTGAAGCTGAAACAGGTGATGTCCGCCCCCGTCGAGCCGATCTTCTTTCCTTTGTAGGTCGCGCCGAGGGCGTCCGAAGCGTCTTCAACGATCTTCACGTTGTAGATCTTGGCGATGTTATAAAGCCGGTCGAGGTCCATCGGCTGCCCGCCGATATGCGAGACGATGACCGCCTTGAGCTTCTTGGCACTGTTGGCTTCGAGGTAGCGTTCGAGTTTGTCGATATCCATGTTCATCGTCCACTCGTTGACATCGATGAAGATCGGCTCGGCGTCAAAGTGGCGCACGACTTCCGGCACGGCCGGGAAGGCGTTGACGGAACAGAGCACCTTGTCTCCGCGCTTGAGGTCGATGGCCAGCATCGCCAGATGCAGCGCCGCCGTGCCGTGTGAGGTCGCCAAGGCATAACCGCAGCCGATATAGTTCTCAAAATTCGCTTCGAGATCCTCCACGGCGAATTCGGCATCGCCCTGCAGTACCTGCTCGACCTTGTTACGTTCTTTCGGTCCTATTTCCGGCCGGTAAAACGGTACTTTCATCCTCTTCTCCTATAAAGTGATATCACGCGGATAGTTAAAATCATGGTTGATCGTCCGCGACGTCAGTTTCGCGATGACGGGCATTTTACGCTTGAACTGGTTGCGGTAGATCCGTGTCAGGATCAGCTCCACCAGCGCGGCGTCACACCCCTCTTCGATCAGTTCCGCTTTGCTGGCGCGCTCCTCGACGTAGCGGCGCAGAACGGCGTCGATCTGCGCATAGCTGTACCCCAGCTCCGCTTCGTCGCTCTGCCCCGCCCAAAGATCCGCCGAAGGGGGTTTGCCGATGATGCTCTGCGGCACCTCCAGGTGCGCCGCCAGTTCAAAGACCTCCGTCTTGTAAAGGTCCCCGATGGGGTTCACCGCGCTGGCAAGGTCCCCGAAAAGGGTCCCGTACCCCAGCATCAGTTCGCTCTTGTTGCTCGTGCCCAGCACCAGGGCGCTCTCGCGCGCCGAGATGTCAAAGAGCGTCGCCATCCGCATCCGTGCCGAAAAGTTTCCGACCCTGAGATTGTCCATCGCCTCGTGCTCGTACGCTTTGAGCATCGGTGCGATGCTGTGGGTCTCCGCGCGGATGCCGAAGCGTTCACAGAGCTCGTCAGCGTCATCGAGGCTGCTTTGCGAGGAGTAGTGCGACGGCATTTTAACGCAGAGCAGCCGCTCCCCGAAGGCGCGGTGGGCCAGGACGGCGACCACGGCGGAATCGATCCCGCCGCTCAGCCCCACGACCACATGCTTCAACCCGGTTTTTTCGACTTCATCGATGAGGAACTTCGTCAAAAAATCGGTAATCAATGCGTATTTACCCATCTGATGTTCCTCTGAAATTGTATTTTTCCGCTTCCCCTTTCTCCATGGTATCAGAGTATTATTTTAGAGAAGCCTTAACAATCAAAATTATATCAAATTTTCCTTCGCAAACGATAATTTTTATAATTCAGCACATATTTTTCCACACATTTCCGTTCATTGTACAAGGGTCTGCTAAGATGCGGATACCGAACAAACCGAGGAGAACCCGAATGAAGACATTACTCTTTCTTATAGTGGCCGTTTGCGGCCTCTGGGCAGCCGGCCCCAATGCGCCGGTGCAGCACACCGCCCGTGTCGTTGAGACGATGGATGCCGGCGGCTACACCTATATGAAAGTCAGTGAAGGTAAAGAGGCATACTGGGTCGCGGTAACGGCGACGAAGGTGAAGGTGGGCGACAACGTCTCTTTCAGCGAACAGATGTGGATGCCCAACTTCAAAAGCCGTGCCCTCGACCGCACCTTTGACAAAATCCTTTTCGCCTCCATGGCACCCGGGTCGGCGGCAGCCGCCGAACGTGTCCAGCCCCAGAACGCACCGAAGGCGGTCCTGAAAAAAGCAAAAGGCGGCTACAGCATCGCAGAGGTCTTTGCCCAGCGCCAAAACCTCAAAGGCAAACAGATCAAAGTGCGCGGCAAGGTGACGAAGATCTCGCGGCAGATCATGAAGCGCAACTGGGTTCACCTCGAAGACGGGACCGGCGATACGATGACGGACGACCTCGTGTTCACGGCCGACAGTGTTGCGAATATTCAAGAGGGTGACATTGTGATTGCGACGGGAAAAGTAGAGACGGATAAGGATTTCGGGTACGGTTACTTCTACCCGGTCATTATTGAAGAGAGTACGTTTGCCAAAGAGCGCTGATCAGCGCTCTTTTACGCCTCCGGAGCGAATCAGCACCGAGGCGCCGAAAATGACCAGTGCCGCTACAGCGACGACGGTCTGGGTCTGCGCGAAGAAAGCGTAATCCATTTGTTCCCCTTTTGTTACCTTTATGTAACCCTATTGTAACAAATTAACTTTCTTTCGTCAACAGAGCTTTTCCATACTCATACGGTTGAGTTCACTGCAGCTGAACCCTGCCGCTTTGCGGGCATCGACATTGAGGTATTTCTGCCGCGGATAGCTGCCCGGACAGCACTGCTCGACGATGTCAAAATAGACCGACTTTTCCGCTCCCGCCGCTTCGCAGGCGAAATCGAACCAGCGGTCCCCCTTGCGGACATGCTCCACCTCCTCTTCCAGGATCACCTTCAGCGCAGCAACGATCCGGCCGATCATGGGGTCGTTCTTGATCGATGCCAGTTTCTCCAGGATCTGCGGCGTCGCATCGAGACCGTTCGCCTCGAAATAGCGCGGCACCACCGCCATGCGTTCGAGCAGGGTCTGCGTTTTCTGGCCCGCTTCAAAAAGCCCCGCATGTACCGGAAGGGTGCCGTAGCGGCTGCCGAGCGCTTCGAGCAGCGTATGGAGCATCTCGAAATGGCGGCACTCGTCATCGGCCACCTCGAGCCAGTCGTCATAAAAGCCTTTCGGCATTCCCGTGAAGCGGTAGGCGTGGTCCAGGGCCAGGTCGATCGCGCTGTATTCAATGTGGGTGATGGCGTGCAGCAGCAGGATCTTTCCCTCGTCGTTGACGGGGCTTTTGCGTTTGGGAACATCCTGCGGCGGGACGATCTCGCAGACGGAGGCGAAGGAGGGTTCATCGAACAGCAGCGGTGTAAATGCCGATTCAAAGACGGTTTCCCCCGCCCGGTACGCGGCATAGAAGGTACGGAACGCCGCCAGTTTTGCCGCCGGTTCCGCGGTCTGGATGATCGATTGTAGGGTGGTGTGAAATTGCATGTATAATTCTACCAAAGGAAAGCGTATGCAGATCAAGAAAAAGCCCATGGGGCCCTACCAGACCAACTGTTACATCGTCACGGAGAACGGCAGCGACATCATCATCGATCCCGGCGTCGGCGCCGTGGAGTGGGTCAAGGCCAACGTCACGAACCCCGTGGCCATCCTCAACACCCACGGCCATTTCGACCACGTCTGGAGCAACCAGGAGCTCAAAGAACAGTTCGACATCCCCCTGTATACCCCGAAAGGCGACGTCATGCTGCTGCAAAAAAGCGGCTGGATGCCCGACCTTCCGCCCTCCTACCCCGACGTCGAGGTCGAGGGGGACCAGACCTTCGAGATCGGCGGTATCGAAGTGACCTTCCGCCATTTCCCCGGCCACTGCCCCGGCTGCTCCATGATCGAGATCGGCGACGCCGTCTTCAGCGGGGATTTCATCTTCCAAAACTCCATCGGACGGGTCGACTTCCCCTACTCTTCGCCCGCCGACATGAAAAAGAGCCTGCAGAAGTTTTTGCAGATCGACTATGACAAGAAGGTCTATCCCGGCCACGGCGGCCCGACAACGATCAAGGCCGAGCAGCGCAACGTCCCCTACTGGCTCAAAGCGATCTGAGCCTTTTTGACGCGGCAGGTTCTCCCCTACCTGTCAATCATCCGTAACTACCCGACTGATTCTTCCCTTTTTAGACCCTCCGCCTACACAGACAATATGCACTCCCCTGTCCGCGCAGAGCTCACGGCTGCTTGCCGCAACGGCTCAAGCCGCCATTCATCAAATTCAACTCATTTTCTTTGCTGCCGGGATCGTCCGTGATCAAGAGGCAAACCATGCCGTTTCCTGTGAAATTCTCTGCTGATTGAGCGCTCCAAACTGACAATTCAGGCCCTGAAAGGCCCCTAAAACAGGAGCAAAGAGAGGATAAAGCCTGCTTCGCTACCATGCGGCGGCTCATTGCCTCATTCACATACTTTAATCACTATCCAAAGGATCCAAAACATGAAAAAAACCATCCTAATGCTGCTGGCCACCGTGCCGATGTTCGGCGACGCTTTCAACGAAGGTCAGTTTGCATACGACAAGGGTAATTTCCGCAAAGCCGCCATCCAGTGGGAAAAAGCCTGCAATCTCGGCGAAGCAACCGCCTGCTACAACCTCGGGATCATGTCCTACAACGGCCAGGGCATTGGACAGGATTATGCCAATGCCGCCGGTTACTACAAGAAAGCCTGCGACGCGGGGAGTGCCCTGGGGTGCACCAACCTCGGCCGCATGTACGAACACGGCCGCGGTATAGCCAAAAATGAATCCAGGGCTGTCACGCTTTTCCAACAGGCATGTGACGCCGGCGAAACTGCAGGATGCTTTAACCTCGGCAATATGCTCAGCGACGGGCGCGGTACGGCGCAGGACCATGCCCAGGCCGCCACATACTTCGAGGCATCCTGTAACGCCGGGAATGCCCATGGCTGTACGAATGCCGGTAACCTGTACAGTTCCGGCAAGGGCGTGAAGCGCGATGCGGCCGCGGCGGTCAGGTACTTCAAAAAAGCCTGCGACAACGGCAGCGCCAGCGGGTGCTACAACCTCGGAAACATGTTTGCGCTCGGTGAAGGCACCAAGCGCAATGATGCGGCAGCGGCGCTGCTGTACGGCAAGGCGTGCGACGGCGGCTCTACGCTCGGCTGCAAATACTACAACAAATTGAAGCAGGCGGGGCTCTGATTTTTCATTTTTTCATACGGCAGTTTGCGGTAGCATAGTGATAACGAAAAGGAGATCGTAATGAAAAAAACAGTGATGCTCATGACGATCACGTCCGGGCGGCGCAACGTCACCCACCGGCTCCATGCGAACTGACCCCATCCACCCCGCCGAACTGGGCGGGACCCTCTTCGTCCCGGCGACACATGCCGGCCTCGCCGCCGTGCTGGGCGGCAAGAAATACCCGCGGTTGCGCAGCTGCGTCATCGACCTCGAAGACGGCATCGACGCGGATGCGCGCGACACGGCCCTTCTGCGTCTACAAACCCTGCTGCCGCAACTTGCCGATACATCACTGCTCCGATTCATCCGACCGGCCTCTCCGGAGATGCTCGCCGCGCTGCTTCGTATGGAGGGAATCGAACGTATCGACGGGTTCGTCCTGCCGAAATTCGGCAGCGATAACGCCGATGCATGGCTGGCGCTTCTGGACGACAACACATTCGCCTTCATGCCCTCCATCGAAGGTGACGACCTCTTTTCCCAGGTAAAGCTCCATACCCTTGCCGACCGGCTTCTACCTTACCGGGCGCGGATCCCGACGCTGCGTTTCGGGCTCGAGGATATGCTGCGGCAACTGGGGATGGTCCGTGACTGCGAGACGCCGCTTTACGAGCTTATCGCCCCGTCGCAGGTCATCGCCACGCTCATTACCGTCTTCAAGCCCCGCGGTTTCAGCCTCTGCGGCGGCGTCTACAAATGTTTCAAAGATCAAGAAGGATTTGCCCGGGAGCTGGAAGCGGATTTGAGGCAGGGCCTGTTCGGCAAGACCATCATCCATCCTTCCCAGATCGATGCCATGGAGGCAGCCTACCGGGTCGATGCGGCGGAACTGGCACAGGCAGAAACCATCGTTTCAGCATCATGCAATGTTTCAAGCTTTCGTGGTATGATGGTGGAGAAACCGACGCAGCTGCCCTGGGCGCGGATGATTCTGCGGCGCGCAGCGCTCTACGGAGTAAAGGCATGACCAAATTTGTCCATAACGCCCCGACGCAGGATGAAGTCTATTCGTTCAATATGCAGGTCGCCCACAGCGAGAACTACACGACCTACCGTATTCCCCTCGGCGGAACGTCCGAAGGACAGAAAGAGCGCCTCTCACGCCGTTACGGCATTCCGTTGCGCATCCTTGAAGACGAACGGGAGCTCGTCATCAAGATCATGAATGAGATGGGGTAAAAGGGCTATTCGACATACCCCAGGGAGCGCAGGCGTTCCGCGATTCCTTCAGCGAGCATACGGTAACCCTCTGCATTGGGATGCACATAGTCTGCTCTGAGCGCCCTGTCTCCCAGGACATCGGGCAGCAGTGACGGCATATAGGGTATGCCCTCCTCCCCGGCGATCTCCTTATACAGCGGCAGCGACTTCATACCGAAAACCCCGAACGTCGGAACCCCGATCAAGATAACGTCGATCCTCTTTGCTTTTGCCATCTGGACGATGCGCTTGAGGTTTGCTTTCAGGCGGATCTTCGAACGCTGCTGCAGAATGTCATTCCCGCCCAGACAGAGCAGCATCAGCCGGATGCTCTCATCTTCGAGCAGGTGGGGGAGGCGGGCGAGCCCCTCTTCCGAGGTCTCGCCGTTGACCCCGGCATTGATTACCATGAAACCGGTCAGTGACTGCAGCACCGCGGGGTAACTTTCATGCGCTTGCGCACCGTATCCGTAGGTGATGCTGTCGCCCAGGGCCAAAATGGCGTCCCCGTCTTGCAGGTGCGGCACGTGCGGAGCGGATTTCATGAAGGTAATGACGGCCAGTAGCAGCAGAAGAAGAAAGGCGAAAGCTTTGAGCATCAGCCCTACTCGATCCAGCCCCCGCCGATCAGCTTGTCGCCGTCATAGAAGACGGCCGCCTGTCCGGCGGCGACGCCGAGTACAGGTTCCTGCAGCTTGATCTGAGCCTTTTCCCCTTCGATCTTGACGTGGCACGGCACGGCTTTGGTGCGGTAGCGCAGCTTCACCGTCGTATCGAATTCGCTGCGCTCGTCGAAGAGGTTGATGTTGCCGATGGTGACGTCCCATATCTCCAGGTCCTCTTTCTTGCCGACGACGATCTGGTTCGTCTCGGGCCTGATCTCGAGGACGAAGTGCGGTTCATGCGCGCCGTGGACGGTGAACCCTTTGCGTTTGCCGATGGTGTAGTGCATATACCCTTTGTGCTCCCCGACGACGTTGCCCTCACTGTCGAGCACCTCGCCGGGCTGGTCGATGTTCACGTAATCCTTGAGGACATCCGCGTAGGTCGTCTCGACGAAACAGATCTCGCTCGACTCCGCCTGCGACGCGAAGGACTCCAGCCCCTGCACGGAGGCGGCATAGGCCTTGATATCCGTCTTTTTGCGCTCGCCCAGCGGGAAGATGAGGCGCGGCACGATCTTTTTGTCGACATAGAAGAGAAAATAGCTCTGGTCTTTGGTATCGTCCTCCGCCTGGTAGAGGAACTGGCCGTCGGTCTTGATGTAGTGCCCCGTTGCCAGGTAGTCCGCGCCGACCTCGTCGGCGAATTCCGCCAGGGCGCCGAACTTCATCGTCCGGTTGCACAGGGCGCAGGGGTTGGGAGTACGGCCTGCCTTGTAGGTTTCGACAAAGGGGGTGAAGACGTTCTGGTTGAACTCTTTCTGCAGATCGAGGACATGCAGCTTCACTCCGGCGAAATCCGCGGCTTTCTGGGCGCGGGCCTGGTGGATCTCATGGTATCCCGGTTTCGAGTGCAGCTTCATGTACACCCCTTCGACCTCGTAGCCCTGTTCTTTGAGCAGCATCGTCGTCACCGTCGAGTCGACCCCGCCGCTCATCCCGATAAGCACTTTTTTCTTTTCCATTACCCTTCCAGCATTTTTTCGCAATTGTAACAACATCGTGATAATTAAACCTAATATTTTCTTCCCAAACGCTACGTTTCAGGCAACGGATTCCCCATGGAAGTATTGGCAAAACAGATCTTGAAGACGTGCTGCCCCGCTTCGTACGCGTAGCGCAGCGCATAGCCGTGGCGCGTCACGATCTCGTTGACGATGTAAAGCCCCAGCCCCATCCCCTCCAAAGAGTGTTGGGAGAAGTCGCGCTGGTACGCCTTGAGATAGTGGGTGTACTCCTCCTTGAACGGCTCCCCGGCATTGGCAATACGAAGGCAGTTATCCGAGAAGGCGATGGTGACCGGCCGTTGCGAGGCATACTTCACCGCGTTGTCGATCAGGTTTTTAAGCGCATAGGCGAAGAGATCGAAGTCCACCATGATCTTCTCATTGCCGACGGCGACCTCCAACTCCGAACGCGGTACGTCCAGCAGGTCGATCGCCTGGTCCAGAACGTCGATACAGGCATAGGAGCGGATGTCGAGCTGCAGGTGGCGGGCCGTCAGCGACTCCACCCGCGCCAGGTCGTTCAGGTGCCCCTGCATCTGTTCGAAGAGCGCTTCGAGGATCGCTTTGTCCTTCGGGTTGATCTCCAGCAGGTGCGCCAGCAGCTTCCCCTTGCTGATCGGGGTTTTGAGCTCATGCATGACGTTGCGCAGGAAAAGCGAGCGGCTCCGCTGCAGCGCCTCGATCTTCTGGACACTGTCATGGAAGGCGTTGGCCACCTGCGCCACCTCGTCGCTCCCCACGACCTTCGTATCGATCCCCTTCTCCCCGTCGGCGAAGCGGAGGATCTGCCGGTGCAGGTTCTGCAGCGGTTCGATAGAGCCCGACATATAGCGGTAGAGCAATATCACCGTCACCAGGACGAGCCCGGCGGCGACAAGGATATAGAGCATGTAGGGTGTCATCTCCTTGTCGCTGCGGTAGTAATACATGTCGTGCATCTTGTAGGCGTAGTAGCAGTGCATCTCATAGACGAAGATCTCGATGTTCCCCGACTGGAAGGTACGCCGCAGCAGCGGGTCCTCGATAAAGGGTTTTCCCTCTTCGCGGATGCGTTTCATGACCTCCCCGCCGACAGGCGTGAGCTGATGCTCTTTGAGGTAACGCTCAAACACTTCAGGCGTCGGCTTGGTCATGAAGAGCAGGTCGTAGAGCATGACGGCACGCTGGATCTCGTTACGTTTGTCGAGCTGGATGGAGAGGTAGAGCGCCATCAGGGTCGCCGCGATCAGCAGCAAGGCGGTGATAGCGCCGACCAGGCGGGCGGCGAAGATGATCGAACGGGGGTTAATGTTCGTCAAACCGGTACCCTATGCCGCGTACGGTCTGAATGAAGGTGTCAAAATGCTCCGGGTCAAGTTTTTTACGGATGCGCCCGACAAGGATGTTGATGCTCTCGACCCCGCTGTCAAAACGGTGCGACTCGATGCTGTTGGCGATATCGGCGCGGGAGATGGTGCGGTTGGGGTGTTTCAGCATCAGCTTCAGGATCTCGTACTCCGCCAGGGTCAGTTTCAGGGGCACGCCGTCGAAATAGATCAGCGTCCCCTCCTCATCAATGCGGAAACGGCTCGGCGTCTCCTCCGCCTCCGCCTCGCTCCGTCCCCGCCGCCGCAGTACGGTCTTGATCCGCGCCATCAGCTCGCGGGGGTCGTAGGGTTTGGGCAGGTAGTCGTCGGCCCCGTTCTCCAGCCCCGTCAACTTGTCATCAAGATCTGTACGCGCGCTGGAGATAATAATGGGCACATCGGAGTGTTCGCGGATCTTGCGGCAGAGCATCAGCCCGTCCATCTCCGGCAGGGAGAGGTCGAGCACTACGAGGTCAAACGGTTCCGCTTCCAATGCTTTCATCGCCCG
Source organism: Thiomicrolovo sp. ZZH C-3 (assembly GCF_054862725.1). NCBI lineage: Bacteria > Pseudomonadati > Campylobacterota > Epsilonproteobacteria > Campylobacterales > Sulfurimonadaceae > Thiomicrolovo > Thiomicrolovo sp. ZZH C-3. The sequence goes on from NZ_JBTKXX010000001.1 coordinate 1,472,890, forward strand.
GGAGGGGCGCGTCACGTGTTCGACCGTCATCCCCTCCTGGCGCAGAAAACGCCCCAGCAGTTCCGCCATCTGGACATCGTCTTCGATCAGTAGCAAGCGGGTCGCGTCCACGGGCCATCCTTTCAGTGACATCCAGCATACCCCCTCATCAAAAACGCTTCATTAACGTTCCGCCGGATCGTGGTCCTCCCCGAAACCGCGCTCCTCGAAGAACTGCTGCAGTTTCTTGTAATACGGCGTATCGGCCAGGCCGCTCGCGCGGAGCGACCCCAGCTGCACATCGAGCGACTCGCGGATCTCGCGGACGACCAGATCCACGTCGTCGGTCAGCGTCAGCTTCGCCAGGTCCTCCTCGTCGATCATCCCCTCCGCCAGGAGCGAACTCCGCATAAACGCCAGCAACGGGGCATAAAAGGCCTCCCCCATCAAAAAGACGCACACCCCGTCGACCTTCTTGGTCTGAATCAGCGTCAATGCCTCGAAAAGCTCGTCGAGGGTGCCGAACCCGCCGGGCATGATGACGTAGGCCGTGGAGTATTTGACGAGCATCACCTTCCGGGAGAAGAAGTAGTCGAAGTTCTCCTCCTTGGTCGTATAGGGGTTGGGACGCTGCTCCATCGGGAGATCGATGTTGAGGCCCACCGATTCGACCCCGGCTTCGCGGTAGTTGTAAGCCCCGCGGTTGGCGGCTTCCATAATACCCGGGCCGCCGCCGCTGATCACGTTGAAGCCCGAGGCGGCCAGTTTGCCGGAGAGCTCCACGGTCTTGGCATACCAGGGGTGCGTTTCGTCGACGCGGGCACTGCCGAAAATCGTCACGGCCGGGCCGAGGTCGCCCAGTTCGTCAAACCCTTTGACAAAGTCGGCCAGGATCTTGAATACCGACCAGACGTCGGAGGACTTGATATCCTTGACATAGCGCTGCTCTATCTTCTGCTCTTTGGCCATGGCTACTTCTCCTCGGATATGAGCGTGCGGATCGGCGAATCGCTCTTGTAGGGCACCTTGCCCGACGGCACCACCCGCGACGCGCCGTCGAGGTGGACCTCCTGGTCGTCAAAGAAGATGTGGGCCCCGTACGCTTCAAGGATCTCCTCTTTGCCCAGACCGCCCAGGAAAAAGGCCTCGTCAACATGTACACCCCAGCGCCGCAGGGTCTGGATGACCCGTTCATGGGCGGGTGAGTTGCGCGCCGTGACGATGGCGATGCGCACCGGTGACGGCTCCGGGGCGAAGTGGCGCTGCAGGTACGAGAGGGTGATCAGCAGCTTTGCAAAAGGTCCCGCTTCCAAAGGCTCGTCCGCATGGGCTTTCTCATGGGCCCAGAACGCCTCGATGCCGTCGCGCTTGTAGATCAGTTCGCTCGCTTCGGAGAAGAGGACCGCGTCGGCATCAAAGGCGATACGGATCTGGTCGTCACGGTGCCCGGCCTTTTGCGGCGGCGCATAGAGTGCGGCGGCGGCCACCCCGCCGTCCACCGCCTGCTGGACATCCTCTTCGGACTTGGAGAGGAAGAGGTCGACCTTGAAGGAGTTCAGGTAGGGCGAGAGCGAAGTGCCGCCGCTGAAGGCCGCCCGCGTGATCGGCAGTCCGTAGTGGCTGATGGAGTTGAAGACCCGCAGTCCCGTATCGGGGGAGTTGCGCGACATGACGATCACCTCGACGACCTGCTTGCCCGCCTTGACGTTGAGGCGCAGCAGGGCCTCCACCAGGGGGAACGCCGTCCCCTTTTCGAGCGGGACCTTCTCATGTTCGAACTGGTAGGCGCGGTACGCCTCCAGCCCCTCCTCTTCGAAAACGCGGTTGGAAGCCTCGAGGTCGAAGAGCGCCCGCGAGGAGATACCGATTACCAGGACCGAAGAGAGATCAAATGCCATTGCCTGCAACCTCCGCGTAATATTTACGCACGTATTTAACGGTTATCATAGCGAAAAGCGCTATAATCCGCATTAGAAATTTTCTGTCCCAAGGATCTTTTTATGGCACAAGGTATTCTCGATCTGGTCAAACCCGGCGTCCTCTTCGGAGATGACGTCCAGAAGGTATTCGCCGCGGCGAAAGCGGGCGAATTCGCCCTTCCGGCGGTCAACGTCGTCAACACGGAGTCCATTAACGGCGTCCTGGAAGCGGCGGCGAAGGTCAACTCCCCCGTCATCATCCAGTTCTCCAACGGCGGCGGCCAGTTCTATGCGGGCAAAGCCCTCTCCAACGACGGCGAAAAAGCCGCCATCGCCGGGACGATCAGCGGGGCGCAGCACGTGCACATGATGGCCGAGCTTTACGGTGTACCGGTCATCCTGCACACCGACCACGCCGCGCGCAAGCTCCTGCCGTGGATCGACGCCCTGCTCGACGCGGGCGAAGCGCACTTCGACCGCACGGGCAAGCCGCTGTTCAGCTCCCACATGCTCGACCTCTCCGAAGAGAGCCTTGAAGAGAACATCGCCACCTGTGCCGAATACCTGGCGCGCATGGACAAGATCGGGATGACCATCGAGATCGAACTGGGCGTGACCGGCGGTGAAGAGGACGGTGTCGACAACACCAACATCGACAACGCCCTGCTCTATACCCAGCCCGAAGACGTCGCCTACGCCTATGAGACCCTCAGCAAGATCAGCCCGCGCTTTACCGTCGCGGCCTCCTTCGGGAACGTCCACGGCGTCTACAAACCGGGCAACGTCGTGCTGACGCCGAAGATCCTCGACAACTCCCAGAAATACATCGCCGAGAAGTTCGGTACGGCCGACAAACCGGTCAACTTCGTCTTCCACGGCGGTTCCGGTTCCGCCCCCGAAGAGATCACCGAGGCGCTCGGCTACGGTGTCATCAAGATGAACATCGATACCGATACGCAGTGGGCGACCTGGGACGGCGTCAGAGGCTATGTCGAAAAGTACCACGACTACCTGCAGGGACAGATCGGCAACCCCGAGGGCGAAGACAAGCCGAACAAGAAGTACTACGACCCGCGCAAATGGCTCCGCGCCGGCCAGGAGAGCCTCGTCGCACGTGTCGAGCAGGCTTTTGCCGACCTCAACGCCATGAACCGCAACTAACGGCGCCGCGCATAGCGCGCGAGCATCGTCTCGTTGCCGCTGACCCCGCCCGAGTGCACGTACAGCACTTCCCCCTCAAGATCCTCCCACACTTCCGTCAACGCCAGCCACATCACCGGGGCATAGACCAGGTCGAATTCCACGCCCGCTGATCGCAGTTTTTCATACGTCTGCAGCAGGTCGTCATGCAGGCTGCCGAATCGGTAGGGCGTGGAGAGCATCATCAGGTTCGGCGGCAGCGGCATCAGCGCTTCGATCTGCCGCTGCAGGTAGACCGGGTCCCCGACGGCCGCGACCGTCACTACAAGGCATTCGGGCAAAGCTTTGGCCAGGTAGGCCGCCGTCGTCCCCGTGCCCGAAGGTGTCACGACATTGAGGCGTTCGATGCCCCGCGCCGCTTTCCATGCCCGGATCTCGTCGGCCAGGAGAGACACACCCGCTTCCGCCGCCGGGTCGGCCCCGCCCTGGGGGATCAGCCGTACACGTTCCGCCGCGCCGCAGCGCGCTTTCAGCGCCGCCACGGCCGCATCGTACTCGCTCGGGTGCACTTCCCGCGGCTGCATCCCCAGTGCCAGGGCCTGCCGGTAGTTCCCCTGCGGATCGTCTTTGAGGTGCTGCGGCACCGTTTTCGCGGTGTACACGAATCCCCACCCTTTCAGGCCGCAGAGTGCCGCGATGGAGAGCATGGCGTTGGACTGGATGCCGCCGTAGGAGACAAGGGTATCGATAGCGTCTGCGGGGGTCTGCAATAGTGCGTAGAGTTTACGGTATTTGTTGCCGCTGAAAAGGGGGTGGATCAGGTCGTCGCGTTTGAGGGTAAACTCCCGCCCTTCAAACCGGAAGGGCTCGAACGGTGCGGGAGAGAGGTGCAAATTATTTGCTGTAGGTGATTTTAGCTGCGTCTTTGAGCGCTTTGGTTTTCGCTTCCATCTCTTTTTGGAACTGCTCCTGCTTCAGGCGCTGCTCGATGAACGGTTTCGCTTCGTCGAGGGTCGCTTTCTTGCCGGCCTGCTTCTCTTCGAGATAGATGATGTGGTAACCGAACTGGGTTTTGACCGGTGCCGGCGTGATCGTTCCGACCTTCATGCTGAAGACGGCGTCGTTGAACTCCGGTACCATCTGACCCTGCTGGAAGAAGCCGAGGTCACCGCCCTTCGGACCGCTCGGGCCTGTCGATTTGGCCTTGGCCTCTTCGATGAACTTCGCTTTGAGCTTATCGCCTTTGAGGCTTTTCATCCCGCCGATGATCTTCTTCGCTTCATCTTCCGTTTTCACGAGGATGTGGCGGGCATGGACTTTCTCTTTCTGCTCGAACTCGTCGCCGTGGCCGTCATAGTAGGCTTTGATCTCTTTGTCACTCACCTTGATGCCCTCGAGGAGGTTCTCCTGCCAGACTTTCGCCGCAAGCTGCTTCTCAATGCGCGCGACGATATCGTCATACTCTTTTTTGTATTTTGCGGATGTGAGGACACCCTCTTTCTTCGCGGCTTCGTAAACGAGTTCCTGCATCACGAGGCCCTCGACGACGCGCTTTTGAAGTTCGTCCTGTTTCTCTTTAGGCAGTGTGGTAAAACGTCCCTGCGTTCCTTCCATCAGGACCGCGTTCACTTCCTCTGATGTGATCGTTTTACCGTTGACCGTTGCCAACACTGCCGCAGAGGCGCTTACGCTGATCAGCGCCGCCGCCATCAATGATTTGACGATAAGCTTCATTCATTCACCTTTGTTTAAAGTGAAAGTATTGTATTTATGAATATTAAACAGATACCCAACGGCCGGGGCGGCCGTCTCAGGAGAGTGCAGGTTTGCTCAGATAGCGTTCGAGGATCCCCTCGAGTTTTTCGCGGCCCAGGGGTTTGGCGAGGTAATCATCCAGCCCCTCGGCGAGGATGCGTTCGCGGTCCCCTTCCATGACGAGGGCCGTCAGGGCGACAATGGGTGCGGGGTGTTCGCGGAAAAGCGGAAGCTTACGGATCTCCTGCGTCGCGGCGATCCCGTCCTTGACCGGCATATCGATGTCCATGAAGATCACGTCAAAAGGGAACTTGCGGCACAGCTCCACTGCATCGGAACCGTTCGAAGCGGTCGTGACGGAGAGGTTGTACTCCTCCAGCAGCAGCTTGGTCAGACGCTGGTTGATGATGTTGTCCTCAACGACCAGCGCTTTGACCTTGCGCTCTGAACCCTGCGGCTTCTCGACCGCCTTGACCGGCAGTTGGAGCACCTGGGTAAGGTGTTTCGAGATCCGGGAGGGGAGCAGCGGTTTTTTCAGGGTGTAATCGACCACCTGGCGCACCCGCTCCGGCAACTCCTCATCCTCGTCGATAAGCATGACGAAACGGCACGGGTGCGACTCGAAGGCCCCCAGCTGCATCAGCCAGCCGGAGTTCTCCTTGGGGGCGACGATATAGAGGATGTCCGTATCGCCGCAGTCGACGTGCTCGGTGTAGTGCACCTTTGTCACCGACAGACCGAAGGCCTGCAGGTAGCGGCTGAGCAGGTTACCGTCGAAGAGACGGTCGTCGTCAAAGAGCAGTACCTTCGCGCTGTGGTCGCGGATCGGGTCGAAGCTGGTGACCGTCGTCCCCGTCACGTCGAGGTTGAAGGAGAAGTGCGAACCGCGTCCCGGTTCGGACGTGACGTCCAGCCAGCTGCCCATCATCTGCAGCAGCCCCTCGGTGAGGGTCAGTCCGACACCCAGGCGGTTGTCCGAGTGCCCGCCGGTCTCGAAAGGTTTGGTGATCGAAGCCAGCCGCTCCGGCTGGATACCGACGCCCGTATCCTTGACGCTGACGTGGAGGGTATAGAGGTCGTTCTCATGCTTTTTGACGACGCGGATATCGACATGGACCCGTCCGCCCGACTCGGTGAATTTGACCGCATTGTCGACCAGCAGGGAGATCACCTGGCGGAATTTGCGCGGATCGGCCTCAATGTAGGTCGGCAGTGCCGGGTCGATAAAGACGTAAAGCCCGATGCCGCGCTGACGCGCCTCGTATTCGTAGTGCTTGAGAAGCGATTCGAGTTCGCCCATCGGTTTGAACTCGGTCACCTCCAGGCTCAGGCGCCCCGTCTGCATCTGTGCGAGGTCCAGCAGGGACTCGATGTTGTTCATCATGTACTGCGACGAGCGCTCGATCATCTCAATGTAGTCGCGCTGGGTCGCCGAAGGGTGGGAGGATTTGAGCAGCTCGACAAAGCCCATGATGCCGTTCATCGGCGTGCGGAACTCGTGGGAGATGTTGTGCAGGAACTGCTGCTTCGCCGTCTCTGCGCGCTCGCGCTCCTCGCGTGCCCGCTCCTGCTCGGTGACGTCCGTCATCTCCAGGAACGAGAGGCCGTTGAGACCGCTTTTGAAGACGCGGCTGCGCAGGGCGAAGACCTTGCTCTGACCGTTGGGAAGCTTCATGTGGACCTGCGGCGGCTTCTCCCCTTCGCGCTCGAGCTGCCGGAGCCACTGCTCGTCGGTCTCGGCAAAGATCTCGTAGTTCGGATCATTGAAGAAGTCCGAGATACGCTCATACTGCGCGCGGAACTCCTCCATATTCTTGAAACCGAAGGTGTTGTAAAAGGCGAGGTTGGCCCCCACCCATCCCTTTGCCGGGCTGAAAAACATTACCGTGGCGCTCTGCGCATCAAGATAACTGAACAACAGCGACTTGCTGATGTAGTCGTCGGGGAGGTCTCCCGCATCTGTGTGCTTCCCGAAAAGCCAGCTGATCAATCCCATCGGGCGCTCCTTTCACAATCTTTCACAATGTTAAGTTTCATAGTGTAGCCACCCCAAGCTTTTACATTTATTACACTTATATCAAAATTTCGAACCCGTAATCCGATGCGCTTTGCTACAATGGCACCCATGAAAAAAGTGAAAAAAGCCACCAAAGTAGAGATCGAAGCCATCAAAGCGGCCCTGATGGAACGCTACAGTGAGGCCGTCACGGAGCTGGACTACCGTAACGCCTATGAACTCGTCATTGCCGTCGCCCTCTCGGCCCAGTGCACGGACAAGCGGGTCAACCTGATCACCCCCGCACTTTTCGAGAAGTACCCGGACCCTGCGACCCTGGCCGCGGCCGACGTCGACGAGGTCAAGGCGATCATCCGCAGCTGCTCCTTTTTTAACAACAAGGCCGTCAACATCGTCAAGATGGCCCAGCGGGTCATGGAGGTCTACGGGGGCGAGATCCCGATGAATGAAAAGGACCTTGTCACCCTTGCGGGCGTCGGGCAGAAGACGGCCCACGTCGTCATGATCGAATACACCGGCGCCAACCTGATGGCCGTCGACACCCATGTCTTCCGCGTCGCCCACCGCCTGGGGCTCAGCGACGATGAAACGGCGCTTAAAACCGAAGAGACCCTGGTCAAAAAGTTCAAAACGGACCTGCATGCCCTGCACCAGGGGATGGTCCTCTTCGGCCGCTACATCTGTACGGCGAAGAACCCCAAATGCGACACGGAGTGTTTTTTGAAGGCGTACTGCAAGAGTACGGAGGGGTTCAAGGCGCGTTAAGCACGCGCGGCGATCACCTGTTCAACGACCGCGAAGACCCGCGCGACGCTCTCGAGGTCGACGCGTTCGCGGGTCGAGTGCGGGTGGGTGATCGTCGGCCCGATGGAGGCCATCTGCATCTGCGGAAAGTGTTTCTTGATAATGCCGCACTCCAGCCCGGCGTGGATCGCGCCGATCGTCACGGTGCCGCCGGTGGCCGACTCGTACGCCGCCCTGACCTCGTCGACGAACCCCTCCTGCTCCGGCTCCCAGGGGGCATAGAACCCTTCGCTCTCCACCGCCGCTCCGAAGGCTTCGAAGTAGGCCGTCGTCTCCGCTTCGATACGGCGCAGGTCCGCTTCGATCATTGAACGGGCACTGAGTTTGATGGTGAGCGCACTTTCGCTCGTCGCGATCTCGGCAAGGTTGATGCTTGTGCGCACGATGCCCAGCCCCGCATCGAAATCCCGGACCCCGTGCGCAAAAGCATGCAGCAGCGGCAGCAGCGGGTTTTCGATAACCTCGCACGGCTGTTTTCCGAGGGGGCGCAGCAGTGCATTGTCGACCTCGGTTGCAAACCCGACCGTCGCGGCAGCCCGCTTGGGCACGGCGTTGCGGCGCTCACCCCCTTCCATGGAGACGACCGAAGCCCCCAGATCGTAAAGCTTCGCCGCGAGTTCCTTGATGGCGTTGGGAAGGTGCTTGTCGATGTCGACGCCCGAGTGCCCGCCGGGATACCCTTCGGCGACCGCTTCGTAGCAGTAAAGCTCCCGCGTCGTGCGCGTCAGCGGCAGCGTGACGTTCAGGTCAACCCCGCCCGCGCAGCCGACGGTGATCTCCCCGTACTCCTCGCTGTCGAGGTTGAGCAGTACGGGGGTCTTCAGCGGAACGGCGAGATCCCGCGCGCCGACCAGCCCGGTCTCTTCGTCGGAGGTGAAAAGGCAGTCCACCGGCCTCCCCGCTTCCATCAGGGCCAGCATCATCGCCATCCCCATCCCGTTATCCGCGCCAAGGGTCGACTCCCTGGCGTGCAGCCACCCCGCCTCTTCATAGAGCTCCAGCGCCGGTGCCCGGCCGATGCAGACCATGTCGTAATGCGCCTGCAGCGTCACGGTCGCGTCCGGATGGGTGCAGAGCAGGTTCCCCACGGGGTCGGTATGCACACCATAGCCGTACGCTTGCGCTTTTTCACCCAGGTAGGCGAGCATCTGCGCCGTGTCGCCGGAACAGTGCGGGATGGAACAGAGCGTTTTGAAATGGTCGATGACGGTCATATGGGCCCTCCTATTTTTTCAGCGCGATAAAGGTCGCAAAATTGCCCCAGCGGAAGATCGTCTCGCAGTGCGCGAAGCCGCAGCGCGTCACCATCTCCCTGTTTTCCGCCTCGGTATAGGGGATAAGGACGTTCTCCAGCGCTTCGCGCTTCTGCATGATCTCGTACTCGCTGTACCCCTGTGCCTTTTTGAAGTCGTAATAGCCGTCGATGAGCAGCTTGTTGAGGCGCTTGTCCTCGCTGACGACCTTTTCGCTGAAAATGAACACCCCGCCGGGGTTGAGCGTATCATAAACGCGCTGCACCAGCGTCTCACGCACCAGCGGGCGGATAAACTGCAGGGTGTAGTTCGTGATGAAGACGTCGGCCGCCTCGTAATCGAAGGTCATGATGTCGGCCTCTTCGAGCCTGATCTTCGAGCCGAAGACGGCGAGCTTGCGCCGGGCCTGCTCCAGCATGGAAGCCGCGTTGTCGATGCCGACGAGTTCGGCTTCCACTTTCAGGTCCCGTTCGATGCTCAGCAGCGTCGAGGCGGTGGAGCAGCCCAGGTCGTAGAGCCGCCCGCCCTCACGCAGGTAGGCCAGTGCGAAACGCTTCGTCAGCGCCATCGCCTCCTCGTAAAAAGGGACGGAGCGCTTGAGCATGTCGTCAAAGACCGCGGCGATCTGCTCGTCGAACTCAAACTGCTTCTCGATCGGTTTGTTGAATACCTTGTCTTCCATCATCCCCCCCTCGCTTCGGCGCACGCCACACAGAGCGTCGCTTCGGGCATCAGCGCCAGTCTCCCCGGCGCGATCGGTTCGTCGCACGCTTCGCAGACCCCGAAATCCTCGGCGTCGATGTGCGACAGCGCGTACGCCAGACGGTTCCTGCGTTTCACAGCCGCCTCGTAGGCTTTAGCGGCGACCTCCTGCTCCCCCATCAGCTCCGCGCGCGTCAGCTCCCCCAGACAGCAGTCCGGGGCGATCGGCTCGAGCTGGGGTTCAAGCAGCGCGATCTCGTCGGCCGTCTTCGCCAGGGCCGCTTCAAGCGTCTGCCGCAGCGCCGCCTTCGCTTCCGGTGTCATTCATCGGCATCCAGGTGGATCACCTCGGCGACATCCAGGCCGAACCCGCCCAAACCGACGAAGGAAGGGGCATGGGCGTCGGTAATGAGACGCATATGCTTCACGCCCAGGGACTTGAGGATCTGCGCGCCGATGCCGTACTCTTTCATATTCCCGCCGGTCGCGTCGGGGTTGTTGATAAAGACCAGCACTCCGCTGTTTAGCTTGAGGTACTCGATGCTCTCGATCAGGCGGTTGTACTTGCACTGGTTGATCAGCAGGTCGAGGTCCGGGATGACGTTGTGGACTTTGACGTTGGCCGTTTCGTTGACGTTGTAAAAGACGACGGCCGTATGGCGGTTCCCCTCGTGGTCTTCGAAATCGTGCCGCTTGGCCTTGACGCCGAAGAACTCGATGTCCGCCTCTGCGGTGCTCTGGACCAGGGTCTCGTTGGCCATGCGGTACTCGACGATGTCGGAGATGTAGACGACCTGAAGCGCATGCTTCTCGGCGAAGATATCAAGATCGTCGCGGCGCGCCATGGTGCCGTCCTCTTTCATCACTTCGCAGATGACGGCCGACTCGCTCAGCCCCGCGAGGCGGCAAAGGTCGACAGAGCCTTCCGTATGCCCGGTACGCACGAGGGTGCCCCCCTCTTTGGCGATGAGCGGGAAGATATGTCCCGGGCGCGCCAGCTGCTCCGGGCGGCTGAGGGGATCGGCGAGGATGCGGATGGTAAGATCGCGCTCCCCGGCGGAGATCCCCGTCGTGGCTTCCGTGGCGTCGACGGAGACGGTAAAGGCCGTTTCGTGCGCCGAGGTGTTGGAGGTGACCATCGGTGCCAGTTCCAGCCGCTTGGCCGTGGCTTCGGAAAGGGCCACGCAGATGAGCCCCTTGGCGTGTGTCGCCATAAAGTTGACGTGCTCCGGCGTCGAGAAGACCGATGCGTAAACGAGGTCCCCCTCGTTCTCCCTGTCCTCGTCATCCATCATGATGACCATTTCGCCGCGTTTGATCGCTTCTATCGCTTTTTTTACCCGTTCGATCGGTGTCATTTCGCTCCCTGGATATTGCTTTGGTATTCATACATGTTTTGTGAATTCCGTATATAATAGTTGCAATTATAGCCAATAAAAAATTTTCGTAAATTTCTCCCGAAAACCCTTGACATTGCGGCATATATTGCCTATAATTTCGGCCTCAACTGACACAGAGCAGTTGGAAATGCGGACTGGGGTATCGCCAAGCGGTAAGGCACTTGGTTTTGGTCCAAGCATTCGGGGGTTCGAATCCCTCTACCCCATCCACCTTTTCATAACGATCGCGGGATAGAGCAGTTCGGTAGCTCGTCGGGCTCATAACCCGAAGGTCACAGGTTCAAATCCTGTTCCCGCAACCAATCGAAACCTTCAACTCAAAATCAAACTTTTTTTCCAAAACGAGCTTTTTTTTCCTAACATCAGTATCCCTCTTGCGATGCTGCCTCCTTCACAAAGCTTTTGAATTCAGACGTCATAAAATAGCGATGCACATAGGTCCGGCCCTCTGCCATAGCCAATACCCCGGCCAGTGCCGAGGCGTTTACATCGGGCAGGACGACAAATGCCATCCCCAGGCGGCGGCACGCTTCGGCTTCGCTCTGCACCAGTTCCCGCACGAAGGGCACCTCGGGATCCAAAACAGAGACGACGCGCCTGATACCCTTGCTGCTTTGCAGCCGTTCCAGCGCTTCGGGGTCCGGGTAAGGGCCCACGTAAACCTGACTGTGGACATAGGAAACGCTCCCCTTGAAGGGCTGCAACGGGTTGGCATATGCCTCCACCTTGTCGAAATTGGTAAGCACCATCAGAAAATAGTAGCTCAGAAACGTCATCAGCAGCGGGAGACGTATGCTCCAGAAGCGCAGGCTGTCCACCCAGTTCAAATCGACTTCCTTTTAATATGTCCCCAGGTGCGGTTAAAGACGTTGAACATGGCGAGGAACCCCTCCACTTTGAGCATCGGCCGGTAGAGAAACGGTTCAAGGAAACTCAGCACCAGCAGCCGGTAGATGTCTTTAAGTTTCGTCAAACGGCGCTTGACGAACATGTCTAAAGAGAGGGCGCCGATATTGAGAACGGTCCCCCAGGCGAACTCCAGCAGGAAAAAGACGATGAGCGCTTCGCGGTTCAGCAGTCCGAAGATGTAAAGCGTGATGATGGAGACGAGCCCCATAAACGTCACCATCGGTGCAATCCCCTCGATCATCAGGTAATAGGGAAGCGCGAGCATGCCCACCCTGCCGTATTTCGGATTGAAGATCATTTTGCGGTTGTGGTAGAGGGTTTCGATCAGCCCCCGGTGCCAGCGGTTGCGCTGGCGCAGCAGCGATTTGTAATCGGTGGGCACCTGTGTCCAGCACATCGTATCGGGGAGGAACCGGACGGTGTGGTCGATGCCGTTATCGTAACAGTGACGATGGATGCGCACCAGCAGATCGAAATCCTCCCCCACCGTATGCCGGTAGCCGCCGATGGAGAGGACCATATCCTTGCGGAAGACGCCGAACGCGCCGGAAATGATCAGCAGCGCGCCGAAGCGTTCCCAGGCGATCCGCCCGGCGAGGAACCCCCGGGTATACTCGAGCACCTGGAATGATTCGATCTGCGTGTCCGGCAGCCCGCGGCGCAGGACATTCCGCTCAACGACGTCGCACCCGTTCATGACATTGACCCTGCCGCCGATGGCCACCAGCCGTCTGTCCAGCGAGAAGAGAACGATGCTTCTCAAAATCGCGTCGAACTCCAGCAGCGAGTCCGCGTCCACGCAGCAAAAGAGCGGGAAGCGCGAGACGTTAATGCCACAGTTGAGCGCATCCGCCTTCCCCCCGTTGGCTTTATCGACGACGATCAGGTTCGGATAGTCCGGTGACGTATAGGTCTGCCGGATCGCCTGGTGCGGCACGTTCAGCCGTACGGGGACGTTGCTCGGTTCCAGGGCGAACTCTTCCTGGAGACGCGCAAGCGTACCGTCGGTCGAACCGTCATTGATCACGATGATCTCATACTCGGGGAAATGGAGCTTCAGGAAAGAGTGGACCGAGGCCGTAATCGTCTGTTCCTCGTTAAACGCCGGAACCAGGATCGACATCGGACGGTAGTTGTTCGAGTTGATGATACGGCTGACGATGACATTCTTGGCGGAGAAAAAATACCCCATGACCTGTTTGAGCGAGATCAGGATAAAGAGCGTCGTCGTCATATTCGTAAACACGAGGAACATCAGGTAGAGCACCTGAAGCAGCAAGAAGAGGTAGATCAGGTATTCACTCATCATCGTGTTCCGTCAGGGGATAAAAAGCCTTCAGGCTGTCAAGGAAAAAGGGGTCAAGGATTTTCCCGGACGCTTTGCGCGTGACAATATCGAGGATCTCGACGCGACTGATTCCGTGCTTTTTGCACATTTCGAAGATATTCCTCCTGACATAGTAATTCTCATCGAAAAAGTAGACGTACATGAACGCCAGCGCGGAAGTGCCGCAGAGGTCCAGCCCCGTCCTGGCACAGACGATGCGGGTGACCGTGTTGGGGCTGCGGTAATACGCCCGGATGACATCGCACTCCATCGCCCCGATCTTGTGGAAACTCCGTATATAGGTGATGACGAGCTGCTCATCCTCCCGGTAGCGTTCGAACAGGTTCGTGAGCAGCGGGGCGTATTCGCGCTTCTTCGTATCCCCCAGTGCCGCGACGACGCTCCGGACCATCACCATCGGCGCCTCGCGGAAAAGCGCCCCGTTCAGGAAAGTCTCCAGCTCCCCGTATGCGATGTTGACGAAGGCCTGCATATAGACGAACTCGCTGAATTTCAGGCTGATCCCCCTGCGGTACGCCCCCTGCAGCACCTCCGTAATGTGTTCAAGGTCCTCAGCGGTTTCGGCGAGCTTCGCAAAGCCGTACACGGAGTAGACCATCATCTCGAACTCGGCATGTTTTGCAATCATCCGTTTGAAAAAGGATTTCAGGCGCGGCGAATAGAGAAAAAGCATTTTGGTAAAAAAGAACTTCTTTTTCACCTCCGACCAGCTTTTTTCATGCCGGTTCAGCAGGTAGGTGTCCACCTCCATTGCCATGGCCAGTTCCGATGTTTTGCTCCGCGCCGTCACGGGGAGGAGACTGTTCACCTCGGTCAAGGCGTCGGCAAATGCATAGTAATCGAGCCTGCCGTTTACCGCAATGTCGTGCTGCCCCGTTTCAAGGTAACGGTTGATCTGCGGTATGTACTGCTCTTTGCGCAGCAGCACGCTGTACCTTCGCCGTTCGATGGAGTACTGCGAAACCGACAGGACGATGAGCAGGACGACCGCACTGAGGAAAAAAACAACCGTCACATCCCACACAAGCGGCAGTCTGTCGGTCAGAAACATCAGCCAGGAGTGGAGTATATTTTCCGGCATCACCAGTACCTTCTGACATAAATGCCCGCGCCCCGGCGTTCGAACGTCGCGGTGTCGGAGCGGTAGTGATCGTAAAAGAGGGCGCCTCCCGCCATCCACTCAGGCGTCAGCCGGTAGCTCCCCTCCCCCCGGAACATGTCGGCATCCGTATGGCTGAACACGTTGCCGATGTCGACCTTCTCCGAGGAGGAGGCCCGTGTATAGGAGAGCATCGCCTCCCAGCGGCAGACGCTTTCGTATTTCAGCAGATTCAGCAGCGCGTAACTGCCGCTCTCCGGTACCCAGTAGAACTTCTGGTTCCAGGTGTAACGGTCACCGAAATAGATGGAGTACTCCGGGACCAGCAGGTGCGTATCCGTCTCTTTGTAATGATTGTAGACGTACCCCATGCCGATCTCGAAATTTCCTATCCCCTTGTAAAGGTGCCCTCCGAGGCTGTAGCGGGGCAGGAACGCCGCATCCGGCGCCGCGGAGAAGGAGAGATAGCCCCACGTCCCGTTCCCGAAGGCGTCGTAAAGTTCGCCCCGGACGTTCGTATCGTAAAGGCCGTAGCGCCAGACACGCTCCGCCGTAGCCACAAGCACACGGCGCGCAATCGGCACCTCGACCCCGGCATAGACCCGCCCGTCGTCGTCCCGCTTGTCACTGTATCCGGCGAGCTCCGTCCCGGCCTCGAACGCGTGGAGCCTGGTACGGCAGTAGAGCTCCGGGTAGGCTTTGCGGAATGTCTCCAGCGCCTGCCCGTCCAGTGCCGACACCGCTTTCCCCGCTTTGGATTTTTCATGCTGTTGCAGCAGTACCGTGGCATACATCCGTGTCGCGTCAAGGTCCCCCGGATGCTCTTCACAGAGCGTTTCAAGCAGCGATTCGGCTTTGCCAAGTTCTCCCGCTTCCAGGTAGAGCGCCGCCAGTTTTTTCCCCGATTCGGCATCCTTCTGCTGAGCATACCTTTGCTGCAGGCGTTCGGCGGCTTCGACGTTTTTGCCCTGCCAGCGCAGCAGGTTTGTCAGGATCGCCTCCGCTTCCGTACTGGCGGGGTAGCGTTCCAAAAGCGCCCGGACGGCCGCTTCCGCTTCCGGGAACCTCTCCAGTCTGATCAATGCGCGGACGCGTAGCAGCATGACGTCGTAGGCGTTCCTGACCGCCTTCGGTTCCGCATCGATGCGTGCCGGGACCTCTCCGGGCGCCTTCTCCAGGAGCGTTTCCCCCCTCTCCAGCAGCAGCGCTGTGCGGACCTGCAGGTAGACCCGGTCGTTTCCGTAGGCCGGGTCCAGTGAAACCAGATGCTTGAACTGCGTATCCGCTTCCGCAATACGCCCGGACCAGAAAAGCAGCGTCGCGTACTGTTTCAGCACGGTCGCATCGCCGGGGAACACTCCCGCCAGCATACGTGAAGCGTCGCAGGCCGCAGGCGCTCCCTGTGCCTTTGCCACTTCGTACAGGCGGTCGATAAAAAGCTGCCGGATCTTGTCCGGATCATCCGTCACGGTCTCAAACGCAGCCGCACCGCGCCTTACCGCACTTTCCCGGACGGCAGCTTCGCTGCTGCCGACGAAGCAGCGCACCGAGTAACTGTTCGCTTCCCTATATGTCACGCAATACGGCGAGAGATCGCCCGGGAGACGGCCCCGGGCTTCTGCTGCTGCCGTGGCCGTTTCGAACGTCCCCATCCGCGTCGAAAAGATATCCGCCGTCAAGCAAACAGGCAACAGTATCCACGGCAAAAAAAGTCGTTTCATGCTTTCAGGCCACAATCTTTCATATTTTTTTCGTACTCTGCATGATACGGTATGCTACCTAAAGCGCCAATTCGCCACGTTAAAAAACATTTTCGTTTACACTGTCACACTGTTTTTACGCTGCTGTCTTTCAAAACGGCAAAGTATTCGGGATATTAAGATTGTTGCAGGAGCGGTGTCGGTAAGAGAGGGGGAAAGGTTGGCTTGCCGGGACGGCGGGGAGTCCGGAAGCGATTAGAACTGTTTGGCGTAGACAGCAACGGCGATCAGACCGATATAGACCATTGCCATAAAGCTGAACTTCGTGCGAAAGTAGTTGTCCAAAGCGTGCATCGTTTCTCCTTGTGCCTTGATTACCACTCTTTATGCAATTATGGTTCCGGGCAATTTTCGCCGTTTTGGAAGGAGCAGCTGTTGTCAATCGGCGTGCCCAGCGGCGTGTTGATGATCCCTTCGATCTTCGCCTGGTCGAAGCCGCACATACGCTGGCCGTTGACGCTGATAAGGGGCCGGCGGATCAGGATGGGGTCTTGCAGGAGCATGGAGAGGGCCGTTTCGGCGTTATAAGCCGCCGGGTCGACCCTCCCCTCTTTGACGGCGGGGGCGTTGGGGTTGAACCACTCGGCCACGGGACGGTCATCGAGGTAGGTGCGCAGCTCGTCGGGGCCCATGTTGAGCGCCAGCAGGTTCTGCACGATCAGCGTACAGCCCGCTTTGTAGAGCAGCTTCTTCTGGCGCGCGTTGGTGGCGCAGCCCGGTTTTTCGTAGAAGAGAACCAGTGTCATCCCAGCTCGACCATATCGATGGCTTTGTCGGTGAGGCAGTAGGTCGTCGTACCGTCATCGTCTTCGGTCATGCAGTGGTTGAGGCACCCCGCATCCCAGAGGATCTCGATCGCTTCGTCGACAAGCTTCTGGTCCAGCCCGAGGTAAAAGGCGATATCCTCCGCCTCGTAGACGCTGTAGTTCTCCTCGTCGGCGAGGTTGTAAATCGCCTTCATGACGCTGCGGAGGATCCGCGTCTTGTCAATCGGTTCGGACGGGTCCATACCAGTTTCGGACATCTCTACACTCTCTTCGGACATTTTTACTCCTTCAAAGCCGCTATCTGTTTTTGCAGTGCGATCCGCTGCAGCGGATGTAGCTGCGTCTTTTCCACCCATGTTTCATACGCCTCGGTATAGTGCGCTTTAAGCAATGGGTGCAAATTCTGTGCCTGCTTGCTCAGCGTCTCCAGGTAGGCCTTCGCCTCGTCGTAGCTGAACTTACGCACGGGCTGCAGGCGGCGCTTTACCCCGTCGACGAGCTTGTCGTCCAGGAAGTCTTCAGCCATCGTTAGAAAGGCCGTCGCGGCCCCCAGGTCGGCGTAGTGCTCGTTCCAGATACGGCCGTTGATGACCTGGTCGCAGGCCATGTCGATAAAGACCGGCGCGTATTCAAGCACCTGCACCAGCTCGGTAAAGTCGTTGTCGACCATGGCGCGGAAGAGCATCCGGCTCCGGTTGCGCACCTTGACCCGCAGGCGGTCGTTGGCGATGACGTCGGGATGCAGCCGCGTAAAACGCTCGTACGCCCCCAGGCGCGAGTGGTTGAAGGCCATGATGGAGACCATGACGTTTTTGTCGCTGACCTGCTCCGGGTGCGAACCGGAGGGGCGGTAGAAGGCCCACTCCAGCCGTGCCTCGTCATCCTCGTGGTAGAGGTAGAGCTCGTCGCCCCGCGTTTCGAAGTCCGGCTCATCCTTGAGGGCTTCGATCTCTTCCTTGTAACTCAGGTCGTACACCGTATACCTCCTTACAGATCAAAGTAGAAGACGTCGCCGTAGGGCTCAAAACGCTTCATGTTGCGCTTCTCGCTCACCAGGAACAGCGTCGGCAGGTGCGAGGCCTTCTCGATCTTGAAGAAGCCGTCGCTGAGCACCATCAGCGTCGCCGCCGCCTCGTCCGCCGTATTGAGGTACTCCAGTACCGGTGCGAACTGCGTCCCTCCGTTGCCCTTCTCGAAGGCCACCTCGGGTTTGAGCGCCTGGGCGTCGTAGGTGACGATCTTCTCCTTGTCGACCTCATCGTCGAAGGGGATGACGGTTACCTTGAAGTCGGTACTGAGGCGCAAAACCCCGTCGATGATGCCGAGGAACTTCGAGAAGGTGTCGCGGCTGATACTCATGGAGCGGTCCAGCGCGATGTAGAGGTTGAGGCGGTTATGCTCCTGGCGGTAGCCGGGCAGGTAGAGCTCCTGGTAGATAAAGCGGCGGTTGGGCCGGGAAAAGTCGCTCTGCTTGTCGAAGAAGCTCTCCGTCATGTAGGTGTGCAGGAGCGTCGCCAGGTCGATCTTGGGGCGGGTCACTTCGCGGATCACCTCCAGGAAGGAGGCAGGGATGTTCCCCTGCTTCTGCGCCGCGCCCATTGCCTGCACGATCAGCGCGTCGATATCTTCCATCGCCGCTTCGCTGTCGCCCTCGCTCTCTATGAGGTCCTGCTTCTGCTCCTGCGGGTTCTCGTCGTCGGGTGTGCCCTCGCCCTCGGGGTTCTCCTGATACAGCGAATTGTAGACCTCCTCGACGCTCTGGTCGCGGTACTTCTCCATCATCACTTCGTGCTCCGGCCGCTCGCCAACCCGCTCGAAGTCATCGAGCAGCAGATTGATGACGACGTCGCTGCTGCGGTTCCAGGTCTTGTGGTCGCGACCGGCCATGCGGAAAGGGTGCTTGAGCATGATGTGCAGCAAGGTATGCGCGTAGATGTACTTGAGTTGCGGTTCGGGGATGGTCTCGGCCATCGTCGTATCGACAAAGATGGCCGTCCCGTCGGTCTCGAAGGCTTCGTGGGGGTTTTTGCGGTAGCGCATGGGCAGGGAGAGTGCCAGGACGCTCAAAAACGGGTGGTCAAATAGAAACTGGACGCGGATCTTCTCCAGCCGGCGCTGCAAATCGCTCTGTTCTTCTGGCATGGCCCTCTCTCTACCCTAGGTTTATGCCGGAAAATATGCAATCGCCGTTCTATGGTTAAGCGGCTACACCTCCCCTTTCAGGTAAGCCTTGCGCTCCGCTTCGGGGAACTTCTCGATGGCATAGCGCAGCATCGTCCGCGGCATAACCTTGTATCGGGAGGCAAGAAACGCCCGCTCTCTGTCCGGATCACGGTTGCCGACTTCACGCAGCATCCAGCCGACGGCCTTGTGGATCAGGTCGTGGGTATCTTTGAGCAGCAGTTCCGCTATTTCCAGCGCCGTGTCGAACTTTCTGTTGCGGATAAAGTAGAACGTCGCCATGATCGCAATGCGGCGCTCCCACAAACTTTCTGAACGTGCGAACGTATAGAGGACCGCTTTGTCCCTTGCTATCAGGTACTCACCGACAATATAAGGCGCGGAGCTGTCGACGAGGTCCCAATTGTTGATATAGGCGGTATTAGCCATGTAGCAGTTGTAAACCGCTTCTTTCTCCGCCATATCTCCGCGCTCGTACTTCGCGACCATCAGCAGCAGCGCGAAAAGGCGCTCTTCATGATAGGCGGAGTGCAGAAGCATCACGACCTCATCCAGCGGCGTCTCACGGAACTTGGCAACCTGCTTGCGCAGCACAGGGACGCGGATACCAAGAAATCTATCCCCTGCTCCGTACTCCCCCTCGCCCGTTTTAAAAAAGCGCTGTGAATGTTCGGCGATGTCGGGGTCACCGAGGCTTCTGAGGGTTTTACTGATTAGTTCTGCGTTCATACTATTCACTTGTAATGTTTATTTGAGCAATCATATAGTTGTCCACAGTTCGTAGATTAGTCTGCAATGATTTGTCAGGTACTATAATGATTGAATTTTCGCCATATCGATTGATGCCGTTTATTATTTGGCGTATTGTAATGGTCAGTAAATCTAAAAAGCATTATTGACCCAGATCCCCATGCCACGCCAATCTCGTACTTTCCCTTTTCAAATGCGTATTCAGAAACAATCCATTCTGCTTTTGCCATGTTTTTGACAATTACATTGCCGAAGTACATGGCCATGCATTCCTCAAACTCTTCTCGCTTTGTATGAAGACTTTCGAACGCATTATCTTCCCATAATTCGAAATACCATACCTCAAGCGATTTTAGACTTTCGGGACTACTATCTGGTTCAAACATGTCACTAGCTGATGCGAAATCACTAAGGCGCTGAAGTCTATTATCCCTGAAAGCAAACAAATCTCTTTCAGCATCAGCTTGAGAAGAATAAGCAGGGAGTTTTTTCCCAAACAACTTTGCAATCTTGAGACCGTATCTCATCAAATGAATACCTTACTAGAACGTTTCGAATGAGCAATCAAAAAGCTGCTCGCGGGTTTTTGATTGGTCTCCTCTGATTTGTTATGTCTTTTCATCTTCTACGTTGCAAGGTAAGATGAAACACTCTGGATAGTTCTTGAGTAAAGATTCTTGAATCCCTGCATGTATTCCGTCATTTTTTATCTCGTCCAATAAGGTCTCCATTCTCCTTTTTAATGGAGCACCATAGTCATCATAAATATTATATTCCTGCGCTGAAAGATCAAAAGCAAAGCTTTTGACCTCCGAACAGCCTTTGACCGTATAAGTACGATCTTTATGTAGAAATTTTAGTTGATTGCAATTTTCTAGATTTATTTTATTCATCTATTCCCTTAGTGACATAACGTTTGCATTGAGCAATCAGTAACCCGCAGATAGGTTGCTGATTGGCTCCGCTTATTCGTTATATATTTTTTTCATCATCTACTTGTGCTTTATCAATTACAGATTGATATATAGTCTCCACCAGCATGGCATGATCACAACAATGAGCCATTCCAGTAAGGCCATGTACACGATTAAACTGTATAGAGAGCTTCTGGCAAAAATCATCCAAATCGTCTCTTGTTTTTTCGATTAAATGAATATCTTCATTTAAACTTCCATGTTCAACTGATTCAACAGAATATTTATATCCTTTTGTTGACTTGGAACTTTCTTTAATTCTCATGACTGAGTCTGGAGAACTTTTAAACTCTGGAACCCAAAATGAATGTATTAATTGATTTCGTCTGCTTTCACATTGATGGCATCGTTTCACAATCTCATCTAATTTCTCATAAATATTCTCTTCACTGAATAGCACTTCCTGAGAATCATGCAGGTCTTTAATGAGTGAACTCATTACATGGACTTTTGACTTAAAGGACATTTCACTCATCAATATTCGCATCTGGGAATAGGATGAAGTCATACTTCCAAAGATCAATCCTTCTACAGAACGTTCAAGGCCCTGAAAAGAAACAACCAGCTTCCCAAGTATTTCAAATAAATATATTTTTGTTTGAGTTTTCTTCATACTGATCCATAACTATTTATTCAATCAACACTATATTCGATCATCTATTGAATAAACATGTTAATAATACATTTCCAAATATAGATTCGAATCAATATACCACCTATCAACTTAACACAAAACAAAACTATTTAATACAGGAAAAGAAGAACGGGACGAAGAAAACGTCCCGGGAGAAGTTTTAGTGGCGGTACTCTTTATGGTGTCCGTAGGCGTGCCCATGACCGTTACTGCGTTTATAGACGGTACGGCCCTCTTCGTAATAACCTGACGGGTATCCGGACTCGTAATAGATGACCGGTTCACCTCTGTAAGCGTACGGCGCACGGATGACGCAGCCGGTAAAAAGCAGTGGGATGAGTGCAAGCAGCAAATATCGCATCTTCTATCCTTTTTTCATTTAGATAGGAAAAGCATAGAAAAAAATCGTGGGGGGATCGTGACGCGGGGAGCCCTCTTGGGCTGAGGGCTATTGCGGCATTGTGCCACATCGTTTTCAGTACCTGTGTCCCCTATGGTAGCCGCCGTACGGATAGATGTCATAGTAGATGACCGGGCCGTGATGATGCGGCCCCGGCACCCGGACGACACAGCCGCTGAAAAGCAGTGCAATGAGCAGTATGAACAGGTAGCGCATCGTTTATCCTTTTGTCGTTCTTTTCAGAAAGCATAGGAAAATTTCATGAGCCGTTTGTGAGAGAGAGTCTGCCCGAGACGGATCGGACGTGACGGTTAGAGAGGAGAGGTATACTCTTTCGAGCAGACCTTTTTAAAGGATGTACTCCCCGTACTTTGCCAGCCAGGCGTCGAAGGCGCCGTGGGTCGCGATGGATTCGTCCTTGACGATGACGTCCTTGACGAGCATGACACCGAACTCCGTCGGGAGGGTTTCGCTGTAGGCGAAGAGGTGGTCTTTGTGGGTATCTGAGCCGTTGTAGTACTCGACGAGCGCCGAGACAAGCGCGTAGAGCAGTGCCGGCTGGTTCGGGGTCTCGGGGTAGTGCCCCTCGTAGATCGCCGCGACATCCGGCAGCTCCTCGTAGACCTTGACGTAGGAGACGAACTCGATGCCTGCGGCGTAGCCGATGGTGCCGTAGATAACCGGGGCGATCTTGCCGATATCGAGGCTGGATTTCAGAATGTCCGAGAGCATGTGGTAACTGCGCGGCGTCGCGAAGGCCGGGTTGGCGTCGTCCTCGACAACCGGTTCGGTCGAGAGCAGGTCCGGGCGGAAGCCCAGGAAACCGATGACGAAGTGGTGCAGTTTACTTTTCAGCGCGAAGAGCTTGAAGTCGTCGAAGCGGGCCTGAACGTGCAGGTGCACCATCCGGTTGGCCAGCGGGGTGGGCAGGCGGAAGACGACCCCGCGGTCGCTGACGCGGTTACCGGCGCAGATGATCCGCCACCCTGCGGGCAGGTCGTACTCGCCCATGCGGCGGTTGAGCACGAGCTGGTAGATGGCAGCCTGCACCGACGGCGGCGCGGAGTTGAGTTCGTCGAGGAAAAGGATACCCTCGGAGTCGGGGTCTTTCGGGAAAAAGACCGGCGGCATCCAGACCGTCTGCTCGTCTCGGATCGCCGGGACGCCCCGCAGGTCGACCGGGTCCATCTGCGACAGGCGCACATCCACCAGTTCCAGTTTGTTCTTCTCTGCCACGTCGGCGACAATGTAGGATTTCCCGATTCCGGGGCTGCCGTGGATAAACAGCGGCGTGTCCGTTTTGATCAGCGTATCGATATGGTCGTAAAGTTCCGTGGTTGAAATGGATGGTGTCGTCATTGAGGGTTAGCGTTCCTTTCAGTAATTAACGTGCGGATGCCCGGGGGTTCAGGCACTCAGCTCTTTGACCATGCATTTGAAGCAGGTGAGCTGATCATCGCAGGTGGCGCAGGCCGGGGCGATGGCATTGACCCGGTCGTAGATGTATTTTTTCCAGAGCTTGTCCTTGGGCTTTTCCGCCGCCAGTTCCGGGAAGTTCTTCTTCATGAACGCCCCCATCTCCGTGCGGCTGTGGAAGCCCATGTCCTCGTACAGGTGGTCCATCAGCAGCGACTTCTGGGCGACCAGGGGTGCCAGGACGGTCTTGGCGTAGTAGTTGACCGCATACGCGGAGAGGAGTGTCTTGACGTCTTCATACATTTTGACATGTTCAGGCGGCATGATCGCAGTCATGGAATCTCCTTGAATATAACTCATCAACATGCAAATACCGTTCTACTGTCTGCCGTAGAGCAGATAGAGATAGTCGTGAATGTCGCTGAGGAAGAAGCGGCGGTTGTCCCGCTCCTCGAAATGGCCGACCCAGCCCGGATCCCCCTCCGCCGTCATCTTGCTGGGATGCACGAACTCGTTGTAGGGAAGCGTCGCCTTGAGCGGACCGCAGTCGTTGATGGCGTCGACGACCGCCTCGAAAATCGCGTCGAGGGTTTCGTCGTCCGCCGTGAGATAAAGATTCCCGTCCTTCTGGTAGAAGCGGTAGATGTTCAGGATCTTCTGTGCTTCGGCACTGTGTGCCTTGTTCATTTTCTTGACATTCATGAAAGGGTACCTCCATACACCCTATCGCTCCATTCCGAAGACGCCGACATAGAGAATGTCCTCCGGCGTCTCCAGAAAGGTTTGCAGTTTCTTATCGTAAAAGGCCCCGATAGCCGTGTAGCCCACCCCGCGGGAGGCGGCTTCCAGCGAGAGACCGTGCGCAAAGGCGGCCGAGGCCATCTGCAGGTCCGCGCTGTACTCCGGCGTACTCAGGACCATCACGATCTCCGCGTTTGCGACAAAACGCTGATCGACGAGCATGGCGGCGATCGCCTCGGCGAAATCGCCCGTCTTTACTCTTTTGCCCCCGCGGTAGACACCCGCCGGGGTCTGGTCGTCCCGGAGCACGATCGCATAGGCGTTCATCCACTCCGGCGTCCGCGTGAGCGTATGCATAATGCGTTCAAATGCATCCGCCGGCATCGTCTTGCCTGCAAAGACCCGGGCGGAACGACGGGCGCGCTGCAGCGCCTCGTCGGTACTGCGCATCCGGGGCGGCAGCGTCCTGCCGACGGGATGGTGCTGCACGATCCAGCCGGGGACGACCCCGTCGCTCTCGTTGTAATCGGTCGGCGCCACCTGCATCAGGGGCGTTTTGGGCAGCTTGACGGGTTTCTCTCCCGCCGTGCCGACGGCCAGGGCCGCACAGACATACTCCTGCTGCCCGAAGCCCATCATGTGGTTGAGCGCCGAAAAGTCCGCGTCCTCCAGCAGCGTTGTATCCAACCCGTGCGCATCCATCGCCGCGCAGAGCGCACCGATCTGGTGGCCGGCATCCATGTAGCAGTAGCGCCAGGCGCGGTGGCCGTACTTCCATTCGGAACGGAACGGGACGACACTGACGACAAAAATGAAACCGTCAAAGCGTGTCTCCATCCCGACGAAGTGTTCCAGCCCCTCCGCGCCGCATTCGCGGATCAGGACCATCTCCTCTTTCTGGGCGTCCAGATGGTAGGTGCCGCTCAGTACCCCTTTGACCCCCCGCACCTGGACATAGAGTTCCACGGGGTGCAGGTTGCCGGCAGAGGGGGTGTTGAGACGCAGGTAGGGTTTGCCCCCGACATCCCCTTCAAAGGTGATGCAGCGCGAGAGCGCCAGCGGGGCGAGTCCTTCATGGGCATCGAAACCGATACGGTAGAGAAACTCCGGGTAGCGTTTGAAAAGGGAGGGCTGGGAAGCCCAGTCGATGTAGCCGCCGGAACGGGCGACACGCAGCGGCGTCAGCGCCGTGGCATCATACAGCTCACGCATAGCGCAGCTGATTGAGGACGTCCCGGTTGACGGCGAAATCGATGGCGCAGTAGCCGTCCATGTTCTGCATGGATTGGTCGGCGCCCAGGCTCAGAAGGCATTTGACGCTGTTCAGACGGGAAGCGGAGACGGCATACATCAGCGGGGTCTCGCCGTTCTCGTTGATATCGTCGATGTCCGCGCCGGCAGTGAAGAGACGGGCGATGATCGCGGCGTTGTCGGCATAACAGGCGTTGAAGATGACGCCGTTATAGTCGTGGTTGACCGCATAGAGGTCTACGCCGGCTTCGAGCAGGCGCTGCACCATCAGCTCATTGCCCTCCAGCGCGGCCTGCAGCAGCGGGGTGTTGCCGTTGAAGGCGCGGGATTCAAGGTCGCTGGGGTCAAAACCGCGGGCCAGCAGCCACGCAATGTAGTTCTCTGCCATGACGGACTCCTTCTTCGCTGTGTCTTAGACGCTCATCCATTCCTCGTGGGAGTGGCCGTGTCCCGTCTTCTTCTCGTTGACCAGTTTGTCAACGACCTCGATACAGGCATCGTAATTGACTTCGTCGACGATCTCGGGGACGATCTCGCGGTAGGCGATGACGCCATCGCGGTCCACGACGTAGACGGCGCGGGCCATACGGTCTCTGAGTTTGCCCTCACTGATCAGCAGGCCGTACTTCTTGGCAAAGTTGCGATCCGGGTCCACAACGATTTCCGCAGCATCGATGGACTCTTTTTCCGCAAAATCCTTGACGAAATCGAGGTCATCCGTTGTGACCATGATGGCATTGAGCTTTTTGAAGGTTTTGAGCAGTTCATTGAACTTCTTGGCGCCGAGGGAACAGACTTCCGTCTTCAGCGAAGGAATAGCGATGAGCAACTGGGTATTGGGGGCGATCATGCCGATGACGTTTTGTGAACCGTCAAGCTTCGTGATGCGTGCTGCCGGGGCTTCGCCGCCAACCATTGGCTGCTTTCCGATAAGGGGTGTCGGGGTGCCGTGTACCGTAATTTCCATAACATATCCTCAGTGAGATTTCCGCAGATAATGCAAAATACGTTCCTGTTAAAATTGTGATATTGCCTATTTTTTATACTACATATTTGTCGTATTTTGGTATACCCTTGGACTATAATTACAACTGAACATTGATTCAACCATGTGATTGAAACGCTATAAACTGTAGTAGAAAGAAAAACGTAATGATGTATGACTCCCCCGTGATCCCCGACAGGCCCGAATGTAAGACCTGTTCGCTCACCTTTGCCTACAAAGAGATCGAACTGCTTTACGAAATCGCGGTCATCCTGGCCAGCTCGACGGACATCAAAGAGACGATTGAGCAGGGAATGCGCCTGCTCAAGCGTCACAACTACCTTGAACGCTGCGCCCTGTTCCTGCTGAACGAAGAGGAAGTTCTGGAACTGTACGCATCGATCGACCTGACCGAACAGCAGCGCCTCATGGCGACCTACAAGATCGGCGAAGGGGCGACAGGCCTTGCCGCTGCCGGCGGCGAACCCGTCGTCATCGAGAATATCCACAACAGCATCGACTACCTCAATAAAATGGGCGTCGTCAACAGCAAATCGGTCTCCTACGTCGCCGTCCCCGTCATCCAGGACGACGCCGTCACCGGGGTCATCTCCGCCAACCTCGGTCCGGACACGCCGCTGAACTTCGACGAGATCGTGCGCATGCTCACCATCGTCGGCTCCCTCTTCAGCGGGACGCTCGCCATCCAGCAGCGTTACATCAAGGAGAAAGAACAGCTCAACCAGCTCAAGATGTACTATAAAGAGGAGATGCTCAGCGAACACCGTTTCGAGAACATCATCGGGCGCAGTACGAAGATGCGCCAGATCTTCAGCATGCTCGAGACCGTCGCCCCGACGGACGCAACGATCCTCGTACGCGGGGAGACGGGTACCGGTAAAGAGCTGATCGCGACGGCCGTGCACAACCTCAGTCAGCGCAAGAACGGCCCCTTCATCAAGCTCAACTGTGCCGCCATCAGCGAGACCCTGCTTGAATCCGAACTCTTCGGTCACGAGAAAGGCGCCTTTACCGACGCCAAAGAGATGCGCAAAGGGCGCTTCGAGCTGGCCGACGGCGGGACCCTTTTCCTTGACGAGATCGGCGATATCACCCCGGCCCTGCAGGTCAAACTGCTGCGGATCCTCCAGGAGCAGGAGTTCGAACGTGTCGGCGGGACGAAGACGATCAAGACCAACGTCCGCCTCGTTGCCGCGACGAACCGGAACCTCGAGGAGATGGTCAAAAAGTCGGAGTTCCGCGAGGACCTCTACTACCGTCTCAACGTCATTCCGCTGAACCTCCCGCCGCTGCGCGAACGCTACGAGGACGTCAAGCTGCTCGTCGAACACTACATGAAAAAGTTCATGAAAGAGCACAACAAGAGCATGGTCCTCTCCAAGGCGGCGTTGGAGCTGCTGCTTGATTACCCCTGGCCGGGGAATATCCGGGAGCTGCAGAACACGATGGAGCGCCTCGTACTGATCTGCCCCGAGGGCGAAGTCCAGCCGGAGATGCTCAACCACGTTCTGCCGTTCAATTACCAGAAACTCTACAACCCCGCCACGCCGGAGCCGGCACCGCAGCCCGTCCCGGCGGCACCGGTCGCACCGCCGCCCCCGCTGGAGGAGGCGGCCCCGGCGAACACCGAGTCGCACCCGGTCACCAAGGCGACCCTGCAGGAGCTGGAGAAGGAGTCCATCATTCAGGCCCTGATCGAGAACCGCGGTATCCAGACGAAGGCGGCGGCCCAGCTGGGCATGACGCCGCGCCAGATCGGGTACAAGATCAAAAAGTACGGCATCGACATCTAGCGATGCCCTAACCCCAACCAAGGAGTACTATCATGGCACACGCAACATCTGACAACCCCACTGTTTCACCCGCAATCGGGTCCACCTACGGCACCTGGTTCCTCGGACGCAAGAAAGAGGAGTGCGGCAAGGGCAGCAGAGGGGTCGCCCCGGTCTGCCGCGCTGAGAAACCAAGCTGGTTCCTCGGGCGCAAACAGTAGCCCGGCACCCGCAAAAAACCCTGGAATGCCATTTGCAATCTCCTTATAACAAGGAGTTATAAATGGCAATGCACTACTATCATCAGAAGCTTCAAGCGCTGCGCACCAGCCTCGCCTGCAACGGCTGCGGTGCGACCATGGCGTTTTACAGCGTCCCCTCCGCCCTTATCTACGGCCTGTGATCAGTATCGAATCGCGATATAGAAACTGAGGTCGAAGGTCCCGTCTTCACTGAGGAAGTTGTTCTTTCGGTAGACGGCATAAGAGGGTTTCGTCGTCGTTTCGTATTCGCTGCGCGGCAGCCAGACGTGGTAGACCCAGTGGATGAACCGCAGGAGATCCTCGTGGCGCCCCTGCAGGTCGAACCGGGCGTAGATCCCCGACGCGATCTTGAACTTCGGCAGGCGGTCGCTGCGCACCTTCTCGTCCGTCTCGATACAGGCGATGTAACGGCACTCCTCCAGCGGTGTGACCGTCGGGTTGTCGTGAAAGAGCGCGATCTGGCGGTACGCCGTCACCCCGTTGTCCAGCACCCAGGTCTGCAGCTTCTGCCAGGTCGGCTTGATCATGCTGTCATACCCTTTGTGACGGATATAGTAACTCTCCAGCTCCGGCCGCTTTTCGATGACAGGCTCCATGCCGTCGAATTCGGAGAGCTTCGCCGTCTCGATGCCCGCACGGCGCAGCAGCCGGTCCGAATAGGTCTTATACCCCCCTTCCCTCCACCGTTTCGGGCTCTTTCCGAACCGCATCTTGAACGCCTTGATAAAAGATGAGTGGGAGCTGTACCCGCACTGGGCCGCCACTTCGGAGATCGTCGAGTAGCGGTTGGTGATCAGCAGGCTCGAGGCTTTCTGCAGCCGGATCGACTTGATGCTTTCATAGATGTTCTGTCCGAACATCTCCTTGAAGATCCGGTGCATATGGAACTTGCTGATTTTGAGGTCCCTGCTGAGCTCTTCGAGGTCGATATGGGTCTCGATATGGGTATAGATGTAGTAGAGAATATCGTTGGCGATCTTCGTATGTTTTTGCAGCGTCTCTTTTCTCATGGCTACATTATAGCAATAATAGACAATTTTACTGACAATTAATAATAATTAAACTCACATCAATTGCAAAAGAAAAAAGCATGAAATAGAAAGAAATAATTTTCGGAACCCTCTAAAATGTCTCCATCTTTTTTAAACGGGATGCCATCAGGCGTCCGAAACGGAGTCACAATGCAATCGATTACGAAAATCCTGGTCGCCAACCGCGGCGAGATCGCCCTGCGCATCATCCGCGCCTGCAAAGAGCTCGGCATCACCAGCGTCGCCATGTTTTCCGAAGTCGACGCCGAAGGGATCTGGGTCCGCAAGGCCGACGAGGCCTACCCCATCCTGGGCAACTCACTGCAGGCCTACCTGGACTATGACCGTATCATCTCCCTGGCGAAAAAAGCGGGCTGCGACGCCATCCATCCCGGGTACGGCTTCCTGAGCGAAAACGCCGAGTTCGCCGACGCCTGTACCAATGCGGGCATCATCTTCATCGGTCCGAAGGCGGAACACATCATGCTCTTCGGCGACAAAACGGCCTCAAAGGCGGCGATGAAAGCGATCGGCGTCCCCGTCATCGAGGGGACCCAGACGGCCATCACCGATAAAAAAGAGGGGGCGAAGGTCGCGGCGGAAATCGGCTTCCCCGTCATTATCAAGGCGGCGTTCGGCGGCGGCGGGCGCGGGATGCGCATCGTCCGCAAAGCAAAGGAGTTCGACGAACTCTTCGACTCCGCGACGAACGAGGCGAAGAAGTTCTTCGGCAAAGGGGACGTCTTTATCGAAAAATATGTCGAGAACCCGCGCCACATCGAGGTGCAGATCATCGCCGACAAGTACGGCAACGTCGTACACCTCGGTGAGCGGGACTGTTCCATCCAGCGCCGCCACCAGAAGGTGATCGAGATCGCCCCCTCCCCCCGCCTGAATGACGCGGTGCGCAAGGAGATCTTCCGCATCTCCACCAAGGCGATGTTCCGGCTGGGCTACGAGAGCGTCGGCACCATCGAGTTCCTCGTCGATGAAGCGGACACCGTCTACTTTATCGAGATGAACACCCGCGTCCAGGTGGAGCACCCCGTCACGGAGCTCATCTCCGGCATCGACATCATTCAGCGCATGATCGAGATCGCCGCCGGGGACAAACTCCGCTTTCTCCAGGAGGAGATCATCTTCCGCGGTTACGCCATCGAGTTCCGTATCAACGCCGAAGACCCCCAGAAACAGTTCTTCCCCTCCTGCGGGAAGATCACCAACTATATGGCACCCGGCGGCCCCGGCGTCCGGCTCGACACGAGCCTCTACGCCGGCTACGTCATCCCGCCGGATTACGACTCCATGATCGGCAAGCTCATTATCTGGTCGCTGGACTGGGAGGGGGCCGTGCGAAAAGCGCGCCGCGCCCTGGACGAGTTCTACATCGACGGGCTGCCGACGAACATCCCCCTTCACAAGGCGATCGTCCGCGACCAGGACTTCATCGAGGGACGGTTCACGACTTCATACCTCGACGAGAAACTGGACAAGTTCAATCTCGACGCCATCAACTGCATCAAGAAAGAGGAGGAGCGCATGGAGCAGATCAACAATCTGATCGGAACGATCAAACAGAACAACCTCTCCATCCGCCACTAGGCCCCACCAACCGCATCCGCAGCAGCGGGTCGGTGTCCATAACATATTTTTTAATCTGTTGAGAAATCATTTTGTATATTATTTGATCAATTTGGAATTTTATGTGGTAATATTCCGGGTGTTTATTTTACTAACGAGGTGTTCCTTGACCACAAAAATCATCTTTTCCGATGGTAAAGTTCAATTTCTCAGTGACGTCGATGCGGCGCTGTGCAGCAAACTCAAAGAGGCGCAGAGCGACAAAAGTATCAACGACCTGCTGTCCCAGCATATCGGCAGTTTTGCCCTGTGTGAAGAAATGGATGCCGGTGAGGTAGAGTGTACGGTGGATCTGCTGAAGAAAAAGCAGTCGAGCATCAAACGCATGAAGAAGGCGTTCGGCGGGCGCTAGGCCCGCTGCTGCGGGAGGATCACTCCTCGCCGCGGGTAATAATCTTGGCGTCGACTTCGTCGGGGAGGTTTTTCGGCCCCGGTTTGATGTACCAGACGTCACCGTTGGTCAGGCTGACGTTGCCGCCCCACTTCTCATCGGTGTCGAACTCCAGCTCCTTGATGATCTCCTCCATGTCCTTCTTTGCCACGTAAAAGAGGATCTGACCTTCCCCGTTGTCTCTTAACATTACTTTTGCCATTGTTTTTCCTTTGTTGTTAGATGGAGCTCAGACTTTGATCGAAGCCAGAACCTTTTTGGTGTGATGCCACAATCCGCCGCGTACGACCCGCTCGAACGAGATCTTGAGGTAGTCGCGCCCCACCAGCTTGATGTAGGAGGCGGCATTGAAATAGCGGTCGTCGCGCTCGGGGTAGTCCACGCGATAGTGCACCCCCCTGCTCTCTTTGCGTTTGAGCGCCGAGAGGATCATCGCCTCGGCGATGGTCAGCGCATTCTCAAACTCCAGGATGGAGGCCAGCTCGACATTGTTGTCACGCTCTTTGTGAATACAGTGCAGGCCGTGTTTTCGCCCCATCAGGTAGTGGGAGTACTCCAGGGCGGATGAGAGCGTATCTTCGCTGCGGAAGACACCGGCGTTGCGGAAGAGCGATTCGCCGAGGTTCTTGCGCATGGCGTTGATGTTGTAGAGGTTCTCCCCCTCCAAGATCAGTTCGACGCGGCGGCTCTCCTTGTCCACATCGCGGTAGTCGATGGGGCGGAACTCGCGGCGGCGGGCGTAGCGCGCGGCCTCGACCCCGGCCATCCGGCCGAAATAGGCCCCCTCGAGCAGGGAGTTGCCGCCGAGGCGGTTGGCGCCGTGCACCCCCGTGACGGCGCATTCGCCGCAGGCAAAGACCCCCGGCATGTCCGTCGAGGTATCGTCGCGCGTCCAGATCCCGCCGATGCTGTAGTGCGCCGAAGGCGTGATCGGCAGCAGCTCGGTGGTGATATCGATCCCTGCGCCGTTCAGGGCCATTTTCCGTGACGAAGGGAGCTTGGTGTCGATGGCCGCTTCATCCAGATGACGGAAGTCGAGGTAGACCGTATGCCCCTCGCGCATATGCTCGGTGATGGCGCGGGAGAGCTTGTCGCGGGTCTGCAGCTCGTCGGTAAAACGTGTCCCCGTCTCGTCGACCAGGTAGGCCCCCTCACCCCGCGCCGCTTCGCTGATCAGCGAACCGTTGGTCGCGAGCGTCGTCGGGTGGAACTGCACGAACTCCATATTGGAGAGCCGCAGGCCCGCACGCAGCGCTGCCGCGATGACGTCGCCGGAGCTCTCCTGGGCGTTGGTGGAGTGGCCCCGGAAGATCCCCGCATACCCGCCGCCGGCCAAAATAAGCGATTTACAGGCGAACGCGATGACCTGCGAGTCGCGGCGGCGCAGCACGGTCACACCGGAGAGTTTCTCTTTGAAACTGCAGATATTGAGGAACTTGTGGTTGGCCAGGATGTGCACGCCTTCGTTGCGGCACTGCATCAGCAGGGTCTGCACGATGGCCGAACCCGTCCGGTCGGCGATGTAGCAGGTGCGGTTCGCACTGGCCCCGCCGAAGGGGCGCTGGGCGAACGCCCCCGATTCGTCCGTATCGAAACCGACGCCCATCTCACCGAGTTCCTGTACGATCTCGGGGGCCTGGGCGCACATTTTGCGGATATTCCCGAGATTGGCAAGGCCGTCGGATCCGTCATAGGTATCGCTGACATGGCGTTCGACCGAATCGTATTCGTTGACGTTAATGACGGCATTGATGCCACCGGATGCGACGGCGGAGTTGGAGCGGAACGGGTTGCTCTTGGTCAGTACCGCGACGTGACAGCCCGCGCGTTTGGCAAAAAGTGCTGCATGCAAACCTGCGATCCCGCTTCCGACGACGATCACATCATACAGCATACTCACCCTTTACGACACGCTGTACCGTCTCCTGAGGCAGCTGCGGCACATAGGCCAGCAGCAGATTGTCCTCGACGTGCTGCGGATCGACGGCGCCGAAGAGCGCGCTCAGGATCCCGCCGGAACGTGCGAACTGCAGTGCGCTGATAATGTCCGTGAGCTCGCCGGTACCCATCATCTCGCCCAGACGGCTGTCGAACTTCCCTTTGAAGAGGTTCATCTGTAGCAGCGACGACGCCGCGAAACACTGCAGCCCGTAACCGTAAGCCGCCTGAAGCAGCGTATAGTAGCGCCCGTCGGGCCCCTTCTGGTTGGCGTAGCTGTAGGCGTGCGGCTTGGCGAGGTTGAACGGCACTTCCAGGAAGCGCAGGTGGTGATCCGGCCCCCCGACCTCTTCGGCGATGGAGACGATGTCTTTGAGGCTGAGGTACTCGGTGTGCCCCTCCTCGTACAAAAAGCCGTTCCACGCCGCAATGCCGTAGTGGCGGATCTTGCCCTCCGCCACCAGTGCTTCAAAGAGCTTGAACGCCTCGGCGATACGCAGGCGAAGCGTCATGTAATCCACGTAGCCGAGCTGGGTCTCGGGGTTGTGAAGGAAAAGCGCGTCCAGGGTCTCGATGCCCAGGTTCTTGAGCGACGTCTCGACGCTCCAGCGCAGGAACTTGGGACTGATACAGTGCTGGTCGACGACAATGTCGTCCTTCGTCGCCAGCCCCGCTTCGAGCATATGCTTGTTGATCCAGTCGTAAGGATCCGGGAAGGGGAAGTCCAGGGGGATAAATCCCGCCTTGGAGGTGATAAACAGCTGGTCGCGGGTCGCTTTGCCCTCTGCAAAAAGCTCGGCTAATGCCTCGCCGATCTCACGCTCGCTCATCTGGTAGCGGTAGTTGATCGCCGTATCAATGACGTTGATGCCGTTTTGCACCGCCGTCTTGACCGCATCTTTGTAGTTGAGAACATAGTTCTCTTCGCGGTA
This sequence comes from Thiomicrolovo sp. ZZH C-3, assembly GCF_054862725.1. NCBI lineage: Bacteria > Pseudomonadati > Campylobacterota > Epsilonproteobacteria > Campylobacterales > Sulfurimonadaceae > Thiomicrolovo > Thiomicrolovo sp. ZZH C-3. The sequence goes on from NZ_JBTKXX010000001.1 coordinate 1,507,063, forward strand.
GGGCTCTTTGCGGAAGGTCCCGAGCCCCATCGACGAGAGGAAAGCCTCGCCGTTGAAGCGGAAGAAGTCCCGGCTGTATTTCGGGAACTGTTTCAGGTAGCCGAATGTGCCTTCTTTGGTCGCGTATGAGGCCATTAAGTAACGATTACCTTGATCGGTGCTTTGAGTTTGAAGTTGAGCATATCTTCGATACCCGCCAGCGTCGTCGTGGTGTTCATGGAGCAGCTCATACATTCGCCCTGGTACTTGATGAGGACATCCCACTTGCCTTCGTTCGCAACGATGTCAAGCAGTTCGACGTCACCGCCGTCGGCTTTGAGGGTCGGGCGGATATACTCTTCGAGGATGGACTCGACCGCTTTGATCTTCTGGACAAGGCCCATGGATTCGAAGGTACCGTCGCCCTTCGCTTCGATGATCTTGCGGCTCTTCTCTTCGGCAGCCATCTCCTCGAGCGCCTGCTCGAGCAGGTCGACGATGTAGACGTCTTTCTTCTCGTGGCCGCCCGGTTTGATACAGGATTTACAGAAACCGCCCGCTTTCGTATAGTCGGTGATCTCTTCAACGCTGGTCAGCTTGTTGAGCTTGATGACCTCCATGATCGTGTCCTGGGTGATACGGGCACATTCACAGATGATGAACTCATCTTCGAAGCTCTCCATATCGACACCCTTGTAGATGGAGGCCGCTTTTTTGATGACGTCGTAGGCCATAACGGAACAGTGCATCTTCTGGCCCGGGACCGCCGGAACGTCCGGATCGTCGCGCAGGGCTTTTTCGACGTCGATGTTGGTAATTTTCAGTGCATCGTCAACGGTCTTGCCCATACAGAGCTCGGCCATCATGTCGGAACTGGCGATCGCCGTACCGCAACCGAAACTCTTGAACTTGCTCACTTTGATCGTATCCGTCGCCGGGTCGATCAGCCAGTAAAGACGCACGGCGTCGCCGCAGCTCTCTGCACCGAAATCGGCAATAACGAGTTTATCGTCGCCGGCATCGGATTCTGTGAGTTCACCCATATTGATTGGATCGTTCATTCTACGCTGTACTTCGGTCGAGTACTCCTCCCAGAGCGCTCCGCCGATCAAATCATCTCTAGCCATTGTGTGACCCCTTTTAAAAAAGATTTCTACCGGCCATTATGCAAATGGCGTTCCAGTTGACACCCCCCATGAAAAAGAGGCTGCGATGACAAAAATGTCACCCTCCGACACCGGGAATGTCTTATGCAGTATCTATGGTAATCCCCATGAAAGGATCAGCCATGTACCAACTGACTGCCATCTTCAACCGCAGTTGCCTCAGTGACGTATTACTGGAGCTCAAAGAGCGCGCAATCGAGGGCGTTACCATCAGCGAGGTCATCGGAAAAGGCGGTGTGGCGTTTGACGACGCGGGCCCCGTTGAACTGGATGAGAACATCCGTCTCGACATCGTCGTCTCGAACGAACGCTTCAAAGAGGCAGCCAAAGAGGCGATCCGCTGCAATACCCGCGATCTCGGCAAAGGAAGCGGCAAGATGTGGGTGACGCCGGTCCTGGAGGTCGAGCGGATCCGTACCGGCGAAATCAACGAAGCGGCCCTGCGCCACAACGACAGCGACGAGCGCGCCCTGCACTTCGACAGCTACTACACCGCCATCGACACGCCGGCGAGCTGAGGCTCAGCTCTCGGCCAACTTGTAAAGAAAGCGCCGCTCTTTGAAGGGCGGTATCTCCAGCTCCTGGCGGTACTTCGCGATGGAGCGCCGTACCATTGAGATCCCGAAACGCGCCTCGATCTTCTCATGCAGGATCTTGTCGCTGAAGGGTTTGTCGTGGTCTTCACTCTTCACCAGACGTTCCAGGAAGTGTTTGATCTCCGCCGTGGAGACGTTCCCGATGGCGTTGGAGAAGAAATCCTTGAAGGCAAAGACCCCCCGCTCCGTCTCCAGGTACTTGTCGCTGATCGCCCGGGAGATCGTCGATTCGTTAAAACCGAGTTCATCCGCCACGTCCTGGAGTTTGAGCGGCTGCAGTTCCCCGCCCATGAAGAAGGCGTACTGCTTCTCCAGCAGCACCAGCGTCACGTTGTACAGCGTCGCCTTGCGCAGGTCGAGCAGTTTGACGAGCTCGCGGGCCTCTTTGAACTTCTGCTTCGCAAAATTGTCGTACTTGTCGATCTGCGTCACTTTGAGGTCGGGGTAGAAAGCGTTGTTCATCTTGATAATGAACTCCCCGCCGACAAACGCGACATAAAGGTCGGGCAGTACCGGCGGTTCGCTCTCCATGTACTCCAGCGCCGGCGGGTTCTTGAGGTGGCTGATCACCTCTTTCGCATCGCCCAGGCGCGGGTGGTTGACGAACTTCTCCATCGACTCGAAACGGGTAATCATCGCGCTCACCAGGATGCTCAGTTCGTCATCCATCTCAACCTCGTTGAGCTGGAAAAGGAACGACTCCTTGTAATCCTTGGCACCGACACCGGAGGGTTCGAGGTAGGCGAAACGCTGGCGCACCTTCTCCACCTGCTGCGGATCGGTATCGCACTGCTGCGCGATCTCCTTGATGGAGCCTTCGAAGTAGCCTTCGTCGTTGATGTAGTAGATGATCTGGCGGGCGATCTTCTGGGAGATCGGCGTCGGAAAGAGCGGCGCGGCGATCTGCTCGTCGAGTTTTTCATACAGCGACTGGGCGGAGACGCTCAGCCACTCGATCTCGTCGCTGGAGGCGTTGGAGACGTGGTTCTGGTACTCCATATAGGCGCGATGCGACCGGTCCGAAGAGCTCTCCGAGACTTCGAATCCCGACGACACTTCAAGACAGGGATTTTCGCTCGAGATGACCTGCAGGTGTTTGTCCAGGTCCGAGAGCGAACACTGTAGCAGCGGCAGCCATGTCTGCATGGAGAGGCGCGGCAGCTGTTTCTGTTTGAGGTTTAAGGCTTGTTTCATTGTCTAATCATACCTCTGCTGCTGATAATGTGATACGGGAATGTGGATATATTTTGTGCATTCTGCTGTTGAAATGCAAAAAATGTTCTAGGAATTTCGAAAATGTAGAAAAAAAGGAGTCCGAAGGGGAAAACCCTTCGGGAAGATTAGTACTTCAGGCGGACCAGACCGTTCGGCTGGGCAATTTTCATCTGGCAGGCCAGACGTGCTTTCGGGCTGGATTCGTTCAGTGTTTTCATAACCGCTTTTTCTTTGTCAGTCATGTCGCTGAGGAAGTCCATACCGGACTCAACGAAAACGACACAAGTCCCGCATTCGCCGTCACGGCAACCGAACGGCAGGGCAGAACCTGACGCTTCAACAATGTCCTGAATCGTTTTACCCGGCTTGACGTTGATCGCCAGGAAGTCGTTCATAATCTCTACACGTGTTGTCATCTATAACTCCTTTTTTTACTCGAATGGTTTAACGATAATGTCGCTTCTTACAATGCACTGGCATGCAAGGCGAACAGGTGTCTGGCGGTTGAATTGCTGGGCAACTTCCGCTTCTTTCTTAGTGATCGCAGCCATCTCGACCAGGGTGTCGAGCTCTTTGTCTTCCATGTAGTAAGACTGTGCATGCGCATCATAATCTTCCGTCATGGAATTCATCGGCTCTTCAACGCTGAGATCTTCGATCTTTACCGCGCAGCTACCGCACGTCCCGTCCTTGCACTCGGTCGGGATCTTGACGCCGTTGCTTTCCGCTACTCGCAGAAGCACGTCGCCCGTACGGGCCTGCACACGCTTGTCCATGCCGTCGCCAAATCCGCAAAAAATGACGTTTGCCATGTCGTTCTCCTTCTATTTAATCCCTCGCTACATCATGGCAGATGCATCAAGTTCGTCAATACCCAAAATTCAGACAATGTCTCCTTCATCTTGGGATTGCCCCCCTTTGGCAGCGCGTTCGGCAGCTTCTTTTTCTGCGGCAGCTTTGGCAAGTTTCTCCGCTTCGCGCTTGGCGCGGTGTTCGCGGATCCATTTGAGTTCATCCTCGACTTCGTCGAAACCGTCTTCCTCCTCGACGGCGACGAGTTCGCCTTCACGGCAACCGAAGGTGGAACCCTCTTCGATGAACTTCACGTCATAGACGCGGATGACCTGCAGGAAGTCGCCGATGTTCGTGACATACCCCTCGGCACCCGGTTCGACCAGGATGCCGTCACGCGGGTGGAACGGGTTGGTGCCGTCGTTGCGGATCGCCTTCGTGATCTTGACCCGCTGACCGATCCGGAAAATCGGAAGAATGGCATCTTTAGTGGAAGGGGATATCATTTTGCTGTCAGCAGTCGACATATTATTTTCATCCATGGCTTACCTCCTATAGTTTGCACCGTGGTTACGGATTTTTATCTTCACCCGTCTGGGCGACCCGGAAATCCGGGAGAGCGGCACTGTCAGTTAAAGCTGAGATCCGCCTGGCTTGTGCACGCGTGAACGCCGTTGCTGACTTCCTCGACGTCGCTGCAGCTGTCGGACGTTGAACACGTACCGCAACCGCTCTCTTTTCCGAACATGTCCCAGACGTCCGCCGCGGACGGCGCATACCCGTTCTCAAAATTCTTATACACGGTGATGAGTGCAAATTTGTAGTATTCGAGCAGTTTCTCATCACCCTCGAGATCGCTCCCGATGGCGCGTTCCATCATTGCACCAAACTCCTTCAAAATATGAAAACGTTTGACGTACACCAGACGCTCATCATAATCGAGGTCGAAGAAATCAAAATAGTCTTCGGCATCGGTCAGCGACTGAAACTCTGCGAGTGTACCCATCATCAATCCTTTCTAAGTGATTTGCAATTTTGATTCTTTAGTTTTAGGACAAAAGAATCATTTAAGAGACCGTAAAGGTGACATTTATGTCTTACAGTCCCATCTCCTGCTTAAGCTGGCCCGCCCAGGTGCTGACGCGCTCTTCGGTCAGGTCTTCCTGGTTGACCTTGTCGATCGCGAGACCGACGAACTTGCCGTCTTTCTCTGCGGCGGAGAACTTATAGGTATACCCCTCCGTCGGCCAGTAGCCGTATTCGGTATCGGCTCCGAGCTGGGCGAAAAGGGTTTTGAACTTCACCAGGGCGCTGACAAACTCTTCACCGTGGGTGTCCTGGTCGCCGGCGCCGAAGAAGGCAACTTTTTTGCCGCTGAAGTCAGGCGTTTCGCTCTCAAGCTCCATCATGGGGTCGACCCAGTCGCGCTGCGGATCGCCCTGCCCCCAGGTGGAGGAACCGATCAGAAGGACGTCGAAATCGTCGAACTGGTCGAGATCGTCGTAATCCTCTTCCATGTTGATAAGCTCTGCTTCGTCAAACTGCTCTTCCAGCAGTTCCGCTACTTCCTGTGTTGCACCGGTACTACTACCGACAAAAATACCTACTGTTGCCATTGATGTCTCTCTCCTTGTTGTAATTAAGCTTTGTCTTTGCAGGGTTTGTACTGTTCAAAGATCTCAAACGCCTTGTCCAGCAGTTTCTGGCCGTCCTCGTACAGTTTGTCGAGGGTGCGGTAGCTGAAGCGGTGCGCATCTTTGAAGTACTTGTCCACCAGGACGATCTTGTCCGCGATCACGATGCAGCGTCCGAATCCTTCGTGGCTCATCTCCATAACGACGTTACACATGACGCCCGTCTTGCGTTCGAACTGCAGGGCGATCGCTTTGTAGATCATCTTGATCTCGCCGATCAGCATCTCGTCGATATCCGCGATGATCGGGATCTCTTTGAGCTGCTCTTTCGTTTTGACGTATTTTTTCGTCAGGAGCTCTTCGTCGCTCATTTTCGCCCAGTTGCCGAACTGGTCCGTCGCACGCAGCTGACGGATCAGCTCCTCGGTGAATGCATTTACTTCAAGTGCCGTATCGGTCATTGTTTTCCTTCTTTTGATGTTGCTTTGCGTCTTGCGACGATTACTCGACGGCCCAGCGCGCCAGGCGCGGGTCTTCGACGGTTTCCATGTTGATGATCCGTTTGACCCACGGCGGCGGGTTGCCGTTGATCATCTTGACCAGGTCGTCCAGGATCTCCTCGATCTTGCGCGGATCGGGTACCTTCATAGGGTTGATGCCCGCGCGGATCACCTTGGCCGCCGCCGTACCGCCGATGGATTCGACGTACATGATGTTGATCCCCGCGAGACACTGGACTTTGAAGTCGGTCTTGTCGTCGCCCGTCAGCCCCGTGGTATCCGACTTGATCACCCCGTTGAGCTCGTAGCCGTCTTTGGAGACGTTGTAGACGACAAACTCTTTCGCCCCGCCGAAGTGGGCGTTGACGGTCTCCATATCCTTCGACGCAAAAGCGACCTTCATCGCGTTTGCCAGTGTGCCGGTGCTCTCGACGCTGATCTTCGTACTTTCACCCATCATGATCCCTTCAATTCAGTTTAGTGTTCGCCGTGCCTGACGTGCCGCAGCGTATTGGCCGCTTCGAAAAGAAAGAAGCAGCTCCCTTCGTAGAGCTGATCGTTCTTGAGCTGGTTGCCGAGCTCCTCGTAGTTCGGGAAGCCCCGCAGCATCAGCCCGGCATGGCTTTTGTCATCCATATGCAATAATCGTTCCGCATGGAAGTTGCTGATCACCAGGTCGGCGTTCCGGAAGTGCGGTGCCGCATCTTCAAGGTCCCCGACGAAGATGTGTTCGGCCTCGATCTTCTCGAGCACCGGGCTGTAGGTCGTTGCGACGACGGTGTCGATGATGCCGCCGACGCTCTGCAGCAGTTCGCAGATCCCGATGCAGGAATCGGGCTCCCCGGTGACGACGAAGCGGGCCGAACCGACGAGGAAGTGGCTGTCGAGCATCACGTCCTGCAGGCGGCCGCGCCAGCGCTTCACGAGCGGCGGCGGGTCGATCTGCCTGATCTTCATCAGTTCCGCGACAAAATTGTCGTTATTTTCCAGTCCCATCAGGTGATCAAAGTGGATATGGCAGACGGCGGGGTTCTTCTTCTGCAGCGCCTCGGCGCCGATTTTCATGGAACTGCCGATGGTGATGACCGTCTCCGTGTCCCCCAGGGCCACGATATCGTCGATGCCGATCCCCCCCGTGGCCAGTTTGCCCTGCCCTTCGCTGAGGTAGCCGTCGAGGGAGGTCGAGAGGTCCGGCAGCGCCAGGGTCTCGAAACCGAAGTTCTCGCACATCTTCTTGATCTTCTCGATCTCGCCGGGCTGGATACCCACGTGCGGCATCAAGACGAGCTTATTGGGCTTGCACTCCGTCGCCGGGGCGGTGTGCTGGTCGATCAGCGCCTTCACGGTCAGGGCCCAGCCGCTCTCCATCCCCCCTTCGAAGTCGGGGGTGTTCACGTAGCAGTAGGGGATCTCGATGTGCATTCCCACCCCCCGGACGTCGTCGCCTTTCGTCTCCGTCAGCCCCGTCGTATGCAGGCCGATGATCTCGGGCTTCATCCCCTTGTTCTTCTTGGTGATGTTCTCGATGGCGAGCAGGATGGAGTAATCCCCGCCGTCAAGCACCGCCGTGATGTCGCTGACCGAAGTGTTGTACATGGCGATCGGTTCGTTGAAGTGTTTGGTATAGAAGACTTTGGTATAGGAAGCACACCCCTGCGAGGCGTGCATCAGCGGCAGACAGTTGCGGATACCCATAAAAGCCAGGGCCGCCCCCATGGGCTGCGAATGCTTGATGGGGTTGACCTGCAGCGGTTTGTGCTCTTTCCTGTTCAGTTCGAAGTCGGCTTCGTGAGACATGGCACCTCCTTAATAATGCAAAAGCAACTGCATTTCGCGTTCTTGGAGGCCATTTTCGATAAAAATTATCAAATTAGTGCAATTGCTCTTGACATGCTTCAAAAAAAGGTGTAAAGTGTTAGAGTATTTACACTAAAAAGGATTCGCAATGAAACTTTCCACACGCATTCTGGGAGCGGCTACAGCACTCTCCCTTTCGACATCCCTGCTCTTCGGCGCCGTGTACGACGTCGATCCGACCCACTCGAATGTCGGCTTCAAGATCCGCCATATGATGATCAGCAACGTCAGCGGCCGTTTTGCCGAATTCAGCGGCAGTTATGACCTGGAGGGGAACGTACTCAACTCCCTGACCGGTACCATTAAGAGTACAAGCATCGATACGGATAACGCCAAGCGTGACGACCACCTGCGCAGCGCCGACTTTTTCGATGTGGCGAAATACCCGGAGATCACGTTTAATATGACGAAGTTTGACGGCGAGAGTGTAACGGGGGAACTGTCGATCCACGGGGTCACCCGCACCGTCACCCTGGAAGCGGAAGTATCGGGCACCATCAAGGACCCGTGGGGCATGACCCGCAGCAGCATCATCCTCGAAGGCAGCATCAAGCGCAGCGACTTCGGGCTGACGTACAACCAGGTGCTTGAAGCGGGCGGTGTCGCGCTCGGCGACAAGGTGAAGATCACCATCGAGCTCGAGGGTATCGCCAAGCCGCTATAATGCCGCCATGGGAACGAAAAAGAAAATCCTTGCAGGGGCCCTGAAGCTCTTCAACGAGAGCAATACGCAGGCCGCGACGACGAACCATATCGCCGCGGCACTCGGCATGAGCCCCGGCAATCTCCATTATCATTTCAAAAACCGCGAAGCGATCATTCACCGGCTCTACGAGGAGATGAAAGCGCAGACGGAACTGGAAACGGATGCCCTTCCGGGTTCCATCTGCGCCCTGCACGAACATATGCAGCACCTCGGACGGGTCTACTGGGAATACCGTTTTTTCCACCGCGAGCTGCTCTTTCTGCTCTCGCGCGACCCGGAGCTCAAAGCGCTCTATGTCCGGGACAACCTGGCCCACCGCGCACGCATCGTACGCGTGCTGGCCAACCTCGTAGAGAACGGCTGCCTCCAGGTCCCCTACGAGAACGTCCTGGAGCACCTCGCCGAAACGACCCTGCTGGCCACGCAGTTCTGGATCCCCTTCCTCGAAACCCTCGGCACAACGCTGGATGAACACAATATCGACGGGATGTTCGGCCATGTGCAGGGGGCCATGCGCCCCTACCTGACCCCCAGGGGCCTCAAAGCACTCGCCGAACTCGACGCCTAAGCAAAATCAGAAAAGCGGGAGGCCGTTTACATACGGTCGTCGAGGATCAGTTCGTTGTCGATGCGGATACGGGGGCGTTTGCGCACCTCGTCCATAATCCGTCGGAGACGGTTCAAGACCATACTCGAATTGAGTGTCGTATCGAAACTGTCGAGTGCTATGCAGCTTTTGGTGTCACGAAAGTGGTCGTCCAGCCGGCAAAGCAGGTTCTGACTGGCTTTGTACGCACCGCTGTAATCGGTAAAAGTAAAGATAATAACGTAGTGATTGTCGTCGATCTGGTGCAGATGGTCAGAGAGGCGCACAAACTCCCCCAACTCGTCCACGTGCAGAGGCAGGTGATGGTAGAGCAGCGAAAAGGTCGCATCAACTCCGTACCGATCATAAATGTAGTAATGCTTTCTGACAAGGTTGTCAAAATGTCTCATCGCACCGTCCCCTTCTGCCGTTAACCGTTTTATCAAAATTATAACAGTTTTCGGGAAACATGCATAGTTAAATTGGATGATTAAAAGGCATGGGGTGAATAAGGGGAACGTTTCCCACGCTCCGGGAGGGGCGTGCCGCTGGGTTCCGGGAGGTACGGACTAGCCGACTTCCCAGGGCGCTTTGGCCGAAACATTGGCGAACACCGGGTTCGCGAAGGCGGCCTTGAGGTCCTCGGCCAGGTTGATCAGGCCGCTGTACCCGCCGTAGGAGGTCTTCTTCTCCTGGTTGACGTCGATAAAGGAGATCTTTTTCTTGATCGCCGTATAGAGGCTCCGTCCCCCGGCGAGGAGGATATGCGCCCCCCGCTCGTCGATGACCTTGGACTGCTGTGCCGCCGGTTTGTCCATCAGGACCCCGTCCGGTCCCAGGTAGTCCCGCGCCTTTTCGATATCGTCCGCCGTCGATTTGCGGACGGAGGTCGCCACAACCTCGATGCCAAGGTCCTGGAGGCCCGAGGCGATGGACCACGCCTTGTTCCCCCCGGTGTTGAGGACGGCTTTTTTACCCTTGAACATGCGGCGGTAGGGCTCGAGGGCGAGGTCGAGCTTCGCCTCCTCCTCGTCGATAAGGCGTTCGGCCTTCTCGATCAGCTCCGGATCGCCGAGCCCCTTGACGATCTCGCGGATGGCGAAGGTCGTGTCGCGCTTCCCGTAGAAGGAGACGGAGACCCAGGGGATATCCCACTGCTCGTTCATCTTGCGCACCAGCGTCACCAGCGACTTGGCACAGACGATGACGTTGAGCTTCGCGCGGTGGGCCGTGCGGATATCGCCGACCCGGCCGTCCCCGCTCATGGAAGCGAGCACCCGGATGCCGAGCTTTTCGAACATCGGCAGGTACTGCCACATGTCACCCGTGACGTTGTAGTCGCCGATCAGGTTGATGTCGTACTTGGTCGTGTATTCGGGCTCTTTGGTGCCGATCAGGTGTTCCAGCACCGCTTCGCCCGCCAGGCGCGAACCGAGGTTCTTGCCCCCGACAAAGCCCGGTGCATGCACCGGGACGACCGGCACGCCGTGCTTCTCGCTGCCGAGTTTGCAGGTCATGTCGATGTCGTCACCCACCAGCGCCGTGACACAGGTGGAGTAGACGAAGATCGCCTCGGGCTTGTAATGCTCTATGACATAGTCGATGGAGTCTTCCAGGCGCTTATCCCCGCCGAAGATGACGTCGTTCGTCGTGATCCCCGTCGTGAAGCCCATAAAGGTGTGGTTGCGGCCGTGGTAGGAGCTGAGGCTCTCGCGGGTCTCCCACGAAGCTCCGAGACAGGTCTGCGGGCCGTGCACGAGGTGGACGGCGTCCGCATAGGGAAAGAGCGAGATCTGCGCACCGTCAAAGGCGCAGCCCCCTGCCGCCAGCCCCGGTTTGGGCTTGTCGCACCCCTCGCCGGGTTTTTTGTCCTTGCTGTGCGAACAGGCACTCTCGTTCAACAGTTCTTTGATCTTTGCGCGGTTTACCATTGCCATAATGTCATCCTTCTCTATGGATTTTCATAGTCAGCAAAGCTGCTCATCCGCCTGCTTTACGCTATTGATTTTTCTTGTAGGGGGATATGCAATATGTGTGCCTGCGGCGGGTTCTTGGGAGTCGTTATCAGTTTAATGGGGGAAAAGAGATGCAGGTGCCGGGCAGCCCCGGCGTGCGGACGGATTACTCCGCGACAGCGTCTGTATCGATCGGGTCGACGACTTCCGTCTCCGTCACCGTCTCTTCGACACCGTTTTGGTGCTTGTACTGGTGCTTCGCCTGCTCCGTCTGCTGTGTCATGTTGCGGATCTGGTGCTGGTAGCGCATCTGGCTCTGCATCTGCTGCTGCATCATCGCCGCGCTGCGCTGCATGGTTGCCGTACCGGCACCGGCGCCTGCGCCCGGTCCCTGCTGTGCCATGGCTGCCGTCGAAGCGACCAGCGCTGCTGCCGTCATTGCGATCATTGTCTTTTTCATCCTAAGTCCTTTTTCTAGTTGGGATGCGGAAATTGTAGAGCAGGAGGGTGAGCGGAGTGTGAGGGATGCACGCCGTTTTTCGCTAAGATATGTCCGAATCAAGGAGCCCCCATGCCCGAAGCCCAAACGCCCGCCTCCTTCCTGCGCCGCCACTGGAACCGTCTGCTCGTTGTCGCGCTCTCGCTGCTGATCCTGGCATTCTCCTTCGCCGGTACCCTTGACAAACCCGGCCGTGCGAACGTCGACGGCGCCTTCAAGCAGGCCCTCGTCGTCTTCGGGACCGCCAAGGCCCTCAATGCCGTCATTTCCGTCGTGCAGGGCACCGAGGTCGGTCCCCCCGGCGTCACCCTCGCCGTCGGGGAGGTGCTCGACCCCGTCAACGACCTCATCGAACGTTTCTCCTGGATCATGCTGGCCTCCATCACCTCCCTGGGGGTACAGACGATCTTTATGAACATCGTCACGGACCCCCGCTTCAACTACCTCCTGCTCGCCCTCGTGCTTGCCTACAACCTCTGGCTCTTTTTCCGCTTTGCGCGCGACGAAAAGTCCCGGACCCTCTTTTTCAAGATCACGGTGATCATGGTCTTCCTGCGCTTCAGCGTCCCGCTCATGGCCATCGCCAACGACCTCGTCTACACCCATTTTGTCCAGCCCGACTACAATATTGTCGAACTCGACCGGGGCATTACCGCGATCTCGGACGATATCGAAGGGTTCAAAAAGAGTTCGCACAGCCTCTTCAGTACCAGCTACTACACCGAACAGGTCGACCACTACAAAGCCGAAGCCAACGCCGCCGGCGACCAGATCATCCGGCTGATCATCGCCTTTGTCTTCCAGACCGTCGTCTTCCCCCTGCTCTTTCTGTTTCTGCTCTACAAGTTCGTCTTGAGGGTGTTGGATATCGGAAGGTAACAAAAGACGGCGGCCCGTGTATAAAGGAAGAAATTAATATTCACTTTTATATACTGTACACATGAACATTTATCACAGTAAGCTGCATTTCGAACCGGCATTGAAATATCTGCTCTTCTTTGTGCTAAGTGCTCTGTTGATCCTCATCTTCAGCAACGATATTCTGGCAGACCGTGTCAAGGGGCATCTTGCCGCCGAAAAAGAGCTGACGGTCTCGACCTACCGCAGCATCATCAGCGGTTTCAAATCCCAGGCCGATATTATCTACTACAACCGCATCAACGTCAAAGACGTCATCGATCTTTATAAAAGGGTGCCGGACGCTTCGGAGGCGGAACGTGCCGAGATCCGGAAAAAGCTCTACAGCCTGCTGCTGCCCGTCTACCGCAACATCAGCCTCTACCACCTCAAGCAGATGCATTTTCATCTCAGCAACAACGAGAGTTTTCTGCGCTTTCACCGTCCGGAACGGTTCGGGGATGACCTCACAGGCGTACGGGACAGCGTCGCGTATGTCAACCGGACGCACAAACCCGTCAGCGGGTTCGAAGAGGGGCGGATCTTCAACGGATACCGCTTCGTCTATCCCCTCTTCGACGGCAACGACTACCTCGGCAGCGTTGAACTCTCCATTTCGATGCAGACCATCCTCGAACGCATCCACAACGACATCCATGCCGATGCCCACTTCATCATTCTCTCCGACACGGTAAGGTCCAAAGTCTTCCCCGAGGAGCAGAACTATTACGCCCCTTCGGCGCTTTTCGACGACTACATGCACGAAAAGGCCATGGGATCGAACCATGCTCCGGGGACGGCGGCACTGATCCGTGCGTATATCCATGAGCACGGATCGCTGAACAACGTCCTGGCCAAAGGGAACGCCTTCAACTTCTTCGAATTCGACGATGAGACCCTGCACGCGATCACCTTCGTACCCGTCGTCAATGCGATTTCGCACAAGACCGTCGCCTACCTCATTATTGACCGCATCCACGAAGACCTCCAGACCCGTTTCAACCAGTACAAGATCATGGCCTTTGTCACCATCGCCCTGCTGGCACTGCTCTTTTACCTGCTGTACCGTGCCAACCTGCAGCGCAACGCGATCGAGATCGACAAGCGCCAGCTGCAGTCGCTTATCGACCTTCAGAAAAACGTCGTCATCCTGACCGACGGCCACGCCCTGAAATTCGCCAACCGCTTCTTCTACGAGTCGTTCAACTACGATTCGCTCGAGCAATTTCTCGAAGAGCACGACTGCATCTGCGACCTCTTCATCGCCGACGAGCGTTTCTTCCACCTGGGCAAAGTGCCAGAGGGCAAACAGTGGGTCAAATCCCTCATGGAGACCCCGGCAACGCGCCGGATCGTCAAGATGCTCGACCGCGAAGGGACCGCGCGCGTCTATACCGTCAGCGTCAACCCCATCCCCGGGCACCGCTACATCGTCGTTTTCACCGATATCAGCCTGACCATTCTGAACCAGCGGGAGCTCGAACAGCGTGCCTCCCGGGACAAACTGACCTACGCCTACAACCGGGAGTTCCTCGATGCCTCCTTCCACAAGCTCTGCCACTCGGCCAATGCGCAGCAGAAGCTGCTCGGCGTCATCATGGTCGACCTTGACCACTTCAAACGGGTCAACGACACCTACGGCCACAACCGCGGCGACGAGGTGCTCAAAACCTTCGTCAGCGTTATCCGCCACGCCATCCGTCAGGAGGACTTTATCATCCGCTGGGGCGGCGAGGAGTTCCTGCTGCTGATGATGGTCGACAGCCTCCAGAGCCTGACCGCCATCGCAGAGGGGGTCCGCGAGCGTATCGAAAAAGCGGCCTTCGAAGAGGTCGGTCAGGTGACCGCGAGCTTCGGGGTGACGCTCTACCGCGAAGGGGACAATCTCAAAGAGACTGTTTCCCGCAGCGACAAGGCCCTTTACGAAGCGAAATCATCGGGCAGGAACATCGTTATCGTGGATGAAGCCCTCACCGAAGAGGGGCACAGGGAGTACGAACGGATCATCGAGGAAAAAGCGGAGTCGTGACCCGCCCCCGGAGCGGGAAACGGGTTGTTTTGGAAGAAGTGAAACGGGCGAACAGGGCGTTCGCCGCCGTGCGTTATTCGTCGTCGACGTGGATGCGGTCTCTGTCCCGATCCTGGGCGGGTTCATCGACCTGGTCCTGCAGGCGGTCTTGCACCCGGTCCTGATCAGGTTCATCAATCCGGTCCTGCAGGCGGTCACGCGTCTGGTCCTTGTCCTGCTCTTTTGTCTGATCCCGGAGCTGGTCCTTCGTAGGGTCCTGGGTCTGCAGATAGGTCTGGTTCTGGATCATCATGCGGTTCTGTTTCATCTGCATCTGCTGCGTCTGCATCTGTGACTGGGACTTCTGCATGGTCGCGCTGCCCTGGGCCGAAAACGCCGTCGCCGTCAGCAGCGATAATGCTGCCGCTACTGTCAATACCTTTTTCATGACATGCTCCTTGTTCAGGTGGGATACCCAAATGGTACGCCCGCAGCATGAGCGAAGTATGAGTTCGGGGAACCTACGCTGATGCTTTGGGCAGTTTCAGTATGAACGTACACCCCTCTTCGCTGTTCACGACACTGATCTCGCCGTTGCCGTGCTTGGCCACGATCATTTTCGCCATATAAAGCCCCAGGCCCGTGCCGTTTTTGGACTTCGTGCTGAAATAGGGCTCGAAAATCCTGTCGATGATCGCCCCGTCGATGCCGCCACCGGTGTCGCTGATGCGGAGGAGGACCGCCTCCGCCGTCTCATCACACCCCAGGCGGATCACCCGTTCCCGCGACCGGTGCTGCACGATGGCGTCGCTGGCGTTGTTGATGATATTGATGACGACCTGGACCATTTCGTTGCTGTGCGTATGGATGCAGCTGTCGCTCGTACACTCGTTTTGAAGCGTGATCTTGTTGTACTGCAGGCGCGACTTCGTAAACTCGGCGGCGCGTTCAAAGATCGTACTGACGGCGCTGTACTCGATCCCCTCTGTCGGTTTGAAATAGGTCTGGAAATCCTCCACGGTCTCGGAGAGGTACTGCAGGGTCTTCGAGACTTCCTCCAGGATGCCGTCACGCTCATCCCGCGGCTTGACGTCGATCATCGCCTTGACGTTGTAATTGGCGATCATCAGGCTCATCGTCGCCAGGGGCTGCCGCCACTGGTGGGCGATCATGCTCATCATCTCCCCCATGGCCGCCAGCCGGGACTGGGAGATCAGCAGCTTCTCCTGCGCTTTCACCTCGTCGACTTTACGGGCAAGCTCACTGTTGGAGGTCTCCACCTGCTCTTTTTGCCGGTTGAGCTCCTGCAGCAGCATCTCGCGCTCCTGCAGCGCCCGGGAGAGCTGGACCTCGTAGCTGCTGCGCATCTTCTCATAGGTGTACACGGAGAGGGCGATGGCGATGTAGCCCAGGACCAGCTGGATGAGCAGGTCGAAAGAGAAGATGGGTTCCACCCACAGAAAATGAGCATTGGCCGCACTCCAGACGATCCCGAAGAGGATCAGCACGCTCAGCCGCAGCCCGTCCCGGCTCCCCAGCAGCAAAAAGGTATAGATCGGAAGCGAGGCCGTCCAGAAGAGCGCCGACTCTTTGCCGAAGCCTTCGATCGTCAGCGAGAAGAGCGACATGAAGGCGACGGTACCGAGCAGCAGGTAGGAGGCAGGTTCGAACCCGAGCCGCCACCGGAACAGCAGGTAGGTCATGACCAGGATCGCCAGCGATATCCCCTCCGCATACGCCATCGGCATAAAGCTGTGGGAGAGACTGTTGAAGAGGTCGGTGCCAAGGATGAGGATGGCAAAGATCAGCAGAATATTCAAAAAGGTGCTGCGCGTCTTTTGGATCCCGGGATAGCTGTAATCGGGATGCGAAATGGCCAACGTGATGATCTTGTTCAACATGTCAGAACTCCGACGGGGATCTGGCCGCCATACCGGCAGACACCGTCACGCCTCGTACGCCGTCGGGAGCGGCGGGTTCGTACTGAACGCCCGCCCTAAAGCCTCGGTCACTTTCGTTTTGAGCTTCCCGGCGGCGACCGGGTGGAGGAAACGTGCCCCCTCCTCGCTCATCGCCTGCCGCAGCCCCGGATCGTAGATGTAGGCGCGCGCCTTGCCGATCTTTTCGCTCTGCTCGAAGATCGACTTGGCGTAGGAGAGGATGTTGGGGTGGTGGCGGTCGAAGCGGTTCCCCCAGGCGAAAAAGACGAACTTGCCGCTGAGGCGGATGTTTCTGACGTCATGGTAGTTGAGCTCCCGGCTGAAGCGCGTCAGCTGGAACGACCCCAGCTTCTCGATATCCTCGTTGAAGGTCTCCAGCACCGAGGTCGGTTCGATATCGGGGCGGTTATAGTTGAAGAGATACTTCACTTCGATCAGTTTGCCCTCAAAGCCGTGGATTCGGGACTGGAAAATGTCCATCAGCTTGTTGAACTGCAGCGCCGTGTAATGACCGTCGAATTCGTACCCCTGCTCCGAGAGCTGGGTATCGGTGTTATACCCCTCCGGCGCCATGACGGGATTGTAGAGGAAGATCGTCCCCGCGACGGTCTTGTTCTTTTTCTTGAGCAGGCGCGGCAGATCATCAGCCGTGATCTCCTCGCCCGGCGCATTGAAGTAGAGGTAGTGTTCGACGAGGTATTCCAGGTCATATTCGGTGGCGAATTTTCCGAAAGCTTGCATCATCGTAGCCTTTAGAGCGTTTAGCGGATTTTACAGTATTTCGCCGTGAATGGGAAACGGCCCCTTTGGCGGGATGGACCAAGAAGTGCAATACATCCGGAAACACGGAAGGAACAAAGGAAACCGATGAAAGTTTTGACGGAAAATAGGATGAAAAGCGGAGCACGTTTTGTCGAACTGCTCGACGAAGAGGGGCTTAAGCCCAAAGCGGCATTCTGGATCTACAACCCGGAGCTGGACGCATGGCAGCTGCTGGTCGGCCACCTGGACACCCTCGATGACGCCGCGTTCGATCCGGCGGTTGCGGAACTTTTGGCCGCACATGCATCGGAGCTGCCCGAACTCGCCGTAAGCGATATCGGACTGGCCTTCGACGATGCGCCGATCCTGGAGCTGCTCAACTCCGTCGTCAATACCGGTGACGAGATCCTCGGCATCAACTTCAGCCGCGAAGAGATCAACGGCGTCGTCATCGACGGCGTCTTTCTCTACCGCATGAACATCACCGAACCGGTCTTTTAACGCTCCCGGCTGCCGCCGTTACGGCATGACCGCCGGATCGGGGGAGGCGTGGTGCATAAGCATCCGCCATCCCCCCGCTTCGTGACGGTAGACGTTCGTCGTCAGCGCCACCCCGGCCAGCTGGCTCCCGACGAAGATGCGTTCGCGCAGGGTATGGACGCTGAGCTGCGCGTCTCCCGTCCGCTGGACCGCCTCCTGCTCGAAACGCATGATGGGCTGCCCGGCGAGCATCTCCCGCCAGCTCTTCGCCACCGCGCTGCTCCCCTGCAGGCGCTCGCCGCCGGGGTGGATGCAGACGACGGCTTCATCCTCGGCCCACAGCCCCAGCATCGCCTCGAGGTCCCCGTACTCCAGCGCCCGGTAGAAGGCGGCCTCGGCCTCCTGGGGTGTCGCGTAGGAGGCGGCAGGCACCGCCTCGGCGGCTGCCTCGTCCTCGGTGTATGCCTCTTCGTCATCCAGTGCCCTGTCCGCAAAACGATCGGCCTGGTAGATGTAGATCTTCGGGTGCTGGTCGAGCGCGAAGCCCCGGATGCCGGCTTTGACTCCGAGCTGGCCGAAGAAGTGGTCAAAGCTGGGGAACTCCTCCCACACCTGGGGCAGGAAGGTTGCGCTGCGGTCTTCGAGCTGCAGGATCACCCCGTCTATCCCCGGCCGTATTTTCGTCTTAAGCTCCTCGGCGTCGCTGTACTCCACCTCTTCGGGGAGGCTCAGCAGCGAGACCTCGATGCTGCAGTAGGGGTACTCGCTTTCGCTCAGCGGGAAGAAGCGCTTGTCGCTGAAGGCCGCGGCCTTGGCGTTGTAGATGACGTCGTCGTAAAGGGTGGCGTGGGGCAGCAGCGACCCGATGCAGCCGCGCAGCGAATCGCCGTCGATGTTGATGGTCACGAAGGTCGCGCGCTCTTCGGCGAGTTGCGGGAACTGCTCCAACAGTATCTCTTTTGAAAAACTGAACGGTTTCCCGAATTTCTCCTCGATCGCCGCACGGGCGAGCTTGAGTAGTATGTCTTGCAGGGTCATGATATCTTTTCCTTTGGGCGATTATTCAACCCTTACAATTTTTATTCTCAACGGACAATTTTTATTAAGAAAAGGAGACGTTCCCCCGCCGCTTCGCCTGCAGGTGTGTTAAAATGAATATAAACAGGAGGGATGCGATGCTGTTACGTTACACACTGACGCTGATCTTTGCCCTGGCGGTCACGCTGGTCGCACAGGAGCAGGAGCGTGCCGAACCGACCATGCCTTTTTGGAATGGGCATGCCCAGTACCTCTTTTTCCAGGCCAACATCAACTTCCCCGACAGCGGCGGCGGTATCGAGTGGGAGCGGGACATCGACCGCGAGGAGTCCTCGATCGGGATCGTCTACTACCTGCAGCTCTACCGTTTCGTCTATCTCCGGGGCGCGTACGGGCAGACCGATTACACCTATACCGAACGCTACCGCTCCACGAGGGAGATTATCGAACGCCGGGATGCCGATTTCGACTACCTTCAGGGCGGGCTGGCGCTGGCCTTCGTTGAGACCCCGGATGCGCTGGCGACCGTCGACCTGGAGTATATGCACCCGCTGGGCGGGTCGGCTAGCAAGGAGGTGGAGGGGGTCGTCACCCCGCTGGATGACCCCGAAGCGAAGGTGGTCGCTTCCGTCAATGCCCACTACTGCTTCAAACATCTCTGTCTGGGCGGGGGGCTGTCGACGGAGCAGTACCGGAGCGGGCTGAACCTGTACCTGCGGATGGGGGCCAGGTTCTAGCGCGGGACGGCGCGTTTGCCCTCACCCCTTCGGCGGGATGGGGTAGTGCTCGATGACGTAGTCGATGTCCTTGTCGCCGCGCCCGCTGAGGTTGACGAGAATCGCGTCTTTGGGGTTGGCGCGCGCCAGTTCCATCGCGTAGGCGACCGCGTGGGCCGATTCGAGTGCCGGGATGATCCCCTCGTACTGGGAGAGCTTGTAAAAAGCGTCCACGGCTTCGTCGTCCGTCGCGGTGCCGACGATGGTGCGGCCGATCTCGCGCAGGTGGGCGTGTTCCGGCCCGACGGAGGGGTAGTCGATGCCCGACCCGATGGAGTGCACGGGCGCGGGATTGCCCTCGGCGTCTTTGAGCATGATGGAGTTGAAGCCGTGCATCACCCCCTCTTCGCCGTAGGTGAGGGTCGCGGCGTGTTCGCCCAGTTTATCGCCCTTGCCCATCGGTTCGACGCCGTGCAGCTTGACCGGGTCGTCGATAAAGCCCGAAAAGAGCCCCATCGCGTTGGAGCCGCCGCCGACGCAGGCCACGGCGTGGTCGGGAAGCTTGCCCGTCATCTCCATGAACTGCTCCTTGGCCTCGATGCCGACGACGGACTGGAAGTCGCGCACCATCCGCGGGAAGGGGTGCGGCCCCACGACGGACCCGATGGCGAACATCTGCGTCTCCGTATCGGCCAGGTAGGCCTCGAACGCGGAGTCGACCGCCTCTTTGAGCGTCTTGAGCCCGTGCGTCGCCGGGACGACCTTGGCGCCCAGGATCTTCATCCGCACGACGTTGGGGTGCTCCTTGGCGATGTCCACCTCGCCCATGTGAATCTCACACTCCAGCCCGAAATAGGCCGCCGCCGTCGCCAGCGCCACCCCGTGCTGCCCCGCCCCGGTCTCGGCGATGAGCTTCTTCTTGCCCAGATGCTTCGCCAGCAGTGCTTCGGCCATGCAGTGGTTGAGCTTGTGCGCGCCGGTGTGGTTGAGGTCTTCGCGCTTGAGGTAGATCTGCCCGCCGCCGCAGAACTCGCTCAGGTTCTTCGCGTAGTAGACCGGCGTCGGCCGCCCCTGGTAGTGCTTGCGGATCTTGCGCAGCTCGTGCAGGTACTCGTAGGACTTTGACAGTTTGTCATAGGCCTCGCGGATCTCCCGGAACGGCGCTTCGAGCTGGGGCGGGATGAACGCGCCGCCGAACTTGCCGAAAAAGCCGTTCGCGTCGGGCATGGTCTCCAGATACGGTTTTTGCATTTGCATGACTGTTCCTTCTGATAAGTTTCATCGATTCTAGCGGAGGACATCTTAGAAAACAGCACCGCGAACGGGCGGGGGCGCCGAAGTGTAGCGCGCCGTAAAAAAACGCGGCAGCATGCCGTGATCCGGTAGAAAAACGGCAGCATGAACGGGCATTGCATTACAGAGGGTCAACGGGCCTGCGGCATACGTCGCGGGCCGCACCATCTTTAGCATATGACAGGAGGATCGATGCGTGTAAAAATCACCGGCATCACCAATCTCGAGGATGCGCTGGCCGCCGTAGAAGAAGGCGCCGACGCCATCGACTTTATCTTTTTCCAGGGTTCGCGGCGCTTCATCACCCCCGAGGCGGCCTTCAGGATCGTCGAACAGCTGCCCCCCTTCATAGAGAAGGTCGGCATCTTCGTCGACAGCGACGCCAAGTACATCAACAAGGCCATCGCGCTGAGCGGCATCACCCTCGCGCAGATCCACTTCGAGGCGACGGACGCCTTGTACGGCTCGCTCGTCGCGCCGCACCTGCGCGTCGTGCGGGCCCAGCGCGAAGCGGACATCGGCTACCTCGGCGACCGCTACCGCATCGTCGACGTCTTCGGGGCGAACACGCTCAACGCGGACGGCAGCCTGGATCTGAGTTGGTTCGAGGGCAAGGACTGCTCGAGGATCATCCTCTCGGGCAACCTGACGCCCGAAAACGTAGAGCAGGCCCTCCCCTACGGCTTTTACGGTGTCGATGTCAGCACCGCGGTCGAGCGCGAACCGGGCAAAAAGGACCGCGAAAAGATGCGGGCCTTTATCCGTGCCGCCAAGCAGTGCTAGGCCGCGCGTCTACGCCTGCAGCAGCCACTCTTTGCGCGCGGGGGCGAGCTCCTCGAGCGTGTGCCAGACGGTAGGGTAGTCGCCGATCTGCGCGATCATGCCGTTGAAGATATGGTAGGCCATGCCGTCGCCGGCTTCATTCTGCGCCTCACGCCTTGTCTTCTCCAGAACTTCCAGGGGATCGAACGTCCCGACAAAGCGTGTCTCGACGGGCATCCCCGTATGATTCGCCACGGTGGCGATAATGACGTTGTACTTCTCCATTTTCAGCAGTGCCTGCAGGGATTCGTACATTTTTGGCTCGGTAATGTCGTAGTGTGTCGTAAAGATGTAGTTGTCGTCTCTGTTCAGACGGAACTGGACAATACAGACCCCGATGGTCTTGCCGTCATAGGGCATCAGCAGAAAGGTCGGCTTGAAGTCGCACTCCAGCTCGGGGGCATCGAGCAGCGCTTCCGCCCCGTCGCTGAGGCGCAGCAGGATCATGGGCTCGTCGTTTTCGACGCCCAGCGGGAGGGCATCGCCCGGGTCCATGGCGAGGATGGCTTGTTGTACTTCTGCGGGGAGTTCGTGGTTGAAAATCATAGGTCGGTTCCTTTGTGGTTTTCACCGGACCTACATTTTTTGTTCTTCCGCGCGATTTCCGGCGCCGAATGTCGCGCCCGTTTCCTGCATGTAGCCACGGAGAAAAGCACTTAAAAGGAGTCCATGTGCAAAAAGGGACGATCATCACGCTGCAGGAGGTGCAGGACGCTTTTTTTGAAAAGAGCCTCCATGGCTTTGACAATGAGAAGATCGCCGAACTCTACTACCTCATCGACGATCACGGCTACGTCTGTATCCGCGATCCGGAGCGCACGTGGGCGCCCAACATGGACGAAGACGACGAACGGATGGCCTGCAACGAGATCGCCGACATTCTGGAGCTCGACCACTCCATCATCGACGAGTACCACATGGTGATCGTGGCCGCCGTCCAGGCTGCCTGCGAACAGTTCACCGACATGACCCAGATGGAGAAGGTCCCCTTGTACATCGTGGCACTGCACGCACTGCTGCCGGAGGCGTAACGCCCGCTGTTCGGCGGTTGGAGAAGAGGGGTCTTTTTAGAGGAAGTAGAGGTTGTGGGCTTCGGTATCGACGATCTCGAACGAGACGTTATTGCCGACACGCAGTGCGCGGATACCGTCGGCGCGGCTGTGGTGGACCTGGCACTGATGGATCGAGACCGTCCTGTACTCGGCACAGAGCCGGATAATGCCGTAACCGTTCTCGGTGTCATACCAGATGACGGTCCCTTCAAATCTTTTTTGCATGGGTATATACCTTCTGTTTTCGTATGGGGAGCGTATGTGTCAGAGAAGGCGGCGCCTTCTGCGGGGTGCTTAGTGCTGCAGGTTCTGCCAGGAGACGGGATTGTAAAAATGGAGGCCGCTGCGCTGCCATTCGACGCGTTCGCTGTCTCTCGAGTGCAGCAGGCCCTCGATGATTTTATACCTTAGACCGGTCACCGAACTGATCAGTTCTTTGCCGTCTTTTAGTGCTTTAAGTGTCTCTTCTCTGGTGTTCATATCGATCCTTAAAGTCGCTCTATAAAAGAGTTAAACTCTTTTAAGTGAACGCCTGGACGGCGGAAGGCTCCGCCGCTAGGATCGTTAGAGCGCCGTAACGTTCTCTGCCTGCGGGCCTTTTTGCCCCTGGCCGATTTCGTACGTGACTTCCTGTCCCTCGTTAAGCTCGACACGGCCGTAGCCGCTGTTGTTGACCTGGCGGAAGTGTACAAATACGTCGTCACCACCCTCTTTCGGGGCGATAAACCCAAAGCCTTTTTCGCTGTTGAACCATTTAACGGTTCCGTGTTTAAGATTTGCCATTGCAAGACCTTCATGTTGAATTGTTGTCAAAATATAATGCGGAGTAAAACGAGGAATAGAAAATACTGAGGAAGTCTTCAATAGTTACAAACCAAGATGAAACTCTAAATCATCTTTCAATGGCTTAAGTATACCTGAAATAATAAAAATTAGCAAGCAAAAGTCAAAGAAAAAACGATTGGTGCAGTGAGATTCATTTTTGCACCTTCAGCAAGGTTATGAAAACAATGCATACGCTAAAAGGAGCAAAAGAGATGGCATTCGAACTGATGAAACTGCCCTATGAAGAGACGGCACTGGAACCGATGATCTCCGCGGAGACGATCCAGTACCACTACGGCAAACACCACCAGGGCTACGTGAACACCCTCAACAAGCTGATCGAGGGGGGCAAATATGCGGACGCATCGCTCTTTGACATCATCCGCAAAGCCAAGGGGCCCACGTTCAACAACGCCGCGCAGGTCTTCAACCACGACTTCTACTGGTACGGACTAACGACGGAGCAGACCTCTCCTTCCACGGTGCTTATGGACAAGATCGAGCACGACCACGGCTCCATGGAGGATTTCAAAGACGCCTTCATCAACGCCGCGATGAGCCTCTTCGGTTCCGGCTGGGTCTGGCTCGTCAATCAAAACGGCAGCCTCGCCATCAAGAAGTACAGCAATGCCGAAACGCCCATCAAGGACGGCCTGCGCCCCCTGCTGGTCTGCGACGTCTGGGAACACGCCTACTACATCGACCAGCGCAACAACCGCGCGGCCTACCTGGAGAACTGGTGGAAACTCATCAACTGGACGTTCGTCTCCGAGAACTGGGAAGCCAAAGAGGACGACCCGATTATCGGGTACAACTAAGCAGCCTTCATTTTTTCCGGGCCTCCGCACACCGCGGGGGTCAACTCCCCCTTATGCAATACCGATTAAACTATTCCGTTTCCTGCGCTTCCAGCCACGTTTCGACTTCATCGACAAAGAACCCCTCGGCACCGTCGAGCACATGGTTCGCGCCGTCGATGCCGTACTGCGTGTACTTCGGTCCGACAAGTTTTCTTCGCGTCGCGGCGAAGCGTTCATCCTCCCCGTTTGCCCTGCCCCAGACGTCCAGCACGCTCATGTTGATCTTCGGCATATTGTCGTTGCAGGATATCACTTTGCTGCCGTTGCCCCGGCACCCCACGGCGATGTACCCCTCTACGGAGGCATCGGGGTGCGAAACGAGGTAGCCCGAGGTCATCCCCGCCCCCAGCGAGTGCCCCATAAGGTAGATCGTCTTCACTCCATGCTCTTTCAGGTAGACGATGGCTCTGTCGATCATGGCGTCTACACGCGGCTGCTCCGCTTCGTACCCTTCGTAATCCTCGTGGTTCGTCGGCATCTGCAGCGAGAGGGTATGAAAATCCAGGTCTTCGTTCAGTGCCTTGCGCAACGGCCCGACGACTTTGAAATCGGGATGCATCCCCTTGCCGTGCGCGAGAATGATCCCTTTGTCGACGGAGCCTTCGAGGTAGAGGGCTTTTTCGGGTAGGGTGACGGCCAGGAGGGAGAGGGGAACAAGCGCGGTCAGCAGCAGACGGTGCATGCGGGTATCCTTCTTTTTTCAGACAAGGATAGTCCATAAGTATAAATTCTGCGTAAAAACAGAGAGCTTCGACCCGTCGAAGCGCATCCAATCAAATAAAGAATTGGCCTTGAGCGCTCTTTGTAAGCCATTCCGGAGGCATAAAGCCGGGAGGGATGAGCGATTCGCGAAAGGCCGCTTTTTGCGCTACTTTTTCTAAAAAAGTGGCAAAGAGGTTTCTTTTTCCTTTATTTTTACAAAGAAACGAAACCAAAGAAAATCGTCGTTGCGCGAATCGCTCGCTGCTCCCGGCTTGAGGGTATATCTATAACCCCTGTACAGATTTCAGAGGGCTTGGGAAGCGTGAGGTTGTTTTTGTTTTTTGCGAAGGCCTGGCTGTGGCCAAGTCAAGCGGAAAACGGAGGGAAAGTCGCGCTTCCAAGGCCCTCCCGCAGGGCGAAACAGAGAAAAGCCATACTCAGCGTTGCCGCTTCTCGACTTGGCTATGGCCAGGCCTTCAAAACGTCGCCTTGATTATGTCTGTCTCTGCTTCGCTGAAACTGCACAGGGGCTATAGGATATACCCTTACCTCCAGGGCGGCTTTCAAGGCACGCTTAACGACACTTAGCCTATTGATTTATGCGCTTCGGGAACCGATGCTAATATGAAAAAAGAGCTTTGTCGCGACAAAGCGCATTCAATCAATTAGGAATTGGCCTCGAACGCTCCTTGAAAGCCATCCCGGAGGCATAAAGCCGGGAGGGATGAGCGATTCGCGAAAGGCCGTTTTTTGTGCTACTTTTTCTAAAAAAGTGGCTAAGAAACCTTCTTCTCTATCTTTTCTTTTTCATAAGAAAAGAAACAAAAGAAAATCGTCGTTCTGCGAATCGCTCGCTGCTCCCGGCTTTGGGCCTCCGCAGCGGCTTTCAAGGCACGCGCGCCGACCAACTGCCGATTGATTTGATGCGCTTCGATCATCGAAGCTAATTGAGAAAAGAGCTTCGACACGTCGTTTTCCCCAGCGGAAGCAACCTGTTATAATTACGAAAAATCCTTCATCCGTCCAAAGAGTCCCATGATACAGTTTTCAAACCTCTCCAAGAGCTTCGGCAGCCAGGAGCTTTTCAGTAACCTCAATTTCCAGCTCAACCCGGGCAACAAGGTCGGACTCGTCGGCCGAAACGGCAGCGGCAAGTCCACGCTCTTCAAGATCATCCTCGGCGAGGAGAGCCCCGACAGCGGCGAGGTCCTTACCCCCAAGGGCTACCGCATCGGCGCGCTCAAGCAGTACCTCCACTTCACCGAACCGACCCTGCGCGAGGAAGCGGCGCTGGCGCTCAGCGAAGAGATGAAGTACGAAGTCTACCGCGTGGAGAAGATCCTCTTCGGCCTCGGTTTCGACCAGGAGGACCTCGACAAGGCCCCCGGCTCCTTCTCCGGCGGCTACCAGATCCGCATCAACCTCGCCAAGCTGCTGGTAACAGAACCGAACCTGCTGCTGCTCGACGAACCGACCAACTACCTCGACATCCTCTCCCTGCGCTGGCTCAAGGCTTTTTTGCGCAACTTCAAGGGCGAGGTGATCCTCATCACCCACGACCGCGACTTCATGGATTCCATCGTTACCCACACCATGGGCCTCGTGCGCCGCAGCCTCTTTGTCATCCCCGGCGACACCCACAAGTTCTACGACCAGCTCAAGGCCAACGACGAGCTCTACGAGAAGCAGAAGGCCGCCGACGACAAGAAGCGCAAGGAGCTTGAGGAGTTCATCGCCCGCAACAAGGCGCGCGCCTCCACCGCGGCGCTGGCCCAGTCCAAGGTCAAACAGCTCGAGAAGATGGGGGAGATGGACGACCTCGGCTTCGACCCCACGCTGACGTTCGACTTCAACTTCAAGGAGACCCCGGCCAAGGTGCTCCTCGACGTCAAGGACCTCAGCTTCGGCTATACGCCGGAGCACCTCCTTTTCAAGGACGTCTCCT
This sequence comes from Thiomicrolovo sp. ZZH C-3, assembly GCF_054862725.1. Classification (NCBI taxonomy): domain Bacteria; kingdom Pseudomonadati; phylum Campylobacterota; class Epsilonproteobacteria; order Campylobacterales; family Sulfurimonadaceae; genus Thiomicrolovo; species Thiomicrolovo sp. ZZH C-3. The sequence goes on from NZ_JBTKXX010000001.1 coordinate 1,533,888, forward strand.
TCACACTGGAGAGGGGGCAGTGCCTCGCTATCATCGGGAAGAACGGCTCGGGTAAATCGACCCTCCTCAACAACATCGCCGGCGAGCTGACGCCCCTCAGCGGCGAAGTGGCGTTTCACCCTTCGACCGCGTTCGGCCACTTCGGGCAGACGAACATCTCGCGCCTCAACCCGGACCAAACCATCATGGAGGAGATCTACGAGGCCAACCCGAAACTCTCCGCCGCCGTCGTGCGCGGCATCTGCGGCGGCATGATGTTCAGCGGGGACCTCGCCGAGAAGAAGGTCTCCCTGCTGTCAGGCGGCGAGAAGAGCCGCGTCATGCTCGGCCAGATCCTCGCGCGCCCGGCGAACCTGCTCTTCCTCGACGAACCGACCCACCACCTCGACATCGACTCCATCGAGGCGCTGATGGTCGCCATCGAAAATTTCAAGGGCTCATGCATCATTGTCACCCACTCCGAGGAGATGCTCCGCCGCGTCGCCGACCGGCTCATTATCTTCTCCAAAAACGGGGCCGAGTACTTCGACGGCGGTTATGACGACTTTTTGGCGAAGATCGGCTGGGGCGAGGAGGACCAGGTAGAAAAGGTCAAAACCGCCCCCAAGAACAACTACAAGGCGAACAAAAAAGAGATCAACGCCCTCACCCGCGAACGCTCCAAGGCGACCGCACCGCTGCGCAAAGCGGTGGAGAAGCTGGAGAAAGCCATCATGGAAAGCGAATCAACCATCAACACGCTCCACGCGGAGCTTGTTGCTGCTTCAAACAGCGGGGACAACTCCAGGGTGATGGAACTTCACCAGACCGTCGCCAAAGAGGAGAAGGCGGTCGAGGCGGATTTCGAACGCCTCGCCGAAGCGCAGGAGAAGCTCGACGAGCTCATGGCAAGCTACGAGAAGCGCTTCGCGGAGCTGGAGGGGTGATCTTCCTCGACTTCGAAACGAACTCCCACAACGTCCACGACGTCATCGAAGTCGCCGCGCTGCGCGTCGCGAAAACTGCTGCGGGCTACGTCGTGACCGAGACCTTCCACCGCTACTACCTGTCGCGCTACCCGGTCAACCCGCACGCCCTCGCCGTCCACAAGCTCTCTCCCTCGCGTCTGATCGCACTTCGGGAAGAAGCAATGTACCCGGAGCATTTCGAAGAGGATCGGGAGTTCGCCGATTTCTGCAACGGCGCGACGACGCTGGTCGCACACAACATCGCTTTCGAACTGCGCCATCTCGGCGACATAGTTGCGTTCGAAAAGCATTTCTGCACCATGCAGGCGAACAAGCGCATCGTCAACGCCAAAAATGTCAGGGGCGGGCTGAAAAACCCGAAGCTCGCGGAGACCTGCGCCTTTTACGGCATCGACTTCGACGAGGAGCAGTACCACAGCGCCATCTACGACGTCACAAAGACGCTGGAAATTTTGAACCGCATGGACGGTGCACTGCAGTGAGGGTAATGCTCGTATGAAAGTAAGTCAACGATAGTGGGAACCGATAGAGCTTCGACACGTCGAAGCGCATCCAATCAATAGGCAACCTGTCGTTAAGCGTGCCTTGAAAGCCGCTGCGGAGGCCCAAAGCCGGGAGCAGCTAGCGATTCGCGCAACGACGATTTTCTTTTGGTTCTTTTCTTATGAAAAAGAAAAGAATGAACCGCATACCTCTTTGCCACTTTTTTAGAAAAAGTAGCGCAAAAAGCGGCCTTTCGCGAATCGCTCGCCCTTCCCGGCTTTATGCCTCCAGGGCGGCTTCCAAGGTGCGCTCAAGGCCAATTTCCAATTCTATTGAATGCGCTTCGGGAACCGAAGCTAGTGTGAAAGTGGAATTTTGGGGCGCAGCTATTTTTGCTGGCGTGCCGCCCTTCTCGCTGCTTTTTCCGCCGCTTTCGCCGCGCGGAACGCTTCCATATCCATCGCTTTTATCTCTTCGATAATGTCGACAAGCTCCTCTTCCGAAAATACGCCCGGTTTTTTGAAAACGACTGTTTTCTCCTTCATAATCACCGTTGTCGGCGTGCTTGAGATAAAGAAATGATCCGAAATACTCGTTTCCACCTGGGAGTTGAGCTTGGTGAAGGTGATCTCGGGGTATTTTTCAGACGTCTTTTCAAAGATGGGGGCAAACTGTGCGCACGGTGCACAGAATTGTTGCCAGCAATCTATGACCACAATCTCGCTGCCGTCAACGGTAATATCATAATTCTCTTTTGTCAGTTCGAGCATCTATTTTTTCTCCTGCTTTTGCTTTTACTTACTTCACCGTTTCCAGGCCCTTGTCGATCCAGCCCCAGTTGATCCCGCCGTCAAGCTCAAAGACATTTTTGTAGCCCAGTTTCGTACCCATGATCTCGCAGGCGACTTTCGTTCTGCTCGCATGCGCACAGACCATGATAAAAGGCTGCTCTTTGTCAGTCACGACCTTCGAAAATGACTCCAGGAAGGCGTCGATGTCAAAGCCGCCCATCGCGTCAAAAAAGGTGATCTTGTGGCTACCTTCGATGATGCCGTCGTACTCCCACTCGTCAGGCCTTCTGATGTCGATGACGGTGAAACCCTCCTCCAGCTTCTTCTGGAACTCCCTGGTCGAAAGCGACTTGAACGGTCCGAAATTTAACACTGTTTCCCTCCTGATGGCGCTGCCGTGCGCCGGGTGTTTTTGGGGATATGTACAATAATCATGCCTGTTTACAAAAAAGAAGGGATCTTCGATACGTCGAAGCGCATTAAATCAAATAGGAAGATGGCCTTGAACATTCTTTTTACACTACTATTTCTCACAAAGTTACATAAACCTTCTTCTCTATCTTTTCTTTTTACAAAGAAAAGAAACAAAAGAAAATCGTCGTTGCGCGAATCGCACGCCCTTCTCGGCTTTGTGCCTTCAGGGCGGCTTTCAAGGCACGCTTAACGACCGTTTGTCTATTGATTAATGCGCTTCGATGAATCGAAGCTAGTAAAAGGAAGAGAGCTTCGACACGTCGAAGCGCATTCAATCAAATTGGGAGTTGGCCTTGAGCGCTCTTTGTAAGCCATCCCGGAGGCCTAAAGCCGGGAGGGATGAGCGATTCGCGAAAGGCCGCTTTTTGCGCTACTTTTTCTAAAAAAGTGGCAAGAAGATATACGCTTCGTCGAAGAGAATCAAAGCGCATTGCTGCAAATGAGTAAGTTTCCTACTCCTCTTCATCCACCTCGTAATCCACGACGTGCATCTCCTCCGTCTTGTCCTTGATGAAATTCAGCACTTCCAGGCTCTCCTGCTCGACCTTGTACCACATCAGGTGTTCCTTGGTCTTGAAGGTCGCATAGAGACAAAGGTCATACGAGTGCGCCCCGTGGTTGAAGTCCATCCCCACCTGCATGCTCTGCAACCACTCCACCTTTTCGGGCAGCGCTTCGAGCATCTCTTTGGCCTTGACCATGTTGGCCATCTTGTTCAGTTCGAGTTTGAACTTATACATTTCAACGTGTACTATCATCATTCACCCCGCTTAGAAAAAATCCACAATGAACAGTCTGCTCTGTCCGTTGGCTGCCAGGCGAGTTGCAAAATTTATGCATGAAGCGGGTTTTGTACAACATAAACTCCCCCAAAATCACTCCTTGAATCTAATTTGCATAGGGCCATAAAACAACCAAGGAGAAAGAATGGCACCAGTAGCACTGACAGCGGAGAACTTTGACAAAATAATAGCGGACAACGAGATCGTCATTATCGATTTCTGGGCGACATGGTGCGGACCCTGCAAGCAGTACGGCCCCATCTTTGAACGCGTCGCGGAGAACGTTTCAGACATCACCTTCGCCAAAATCAATACCGACGAGCAGCAGCAACTGGCCGCCCAGTTCCATATCCGTTCCATCCCGACGACGGTAGTCATGAAAGACGAGATCATCGTGTTCCAGCAGGAGGGGGTTCTCTTCCACGAGAAGCTGCTGGACATTGCGGAAAAGGCGCAGGCGCTCGACATGGACATGGTTCGCGAAAAAATCGCAGCGCAGGAAGCGGCAGCAGCACAGCAAGAAGGCTGATACCAGCTCCGACACGTCGAAGCGCATGCAATCAATAGGCAAAGTGTCGTTAAGCGTGCCTTGTAAGCCGCTGCGGAGGCACAAAGCCGGGAGCAGCGAGCGATTCGCGTAACGACGATTTTCTTTTGTTTCTTTTCTTTGTAAAAAGAAAAGATAGAGAAGAATGTTCATGCCACTTTTTTAGAAAAAGTAGCGCAAAAAGCGGCCTTTCGCGAATCTCACCCTTTCTCGGCTTTATGCCTTCAGGGTGGCTTTCAAGGAGCGCTCAAGGCCAATACTTGATTTGATTGGATGCGCTTCGGGAACCGAAGCTAATCGTGGGCAATGCAAGCATCCCGCATCTGTTTTCAAAACGCACTGTCGGAGGGAGGCGAGACCATCCGTTCGACATTGACGGACATATACAGCAGCTCCACGGGGTCGCCGAACTGGGTGTAGATGGCGACGTCGGCGGCATCGCGCCCGAAGGCGATCGCGATGCGCCCGCCCCACAGGTCATTTTGTGTCGGGTCGAACGTGTACCACCGGCCGCCTACATAGGCCTCGAACCAGGCGTGAAGATCCATCGGTTCGAGGCTCTCCAGGTAGCCCACAACCATGCGCGCCGGGATTGACAGCGCCCGGCAGCAGGCGATGCCCAGGTGGGCCATGTCGCGGCATACGCCGAAGCCGCTTTGGTTGAGCTCGGAGGCGCTGATGATCTGCTGCCCCATGCCGGGCGCGTACCGGACCGTATGGCGGATATACTCGACGATGGCGGCGCACTGGTCGTAGCCGGCGGCCCGGCCCGCCGTGATGGACCTGGCCATTTCCGTAAAACGGTCCGATTCGCAGTAGCGGCTGGGGTAGAGGTAGGGCAGCGTCTCGTCGGGCAGCTGCTGCACCTCGACAAAAGGGGCGCCCGGGGCCGTATCGCAGGCCTCCGCGGTTTCAATGTCCACGGAGGTATGAACGGAGAAATAGCCCGACGGTGCGACCAGCCGCTGGCAGAGGTTGCCGAACATGTCCGTAAACTCCATCACCGGCACGTTGGGCGACAGAACGTAGTGCTCGCTGGCGACCCACTGCTGCCATCCGCTCCGGGGGCGCAGCATCAGCAGGAATGGCGTCGGAACCGGAATACTGAATTCAAGAAAACAAGATGCGTGTAACCACATGACAATCCTTCACACTGTGACAAGTGGTGTTTGCACCCCTGTCCCACCGGTTATTCATTATAGCGTGTCACATTACATGCGGGACACAATTAAAAGCAAGCGAGCGGAGCCGCTGATGGATTCATATGAGCATCTCTTGGAAAAGCACAGCCCGACAATAAGCCTCTATGCCCCTCCCCTTATATCAATCAGCTTCGACCCGTCGAAGCGCATCAAATCAAATCAGGAATTGGCCTTGAGCGCTCCTTGAAAGCCGCCCTGAAGGCATAAAGCCGAGAAAGGGTGAGCGATTCGCGAAAGGCCGCTTTTTGCGCTACTTTTTCTAAAAAAGTGGCAAAGAAACAATCCCCTCATTCTTTTCTTTTTACCAAGAAAAGAACCAAAAGAAAATCGTCGTTGCGCGAATCGCACGCTGCTCCCGGCTTTATGCCTCTGCAGCGGCTTTCAAGGCACGCTTAACGACAGGTTGCCTATCGATTAATGCGCTTCGAGAAATCGAAGCTAGTATATAAAGAGCTTTGTCGCGACAAAGCGCATTCAATAAAATTAAGAATTGGCCTTGAGCGCTCTTTGTAAGCCATCCCGGAGGCCCAAAGCCGGGAGGGATGAGCGATTCGCGAAAGGCCGCTTTTTGCGCTACTTTTTCTAAAAAAGTGGCATGAAAATTATCTACCTACCAATTTGATTTTATGCGCTTCAAGCATTGAAGCTCATTGAAGGGCATGAAACCCCGTTGAATCTTTTAATATGCTAGACTTCCGCCATGTCAACACAACTCGAAAGCAAGACCGAACTCGCCACCAGCGAACCGAAAATGTTCGCCGTCTTCATGCTCAACGACGACTATACGACCTGGGAGTTCTGCATCAAGATCATCAATACGGTGTTTCACAAAACCATCGCGGAAGCAGACGCGATCACCCATGACATCCACACCAAGGGCAAGGGACTGTGCGGCATCTACACCTACGAGATCGCAGAGACAAAGGCTTTTATGGTTCGGGAGCAAGCCCGTAAAGAAGGCTTCCCCATGCGCTGTTCTGTTGAAGAGCAGTGAGAACGCAATCAGTTCCTACTCTATTAGCAGAGCCCCCTACTTTATTTCTTTATGGCCTTGACTATTCTGTCTTCTTTAATCATTACGTCCCGCATAAGTAAGTTATATGGAAATTCTTTCAACTTTGATTCTTCAAACTGGTCTGCAATCGCTTTCAAAGATTCAGCACGGATAAGTGAAAGATTAAGAACATAATCCAATTCGCATTCATTCACAAAATCGTCACTGAAATCAGGCGCTATCAGGAGTGACTTCACTACCTTTTGACCTGCTCTTTCTGCAAGTTCTACATATGATTTAATCTGTCGTGATACGGAGCTGAACTTGTTGTAACCAGACTCTTTAATAGTCTTGCATTCAACAATAATGATTTCATTGCCCCCTAGATTTATCACTATGTCAATCTGGTTTTTTGCTGTATTTAATTGCTTACGAAGTTTTTCATCTACATTGAAACCCAGAGATCCAAAAATACTTTTCGTAATGTCTTCAAACTTAATACCAAGGTCTGCTTCCTTAATCTTCAAACCATTTTCTTTTAAGGCATTCAAATCTCTGAAACCAATGTTGACATAGTTTTCAAATTCAATAATTTTCATATCTTTATATGACTCTAGGATATTGGCGACAAGGTTTCCACGAGAAGAAATCTGCTTTTCTGAGCAAAACTGTTTCATCTGAGCGTCATCAAGTAATTCAATAAAGTCACGCGGTTTGATGTTGTAATCTAAAAGGTATTCTGCATTCATCACATTCTCATCTTGAAGTTCAAACTCTTTCTTCAAAATATCATTGACTGTTTTTCCGAAGACAGATTCCATATCAATAACTAGCTGCTCATAACCACCCAATGGAATTCCTATCTTCTCTTCCTTCTCCAGTTCAATATAGTACGACATCAGATTATTGATCTTGTCATCAACAGTTGTACCTCTTAAAGGTTCAGGCAAACGAAGACCTTTTTCGGCCAACTCATTCAAAAATACCTTTTTCTCATTTTGGGTTGTCCCGTCTTTGTAAATACTATTTGAAAGGATTTCGTTAAAGCTGATTCCGCTATTGATGATCGTACGGATTTTGGTTTCTGTATCGAGCCCTTTGAAATGTATATTGTGTTTTTTGCATATCAGATTAATCTGTGGTTCTCGAAACTGTTTCAACACACGTCTAATATGTTTGTCAGCCATCGGTCGCTTTTTAATTCTACGAAGAATAGTAATGATTTCATTTGGTATATAAATCATATTTTGTTTCTTGGAAAAGAAAATTATTCCCATATTCTTTAGATCATTTATCAGTTCGTCAATATTCTTTTTTTCAAGAGGGATAACCATATAGTTGATCATTTTGATCTCTTTTTGCGAAAGCTCTAACTGCTCTGATAATGTCTGAAGAAGATGCTGCTCATCACTAGAAATTTTTGCATCCTGATTATGTGCTAGGTCATTAGTGTACGCAACATCAAGACAAGTTTTATATATTTGATAGTCACGTTTTCTGATAATGTCAATGTCCCCTTTTTCATTGGCCATAATTGTTGCAAGTTCTTTGATTGCCGAACGCATTTCTTTGAGCTCTTGCTCATATAATTTTGAGAACCATTCATATTTCATAATTGAGTTGCCATCTCTAATCATGATGTCTACAACAATATCCATTTGTGACATGATACTTTTCATCTGTTCTGACAAATGAGCTTCATATTCATCCTCAACGATCTGAAAAATCTTCACAATGTTCTTTATATCTGTATTTTTTAGATCTTTGTCAGAGGAAAGGAAAACCTTATCAATTGCCTTATGGTCAACGTTCCCGTTTGAAATAATGTTGTCTATGATTTTCAAAAACGCATTCTTTTCAAAAGAATTTACACGGTCTAAAATGTCAATTAACTGCATGGGGTTCCCTTTTCAGAAGCTAGCGTGAAAAATAGGATACAACAAATAAAATTAATAATAATCTATATGCAAATAGAGACTAATTTCATGAATATCTGTAAGTGCAATTTCACAAGACTATGATTTCATCATCGAAATGCCCAATGGAACAAAAAAGGCATCGCATACATTCATGGAAACATCAATTGAAATGCTCATGTTCCTGTTTGCCGCATCCGTCGTCGCAGGTACGATGGATACGATGATCGGGGGCGGCGGGCTCATTACCCTGCCCTCACTGTTGCTCACAGGCCTGTCGCCCATCAACGCGCTGGGTACGAACAAGCTGCAGGGGTGCGTCGGTACGGGAACGGCCACCTTTCTGCTGCTGAGAAAGTCCAAGATCAGGTGGCGGCACATCCGGCCTCTCTTTATTGCCGCCTTTGTCGGCTCGTTCATAGGCACCGTGGCCGTGCAGTTCATGAGCCAGCACTCTTTGTCGCTGGTCATCCCCGTCGTTCTAGTGCTGATCATCGGCTATTTTCTACTGTACAACCCAAGCAGAGCCTCTAATTTCAGCATCAAAATGGGTGCGAAAAAGTTCACCTGGCTCGTCGTTCCCGGCATCGGTTTTTACGACGGCATGTTCGGCCCCGGGACGGGCTCCTTCTTCAGCTTTGCGAACGTGCTGCTTCGGCGCGCGAAACTGGTGGCAGCAACCGCCACGGCCAAGCCGCTCAACTTCGCCACCAACGTTTCATCCCTCTTGGTTTTCATCCTTTTCGGCAACGTCGTCTGGCACGTGGGTCTGGTGATGATGCTGGGCCAGGCCATCGGCGCCTGGCTGGGGGTGCATTTGCTTTACAAGATCAACCCGCAGTACCTGCGCGCCTTCGTCATCGTCGTCTGTCTGCTGATGCTCGCTAAGTACATCGCCTCCTCCTGATGTACTGACCCTTACTGGCAGCATTACTTTCAGACCCTTTCGTTCCCCATTGTCACTTTTTGCTACAATCAGTGAAGGAGTACAGACATTGTCGTCCGGATGCAATACCCCTCCGGATCAATCGCAGCATATCTGCAATAGCAAGCAAGGAGAGCGCGATGGAACATGTTCAAGAAGTTTTGAAAACCTCCCTGGAGGAGCTTGAAAGGGTGCTGAGCACCAAAACGGTCGTCGGGGAGCCCTTCGTCATTGAGGGCAACACCCTCATCCCCCTCATCAGCATCGGGTTCGGGTTCGGTGCCGGCGGCAACATCGGCGGCAAAAAAAGCGGTGACGGACAGGGCGCCGGTACGGGCGGCGGTGGCGGCATCCGGCCGGTGGCCCTCGTCATCATCAACAAGGACGGCGTCAGGGTCGAACCCATCAAAAGCGGGATGGCCAGCGTCTTCGAACACCTCGGCGAAACCCTCGCCAAGGCGATGAAGGAGAAAGAGGAAGAAGACGACGATTAGCAGCTGAACATGCTAGTAGTTCTCTATCTCATCGCCTTTTTGTTCCTGAGCCTGCTCGCGTTGCTCGCCACTCCCGTCGAACTGAGCCTGCAGCTGGAAAAGGAGGAGACCTTCGACTACAAGGCCAGGTTGCACTGGTTTTTCGGGCTTGTATCCATAGACCTTACCGGGCTGGCAAAGAAAGCGGGCTCGATGAAAAAAACGAAGCGCAAAGCACACAGGACAAAGTTCCCGGGCGGGAGTGTGTCGCCCCAGAGGGTCACCCGGCTTCTGCGGGGGCTGCGGCGCAGCCTGCAGGTCAGGGAGTTCAGCCTTCACGGCCGCATCGGGCTGGGCGACCCGGCCTGTACCGGGATGCTGATGGGTGTGCTGCAACCGCTCCTGCTCCCCGCACGGCAGGTGAGCCTTGTCGCGGACTACGAGGAGGCGGTCTTCGAAGGGCGCTTCAGCGCAAGGGTCCGCGTTGTGCCCCTGCGGATCTTCGGCGTCCTGCTTCGCTTTTTCTTTGCGGGAAGGCGCTAGGATGATCACTGCGGCAGGGTGACCGTCCGTATTACCGACAGAAGAAAGGAGAGACTATGCCCGCCGAGCGAACCGCCTCACTGCACCCCCTCTACCTCTGCGCCCCCGTCAACGCCCTCGTGGAGGGGATCTACGAGGAGAATATCCCCCTGGCCGAGATCAAGCGCCACGGCGACTTCGGCCTGGACACCTTCGACGACCTGGACGGGGAGATGGTCATGCTGGACGGCGACGTCTACCAGATCACCGCCGACGGGGAGGCCCACAGGGTTCCCGACGCCAAACACACCCCCTTTGCCGTCGTCACCTTTTTCGAACCGACCTTTGCGGCGACTTTCGAAGAGGCGATGGCGTACGACACCTTCCTCGCGCGCCTCGACGCCCTGCTCCCCTCGCCCAACCTCTTCTACGCCCTCCGCATCCGCGGCCGCTTCGACCTGGTCCGGGCGCGCTCCGTCCCCAAGCAGCACAACTACCGGCCGCTCAGCGAAGCGGCCGCCGAACAGCACGAATTCCGCTTCGAGAACGCGGAGGGGTGCCTCGCCGGCTTCTACACGCCCGCGTTCATGGCGTCGCTCAACGTTCCCGGCCTGCACCTGCACTTTCTCACAACGGACCGCCGCCGCGGCGGCCACCTGCTGGAGTGCCGCACCCGCGGCGTCACAGTAGAGGTGCAGATGCTCCACACCCTCGAGCTTTCCCTCCCCATGACGCACGACTACCTGACCCGCGATTTCAGGCGCGACACGGCCGCAGACCTCGAGGCGGCGGAGAAGTAGCACCCGGGAGCGGTGCAATTTTCTGCTGTATTGACCGTAACCATCCCTCCGACCGCACTGGACAAATATAGAGCATGCTGCAGTGACGCAGCATGCGGACTCCCGGAGAAACGGCCTTTTCACAGCCACTTTCCTTAAAATACAAAGAGTATAATATTCCACAAATATTTTTAAGGAAACCAATGACCCTCCGCACCGCCGCGACCCTTCCCCTTCCGAAAAGCACGCCCAATGAACAGTGAAATCCGCATCGACGAACGCTACGTCTCTTTTGCGAACATCGACTGCTTCGAGAACGCCTGCCTCGTCATCGACCGCCTCCTTTATGTGACCGGGCAGGCCGAGCACGTCAACCTCTACTGGAAAAAGATCATCCCGACGATCCCCCAGGCCTACTACGACCGCGACCCGAAAGCCGACGAGAAAGAGGCCCTGCTCTACCTTGTCTGCTCCAATGTCTTCTACCTCGAAGAGCTCTTTGAAAACGAAGAGGACGAGGCAGGCCTCGATGCGCTCAAGCGCGCCGAACTTGAGTGCTGCTAGGCGGCAGCACAGCGCGCCCACTACCCACTACCCACTACCCACTACCCATTACCTAATACCTAATACCCATCACCATCTTGACGAAAAGAAATATTTGCAATATACTTGTGCACTCAAATATATTGCAAGGATATTTTATGGCTTCAAAACTGGAATGGCTCTTCGCCTTCTCCTCCGCGCATGCAAAACTCTTCAAACAGGTCGACCGGGCGCTCAGCGTCCACGGCATCAGCTTTTCTGAGTTTTACATTTTGCACCGGCTCCAAAATGCGCCCGGACGGGCCATGCGGCGCATCGACCTGGCCGAAGAGGTCGGGATGAGCGCCTCGGGGATCACCCGGGCGCTGAACCCGCTGGAGAAGCTGGGGCTGGTACAGAAAGAGAAAAACCCCAGGGACGCGCGGGTGAGCCTCGTCAAGCTCTCCGACACCGGGGTACAGCACTCCACCGACGCCCTGGCAACGGTGCAGATGACCCTCGACACCCTGCTCTCGCCGCTGGAAGCGGGCGACATCGACGCCTGCATGGCGATCGCGGCAAAACTCAACTAAGGAGAGCACTATGCTGGACCCGGCAAAAAAACACCCCATGGTGATGCCCGACGGCACCGCCGTCGAACAGGTCGTCCACCTGAGAGCGGTCATAGACCACCCCCGCATCGAGGTGGGCGAATTCAGCTACTACCACAACTTCGAAAAGCTGGATGACTACGCGGGCCACCTTGCCCCCTACCTCTTCCCCCTCAGCCTCGACAGGCTCATCATCGGGAAGTTCGTCCAGATCGCCCACGGGGTGCGCTTTATTACCAGCTCGGCCAACCACGCCATGGGCGGCTTTTCCACCTACCCCTTCGACAACTTCACGATGAACGCGGAGACGACGGGCGCGGATATCGTCGCCATGTTTGAAAAGTCCGGCAACCGCGGCGACACCGTCGTCGGCAACGACGTCTGGATCGGGCTCGGTGCGACCATCATGCCGGGGGTGACCATCGGCGACGGCGCCATCATCGGCAGCCATGCCGTTGTCGCTGCAGACGTGGCACCCTATACCGTCGTGGCGGGCAACCCGGCACGCCCCGTCCGCCGGCGCTTCGACGACGAGGTGACGGCGGCGCTGCTCGCCATCCGCTGGTGGGAGTGGCCGACCGCGAAGATCGAAAAGCACATCGACGTCATCACCGGCGGCGACATCGACGCGCTGAAGCGCTGCAGCCGGGAGAACTTCTAATCCCTCTGCCGTTTCTCCAGCAGCTCGCGCTTAAACTTCTCCTGCGCCTCCTTTGCCCTCTCGCGCTCCGCATCGCGCTGCCGCAGCCGCTCTTTGAAAACCGCCTCCTGCTTCTTCTGCTCGGCGGTCAGCTCCTGTTTCGGGGCGGGCTTCTCCTCCTCTTCGTAGGGGACGATGACACCGACGCTGACGGCGAAGGCCAGGCTGCCGTAGAGCAGGAAAGCCGCTGCAAATACGCTCTTTTTCATACGCTGATCCTTTTGACTCTATGCACCTGCACATTATGAATCTATTGTAGCCAAGTATCAGCTTCGCACGTCGAAGCGCATCCATTCAAATCAAGAATTAGAATGAGTATTCTTCTCTATCTTTTCTTTTTCATAAGAAAAGAAACAAAAGAAAATCGTCGTTGCGCGAATCGCTCGCTGCTCCCGGCTTGAGGGTATATCTATAACCCCTGTACAGATTTCAGAGGGCTTTGGATGTGTGAGGTTGTCTTTGTTTTTTGCGAAGGCCTGGCTGTAGCCAAGGCAAACGGAAAACGGAGGGAAAGTCGCGCTTCCAAAGTCCTCCCGAAGGGCGAAACAGAGAATAGCCATACTCAGCGTTGCTGCTTCTCGACTTGGCTATGGCCAGGCCTTCAAAACGTCGCCTTGATTATGACCTCTCTCTGCTTCGCTGAAACTGCACAGGGGTTATAGATATACCCTTACCTCCAGGGCGGCTTTCAAGGCACGCTTAACGACACTAAGCCTATTGATCAATGCGCTTCGATGAACCGAAGCTAGTAAAAGAAAGAGAGCTTCGACACGTCGAAGCGCATCAATAAAATAGACCCTTGGGCCTTGAGCGCGATCCTTATAAGCCATCCCGGAGGCATAAAGCCGGGAGGGATGAGCGATTCGCGAAAGGCCGCTTTTTGTGCTACTTTTTCTAAAAAAGTGGCAAAGAGACTACTGTTAAATTGTCAGTCTAAATAATGAGAGGAATAGATCATATCTTCGTCTTCAACCACTTGCGTCTGGCAAAGATCTTCCAGAAGATGAACCCCTTGATGAAGGTCTCCACCGTCATGATGATGTAGACGGCGATGATGCCGAAACCCATTTTCATGGCGATGTACGAGGGGATGACCCGCAGCAGCCAGAGGGCGGCGATGTTGATCTTCAGCGGCGTGCGGGTGTCGCCCGCGCCGCGCAGGACGTTGCTGAGCACGAAGAGCACGGCCAACGGTACCTGGGAGAGGCCGACGAGGCGCAGGTAAAGCGACGCCTGCTGCACGGTTGCGGGGTCATGGGTGAACATCCGCACGAAGAGCTCGGGCCAGATAACCATGACGAGCCCGAGCAGTCCCATGAACGTTGCGGCGACTTTGAGGCTGTAAAGCCCTCCCTCGTAGGCCTCCTCCGGGCGCTTCGCCCCCAGCTGCTGCCCGACGATGGCCATAGCGGCGACGGCGAAGCCGAAGCCCGGCATAAAGGCGAGCCCCTCCACGCGCAGCCCCACCTGGTACCCCGCCAGGGCCGCCGTGCCATAAGAGGCGATGACCCAGATGAAGAGCAGGAAGGAGCTGACGGTGATGAGCCGCTCCAGCGCCGCGTGGCTGCCGACCTTGAGCGCGCGCTTCAGGTCCGGCAGGTTCCAAAGGGGCAGGAAGTGCAGCCGCGCGTCGCGCCGCCGCAGCAACAGCAGGTAGAGCACGATGTTGAGGCCGTAGGCGGCCACCGTCGCGTAAGCCGCCCCGGCGACGCCCATCGCAGGCAGGCCCCAGTGGCCGAAAATGAGCAGGTAGTCCAGCAGGGCGTTGACCCCGGCGGAGGCGAGCTTGATGTAGAGCGAGCTCTTCGTATCGCCCGCCGCGCTGAGCTGGTTGTAAAAGAGCGCGTCGAGGAAGATGAGCGGGAAGCCGAGGGCGAGCGCGCCGAAGTAGACGCCGCCGTAGTGCACGACGTCCTCCCCCGTGCCCAGCAGGCGGTAAAACTCGTCGGCAAAGAGGGTGCCCGCCGCGGCAAAGGGGAGCGAGAGCAGCAGGGAGAAAGCGCCCAGGGTAAAGAGCAGCGCGTTGGCCCTTTTGCGGCGCCGCGCACCAATGAGCCTTGCCGTCACGGCGTTGCCCCCGACGACGTAGAGGGTGATGACGACGTTGACGACCATGATGAACTGCATGCTCGTCCCGACCGCCGCCAGGGCGGAGACGCTGAGCAGCCCTACCATCAACATGTCGACGAAGATCTGCAGGACGTCGAGGAGGTGTTTGAAGGCCGCGGGCAGCGCCAGCCGCAACACCTCGCGCAGGCGCGCGTTGGGCCGCAGAGAGGTCAATACGGAGCGGGACGGTCGGTTCATTGATAGTTGCTTCCTGCCTGCACCCGCTATCGGTGCGGCAATGGTTAAGATGGGTGTTAACGCGGCGGGAGGGCCGAGACGTGCAGGACGACGGAGCGCCTGCTGGAGCGTCTGTTCTCGATGACGCTGCCGCCGTGAGGGAAACGCGGGTGCCAGATAAGGGCGTCGCCGCCGCGGAAGGCGAACGCCTCCTCGCTCAGACCGGCCGCTTCGTACTGCCGCTTCAGCGTCTCCTGGTACCGGCGCCACGCGTCGGGATCCTGTGGCGGCATTGTATCGAAACGTTCGTAGAATCGGTGCGGCAGCCCGTAGCGCTCCGCCGCGACCCGGTGGGCGCCTTTGACCCCCGTCAGCGTACCGTTGTCAGGCGTCGTATCTTCCAGGGCGATCCAGATCCTGAAATAAGGCTCCCCGGGCATGACGTGAAAGACGGGAATGTCCCGGTGCAGCGGCTGTTGGCTCCCCTGCAAAAAGGTAATCGACGTCCGCAGCGACGGCCCCAGGCCGAACAGCAGCTCCTGCAATTTTACGATGGTGCGCTCCGCGAAGAGCGCGTTGATGGCGGGAATATCATCGTGCAGCCCGATCAGACGCGGGTAGGTGCCGTCGGCTTTTTTGTTCGCCGCCAGGGCTTTGACGTTGGCGACCGTCCAGTCGTCCAGCGCGTCGTTGACCTTTTCGACCGTCTCGTCGCCGATCGCACCCCTGTAGAGGTAACAGCCGTCCGCGTTGAACTGCTCGACAATCGCCCTCTCCTCCCCGGAGAGACCGAGGTAGCGGGGATGCTGAGCATAGTTTTCGTACTCGAACCAATGTTTTTCCGCCGGCATCGGCCCCACTTTCACTGCTCTGCTCCCTTCTCTGCACTCACGCTTTTTTAACGGCAAAGCAATTTCCGTTCGACCCCGCGTCAAAAGAGCGTCGGCTGCCGCAGCTGCCGGTAGAGTTCCAGCACGCCGGGAAGCCTCGCCGCCCTGCACAGCCGCCCCGCTTCCCAGTAGGAGGGTTTGAGCAGTTCGTCGAAGAGCAGCTGCTTCTCCAGGGGGTCGACGTAGTCCACTATCTTAACATCATCGGGCCTGTCGCCCCGCAGACGGGCGACGAAGAGCTGCCGCGCGATCCGTTCGCGTTCGTGCTGGGTGTAGACGGCGTCGATAACGTCACGGTAGGTATTATAGTCGTTACCGGGAAGGCGGCTCCGGTTGTTCAGCATGGAGAAGTAGTGCTTCAGCTCCGGGGCGCGGAGCATGGCGACGAACGTATCGGGAAGCAGCGGTTCGGGCTCCTTGTAAAGCCCCAGGCCCCCTTCCCCGTAGAGCAGAATGCCCACATGCTCGAAGCGGTTGCCGAAGGTCTGCAGGTACTTGGGCAGGAACCGCTCGTCGAGGGCGACGTAGACGTGGTTGCTGAAGCGGGAGTAGCTGTCAAGCTGGCGGTAGAGGCGGTCGAGGTTGTCCTTGTCGCTCTTGATCTCGACGGCGACGAGTGTCTCTTCTTCCGTCAGGGCGTAAAGGTCAGGACGCACGCTGATGGTCCACTGCGAGAACTCGTGGATGATATGTGTCCCCTCCCCGTAGCGTTCGCGCAAAAATGTTTCGGCGGCCTCGCGCAGTTCGGCCTCGTTCGACGCCGGGGCGGGCCGCAGCTTGCGGTACTTGGCGAGGAAGCTCTTGTGGTCCCGGTCGCGGCGCTGGCGCGGGGTCATGTCCGCGTAGGCCTGCCGCACATAGCCTTCGTCGTCGCCCCCGCTGCAGTAGTCGCACAACTGCTTGCGGCGCCGTTTCAGGCGGCGGGGAATGAAGGGGTTGTCGGGCTGCTCTTCGAGCAGGGCTTCGTCGACAGTGACGGCATTGAGAAGGGCAAGAACTTCATTGGCGTTGACGGCATCCATGGCGCGATTATAGCGCGTAGCCGGACCGCGCGGCGAAAAGATGGCAGGGATGCCATGTGACGGCCGCCGAGCGGCGCCGTTCAGAGCTTCGCGAGCCCGGTTTTCTGCAGCAGCTTCAGCACCCCGATAACGCCCATCACCGCCAGGATCTCCCACTGCCAGTAGGCGAGCGCCTTCTGCGCCATGACGAAGTGGACCGTGACCAGCAGCAGGGCGACGTAGATAAGCCGGTGGTACCTGTAATACCTGGCGAAGAGCCTGGGCAGGGAGGTGACGGCCATAAACAGCAGGATTGCGAAGGCGCTCACCCCGAGATAGATGAAGGGCCGCTTCAGCGTCTCGTTAAAGGCGGCGGCGGGATCGAGTTCCATGTCGAGGATGAGGAAGTTGGAAAAGTGCAGCAGGGCGTAGAAGAAGGCGAAGAGCCCCACCATACGCCGGTAGCGCAGCAGCCGAATCTTCTTCCGCACCAGGGAGATCGTCGTCGCCGCGTAGAGCAGTGTCAGGGCACTGTAACCGGTCACGCTGTAGATGGTCTTGACGGGGTCTTCCGCCCCGCCGGCGAAGAGGCGGTAGAGCAGGAAGAGCAGCGGGGAGAGACAGAGGAGGAAAAGGAGCGTTCTTTTCAAAAATCTTTCCTCAGGTCCATGCCCTTGTAGAGATGGGCGACCTCTTTCCCGTAGCCGTTGAACAGCTGCGTCGGCTGTTTGAAGAAGTGCCCCAGCACCCGTTCGCGCGCCTGAGACCAGCGGGGGTGGTCGACGCCGGGGTTGACGTTCGCGTAAAATCCGTATTCGCGGGGGGCGTAGGCCTGCCAGGTGTTCTGCGGCCGGGTGTCGGTAAAGGTGATCCTCACGACCGACTTGATGCTTTTGAAGCCGTACTTCCACGGCACGACGAGGCGGATCGGCGCGCCGTTCTGCGGCGGGAGGGTGTGGCCGTAGAGGCCGACGGCCATCAGCGTCAGCGGGTGCATCGCCTCGTCCATGCGCAGCCCCTCGACGTAGGGGTAGTCTAGAGTCGCCAGGAGGCCGCGGCCCTGGTCGGGGAACTGCTCGGGGTCGTACAGCGTCTCGAAACGGACGTACTTCGCCGAGGAGAGGGGCCTGGCCATGGCGATGAGCCTGGAGAGTTCGAACCCGATCCACGGCACGACCATCGACCACCCCTCCACGCAGCGGAAACGGTAGATCCGCTCTTCCAGGGGGAGCTGCTTCATCAGCTTCCAGACGTCCAGCTCGAGCGGCTGCCCGACCATCCCGTCAATGGTCAGCTTCCACGGCTCGCTTTTGAAGCGCTTTGAAAGGGGTTTGACCCCCTCCTTGCTCGTTGTGAACTCGAAGAAGTTGTTGTAGGAGGTGATCTGCTCGTAGGTATTGAGTTCGAGTCCACCCGCGTTGGGGTCTTTGGCATAGTCGAGGTTTGCCGCGGGCAGGCGCTCTTTCGCAGCCAGTTCCAGCGCCGCCGCCGTACTCACCAGGGTCGCCGCCCCCAGCTTCAGGAACTTCCGGCGTGCGTCGAAGAGCGCCTCTTCCGTCACGTCGGCTTCGCGCAGCGGCCGGTTTTCGTATCGTGTGCGTTGCATCGTCGCTCCTTTTCGGGCGTTGTACCTTAGTAAGACTATACGCCCAGCGCATAAATAGTTCAAAAACGGCCGCTACAGATGCTACAATGGCGCAAACATCTTTGGAGAGAGCATGACGACGGAACTGCGCTATCTTGCCCACTACCCCGAGACGCTCCAGGCGCAGGTGCGGCGGCTGATCGAGGGCGGGAAGCTCGGTGATGTTCTGCTGCAGAAGTACCCCGAGGCGCACGCCCTCTCCACCGACAATGCGCTCTACGGTTACGCCGACGCCATGCGCAGCGCGCACATGCGCAACTCCCAGCCACTGCACAAGGTCGTCTACGACACGAAGATCAGGGTCATCGACGACGCGCTTGGGATGCACACCCGCATCTCGAAGGTGCACGGAGGACGGGTACGTTCCCGGCGGGAGATCCGCATCGCCTCCCTTTTTAAAAGGGTCCCCGAGCCCTTTTTGCAGATGATCGTCGCCCACGAACTGGCCCACCTCAAAGAGCGCGACCACAACAAGGCCTTTTACAACCTCTGCGAGCATATGGCCCCCGGCTACCACCAGCTGGAGTTCGACCTGCGCCTCTACCTGACCCACCTGGAGCAGGCCGGGAAGCTCTACTGACCCCGCAACGCATTTTCCCCTGCACGCTATAATGGCGCCTTTCGATTCCCGTTATAAAGGCAACCAATGAAGATGTTTTTTTCCCGTCTGGCGGCACTCCTTTTGATCGTTGCGTCGTTCGGCGGCTGTTTCGAACCCAAGACCCCGCAGGAGGCTGCGGCGGCGTTCTGGAAGGCCGTCGAACAGAACGATGCCAGTGATGCGGTCCGCTACTCCACCCTGGAAGACGAGGCGGCATTCGACGCCTTCGGACACGCCTGGGAAGGCGCCGAAGCGACGGTCGAAAAAGTCCTTATCGAAGGGCGCAAAGCGCAGATCGTCTCGCGCATCAGCGCCCCGGAGGGACGCGACCTGCCCGCTACCGTGACAACCTACCTTGTCCAGCGCGACGGGGCG
This sequence comes from Thiomicrolovo sp. ZZH C-3, assembly GCF_054862725.1. Lineage (NCBI taxonomy): Bacteria > Pseudomonadati > Campylobacterota > Epsilonproteobacteria > Campylobacterales > Sulfurimonadaceae > Thiomicrolovo > Thiomicrolovo sp. ZZH C-3. The sequence continues at coordinate 1,553,375 of NZ_JBTKXX010000001.1, forward strand.
TGGCTCGTCGACTACGCGCGTACGGCGGAGGGGATGCGCGGCAACGCCCTCTCCGCCCTCTTTTCGGAACTGACCAAGATCACCCAGGAGCTCGCGGGACAGTTCAGCGCCACCTCCGACGACCTGCAGCAGCAGCTTGCAACGATGCGGCAACAGATGGACACCTATGCCGAAACGCTCAACCGGCAGATGTCCGACTCTATCGAACGCTACGGCAGCGTCCTGCGCGAACAGGTCGACGCGCTGGCCGCATCGGCCCGCGACGCACTCGACGAACACGGGGAGCAGCTGACCCCGCAGGAGCAGCAGACCCTGAACGACGTCGCCGGGGAGATGGCGCAGCAAAGCGACACCCTTTCCGAACCCGATGCGGACAACGTGACCAAAGGGACCGAAAAAGCCCTCGAGGCCCAGGGGATGCTGCTGCAGCTTGATGCAAAGACGCTGAAGCGCTACAAAGCGCAGTGGATCGAGTGGCGCAAGCAGTTTGAGCAGGAGGCGAAAGCCTTCTTCGACACCCTCGATGCCGAACTCCGTAAAGGGAAGGAGTAAGGCACCCCTCTCTCCCGATCACGCCCCGTCCGCTCTTTCTCCCTCCAAACTTTTAAATTTTTTTAAAAATATGTTTAATAAAGTTATTAATGTTACAATTATTTTTTCCGGCACCAGATTCGGTGCCGCCGAGAAGGAGAACCATGCGACCGATCATCGCGACACTACTACTGTTTATCACGGCCGCGTCCCTCGCGGCCGCCACCACCAAGGTCATCGTCGTCGGGGCGTTCCATACCCCCGAACAGGCGCAGCAGCGCGTCGACACCCTCAAAGGGTATCTGCGCTTTGAGCCGGAGAGCTACGCTCTCCAGCGCGGCGGGCACTACACCTACGGCGTCCGCAGCGCGGCCCCCTATTACGTCGCGGTGCTGTACGCTTTCCGCAATTTCGACGAAGTGCTGACGGTACGTAACAGCATCAAGAAGATCTACCCGGACGCCTACGTCAAGAACAACATGGACTTTACGCAGCCACTCGGTGCCCATGCACAACGCATGGCATCCGCGGACACCGCGGCGTTCGCCCCGGCGGCTGTTTCTGAAGAAGTGATGGCGGAAAGCGTTGCAACGGCGACAGATACGACCGTCGTGGAGACGGTGCCGGGGATGGAGGTGACGGCGGTCACCACGCCCGAGACGCTGACATCCGCTTCCATCCCCCCGGAAACGACAGGGCCTTCATTTTTGCCGCTGCTGATCGCGGAGCTGCTCGGCGGGGCGGCGTTCATTCTGCTCTTTGCCGGCAGACGCCAGCCGGTGCAGGGGTAGATTCAGAGCTGTTTGACGCTGAGCAGCGCCCCGCCCGGGGCGATCACCGCGGAAAGGTGGGCGGTAAAAGCGTCCCCCCGGTAGTTTCGCGCCGAGAAGGTCGTCATGACCCGCAGGTTCTGCCCGGCGGCATAGACCAGCGTCTTGATATGCGTGTAGCTTTCGGGCACGCGCAAACGTTGGCGGATGTAACGGCTCAGCACCGGGTGGGCGCCGCCGTGCATCGGGGAGAGGCGCGGTGCCTCCAACGCCCCGCTGCTTTCCGGAAGGCCTGCAGCCTTCAACGCCGTCACGGGGAGGACACGCTGCTTAGCGTCTCGGTATGCCGGGGTCATTGTCATCACATTTTCCTGCCGCAAGTATCAATAATACGGCACTATACCCCCTTTGTGTCACAGCCGTATTACAGTTTTTATCCTCCAAACATGTGAAAAAACGGCAAAGCACAGTATTTTCAGCGCAAAAAAAAGTTAGACAAAGTTCCGGGTGCTAAAATAACCTTCTCTCATTGGCGCGTTCAGGCGCTATATTCATTAAAGGAGTTGCATGCGTCTGGCCACCCTATCCTTTCTACTGTTTTTGTCGGCGGTCTCGCTTGCGGCCGCGACAACGGAAGCCATCATTGCAGGGGCGTTCCAGACGGAACAGGATGCGGCGCAGCGCATTGAGGCCCTGCAGTGGTACCTGCAGCAGGACCCCGACGCCGGTCCCCTCCAGGCGCAGGGGGCCTTTACCTATGACGTACGCAATGCCACACCGGACTACCTGGCCGTTTTGCATAAATTCCGCAGCAGCGCGGAGCGCAAGATCGTGCTCGATACGATCCACAAGCTTCACCCGGATGCCTACCTGACCGACGGCGGGGAGATCGTTGCCGGCGTTTTCGGCAGTAAAGCCGAGGCCAAGCAGCGCATCGAAGCGCTGCAGTGGTACCTGCAGCACAATGCCGACACCGGCAGCCTGCAGAGTGATCACGCCTTCACCTATGCCCTCAGCGGCGGAACGCAGAACTACCTGGCCGTGTTGCAGCAGTTCCGCAACAGCGGGGAGGTCCGCACCGTCCTCAAAAGCATCCGCAAACTTCACCCGAACGCCTATATCGCGAAGAACCTCGCAACCCTGAAGCCGTTCATTACCGAACCCCTCGAACCGCAGGCGGCGATCACCCCCAAAACGGCGGCACCGCAAAAAGCAGCACCCGCGCCGAAGCACGCGCCCGAAGTCACGGAACCCGCAGCAGCCGCTCCGCAACCTGCCGAGGCGGCCCCCGCCGTCACACCGAAACCGGTGGCCCCCAAACATATCCAGACCGCTTCCTCCTTCCAACGCACGACCCCCTTCGAGATCTCCGATGATACCGAGCCTTCGGACGAGTCCATGTTCTCCTCCGTCGTCACGCTGCTGCTCGCCGAACTGCTGCTCGGCGGGGCGGCGCTGATGCTCTTCTTCCGCAAACGTACCCATTGACCGTTTCCCTCCGGGGGAAGCAGCATGCATGAACACGCTTTGCATATAAAACGTTATGGAAAACCTCTACTGCGTACATTGTGACAAAAACTACCGGGTCAGACCCGAAGATATCCGCCTGGTCCGGCAGCACAACGACGGCCTCGAAAAACGGGAGACGCATTACCGTTTCACCGGAGGCTGCTTTTTCAAAACCCTCACCGCCCTGAAACGGGAGCATCCCCCCCGCTGACGCACGCGACTCACAATTTTTTAACGATTTCCCGTTATACTGGACCTATCACTTAAGGAGGATGCGATGCAAACCAGCAACTTCATCTCAATGGCAGCAGCCCTGCTTCTCGGTTCGGCCCTGCTGCATGCGGCCCCTGACCATGACGGCAGGAACGACAACAACCGTGGCGGTTCAAAGCAGGAACGCTCCTATAATAAACAGGACCGTTCCTACAATAAACAGGAGCGCACCTACAACAAGCAGGATCGTTCCTACAACCAGGGCCGTTCCAACGGTCAGGGCAACGTCCTGGGACAGGAGATCCGCCGCGACCGTACCCAGCCCTCCAAAGGCGAGATCCGTCGGGAAGAGGTACGCCGTTCCGAACCGCAAAAATACACCCCGCACCCGGTCAGACCGGCGCCTGTCGTCCGGCCGAACCAGCGCGATGACAGACGAATCGAACAGCGTACGGTACGCCCGTCAAAAACGGAATACCGCGACGGTAAACGGGTCTATTCCCCTTCGCATAACAAGGTGGTCCGCATCGACAAGCACAAGCGCTATTACCGCCCGCCGGGAGCCCGTCCGCTGACCTATTACCAGCGCCCGGGATACGTCGTGCGGAGCTTGCCGCGCGTGGCCATCTCCCTGACCCTCGGCGCGCTCTCGTTCTACTATGCCGACGGTGTCTACTACCGCCGCCACGACCACGGGTTCGTCGTCGCCGTCCCGCCGGTCGGCCTGGTCGTCCGGAGCCTGCCGGTCGGTTACACCGTCTTTGTACACAGCGGGCGCACCTACTACTATTATGCGGACGTCTATTATACGTGGGACTCCTACCGCAACGCCTACCGCGTCGTGAAACCGCCGGTGGCCTATTATGACGTCGAGTTCGCTCCCGGCCAGGTCCTTGACGCCCTGCCCGACGGCGCCTACAGTGTCACGATCAACGGGGCACAGTACTACCGTTATGCGGACACCTATTTCATGCAGGCGATCCAGGGTGACCGTATCGTCTATATCGTCGTCACGCCGTAAGGCGCAAAGATGATCCCCTTCAACCATCTCGGTTGGATCTTCAGCCGGTTCGGCGCAGCGGTCTACCCCGCGGCCGCCGTCTCCCACCTCTGCGAATCCCTCCGTCCCCTCCCCGCCGAAGCCATCCTCCTCGACCTCGGCGCGGGGACGGGCACCCTGAGCAGCTACGCGCTTGGCTGCCGCAGCGATCTGCGACCCGTTGCCGCCGACCCGGCCGAGGGGATGCTGCGCTACGTACCCGAAATCGTTGAGCGCTTTACGGCGCGGGCCGAAGCCCTCCCTTTCGACGCCGACCGGTTCCATGCCGTTTTAGTGGGCGAGGCCCTGCACCACTTCGACGTTCCCGAAGAGGCCCTCGACGAAATCGTCCGCGTTCTGCGGCCCGGCGGGCTGCTCTTCATCTACGACTTCGACCCCTCCACCCTGCTCGGCGGCACCCTGATGCGGGCCGAAAAACTGCTGGGCGAGCCGGGGCACTTCTACCCGCCGGACACCCTGGCAACGCTGCTGGAGCAGCGCGGCTTCACCGGTACCAGCATCCGTTACGGCTGGCGCTACACCCTTGCAACTGCCCTTAAGGCTTAAAGACGGCGCGTTTGGCTATTCCCCCCGTTTCATTGTAAAATTTCTCTATCCCATTGTTAAGGCCGCACCATGCGCATTACGAAGAACACCCTCGTCACCCTCGACTACGAGCTCTCCACCGCCGACGGTACGCTGCTGAACCCCGATGACTCCGAACTGATGTACCTCCACGGCGGCTACGGCCAGATCTTCGCCAGGCTCGAAGCGGAACTCGAAGGCAAACAGGCCGGGGACGACGTCTACGTCGCCCTCTCCCCCGCCGAAGCTTTCGGGGAGTACGACGGCTCCCTCATCGTCGAAGAGGCCCTCTCCGAACTCCCCGACGACCTGGAGGTCGGTATGGAAATCGAAGGGCACCTCGAATCCGATCCCGACGACATGATCATCTATACCGTCAAGGAGATCCGCGGCGATGAAGCGGTTCTCGACGGCAACCACCCCCTCGCCGGCAGCAGCCTCGTCTTCGACGGCACGGTGAAGGAGGTGCAGCTCCTCGATGACGCCGCCGTCCGCGAGCTACTCGAACACGAGCACCACCACCACTGATGCTGGCCCTGCTTCAGCGGGTCGGCAGCTCCTCCGTATACGTGGAGGGGCGCGAAGTCGCCGCGATCGGAAAGGGGCTCACCCTCCTGCTGGGCGTGCTTGAGGGCGACACGGAGGCTGACGCCGACAAACTGCTGGCCAAGATCATACCATTGCGCATCTTCGCCGACGAGGCGGGCAAGATGAACCGCTCCCTGCTCGATGTGGGGGGCCAACTGCTTGTCGTCTCCCAGTTCACCCTCGCCGCCGACGTCAAAAAAGGGCGGCGCCCCTCCTTCGATGCCGCCGCCCCGGCGGCGGAAGCCGAACAGCTCTACCGCTACTTCATTGCGCAGGCGTCCGTGAACGTCCCGGTCCGGCACGGCGTCTTCGGCGCCCACATGGACCTGCACATCGCCAATGACGGCCCGGTGACCATCATGATGGATTCGAAAACGCTTTGACGGTCCCGCTGCTCTCCACACTCCGGCGCTACGTCTCCCTGCCGCTCATTGTCCTGCTGGCCGCCAACCTCTACCCGCTCTACGGCGTCCTGGAGCGGGGATGGGGTGTTTTTGAACTGATTTTTCTGTACTGGATGGAGAACGTCGTCATCGGCCTTTTCAACGTGCTCAAAATGATCACCAACCGCCCCGGGGATCTGGCCGGCAACCTCGGCAAGCTCTTCCTTGTCCCCTTTTTCACCTTCCACTACGGCATGTTTACCTACGCCCACGGCATCTTCGTCATCGCCCTCTTCGCGCCGAAGGAGCTGCACCTGAACGTCTTCGGTCTCGCCGACTACATCTACCACCGCGACGTCCTGTTCGGCAACGGCGTACTCACCGCCCTGACGCTGCTCATCGTCAGCCACGCCGTCTCTTTCTACGTCGATTATGTCCGCAGCGGCGATTATGAGCGCACCACGCTCTCGGACTGGATGGGCGCGCCTTACGGCCGGGTCGCCGTCCTGCACATCGGGCTTATTGTCGGGGGGTTCCTCGTTATGGCGCTGGGACAGCCCCTCGCCGGGCTGCTCGTCCTGCTCTTTTTGAAGATCGGGATGGACGGGCGCTCGCTCATTCGCCACCATGCCTCCGTGCAGGGGAAGCGTCCGGTGGATTAATGTGACTTTTTGATCATCACTTTTATCCGATCACTGATTATTTTTTATCCATTGAAGCGTCAATAATTCCCGCTGCCTTGTCGTACACTTCCGTATTCTATGCGGAGGTCATTATGGCATCAAAAGAGAACTATATACAGAATATTCGAAATGCACGGACCCATCAGCTCAAATGGATCAACCAGATCAAACTGATGGTCTCCGGCGTCAGCCATGAAAAAGATGCGGTCCCCGTCAACCAGTCCGACAGCGACTTCAGCCGCTGGCTCTACGACGACGCGATGATCTTTTCAACATCCAACGCCAAAAGCGTCATCGACGAGATGATCGAGCTGCATACCAACTGCTACGATATCTATCTCAAGATCTATGCCACGCTCTTTGCCGAAAAATCGGGGGGATTGATGGGGATGTTCGGTTCGAAAAAGGCCAGCGCCAGCGACCTGAAACTCGCCCAGAACTATTACGAAGAGCTTCTGCCGGTCTCCGACAGTCTGCTCAAGCGGCTGCGGGCTTTCGAGAGCGTCATGCTCGCCACCCCGCAGTCCAAGTTTGACGAACTGATGGTGGCCCCGGAGGTGGAGGCCGTTACCGCGCCGGAGCCCGAAGTCTCCGAAACCAAGCAGAAACTCTACTTCCGCGGACAGCTGATCGAGGGCTGACGCCCCGGCCTAGTAGTCCGTAAAGGTGGCATAGACCGTCGTATCGCACGGCATCCACACCCCCAGTGTCTCCGTAACGTACCCATCCTCGTACTCGACCCGGAGATCGTAATACTGGTCGCATTCATAGATGTCTACGACAAGATCCTCCCCGGGGTAGAGCACATCCGTCCCCAGCAGATCCTCACCCCAGCTCGACGCGAGGGAGGGCGCGGCATAGGCGTAAAAGATCCTGCCCCAGGAGGTCTCATCGTTGTGCATCACGAGTGTCGCCGGTGCATAGGGGATGTGGGGGTCGTTGTCCTCCACATAGATAAAACAGCCCGACAGCAGCCACAGGGGCAGCAGCAGCATCGCCAGGCGCAGCAGAAGTTTATTGCGCTTCATCGGACACCTCCGGTTTCGGCAGATAGAAGATGTTGGGCAGCTTGCGGTCATGCAGTTTGCCGAAATCCTTCGCCGGTTTGGCGGCCGCAGGGGCGGCTTCCGGCTTCTGTACCGCTTCGGTGTGGGCATGAAGCCGGACGATTTCCCGGACCTGTGGCGGCTGCGGCGCTGTCGGCGCGGCGGCATAGACCGTCGCCGCAATAAGGGCCGCTCCGCTCCATAAAATGACTTGTTTCATCATGGCTCCTTTAATCTTTACCGCCAGTATGCCATACAATCATGAAGCGAACGTGAAGCCCGCAGGAACGGCATTTGCAACCTCTCAATCACAATATTTACGTGTAAGGAATCTCCTATGGAACACCATGTCATCATCGAAAAACTTTGCAGTTGCGCCAAGAAAAAAGGGTTGGATCAGATCGTCACCTTCGACAATAAAGAGAGCGCCAGAAGCGCGGCGGATGCCCAGCTCTCCTTGATGAAAAACAGCTTCTGCGGCAAACACCACTTTGACGTCACCGAAGTGGATGACCACTTTGTCATCGGGATGCTCCAGGGCGGCTGCGGCTGCGGCAGCCACGAGCATCACTAAGGCGATCCCGCCTCAGTGCTGTACCCGCAGGTACACCTGAAAAAAAGGAAGCACTTCCAGATCCTCCGGATCGATACTGACCCGGCCGTCGGAAGCGACGCTGGCGATGATCTCCACCGTCTTGTCTTCACTGTAAAAACTGAGCAGCGCCGTATCCCCGCTCTGCTCCTCTAACAGTCCCAGCCCCGTAGTGCGAACCAGTTCGCGCAGGGCCTCCGCCGATTCGAAGACGGCAGCGGTAATAGCCGCCAGGAAAGCCGCAAAGGGTTCGCAGCGTACTTCGCAAAGCAGGCAGTCTTTTTCCGAACGGCTGATGCCGCGGTTCTCAAAATGGATAAAATCGTATTGCTGAAGGACATCCAGATCCTCCATCGTGATTTCGCGCGAGGCGTACACGGCTTTGAGTGCATTGAACGTTGATAACATCGTTACCTCCTCTCCGCCCGGTCGCGGGCGTGTCGTCCCACCTACTGCATATTCCGTGCGACGCGGCTATCGTATGAAAGTTGCACACGTGAGGCCAACGCCCCGGGCGTACCCAAGGAGATAGGAATGGATGAACTGACGCTCGGAGTCGCCGCGATGGACGAGACCCATGCAGACTTTCTTCGTCTGCTCGATGCCGTCAAGCAGGCGACGGGAAGCGACTTCATTGAAGGGTTTTCGGCCCTTGTCGAACACACGGAAGCCCACTTTGCCATGGAAGAGGAGATGATGCGTTCGCTCGCCTATTATGGCCTGCAGGAGCATCATGACGAGCACGAGACCCTGCTCTCGGAGATGCGCTACTTCCTCCAAAAAGCACGGAAACTCCCTCCCTTCGGTCGCTCCTATATCGACGATTATGCCTATGAAAAGTTCCGGCGCCATATCATCAACATCGACGCGCAGCTGGCGATGTTCCTCAAGGGGCTCGAAATGGAGGCCGCGCATGGTTAAGACCCTGACAACCCGCGCCGGTGTAGAGATGCCGACGCTGATCTACGGCACAGCCTGGAAAAAAGAGCAGACCGCGCCCCTCGTCGAAGCGGCACTGCGCTGCGGCTTCCGAGGCATCGATACGGCCTGCCAGCCCCGCCACTACCATGAAGCCGGTGTCGGCGAAGCCCTGGCGAAGATGGACGCCGAAGGGCTCAAACGCGAAGCGGTCTTTCTGCAGACGAAATTCACCCCCGCAGACGGGCAGGATCCGGAGAACACCCCCTACGACCGGAACGCCCCGCTCCCCGAACAGGTGGCGCAATCTTTCCGTGTCTCCCTGGACAACCTCCGTACCGGCTATGTCGATTCGTACGTCCTGCACTCGCCGCTCTTCCCTTTCGCACACCTCCTCGCCGTCTGGCGGGCAATGGAAACGATCGCCATGGACGGCGGGGCGCGGCAGCTGGGGATCAGCAACTGCTACGACCTGCGGACCCTGCAGCGGCTCTTTGACGAAGCAAAGGTCAAACCGGCCGTGCTGCAGAACCGCTTCTACGCCGATTCCGGCTATGATGCCGAGCTGCGCGCCTTCTGCGATGCCAACGGCATACGCTACCAGAGCTTCTGGAGCCTGACCGCCAACCCTCATCTGCTCGGCAGCGAACCGGTCATCCGCGCCGCGATGGCACGCCGTATCGGCACCCCGCAGATCTTCTACGCCTACCTGATCGCCAAAGGGATCACTCCCCTCGACGGCACCACCTCTTCCGTCCATATGCAAGAGGACCTGCACGTCACGGATATCCGCCTGGCGCCCGAGGAGATCGCGGCGATCGACCGGCTGCTGCTGAGCTGAGTCTAACGCCGTTTCACACTGGGATTTTCAAAAATAGACAGGGACGAGACACCATTGATTAAAAGTTGATCACTTTGTTGTTCATCCTGTTTCCAAAATATCCTATACTGTTCTTACCCGTAAAAGGGTAAGCATTCCGATGCGATTGATTTGTATCAGACTTTCATGCGAAAGTCGCCATTACGTTTTTGTTCTTCTACTCCCTTGCATTCGCGGTGCTGCTGTCACCGCGATCCTTCCACAGACACCATTGACATCTGAAACGACACCGATAATTTGACCTGGTACACTGAAGAGAAAATACGATAGATAGCGGTATGAAAGTGTGCCGGCCGCAACGGCCCTCAGAGAAAAGAAAGTGTGGCGGGGCGGCTATTTCTTTGCCGCTTTCGCCTCCGCCTGTTTTTCAAGGTCGTAGAAGTAGTTGGTCGCCTCGACGAAACCGTCGACGCTGCCGCAGTCGAAACGCTTGCCCTTGAACTTGTAGCCCAGGACCATCCCCTTTTTCGCCTGTGTCAGGAGGGCATCGGTGATCTGCAGTTCGCCGTTTTTGCCCGGCTTGGTCTTCTTGATCACCTCGAAGATATCCGGGGTCAGAATATAGCGGCCGATAATGGCAAGGTTGGAGGGGGCTTTATCATTGTCGGGCTTTTCCACCATATCGTCGACCATGAAAACGCCACTCTCGATCTCGCGGCCGGCGATGACACCGTATTTGTAGACCTGGTCTTTCGGGACCTCCATGATGGCGACGATGCAGCACTTGTACTTGTTGTACAGATCCACCATCTGCTTCAGTACCCCGTCACCCTCCGGGTTGATGCAGAGGTCGTCGGCCAGGATGACGGCGAAGGGGTCGCTCTCCCCGACGAGGACCTTGCCTTTATAGATCGCGTCCCCCAGCCCCTTCATCTCGTTCTGACGCGTATAGGTAAAGGTACAGTTGTCGATCAGGCGGCGGATGTCGCTGAGCAGCGACTCTTTCGAGGAGCCCTTGATCTGGTGTTCAAGCTCGTAACTGATGTCGAAGTGGTCGGTAATGGCCCGCTTGCCGCGGCCGGTGATGACGGCCATGACATCACAGCCGGCTTCATGGGCCTCTTCGACCCCGTACTGGATCAGCGGCTTGGTCAGGATCGGCAGCATCTCCTTGGGCATCGCTTTGGTCGCGGGCAGGAAGCGTGTTCCGTATCCGGCCGCGGGAAATAGACATTTTGTAATCATTCAAACTCCTTTTCATTGATGATGGGCAGTGCCTTGTTACAGCACTCTTCGAACACGTCGACGTCGATACGGCATTTTATCCACATCACTCCGTAACTTTCAATTTCAAGCGCTTCGGAGGTAACGTGAATGTTACCGATACACTCCGTCGCCGGCAGTTCAAGGTATTCGGGCAGGCGGAAACGCACCGCCTCGTCGCTGAAGTTGTGCACAGCCAGGATATGGCTGTCCAGGTCGCGGCTCTCGCGCTGGAGGCAGAAGAGCGACGGGTGAAGGTCCAGGAAGATAAAGGGGCCGAACGGGTCGAACGCCGTCTCGTTTATCCGGATGGAGAGCAGCCGTTTGTACGCCAGGTAGACCCGGCGTTCCAGGCTCCCCTCCTTCTGCAGTTGTGCATCCAGCCAGTTCGAGTTGAACTTCTCGCGGTTGATGGAGCGGTTGATCCCCGTCATCTTGACGCCCTCGAGGTAGTTGCGCGATCCGAACAGCGAATGGAAATAGATCCCCGGCACCCCCGGCATGGCCAGCGACACCGCCTGGGTCAGCCGCATCCGCCTGGCCCGGACCTCATCATCCGCTTCGGGGGGTGTGAGCAGGTCGATGTAGCTGCAGTTGAGTTCGTAGGGGCTCTGTGTACCGTCGGTATTCGCCCGGTACGAGACGAGCCCCCCGGAACGTTTGGCGGCCGCTTCGAGGGTCGCGATCTCCTCCTCGTCGAGGATCTCGCTCACGGGCCGCAGCCCCACCCCGTCATGCGACGCGGTGAAGTTGAAGAAGCAGACCTTGTCGCTGGGCAGTCTCAGCGTCTTGGCCCACGCCGAAAGCTTCGAGGGATTCCCCGTCAGTACCGAATGCGCCAGCAGCGGAGGCAGCGCGAAGTTGTAGACCATCTGCGCCTCGTCGTCCCCGCTGCCGAAATAGGAGATGTTCTCCTGGTGCGGGACGTTGGTTTCGGTAATGATGATGACCTCCGGGGCGACCTTGTGCAGCACCTCCCGCATCAGCTGGATCAGTTCGTGGGTCTGCTCCAGGTGAACGCAGGCGGTACCGATCTCCTTCCAGACGAAGGCGATGGCATCCAGGCGCAGCAGCGTCGCCCCCTTCTCGATATAGAAGAAGAGCGCATCGAGCACCGCCAGCAGCACCCTGTAGTTGGCGTAGTTCAGGTCGACCTGGTCCCGGCTGAAGGTCGTCCAGATATAGCGGATACGCCCCCCGGTGTCTCTGAACTCGTGCAGCAGCGGCGAGGTCCGGGGCCGTACGACCGAGCTGAGGTCCAGGGTCGGGTCCGCATCGATGAAAAAGTCGGCGTACTCCGGGTCGTTTTCAAGGTACTTCTTGAACCAGTCGGAGAACTGCGAGACATGGTTGATGACCGCATCGAACATCAGGCGGAAATGGGTCCCCAGCAGCTCCACTTCGCCCCAGGAGCCGCAGTGCGGGTCGACCGCCTTGTAATCGACGACGGAGAATCCGTCATCGGAAGAGTAGGGATAAAACGGCAGCAGATGGACCGAATTGACAAGCCCGTCGACATGCGAAAAGAGAAAATCGTTAAGCTCTTTGAGCGGGGGCTCGGGCGGGCTCTGTACCTGGTCGCCGTAGGTAATGAGGATGGCATCCTTTTCTGTGAGGTGATAGTCATACGACGTGATCCGCTCGCGGTAGGTGTTGATCAGGTCCCGTATGCCCGCGTAGGCGTTGTCCGCGTCTTCGGCATCGTAAAGAACCGACAGACGCTCCCGTATGGAATGGGGTTCGTACTGGATCATTCCTTACGCCTCCTGCGCATCCAGCGCGACGGCCTTGGCGAACTTCTCCGAAAACTCCGGCAGCACCGAACGGACGGTAATCCACGGGGACATCGACGGGACACCCAGCGGATTCTCGAAAAACTCGCTCGCCGCCTCCTCGATGGCATCCTGGAACGCTTCGACGGCGCTGATCTCCCGCTCGCGGTTATACTCCAGGCCGTTGAGCTTGGAGAGCGCCACGTACTTGGAGATCTCGAAACGCGACTCCTGGAAATAGGCCGCCAGCAGAGTCTTGAAGTGCGACTCGGTAAAGACGATCCCCTCCTGCGCCATCACCCGGAAGAGCGCCTTGGCGATGTCGCCGGCCATCTTGTAGACGCCGCCCCCTTCGGTCTTGTTCCCGAGATCCTGGTGCTTGTGCTCGTAGGTATCCATGATCTCCGTCTGGCAGATCCGGCGGTTGGAGGTGTTCTTGTAGACCTCGCTGAGCGTCGAGACCTCCAGGCCCCAGGTCGGCGAGATGGCGATACCGCGTCCCAGCGAACGGATAAAGGCGAACTCTCCGGAGAGCGCGTAGCGGAAGCTGTCCATGTATTCGAGGTAGCGGTTCGTACCCATCACCTTCTCCAGCGCATGGATCAGCGGGGTGTAGAAAAGGCGCGTCACCCGGCCGTGCAGCTTGTTCGTCACCCGGGAGTAGTACCCTTTGTTGAACTCGTAATCCAGGGCCGGGTGGACGATGGGGTAGAAAAGCCGCGCGACGATCTCGCGCGAATAGTTGACGATGTCGCAGTCATGCAGGGCGAAGGCGTAGTTCTCCTCTCCTGTCAGACCGTAGCCGATCATCGTCCAGACGTTGCGCCCCTTGCCCGGGTCTTTCAGGCAGGGGAACCCTTCGCGGGTCAGCTCCGCGTAGAGCTCCTGAATCCGGGGACCGTCGTTCCAAAGCACATCCACTTCGCAGGGAAGCTGCACCATCAGTTTCTTCACCTCCAGGAACTGTTCGCGGGTCGCGCGGTCCAGCCCCAGGATAATGCGGTGCAGGTAGCGGACATGCTTCAGCTCCTCGATGATCGTATGCATCGCCGGAGTCTCGAACTCGCTGTAGAGCGCAGGCAGCAGCAGGACCATCTTGCGGCGTTCGGACATGCGTTCGAGGTCCTTTTCCATCGCCTCGAGGCTTCTGTCACCTACCCGTTGCAGTGAGGTGATCACCCCGTTTTGAAAAAAGTCAGCCATTATCCTCTCCTTTGTATGCAATGACCACGTCCATGACGTTGGTGCCGGTGTACCCGGTCTTGATCAGGGCCTCTTTGCCTGCGAAAAACGTGTTGGAGTCGAAACGTGCCAGGGCATCGTCGATCTCCTCGGCGCTGCAGTGCCGGTACAGTATGTCGGAGATACGCGCCCCCGCCGCATCCGAGTTACCGTCGATCCCGTCTGTACCGGCACATATAATATCGTAAACACTGTTGGTTTTTAAACGTTTTAAACAATACAGGGCGAAATGCTGATTCCGTCCCCCTTTTCCGTTTCCGGAGACCGTCACCGTCGTTTCGCCCCCCTGCAGAAGAAGGGTGCCCGGCGGCAGCGCCTCAAAACGGCGGCAAAACGCCTCCGCCGCCTCGGTGACGTCCCCCTCGATGGGGGTTTCGACCACCCGGACGTCGCGGCCGTGTTCCGCGCCGCAGGCCGCCGCAGCCTCCAGGGCCTGCCTGTTGCTGCCGATCAGCAGATGTTTGACCGTCGGCAGCGGAGCCGTCGGGGTTTCGGGGACCTCGCCGCGCTCCCCTTTTGTCAATACCTCGCGTACCGTCTCGGGCAGTGCTTCCAACAATCCCTTTCCCCGCAGCAGTGCTGTCACGTCGGCGTAGGTGCTCCGGTCGCAGTACAGCGGTGCCGAGCCGATGGTCTCCAGATCATCCCCGATGACATCGGAAACGACCAGGACGAGGACTGTCGCCCGGGTCATCTGCGCCAGCCGTCCCCCCTTGATCATGGAGAGGTGCTTGCGCACGCTGTTCGTCTCTTCGATGCTGCAGCCGTTTTCCAGCAGCAGCCGGGTCGTCTGCGCCATCGCCTCGAGCGTCACCGGCGGCAACGGTTTTTCAATGAGAGCGGAGGTGCCGCCGCTGAGCAGGAAGAGTATCAGGTCCCCCTCGCCCGCCCTGGCAAGCTGTTCCATCAGCCGTTCGGCCGCCGCGACACTCTTTTCGGAAGGGATCGGGTGCGTGCTCCCGACATAGGTGCAGTATTGAAGCGGGCGTTGCGCTTCAGGGGTGACGATGACGCCGCCGGCGATACGCTCCCCCAGGATCGCTTCGCACGCCTCGGCCATCGGCAGTGCCGCTTTGCCTGCACCGCAGAGGTAAAGATGGTCGTAGCGCTCCAGGTCAAACTGCTCCCCCTCGACCGAAAGTATCCCTTCACGCAGCTGCATCCGGCCCGTCAGCATGCGCTGCGGCATCACTGCGTCCACCGCCGCTTCAAAGACGGCATTAAGCTCAGGCAACACCGAAGAGCTCCTGCAAAACGGCATTCCAGCCCCGGGGTCCCGGATAGGGCGCCTTGATGAGATTGGGCAGGTTGATGGCGGCATAACTGCCGTCATGTTTCGGGATGAGTACAGGGATATCGACGCTCTGCAGCATCGAGAAGTCGTTCTCGCTGTCACCCAGTGCGATGGATTTGAACGCAATGCCCGTCGATGCTTCCGCGCGATCGAGCAGGGCCTCAACTGCGCTCCCTTTGCTCTGGTTTCGCCCGATGAGATGGTAAAAACGCCCCCCTTTGGTCACGGTGAACCCCTCGGCCGAAACCGCCGCGACCAGATCGTCAAGCAGGCTCTCGTCTTCCATAATAAAGGGTTCGGAGCAGTAGCGCGTCTTCGCCATCTGCGCTCCTTCGGTGTGCAGCCCCGTCCGTTCGGCCACCTCGTCGTGGTGCATGTGCGAAAAGCCGCGGAGGCGGTAGCGGGTCTTCAGGTTGTCCAGCAGGTTCGTACAGGCGTCGTAGGCGGCCCCGAGGGTGATCACCTCGTAGTCAGCCTCGTGATCGGCGCCGTAGAAACGGCTGCAGCAGCGCGGGATGAAGATCGCCCCGCCGTTCTCCACGATAAAGGGGGCGCAGAGCCCCATCTTTTCCTGGAGTTTGACGGCTTCGGGCTGCGTTTTACTGGTAACGAACACCAAGGGAATCTCTTCACGTATCAGGTAATCGATCGCGGGCTGCGCCGCAGAATGCGAGTAGGTTTCGTGGTCAAGCAGTGTGGCATCGAGGTCAGTGAAAACGATGTAGTGCGGCGAATCAGACATTCGCTTTGCCTTGCATGTTTATCATGTCCCCATTGTAACATCACTGGGGGCGTTATCGGCTGGTGGACTGCCTGCTTTTTAGGCATGTTTCAAAGGCTCCGTTGGGGTATACTATGAAAATACCCCGGAATAAGAGGACATTTTATGAGCACCTCTACCATTAAAGGCGTCCTGTGCGATATCGGGGGTGTGCTGTATGAAGGCGACACCCCCTACCCCGGTGCCGTCGAAGCGGTCGCGCGCCTCAAAGCGGCCTATCCCGTCCGCTTTATCACCAACACGACCCAGAAACGGGGGAGCGACGTCGTCTCCAAGCTGCAGCAGATGGGCTTCGGGATCGAAGCGTCGGAGGTGATCACCGCCCTGGACGTCACCAAAGCGTACCTGATCGAGCGCAAAAGCCGGGCGGTCTTTCTCCTCACCGACAGTGCCGAGACCTTTTTCGACGACCTCCCCGACGCCCCCTGCCGCTGCGTCGTCGTCGGCGACGCCCAGGAGAACTTCACCTATGCGCGCCTCAACGCGGCCTTCCGAACCCTCATGGAGGGCGGCGAACTCCTCGCCGCGGCGAAAAACCGCTACTTCAGGGACCACGGTGGCCGGCTCAGCATGGATGCTGGCGGTTTCGTCGCGGCCCTGGAGTACGCCTCGGGCAAAACGGCAACGGTCATCGGGAAACCGAGTGCGGAGTTCTACCGGCTCGCCTGCGCCCGGATGGGGGTAGCGCCCGAAGAGACCGTGATGATCGGCGACGATATCGAAAGCGACGGCGGCGGCGCGCAGGCGGCGGGCCTGCGGGGCATTCTCGTCGAAACGGGCAAATACACCCCCGCCGACCTGGAGCGCGGCATTACGCCCGATGCCGTCTTCCCCTCCCTCGCCGAAGTCACCCTCTGAAAATCCCCGGAACCGGACTTGCATATTCTTCCCCGCAATAGGGCAGTTCTGTGCCCTAAAGAGGAGTTTCCATATATGACCATTGACGTCAACGTTAAAGCAACCAATGAGGATTTTCTCGACGATATCGACGAGATCATCGAGGATACGATGGTGCAGATCTTTTTTCTGCAGCCCGAAGATGAAGACGCGCTTGAAAAAGCCAAAGAAGAGGCCGAGGAGTACACCGCCCTCTTTTACACCGCCCCCCTCTCCGCGGGGGAGCAGAGCGATGCAAAATGCGTAGGCTACCGCGTCAAGGGCGCCGACGAACTGCGCGCCTCTTCCGTCACGGGCAAACCGCTCTTCGTGGATGAAGCCGACCTGGACGACGCGCTGCGCGCGCTTTTGATCGAGCGCGGCGACCAGGGGGTCATCCTCAACGCCACGCAGGCGCACGACGACCTCGAGCACTTCTTCGTCGCCATCGGCCCGTCCAACGTCAATGCCTTCGACCATGAGGTCCTCGCCGGTCTCTCCATGGACAAGATCATGCTGCAAAGCGGCTTCCCCGACCACGGCTTCGACGAGATCTTCCCGGCGGTCAAAACGATCTCGGACGCGATGTTCCGCCCCGAACACAGCATCATCGCCCGGGCGACCAAGCATGCCCTCTCCCTTGCGGGCCTGAAAAAATAGTCAGGAGAAACGCATGACCGATATTACAATGAACTGGCTCGCCGAAAACGATTACGACGCCAAGAACCTCGACCTGCAGGGCAGCTACGGCAACACGGCGCTTATGAAGGCTGCCCGCGAAGGCAACGCGGCGATCGTGCGCGAACTGCTCGACGCCGGCGCGGACATCATGCTCAAAAACGTCGACGGCAACACGGCGCTGTGGCTCTCCTGCTTCGGCGAAAACCCCGAGGTCGTTTCCATGCTCATCGATGCGGGCATCGAGCTTGACACGGCAAACGTCAACGGCGTCACCCCCCTGATGTACGCCGCCTCCAGCGGCAAAGAGGCGATGGTAAAGATGCTCGTGGACGCGGGCGCCGACGTCTCCATCAAGAACCCCGACGACTTTACGGCCCTCGACCTCGCCGTCACCCCGAAGATCCTCCGCCTCCTGCGGAAGAAATAAACCCGGACGGGGATTTCAAAGTCCTCTCTGCCCGGCCCCCGCATCCGAACCAAAGCATGGCAGCAACCTCTCCCCTTTTCCCCTGCCTTTAATACGAATAGGTATAGTAGAGATCGGCACCCTCCGCCGTCTGCTTATAATAGGCGATATACACCCGTCCTGACGCATCAACACCGATTGCCGGCATCAAATACGCTGCACCGTAGGTGTTTCGGGTGGTATTCAGATAATAGTATGTCCAAGCTCCTGATTGATTTGTGGAATAACAGAGGTAATAGGAGTCGCATTCCGAAGCGACATGGGCCAATTTGTTGTCGTCTGTAACCAGAACAGGTTTGGCTTGAACAAGGTACCCCGATCCTGCATATCCGGCATTTTCAACCTGCCATCCATATCCATTGTTAAAGTAATGTTTCAGGTAGTAGTACCCGTTCATTTTACTGGCAACAACGCGAGGATCATCGTAGATACCTTCTGCCATCGCAATATAGGCAACGTCTGCATCATCAAGGGGCATGACAGCTCCGTTCACTCCGTATTGGAAATAGAGGGCATTCCCCACGACATAGGCGAACCTTTCCACATTGTAGAAGCTCTCGATCACGATGGCTGACTGGCCATATCCGGGACAGACAAAAGGTGCATCGTTCAACGTCACTGTTGTCCATGCCCCCGGTGCGTTTGTCGTATACTTCAAACCTGCAATACTCTGATGCAGGACATGAATGGCATCATAAAAATCAATCGCGACAGACGCACTGCAGCTCTGATTCGCATCGATCACACTGCTGCTCCAACTCCCTGATGCGTTTTGCCAATGCGTCAACTGCCCCCCCGCATGAACGATGTGCACCACATTGCTCTTATCGACGACCATCGCGGCATCCGGAGGAGCTGCGTCGGTTTGAAGCACACTGCTTTGCCAACTGCCGCTTTTGTTCGTCAAATAACGCATCTCCGTTGTATTGGAATCCCGTCGACGGTACACGCTTTCAATGTGCACATTATTGTTACTGTCGATTGCCAGCGCAAGTTCATTGTCAGGGTCAAAGGCGGCATGCGTATCGAGTAATGTTGTATGCCACCCCGCTGTCGCCCTGATGAGCCGGCTGGGTGCACTCTCAATGTTTTCATCATTGACCGACGTCAATCGATAACTATAGGTCGTCATGTTGTTCAAAAGCATATGGGTAAACGGCGGGGTAATATTTTCAATTTTGCTGGCAGTCTCCATGTCAAAATTGTAATCTGTCGTGAAATAGAGGTTGTAGGCTCGGGCATGGGGTACCTCCTCCCAATCCAGTGTCATTTCCGAATCACCCGGGGTCACTGTAATGTTGTTCGGTGCCGATGCCACGCGGTTCACGATGAACGTTTCCGTTGCATATCCGCCGTCCTCATGACGCACGACAACGTCGATCACATTTTCTCCATATTCCAGCGTCGAGGCCAGATGAAAATACGGGACACAGGTACACCACAGACTACACTCTGTCAGCCACATTGCGGAACCACCCCCTTCCGCTCCGGTTGTCGAATTGTGCCATGTCACGGTCAAAAGGAGGGGGCCCGTATCGACGTCGCTGCAGGCCTGGGCATAGGTTTCGGTCAACCCAAAAACCTTGCCGGCGATCTGGATCTCATCTGACGAGGTGGTATAAATCGTCTCCCCTGTCCCCGGATCCGTACTTTCATACAGTACCGGAGCAACCGATGTAATCCAGAGTGTCCCGATCGACACCGGTTCCGAACCGCCGCTTCCATCCGAACCGCCGCACCCCTGAAGCAGGAAAACCGCTATCACCAACCCCGTCATTTGTGCCAACAACGTTTTAAACACCATATCAGCTTCTTTGAACTTAATCTCATTTCAGCGTATCACAGGCACCATAAAATAAATATAATACAACGCTCTTGGTGCAAGAAGGCATCTGGCTCACTTGATATAACTGTCCATGGAATCCTTCCCTGTCGCGGAGAACGCTTGCATAGTATAATGAGTCATAATAAGTGTAAAAAACCTCCAGGGGGAAGCCGTGAAGTACAAGCTCGTCATTTTCGATTTTGACGGTACCCTCGCCGACTCCTTCCCCTTTTTCCTGCGCGCGGTCAACGCCCTGGCCGAATCACACCGTTTCAGACGGATCGATGCGGAACAGGTCGAGACCCTGCGGCATTATGACGCGAAACGCATCATCAAGCAGCTGCATATCCCCTTGTGGAAAGTGCCGATTGTTGCGGCCCTTTTCAGAAAAAGCATGGCCCGCAATGTTGCACATATTCCCATCTTCCCGGGCGTGACGGAGATGCTGCACGCCCTGTCGCGGCGGGGCATCATCCTCAGCCTCGTGACAAGCAACTCCCAGGAAAACGTGCTGAAAATTCTCGGTCAGGAGAATACGGCGCTGTTCATGCATCCGCAGTACGGGACCGGTCTGTTCGGAAAAGCGTCGAAATTGAAAAAGATCCTGCGCCGGACAGGAACCGCTCCGGAGGATGCCATCTATATCGGGGACGAGATCAGAGACCAGGAGGCCGCCCTCACCGTCAAAATGGATTTCGGTGCGGTCTCGTGGGGCTACACCCATGAAGATGCTTTGAAGGAGCACTCCCCCGCAGCGATGTTTTACCGTGTCGGGGAGATTGCGCAGAGGCTGGCGTACTGACGCGCCGGTGTTGCAGCTGTTTTACAGTTCGCAGTATTCGAGGCCGTGTGCCTCGGCGACGGCAAGGTTGGTCAGTTTACCGTCATAGGTATTAAGCGCGCTGTGCAGCAGCGGGAATTTCGCGTAGGCTTCCTCACCGCCGAATTCGGCCAGTTTGAGCAGGTACGGCAGCGTCGCGTTGGTGAGCGCCATCGTCGAGGTGCGCGGGTACGCCCCGGGCATGTTGGCGACGCAGTAGTGCACGACCCCGTCAACAACATAGGTCGGCTCGGTATGCGTCGTCGCCCTGGAGGTCTCGAAACAGCCTCCCTGGTCGATAGAGACGTCAACGAGCACACTGCCCTCCCGCATGATGGAGAGCATCTCCTTGGTCACGAGTTTCGGGGCCTTCGCCCCGGGGATCAGCACCGTACCGATGACGACGTCCGTCGTCGGCAGCAGGGACTCGATGGCGTCCGTCGTGCTGTAGAGAGTGCTGACGTTCGCGGGAAGCACGTCGTTGAGGTAGTGCAGACGGGCCAGGTTAATGTCGAGGATCGTCACCTTCGCCCCCATCCCCGCCGCGACCTGCGCCGCGGAGATCCCTGCGACCCCGCCGCCGAGAATCAGGACATTGGCTTTTTCCGTCCCGACGACGCCGCCGGGCAGAATCCCCCGGCCGCCCTGGTAGCGTCCCAGGTAAAAGCCCCCCATGATCGCCGCCATCTTTCCGGCGACCTCGCTCATGGGTTCGAGCAGCGGCAGACGGCGGTCAACCTTGAGCGTCTCGTAGGCGTAGGCCTTGATCTTCTTCTCCAGCAGAAACTTGGTCTGCGCTTCGTCCGCGGCCAGGTGCAGGTAGGTAAAGAGGGTCTGCCCCTCCTTGAACAGGGGGTACTCCTGCGCAATCGGCTCCTTGACCTTGACAATAAGCTCCGCCGCGTCGAAGACAGCCGCGGCACCGTCAAGCAGTTCGGCACCGGCCGCGCTGTAATCATCGTCGCTGAAGCCGCTCCCCTCCCCCGCACTGGTCTGTACATAGACCGTATGGCCGTTTTTGACGAGCTCCTTGACCCCCGAAGGCGTCACCGCCACCCGGTACTCTTCCGTTTTGACTTCTTTTGGCACACCGATTTTCATGGGGTCCCCTTTAATGATTCGTGATATGGATTGTAACTAAAGGATAAATACTATCGTCTACATGCATTAACAATTCCCAAAGCGGGTTTCCTGCCTGTTTACCGTACTTTCATACCGCTGCCGTCATCAATTTGTCGTGTCGGTAATGTGATATGATATAGCAGATTGAAGCGGAAGGGTCCATTATCAAACGTATATGTCCGTTTTTTGTGTCGGTTTCCGTCCTTCGATGTCATCCAGCTCTTCTGTATCCCTAACATTTAGCAGTTCCTTCTTTACACCCTTGTACCATAACGGCTCTAATCTCTATCCACCGCGTCGTCACGAATTCAGGAGAAGATATTCATCTCACGCACCTTTATGAGATATCTATATGGAAAAAAACACTTGTACACTGTTCTTTTCCAAACTGTAACAGCCCCGTAATAACCTTCGATTAGTATTGCGCTTCGATTTCATGGGGAGCAAAGCTGCTCTTGCCTTCCCTCAGCCCCTCCGAAATGGATATTGCCTATGAAAACCGTACTGTTTTACCCCATCGCGATCGCAGCGGTGCTCACACTTCTTTCCGGCTGCGGGAGTACCAACGATCTCCCCGCCTCCGATTCCAATCTGTCGAACAGCGATGTCAATACGTCGATCATCGACAACAATACCTCGCTTCCCGACAGCAACACGACAATTATCGACAACAACACTACCGTCCCGGACAACAACACAACGATCGTCGACAACAACGGCACGGTCCCCGACAACAATACGACATCCCCTGTCACTCCCTGCAGCGGAACGGCTGTCATGCCCGAACGGCTCTTTCTGCAGCAGCTCGGCAGCAACCGCGTCATTATCAAATGGCGCGGCAACAAGGAGGGCGGTGCCGAAGCGGAAACGGTCTGTTTCGGTACCGCTGCCGCGCTGCTCCCCGCCGAGAGCGAAACGGCGGCAAGCATCACGGCAGCCGGACACAGGGAGGCCCTGATCACGGGACTGCAGCCGGACACGACCTACTACTACTCCGTCGGCGGGGCGGGTGCGGCCGATCCGGCGCACGCCTTTCGCACGGCACCCCTGACCGGCGAGGTCCCTTCGGACGGCAATACGCGCATCTGGCTCCTGGGCGATGCGGGTACGGCGGGCTTCTCCGGCATCCCCGGGGCGGAGCTGATAGCCGAACAGGGGGGCTATGACGCCGCCGACCAGATCGCCGTACGCGACGGTTTTTACCAGTGGCTCGCAGCCAACGGCGGCGAACCCGTCGACCTGATGCTGATGCTGGGGGACAATGCCTACCTGGAAGGCACCGACGAACAGTACCAAAGGGCGGTGTTCGACATGTACCCGGAGACCCTGGCGACTGTGGGGATGTGGTCGACCATCGGCAATCACGAGATGGGGCTGGCCGGCATGTCCGTCGCCGACACCCCCGATCTGTATATCTCCGGGACCGCAGCGGCGGAGGTCCTCAACCTGCTGAAGATTTTCCCGGACCTTTTCAATCAGCTCTCCTCCCTGATCGCCGACCTGCTGGCCCAGGATCCGACGCAGCTCGCCTCCGATTCGCGGATGCCGTATCTGAACATCCACACCTTCCCGACCCAGGGGGAGAACGGGGGAATTCCGAGCGGGACGGAACAGTACTACGCTTTTGATTACGGCAATGTCCACGTCGTCAGCCTGGATTCACAGCTGAGCGCACGCAATGCGGACAACCGCGCGGCGATGCTGGCATGGCTGCAGAGCGACCTGGACGCCAATACGAACGACTGGACCATCGTCATCTTCCACCATCCCCCCTACACCAAGGGCTCCCATGACTCGGACGATTATACCGGCGGTACCCGTCTGGGCACACGCGATCACGCAATGGACCAGCCCATTTTTGACATGCGTGAGACGTTTACGCCGATGTTTGAAAACTACGGCGTCGACCTGGTCTACAGCGGTCACAGCCACGTCTACGAGCGCTCCTATTACCTCCACAACCACACCGGCCTCTCCGATACGTTCGACGCGGCACAGCACGCGGAACTTAACGCAAACGGGGCGCCGGCCAGCGGCAGAGCGGAAGAGGGCGAAACCTATACGCAGATCACCCAAAGCGGCAGCGACGACAAAGTCGTCTATACCGTTGCCGGCAGCTCGGGACAGACCGGCGGGCTCGCGGCGGACGGTCCGCACCCGGCCCACTTTTTCACGGCGGCCGCACTCGGTTCCGTAGTCGTCGATGCGAACAAAACCGCGCTGAACGCCCGTTTTATCGACGTGAACGGCAGCGTGCTGGATCACTTCACCCTCACCCGCTAAACAGGAGTACCCCATGCAACACTTTGTCTTATGGTTGGCACTCCTCCTGCTTGCGGGCAATGTCCCTGCCGCTTTGGCGCATCCGGGAGCACACGAGCGCCTGGCGTTCCTTGACCGCCTGATCGCCCATGAGCCCGGGAACGCAACGCATTATCTCCACCGGGCGCAGGCGCACCTGGAGGCGGGACACCCGGACCACGCCTTCGAGGATATCGACGCCGCAGACCGTCTCGGCGCACCCCGGCAGGCTGCCATGCTGCGGGCGGAAGCCTATGAATACCGCGGTGAGCTTCTCAAAGCCAGAGAGGTTTATGATGCGATCTTGAAAGCAGCCCCGGACTACCGGCATGCACTGCTGCACCGCGCAGAGCTTCTAGAGGCGCTCAAACAGCCCATAGCCGCGCTCCGGGACTACCTGTCGCTGCTGGAACGGAACCCGGAAGCCGCCAGCGGGCAGTACCGAAGCGCCGCACATCTCATGCTGTCGCAACCGGCATACGGCGCCGATGCCGCGCTTGCCCTGCTCGACAAGCGCATGGCCGTAACGGGTCCCCTGCCGCAGCTGCAGGAGCCCGCCATCGAGATCGAGCTGGCACGCGGCAAAACATCCGCGGCGCTCAAACGCATGCACTCCCTCAACCCGCTAACACGCAAAACGCCGAAATGGAACTGCAAAATGGCGGAGATCCTACTGATGGAGGGTCGGCCCGAAGCGGCGGGGCACTATGTGGCATACGCGGAACAAGAGCTGAAACGGCGCGCACCTACGGCACAGAACAGAGCACTGTCGGCACGCGTCGCCCGTCTCAAGGCACAAACGGCGCATTAAACTGCCCGCATCAGCCGCGGCCGCCTTGTAGACCCGTTGCCCGTTTCGCTACACTAGCGGTAAGCAAGGAGCCCCGATGGATTATCAAGCCGTACTGAACGAGATCGCCGAGGAGATCAAGCCCTACATCGGAGAGGGCAGAGTCGCCGATTATATCCCCGCCCTGGCGGAGGTCGACCCGCAGCAGTTTGCAATGACACTGACCCTCTTCGACGGGACGCAGTACAGTGTCGGGGACGCCGATACCCTCTTCTCGATCCAGAGCATCTCCAAGGTCTTCACCTTCACGCTGGCGCTCGACGCCTACGGCTATGACCTCTACCGCCGCATCGGCCGCGAACCCTCCGGCAACCCCTTCAACTCCCTGGTGCAGCTCGAGTACGAACACGGGATTCCCCGCAACCCCTTCATCAACGCAGGCGCCATCAACGTCACCGACGCGCTGATCTCGCACTACGGCTCCGTCGCCCGTACCTCCAAGGAGATCCTGACCTTTATCCGCGAGATCGCCGACGACGGGATGATCGAAAGCGACAAAGAGGTGACGGAGTCGGAGATGCGGCACGGGTTCCGCAACCGAGCGCTGGCGAACCTGATGAAGAGTTTCGGCAACCTCGACAATGACGTCCTGGAGGTCGTGCACACCTATTTTGAGCACTGCGCCATCGCCATGAACAGCCGCACGCTGTCGCGCGCCATGCTCTACCTCGCCAACCACGGCGAAGACCCCATCACAGGCAAGGAGTTCATCACCCCGCAGCAGGCCAAACGGATCAACGCCGTCATGCTCACCTGCGGCCACTACGACGCCTCGGGCGATTTCGCCTTTCATGTCGGTCTGCCCGGCAAAAGCGGGGTCGGCGGGGGTATCGTTGCCGTCATCCCGAAAATGATGGGCCTATGCGTCTGGTCACCGGCGCTGAATGAACAGGGGAACTCCCTGGCGGGAACGAAAGCGCTGGAGCTCTTTACCAGTAAAACAGGATTGTCGATTTTTTAGGAGGAGCGTACCGGGGAGACCCGGTACGTATTTTAAACATAGGTCAAGCGGCGTCGGATCGTATGGAGGAGAATGCGCCGCCGTGGGGGTGGTGCTTAATACCGAAGTCTTAAAAGGGCACCCCTCAGGCCGTTGCCACAAGGGGCTTCAGGGGTACCCTCGCAGAAGATCTCAGTCCCAGAGGATCTCTTCGCAGCAGTCCGCCAGGGCATCGATGCAGTCAAACTCTTCGTTGAAGTGCATCTGTTCACAGTTGCAGTCATCATAGTGATGCAACAGGTGGTTAAAACTAAAATCTTCCAGCTCGATCATTTCACATTCAAACATTTTGTATCCTTTATGGCGGAACCGCTCCGGCTCCAAATTTACCTACTTGATACAATTACTGTTCCCGTTTTTCTCCTCAAATGTATGCAATTTTCATACTAATATTATAATAATAAGACAATTTTGTCGCATTTGTCGGAAATAGCCTGATATTTGTCACTAAAAAGAGTAAATCACTCTTTTTTAGGAGAGCTTTGCGTCGAAATAGTCCGTCATCTGTGCCAGCGTCGACACCATACCGTAATCCGCTTCGGGGACGTCAACGCCCAGTTTGTCGTTGAGCTCCGTCAGGATTTTCAGAAAATCGAAGGAGTCGATCTCCAGCGAACGCTGAATAGGGGCATCGGGGAGGATCTCCTCCTCCTCGACCTCCGGCGCGACCGCCATGATCGCATCTTTGATAGCGCGGCTGATTGCTTCTTTGGTCATTGTAATTGCTCCGGGTTTTGGAATAGGTCGTTCAGGGTCTGCAGGAAAAGTGCCCCTGTACGGCCGTCGGTAGCGCGGTGGTCGCCGGCCAGGGTGGCATGCATCACCTTGCGCACGCAGAGCGCGTCGCCCTCCGCCCAGGGCGCTTCGGTGATGCGCCCCAGCCCCACCAGGGAGACCTGCGGCGGGTAGATAACGCCGTAGACCCGCTCGACACCGAGGTCTCCCAGGTTGGTGACCGTCACGGTCTGGCGAGTCATCTCCGCGCTGCGCAGTTTGCCCGAGCGGGTGCGGGTGATCAGATCGTCGAGTGCCTTCATCGTACCGTCCAGATCAAGGGTCTGGGCATCAAGGATCGCCGGAGTGATCAGACCGCCCTTTCGCAGCGCGATAGCGATGCCGGGGTTGATGGACGCGCTCTGTTCCAGCGCCCCGTCGCGCCAGAAACCGTTCAGCTCCGGCACATGCTCCAGGGCCTTTGCAACCGCGCGGACAAGCATGGCGGCGGGCAGGACCCTGTTACGGATGCCGCGCTCGGCGTTGATCCCCTCAAGCCATGCAAGCGCGGGCGTCATATTGATCGGCGCGGAGAGGTAGTAGTGGGGGATCTCCGCATTCGACCGGCTCATCGCCGCGGCGATGGCCCGGCGCATCCCGTCTGCCGTTTCCCCCCTCGTCTCAACCGGCTCCGGTTTCGCTGCCTCACTCTGGGCGGCGGCTTCCACCCTGTTGAGATGGACGGGCTTTTCTCCCGATGCAAGCGCGGCGAGCTCCACCCCGAGCTCGGCAGCGCGTCTCCGCGCGGCCGGGGAGGCCCTGACACGCCCCTCTGCCTCCGCCGCCGGCACCGCTGCTTCCGCTTCGGCCTCCTCGGTTGCCTCCTCCGTGTCGGCACTCTCGGGTACCGCCACCGGCGCAGCGGGCACGGGGCTCTCCTCCGCGACGGCCGCGGTTTCGGCTATTTCGGACCCTTCAGCGCCTTCGGTGCGTATCAGGGCCATCGGCGTCCCCACCTTGCACTCCGTCTCCGGTGCCACGAGGAGTTTTTCAACAATCCCCTCCTCGAAGACCTCGATCTCGATCACCCCCTTGCTCGTCTCGACCTCGGCGATCACGTCGCCTTTTTTGACGCGGTCCCCCGCTTTGACATGCCACTCCATCAGCACCGCCGATTCCATATCTGCGCCCAGGCTGGGCATCTTGAACTCGCTCATGCATCCTCCAGCAACCGCCGGGCCGCTTCGACAATCTTGTCGGGCTGCGGGATCGCGGCATCTTCAAGATGCTTGGCATACGGCAGGGGGACTTCGACGGTACAGACCCGCGCCATCGGGGCATCCAGTTCGTAGAATGCCTGTTCATTGATCCGGGCCATGATCTCGGCGGAGATGCTGCCCGACTTCCACCCCTCGTCGACGATCAGGACGCGGTGCGTCCTGGTGACGGAGGCCACGATGCTTTCATCATCTAGCGGGCGCAGCGAACGCAGGTCGACAATCTCGGCCTCTATCCCCTCCTTGGCAAGGGTCTCGGCGGCTTCCAGCGCCTTGAAGAGACTGATACCGTAGGTAAAGATGCTCAGATCCTTCCCCTCCCGGTGCGTTTTGGCCCTGCCGATCGGCAGCGGCTGCGCCTCCGTATCCAGCTCCCCCTGCTTGTTGTAGAGCAGCGAGTTCTCGAACACCAGCACCGGGTCGGGGTCTTCGAGGGCGAGCAGCTGCATATCGTAGGCGTCCTGCACCGTTGCCGGGGTAAGTACCTTCAGCCCCGGGATATGCGCGAACCACCCCTCCAGGCTGTGCGAGTGCTGCGCGGCAAGCTGCTTGCCGCCGCCTGTGGCCATGCGGATCACCAGTGGGACGCTGAACTGCCCGCCGGACATATGCAGCAGGGTCGCCGCGTTGTTCATGATCTGGTCGAGTGCAAGCAGGCTGAAATTCACGGTCATAATCTCCACGATGGGACGCATGCCGTTGAGTGCCGCGCCGATACCGGTCCCGGTGAAGGCGGACTCGGAGAGGGGCGTGTCGATGATGCGCTCGCTTCCGAACGTCTCCATCATCCCCATGCTGACGGCAAAGCAGCCGCCGTAATGGCCGACGTCCTCGCCAATCAGAAAGACCCGTTCGTCGCGGTTCATCGCATCGGTGATCGCCTGCCGCACCGCTTCGCGGTAGGTTGTTTCAGTACTCATGGCGCCACCTCCGTGTAGACGAACCGTTCAAGATCTTCCATCGGTTCGGGCGTGCCGTTCTCTGCGAAGGCGACGGCCTCATCGACGATCCGCTCCACCTCCGTACCGATCGCTTCGATGTCAATCTCGTCCCAGAGCCCGGCCTCCTCCAGGCGTTTTTGCATAACGACAAGGGGCCCCTTCTTCTTCCATGCCTCCACCTCGCCCTTATCCCGGTAAAGTTCGGCATCGAACATGGAGTGGGCGCGGAAACGGTAGGTCAGGCACTCCAGGAAGACGGGCCCCAGCCCGTCACGGATCTCCTGCAGCGCCGTCTCCGCCGCCTCGGCCACCTTGAAGACGTCCATGCCGTCCACCTGCCGCGCTTCGAGCTTGTAGGCCGCCGCTTTGCGGGCGATGTTCGTTTCCGCTTCGCAGATCTCCAGCGCCGTGCCCATGGCGTAGCGGTTGTTCTCGCAGACAAAGAGGATCGGCAGCTGCCACAGCGATGCGAGGTTGAGGGATTCGTGGAATTCACCCTCGGCCACGGCGCCGTCACCGAAAAAGGCGACGGTCACGCGTTCGCGTCGCCTCATCTTGTCGGCCAGAGCCATCCCCACCGCCAGCGGGAGGCCGCCGCCGACGATGGCACTGCCGCCGTAAAAGCGGGTCTGGGCGTCAAAAAGGTGCATGGAGCCGCCCCGTCCGCGCGAGCACCCCTCGGCCCTGCCGTACATTTCGGCCATGATACGGTTCGCCGAAACGCCGCGGGCGAGGGCCTGGCCGTGCTCGCGGTATGTCGCCAGGACGTTGTCCTCGGGACGCAGGGCCTGCATAATGCCCGTCGCCACCGCCTCCTCACCGATATAGAGGTGCAGGAAGCCCCGTATTTTCTCCGCGCTGTAGAGCTCCACGCACTTCTCCTCGAAGCGGCGGATCAGCAGCATCATCCGGTAAAAGGCCCGTGATTTTTCCAGATCCATGTCGTTCTCCTTTAATCTTCCAGCGTGGAAATATCGCCCTCGGGGAGCCCAAGTTCGCGCGCTTTGAGCAGGCGGCGCATAATCTTGCCGCTGCGGGTCTTCGGCAGGTTCTCCTGGAACGCGATCTCTTTGGGCGCCACGGCGGCGCCGAGTTTCTTGCGGCCGAACCCGATGAGTTCGCGGTTAAGCGCGTCGCTGGGCTCGTAGCCCGGTTTGAGCGCGACAAAGGCCTTGACCAGCTGGCCGATGACGGGGTCGGGCCTGCCGATGACCCCGGCCTCCGCCACTGCAGGATGCTCCAGCAGGGCGCTTTCGACCTCAAAGGGCCCCACCATATGCCCCGAGGTCTTGATGATGTCGTCGGCCCGCCCGACGAACCAGAAGTAGCCCTCATCATCCCTGTAGGCTAGGTCCCCCGAGAGGTACCACTCCCCGACAAAGGATTGTTGATACTTCTCCTCGTTGTGCAGGTAGCCACGGAACATGGAGGGCCAGCCCGGCCGCAGTGCCAGTTCGCCCTCCCGGCCGGCCTCGGTCACCTCGCGCACGCCGCCGTCGTCACTGCGGCGCACGATCCCCGCGGTGATCCCCGGCAGCGGGCGCCCCATGGAGCCCGGGCGCACCGGCTGCGAGATCAGGTTGGCGATCATGATCCCCCCTGTCTCCGTCTGCCACCAGTTGTCGTGGATCGGCATCTTCAGCTTCTTTACGCCCCAGAGAACCGCCTCGGGGTTGAGCGGTTCACCGACGCTCTGTACAAGCCGAAGCCGGGAGAGGTCGTACTCCTCTGTCGGTTCGTTGTCGATGCGCATCAGCCGTCTTATCGCCGTGGGCGCCGTGTACCAGACGCTGATCTTCTCATCCTGCAGGATCCCGTACCAGCGCTGGGCATCGAACTCCGCCTCGTCGACGACGTTGGTCACCCCGTGCACCCAGGGGGCGATAATCCCGTAGGAAGTTCCCGTGACCCAGCCGGGGTCCGCGGTGCACCAGTAGATGTCGCCGGGGTGGAAATCGAGCACGTACTGCCCCGTCATCCAGTGGGTGTAGACGGCCTTGTGGACGTGCACGACCCCTTTGGGCTTGCCGGTCGTGCCGCTGGTGAAGTGCAGCACGGACATATCCTCGGGGTCGGTCGGCGGGATCGCAAAGGTGTCGGAGGCCTCCGCCATCAGTTTCGGGAGCGAAAGGACCTGACCGCTCTCATCCTCCTCGGCGTCGATCAGCAGCACGTAGCGGAGCTCGGGAAGCTGCTCCATTATGGGAAGGACTTTTTTCCGGAAGAGGCGCGACGTCGTCAGCAGAAGCCGCGCATCCCCGCCCTGCATCCGCTGCAGGATCGGTTCGGGCCCGAACTGCGAAAAGAGCGGACAGATGACACTGCGGTTTTTCAGCGTTCCTATCGCGCCGATATAGAGTTCGGGCAGCCGGGTCGACAGCATGAAGACGCGTTCCCCCTTGCCGATGCCGAGCCCCGCCAGGACATTGGCGAACCGGGCGGTGAGTTTTTTCATTTCGGCGAAGGTGAAGCGCCGCTTCTGCCCGTTCTCCCCCAGCCACAGCAGTGCCGTCTTGTCGGCCAGCCCCCCGTCGGCATGGCGGTCGATCGCCTCGTGGGCGATATTGAGCCCCCCGCCCTCCAGGCCGTCGAGATGCCCGCGGACGTTTTCCCACTCAAACGTGTTGTAAACGCCTTCGTAATCCATGAGATTCGGCACCTCAGGAAAGTTTTCCGGTGATTTCCCGATCCACTTCTCTTCCATCATTCCCCCCTTCTGCCCGCTTCAAGTTCGGAATAAACCAATAATAACATATAATATACGATAAGCGTGCAAACGGCCCGGCAGTTCTTACGGGTCGGAAAGGAGTGCAGCATGCACGAACCCATCACCTGGCGATTGCTGGAGAACGGCCGCGGTTCGGCCGGAGCGAACATGGCGCTGGACGAAGCGCTGCTGCAGGGCAGTAACACGCACGAACTCCCGGTGCTCCGCCTCTACGGCTGGGAGCCCTCGCTGACCTTCGGCCGCTTCCAGCACCCCGACGAGCACATCGACCTGCACGAAGCACGGCGGCAGGGGATCGCCTGCGTACGCCGTATGACCGGCGGCGGCGTCATGGCCCACGGCGGGGATCTTTCCTATGCGCTGGTATTGCCGCAGGACCGTGCGCACATGGGGGGCGTCAAGCAGAACTACCGCCGTCTGTGCGGATTCCTTCTGCGTTTTTACGAAATGCTGGGACTGGATGCCGCCTTTGCCGCCGAACGCGGGGGGCCGCTCTCCCCCTCCCCGGTCTGCGCTGCCGGGCATGAGGCGTACGATATCGTGATCGGCGGCAGAAAAATCGGCGGGAACGCCCAGCGCTATGCAAACGGGGCGCTTCTGCAGCACGGCAGTATCCCCCTTCGGATGGATGCGGAGCGGTTCGACGCGCTGCTGCGCAATGCGTCGCTAAAGCGGACGGCAACGCTGGAGAGCTTCGGGGTGGCTGCCGATTTCGACAACGTGTCCGGGGCCTTGAAAACGGCCTTTTGCGACGCCTTCGGGACGGAACTGCTGCCCGCAGAAACGCCGCGGTATGTCCGGGAACTGGCCGGGGTGCTTGAAAGCACAAAATACGCACGGGATGCCTGGAACCATGACGTCCTTCGAACGTAAACCCGCCTGGCTGCGCAAGCCGATCCGCCTCAGCCGCCTCGCCGAGGTCGAGGCGGTGCTGGCGCGGGGGAAACTGCACACGATCTGCCAGGAGGCGGCCTGCCCCAATATCGGCGAATGCTTCGCGAAAAAGACAGCGACCTTCCTGATCCTCGGGACCCGCTGTACCCGCGCCTGCACCTTCTGCAACGTTTCGCGCGGCGTGCCGGATGCCCCCGACCCCGAGGAGCCCGGAAACATCGCACTGACCGTGCAGCAGCTCGGCCTGCGGCACGTCGTCATCACCGCACCGACCCGCGATGACCTGCACGACGGCGGCGCAGAACATTTCGTGCGGACGGTCGGGGCGATCAAACGGCGTGACAAAACGGTCCGCGTCGAACTGCTCATCCCGGACCTTCGCGAAAATGGGGATGCCCTGGCGCGGATCGCGCGCAGCGGGGCGGAGATCCTCGGCCACAATCTCGAGACGGTGCCGCGCCTTTACCATGTACGCAAAGGCGCATCGTACGCGCGCTCCCTTCGCGTGCTCGAACGG
Organism: Thiomicrolovo sp. ZZH C-3; assembly: GCF_054862725.1. NCBI lineage: Bacteria > Pseudomonadati > Campylobacterota > Epsilonproteobacteria > Campylobacterales > Sulfurimonadaceae > Thiomicrolovo > Thiomicrolovo sp. ZZH C-3. Next base: position 1,586,416 of record NZ_JBTKXX010000001.1, read on the forward strand.
CTCGCCGCCCTGGCCCCGGGTGCCGTGACCAAGAGCGGCATCATGCTGGGCTTCGGCGAGCGGGACGCCGAAGTGCTGGCCCTGATGCGGGACCTGCGCGACAGCGGCTGCGGACTGCTGAGCATCGGGCAGTACCTCTCCCCCTCGCCCCGCCACGCTCCGGTGACGGAGTACGTCGACCCGGCACGGTTCGACTTTTTCAAGCAGGCGGGTATGGCGATGGGCTTCCGCTACGTCATGAGCTCGCCCTACACCCGCAGCAGCTACCTTGCACACCAATACCTGGAGGAGAGATGAAAACATACGATACCGTGGTCATCGGGGCCGGCCCCGGCGGCTATGAAGCAGCCCTGGAGCTCGGCCGTGCAGGAATCGCCACGCTCCTTATCGAAGAGCAGAAGGTACGCATCGGCGGTACCTGTCTCAACGAGGGGTGCATCCCCGCCAAGCAGTACCTCGAAGCGGCCGATTTCGCATCGAAAGCCGCCTTTTTCCGGGAGCTTGACGTCGTGGAGACGACAACGGCGCTGGCGCTCGGCCGTCTGAAGGCGAAAACGGTGGCACTCCGGGACGAGATCCGCTCTGGGATGGTCTGGATGCTCGACCGCGCCGGAGTGGAGCTGATGTACGGAAGGGCAGCCTTTACGGATGCGCACACGCTGGAGGTGGACGGCGAGCCCGTCGCCTTCGAGCACTGCATCATCGCGACGGGTTCGGAGGTTCGGCAGATCCCGGCGCTGCCGGCGGACGGGAAGCGTATCATTACCAGCCGGGAGGTTTTCGACCTGGAACGTCTCCCGGCGTCGGTCGCGATCGTCGGCGGCGGGCCGATCGCCTGCGAATTCGCGACCTTCTTCAGCGCCTTCGGCACCGATGTCACCCTTATCATCCGCGGGACACAGCTGCTGAGCGCCGAAGACGAGGATGTCTCCAAGGCGCTGATGCGCGCCTTCCGGCAGCGCGGCATCACCATCATCACCGGCGCCGCACCCGAAAAGGCCGAGGCCGACGGAACCGGTGTACAGCTTCACCTGGGCGGGCAGGAACCGCTGGCGTGCGACCTCGTGCTCAGCGCAATCGGCCGCACCCCCAGGACCGGGACGCTGATGCTCGAAAATGCCGGTGTCAACTGCGACGGAAAGGGGTTCATCGACGTCAACCCGATGTTCCGCAGCTCCGCGCCCCACATCTATGCCGTCGGTGACTGCATCGCGACCCAGGCGGACGCGCATACCGCAAGCGCAGAGGGGCGGATCGCCGCGAAAAACATTGCCGGGTCTACCCTGAACAATCAACACCTCTCCCCCTCTGCGACCTTCAGCGAACCCGCCGTCGCCCGCTGCGGGATGACCGAACGCAAAGCGCTGGAGCAGGGGCGTGATGTCGTGATCAAGAAGGCCTATTTCAAAGCAAATGCCAAGGCGAAAATCATGGGGAACGACGCCGGGTTCGCCAAGCTCGTTGTCGATGCGGCAACCGGGACGATCCTCGGCGCGGCCATCGTGGGGATAGGTGCCGCAGAGGTGATCCATCTGCCGGCGATGGCCGTCGAACTGGAACGCACCGCCGACGAACTCAAATCGATGATCCGCATCCATCCGACCCTCTCGGAAATCGTCACGGCCCTCTAGCAGCTCCCCCTTCCGTGTGATCGCTGCCGTAACGCAGGGATCATTTCCCTCCTTTTGCCCGGCCTGTTCCGCTTTCGTATCAAAATTGCAAAGGCGTCGGCGATAACTATATAGTATTGCAAGGACCGCCATGAACCCGATAAGCACGAAACGCTCCCTGACCCACCTCACCGACCGCAAGGTACCCGTCTTCCTCTGGGGGCCTCCGGGCATCGGCAAATCCTCCATCGTCGCCCAGATCGCCAAGGAGAAGAACATCTCCTACATCGACCTCCGTCTCTCCCTCCTCGACCCGACCGACCTGCGGGGTATCCCTTTCTTTAATGCCGACTCCGGCGAAGCCGTCTGGGCCCCCGCCTCCTTCCTGCCCGACGGCAGCGAGACAGAGGGCATCCTCTTCCTCGATGAGCTCAACACCGCCGCGCCGATGGTACAGGCGTCGGCCTACCAGCTCATCCTCGACCGCAAGATCGGCGAGTACCAGCTCCCCGACGGCTGGGCCATCGTCGCCGCCGGTAACCGCGAGAGCGACCGCGGTGTCGTCTTCCGCATGGCCGCGCCGCTGGCCAACCGCTTCGTTCACCTGGAGATGGAAGCGAGCGTCGAGGACTGGAAACAGTGGGCCATCGGTGCCGGGATCGATCCGGCCATCATCGCCTTTATCTCCTACCGCCCCGACGCACTCTTCACCTTCGGTCAGGGCAAGGATGACAGCCGCTCCTTCGCAACGCCGCGGACCTGGGAGTACGTTAACGAGATCGTCGCCTCCGAGCCCGAACCGGACCTCATCATGCCTCTGGTCGCCGGCGCCATCGGCGAAGACCTCGCCGCGGCCTTCCTCGGCTTCAAAGTCGTCGCGGGCGAGCTCCCCGACCTTGACGGTATCTTCGACGGCAGCGTCTCCGCCGTCCCGACGGAGCCGGCGGCGCTGCATATGCTCAGCACCGCCCTGGCCATGCGCGTGGGCGAGGGGACCAGCAGCAAGAAGCTCAACAACCTCATCGCTTACACCCTGAAGATGCCGGGCGAATTTGCCGTCATGATCATCCAGGACCTGCGCGAACGCAAGATCGAACTCGACCACGTCGACAGCTGGACGCTTTGGATGCGCCAGTTCAACAACCTCCTGCACTAAGGGAATAATATGTCGTCAATATTCTCTGCCGCGCATGCGGCTAGCTTTTGTCCTCGGTACCCTGCGAAATTCCGCTTCGCTCCATGTGCCTCAGCGGCCAGCGTAGTATCCGGGGCTTTGCTCCGGGTACGTGGAAAACGAAATGTCTCCTGAACAGCTACTGACCAAAGCCAAGTCCCGGCTGACGATGAAGCACCCCTACTTCGGGATGCTCGCCTCCCGCCTGAAACAGGAGCCCAAAGAGGGTCTGCGCGGCTATGCCAGCAACGGTAAGCGTTTTTTGTACGACCCGGAGTTCATGGAACGCCGCAGCATCGAAGAGGTGATGTTCATCCTCACCAACTGCGTCATGCACCACGTCCTCTCTCACCAGCAGCGCCAGCTCGGACGCAAAGGGGGGCTCTGGCAGCTGGCCACCGATTACGCCATCAATAACCTCCTGCACAAAAACGGCCTGGCCATCCCCCAGGGAGCCAACTTCAACGAAGAGTTCGAGGGGATGTACGCCGAGGAGATCTACGACGCCCTCAAGGAGAGCTATTACAGCGACATTGATGACGCCTTCGGCAGTGAAGACGACGTGCCGCCTCCGCCGGGGATGCCGGGCGGTGCCGGTGAAGGGGGAGAGGAGGAAGACGACAGCGGCGCTTTCTCCAACCTCGGCAATATCGAGGAGGAGCTCGACGCCCAGAACGAGTCGGAGTGGCAGTACGCCTCTTCCGTCGCCCAGGAGGTCGCCCAGCGCAAAAGCGCGATGCCCTCGGGCATGGAGCGTCTCGGCAAGAAGGTCAAGGCCGCCGACGTCGACTGGCGTTTCGAACTCTATAACGCCGTCAACAAGCATATGCGCAACAACTACGCCTTCATGCCGCCGAACAAGAAGCACATCTACCGCGGGATCGCGCTGCCCTCCCTGGCCAGCGATACACTGAGCCTCTGCGTCGCCGTCGATACCTCGGGCTCCATCAACGAGGCGCTGCTGGGCGCTTTTATGGAGGAGTTCAAAAGCATTATGACGACCTTCCCCGCCATCCGGATCGAGCTGATCATCGCCGACGCCAAGGTGCACGGCCACTACAGTTTCCAGGGCGGCGAGAAGCTGGACTTCCCGCTTAAAGGGGGCGGCGGGACAGACTACCGCCCTGTCTTCGACTACATCGAGGCGGAACTGCCCATGACGACGATGCTTCTCTACTTCACCGACGGAGACGGCTGGTTCCCGCGCATCCCGCCGCCGTACGAGGTGCTCTGGGCCCTCTCAAGACCGGCCAAGGTCCCCTTCGGGCGCGGGCTGGTCATCTTCAACTCCTAGCCTTCAGGCCCGCAGGGCTACAATAACCGACACTTTTTTGTCGCGAGTATGCCACCATGTCCATCCAGACCATAATGATCATCGCTTTTACCGCCGCCACCGTCCTGGCCGCGTGGAAGCTCTACGCCTTTCTGCCCAACAAGCCGCTGCCCGATGACGACAGCAACGAAGCTTCCAAGGAGGAGCTGACCACCCTGATGCTCGAGGTGATCGATAAAGAACACCGCCACGAAGCGCCGCTCAGCGAACAGGAGCTCTTCGAGTATATCGTCCGGCACGAAGCCTTCGACAAAGAGCACTACTGGCGATTCAACCAGAACAAGCTTAACCAGCTGCTGCGCCGCTACTACCTCCACTACCCCCATACCGGTTCCATCCCTGCCATCTACGACCATCTCCGTGACACCAAAACGGACGATACGAAAAAAGAGGCGTGATGCAGTACGAAACACCCCTCATCCCCGGCACGCTTATCAAGCGCTACAAGCGTTTCCTTGCCGACATAAGGCTCGAAGACGGCAGCGTCGTGACGGCCCACTGCCCCAACTCCGGCTCCATGAAGGGGTACAAAGAAGAGGGGCTGCGGGTCTGGCTCAGCGAAAGCGACAACCCCAAACGCAAGCTGCGCTACACCTGGGAGCTCGTCGAGGATGCCGACAGGGAAACGGTGATGGTCCATGCGGCCCGGGCCAATGCCCTCGCCGAAGAGGCGGTCCGCGAAGGGGTCGTCACGGAACTGCAGGGGTATGACCGCCTGCGCCGGGAGGTGAAATACGGCAGCCGGAACAGCCGGATCGACCTGCTGCTCGAGAAAGGGGATGCGAAGTGTTTCGTAGAAGTCAAAAGCGTCACCCTGCGCGAAGGCGACACGCTGATGTTCCCCGACGCCATCACGACGAGGGGGCAGAAACACCTCGAAGAGCTGATGGAAGTCAAAGCCAAAGGCGACCGTGCCGTGCTCTTCTTCGCCGTGCTGCGCGAAGGGGGGCGCCGCTTCGAACCTGCCGCGCATATCGACCCCACCTATGCCGCGCTGCTGGCGCAGGCGAAAGATGCCGGCGTTGAAGTGCTGATCTACCGGGCGTCGTTCGCCCTGGAGGGGGTTGTCCTGGATGAACGCATCGGCTGAAACCGCTTTCCAGAGTACCGTCTGACGCGGATCGCAAAAAAGGCTGTTACAATGCGCGTTAGATTTTTTCTGGAGCTTAAACTATGACCCGTCTATTTTTCCTTTTATTTTTCGCGGCGACCTGGCTGGGCGCCGAGTCCATCTTTACCCTGCGCGGCGTCGACAAGGTCTATCCCGTCGTCGACATTGCCGGCGAAAAAGTGCCCAAAAGCAGCAAAGCCTACCTCCGCGAGGCCCTTGCCGCCACAACCGATGAGCTCGGGATCGACACAAAAGGCTACAGCGGCCGCTCCCTCGCGCTCCTTGTCTCGGAACAGTATGTGGGCAAAAGCGTACTGATCGACGTCCGGCTCGTGATCGGCGAACAGGTCCAGCGCGCCGGGGCGGAGGACAAGGTCTTCGCCCTGACCTACCAGAACGCTCTCGCTTTTCCCTACAGCAAAGAGACGATCGAGGAGAACCTCGAAGACAGCGTCGACGAACTGCTGGCCAAGTTCGCCGACCAGTACGCCCAGGAGCGCGGCACGCTCAAACGCGTCAAGGAAAAAGGGAGCCTCGCGGCATCGCTGGAATATGAGACGAACTTCGTCCATGCCGTCATGCGGGCCAAAAAAGAGCACAAAAACGTCATGCTCGTCCTGGTCGCGAACTACTGCCCCTGGTGCCGGAAGTTCGAAGAGCTCGTCCTGCGCAAAGAGGATGTCAACGCCCTCGTACACCAAAAATACGTCCCCGTGATCCTCAACAAGGAGAAAGATGCCTTCCCGCCGGAATTCAACATCTCCTTTACCCCCGTCGTGCACTTTATCAACCCTGAGACGCTGAAGGGGTACCACACCGTCGCCGGCTACAACAGCCGCGAGGAGTTCATTCACTGGCTGAAAGCGGACAAACGTCCCTGAACAGGGAAGTTGACCCGTTGCTCCCCATACAGTACAATGCCCCAAACCGATTGCTTTGACGAAGGAAGAAAATGAAATTACGCCCGCTGATTCTGGCCGCATCGGCCGCTGCCGCGCTGACGTTCTCCGGCTGCGGCGAGGACAGCTCAACCGAACTGCGCGTCCACCTGCTGACGATGATCAATGCCCTGGATAGCAATATCTCCGCCCACCATTTCTACGGCGACATCACACCGCTGGCGCCAAAGACATCCCTCGACGACGACTACGAAGACGTTTCCGAAGCCCCCAGTATCTGGTATACATCGACAACTGTAACGAAAGAAAATAGCCAAGTGACGATCTCCCAGGGGCACTTCATCAATGCCTATATCGCGACCGACTGCCAGGATGACGGCGGAAAACCGCATATGTATCTCTACCATACGCCCAACCCCGGCTCGCTCAATGTCGTTAATACGACCAATACCAATTTCAACATAGACTTCGGCGGCACGACGGGTCAGCAGTACTTCGGCGCCTGCGCCGTGCGAGAGTTTGACGGGGCCGCGCTTTCCGATCAAAGCAGTATCGATGTTACCGTCGACAGTCAAACCTACACGATCGACCTGCCGCAGAACGGGGGCGTTTACGACGTCGTCATCTACCCGACAGATACGCCTCCCTATGTTGGCGTCAAAGAGTTCTCCGTCAAGGCTTTCAAAGGCTGATCGCCGCGACCTTCCCAGCGCTGATGCCGCTTCTGCGGCAACGCCCGACAAAACTGTCATCTGATTTTTTCCTGATCTGCTATACAATGCCACCTAATCTTTCGGCGGCCTCCCGGCCGTCATGCAAAGGCTACCCGTGTCACTCTTTTCCAACCTTCGCGGCAATCTCTTCGGCGGTCTGACGGCGGCCGTCATTGCGCTGCCGCTCGCGCTCGCCTTCGGCGTCGCCAGCGGTCTCGGCGCGGCGGCAGGGCTTTACGGCGCCATTATCCTCGGCTTCTTTGCCGCGCTTTTCGGCGGCACGGCCACACAGATCTCCGGTCCGACGGGCCCGATGACCGTCGTCGTGGCCGCCGCCGTCGCGTCTTTGGGCGGCGATGTCGGGCAGGTCGCGACCGTCGTACTGCTCTCGGGCATCTTCCAGATCGTTTTCGGTTTCACCCGTATCGGCCGTTTCGTCCGCTTTATCCCCTACCCCGTCATTTCGGGCTTTATGAGCGGGATCGGTGTCATCATCATCCTGCTGCAGCTCAACCCCCTGCTGGGACTCCCCTCGGATGCTGCCGTGCTGCACCTGCTGGTGACGCTGCCCTCGCTGCTGCCCCAGACCAACTTCTGGGCACTCCTGCTCGCGCTGGCAGCCCTGGCCATCGTCTTTTTCACCCCGGCGCGGCTGGCCAAGGTCGTCCCCTCGCCGCTGATCGCCCTTGTCGTGCTCACGCCGGTCTCGGCACTGCTGCAGCTGCCGGTGGAGACGATCGGTACGATCCCCGCCGAACTCCCCGACCTCGTCCTGCCCGATTTTACGCTGGAGCATTACACGGTGATCGTTTCGCTGGCCTTTACCCTGGCCGTACTGGGAACCATTGACACCCTGCTCACCTCCATCGTCGCCGACTCCATCACCCGGACCAAGCACAACCCCGACCGCGAACTCTTCGGCCAGGGGCTGGGCAATGCGCTGTGCGCCCTTGTCGCCGCCGTTCCGGGCGCCGGGGCGACGATGCGGACCGTCATCAACGTCAAAAGCGGCGGTACCGACCGCCTCTCGGGCATGACCCATGCCGTGGTACTGCTGCTCATCGTCCTCTTCCTCGCACCCCTGGCCTCCCAGATCCCGCTGGCAGTGCTGGCCGGTATCCTTATCAAGGTCGGCGTCGACATCCTGGACTACCGTTTCCTGAAAGTGTGGAAAGCGAGCCCCCGCAGCGACCTCATGACCATGCTGACCGTCTTCTTCGTCACCGTCTTCGTCGACCTCATCACCGCCGTCGGCCTCGGCATCGTCCTGGCGTCGCTGCTGATCGTCTACCGTATCACCAAACAGACGCAGATCGTGCTCGAAAGCACCGGTACGGGCAGCCAGCCGGACCTCGAAGGGGAGAACGCGCGCATCATCCGCATCAACGGCGCCTTCTTCTTCGGTTCGAGCACCTACTTTGAGCACCAGGCGAACAACCTGCTCGATACAAAAACGGTCATCATCGACATTATGAACGTCCCGTTCATGGACATCACGGCGATCTTCACCCTCAAAGACCTGATCGAAAAACTGAAAACGGACGGTGTCAAAGTGATCATCGCCGCTCCCGAAGCGTTTGCCGAGAAGCTGATGCGCTTCAACCACGAAAAACGGTTCGAAAACGTCACCTTCGCCCCCTCCCTTCAAAGCGCCGTCGCGCTGATCTGACACCTCGGGGCTTTCCCCCCGAACCCCCGATGTTTTAATTTTTATCGCTAAGCGAAGCAGAAGGTTGTCTATGCAATAGTTGCATAGGTAATTAAAGGAGCCCCATGGAGTATCTACTGGATGATTCGATCGGTTTTCGTCTCAACCGTACGGCCAACATCATTCACGCCGGTTTTTCGAAATGCATCGAACCCTTAGGGATCGCACCCGAACAGTTCGCAACGCTCAAGATCATCAGCGAAGACGGCGAGATCACACAATCCGAGATCGCCGAGATGCTTGCCAAGGGCAAACCGACCGTCAGCCGCGCCCTTGACGCCCTCGAAAAGAAGGGACTGATCGTCCGCGAACGCAAAAGCGAAGACCGGCGGATCAAACCGATCCACCTGACCGAAAAAGGGCAGGAGATCCTGGACCAGGTGATTCCAAAAGCCCTGACCTTCAACAACGCCATCAAAGCCCGGCTCACCCCGGATGAGATAGAAACTTTTTTCCGTGTCCTCGACACCGTCGTCGACACCTCCGAAACCCATATCAAGCAACTAGGAGCATCATTATGAAACGCCCCCCCTTCGCCCCGCTCGTTTTCGCAGCAGCACTGCTGTTCGGAAGCAGCCTCGTCGCCGACACGGCAGCCCCCGCCGCCCCGGCCCCGCACGCCGACGCCTACGTTGTCAAAGCCGTCGCGAAACAGGACGTCGTCCTGAGCTACCCCGCGCGGCTTAAGAGCATCCGCAGTGCGACCGTCGTCTCCCGTGTCACGGGCGTCCTGCTCGACAAACGTTTTAAAGAGGGCGATTATGTCAAGAAAGGCACACGCCTCTACAAAATCGAACCCGACCTCTACCAGGCGGCGGTCAATGAGCAGAAGGCCTCTGTCATCCTGCAGGAGTCGCTCTATACGAAAGCCGAACGCGACTGGGCGCGGGCACAGTCCCTGTACAAGGACAACGCCATCAGCGTCCAGGAACACGATGCCGCGCTCTCGGCCTATGAAACGGCCCGCGCGCAGGTCAATGCGGCCAAGGCGCAGCTGCAGACCCGGGAGCTGGAGCTTGGCTATACCGACGTCAAAGCCCCCATCAGCGGGATCGCCGGCATCAAGCAGACCGACGTGGGCAACGTCGTCAACGCCGGTACGCCGCTGGTGACTATCACCCAAACTGACCCGATCTACGCCCTCTTCTCTATCCCTTCGGGCGACCTGCAAAAAGCGCGCGTCGCGAACAAAGAGGGGCGCTGGAGCTGGGGCGATGAAGGACGCCTCAAAGCCTCCCTCGATATCGACGGTATCAAGGTGAGCGGCGTCATCGACTATATCGCGCCGACGGCGGATACGCAGACGGGCAGCATCAGCGTGCGCGCACGTTTCAAGAACAGCGACAACCTGCTGCTGCCGGGGACCTTCGGTCGCGTCACCCTGGAAGGGATCAGCCGTGAGAATGTCATCATGATCCCGCAAAAAGCCGTCCTGCAGAACCCGATGGGCACCATCGTCTTCGTCGAACAGGAGGGGCAGGCAGCCGTCCGTCCCGTCGTCCTCGGCGACCCTGTCGGCAACAGTTTCGTTGTACGCAAAGGGCTCGCCGAAGGCGATAAGGTCATCGTGAACAACTTCTTCCGTGTCAAGCCCGGCGCCCCGGTCATCATCGACAAAACCGTCGATGCGGAAGGGAAATAAAGGTAACCGTTTATGTTTTCAAAATTTTTCATCGACCGGCCCATTTTTGCCTCGGTCCTCTCCATCATCGTCATTCTGGCGGGGGTCGTAGCGATCAAGGGACTGCCGGTCCAGGAGTACCCCAGCATCGTGCCGCCGCAGATCAACGTCCAGGCGGTCTACCCGGGTGCGGATGCCGAAACCCTCGCCAACACCGTCGCCGCGCCGCTCGAAGATGCCATCAACGGTGCGAAGGATATGATCTACATGACCTCGACCGCTTCGCCGAGCGGGATCCTGACCATGAGCATCACCTTCGCCACCGGCACGGACCCCTCCGCCGCCAACGTCGACGTCAACAACCGTGTCCAGGTGGCCCTGAACAAGCTACCCGAAGAGGTACGACGCCAGGGGGTCAGTGTGCGCGAACGCTCCCCGGACATGCTGCGCGTCATCGCCTTCACCTCGGAAGAGCGCGTCCACGACGCGCTGTGGCTGAACAACTACGCCCTCATCAACGTCATCGACGACATCAAGCGCATCCCCGGTGTCGGGGACGCCTTTTTGTTCGGTTCAAAAGAGTACGCCCTGCGCGTCTGGCTCAAACCCGACAGCCTCGCGGCCTATGACCTGACCGTGAGCGACGTGCTCAGCGTCATCCGCAGCCAGAACGTCCAGCTCGCCGCGGGACAGATCGGCGGCGAGCCCGCCGCAGAAAAGATGGCCTATACCTACACGGTCACGACCCCGGGACGCCTGAAGAGCGCCGATGAGTTCGGCAACATCCTCGTGCGCACCAACCCCGACGGCTCGTCGCTGCGCCTCAAAGACGTGGCCCGGGTCGAACTGGGCGCCGAACGCTACATGCTCAAGGGCACCCGCAACAAGGAACCGATGGCCGTGGCCGGGGTCTTCCTGGCGCCCGGCGCCAACGCGCTCGAGGTCGATGCGGCACTGACGAAGGTGCTCGAGGAGGTCTCCCAGAAGTTCCCCGAGGATGTCCGCTACCATACGCTCTATGACACGACGACCTTCGTCAAGACCTCCATCGAAGAGGTGCTGATGACCCTGGCCGAGGCGATCGTGATGGTCGTCCTGATCATCTACTTCTTCCTCGGCAACGTCCGCGCGACGATCATCCCTGTCCTGGCGATCCCGGTCTCCATCGTGGGGACCTTCGCCGGGCTCTATATCGCCGGCTTCTCCATCAACCTGCTCACGCTCTTTGCCCTGATCCTCGCGATCGGGCTGGTCGTCGACGACGCCATTATCGTCATCGAGAACGTCGAGCGCCTGCTGCACGAGCGCAAGGAGCTCACCGTCCGCGAGGCGACGATCGAGGCGATGCGCGAGATCACAGGGCCGGTCATCGCGATCGTCTTCGTCCTCTCGGCCGTCTTCATCCCCGCCTCGCTCATGGGCGGCTTCAGCGGGGTGATGTACCAGCAGTTCGCCATGACCATCGTGATCTCCGTCGTCATCTCCGGGATCGTCGCGCTCAGCCTGACGCCGGCACTCTGTAAGGTCTTCCTGCGCCGCGAAGAGCCCCGCCCGATCCTGCCGATCCGGATGTTCAACGCCTTCTTCGAGCGCCTCACCTCCGGTTTCAACCGCGGAGTACGCCTGACGATCAAACTGGCGGTCATGAACCTGCTGATCTTCGGCGTCCTCATCGGCGCCGGTGCCTGGATGTCGCAGAAACTGCCGACCGGCCTGGTCCCCGGCGAGGACAAAGGGGTCCTGATGGTCCTCACCTACCTGATGCCCGGTGCGTCGCTTGAACGTACCGTCGACGTCCAGAGCCAGGTCGCCGATACCCTCCTGGCCGATCCGCTGATCGAGTCCCTGGGGGCCATGAGCGGGATCGACCTCGCGACCTTCGCCTTCAAATCCGACGCGGGGGTCGCCTTTGCGCACCTCACCGACTGGTCCGAACGCCCCGATCCGAGCCAGAGCGCCGACGCGATGGCTGGCAAGTTCATGATGCAGATGATGCAGAAAAAAGAGGCAATGATCATCCCGGTCAACCCGCCGCCGATCCGCGGCATGAGCGCCACGGGCGGTTTTGAGCTCTATGTCCAGGACCGCACCGGCGGTGACCTCCTCGCCTTTGACGGGCTGATGAAGAAACTGGTCGAACAGGCCAACGCGCGGCCGGAACTTACACGGGTCCGTACGACCTTCAACGCCGGTGTGCCGCAGTACCGTATCACCGTCGACGAGGACAAGGCCAAGGCGCTGGGGGTTCAGATCTCCGATATCTATACGACGCTGGGCTCGACCTTCGGGACCGGGTACGCCAACGACTTCAACCTCTACGGCCGGACCTACCACGTCAACGTCCAGCTCGAACCCTCCTACCGCGAAAGCGTCGAGGATTACCGCGACGTTTTCGTCCGTTCAACCAGCGGTGCCCTGATCCCGATCAGCTCCCTGGTGGAGGCCAAACGCATCGTCGGTCCCAGCGTTGTGCAGCGCTTCAACATGTTCACCGCGGCTCAGCTCTCCGGGCAGCCTGCCCCGGGCTACAGTTCGGGTGACGCGATGCGCGCCATCCAGGAAGTGGCGGCAGAGGTCCTGCCCGAGGGCTATACCATCGCCTGGGCCGGGACCTCCTACCAGGAGCAGCAGGTGGCGGGCAAAGGCAACAACGCCTTCATCTTCGCCATCGTCTTCATTTTCCTGATCCTCGCGGCGCTCTACGAGAGCTGGATGATCCCCTTCACGATCCTGATGACCGTGCCGTTCGCCCTGCTCGGCGCGACGCTGGCGGTCTATTTCCGCGGGCTCGAGAACGATATCTATTTCCAGGTCGGGCTCGTCACCCTCGTCGGTCTCACCGCGAAGAACGCGATCCTGATCGTCGAGTTCGCCCAGCAGAAACTGCGCGAGGGGCTCGACCTCTACCAGGCGACGCTGGAAGGGGCTCGGATCCGTTTCCGCCCCATCGTCATGACATCGCTCGCCTTTATCGGCGGGACCCTGCCGCTGGCGCTGAGCAGCGGGGCCGGGGCGAACAGCCGCCATATCATCGGGACGACCGTCGTCGGCGGGATGGTGATGCTGACCGTGGTCGCGATCTTCTTTATCCCGCTCTTTTACTACCTGATCATGCGCCTGCGGGCCAAATTCTATACCGACAAAGGAGGCGAAGATGAACACGCATAAGCTCCTCTCCCTCGCGGCGGCCCTCTGGCTGCTCGGCGGATGTTCCATGGCGCCGAAGCTGAGCGTCACGCCGCCCGAGCTGCCGGAACAAAACGCGGCTTCGGCCGACAGCAATGCCAGCACCGTCGGCGCGACATGGTGGAAAGCCTTCAAGGACGAGACGCTCAATGCCCTCGTCGACGAAGCGCTGCACAACAACGACGACCTGAAAATCGCCGCGAGCCGCGTCGCCCAGGCGGCGGCGTCGCTGGGCTTCAGCCGCGCCGAACGCTACCCGACCCTGGACGGCGGGGCGTCGGCGTATCGTCAGAAGACCAGCGGGGAGACACTTTCGCCCTTCTCCGGGTTTAGCTACAACAGTTTCGATCTCTCCGTCACGGCAGCCTACGAGTTGGACTTCTGGGGCAAATACAAAAACCTCGAAGCGGCGGCGCGCGGTGAACTTATTGCCACCGATGCCGACCGTGAGACCGTCCGCATCGGCCTCATTGCCGGTGTTGCGGAGCTCTATTTCAACCTCGTCTCCCTGCGGCGGCAGATCACCGTCACCGAGGAGACGGTCCAGGCCTTCAAGGAGAGCTATGAGTACCGCTCCCGCCAGTTCCGGCACGGCGCCATCGACGAGCTCACCTTGCAGCAGTCCCATGCCCTCTATGCCACGGCGAAGGTCTCCCTCGCCGGGCTGCGCGAAGAGCATGCCCTCGCCGAAAACGCGATGGGCATCCTGCTGGGGCGTTCCCCCAAGGCGCTGCTCGAAGCGGCATACGACACCGTGAACGTCCTGCCCGAACCCCAGCCCGTCCCGGCCGACCTCACCTCGGGCCTGCTCGAACGGCGCCCCGACATCCTCGCCGCCGAATCGCGCCTGCGTACGGCCAATGCGACGATCGGCGTGGCGAAGGCCGCCTACTTCCCGACGATTTCGCTGACCGGCACCGCCGGCTACAGCAGCAGCGAACTGGACAACCTGCTCAACGCCTCGGCGCAGATGTGGGGGCTCGGCGCAACGCTGTACGTTCCCCTGCTCGATTTCGGGCGGATCGAGAACAGCGTCAACGAAGCGGAAGCGAAAAAAGACGAGGCGGTTATGGTCTATGCGCAGACAGTAAAAGCGGCGTTCAAAGAAGTCTATGATGCGTTGGCGAAGATCCGCGCGGCCGATGAGAAGCTCACCGCGCAGGAGGAAGCGAATACGGCACTGGAGAAAGTCCTGGGCCTCTCACAGCGCCGCTTCGACAGCGGGTACGGGACCTACCTGGAAGTGATCGACGCGAAGCGGGCCCTGCTGGCCTCGCGGTTGAACCTGGTGCAGCTCAGTGCCGCAAGGATCACGAACCAGATCTCCCTGTACAAAGCCCTCGGCGGCGGATGGGAGCGTGCCCGCCCCTAACGGGTACCGCTCTCCCGGACTGGGGTATCAGAAGTTCCCGTTGAGAAAATCCGAATCGTTGAGGACTCTCGCTTTTTCGAAGCCGTCCTCGGTCCCTTTGGGATTGGTGGAAAAACCTGCGAGCGAGCCGCAGTGCGGGCATTTGCCCTCATTGAGAAGTGCCAGCTGATCCAGGGTGATCTTCCCGTTACACTCCTGGCAGTAGAAGAAAGTCTCCTCTTCCATCAGAAGCTGCCTTCACCGACGGTAATGACAAAGTTGTCATCGACAGGCACAACATTGAACTCATGGCTGCCGCAGAAAGATTCGTTGAGCTGCTGCGCCCAGGCGCGGGCAACCATCAGAGCATTCTCCTTGTCATCAAAGGTTTTGATCTGCGGCATATTCTGACGTCTGGCACATTTACACATTTTTTCTACTACAACATGGTATTCCATCTGCAATCCTTTTTTTGAGTTCCTCTTATTCTGCATACCCCGTTCCAGAAGCCCCCTTTCACATCACCCCTATTCTTGAATGCACCATTTAGAATGGGATCAATATAAATGCATAATATAACTCACGATAATATTCCGCCCCTCAATACCAATTATCAAGGAATACTTTTGATTCGAAAAAGTCTCATGATTATGCTTTTCGTGTTGTGGCAGAGCGCCCAGGCGTCGACGACAACGGACCTGCAGGGGCTCGTCACCCAGGGCGAAACCCTCAACGGCGAACTCGCCGCGTTCAGTTTTGCCCAGGAGGGTTCCTGCAGCGAACTCGGGACACTCAATACCTCTGTCAAGGAGTATATCGCCTCGATTCAGATGGTGTACACCCATATCCCCTCTCCCTATTCGGTCACTGTTGACGACCTCGACTCCCTCGACAGCCTCTCGGCGCTGGCGCTGCAGATGGCCCGAAACAGTTTCCGCATCTCCACGGGTCTGCAGACAAGCGGCAGCTGCTATGAACGCTCCAATTTCGAGCTGCTCACGGCGGCGATGCTCCGCCTCTCTGACGATATCGGGACCATGGCCGACCGCATCCTCGAAATGGCGGACCGCATCCTTGTCATGGCCGACAATATCGGCATCATGGCCGACCGTATCCTCATCACCCAGCAGCTGCAAAACAGCAATGTCCGCCTGACACAGGCGTCCGTGCTGCAGACGCAGAACAATATGATCAGTCTCAGCGAAGCCCTGGCGCCGGAGATCTATGACGCCACGCTGTCCGGGCTCATCACCAAAAGCCAGGCACTTGCCGACGCCATGGCGGCAACGACCCTCGCTGAGTCGACGATGGACGTCCAGCTGCAACAGCTCGAAGCCAACGCTTCGCGGCTCATGATCTCCACGAAGAACCTCTACGAGTGGGCCGCCAAAAACAACCAGCTTGCGGTCATGGAACCCGGCGACGGCACTCTGACGATGTTCGGCGACCTCTCCCAGATCCACCAGAGCATGGGCGACAGCCTGCAAACCTTCGCGACCGCCATCGAAACCCTCTCCGATCAGACCGATTCTGAGGTGTTGAACGCGGCGATCGCCAGCATGCTGAAGCTCAGCTACGACGTCGGCACCATGTCCAACCGCATTATGGAGATGTCGGACAAGGTCATCGTCATGGCCGATAACATCGGCATCATGACCGACCGTATCCGCCAGACCCAGGAGCTGCAGCAGGGAAGCTTCGAGACAATGTTCCACTCCATGTTCAGTGCTCAGAGCGCCATGATCACCCTGTTCCAGTCCATGAACCCCTAAGGAGGCACCGTGAAAACATTCAAAAACCCTATGAAAACCCTGCTGCTTTTCGGCGCCCTGCTGGCCGCTTCGCTCCCGCTCAATGCGGCGTTGCTGACCGACCTGCAAACCGCCGATGCGAATGCCGCCGCCTTCAAGAGCCAGCTCGAAGCGATCAACCTCAACAGCGACAGCGTCTGCGCACCGCTCCTTCAGGCGAACAGCGCAGCGCGCGATCTCGTCAACGAGATCAGCCGTATCGACGCCGGTCTTGCCGCCCCGCTGCAGGTCGACGCAGACGTGCTGACGGCGCTTGACCAGTACACCCTGACGGTCCTCGGCCTCGCCAACGAAGCACTGCATCTCTCCACGGATCTGCAGATGTTCTCCTCGTCCATGAGCGCCGCCACCCTGAACGACGGCATCACGGCCATGCTCCAGCTCTCCGACGACATCGGGACGATGGCCGACCGTATCGGCGAGATGGCGGACAAGATCCTGATCATGTCGGACAACATCGGCCTGATGGCCGACCGCATCCTCGAGACCCAGCAGCTTCAAAATGACAACGTCGCGCTCACACAGTCGACCCTGCTGCAGACGCAGAAAAACATGCTCGCACTGGTATCGGTAATGCAATCGAACAGTTTCAACAGTCAACTGGAGGGGCTGAAATCGAGCGGCGACTTCCTGGCGCAGCGCATGGATGCCGTCAGCCTGACGCCGTGGACGATGTCTATGGAGCTCGAAGCCGTCTCCTGGGATGTCCGTCAGTACCTGGGCGAAGTCGAATCCGTCTACAGCGATATCTCGGCGAATGCGGTTCATAACAGCTTTTATGTCTCCGCGGACACCCTCGCCGACCTGGGCGATCTCGCCCTGATGCTCCGCTCGCTTTCGACAGCCGTGGACGGCTATGTCGTCGCGATCGGCGGTATGGAGTCCATGACCTCCGATCCCACACTCTACACGTCGCTCAAAAGTATGCTGCAGCTCTCTGCCGATATCGGGGTCATGGCCAACCGCATCCTCGAAGAGGCCGATCTCATCCTGGCAATGGCGGATAACATCGGGCTGCAGGCGGACCAGATTCTTTCCACCCAGCAGTCAATGAACATGAACATCGCCACCGTGCAGGCGTCCATACTCGCCGCGCAGCAGATGACGATCACCCTCTTCGCGCAGCGGGGTCTCTAAGGCTTTTCCACGCGGTATTATCCCTGGCCGGTGCCGGTCAGCACGACGCCGAGCGCCAGGACCCCCAGCATAACACCGAGGAAGATCAGCAGATTGATGATGGCCGCCACGACGATGACCCAGGTGTGGTAGCCTCCGAGCTGCTGCATCGTCGCGATGCGTACCTGGGTATCCGTCGAGGCGGCTTCTGCTCTGCGCTGCAGCTCCCGGTAGTTCTTATAGACAAAATAGGGGGCGGTCCCCCCCGCGATGATCATGAAGAGCAGTGTACCGATAATGCCCAAAGGCAGGAACGAGAAGAGTATCGCGGCACCGAAGTAGCCTATGGCCGCCAGGTAGGCTTTGCGGTAGAGCAGGAACCAGAAGGTGACGAAGAAAGCCCACCAGGACCAGCTCCAGGCAAAGCTGTCGACGCCGTTTTGATTGAACTTGGCGAAGGTGCGTTTGTACCACGCGAACTTCTCCGGTTTCTGGACAAAAGCGCCCAGCATCGCGTCATCATAATGGATGCCCGCCGTATGCTCCTGTTCAGACGCCGCCGGCGCCTCTTCGCTCGTTTCCGCTTCCGTATTCGGTTGGTTTTCCATCACATTGACTCCTCGGATCATCCTTGTTTCACTTGGGCGTAAGCCCCTTGAAGGGCTTTATGTTATCAGAAAAAGCATTTAATATCGTGAATGAGCGGTAAAAACACTGCCGCTAATAAAGCTCGCACGCTTCGACAAAACCGCCCTCTTCGACGGAGATGACAAAGTTGTCGCCCGTCTCTTTGACGTCGAAGCCGTGTTTGCCGCAAAAGCTGTTATTGAGGGTATCCGCCCATTCGTACGCGTGCTCCTCCGCCTCTTCGCGGCTGTAGAAGCTTCGAATCTGCTCGAGATCCCTTTTTTGCGCGCAGCTGCAGAGCTTTTCGACGACGACGTGGTACTGCGCAGGCATGGGAGTGTTCCTAGGAGAGTTTGCTGTTGCTGGAGATCAGGTAGAACTGGTCTTTGAGTTTGTTGAGTTCCCGGATGACGAGGTCGTGGTGTTCATCGCTGAGCGCGTAGTGCTGCTCCATAAAGTCGTAAAGCTTGTCGATGTTGGTGTAGATCTCTTTCATCAGATTTTCCTTGATCTTGTCGGAAACGGCCATTCGTGGGTCCTTTTTTCCGCAACTTATGCAAAAATCGTACTTGAAAGATGAGTGAAAGAGCGCTCCCCGAAGGGAGCAACATGAATTGAGGAGAGAGAAAGTCGGGGGTCCGAAGAAGACGCCCCGGTGCCGCCCCAGCGGTCCGAACCGGCCGTGGGGCCGCGGCGAAACTCAAAAAAAACAGGTATCCCTCTCCCCGGGGGAAGAGATTTAGCGGATAAGGTCGAAGAAGTAGTCCGTCGTAGCGATACCCTTCGTCTCTTCGTCGAGCTGATCAAGAACTTTGTTCGTGATCTGAGTGAGCATGTTGAGCGCACCTTCGTAACCGCTCAGAGAGTAGCGGTGCAGGTGGTGACGGTCAAAGATCGGGAAGCCCATGTAGATGAGCGGTGTACCCGTATCACGCATCAGCTCTTTACCGTAAGAGTTACCGATCATGAAATCGACAGGCTCTGTAAAGAGGAATGAACGCATGTGCCACAGGTCTTTACCTGCCCAGACGTTCAGGTCGTCTTTAGCCGGTGAAGTGTCGAGAAGCGCACGCATCTCTTCTTCCCAGCCGCGCGGTGCATTGTGGCACAGTACGTGTGTCGGTTCCGCACCCATTTCGAGCAGGAAGGAAACAACTCCGATCAGGAAGTCAGGGTCGCCCCAGATCGCGAATTTCTTACCGTGCATGTATGGGTAGCTATCCTGCATTGCATCGACCAGGCGCTGGCGCTCGATCTTCAGTTCTGCCGGGATTTCGTTACCGGTGAGCTCGGAAAGCTTCATGATGAACTCGTCAGTCCCTTTAAGGCCTACCGGGTTACATGTTGTGCTCTCTTTGGACTTCCAGCGCTTCTGAACCATTTTCATGGTTTTCGGCGTCGCGTATTTCTGCAGAGAGATTGTCGCTTTGGAGTTGATACAGTCAGCT
Organism: Thiomicrolovo sp. ZZH C-3; assembly: GCF_054862725.1. Taxonomy (NCBI): domain Bacteria; kingdom Pseudomonadati; phylum Campylobacterota; class Epsilonproteobacteria; order Campylobacterales; family Sulfurimonadaceae; genus Thiomicrolovo; species Thiomicrolovo sp. ZZH C-3. The sequence continues at coordinate 1,606,124 of NZ_JBTKXX010000001.1, forward strand.
GCATCTTCCAGTTTCGTACCGCCGGCGAACATGTTGTACTCACCTGCAGGCATGTCCCACTGATCAGAGTGGTCGCCAAGCATGATGTAGTCTGCACCCATCTTCTCTACGATCGTTTTGACCGCGCGGATAGAACCGATGTACGTTTCAAAGCCCGGGATGATATTGATGCGGTCTTTGACCTCTTCAGTTTTCTTCCCTTCAGTGAGCTGCTGCATCGTACCGTGCATCATGTTGTCGTAACCGGTAATGTGGCTACCGACGAATGACGGAGTGTGCGCATACGGGATCGGGAAAGATTCCGGAAGGTCAACACCACCGTCTTCCTCTTTCGCTGCTGTAATGAACGCGTAGAGGTCGTCACCGATGACTTCCGCCATACAAGTTGTGGAAACCATGATCATGTCCGGCTTGTAAACTGCTGCACAGTTTTTCAGACCGTCTTTCATGTTGACCAGACCACCGAATACCGCCGCGTCTTCTGTCATGGAGTCGGAAACACAAGGAGTCGGCTCTTTGAAGTGACGTGTAAAGTAAGAACGGAAGTAAGCAACACAACCGTGGGAACCGTGAACGTACGGCATCGTGTTCTCGAAACCGAGAGCAACCATGACAGCACCGAGGGGCTGACATGCTTTTGCCGGGTTGACAGTGATCGCTTCACGCTGGAGGTTCTTTTCGCGGTAGTCCCACGTTGTCGTCCACTCAGCTACTTCGGCGACTTTTTCTTTGTCGATGGCGCCCCAGGCACCCTCGAACTGTTTTTTGTTTGCCAGGACATCCCGGTACTCAGGATGCTGGAAAAGGTTTTTACCGTTGTCGATTTTATCTACGTTCTGCATTACGCTTCTCCTTCCGTTTCCCAAGGTGCTTTGCTATATCCCCATACCGGAGAGTTGATCGCGAGGTCCATGTCGGCCGCGAAGATCGCAAAACCGTCGAATCCGTGGTACGGACCGCTGTAGTCCCAAGAGTGCATCTGGCGATACGGCAGACCCATTTTCTGGAAGACGTATTTTTCTTTAATACCAGAAGCAACGAGGTCCGGCTGAAGTTTCTTGACGAACGCTTCGAGCTCGTATTCGTTAACGTCATCGTAGATGACAGTTGAACGCATGATCTCGTCTTTTGTACGTTTGTAGTCATCGTCGTGTGCGAATTCGTAACCCGTACCGATAACTTCCATACCGAGGTCTTCGTAGGCACCGATAACGTGACGCGGGCGGAGACCACCGACGAACAGCATGACTTCTTTACCTTCGAGGCGCGGCTTGTATTTGTCGACGACCGCATCGATCATCGGCTTGTACTTCGCGATAACCTCTTCACATTTCGCCTGGATCTTCTCGTCGAAGAATGCAGCGATTTTGCGCAGAGATTTGTACGTCTGAGTCGGTCCGAAGAAGTTGTATTCAACCCAGGGGATACCGAACTCTTTCTCCATGTGACGGGAGATGTAGTTCATAGAACGGTAGCAGTGCAGGAGGTTCAGTTTAACCTTCGGCGTCTGTGCCATTTCTTTGAGCGTCGCATCACCTGACCACTGAGCCGTGACACGCAGACCCATCTCTTCGAGAAGGATACGGCTTGACCATGCGTCACCACCGATGTTGTAGTCACCGATGATCGCAACGTCGTACTCAGTCGGCTCGATAGCGTCACCCAGTGTTTCAACGTTACCGTCGAAAACGTAGTCACGGACAGTGTCGTTCGCGATGTGGTGACCCAGAGACTGAGAAACACCGCGGAAACCTTCACAGTTAACCGGAACGATCGTGTTACCTGTTTGCTTCGCATAAACTTTAGAAGTTGCGTTGATGTCGTCACCGATCAGACCGATCGGACACTCAGACTGGACAGTGATACCGTTGTTCAGCGGGAACAGCGCGTCGATCTCTTCGAAACAGACAGCCAGTTTCTTGTCACCGCCGAAGACGATGTCTTTTTCCTGGAAATCCGAAGAGAAGTTCATCGTAACGAATGTATCGACACCGGTTGTACCGATGTAGTAGTTACGACGGCCGGCACGTGAATACTGACCACAACCGATCGGACCGTGAGAGATATGAACCATATCTTTAACCGGACCCCAGACAACACCTTTAGAACCGGCATAGGCACAACCACGCTGGCTCATGACACCCGGAACAGTTTTCTTATTCGAACGGACGTTACCGCACGTCTTTTGGCTTTCATCCTCCGGTGAACCTACACCGAGGTGTTTAGCACGATTTTTTGCAGCTTTAGCCGGGTACGCTTTGAGTACCTCTTCGATCGCTGCTTTCTGTTTTGCTTCCAATGATTCTGGACCCATAATATCCTCCTCTATGTCTTTTAAAGAATCTATAAATTTAGTTGATTACGCTGCCGTAATACGGAACTGAGCCATAGAGTCGAATTTCTTACAAAGGGCCATAGTCTCGTCGTCTGCTGCATCGAGACGCTTGGAGAGCTCTGCAATTTGATAGCGGTTTGTATAGATCATGTAGTCAGACTCAGCCGTTGTAGCGTAATGTACAAGTGCTTTGAACATGAACGTATCTTTGTTCGTATAAGAAAGCTCTTCTTTTTGGCCTTCGCGGCTTTCCATCATCATTTTAATTTCGCTGACGCTGCTGAAATCAACGCCTGAGTTATCCAGTTTTTCAACAACTTTTTCGTCCGGGATAGTATTTCCCATGTCTGCCGGGAAGTGGAAACCAAGAATAAACATATTAATTCTCCTTCTTTGTCTGTTTTTTTCTTTTCATTATGAGAATTTTTATTCCCCCGAAGGGGAAAACGCATCTTTCAACCAAGGAAAGCCAAAGGCGATTACGCTTCTGCAGCCTTACCAACGTTTTCTTCGTCAGCCTCTTCTTCAAGACCGTATTTCATCAGAAGGTCTTCGAGGTCGTCCATCTCGAGCGGAGTCGGGATGATTTTCATGTCGTTCGCGATGATTTTGCGAGCAAGTTCTTTGTACTCAAGAGCTTGGTCAGAGTTCGGGCTGTATTCAACAACCGTCATACGGCGAAGTTCAGCGTGCTGAACGATGTTGTTACGCGGTACGAAGTGGATCATCTGAGTGCCGAGGTCTTTTGCCAGCGCGATTGCCAGGTCATACTCTTTGTCAGTCATACGAGCGTTACAAACCAGACCAGCAAGGCGAACGCCACCAGTGTTTGCATACTTCAGAATACCTTTGGAGATGTTGTTAGCAGCGTACATTGCCATCATCTCACCAGACATAACGATGTAGATTTCCTGAGCTTTACCTTCACGGATCGGCATAGCGAAACCACCACAAACAACGTCACCGAGAACGTCGTAAGAAACGAAGTCAAGACCTTCTTCTTCGTAAGCACCCTCTTCTTCGAGGAAGTTAATTGCAGTAATAACACCGCGACCTGCACATCCAACACCCGGCTCTGGTCCGCCAGACTCTGTACAGTTGATCCAACCGCCCGGTGCGTCAGGAGCAAAAATACCTGCACCCGGTTTCATTGCATCTTCGAGTTCGAGGTCCTCAACAGTACCCATTTCAGCAGCGAGCTGCAGAATTGTAGACTGTGCTTTCTCGTGAAGGATCAGACGAGTTGAGTCCGCTTTCGGGTCACAACCAACGATCATGATGTTCTTATCAAAGTAGTGAGCCATAGAGGCCAGAGTATTTTGGGAAGTAGTAGATTTACCAATCCCACCTTTACCATAGAATGCGATTTGACGAAGTTCAGCCATTTTTTTCTCCTTGTAGATGTACTTCGCCGTAGTTGATGCATGATGCGTTCCCGGTTTTTTGAGTAACAATTCCTGACATTTCTAAAAAAGTCGGACAACAACAGGAAAAATGCACAAAATTGTAAGAATAGGATTTGCAGCACTCCCAACATTTTGTCGTAAAACGCTCCAAAGTACCTGTACAAGGGGGTTTGAAGGGTTTTGCTACTGAAAGGAATTCTCAAAATCAGCTGCGACACCCGAGCTTCAAAATTGTCGCAAAGAGGACAAAAATTGTCGCAAATACGACAAAGTGCCGGAAAGCCCCCTGGATTGGGGCTTTGAAGCTTAAATATTATTTTTAAAATGAAAGACGGTGAGATTGGTGCGGCGGAAACCGCGGCGGGTGTAGAAGTGCAGTGCGTTTTCATTGTCGATATCCGCGGCGAGCTGGATCCGTTTGTAGCCGTACGACTGCGCCATAAAGCGCATTTTGTTGATGAGCCGGCTGCCCACGCCCATCTTGCGGTACTCCTGCAAAACGACCAGGTCTTCGATCTGCCCGACAAAGTCCCCTTCGGCACTGGAGATGAGGCGCTGCATTGTCAGCATGCCGACAACCTTGCCCTCGTGGCGTGCGACCAGCAGGTCGGTCCCTTCGTGGGCGTAAAGCTTCGTAATCCCCGAGAGCTGCTTGTCGAAGTCGATCTCGAAGTCCTGTTCGATCGCAAAAAGCACCCCCAGCAGCCCCGCCATATGCGGCAGATCCTCCTGCGTTGCCGGCTCAATGGTGATCCCGGTCTTCATATTGATGTCGCAGATCTCCGGGTGGAGCACTTCGATGACAAGCTTCGCATGCTCGTTGAGCGGGTTGTCGCCGATATAGAGGGAATTCAGGCTTTTCATGTTTGCCAGCTCCTCGGGAAGGTCGACGATGGCGTTGCCGTCGATGTCGAGTTCGTACAGCTCCGTATAGCGGCTGATCGATTCGGGCACCTCGGCGATGGCGTTGGAGGAGTAGCACAGTGACCCCAGGACAGTCGACGGCAGTATCGGGAAGGCCGTCAGTCCGCAGCCGTCGCAGGAGAACGCCCGCAGGTAAGGGGCGAAATCATCCACGATCTCCAGCGTTCTGAGATAATTGTCATCGAGTGTCAGTACCTCGAGCTCTTCCAGGCCGTGCAGCGTCATGTGGTTGATACGGTTCGAAGCGAGGTTGACCGATTCGACCCCGAGGGTAAAAAAGGCTGGATCAATCGTCTCGATACGGTTGTCGGAGAGGTCCAGCTCCAGCAGGGAACTGAGGTAGGCCGCTTCCGGGGGGATGCTTGTGATCAGGTTCCCCTCCAGGTTCAGCCGCTCGACCGACGTGAGCTGCGCCAGCATCCCGGAAAGCTCTTTAATATAGTTGGTCGAGAGGTTGAGGGTGCGAATCTCGTTGGGGACACTCAGGCAGTCGGCGAAGCCTTCGAGGACGTTGCCGCTGAGATCGAGAACCCGCAGCATGGTGAACCGGGTCAGTTCGGAGACTTCGCTGATGCGGTTGCCGCTGAGGTTGAGCGAACGGACGGGGAGCGCTCCCAGGAGGGCAGGAACGGCTGTAAAGGCGTTGCGACGCAGATCGACGTTGCTCAGTTTCGTCATCGACGCCATGGATTCGGGCAGGGAGGAGAGTTTGTTGTTGCCCAGGTTCACCGCGACCAGTTCGCGCAGCAGACCGAATGCTTCAGGCAGCTGCTGCAACCCGCGGTTGCTCAGATCGAGGCGCTTCACCTCCGCGGGGGTTTTGATCTCCGATGAAATAGCCCGCTGTTCCATCAGCCAGGTGCGCAGGGTCTCCCATTGCGGTTCGGACATTGTCACGCTCCTTCCGCCAGGCGGCGTATCCGCTCGAGGCGCTGTTCAATCAGGTGTTCGATCTCTTCAAAATCATAGGTACCGAACTGGTTCATGTCGTACAATTTTACCAGCGCCGCACGGCAACAGCTCTTATTGCATTCGGTCACGAGTTTTTTTGCTTTTTTAAAGGGAAGGGAGGTGTTTTGAAAGATGTCGATGGCCTCGGCCACGTTTTTTTCGCCGCATTCGCAGATCTCCATCTGCAGGATCTCTTCTTTAGTGCGCATCATAATCCTCCGCGGGACGGGAGTCCTGGGCGGGAGGGATCAAAGACCGTTTTCAGTCTTGAACGTGTTGGCTTCTTCGACGGCAACGCGAAGTTTTTCACTCAGTTCCGGCATTTTGACGTAGTCGGTCCAGAGCGTATCTTCAACGATATCATGGATCTCAGACGCGATCTCGACCGCCAGACGTTTGCGCTTGGCCAACTCTTTTTTCAGTTCTTTAGCATCAGCTGACATTCTATCTCCTTGTTCGAGGTGGTTCGGGCCCCTCTGCAAACACGACCGAAATCGTCTTTGCAAAGGGGCCCTCAGGCCACCTTGTGAACCTCGATCAGGGCGGCTTCATCCTTGCGGAGGCCGACCAGGGTACGGTTGATCATCACCTGGACGGTGCTTTTGAACCAGCCGTAGTGTTTGACGCAGATACGGGCGTCCTTGGTCAGCCCCATCGCGATCAGCCGGGCGCGAAGCGCGGCATTGACGTTGAGGGCATCGACCGCTGCTATCTCACCGACTTTCATCTGCAGTAAACACATTTCGGGCTCCTTTAAAGTGAAAATGCGTAAATGTTCTCGAACTTAACCGAGTTGCCGCCCTTGCTCATATGGACGAACTTCTGTTGCTGTTTGAAGTGGTACTTCTCATAAAGATCCACGACCGGCTTCACCCCGAGGGGGACGTCGGCAAAGACCTTTTTGAGCCCCCGGAAATAGAGGACCCCTTTCATCATCTTCTCCGCTTCGTCCTCATGCCCTTCGCGAACCTGCCAGGGGCCAAGGTAGACGTGGCGGGCGTTCACGACGCTGGAGTGCTGAAAGGCATTGGGCAGCGTGAACTTGAGCGAACTGGTGCGCTCCATCTCGTCCAGGAGGAACTCCAGGCGGTTTTCGCCGAAGGTCTCATGGTCGATGACGGAGATGGCCGACTCGAAGTTGCCGCCGTCCAGTTCCTTGGCGTGGGCGTTGGTAAAGTTGAACGGTGGCACCTTGCCGACATTGATAAAACGGCCCACCTCCATGTTCGATTCGAAACCGTGGGCTTCAAAGAACGGCACGAGGTCCGGGTTGGCATGGAGATAGATCTTGCGGAAATCGTTCTCCAGTACCCCCAGCAGCGTCTGGAACAGGCGTTTGCCGATTCCCTTCTTCTGGTACTCCGGACGCACCATGAAATACTTCATCTGTGCCGTCTCGGAAAAGCCGATAGCCATGATCGCCCCGACAAGTTTGCCCTCTTCATAGGCACCGTAACACAGATGCGGCGAGTGCATCATCATCAGTTTGATATGGTAGCCGTCAGCAAGCCAGCCGACGGTATCGGCAATCTTGACCAGTTCACTGACGTCTGCGAATTTAAGCCATCCTATGAACATTGGCTCTGCCTGTAAAGAGATACGAGCTCCATGTCGTCAAGGACCTGCTTTCGTGACGTGACGATTTCGCGGATCCGTGGCAGCAGTGAGTGCAGCGCACTCTTTTCGGCAGTGATACCGAGCTGTTTGAGATGGTACATGACCGTGCCGGTCCCCGAATGTTTGCCGATGGGGAAGGCGCGAAGCCCCCCGACCTCTTCGGCATCAAAGGGTTCGTAGGCGCGGCTGTTTTTCATCATGCCGTCGGCATGAATACCGCTCTCGTGGGCAAAAAGGCGCTCCCCGACAATGGGGGCGTTCGGCGCAATAGTCACGCCCGCCGCCTCGGCGACGATGCCGATGAGCGAACGCATCTGCATCGCGTCGATGTGGCGGGCATCGCCGTAAAGGTGTTTCAGCGCCATCGAGATCTGTTCAAACGAAGCGTTGCCTGCGCGTTCGCCCAGACCGATGACCGTCGTATTGACGCTCTGTGCACCGGCATCGAGTCCGCTGAGCGCATTGGCATTGGCGAGACCGAAATCATTGTGCGTGTGCATTTCGATCGGAAGGAGATTGAGGGAAACCAATGCCTTAATGGCGTCATAGGTACGTGTCGGTGTCAGAATCCCGACAGTGTCGCAGTAGCGGAAACGGTCAGCGCCGAGCGTATGGCCCAGCTGCATCACTTCGGCGATAAAGGCGAGGTCGGCACGGGAGCTGTCTTCGGCTCCGATGCAGACATAGAGTCCTTCGCGTTTCGCGGCCAAAATGACTGCCTCGAGTTGCGAAAGCATCCGTTCCTTGTCACCGCCGAACTTGACGTCGATCAGAATATCCGAAACGGGGATGGAGAGGTCAACGGCCGACACGCCGCAATCAAGTGACGCCTCCAGATCGCGCATCGTCGCACGGTTCCAGGTCATCATCCGCGCCCCAAGCCCCAGGGCCTGAAGTTCACGGATATCCTCCTGTTCGCGCGTTCCCATCGCGGGAATGCCGATCTCGAGTTCATCGGCGCCGCACGCATCAAGCGCACGGGCGATCGCTATCTTTTCAGCGGTGTTGAACGCCACATAGGGCGCCTGCTCACCGTCACGTAACGTCGTGTCGTTGATATAAGCCATTTCCATCCTTCACCTTCGTCAATTCGTCTCATCCGACGCAAATGCGAAAGCATTTGTCTGCTTATTAGCGGCCTGGCGCTGCTGCCCGCCGAGGCGGGGATACAGCGATTGCTCAGTTCGCTTCCATCTCCTCGGGGAGATTGAAGTATTTACGCGTTGCTTTCAGGACGGAAGCTTCCATCGGCTGATACGCGTAGCTCATGTCGGCAACGAGGCCCGCTGCTTTGAGGTCATCCTGCGGACAACCGCCGATCTTCGCCGTGAGGATCAGTTTACAGTCTTTGAGTTTGTCGATAATCGCATCGATCGGATTCGTACCGTCCGGACCTGCGCAGTACTCGTAGTCGAGTTTGCGGTGGTGGATGAAGCGGATACCGAGGTCGCCTGCTTCATAGATGAGGAACTCTTTGACCGAACCGAAGTGCTGGTTGATCATCCCTTCGCCCGCTGTCGTAACGGCAACAAGGATCGTCTGACCGTCAGAACTGAGGTCTGCTTTCTCTTTACGGACACGCTCATTCGCTCTGTCAAGGAAGAAGCGGAACTCTTCGATCTTGGCGTGGGCCTCTTTACGGCCTTCAACGTTGTAGTGGTCTTCGAGGGCGTCGAAGCTCATTTCAGCGAAACGTTCTTTCGTGAATTCCGCACCGCGGTCTTCACCGATCAGACCGACGGCATCGGCGCGGCACTGGCGGCAGTGCTGCATCAGTTTCATATCCATACCGCACGCTTCCTGGACTTCCATCTGCTGCTGATCCGTCGCGGACGGTACACCGTCGAGGGCGAATTTCGTACCGAATTCCGGCTCGGAGATGATCGGCATGATGTTGTGGAGGAAGACACCGATCTCTTTGAGTTTCTTGGAAACTTCCGGCAGGTGCTTGTCGTTGATACCCGGGATCAGAACGGAGTTCGCTTTGATGAGGATACCGTGCTCAACACACTTTGCCATACCTTCGAGTTGCTTCTCGAGCAGGATGCGTGCCGCTTCTTTACCGTAGATACGTTTGTTGTTGTGGTAGATCCACGGATAGATCTTCGAACCGATCTCACCTGTTTCGTCGACAGAGTTGATCGTGACCGTAATGTGGTCGATGTCGTATTTGACCATTTCATCAACGAAGTCCGGCAGGGCGAGACCGTTCGTAGAGAGACACAGTTTCAGGTCGGGCGCTTTTTCGCGGACCATTTCGAATGTCTTGAATGTTTTTTCCGGATTCGCAAGGGCGTCTCCCGGACCGGCGATACCAAGAACACTCATACGCTGAACTTCACCGCCGACGAACATCACCTTCTTAACGGATTCTTCCGGTGTCAGGCGTTCACTTGTAACTCCCGGACGGCTCTCGTTGGAACAGTCGTATTTACGGTTACAGTAGTTACACTGGATATTACATGCAGGTGCAACAGCAACGTGAATACGTGCGTAGTGGTGGTGGGCTCCTTCAGAGTAACATGGGTGATCGTGGACCTTTTCTGCAATATCAGCTGGCAATGCTGATTCTGTTGGGCTTGAACCGCAGCTCATTTTAGCTCCTTTAATAGATGTATAGGTGTGACGAACCTGACCTTGCATCATGTAGCTACAATCATATTCTGCTGCCAATGTTGCAAACCCTATTCCAGCCCTTTTCCGCGTCAGTGGGCTACCACCACCGACAATCTCGACAATTTTGTCCCCTCCTCCCCCACCACAGTGCACTGCAACATTATTAAATAGCATCTCATACATAAAGGCGCATTTCCGTCAAAGCCCCGGTGGGCGGGGAACCCCCGACTGGAACGCATCTTGCAATTTGGGCTGCAAGTACGCCTGTTTCCGGGCGACGGTAAAGGAAAACCTATGAAGATCGCTGTCCCGTTCAGTCAACAGCTTGAGCTCTATCGCGATAACCCTTCCACCGCCCCGAAATTCGGCATCTATGAAATCGTCATGGAAAAAAGCCGGGTCGGTATCTCACTGCTGAGCGTTGAGATGAACCCGTGGTGCAAAACCGCATGCGGTCTCTTTGACACCTCTTCGACACAGTGCACCTGTGACGAAGAGCGTCAAAAGGACATCCGCCACATCACCGAACACTACGCCCTGCTCGAAGTCCTCGGCGGCTGCAGCTACCTGCTGGCCGACCGTTTCTGCGACAACACCAAGCGGGCATTGACCAACGGCGGGATCCACCTGTTCAAATTCCCCTCCGTCATCCGCACGACGGAGAACGCCATCAAAAATTTCATCATAGGAGCTTCGCTTGCAAATACAGTTGAACACGTCTACTATGCGTCTTGAAGAGCTGCCGCTTGATATCGGATACGCGTCCGAACAGGTCACGCTCAAAACCCCGGAAGGGACGGCACAGACCGTCGGGGGACAGGACGGGAAGACCCAGCTGATCGTTACGGCCCCCTTTATTGACGAGGCGCTCATCGCCGAGCTGCAGAGCATCGGCCAGGCACTCCCCGAAGGCGACGGCGTCGATGCATCGCTGATCGTCGCGGCAACCGCCCACGAGGACCCGAAGGTCGACGGCTTCCGTTTCCTGCTTGACAGCGACGAAGAGTTTGCCGACTGGTACGGTGTACGCCTCAGCGGAGAGCCCCTCGAGGGGGAGCTGACAAAAGCCCTGTTCATCATCTCCAAGGATGGTGCACTCTTTTATGATGAATTTGCCACAAACCTGAACGATCCGTTCAACGCCGAAACGGCCGTACGGAAAATCTACGCTGCGCAGGAATGCTATACCGGAAAAGGATGCCACTAATGAGCGAAACAATGACGACAACAGAGACCAAAAACTACAGTGAACTGATCGAAACGATCAAGAAAGAGATCCGCAACCAGACAACCGTCCCCTACTTCGGACTGGGAATCTTCAAAGGGATCACCACCAAAGAGGGCGAACAGATGCCCTTTGATTCGGACAGTATGATCCTGATGATGAACAACGGCCGTGCCATGAGCCCGCGACTGATGTTCGAATACTCCCGTGCCGCCATGCACCTTGAGCAGCGCCGCGGCGTCGACTATATCCAGCAGATGACCAACTGGATCTACACCAAGGAGTTCGAACCGACCCCGCTGCACAAAGCGATCCTCAACATGTCGCCGCGCTACATCATCGACACCAACCGCGATGCCAAACTGCAGGAGATGCTCGCGTTCGAGCCGCATACGCTGATCATCGGGAAGTCCCGTATCCTCGACAACGACTACCGCTACGAGATCTACGAGTGGGATGTCGAGAACAAGAAGTACTTCCAGGTGGATGAAGAGGCCCTCGACGATGCCCAGAAGATCATCTTCAAGCCGATGGGCTCCCCGCTGCCGGATCCGAGCTTCGTCATCTCCGACGCCGACTACGTCGACTGGCTCACCGAGGCGATGGGCGGGTTTGCCGTCCCGTCCGTGCTCAAAACCTACCGCAAGACGAAAAAGTACCTCTTCATGGGAACCTATTTCGACCGCGATACCGACCGGATGGTCGCCAACGAACTGACGCACGATCTTGAGGGCGGTTACTTCATTACCGACCAGGAGCTCGGCAAAAAAGAGAAAAAGTTCGTTGAAAAACACAACCTCGAACTGATCGAGATGACTCTCGAAGCCTTTACAGAGGCCTTTATCTAATATCAACACCTGCCCCACGCGGGGCAAACGATACTCAATCTCGAGCGATCGCTTAGCGGGATGACGCGGCGAAGCCACACAAAGGAAACTTATGCCATACATACCAACCGTAAAAGACAGAACCCCCCGGGGCGAACGCTATTTTGACCTTTTTTCCAAACTGATGGGCGACCGTGTCGTCATGATCACCGAACCGATCGATGACCATATGATGGGGATTATCGTCTCCCAGCTGCTTTATCTTGAAGCCGAAGATTCCGAAGAGCCGATCCACATGTATATCAGTTCTCCGGGCGGTTCGGTGATGGCGGGCCTCGCCATCCTCGACACCATGCAGCTGATCAGCGCACCGGTCTACACCTACGGTCTGGGGATGGTCGCCTCCATGGCCGCCGTGCTCTTTACCTGCGGCGAACCGGGGCACCGCTACGTGCTGCCCAACGCCGAAGTGATGATCCACCAGCCCCTGGGCGGTGCGCAGGGCCAGGCCAGTGATATCGAGATCCAGGCCAACCACATTATCAGCCTTAAAAAGCGCCTCTACAAGATCCTCTCCGATGCGACCGGCGCGTCGGTCAAAACCATTGAGAAGGCCAGTGACCGGGACAACTATTTTGTCGCCGAAGATGCCATCAAATTCGGTCTGGCGGACCAGATCCTCAATGCTATTACGAAAAAGGAAGTCTGATGAGTACCAAAGAAGAAAAAACATGTTCGTTCTGCGGACGTAAGCAGAGCGAAGTGAAAAAAATGTTTTCCTCGGAGAACACCAATATCTGTAACGAGTGTGTCACGACCTGTTCGAATATCCTCCAAAAAGAGGTGCGCTACGAGCAGCAGGAGAAACTGCACCAGGAGCTGCCGAAACCCGCGAAGATCGTCGAGTTCCTCGACAAGTACATCATCGGGCAGGAGGATGCGAAGAAGGTCCTCGCCGTCGCGCTCTACAACCACTACAAGCGGATCGAAAACCCGGTCTACAATAATGTCGAGCTGGAAAAATCGAACATTATGCTGCTTGGACCGACGGGGAGCGGTAAGACGCTGCTCGCCAAATCCCTGGCGAAGATCATGAACGTCCCCTTCGCCGTCGCCGATGCCACGGCCCTGACCGAAGCGGGGTACGTCGGCGAAGACGTCGAGAGCATCCTCTCCCGCCTCCTCGCCGCGGCCAACTACGACATCGAAGCGGCCCAGCGCGGGATCATCTACATCGACGAGATCGACAAGATCGCCCGTAAATCCGAGAGTGCGACCATGGGCCGCGACGTCTCCGGCGAGGGTGTCCAGCAGGGTCTGCTCAAGATCCTGGAAGGCAGTGAAGTCTACGTCCCGGTCAAAGGGAGCCGCAAGAACTCCACGACGGAGACCGTCCTCTTCGATACGACGCACGTCCTCTTCGTCTGCGGGGGCGCCTTCGTCGGCCTCGTCCCGGACAAACACACCAAGCGCACCAACAAGGTCGGCTTCGCCAAGGTCCAGAAGAGCGAAATGGCGGCGGACTTCAAAGTCGACCAGCGCGCCCTGGTCCACTACGGTATCATCCCCGAGTTCATCGGGCGTATCCCGGTCATCGCCCAGCTGCGCGAACTGACCAAAGACCAGATGGTCCAGATTCTCCAGGAACCTGACAATGCCCTGATCAAGCAGTTCCAGGCCCTCTTCGAGATGGACGGCATCAACCTGGAGTTCGAAGACAAAGCCCTCGAAGCGATCGCCCAGCAGGCGATCGACAAAGGGGTCGGTGCCCGCGGTCTGCGCGGGATCATCGAGGAAGCGATGCTGCCGCTGCAGTACAGCTGTCCCTCCCGGGAAAACCTCGAGAGCGTTACGATCACCGAAGCGGTCGTCGCCGATCCGACGGCTGAACCGATCTATACCTTCAAAAAAGAGGAAAAAGAGAGCGCCGAAGCGTAATCCTCCTTCCCGTGTCCCCACGCGGGGAAACCTCCACATCCCGATCTTTTCTGACGTCTTTTTCATGAGCTTACGTAGCCGTACATTTACGGGTATGCTGTACAATCCCTTCAAATCATGAAGGAATCAGCATGTTTTCACGCAGGCGCTACGCCATCGATCTCGGTACGGAAAACACGATCGTCTATGAACCTTCGCGTGGGATCATCTTTAACGAGCCGACCTGTATCACGGTCAACAAAAGCAGCGGGAAGATCGTCTGTATCGGACACGAGTCCAAGAAGATGTCGGGCAAAACGCCGCCGCACCTTCCTGTCATCCGCCCGCTCTCGCAGGGTGCCGTCGCCGACCTTGATGCCACCGTACTTTTTTTAAAGCATCTGATCAATATGCTGATGCGCAAGCGCGGCGTCTTCGGACCTGCTATCGCCGTCAGTGTGCCCTTCGATCTCACGGCCTACGAACGCGATGCCGTCAGATCGGCCGGCTTGCAAAGCGGGGCGAGCAGCGTCGTGATGATCAAAGACCCCTACTCGGCCGCCGTAGGTGCCGGTATCGACTTCCACTCCCCCGACGGTGCCCTGCTGCTCGATATCGGCAGCGGCGTCACCGAGATCTCGCTGCTGAGCTGCGGCGGCATCGTCGCATCGCACTCCGTGCGCTCCGCCGGATGGGATTTCGAACAGGCCATCATCCACTATTTCGACAGCGTACACCGTGAACGTATCTCCTCGCATGAAGCGGAATTCCTGAAATTTCAGCTTTCCCGCCCTCGTACGACCATGGCGGTAGAGGTCCATGCCCTCAACCGGGACAACGCCCTTCCCCATGCCCTTCAGATTCCCTTGAGTGACGTACGTGAAGCCCTGAAACCCGGCGTCCGCCGCCTCCTCCGCTTCGTGCAGGCATTCACACGCACCCTCCCTGCGGATTTCGCCCCCCGTCTACGCGACAACGGCCTCTACTTGACCGGAGGCAGCGCACTCCTCGATGGGCTGGGGAGCGACATTGAAAATGCGCTTGGTTTCAAAACCATTCTCAGCCGTGACCCGCTCCTCGAGATCGCTCTGGGTGCCGGACGTATCATGGAAGACAAAAAACTCTTTACGCGTCTCAGTGCGAGGTAACCCCTCCTGATGCACTGAAATCGCCGATGCATCACGGCTTCGATCTGGTTACCGATCCCTCAAACAGTTAAGCCGACACGACACGGTTTCGGCCGGTTTTTTTGGCCACATACATCGCGGCATCCGCGGCCTCGAGGAGTTTGGCGTCGGTATCGATATGCGCCGAGAGACTGGAGACCCCGAGGCTCACCGTCAGGGAGAACGAACCTTCCGCACTGGTCATATACGGTTCCGCGGCGATCTCGCTGCGCAGACGCTCTGCCAGTTCCATCGCCTTCTCGTGGGTCGTCTCGGGAAGGATGATCACGAACTCCTCCCCGCCGTACCGGGCGGCAAAATCGGTTTGACGCACCGTATGTTTCAACACCCCCGCGACTTTGCGCAGCGCCATATCCCCGACATGATGTCCGTAGGTATCGTTGATCTTCTTGAAATGATCGATGTCGAGCATAAAGAGCGAGAGCGGATGCTCGTAACGTTCCGCCCGGCCGACCTCGGTCTGCAACTGTTTTTCCAGGACATGACGGTTGTAAAGCCCGGTCAGCGCATCGTGCCGCGCTGAGTACTCCAGCGCCCGCTCCATCCGCCGGTATTCGGTCACATCGCGAACGATCCCGAGCATACGCTCCGCCTCCCCGATGATGATGGGGGAAGCGGACACTTCCGCGAGGAAAACACTGCCGTCCTTTCGCCGCATCTGTATCTCGCGCCGGGAGGCTTGACGTGTCTCTGTGATCTTGGGAAACATATCCGGCGTCTGTTCCTGCGGCAGAAGGTCATAGACATGCATCCGGCTCAACTCCTCTTTCGTATACCCTACGAGTTGCGTATAGGCGTTGTTGACCATGATGTAGTGCCCCTCGTCATCCACCAGGCTGATCCCGTCCATGCTCTCTTCCACGACCGCGCTCAACAGCGCTTCGCGCTCCTGCAGGGTCTGCTCATACTGTTTGCGGTCCGTAATATCATAGATGGTCCCGATCGAGCGGACCGGCATGCCCTTTTTGTCGTAAAATGTCTCACCGCTCTCCAGGACATACTTGATCCTTCCGTCGCGCAACAGCAGCCGGTGTTCGATCTTGTAGGGGGTATGGTAACTGACCGAATGCTGGTAGTTTCTGTCGACCATCGCCCTGTCTTCCGGATGGATAAACTCCGTAAAGAGTGCATAGGAGACATCGTAATCATCCGGAGAGATCTCGAAAATCCTGTACACTTCGTCGGACCAGGTCAGCCGGTTCGTTTCAAGGTTGAGTTCCCAGCTGCCGAAGTGCGCCAGGCTCTGTGCCTCCTGCAGTTTGCGTTGGGAGGATTCAAGTTTCTGCGTACGCTGTTCCACAAGGTACTCGAGTTTTCGCCGGTCAAAGATGTTGCGTTTGACAAGATAGCGGTAGATAAAGAGGTTGATGAGAATGTAACCGACAATGACGAGGAACATCACGAATTCAAAAAAAGCAAGTTTGCTGTTGAGGGCATTGAATATCGCCTCGATCCTGTCATTGAGCAGGCCCAGGAAATCGTCGATGGGGTTCATGATCTTCTGCTTGGCCTCGTAATAGGCCGGTGAGTATAGCAGTGCGATGGCCCTCTGCCGGTCAGGCTCCGCCATCACGGTGTAGTGGCCGCCGGCATCCTTGAAACGGCCTTCCACGGCGTTGATGGCCTCGATCTCAAGTTGGACAAGCGCATTTGAATAGTCTTCCGCCGTTTTCAGCCTGGCCTTTTCTTCCGGGGAGAAGGGAAGTGCCGCGATAATCGCATCCATGGATTTTTTCTCTCCCAGCGGGTGTTTGCGTTCCCGCTGCTCTTTCGAGAGGTCCCAGTAGACGTTCGCATACCCTTTCGGTCTCGGGGCCTGGCCGTTGCGGATATCCAGTGTCGTAAAGTAGCGCGCTTTGAACTCCGGATCCTTCGTCACGACATAGGCCCGTGCAAAATGCGTCAGGTCGTCCGAGGTCTGCCGCAGCTCATCGGCCGTCACCAGCATCTGCTTCGCATCGAGGATCTCCTGCTCCATCCTCACGTGCAGGGTACCGGCTTTGTAGAAGATGACCGTGACAATGCCGATCATTACAATTTCACATAATATAATAAAAAGATTATTTTTTGTTTTCATACTATATTCATTATAGCAGAGTAGACGGTAGATCAACCCGTCATAACAAAAAAATCCCCCTTTTTACATCAGGAAACTCTTGCGCTCCTTTTCTCGAACAGATTTTGCATTCTACCGGGCATTAACACCCAAAATACGAGGAACATTCAATGCGCGTTTATCTCGACAACAATGCCACTACCAAGATCGACCCCCTGGTCAAAGTCAAAATGCAGCCCTTTTTCGAGGACCTCTTCGGAAACCCGAACTCCCTGCACCAGTACGGGATGGAAGTCCGTCCGCACCTGAACAAAGCGATGGGTAAGATGTACGACGCCCTGAATGTACCGGACGAAGATGACATCCTCATCACCTCCTGTGCGACAGAGAGCAACAATACCGTGCTCAAGGGGATCTACTTCAAACATATCCTGAAAAACCCGGAGAAGAACCACATCGTCACCACCTCCGTCGAGCACCCCTGTATCCTCGATACCCTCCACTTCCTGAGCGACTACGGTGTCGACGTCACCTACGTCGATGTTGATGAGAACGGCGGTGTCAGCGCCGAGGCGATCAAAGCGGCCGTCACCGACAAAACCGTCCTCATCTCCATGATGTGGGCCAACAATGAGACTGGGATGATCTTCCCGGTCGAAGAGGTGAGCGCCTTTGCCAAAGAGAACGACATCCTCTTCCACAGTGACGCCGTCCAGGCTATCGGTAAACTGCCGGTCGACCTGAAAAAAGTCAATGTCGACTACCTGACCTTCTCCGCGCACAAGTTCCACGGTCCCAAAGGGGTCGGCGGGCTCTACGTCAAAAAAGGCAAACAGCTCCCGAACCTGCTGCACGGCGGCGAGCAGATGGGCGGTAAACGCGCCGGTACCCTCAATGTCGCCTATATCGTCGGCATGGGGCTTGCGATGGAACAGGCCGCAGGCCACGTTGATAAGATGAATACGGAAGTGCGCCGCCTGCGCGACAAACTCGAAGACGCCCTGGCAAAGATCCCCGACACCATCATTGTCGGGCCGCGTGACAACCGTACCCCGAACACCGTGCTCATCTCCCTGCGCGGGATCGAGGGCGAAGCGATGCTTTGGGACCTCAACCGTGCGGGCATTGCCGCATCCACCGGTTCGGCGTGTGCGTCCGAGTCCCTCGAAGCCAACCCGATCATGAGCGCCATCGGCGAAGACCCGGAACTGGCGCATACCGCCATCCGTCTGAGCCTTTCACGCTTCACGACCGAAGAGGAGATCGACTACGTCATCGACGCCTTCACCAAAGCGGCAGAACGCCTGCGCTCCATCTCCTCCACCTACGGCTACAAAAGCGAAGCGGGCTGAGCAATGCGTTACCTGATCAACGTCCGTGTCGACGGGACGAAAAAACGTACCTACCCCGTCGATGCCAAGGACGAGACGCAGGCCAAAGAGCGCCTGCTGCTCCGCCTCCCCCCGCACCAGCGCGATACCCTCATTGTCGACGAGATCAAGATCGACCCGGCCTCGCTGGTCAATGCCGAACCCTACGGGATCTTCGGCGAAGAGTAATCATTCACCCTTCTGCATCGCCTTGCGCTGCGGCGTATAGGCCCACCACACTTTTGCCTCGCCCCCGTTCATAAAATCCGTAATCGACATAAAGACATCCAGAACGCAGGGGTCCTGCTCCGCACCCGTCAGCTCACAGAGTATGCCGTAGAGTGCCACCGGATCCTGCCCGACAAGCTGTTCGGGACGGTTAATACCGATCCGGCGCAGATCGCCGGCCAGTGACGGGCCGATGTTCGGCAGGTCCGTCAACGTTTTCGTCGTTTCGCGTTTTACTTTATCCGGATGCATAAGCTTTTCCCTTTCATTGGGGTGGGGAACGGGTCGGAAAATGTTCGCAGTCCTGCCAAAAACAGCACGAGAGAACATCTGTCATAGCGTCTCAGAGGCACACCAGTTTCAAACCGTACCTCTCCGTGACATACGCTCTGCTTTATACATCAGGATAGCGACAATACTTTTAATGTATGATAAATATTGTTTTTTTATACAAATATGAATTACTTATTCCTATATAAATCATTCAGAAAAACGCTGTATCAGCAGGGGAACGGAGGGTTCAATGGGGAGACGCATTTTGAACATCTGTATGATCCGCTTCTCCGGCAGCTCAGCGCCAGATACGCGTCAGATACTCCTTCAGGTTGTTCTCTTCCGTTTCGCTGTTCCATGCTTCCCGGAGAAGACTTTTGCCGCGTTCGAACGCTTCGGCCTGTGCCTCGTAGTACCCCTCCGCTTCCCGCGCGTCCTTGTCACAAAGCGTCTGCACCAGTGACGCCACGCGGGCATAATAGAGCGGGATCATCGTATCGAGGATCTTGAAACGCTGGCGTTCGGTATTGTGGAAAAGCAGGGCGTAGCGATAGACGATCCGTACCCACACCTCCGTCGGAAGATCGAAAGGGACACCCTCCTCACGGTTTGCCAGTGCGGAAACACTCTTGAAAGCCTCCGCATCGATCTGCGATTCCCACAACGAAGCAAAGTTGCTGTAGCCCGTTTTGAAATACGTAATCAGCGCCTCCGTGTCTATCGTAATCTGCGGGGGCTCTTCACTCGGCGTGTCGCCGTAAAAAGGGATCTCTTCGCTCCCCTCGACGTTTTTCCACTGCGGCGCATAGACCTCCAGCATCGTAAAGATCGTTCCCACGACCTGCCGGAACATCGGACCGAGGTCCGCAGCCGGATCCTTTTGACCGTGGATCTTCACGCCCAGACGGGTCTGGCAGATACGCGCGTCAGAGACAATCGCCAACGTCGTCAGCCAGATATCGATACCGAAACGGGCAACATCGCTCTCCCAGATATCCTCTTCAAGATAGCGTTTGAGCATGGTTGACGAGATCCCGAAATCCCCTCCGATGGGCTGCCGTATGCGGTAGCCGTAAAGGGCGCGTGTCAGGTTGTAGGCGATCGTATTGGTAATGGTGCCGTCAAATTTGTGTCTCAGGTAGTCCGGTGCGACGAAATCATACCCCTCGAAGACCGGTTCGATGACGTTTTTGACCCAGTCGGGTGTGATCGACTTGAGGTCGGAATCGAAAAGGGCAACAACGTCGGCTTTGAGGAAATCGGCCGCTTCGAAAATGGCGCGGACGGCTGAGCCTTTGCCGGCAAGCCCGCGGT
Source organism: Thiomicrolovo sp. ZZH C-3 (assembly GCF_054862725.1). Classification (NCBI taxonomy): domain Bacteria; kingdom Pseudomonadati; phylum Campylobacterota; class Epsilonproteobacteria; order Campylobacterales; family Sulfurimonadaceae; genus Thiomicrolovo; species Thiomicrolovo sp. ZZH C-3. The sequence continues at coordinate 1,626,370 of NZ_JBTKXX010000001.1, forward strand.
AGACGCTGACCAGGATATGGACGTTATAATCGGCCGGGTCGATCCGTTCGGCTGCCTCCCGGGTATCGTCGGTCGAGCCACCGTCGGCGACGAAGACGAGTGCTCGTTTGTCGGGGTAATGCTCTTCAAGACCTTCCAGAACAGTACGGATAACGTGTTCGACACTCTCCATTGCCCAGAAGGCCGGAATACCGACAACAATGTCGGCGGCGACGATACGTTCGATCGCATGCCGCGCATCTTCGCGCAGTGCCGTAAAGAACCGGACGGGTTGCATCGTTCCCCTTTCGCTGACTAGACAATATCCAGTTTATTCTTTTTTCGGCACAAATGCAAATCGTAGCGCTGCAGAATACTGGAACCGATTTTGCAATTTTACGGTCATCTTACTTCCCAAGGACAACCAACGATGTCAACCGTACAGAGTTTCATTTACGATAACAACCTGCAGTGGCAGGCCTCTTTCAGCGACAAAACGGACAAATACGAATACGCCTACCGCGGCAGCCTCGTCATTACTCCGGGCAAGGTACTCTCTGCCGACAAACAACTCCCGCCGAAAGCCACCGCTACCCAGGTGATCCTCGTCAGCAACAGCGAGAAAATCGACTTCATCGCCTGCGAACTGGAAACCCTCGATTTCTTCGAACCGTTTGTTGAACGCTACAAAGATGTCCTCTCCACCGACGGCCTCTACATGCTTTTCGTCACCGACCTCGATACCGACGGCAAATTCGAGTATGAAGGCTTCACGTTCTACGCCTTCTCCCTGGATGAAAGCTCCGTATGGAACGAACTGCTCGACCATGCCGACCTTTCCAAAGGCGATCTGAAAAAACTGAGCGCCGGCGAAAAGATCGACACCGTCTACGACGAGATCAAGTCCACGACACTGCGCATCTCCGACAAAAGCTATGACGACGTCAAAGCCGCACAGAGCGGCGAAGGCAGAGTCCTCTTCGGCGCCGTCTGATCGCGCTGCCCCCAGGGGCATCCCCTTTACACCTTTTCGCTATAGATACTTCCCTACCCGTTCCGGCTTAAGACATAAGGATTGCGCTGTGCCGTCGGCATAATGAGCACATCCTGGATATTGACATGCGGCGGCGCCTGCAGCATATAGAGCGCCAGATCGGCTATATCGTCGGCGTGCAGCGGTTCGTACCCTTCGTAGACGGCATCCGCCTGGGCCTGATCGCCGGAAAAACGGGTCGTCGAGAAGTTCGTCTCGACGGCCCCCGGCGCGATATTGCCGACCCGCACTGCCGTCCCCGCCAGGTCGATATTCATCGCCTCCGTCAAGGCATGAACGGCTGATTTGGTGGCGCAATAGACATTACCGCCCGGGTAGGTCATCTTCCCGGCGATGGAGCCGAGATTGAGGATATGACCGCTGTTGCGCGAACGCATCTGCGGGATGACGGCACGGCTGACATAGAGCAGCCCCTTCATGTTCGCATCGATCATCTCTTCCCACTGGTCGACGTCCCCTTCATCGAGGGGCGAGAGGCCCAGCGCCAGGCCCGCGTTGTTGATCAGGATATCGATGACACTCGCTTCGAGCAGTGACGCCATCGCCCCCTCGACCGCCCTGCGGTCGCGCACATCGAAAGCAAGCGTATCGACCGTGACCCCGTACGTTGAAAGTGACGCTTTCAGCATCTCCAGCCTATCCCGATTGCGCCCGTGGAGCACAAGGTCCGCGCCCGCTTCGGCCAGCCGCCGTGCACACGCCTCGCCGATTCCCGATGTCGCGCCGCTGACAAAGGCACGTTTTCCCGCTAATGATTTCACAATTGACCCCCGCAATATAATGGAGACAATCTATCGGTTTTACGGTGAAAAGGGGCTAAAAATAAGGAGGTATTTTTGAAAGTGTTGTGGAAGGAAAGAGGCGGGAGGCCCCGCCGTCAAAAGGCTTAAACCGCTTCGGAGCCGGATTCGCCGGTACGGATACGGATAATCTTTTCGATATCGCTGATGAAGATCTTACCGTCACCGATCTTGCCGGTGCGGGCCGCTTCGACGATCGTATCGACGACCTGGTCGACCGATGCCGCTTCGACGACCATCTCCATTTTGACTTTCGGCAGGAAGTCAACGACGTACTCCGCACCGCGGTAGAGCTCGCTGTGCCCTTTTTGGCGCCCGTACCCTTTCACTTCGCTGACCGTCATACCGGTAATACCGATCTCAGCCAGTGCATCCTTCACATCCTCAAGCTTGAACGGCTTGATGATCGCTTCTACTTTTTTCATATTTCAATTCCTTTTTTTGCCGCGAACCGAACAAAGTCCGCTTCACTTTCGCTTGCCGCTATGGCTACTAAAGCACAAAGAAGCTTTCGGCTTCTTCGTAGAAAAGTTTCAAGCATTGTAACACCCTCTCCTCTCGAAGTAGAAGATGTTTGACACCTTCAAGTCCAAGAGCACCAAGGGTGCGCGGGCCCTCCGCCGAGGAGAACCCAGTGTTAACGTAGTCGAAGGGGCTTTGCTCCTTCGGCGTACATCAAGTGGTTCAATNGCTGTATGTCCTTTTTTAGTTCTTAGCATTGTAACACCCTCCTCTCTTGCTTAAAAGTTGTTTGACACTTTCAAGCCCAAGAGCACCAAGGGTGCGCGGGCCCTCCGCCGAGGAGAACCCAGTGTTAACGTAGTCGAAGGGGCTTTGCTCCTTCGGCGTACATCAAGTGGTTCAATTAGAGATTAAATCCGCGCTCGCCGTGGACGGACTCGTCCAGACCCATGGTTTCCGTCTCTTCGTCAACGCGTGCACCGCCGGTGATCGCAGAGGAGATCAGGTAGACAATGACCGTACCGACCAGGGTCCACAGACCGACGATCAGGACAGATTCAAACTGGACGAAGAGCTGACCCATACGGTCGCCGCTTGCTTTGAGCGGACCGTCCCAGAGGAGGTCCTGATCGTTCAGCGCGAAGATACCCGTAGCGATCGCACCCCACAGACCTGCGAGGAAGTGGATACCGAAAGCATCGAGGCTGTCGTCGTAGCCCAGTTTCTTTTTCAGGATCGCGACACCGAAGAAGCCGATGAGTGCACCGACGATACCGACGATGAAGGCACCGCCGACACCGACGAAGCCGGCGGCCGGCGTGATCGCGACGAGACCGGCAACGATACCGGAAGCGACACCGAGCAGGGTCGGTTTCTTGAACATGAACCACTCGATCAGCATCCAGGTGACACCCGCAGCTGCCGTAGCGATCGTTGTTGTCAGAACCGCGAGACCTGCGATAGCGTTTGCGCCGAATGCGGAACCGCCGTTGAAGCCGTACCAGCCGAACCACAGCAGGGCTGCACCGGCAGCAGTCAGGATGATGCTCACCGGCTTGATCGGAGATTTCGGGTAACCTGCACGTTTACCGAGCATGATCGCCAGGACCAGACCGGCCAGACCGCCGTTCATGTGGACAACCGTACCGCCGGCGAAGTCAAGGGCACCTTCATCGAAGAGGTAGGCACCGTCGCCGCCCCATACCATGTGCGTAATCGGTGCGNACACCGACGAAGCCGGCGGCCGGCGTGATCGCGACGAGACCGGCAACGATACCGGAAGCGACACCGAGCAGGGTCGGTTTCTTGAACATGAACCACTCGATCAGCATCCAGGTGACACCCGCAGCTGCCGTAGCGATCGTTGTTGTCAGAACCGCGAGACCTGCGATAGCGTTTGCGCCGAATGCGGAACCGCCGTTGAAGCCGTACCAGCCGAACCACAGCAGGGCTGCACCGGCAGCAGTCAGGATGATGCTCACCGGCTTGATCGGAGATTTCGGGTAACCTGCACGTTTACCGAGCATGATCGCCAGGACCAGACCGGCCAGACCGCCGTTCATGTGGACAACCGTACCGCCGGCGAAGTCAAGGGCACCTTCATCGAAGAGGTAGGCACCGTCGCCGCCCCATACCATGTGCGTAATCGGTGCGTAGACCACCAGGCCCCAGAGGACAACGAAGAGCATCCATGTGGAGAACTTCATACGCTCGATCGCGGAACCGGACGCGATCGCAACGGTGATCGCTGCGAACGTACCCTGGAAGGCGATGAAGACGAAGGTCGGGTAGCTGCCGGACAGGTCAGACCAGTTGATACCGGAAAGGAAGACGTTGCCGAAGCCGCCGAACACGTTCTGCAGTGCTGCGCTCTCGCTTGCACCGAAGGCGATGGAGTAGCCTGCAATGACCCAGACCACAAAGGCAACGACAAATGCACCCATGACCATTGCATAGGTATTAAGCACGTTCTTTGAACGTGTCATCCCGGCGTAAAAGAGTGCCAGACCTGCCGGCGTCATCAGCAGTACGAATGCTGTTGACACCATCATCCAGGCCGTATCACCTGTATCGAGCGTATCCTCTGCCAGCGCCAGCGTCGGCAGAAGCATCATCATGGACAAAAGCCACTTCTTCATTGGTTAATCCTTTTTTCGCAGCCTTGACTGCGGAAGTTTCATGAAAATAGTATACAATTTTGTCGGCTTTTTGTTCGGTATGGGTGGTTATTTTTTA